>JAFZVB010000014.1 GCA_017618055.1 Clostridia bacterium
AGACAGAGAAATACCACAATCTTCACTTTGCTATGTAATTTATACATCTGGTTCAACAGGAAAACCAAAGGGTGTAATGATTTCACATAGAAACCTTGTAAACTATGTACAAGACGGAAATAACTACGCAACTGGTGAATACAGAATCATAAAGGGAGATGTAGTATCCTGTTCATTCTCATCCTTTGCATTTGATGCATCACTTCAAGAAGAATGTATCCCACTATCACATGGATATACAGCTGTTATTGCTTCTACAGAAGAAATTGAAAACCCATTGTTACTTGCAAAGACATTAAAGAAGTACGGTGTAAACATTATGTTCTTAACTCCATCTTATGTATCTAACTTGTTAGATATTAAAGAGTTTGTAGATTGTTTAAAGAACTTCCAAGTATTAGATATGGGTGCAGAAGCTGTTTCTCCAGAACTTTGTGAAAGAATTAGAAGTTTAGGTGTAAAGGCAGTTCTTAATAATGGTTATGGACCAACAGAAACAACTATTACATGTACAATGTCTGTTGTAGAAGACAAGTATATGACAATAGGTAAACCACTTGGAAATGTAAAAGCTTATCTTTTAGATAAGACTGGGCACAAATTACCAATTGGAGCAATAGGAGATCTAACTCTTGCTGGAGAAGGAGTTGGTATTGGATATCTAGGAATGGAAGAAAAGACAAAGGCAGTCTTTATAGATCTAGATGGTGAGAGAGCATACAGAAGTGGAGACCTTGCAAGATATAATGCAGAAGGTAACATTGAATTCTTCGGAAGATTAGACAACCAAGTAAAACTTAGAGGATTAAGAGTAGAATTAGACGAAATTGAAAAAGTTCTAAATTCTTATCCAGATATAACAAGAAGCATAATCCTTGTAAAACAAAGTCAAGTAGAAGGTGATTATCTTGCTGCATATTTCACAGCAACTAAGGAAATAGATAAGGAAGACTTAACAAAACATATGGCTAAGTCCTTAACACCTTATATGATTCCAAAGGTAATGATGCAATTAGATAAGTTCCCACTTACTCCAAATGGAAAGATAGATAAGAAGGTATTACCAGAACCACAAGTTGAAGCAACTAATAGAGAAATTAAGGAAGCAACAACCGAATTAGAGAAACAACTTGTAGAGCTCTATAAGAAAGCTTTGGGTAAATCCGAAATAGGTATCGAGGATGACTTCTTTGAACTCGGAGGAACGTCTTTAAGCGCTTCTAAGGTGGCTATGCTTGCACTTAATGCTAATTTACCTATCTCCTATGGAGATGTATTCGAATTTTCAACCATTTCAGCACTTGAGAAACACATCAATTCTTTATCTCAACATGAAGAAGTTAAAGAAGAGGAAAAGGTTGCAAGTGAACTTCCATCATTAGATGCAAATATCATAGACAATATCAATGATATTAAGGTTGATAAAGATATCAAGTCTGTATTGTTAACTGGTGCAACTGGATTCTTAGGAATTCATATCCTTAAAGAATTACTCAACCAAAAGATTAATGTTGTTGCACTTATTAGAGGTGGTAAGTTAGATCCAAAACAAAGATTATTAGGTTTATTGGCATATTACTTTGACTCTCCATTAATTGATGAAGTAGAGAAATATGTAACGATAGTAGATGGAGATGTAACAGATGAAACACTTTTAGATAAATTAAAGGGTGTTAAGTTTGATACTATCATTAACTGTGCTGCTATTGTTAAACACTTTGCTAATGACGATATCATCGAAAGAGTTAACGTTGGTGGTGTAACTAACTTAATTAAAGTTGCAAAAGCATTAAATGTAAGACTCGTTCAAATCTCAACATTATCTGTTGCAGGTGAGAATATAGACAATAAGTTTCCAGACACATTTAGAATGTTTGAGAATATGTTGTCCTTTGGACAAGATGTATCTAATAAGTATGTTCATAGCAAGTTTAATGCAGAAAAAGCAGTACTTGAAGCATGTATGGAAGGATTAGATGGAAAGATCATAAGAGTTGGTAACTTAATGAGTAGAGAAAGCGATGGTGAATTCCAAGCAAACTCAATTACTAACGGATTTATGAGAGACTTAAAGGGATATGCAACATTACATAAATTCCCAGTAAACTCTATGGATGTTGAAGTAGACTTCTCACCAATTGATGAAGTTGCAAAGACAATTATTCTACTTTCTAAGACAGATAAACAATTCACAGTATTCCATTCAGCTAACTCACATAGTGTACAAATGGGTGATATTATCTATGTTCTAAACGAACTTGGATTTGATATCGAAGTTGTAAGTGATGAAGAATTCGTAGAAAGTATGAAAGAATTCATGAAAGATGAAAGCAAGAGTATGTTAGTTTCATCATTAATTTCATATTCATCCAGTGATTATCATACACATTCATTTATCCAAACAAACAACGTATTCACAAACAAGGCTTTATATCATTTAGGATATAAGTGGCCTATAACAGACTATAAATACCTAAAGAATGCAATTGAATCCTTGAACACATTAGGATTCTTTGAGAGGAATGACTTATGAGCGAATTAAAAAGAAATGATAAATTAGTTAGCCGTAAGTTTTATCAATACTTACTTCCATCTATAATGATGATTTTTGCAATGCAATTTGGTTCATTGCTAGATGGTATTATTGTTGGAAACTTCTTAGGAAATGATGCTCTTAGTGCTACTGCAATTGTTATGCCCATTTTATATTTCATTCAATTGCCTGGATTTGCACTTGGTATTGGAGGCTCAATAGTTGTTGCAAACTTATTAGGGAAGAGAGATATTCTAACAGCAAAAAAGGTTTTCTCTCTTGCTTGTATTATTGGTATGGCAATATCTTTCATATTCACAATAATAAGTTTCTTTGTTTGTAGACCAATTGCTTCTGCATTCTCACAAGATCCAGTTTTATTAGAATATGGATACCAATATATATTTATATATATGGTGACAGACCCAGTTATCACATTTGTTCTCTTAATGAGTTCATTTATGGCTGTAGATAATAATCCAAAATTATCTTCATTAACTCTAATTATTGGAAATGTAGTAAAAGTTGCACTTGAAGTTCTATTTATAAAAGTATTCAACATGGGAATGTATGGCGCAGCTGCATCTACACCTGTAGGATACTTTATAGGAGCAATGACAGTATTCTTCTATATGAAGAGCAAGAAGAGATTATTATCCTTCACATTCAAACTAAAAGGTTCTCAATTAAAAGAATTATTAAAAGCATCGGCATCTAATGCATTAAATTTTGCATTGGCAGCTGTAGAAATGTTGGTAATTAATATATTTGTTGCAAGAACTATAACACAAGATTTAGATATTATCATATTCGGTCTTGTATCTAATATGGTATTCGTCTTTGACTTATTTGCAGGTGGTATTCAAAACATCATACCAACACTTTGTGGAATCTTCTATGGAGAGAAGGATCATTACTCTTTGAAATCTATAACAAGGAAAATCTATATTATTAATATAGCTGTAACAGTTTTCTTCACAGTATTTATTCTTGCATTGCCAAATGTATATTCAATAATCTTTGGTTATTCCGGAGGAACAGATACAGAAAGGGTAAACTTCATGTTAAGAATATTTGTTCTAGCATTCATACCATATGAAATAAACAAGTTCATAACAAATTACTATCCATCTATAGACAAACCAACAGTATCTATTATAAATGTAATTTTGAAGGATTTAGTAATTGTATTACCAGTAGCACTTTCATTATTACTTACAAGAGGTTTAGAAGGTTATGTAATATCACAAGTTGTAACTCAAGCAGCCGCTATGATATTTACATATGTAATTATTCTTGTTTATCAAGTTGTTAAGAAGAAACCACTTAGCATATTTATGTTTGAAAAAACAGAATTTAAGACTTTTGATGTATCTTTAAATAACGAATTAAATAATGCTTCTGAAATTTCTAAACAACTTACTGATTTTGCTTTGGAGAACAACGTTCCTAATAGAGAAAGTCAAATAGTTGGCTTGGCATCTGAAGAAGTTGTTAACAATATTATAACCTATGGTTATAAAAAGAATAACATACAAAAATATATAGATGTAAACCTTAAGATTAATGAAGATACTTTAGTTCTAACAATTAGAGATGATGGATTACCATTTGATCCAACACAATATGAGTTTGACGATAACGAAGAATACTCAACAAGTGGAATAAAACTTATTAAGTCATTAACAGACTCTATGTCTTATATGAGAATATTAAATTTAAACAACACAGTTTTCGAATTAAAAATTAAAGGAGAATAAATTATGGAAATTAAAATCACACATGCAGACAATTTAACAATTGAATTAACTGGAAGATTAGACACAGTTACTTCTACAGAACTTGCAGATGCAGTTGCAAAAGAAACAATAACCGAGAAGCTTGTTATCATTGATTTTAAGAATCTTGAATATATTTCTTCAGCAGGTTTACGTGTATTACTCGCATTAAAGAAACAATTCACAGCAGAAGATAGAGATTTCGAAATTCACAATCTTAATGATGTAGTAAAAGAAGTATTTAATGTAACAGGATTTATTAATATATTGTCAGTAAAATAAGATGAAAAATACCATCAAACTAAAAATTATCACTCTAGGTCTAATTGTATCCATATTAGCTATGGCTGTATCTTTAGTTGTTTCATATTTTTCATATAAGAATTCATTATATGATCAATTTGATGGCACAATAGATAAAACAACCGAAGATGTGGATAAAAGATTTAAAGAAGAGATTTGGTATGGAAGCGATGTTGTCGATGAAATAAAAGAAATCAAAGAATATGTCGCCAATAATTATACAGATAATCATGACGATCCAGAGACATTTGATACATATGATGATAAACGCCATCATTATGCTAATAAATATCCTAGTATTTATGCTTTATATGGTGAAACTTTTATCTTGTATCCAGCATTAGCAGAATTCTTAACAAAATATAAAGATATTATGTCTATGTTAGATACATCTGTTAAGGTATCTGGAGCAAAGAATGCATTTATATGCTATTATGATGAAACAACCTCTTCTTTAGTTCAATTAGTAGAATACAGGGTAGGAAATATAGATATTAAAGAGATTTATTATCCTGGTTCTCACATAGCAGTTTCTGAAACACCAAATCAAGAAAGTTCAGTTGTTTCTAAATATTCTGTATATGGAAAAATGCAAAAAACAATTCCAATTTATGAAAGAGACAAAATTGGAGAGCCAGAGGGTTTAATTGCATATTACTTCATTGAATATGATTATGAAAAAGTTGAACAAGAGATACAACATACAATTTTAATTCAATTTGCAACATTAGGAGCAACATCAGTTGTATTAATTATTCTTTATGTTTTAGGTGCCCATTTCTTAATTATTAGAAACATTAATAAATTAAAGAAAGCATCATCTGATTTTGCAGATAACCTTTCAGCTAATGGTGAAGAGATTAAAACTATTGAACCTGGTGTAAAGTCAAATGACGAATTAAGAACTCTTTCTAACACTTTTGTTTCTATGGAAAACTCCTTAATTAATTACATTAATGTAATTAAGGAACAGACAATAACTGAACAAAAGATGAATGCAGAGTTGAGTGTTGCAAGTAAGATTCAATTAGAAGCTCTACCAAATAAACAATATGATGATAAAGACATTTCTGTTCGTGCCTATATCCAATCTGCAAAAGAAGTTGGTGGCGATTTCTATGATTATTTCTATTTAGATGAAACACATCTTGCATTCTGTATTTGTGATGTATCTGGAAAGGGAGTACCTGCAAGTTTATTCATGATGAGAGGCAAAGAACTTATCAAATCAAAACTCTTATCCAACAACAGTATAGAAAATGTTTTATATGATGTTAATAATTCATTATTAAACAACAATGAAGAAGGTCTATTTATTACTGCATACGTTGGAGTTATAGATTTAGTAAAAGAAGAATTAACATTTGTAAGTGCAGGACATGAGAGACCATTTATCATTACAAATGAAGGTATAGAGCAATTAAAGTGTAATTCCAACTTTATATTAAGTGGTATTAAAGACTTTAATTATAAGTCTGAAACTATACCATTCAAGAAGGGAACAACTATATTCTTACATACAGATGGACTTAACGAAGCAATTAATGCTCAAAGAGAAGAATTTGGATATGAAAGAATATTATCTAGTTTAGATGAAACAAAGAATTTATCTCTAGATGAAAAGATTTCAAATCTTAATAACAAACTAAAAGAATTTGTTGGAGACGAAGAACCATTTGATAATGAAACTTTACTATTCATACAGAATATCAATTTGGAACTAGATGAAAAATATGAAAATCCAGGATTCGAAGTAATTGAAGATTATACCAATAAATTTAACAATATGTTCGGATTTTTAGAACAAAAAGTGAAGTATGAGTTTGGCATTATCTTTGATGAACTTTTGAATAATGTTGTTTCCTATGAAAAAGCTGATGTCTTAACATTAGAAGTTAATGCAAAGCTTGAAAAAGATTCTATCATATTAACTGTAAGTAGTAATGGACAAGAATATAACCCATTGCTTAATAAAGATAAATATATAGATAAATATTCCGATGATATACAAGTTGGTGGATTTGGAGTAACTATAATTAAAAACCTTGTAGATTCTATTATTTATAATAGAAAAGATGAAAAAAATGTACTTACATTAACAAAAAAAATATAAAAAAAGAAGTGTAAAATGGAAGAAAATAACAAAATAATAAATACTGAAGAAATCGAACCAGTACAAGATGAATGTCTTCAAGAAAAGTCTATAGAAGATGAAACTGCCGAAGAACAAGAAGATATTGTTTCCGAGGATAGTTTAAATCCAGAAGAAAACCCTTTAGAAGAAACTTCTGAGGATCAAATTCCTGTAGCAGAAGATAATCTTAATGGCAAAAAGAAGAAAAAGAAAAAAAGAAAAAAGATTGATGAATATTCTCTAGAAAACGATATTAGATATCGTGGACCTTTGTCATATAGAGGATTACGTATCCTTTCATGGTTTTTCTTAATTGTTTCTCAAGTAGGTGTTTTATTGGCATTAGGTGCAAAATTTGATGCTGGTCTTGCAGCCAAAGTGAGAACATTGCCTGATATTTTAAGTGGCGCAAAAGATATCATGATGCCATTATTCTTAGTTGCCACATTTGCAACTATTCTTAATGGTTCTAGAACGTATAAGTCTATGCTTATGTTCTATGGTGGTGGTGCAGTTTTATTGGTATTGCTTTTTATCTTATTCCACGAAAGATATCTCGCCGTACCAATTGCATGGGTATTACAATGTGATAGATCAGAGGCTATTTTATTAATAGATGTTTTACTTGCTTCATCTAGTGGTGGATTTTTCGCATTCAATATATTCATTGATTTGTTCATGGTAACATTACTCACGTGCTTCTTAGTATATAAACCAAAGAAAATTTTTGTTGGCAAAAAACAGATTATATTTAGATTTTTCATTATAATTCCAATTGGATACGAAATTGCATCATTTGTTTTAAAAATATTAGCATCCTTTGGAAAAATATTATTATCTCCATACTTTTTCCCATTCTTAACAACAAAACCACCAATGACTTTCATTTTATTTGTTGGTATTGCAATATTTATTAAAATTAGAGAAAGAATATTTATTAAACGTGGGAAAACTCATGAAGAATACCAAGCTTTCTTAAAAACAAATGCAAATTCATGGCATTTCAGCAGATACCTTGCAATATTCATGTTTATTGCAGGTTTAATTGATTTAATAATTCACATGGCTCTAACCATTGTTGTATTAGCAAACGAAATACCAGCAGAAGGAGCAGATACAGAAACAATCAACTATGCGGTCACTTATATAGCTCAAATAATGACACATATCGGAATAGGAGATAGTTATCCGTTGCTTCTTGCTTCACCAATAATGGTATTCTTCTCATATACTAGAAGACATAAAAAATCCAATATTGATTTACTTATTCCAATATTGGCAATAATAATCATAATATTTGTTTATTTGGAAGGCATGATAATAGGAACAAAGATGGTAGGATCACCAGAAGCTTTAATTCAAAAAATAATAGGATCGTAGAAAAATGACAAAAATAAGTAAAAGATCAAAAGAATTAATATTTAAAGTTGTATGTGGCGCAATACTTTGTTGTGCTTTAATGTTACTATTACTAACGAGTGGTAGAACAGTTCAAAATTTAGATAACCCATGGGAAACAAATGCAACAGCATTATTTGGTGGAGCATTAATTACTTTTGGAGTTTTTGAATTGCTATTTTTTATAGTAAAGGTTAAAGAAAATAAAGAAAATAAACTAGTTTATGCTCGTATTGTATATTTTACATTATTTTTCATAGCTGCAATAATAGCGTTTTTAAGCAAGAAATTTAATTATTTATTTGCTTTAAGTGGAGTTATATATTTCTTAGTTCCAATTTCAAAACGTATTGTTGCTATGATTAAAAATCATAAGCCAAAGAATTTAGCATATAATATTATATTTGGAATTATTTTATTAGTAATGCTAATTATAACTGCTTTTTGTATAGGACAAACCAATTACCTTTTCTTTTTAATAGCAGCATTTGTACCAGCTATAAGTTTAACTGTAACAGCATTGTTTTATATTTTCTTTATAACACTTTCTAATTTCAAGAGTCATATTTTATTGAAAATTGTTAGAAAGACATATGCTGGTGAGATTATCTTAGGACTATTATTATTAATAATTGCATTCTCCATTGTACTTATGATGACAGAACCAAACATTACCAATTTTGGAGATGCACTATGGTATTGTTATATGCTTGTTACAACCATAGGATTTGGAGATTTTACATCCGTTTCTATAATAGGAAGAATTCTATCTGTAGTCCTAGGTATATATGGAATAATAGTTGTAGCAATTGTCACATCCATTATTGTTAACTTCTATAATGAAGTTAAAGACGATGATGAAGATGAGGATGAAAAGAAATTAGAAGAAAACGAGACAAAAGAAATAGAGGAGATAATAGACTCATCTGAAATTAATCCTGTTCAAACAAATAATACGGAAGAAGAATAATGTTTTCATTAATAATTTCTTTATTAGTCTTAATTTTAGGATATACAGTTTATAGTAAAATTACTGAAAAAGTCTTTTCTATAGACAATAGGAAAACACCTGCTGTTGCAATAAATGATGGTGTAGACTGTGTTCCAATGAAAACTTGGAAGGCATTTTTAATTCAACTTTTAAATATTGCAGGTACAGGACCAATATTTGGTGCTTTAATGGGTGCTGTATTTGGTCCAGTTGTTTTTCTTTGGATCGTCTTTGGATCTATACTTGGTGGTGCAGTTCATGATTATATGTCTGGTATGATTTCATCAAGACATGGAGGAGCATCACTTGCAGAGTTATCTGGAGATTATCTAGGTTCTATGCCAAAATGGATAATGAGAATATTCTCAGTAGTACTTTTAGTACTATGTGGTGTTGTTTTTGTAACATCTCCAGCTGCATTACTTGCCAAATTGACTCCAGGAATGGAAGGTAAATGGTGGGCAATAATTATCCTTGCATACTATTTACTCGCCACATTATTACCAATAGATAAACTAATCGGAAAATTATATCCAATTTTTGGTGTTTTATTAATGGTAATGGCATTAGCAGTAATAGGTGGAATATTATTCTCAAATGGCAAATACACAATACCTGAAATCAATCTTCAAAACTTACATCCAGAGGGAACTCCAGTTTGGCCTTATATGTTTATAACTGTTGCATGTGGTGCTATATCTGGTTTCCATGCCACACAATCTCCGATGATGGCTAAATGTATAATGAATGAAAGGGTAGGAAGAAAAGTATTTTATGGTGCTATGTTAACAGAATCTGTTATTGCTCTAGTTTGGGCCGCAGCCGGTGTAGCTTTCTATGGTTCAACTCAACTCCTTAATGAAGCATTAGCCAATGGAGCATCCAACGTTGTTTATGACATTTCTAAGGGCGTTTTAGGCGTATTTGGAGGAATACTTGCAGTTGTTGGTGTAATTATATGTCCAATTACCTCTGGAGATACTGCATTTAGAAGTGCAAGACTAATTATTGGAGAAACTCTACATTTAAATCAAAAGAAGATCAAAAATAGGTTAATAATAACTATTCCATTATTAGCAGTTGGAGGTTTAATTACTTGGTTTTCAATTATTAATGCAGAAGGATTCCAAATAATATGGAGATACTTTAGTTGGAGTAACCAAACACTCGCAATGATTGCTCTTTGGGTTGCAACAGCATATTTAATAAAGAAAGGGAAGTATCAATACGGACCACTAATTACAGCGCTTCCTGCAACATTTATGAGTGCAGTTACATTAACATATATATTAAGTGCTAATGAAGGATTAAAGTTATCTACAGATATTTCATATCCTATAGGATTCGCATTCGCTGTAGTAGCATTTGTTGTATTCTATGTTGTATGGGTTTTACATATGTTAAGACCATATAGAAACATATATAACAAGGTAGTATTTCTCGATAAAGTTACTCAAACTGCATAATATTTATATAGAAGAAATAGAAAATAACTAATTATTTTAGGTAATCTTCTCGTGTAATTTCCAAATGGATAATACCATCATCGTTTCCGACTTGTTTGAATCCATTCTCTAAATGTATTTTATAAGCAGCATCTCGAGTTGTTTCAAAATCATTATGAAGACAAGGTATTTTATCTTTGATAAAAGCTTGTTCTAATAATAAAGATAATCCTTGTTTTCCATATCCTTTTCCACGTTCTGGAGCAAATATAACTATTCCCATATCATAATAATTAGTTTCTTCATTAATATGATAATTTACATCTCCAACAAAAGTTCCATCTGAAATTCTTTGTAAGAAGGCGTAGAATCTCTTTGGTTGGTTGTTAATCCAGTTCTTGCATATTTCTTCAAACTCCACATCAGCATTCGGTATACAGCCATCTGGAGGGAACCATTTTGAATTATATGCCATAGTTGCTGGATCAGATAACATCTTAACGTAAAACCATGCATCTTCTTTATTTGGGATATATAGTCTTAATTCTTGCATATTTGCTCCATTTCTAAGTCTTGTTAGTATTATATCATTATTGAAACATAAAACATAGTTTGCTAAAATATAGTTAATAAAATTTAAATTTTAAAATTTTAGGGAGAAAAATTATGTCAATCAAAAACGATATTTCAAGAAATGCATGTCAACTTTTTGGCAAACAAGCAAAACAAGGTTATGACTGGTGGTGGCATTCATTCACAGCAAAGAAAGCAAGTACTGGTGAAGAACAACCATTCTATGTTGAATTCTTTGTATGCAATCCAGCATTAGGTGGAAAAGAACCAATTTTCGGTCAACATCCAGAAAGCAAAGAGAAAGGTCTTAAACCATCTTACCTTATGGTAAATGTTGGTTGGTGGGGTGAAAATGCAGGACAACTCCATAGATTCTTTGGATGGGATGAAATAAGTGTTTCATTTGATGTTCCATTTGAAGTAAAAGCTGACGATTGCTTCTGTAATGAAACTGAAACATATGGACATATTAAAGTTGAAGATGCTGAAAAACATCCAGAATATATGTGTAACAATGGTGAAATGTCTTGGAATCTCAAAATTGACAAACAAATTGCATTCCATGTTGGATATGGTGCAAGTAAACCATTTAGAAAGATGCAACTATTTGAAATGTTCTGGCATGCTGAAGGCATGAAATCTAAATTCTCTGGTGAAATTACATTAAATGGAGAGAAATACATTGTTGAACCAGACACAAGTTATGGTTATTCAGATAAGAACTGGGGTAAAGATTTTACTTCTCCTTGGGTTTGGCTTTCTTCTAATAATCTTACAAGTACAATCACAGGCAAAAAACTTGAAAATAGTGTATTTGATTTAGGTGGTGGACGTCCTAAGATTGGACCTATCGTTTTAAATCGTAAACTATTAGGTGCATATTGCTATGAAGGTAAGTGCTATGAGTTCAATTTCTCCAAATTTTGGACAGGATCTCGTACTAAGTTTGATTGTAAAGAAACAGATACACAAATTGTATGGCACGTAGAACAAAGTACATGGCGTACAAAGATGATTACAGATATTACTTGTGAAAAGAAGGATATGCTCTTAATTAACTATGAAGCACCAAATGGAAAGAAACTACATAATAGACTTTGGAATGGTGGAAATGGTAAGGGTACAGTAAAACTTTATCGTGGAAAGAAGCTAATAGATGAAGTAACATGTGTTAACGTAGGTTGTGAATACGGAGAATACTGCGAACCATAAAACTATATTCTTCTGAATATAAAAAATAACGAACCTCTAAAATGGGGTTCGTTTTTTACATAGGTTAGTATATTAGTTTATTTCTTTGCTTTTCTGATTTCTGCGATCTTTAATGCGGCTTCTTTATCTATAACAGATATATCGTTTTCTTCAGCAATTTGGGCAATTTGTAATAGAGCTGCTTTCATAAATGGACGAGGAATCTTAACGTACATTTCACATGCTTCTTTAGTAAATTTTACATTAGTTTCTAATCTTTCTGCACAATACATAACACTTTCTACTGAGTTTGCATTGCTATTAGCAATGGCTTCCGATGTAGGAAGGAATCCTTTAAACTTTTTGTACCAGAAGTTTTTACTATCATGATAGCCATAATCTACAGGTACAGGAGGGAATGATCCAACCTTTAATCCGTTCTTTAGTTCATCTGCATATTTTTCTTCCATTAAAATGTCATCTATTGTAAGAATGAAGTGACAACCAAATTTTGATGTAATTCCATTGAAATTATTATATGGTGGTTCAACGCCTTCGAGCTCACCAATATGTTCTTTAGATTTATAACCATCTTCAAGTTCTTCGTTCCAAGTACATTCAATTACTTGATATGCATCTTTTAAAATGAGAGGTCTGTCTCCTTCAGCTTGTCCTTTAATAAGTTCAAAATTACAATCCTTCATCTTTTCTGAAGGAGTTTTTCCAGGGAATCCAAGTCGTACAGCTTCTTTGAAATATTTCCTGTCATCTTTTATGAAGTTAAGTGCGCACTTTCCATTACGTAAGATATTTTGCGCAGTATTAGAGGAGTTGCGGCACTCTAACAACATTGCATAATTATCTTTTCCAGCAATGTAATAAGGGAATACTAAAGAATAACTTCCACAAGTGGTCATGCCATCTTCACACAAAGTAGAAATAATAACTGTAGGCATAGGATAAAAGAGATTGTTTTGATAAAAATTATCTACTGGCTTCAATTGTCTAAAATTACTCATTTTATAACTCCATTAAAATTGTTATTTAAAGAACCAAAAACTAGACTATATATTATGATATTTATTCTAATATGTATTGTAAAGATTTTAACTAAAAAATGCTCGTTTTCATAAAAAAAGAACATCTTTAGATGTCCTTTAAATCAATTTGGCGGAGAGAAAGGGATTCGAACCCTTGATACATTTCTGTATACACGATTTCCAGTCGTGCGTCTTAGACCAACTCGGCCATCTCTCCATAAGGGTGTACGAGCAACCATTTCTAAGAACTACATAGATGTTGTCGCCCGTATGCAACTCATCATTGCTACCCAACGAAAGTTATTATATTAAAACTAGGTCGTTTGTGCAAGTAATAAATATAACAAATTTTAAAAATTTTTAGAGTAGAGTATTAGACCTTGTAATTTGCCCTCAAATTAAATTTATTTAATTTATTATGGATTTATCAAAGAAATAGTTAAGAGCATAAATAAAACGGCTAGAGGAGTTCTAACCGTATTATTGAGTATAATAAAACTGGGAGTGATTTCTCACCCCCAGCTAAGTGCTTTTTAATAAGCGTTTGGATCGTCATTACGTACGATATCACATCCGATACATGCACGTGCAATTGCATCGATACCATTCTTTGCTGCTGGTTTAGATGTGTAACCATCGTTTGTGGATGCTACTAACTCACCATTGGATGCATATAAACGAAGTCTAAATTCGCCTTTCTTATCTACCCAAATTTCCCACTTTGGGAACTTGAGTTCAACTATCTTCTTCTTATCTGCTAAAGCAGAGTCTTGGATAGGTGCTTTTGCTGCATTCTTGATAACACTTTGAATTCCACCTTTTACGCCTGGAAGACCTGTGTATGCTTGTGCGCCAATAGCAACAACTCTCTTGTTAGAGGAGATGAGTTTGAATACGAAGTTATCATTATCTGTCTTTCTGATAACAAATTTGCCATGTGGTTGTGATGCATCGCCTGCTGTGATAATTTTCTCTGGATCATACTTTGCCATAGTCTTTGCTCCTTCTTTTTCTGTATTTTTATTTTGTTTTGGTTTTGTTTCTTTCTTAGGTTCTTCTGCAGGTTTTTCTTCCTTTACTGCTTTTGGTGCAGCTGCTTTCTTTGCAGGTGCTTTCTTAGCTGGAGCCTCTTCTACCTTTTCTTCCTTCTTAGGTTCTGCTTTCTTAGCAGGTGCCTTCTTTGCTGGTTCTTTCTTTGGCTCTTCTTCTTTCTTAGGTTCTTCCTTCTTTGTGAAGACAACCTTTCCCCAGATTTCTTTATCATCCTTCTTTGCAGGAGCAGCCTTTTTCTTTGGTGCTGGTGCTGGCTTTGGTTCTTCTTCAACTTTGTAATCTGTACCTAATACATTATCTAAATCATTCTTGAGGTTTTTGTCATGAGCACCATCATTAGGGGAGGCTTCTATAGCAATCTTTGTTGATGCAACCTTTGGTTGAGGAACAACTTCTTCCTCTTGAACTGGCTCTTCTTCAACAGTTTCTTCTACTACAGGTTCCTCTTGTGCTTCTTCTTGAACTTCTTCCTCAGCTGGAGTTTCCTCAACAGGTTGTTCTTCTTCAACAACTTCTTCTTGAACAGGTTCTTCCTCAGCAATTGGAGCCTCATCTACGACCTCTTCTTCAGAGGATTCATCTTGAACTGGCTCTTCAGCTGGTTCTTCCTCAGGAATTTCTTCAGCAACAGGTTCTTCGTCTTGAGGTTCTTCTGCAACTTCTTCTACTGGTTCTTCTGTGGTCTCTTCAATAGGTGTTTCTTCTACTTCTTCAACTTCCTCAACAGGAGCCTCTTCAGCAACTGGCTCTTCCTCGGCTTTTTCTTCAACTGGAGTTTCTTCAATTACTTCTTCAGGTGCAGTTGTTTCGTCTTCAGGAAGGGAAACTAGAGTCGCCATTGGAGCTTCTGGATCGTCTTCATCAATTTCAGCATCCAAAAGAATTATCTCTTCTTTTGGTTGTTCTTCTGCTTCATTTTTCTTTTTCTTACTAAATAAACCCATAAAAAACCTCTAATTTTTTCAATTATGCAATAATTTTAGCACAACAATTTGTGCGTTTCAATATGGTATAAACAAATAATCTTGTTTTTTATAAACAAAATTACATTTAACTATCCCAAAAATAGGACATATAAACATTGTATTTTATCGCAATTTGTAGTATAATTTTTCTTACTATGGATGATGCTTTTTACCAACTTAATGAAGAACAAATAAAACCAGTTATGGACATCAACGGAAGAGTACTCGTTGTTGCTGGTGCAGGTAGTGGAAAAACAAGAGTTTTGACTGCCCGTATTGCTTATTTATTACAGATGGGAGTAGATCCACAGAATATCCTGGCAATTACTTTCACAAACAAAGCAGCTGAAGAAATGAAAGATAGGATTTCTAAGTCTTCTGATTTAGGACAATTCATTACTGCTTGTACCTTCCATAGTCTTTGTGCAAGGATACTTAGAGTTTATGGTAATGTACTTGGATATGATAAGAACTTTACTATCTTTGACGAAGAAGATAGAGGAAGGGCTGTAAAGAAAGTTTTAGAGTACATGCCGGGTTATGACAAGAAAGATAAAGACTTTTATTTAGAACATATTAGCAAAGCTAAAAATTACTGTTTATCTCCAGCACAATATTACGAAGAAACAAAATATGAGGTTACAGAAGCTTTAAGTATTAGAGAAGTTTATGAAACTTACGAAAAAGAATTAAAGTTTAATAATGCCTTAGATTTTGATGATCTTTTAATAAAATGCTATGAACTTTTATCTCAACATTACGAGGTTTTATCCATTCTTCAAGAGAGATGTCATTATATTCATGTAGATGAATTCCAAGATACAAACGAGATTCAATTCAAATTAGTATCCTTATTATCTCAAAAATATGGCAATTTATTCGTTGTTGGAGATGAAGACCAAAGTATTTACGGATGGAGAGGAAGTAAGATTAGCCATATAGTAGATTTTAAGAAATATTTCTCAGATGCAAAAGTATATAAACTAGAACAAAATTACAGAAGTACACCTGAAATTTTAGACCTTGCTAATAATGTAATTAAGCATAATGCATATAGAAATGAGAAAGTTCTTTGGACAAAGAATCCATCTGACAAAGAATCTGTTAAGTTTAAGAGAAATGAAGGAGACAGAGAGGAGGCAGACTTTGTATCTTCTCAAATAATGAGATTACAAAAAATGGGTGTTCCATTTAGACAAATGGCTATACTCATTAGAATAACAGCACTCTCTAGAATATTTGAAGAAAAACTTACACTATATGGTATTCCATATAAAGTATTTGGTGGATATAGGTTCTACGAAAGAAAAGAAGTTAAAGATGCTCTTGCATATGTCCGTATGACAATTAATCCAAAAGACTCAGATAGTATTGTTAGAATTATTAACTATCCAAGAAGAGGAATTGGAGAGAAAACCATAGAGCATTTAATTGAACTTGCTTTGGATAATAATTTAACACTTTATGATACAATCATAAATATAGATAAAATTGAACCTGCTTTAAAGCCAAAACTTCAATCTTTCATAGATGTTATGTTAGATTTACAATTGGTAGAAAGTAACTCGGATCCAAAAGAGTTTATTGAACATATGATAAAAGTATCTGGTCTTGAAAGAACTTTATCTGAATCCAAAGATATAGAAGATGAGGCAAGATTAGAGAATATCAAAGAACTTGTAAATGCTGTAGATGAATTCTTAAAAGATAATCCAAATGCAACACTTGCAGATTATATCCAATCTTCAGCATTACTTTCAGCTGCAGATGCCTTTACTGATGACGAATATGTTTCTATTGCAACAGTTCATGCTGTAAAAGGACTTGAGTTTGATACAGTATTTATTTGTGGTTGTGAGGACGAATTATTCCCACTTAAGAGAATTATAGATGGTGGAGATCCTGCAGAAATGGAAGAAGAAAGAAGATTGATGTATGTTGCTATTACTAGAGCAAAACGTCAGTTATTTGTTTCTTATGCTGCAAATAGATTTAGAAGAACAGCATCTTTTACTGGAGTATATAGAACAAAGATATCTAGATTTGTAGTTGAAATGAATCCAACCTTTGACCAAATGAATGGAGACAGACCAAAATCTAACTGGAATGGTTCATTATCTGGCAATGCTTGGAACAATTCTCAAAACACTTATGTACAAAATTCTATTTATAATAGAAAAGGTCATGGATACTCACAACAAAGTACCTATGGACAACAATACAATCCAAAACCACAACCAAAGCCAGTTTTGAAGACTGAACCTAAGAAAGACCCTGTAGATGTAAGCAAATTTAAGAAGAACCAAATTGTAGAACATAAGAAATTCGGTAGAGGAATTATTATGGATATAATTGGAGAAGGAGACAGTATGGTTCTTAAGATTGCTTTCAAAGGACTAGGAGTTAAACAATTCTCAGCTGTTATTGCAGCACCATTATTAAAGATTATAGAGGAGTAAAGACATGGATATTTTTAGCGAAATGAGAGAAATGGTAGATAAACTCAATTACTGGGCAAAAATGTACTATGAACAAGATGAACCAGTTGTATCAGACGTTGAGTATGACAAACTATATTACAAACTCAAAGCTATGGAAGAAGAAAATGGATTCTCATTCCCAGATTCTCCTACACATCGTGTTGGTGGTGCTCCTCAAAAGAAGTTTGAACAATCCAAACATTTACAAAGATTATATTCATTAGATAAGGCTCAAAATAGAGACGAATTGAATGATTGGCTTAATAAATTAGTTAAGGCAGAAGGTAGAGTTCCAACCCTTACAGCCGAGTTTAAATTTGATGGTCTTACACTAAACATTCTCTATGAGAATGGCCATTTAATTAAGGCTACAACAAGAGGTAATGGAGAGGTTGGAGAAATTATCACAGCACAAGTTAAAACCATTAAGAAACTACCACAGGTCATCTCATATAAAGGGAAGATAGAGATTCAAGGTGAAGGTATCATGAGAATGAGCGCTTTTAACGAATACAATAAAACAGCAAGTGAACCTTTAAAGAATCCTAGAAATGGTGCAGCTGGTGCATTTAGAAATCTAGATCCAGAAGTTACAAGGTCTAGAAACCTTTCATTCTTTGCATATAATATCGGATATACAGAGAAAAACTTTACTACACAAGAAGAAGTTAGAAAGTTCTTAATAGAAGAAGGATTTGAAACAGAGGGTATATTCAGACTTGTTTCTACAGAAAAAGAAGCAATGGAATATGCAGATGAAGTAGAGAGTATAAGAGAGAGTTTAGATTATCCAATTGACGGAATAGTATTCAAAGTAAATGACCTATCCTTAAGAGATGAAATTGGCTTCACAGAAAAGTTTCCTAAGTGGGCTTTAGCATATAAATTTAAGCCAGATGAAATAAGCACAACACTTTTAAGTGTTGAATGGCAAGTATCTAGATCTGGAAAACTTAATCCAATTGCTATTGTAGAACCTACTGACTTTGGTGGTGTAACAGTTCGTAGAGCCACTTTAAACAACTTTGATGATATCCAAAAGAAGAAGTTGAAGATAGGAGCAAGAGTGTTCCTAAGACGTTCTAATGACGTTATACCAGAGATTACTGGAGTTGCAGAAGATAATAAGGACTCTATAGAGATAGAAAAACCAACAAAATGTCCATATTGTGGAAGTGAAGTAGTAGAAAAAGGTGTATTCTTATATTGTTCAAACAATATAGATTGTGCACCACAAATTATTAACCAACTTTCACACTTTGCAGAAAAGGATGCAATGGATATAGATGGATTAAGTGAGAAGACATTTGAACAACTTTTAACAGAATGTAATGTAAAAACTGTTGCAGATATATATAGACTAACAGCTCAAGACTTACAAGGATTAGATGGTTTCCAAACAAAGAAAATTAACAATGTATTGAACTCCATAGAGAAGAGTAAAAATACCACATTAGACAGACTTGTATATGCTCTTGGAATTGGTGGAATTGGAAGGAAAACTGCAAGGGATTTATGTAAGAAATTTAAGTCTTTGGATGCACTATATTCATGCACAATTGAAGACTTCTTAACAATACCAGGAATTGGTGATATTTTAGCATCTTCTTTATATGAATTTTTCCAAAAAGACACGAATAGAATACTGATTTCTGACCTTTTAGCTCTTGGATTGAACATAGAAGAAAAAGAAGAAATTCAAGGTGTATTTACAGGCATGAGAGTGGTACTTACAGGCTCACTTGTAAACTACAAAAGATCTCAAGCACAAAAGCTAATTGAAGACAATGGCGGAGAGGTTGCAGCATCTGTTTCTAAGGATGTAAATTTAGTAGTTGTTGGCTCGGATGCTGGTTCAAAATTAGACAAAGCAAAGAAGCTTGGAATTAAGACAATTACAGAAGAAGAATTTATTGAAATGCTTCCAAAAACAACCTTATTCTAAAAATTTTTTGAATTTTTATCCAATAATTTTGTTGTGAAAATCGCATTATTAGTCTATAATAGTGAGAAAGAATTATTTTAGGGGTAGGTATGCGTATGCGCAGTATGACAGGTTACGGAAAAGGGGTTTACGAGTTAGATGGAAACAAACTAACCATAGAACTCAGAGCAGTAAACCACAAAGCTTTAGATCTTGGTATTAAGTTGCCAAGAATACTTTTATTCCTTGAAGACAGCATCCGTAAACAAATACAACAAGATATATTCAGAGGTCATATAGACGTTCTTGTTAACTTTGAACAAAGCGAGCAAGAAAAAGGATTATATAAACCTAATTCTGCTTTAGCAGAAAGTTGGATAAATTCTGTTGCACTTTTACACAATAAATACCCAAATCTTCAAAATGATGTAACCCTTTCTACACTTGCTAGAGTTCCAGATGTTATTTCAAGAGAAGAAACCGAATCCAATGACGAATCTCTCCAAAAACTTTGTAATGTTACTTTAGGCAGAGCAATAGATGCTCTAGTACAAATGAGAGAAAGAGAAGGATTAGCACTCAAGAAAGACTTAAATGCCAAACTAGATGAAATAGAAAGTTACAGACAAGAAATAGAAAAATATGCTCCAACTGTTGTGGAAAATTATAGAAAGA
Source organism: Clostridia bacterium (assembly GCA_017618055.1). Taxonomy (GTDB): domain Bacteria; phylum Bacillota; class Clostridia; order Christensenellales; family CAG-917; genus RGIG8124. Next base: position 20,484 of record JAFZVB010000014.1, read on the forward strand.
AACTAACAGAGAGAATAGAACAAGTTGTTTCTCCTAATGTTGTAGACCAAAACTTACTTGCAACAGAGATTGCACTATATGCAGATCATGTAGCAATAGATGAGGAATTAACAAGGTTAAAGATTCATGTTGAGAATATGAAGAAAGACTTAGAAGAAACAAAACCTATTGGAAGAGACATAGAATTTTTAGTTCAAGAACTAAATAGAGAAACAAATACAATAGGAAGCAAAGCACAATGCATAGAAATTACGAATATTGTTCTTAAAATCAAGAATGTTATAGAAAAGATTAGAGAACAAGCCGCAAATATAGAATAAAAATGGAGGAATTTGACTTATGATGGTAGATCCACCTATTGACCAATTAATTAAAAAGGTTGAGGAACCACGTTATGCTCTTACAGTTGCAGTTGCAAAGAGAACAAGAGAATTAATCTCTTCAGATGCAGAAAAAGAGTATTTAGCAAAATCAGGATTAAAGCCAATATCTCTTGCTTGCAAAGAGTTATATGAAGGCAAGACAAAAATTGTTGAGGATTAATTAAATGTTAAAAGGTAAAACTATAGTTTTAGGTATCACAGGATGTATCGCAGCATATAAGTCTTGCGAGATTGTTTCTAGATTAAAGAAAGAGGGTGCTAATGTAAAAGTTATCATGACACAACATGCCATGGAATTTGTACAACCATTATCTTTTGAAACATTATCTGGAAACAGAGTTATTACAGATTTATTTGATAGAGACTTTGAATTTGATGTAAAGCATGTATCTCTTGCAAAAGAAGCAGACTTATTTGTTATTGCACCAGCAACAGCAAATGTTATAGGAAAAATTGCAAATGGACTTGCAGATGATATGCTTACAACAACATACTTAGCTTGTAAAGCACCTAAGATTGTTTGTCCTGCAATGAATACTAATATGTACGAAAATGAACAACTTGAAGAAAATCTTCAAAAGTTAAAGAAAAAAGGTGTACATATTATTGAACCTATAGAAGGAAGACTTGCTTGTGGTGATGTAGGAAAAGGCAAGATGGCAGAACCTGTTGATATTTTAGAAGAGATAGTAGACCTTTTAATGCCAAAGACAGATTTTGAAAGAAAGAAAGTATTAGTTACTGCTGGTTCTACAGAAGAAAATGTAGATGGTGTTAGATTTATATCTAACCATTCTAGTGGTAAGATGGGAATTGCACTTGCTTCTGCAGCTGCAGACAGAGGTGCAGATGTTTCTCTTATTTACGGAAGAATTAAAGTATCTATTCCAGACAACATTGTTAGTGAAACTAAAGTTAAGACAACTGAGGACATGTATGATGCTGTTATGGAACAATATAAAGATGCAGACATTATTATAATGGCAGCTGCTCCAGCAGACTATAGAATGAAGAGAACCTTTGCTAATAAGGTAAAGAGTAAAGAATTAGTCCTAGAACTAGAAAAAACACCAGATATAGCAAAAGCTTTAGGTGAAGTTAAAGGTGACAAAAAGTTAATTATATTCTCAGCTGAAACTGAAAATTTAATAGAAAATGCTTCTGGAAAACTCAAAAAGAAGAATGCAGACTTAGTTGTTGCTAATGATGTAACCAAAGAAGGTGCTGGATTTGGTGTAGACACCAACATTGCTACTATTATGGCTAAAGATGGTAGACGTTGGGATTACGAACTAATGCTAAAGAGAGAATTAGCAGACAAGATTTTAGATATCGTTTTAACTCTATGATACTGAAGGTAATAGTCGACTTATCTACAAATGCCGTTGACCGAGCCTTTGATTATTTGGGAGAGGATGTTCCTATAGGTAGTAGGGTTTCAGTTCCGTTTGGAAAGAATCAATTAATTGGTTTTGTCGTAGATAAAAGTGAAACAACCACTTATGACATTACTAAAGTAAAACAAGCCAAATATTTAGACTCACCAATAGACAACGACCAACTCTCATTAGTTAGGTTCATGACTGAGCGTTATAACTTAAGAACTATAGATGTTCTTAGACTTTTAATACCTTCAAAACTTAGAAAAGAAAAAGCCCCACAATCCACAAGAATATTCTTAAAACCAATAACTTCTTCTTTAGATGAAGCACTCTCCGTTATTGGTACTAGATCTCAAAAACAAATAGATGCAATTAAGTATATTTGGGATAGAAATGGGGAATTTAAAACAACAATTGGAGAGTTATTTGGAAGTGCAACACCAGATGCATTAGTTAAGAAAGGTGTTGTAGAAAAAGACAATGTTCATGAAAGAGCAATCCCACTTAAGAGTTTATCCGTAAAAGATAAGACTGTTACTTTAACAGATGCACAAAAAGATGCTATAAATACCATTTTAACTCAAGATGGTCCATTCTTAATTCATGGTGTAACAGGAAGTGGGAAGACGGAAGTTTATATGAATTGCATTGACAAGATGTTAAGTGAGAACAAGGGAACAATAATGCTTGTACCAGAAATAAGCTTAACACCTCAAATGCTTGGTTTATTTAGAGCCAGATTTGGAGACCAAGTATCTATTCTACATTCCGGACTTAATGAATCCGAAAGATATGACGAATGGGAAAGACTTAGAAAAGGTGAGTCTAAGATAGCACTAGGTCCAAGATCTGCAATATTTGCACCAATATCCAATCTCGGATTAATTATTATAGACGAAGAACATGACGGCTCATACATTAGTGAGTCCAATCCTAGATATGACACTAAAGAAGTTGCAACAGAAAGAGCAAAACTTAGCAAAGCTAAGTTAGTTTTAGGTTCTGCAACTCCAAATATAGATACATACCAAAAAGCAAAAGACGGAACATATACATTAATTACTATGCCAGACAGAGTTTCAAAATACAAACTCCAAGAAATTGAGATAGTAGATATGCTGTATGAATTTAGAGGAGGAAATAGAACACCTTTCTCTGGTAGATTGCTTGAAGAAATTAGAAAGACTTTAGACAAGAATGAACAAGTTATGATCTTCTTAAACAGACGTGGCTTTGCATCTTATATAAGATGTCCAAGTTGTGGTTGGATTGCAAAATGTAGTGATTGTGATGTCTCACTTTCATATCATAAAGAAGACAAAGTATTAAAATGTCATTACTGTGGCAAACAATACAAAGTCCCAGATAAATGTCCAAAATGTGGAAATATATACATTAAAAACGGAAGAGTAGGAACGGAACAAGTTGTAGAATTATTAGAAAAGAACTTCCCAGATGCAAAAATCTTAAGACTAGATATGGATACAAAGACGAGTAAAGACTCATATTTTAAGATTTTAGAAGATTTTAAGAATGAGAAAGCAAACATTCTAGTTGGAACACAGATGATTGCAAAGGGACATGATTTTCCAAATGTTACATTAGTTGGAATATTAGAAGGTGACGCAGCATTATTCTTCTCGGAATACAATGCAAGTGAAACAACATTCCAATTAATAACACAAGTAGCTGGTAGAGCAGGAAGAGCAGAAAAGCAAGGAAAAGTTATAATGCAAACATATCTTCCAACTCATTATGTAATGAAATTTGCTAAAAACTATGACTACGAACACTTCTTTGACCACGAAATTAATGTAAGACACGAGTCTATGTTCCCACCTTTCACAAAGCTAATAAGAATATTAGTTTCTTCTTATGAAGAAAAAGATGGAACAAGTACCGTAAAAAATATATATAAAAAGATAAAAGCATTGGAAAGTACAACTGGTCCATATGTTTATGTAGGAATGAACAGATCTCCATACAAGAGATTACAAAGCCAGTATAGATTCCAGGTAATTATTAGACTTCTTCCAGAGAAATTTGAGGAAGTAAGAGACGAAATATACAAAATAGTAAACGAATACAAAACAAATAAAGTATCAGTCTTTGTTGAGTTAAATCCAACAGACTTGAGGTGAGTTATGGCAAAGAGAATAATAATACAATATCCAAATCCAATTTTATCTAAGCAATGTAGAGAAGTTACAACCTTTGATAGAAACTTAGAAATCCTTTTAGAAGACATGAAGGAAACACTAGATGATGCAAATGGTGCAGGTCTAGCAGCCCCACAAGTCTCAGTTTTAAAGAGAGTTTGTATCGTAGATACAGATGATGGTTTCTTTGAATTAATCAATCCAGAGATTATAGAAGCAACTGGAACACAAACTGGAGATGAAGGATGTCTCTCTGTTAAAGGGAAATATGGTACTGTAACAAGAGCTGAAACAGTTAAAGTTAAAGCACAAGATAGAACTGGAGCTCCAAGAATATATACAGTTTCTGGATTCACAGCAAGAGCATTTCAACATGAGATAGATCATCTTAACGGAATTGTATATGTATCAAAAGTACAAGGAGAATTACATAAGGGATGAGAATAATATTTCTAGGTGCATCTGATTTTTCTTCTATAGTGTTCAACAAACTTGTTGAGCAATATGAAGTTGTTGCAGTAATTACACCTCCAGACAAAGAATTTGGTAGAGGAAAAGGAACAAAACCTTGTTTTCTCAAAGTTGCAGCACAAGAAAAAGGTGTAAAGGTATTGCAATACAACAAAGTTTCTAAAGAAGGAATAGAGGATATTAAAGCACTAAATGTGGACTTAGCCATAACAGCTGCATTTGGACAAATACTTTCAGATGAATTCTTAGCAATTCCTAAGTATGGAGTATTCAATGTTCATGCCTCATTATTACCAAAATATAGAGGAGCATCTCCGATACAAGCAAGTATTATACACGGAGATAGTAAGACTGGTATATCAATAATGAAGACAGTTAAAGAACTAGATGCTGGAGATATTATCTCTCAAAGAGAGATAGAAATAGAAAAAACAGACACAGCTGGTTCACTTTTTAATAAACTCGCTGTAATAGGTGGAGAATTATTAGTAGACACAATTAAATCTCTTGAAAACGGAACTATAACATATACAAAGCAAGAAGGTTGGGATGGATCATATTGCAAGATGTTCAAGAAAGAAGATGGACATTTATCTTTTGATAAAACCTTTGACCAAATAGATTGTTTTGTAAGAGGTATGTCTCCATGGCCAAGTGCACAAGTATATTTTGCAAATGGTATGTGTAAGATATATCAAGTCAGCAAGGTTTCAGACGAGATTAAAGGACAAGTTGGCGAGATCCTTTTTGCAGATGATAAAAAAGGAATTTTAGTCCAATGTAAAGACTCTGTTATATCATTAGATATAATTCAACGAGAAAATAGTAAGAGAATGGCATCTCAAGACTTTGTAAGGGGCTTTAGAGAGAAGTTGATGGGAGAGATTATAAAGTAATGGAGAAGATGATAGATCACATTCGCTTGGCATATAACGCCTTAGAAAAAGTCTTTGTTAAAAAGATTTACTCAGACAATGCCATTACAGAAGATGATTCCAATCTTTCTGCAAGAATTACTCTTGGAGTATTAGAGAAGAATGTGTATCTAGAATATATCCTTTCCCAAATCTGGAAGCAAGAACCAAATGAAAGAGTTAAGATAATTCTAAAGATTGGTGCATATATGCTTTTGTTTATAGACAAAATTCCAGATTTTGCTGTTGTAAACGAAACAGTTAACTTTGTTAAAAATAAATATAAGGACTCATTAAAGAGCAATAATACTCAAGAAAAGAAGTCCTTTAACCAATCTACATATAAATTCACAAACTTTATTCTAAATTCAATTTGCAGAAAAGAATATAAACTTCCAAAAGAGGAAGATTCTAACTATTTATCCATAACATATTCCAAACCACAATGGTTCATAGACAGGATGATAAAAGAATTTGGAGAGGGAAATACTCTAAAAGTTCTTAAAGATAATGTCTCCGTTTATGATTATGAACACATAAGAATTAACTCTAGAAAAGATAAGGATGAAATTGTTCATAAACTAGAAGAAAGTAAGTCCATAATTAGAAAAACTTTAGTTGGAGGATATGTTGTAAAGAAAAATGACGAGATAAAAAAACTCTTTAATAAAGGGGATATAACATATCAATCTCCGTCTTCCATGATTGCAGTTCAAGGATTTAATCCAGATTCTGGATTACAAATTCTAGATTTATGTTCAGCACCAGGTGGAAAGAGTGTATATCTTGGTGAGCTTTGTCCAGACAGTAAGATCCTTGCTTGTGATATCTCAGAAGATAGATTAAGAAAGGTTGAGCAATATGCAAAACGTATGAATGTATCCAATATTGAGACAAAAGTAATGGATGCAACACAATTTAATGACAAACTAGTTAATAAATATGATTACATTCTTGTAGATGCTCCATGCACATGCTTTGGTACGTTTGTAAAGCAGCCAGATGTGTTTATACAGCACGATGAGTCTGACATTGATAAATTATCCGAAACACAGACAAAAATCCTTCTAAACGCCTTTAAATACCTCAAAGCAAATGGAACAATTATTTATTCAACTTGTACATTATTCAAAAAAGAGAATGATGATGTAATTAAGACAGCTTTGAAGTCAAATTCTAACTTTATGTTAGAAAAAATAGATGTAGATATAAACAACAAAGGAATAATAAGACTTCTTCCTAATAAAGAATGGGAAGGATTCTTTGTAGCAAAGATTGTTAAAAAAGGAGAGAATTAATGATAGATTTTGCATCATTAAACGAAGAAGAAATCTTAAAGTTATTACCAGAAGGAACACCAAAATATATGGCTTCCAATATTTTCTCCTTTATACACAACGGAGCATCCTTTAATGATATGACTTCCATTAAGAAAGATTTGAGAGCATATTTAGAAGAGAATTACATTGCAAATCCTATAAAAATCAAAGAAACATATGTATCTAAAGATGGTTCAAAGAAATTCTTATATGAGCTTCCAGATGGAAATCTAATTGAAGGTGTATTTATGCCACATAATTATGGAGATACACTTTGTGTAAGTACTCAAGTTGGTTGTCCTATGGGATGTGCTTTCTGTGCTTCTGGACTTAATGGATTAGTTAGAAATCTAACACCAGGAGAAATACTTGGACAGGTTATTGCCATTAACAAATTAGAAGGTGGGAATACAAAGGAAAGAAAGATAACAAATGTTGTATTAATGGGCAGTGGAGAACCTATGGTAAACTATGACAATGTTATCAAATTCTTTGAGTTAGTTTCATCTCCAAAGGGATTAAATATTTCTTTAAGAAATATATCTCTTTCTACTTGTGGTCTTGCAGATAAGATTATAGATCTTGCAGATTCTCCATATCATCCAACTTTATCTATATCTTTGCATGCTCCAATAGATGAATTAAGACAGACAATTATGCCAGTTGCAAAGAGTGTAGATCTTAAGACATTAATAAATGCAACAAAGTATTATTTCAACAAGACTGGAAGAAGAGTTATCTTTGAATATTCCATGATAGATGGTGTAAATGATACTAACGAAATAGCAAAGAAATTGGCACTTCTTGTATCTGGATTCCCTACACACATTAATTTAATTAAATTAAATGATGTAAAAGAGAAAGGATTCAAAGGATCTAGGATGGAAAGAATAAAAGAATTTATGTCCATCTTGGAAAAGAATGGTGCATCTGTAACATTAAGACGTAGTTTTGGTAATGATATAGAAGGTGCTTGCGGACAACTTAGAGCAAACTATATAAAAGGACAGGAATAATGGGAAAGGAGTACAAGAAAACTAAAACTCAAACAGGAAAAGTAATCAAGCATGTTGCTGCTAGATTTGTAGTCTTATCCGAAGGCAAAAGAGTTAATTGTATTGCCAGAAAAAAGATAAGAGGAAAGGACTATTACAGTGATGCTGTAGATGAAATTTTAGTTGGAGATATAGTTGAGTTCCAAAGGGATAGAGATGTATTCATTATAGAAAAAGTCTTGCCTAGAAAGAATCAACTTTTAAGACCTTATGTATCTAATATAGATACATGTTTAATAGTTATTTCTCCAATTCCTGAACCAGATTTCTTACTTGTAGATAAAGTAATTGTTAACTGCTTACACCAAGGAATTGAACCAATTTTGGTTATAAATAAAGTGGATATAGAGAAGATAGATGTTTCAGATTATGAGAAGATTTGTCCTATATATTACACATCTGCAAACACCAATGAAGGTCTGGATTTATTACTTCAAAAAATAGATGGAAAAACTACTTGTTTAGCAGGTCAAAGTGCTGTTGGAAAGAGCTCTTTAATCAATGCAATTTTGAACAATAATAGACAATCTATAGGTGAGTTATCTAGACAAACACAAAGAGGTACTAACACCACAAGAATAACAGAAATTATCAACATTAAAGATAACACTTATATTGTAGATACTTGTGGATTTTCTATGCTTGAAACAATAGATATAGAACCAGAAGATTTAAGATTTTACTATGAAGAATTTGAGGAATTTAGAAATGATTGCAAGTTCAATTCTTGTACTCATATAAATGAACCGGATTGTGAAGTATTAAAGCACGTTGGGAAAGAAATATCTCTAAAGAGATATGAAAGATATAAAACAATATATAACGAACTAATTGAAAGGAGAAATAAGAGGTATGAGTAACATTAAAATCGCACCATCCATATTATCTGGAGACTTTGCAAATATGGGTAAAACTGTTGAGTTAGTTAAAGAATGGGGAGCAGACTGGGTACATGTAGACGTAATGGACGGAGTATATGTTCCAAATATCACATTTGGTATGCCAATGGTTAAGGCATTAAGAAAGCACACAGATTTAGTAATGGACGTTCATCTTATGATCACATTACCAGAAAAATATGTTGGAGAATTCTGTGATAGTGGTGCAGATATGGTTACATTCCATCCAGATGCATCTAAAGATGTACAAGGAGCAATTAACATTGTTAAAAGCAAAGGAAAGAAGGTCGGTTTAGTAGTAAATGCAGACCAACCATTCTCAATTGCTGAGCCATATCTAGATCAAATTGATATGTTGCTTATCATGACAGTTCAAGCTGGATTTGGTGGACAATCTTTTATTGAAGCATGTGTAGATAAAATTAGACTCGGTGCAGAAGCAAAGAAAAAATATGGCTACAAATATGATATAGAGGTAGATGGTGGAGTATCTCCAAAGAATTCATCTCTTGTTATTGAAGCTGGTGCAAATGTTTTAGTTGCAGGTAGTGCAGTATTCAAAGCAGAATCACCATCTCAAGCAGTAATCGATTTAAGAAAGTAATTTTATGTCAAGAGATGTTGTAAATAGCGATAAAATATTAATGTCAGAATGGGATTGGGCTAGGAACAACGCTCTTGGGTTTGATCCAAATTTAATAACACTTGGCAGCGATACAAAAGTTTGGTGGATATGCACAAAATGTGGGTATGAATGGATGGCCTCTATTGGTCATAGAGATAGAGGTAGAGGATGTCCTAAATGTGCATTCAAATTAAGAATGCAAACAAGAGTTTCACATTATGGTAGTTTATTAGATAAAAACCCAAAATTATGCGAAGAATGGGACTATAAACGCAATAAAAATATAAAGCCAAATGAGGTTTTGCCTGGCTCTGGATTAAGAGTGTGGTGGAAATGTAAAAATTGCGGATTTGAATGGCAGGCTAGTATTTCAAATAGAAACTCTAAAAGTAATAAAACAAAATGTCCAAATTGTTCCTTAGTTTATCAATCTTCAATTGCAGAAAAAATAGTTTTGTTTTATTTATCTAAATTATTTCCAGATATACAAGAAAACGTTAGGATGGACTATCTAAATAATAGAGAATTAGATATGTTTTTGCCCAAATATAATATTGCAATTGAATATGATGGTGGAGCATGGCATGATAAGGTCTCAATAGATGAAGAAAAAGATTATTTATGTGCTCTTAACAACATACAATTAATTAGAATTAGAGAAAAATCATGTCCAACATTTAATAATTTATCCTATATTATTTGGACTGAAAAACCAAAAAATACTTATGCAAAATTAAATGAACCAATACGAGAATGTTTGGAATATATTTCCAAAAAAACAAATATTCAAAACAATATCATAGTTGATATTGAAAAAGACTATGATAAAATCATAGGAATTATTAACCAAAAAGCAATAAACAATTCAATTGTAAATACAAATCTAATAAATGAATGGGACTACAGTTTGAATACTATTGATCCTCATTTTGTTTCTACATGTTCTAATAAAATATTGTGGTGGAGATGTAATAAATGTGGTTTTTCTTGGCGTTCGACAGTTAATAATAGAACAAATGGTCAAGGTTGTCCTTATTGCTCACATAAAGTAATAAAAACCGGATATAACGATTTAGCAACTACACATCCAGATTTATTAAGCGAATGGGATTATTCCAAAAACACTATAAATCCAAAAGAAATTTTCGCAGGTTCTAATAAAAAAGTATGGTGGATATGCAAAGCATATGGTCATTCTTGGGAAGCTGTTATCAATTCGAGAAGTTATGGGAAGTCTAATTGTCCTTATTGTACAAATAAGAAAGTACTTATAGGTTTTAATGATTTAGCAACTACACATCCAGAATTATTATGTGAATGGAATTATGATAAAAATACGATTAAACCTACCGAAATTACAGCAGGATGTAATAAAAAAGTATGGTGGATTTGTAAAAAATGTCATAGTGAATGGGAAACTGCTCCAAATCATAGAACATCTAACAACAAAACAAATTGTCCTAGATGTGCAGAAAAATACATCGGACAAATTAATAGTATAAAGAGAAGAAAAGATTATAAAAAATAGGAAGAAACATTGATTCCTTCCTATTTATACCTTTTTATTTAAGTGCCACTTTTGGGGTTCACTTCATAAATTCCTCCATTTTTTATATAGAAAAAGTGTGATTTCTCACACTCAAACTACTATCTTTTTTCCATCTTTTACTATAAATAGTAAAGAGGAGAGTCTTATCAAGATTATACTCTTTCTACTTTGCCACTTCTTAAGCAACGTGTGCAAACATATTCATATTTGAATCCACCATTAGCTGTCTTAACTTTAACCTTTTGTACATTAGCACTCCAGCTACGGCATGTTTTTCTATGTGAGTGAGAAATTTGGTTACCACTCATTTGTCCTTTTCCACATACACTACATACTCTTGACATGATTCCTACCTCCATTAAGGTTTATAAGCGTACCTATTTTAACGTATTTTACTTTTCTTGGCAACTATTTATTACAATAATTTTTATTTGCTTTACTTATTATTATATTTTATAATATCTACGATTAACTTAAGGGTTATATAACGAAGTAAATATGTCACTAACAACATATAACAAATATGGAAAATTATCAATATCTGAGGATGTAGTTGCAGTAATCGCTAATGTTACTGCTTCTGAATGTTATGGCGTGGTAGATTTAGTATCACGTAGGTTCTCAGAAAATTTCTCCCATATGTTTAACCATGACCAATACAATAAAGGTGTAAAAGTTACCACAGATGACAACTACATTTATGTAGATGTTTATCCAATTCTTAAAGTTGGTGTTAATGTAGAAGCTGTTAAAAAATCTTTAGCAGATACTATTTCTTTTAACCTTGAAAAACTAACTGGTATGAGAGTTAAACACGTACAAGTTAATGTTGTTGGAATTCGAATATGAGAAGGATTGAATTACTTGTAATTCATAAATATAGATAAATGGATACAATAAACGGTGTACAACTTAAAAAAATGTTTGAAGGTGGTCTAAACGCATTAGGCGTTAACCGTCAAGCAATAGATGAATTAAATGTTTTCCCAGTACCAGATGGAGATACTGGAACAAATATGTATTTAACTTATTCATCTGCAATCAAACTCGTAAACGAGGCAAATTCAGATGATATGTCAGATATATCTTTAGCATTCTCTAAAGGCGCATTCAACGGAGCAAGAGGCAACTCGGGTGTTATTACATCTCAGATCTTAAAAGGATTTGCTACTGCTTTGAATGCAAAAACAGAAATGTCTGCAAAAGATTTAGCAAATGCAATGAAGTCTGGAACAGAAATTGCATATTCAGCTGTTAAGAAACCACAAGAAGGAACAATTTTAACTGTTATAAGAGTTATGTCCGAAACTGCTCAAAAGGCTGCTAGAACTCGTAACGTAACAGTTGTCTCATTACTTGAGAAAGTAATAGAGTCTGGTAAAGAGATCCTTGCTAAGACTCCAGAAATGCTTCCTGTTCTTGCAAAGGCTGGTGTTGTAGATGCTGGTGGTACTGGTATTCTTATAGTATTTGAAGGTTTCCTTGCTGCATTAACAGATACAGAAGTAAGAGTCATTGAAACTAAGTCTCAAAAAGATTCAGATGGTTCTGCATTACCACAAAATCAAGGTAAAGCAGCAAATATGTCTTTAGACAATGACTATGAAAATATTACATTCTATTACTGCACAGAATTCTTTGTAGCACATTTAAATAGAACAACAACTTCAATAGAAGTTGATAAATTCAGAGATTACCTTTGCACAATAGGAGATTGCGTTTTAGTTATCGCAGATACAGATAGAATTAAAGTTCATGTTCATACAAATCAACCAAACCTTGCATTAGGTAGAGCTTTACAATTAGGTGAACTTGTAAATCTCAAGATTGAGAACATGATGGAACAACATAGACAAATCTATGGCGAACAACCAGAACCAGAAGAAGAATTAGATGAACCATCAGAATTTGCAATGGTTGCAATTGCAGCTGGAGATGGAATTACACAAATCTTCAAGGATTTACTTGTAAAAGAAATTGTTGAAGGTGGACAAACAATGAATCCAAGTGTTTATGACATCCTTAATGCAATTAACAAGTCTAACTCAGATCATGTCTTCGTTCTTCCAAATAACTCAAATATTATCCTTGCTGCAAACCAAGCAAAAGATTTAACAGATAAAGATGTAAGAGTTATACCAACCACAAACATCCCAGAAGGTATTTCAGCTGCTTTGGTAATGAATCCTGAACTTTCTGCCGAGGAAAACGAACTAAATATGCTAAAAGCTGCTAAAAACGTAAAATCTGCAGAAGTTACACATGCTGTAAGAAATACAAGAATAAACGGGTTCAATGTTAAGGAAGGAGATATTATAGGAATTGCTAATAAGAAGATAATTGCAAAATCTGCATCAATTAACGAGGCTACAGTTCAAACTGTTGGCAAAATCATAGGTAGATGCGAAATGTTGACTCTTTATTACGGAGAAGGCGTTACAGAAGACGAAGCAATGAATCTTGTAGAAAGAATCTCTCAAAAGTATCCAGATATTGAAGTTGCTGCTTATTACGGTGGACAACAACATTATTACTACGTTATTTCAGCTGAATAAAATTAATGAAATTAGTCGATATCAAAGGAATTGGTCCAAATTTAGCCACTAAACTAAATGAATTAGGTATCTATTCTCCTCTAGATATCGTTAATTTTTTACCTTCTCAATATATAAATCTTCAAAAACCAACAGGTGTAGATGACATTGAAAACACGTCATTTGCTTTAATTAAGGCAAAAATTACGAAAATTACTCCATCTACAAACAAAAGAAAACAATATTTTAAGTTGGATGCAGAAGATTGTAATTCTAAATGGACTAGAAAAATTTATATTTCTTACTTTAACCAAAATTATTATCTCCAAAAATTTGAAGTGGGGAAAGAATATCGTTTTTTAGGAAAAATTACTAAAAATTATAATTTTTATGAAATGGTAAATCCTTTGGTTGAAGAAGAGGATAAGATCAAAAATTTAAAAGATGGCATTTATACCATTTATCCTTTGAAGGGAGTAGTAGGACAAAATGTTTTCAAAAACCTTGTAAAAAGCACAACAGACTTTTTCGAGGAAAAGGGTGAAGATACTTATACAGCTTTCAATAGTGGAGTCTCAGCATCTTTAAATAAGCCTTCTTTATTAGAGGCTATTGAAGATATTCATTTCCCAAAAACAGATGAAGATATTAAAAAAGGCATGGAAAGATTGGCCATTGAAGATACTGCTAATTCAATAGGTATTTACCGCTTAATTAACTTCAAATTCGCTGAAAAAGATAGAAAAGTATTCTACAAAATCGCAAATTCTATAATTGTTGACTATAAAAATGCCTTATCTGTCGTTCCAACAGAGTCTCAAGACAATGCTTTTAAAGATATAGTAAAAGACCTTACTTCTAGCAAGGCAATGAGACGCATAATCAACGGGGACGTAGGTAGTGGAAAGACATTTGTAGCGTTTTTTGCTCTATATTGTGCAGTATGTTCCGGACACCAAGCAGCAATGATGGCTCCAACAGAGATTCTTGCAAATCAGCATGCAAACAATTTTAAAGAGATTGCGATGATTTTGAATATTAAATATGATGTCCTAACTTCTTCAACTCCATCAAAAAAGAGAAAAGAAATACTTCAAAAAGTCTATAAAAAGGAATTGGATGTCTTATTTGGAACGCAATCTTTATTAGATGAAGAGATTATTTTTGATGATCTTTCATTAATTGTCATAGATGAACAACACAAATTTGGTGTATCAGAAAGAAAAGCACTAGAAGACAAATGTAGAGATGCAGATGTTATTTCTATGTCTGCAACTCCAATACCAAGAACTTTGTTCTTAACTATGTATAAAGGAATCTCTATATCTCATATTGAAAGAAGATCTTTAACATCCAATATAAAGACATATATCGTTCCAGATGAAAAGTTGAATGAAATGTTGGATTACATTGCAAAGCAATGTTTAGACAAGAAACAAGCCTTTATAGTCTGTCCAAGTATTGAAGATAGTGAAGGTTTTGAACTTTATTCAGCAAAGACATTATATGAACAAAGTGTAGATACAGTATTTAAAGGATTAAGAGTCGGATTACTATATGGTCCAATGAAATCTGAAGAAAAAAATGAGGTTATGAATGCATTCTCATCTGGAAATTTAGATATTTTAATATCTACAACTGTAATTGAAGTTGGAATAGATACAAATGCAAGCATATTAACAATAATGAATTCAGAACGTTTTGGATTAGCTCAATTACATCAATTAAGAGGAAGAATTGGAAGAAGAGGACAATCATCATACTGTTTCTTACACACAACAAGACCAAGCAATGAAAGATTACACGCTATGGTTACTACATCAGATGGGCTAACTCTTGCAGAAAAAGACTTTGAAATGAGAGGTGCTGGAGACTTCATCGGATTATCTCAAAGCGGACATAGACAAACAGGGAAATATTCATATCCAATTACTATTTCTGTCATTAAAAATGCATCTCAGATGGTAGATCTAGCAATAGCTCAAGACAAGCAAAAAACAATAGATATCCTTAAGACAAAGAAGGAAGAATACAAAGACTATATGGATATCATGTTTAATACAACGTTATCTAGTTAAAAAATATTGAATATTTTTTATTTTTTCAAAAATTCACTTAATTTATATGAATCTCGCTTGACAATATAACTATATATATTATATATTTATAGTCCAAATGGTGGTGCAGTATTCTAGTCAGAACCTGCCGACCCGAAGACGGGGGTAAAATATCGTCACAGGGCACAACGGTGAAACCTTTTGTAATTGCTTGAGTTGCCCAAACTTGGGTGGTTGCTGAAGGGAATGGATTTTGGGCTTGTTATAACGGCATATAAACCTAGACCCAACTTCCGGGAGACCCATATCTGTAGTCGAACCTAGATTTGATTATGGACTGGGATACAAACCTGCTATGCGGTACTTCGTGTGCTGTGTACAGAGTAGCCTGCTTTGAGTGAAATATTAGGGATCTATGGAACAACGTATTTGATATTTGGCCAAACATCATTTACGATCGCCTAGTGAAATAACTTTTGCAAAACAAGATAAGGGCGGAAAGTTTCTGTCAAGGAAAACTTCTAGACTGTTCCTAAGGAAACATTTAGGGGATTATAGTGTGTACTAAGTGGCAATTCGGTAATGTTTGAGGTAACTCGCAGATTACAAGAGGCAAGTGGAAACAGCATGTACGGTGACGACATGTTCTTGTGAAGAGAAATTCAACCGAACCTAAAGACGCAAGGTTTACCCTAATTGTTGCCACCATTGATATTAAAAATTATGGAAAATGATATAGATAAAGTTGATGACAATTTAGAAACCAAGGAAGAGTCTTTACAAGATAGTAATGATTCTTCTATTTCTACTCAGGAAAAATTCGAAAAAAAGCACAAAACTAAAGAAGAAATTAAAAAGAGAAGAGTTATTCTTTATAGTATTCGTATTACTATATTAGCTCTTGTTCTTGGTGCTGTTTTTGCCTTAATTAGTGAGATAATTGCAGATACTGGTTCTATTATCGCTTCCGCCATTTTATTAGTTTTACTAATTTTAATTAGTATTTTCTTTGATGCCGTTGGAATTGCGGCAACATCTTGTGATATAAAACCTTTAACAGCAATGGCATCTAGACATGTATATGGTGCTAAAACTGCTTTAAGATTAGTTCAAAATAACTCTAGAGTAAGCACAATTTGTTCAGACTTAATTGGAGATACATTTGGAATCGTTTCTGGTGCTTGTGCAACAATCATCGCATTAGCTTTAATAATTGAATATACAAATGGAGGACAAAGTGCAGAACTTGGTATAACAATTGCTATAACAGCTGGTGTTACAGCTTTAACAATTGGTGGCAAATCTTTTGTTAAGAATATTGCAATAGATAAGTCCAAAGAGTTCATGATGTTCATCGGAAAAGTACTAGGAATATTCTCCAAGAGTGAAAGAGCTATTCTTAAAAAGAATAGAGAAGAAAAGAAAAATCAAAAATCAGAAGATCAAGTTGAATAATGAGATTAGATTTATTCCTACATACCACATACAATTTAAAGTCTAGAACATATGCCCAAGAACTCGTCAAGAAGGGCAAAGTTAAGGTTAATGGGGATGTAGTTTCAAAAGTTTCTTTAGAAGTTTCAGAAAAAGATAATATAGAGGTCAATTTAGAAGAATCCTTTGCATCTCAAGGTGCTTTTAAACTTAAAAAGGCTATAGAAGAATTCAATATTTCTGTAGATGGAAAGATTTGCGCAGATTTTGGATGCTCAAATGGTGGTTTTACAGACATTCTTTTAAGAAATAATGCCAAGTTAGTATACGCATATGATGTAGGAGATTGTGCATTAGAAAAATCCTTACTTGAATCTGGCAAAGTTATCTTTATAAAACAAAATTTAAGAGAGCTTCCAGATGATGTAAAAAAAGTGGATTTTGTTTGCTGTGACGTATCTTTTATTAGTATAAAACTAATAATACCTTCAATTTATAAAGTATTAAAAGATAGAGGAGAAGGCGTTATTTTAATCAAACCTCAATTTGAAGCTGGAAAACAATATCTTAACAAAAGTGGTATTGTAAAAGACAAAAAGATCCATGAAAAAATTAAGGAAGATATATGTGCTTGTCTAGAAGCAACAGGACTTAAAGTAAAAAGTATAACAACATCTCCAATCTTTTATGAGAATAAGAACGTAGAATATTTAGTTTTCTTTCAAAAAGGGTAATTAACTTTTCTTTTTAACAATAATCAAAACAAGAACAACTATACAAACAACAACGACACATAAGCCGCCTACTAATTTTCCTATAAACTCTGGTGAGTTAGATGCACTTGTTATTAAATTTATCATGGCTAGATTATAATGTTTCTATTTTTCTATGTCAATTAAGATAAACACTTGTGGTACGAAATTTTGCATACAACTATATATTGTGGTAATTGTGCATATAATTTACTAAATAAATTATTTTATACGTTTTTTGTCTAAATGTATTGTATAAAATGCATAACAATTGTATAATATACAAAAAATTGAGATAGAGAGATTAGTATATGATTATTGCATTTTACGCAAAAGACAAAGAGTTAAGCAAAGATATTATGGACAGTATTAAAGCAGTCTTGGAAAACGATGGACATACTGTTATTTATCTAGATGCTTTGGATTCTGTTGAGAAAATAGATAGAGTAGTTGCTTTTGGTGGAGATGGAACTATGCTCAAGACCGCTGTATATGCCGTCAAGAGAAGTATTCCTGTAATTGGAGTAAACCTTGGCAATACAGGTTTTCTTGCTTACATGAACGTTACAGACGACCCAACAACTATAGCTGAAGCTATTCTTTCTTCTCATTATGAAACTCGTACATTAATTTGTGTAGAATATAAGGGCATTACACATATGGCTCTTAATGATGTATTCATTGGCAAAACTAGTTCATCACCAATATATACTACATTATATGTAGATGGAGATGCAGTAGACAGATATCATTCAGATGGTATTATTGTTGCAACACCAACAGGATCTACAGCATATTCCTTATCTGCAGGTGGTCCAGTACTTGCTCCAGATGTAGATGCAATCATTATTAATCCAGTTTGCCCACATTCACTTCATTCTAGACCAATTATAGTATCTCCAAAGAGTGAAATTTGTCTTAAAGACAAAGAGTTCAATGTTTCTATAATGGTTGACGGTGAAACAATAGGTGAAACAACAGACGAAATTATTATTAAGAAATATCCAAAAGATGTATGTTTTATTAAACCACAAAATGCATCTTTCTATAACAGATTATTAAACAAAATGAATAAATGGGGTATTACCCCAACCGAGGAGGTTGTATGGCAAGAGCAACGAGACAACTAAAGATTTTAGAAATCATAGCTAAGTATGATATAGACACCCAAGAAGATCTTGTAGCAAAGTTACGCCAAGAAGGTTTTAATGTAACACAAGCAACAGTTTCTAGAGATGTTAAAGATATGAACATCATCAAAGTTCTTTCACCAGATGGAAGACACTATAAATATGTCGCACAACAAGTACAAGACAATTCAGCAACAGACAAGTTCCATAACATGTTTAAGGGTGTAGTACTTAACGTTTCTTATGGAGAAAACATCATTGTTATTAAAACTGAGTCAGGTTCAGCCGCAATGGCAGCTGCATTATTAGACAAATTAAACTTTGATGGCATCTTAGGAGTTATTGCAGGTGATGATACTATTTTTGTAGCAGTAGACACAAAAGAAAACACTCCAAATGTTGCATCTAAAATTAACCAATTACTCTTGTAAGAGTAAACTCTATGTTAAAATCCTTATCTATTAAGAATATCGCTTTAATATCACAGTTGAGTCTGGAATTACAAAACGGACTCAACATTTTAAGTGGTGAAACTGGTGCTGGTAAATCCATCATCATAGATTCACTTAATTTTGTATTAGGAGAAAGAGCAGATAAATCCTTAATTAGATATGGAACAGATGAAGCTAGTGTAGAGGCTGTCTTTGAAGACTATAGTACAAAAGACATTTCATTATATTTAGAAGATATAGGAGTTGAAGAAGAGGATATTCTTATACTCCAAAGAAAAATGAGAGAGAACAAGAATGAATGCAGAATTAACGGCAAGCAAGTAACTCTTTCAATGCTCAAAGGACTAACTTCATTATTGGTAGACATTCATGGACAACATGAACACCAAGCACTTTTAAATGTCCAATCCCATCTTAAATTAATAGATTCTATTGGATCTAAAGAATTACCAAAAATCAAGGCAGATGTAGAAGAAAAGTATACAGAGTATACTTCCATTAAGAACGAACTTAGTAAATATGGTAATGAAGATGAGAGAATAAGGAGACTAGACATTCTCAAATATCAAATTGAAGAAATAGAAAAAGCAGACATACAACCAAATGAAGAGGATGTTCTAGTTGAGAAAAGACATAAGATAAGAAACGCTGAAAAGATTATAAATTCACTTAAAGGTTCTTATGATGTATTAGACGGATATGACGGACAAAACGCCATACAACAAATTAAGCAAGCCATATCATTCTTAAACAATATTTCCACCTTTGGTGAAGACATTTCAACATCACTGGACCGCTTAGAATCCGTAAAACTTGAATTAAAGGATATTTCAGACACATTAAATGGAATGATTTCAGAATTCGATTTAAGTGAAGCTGAAGTAGATAAATTAGAAGAAAGATTAGCACTCGTTAGATCCATAAAGAGAAAATATGGTTCAACAGAGGAAGATGTTATTAAATATTTAGACAAGGCTAATGAAGAATATGAAATGCTTTCAAATGCAAGTGATACAGTTATTAAACTTGAACAAGACAAAAAGAAAGCAGGTTCCGAATTAGTTTTAGCATGCGACAAACTCACCAAAGAGAGAAAGAAAATATCCGCTCAATTTGAAAAAGACTTACTTTTAAATCTTAAAGATTTAGGTATGGGAGGAACAACATTTAGTGTAGAGTTCAAAGAAGTTGATTCTACAAATCCAGATATTCTTACAAATGAAGGTGGAGATGATATTGAATTCCTTATTTCTCCAAACGTTGGTGAACCACTTAAACCACTTGCAAAGATTATATCTGGCGGTGAAATGTCTAGATTTATGTTAGCTCTTAAGAACATCATTGCAGACAAAGATTCCATAGGAACAATGGTATTTGATGAAATAGACACAGGTATTTCAGGTAATATCATGACAGCTGTTGCAATGAAAATGAGCAGAATTAGTCGAAATCACCAAGTTATAGCAGTTACACACATGCCATCTTTAGCAGCAATGGCAGATGTACATTTCTTAATAGAAAAACAAGTAGAAGGTGAGAAGACAATTACTCACGTATATCCATTAAATAAAGAAGACGATATTAAAGAGATCGGAAGGCTAATTGGTGGATTAAATTATTCAGATTTTGCTTTGCCACATGCCCAAGAAATGAAAAAATGGGCAGACGATTATAAAAAATCACTTTAATATAATTAATTATATTATTTTGTTAATCCACAAAAAATACTTTTAAAAATGTGTAATATTCTATCAGTTATTACTTGTCCAAAAGTGTAACAAATAAATAATTTCTACTTGTCCAAAAGTGCGAATATTATACTTGAACTACTTGTCCAAAAGTGTATTAAGTAGATATAATTACTTTTAGAAAAGTGCTATTTTACTATTAGATTTATCATTTTTTAATAAATCCAGTATTTAGTTGGATTTTATTAATTTTATCGGGACATTTATCGGGACATAATAAGTGCCTATAGGTGCCATATTTATAAAAAAAGCTCTTAAGACTTTCATCCTAAAAGCTCTCAAGATAGTCTGTAAGCCGAGTTCTGTATTAGATGGTCATCTATCTAGACTTACTGTTTCCAATAAGTTCAAGCGTTCTAGGGGAACGAGCGGACAACTCATAGCTCCCACAACTTGCACTGGGTGGGGTTTACACCGCATATTTGTCTCCAAATAGCTCGTGAGCTCTTGCCTCACGTTTTCACCCTTACCATATTGGCGGTTTTTTTCTGTTGCACTTTCCTTGATGTCACCATCACCAGCAGTTAACTGGCACCCTTGTCCTATAGTGCTCGGACTTTCCTCATGTCTTTCGACCTGCGACCATCTGGCTATCTTGTTTGCACATTATATACCATAATTTTCATATAGACAAATGGTTTTTTATAAGAATTTTAGGGCAAACATTTCTAAAAAAGTGAAATTTTTAAAATAGTTGAGCTTTTCTTGGCATATAGTTTTTATGCTTTAATTTGTGTTGATTTCAAAGAAGGAATAGTATATACTATTATGTATGGATTTATTTGATTACAGAAACGATTTAGACTCTATGAAACCTCTTGCGGAGCGTATGAGACCAAGAACTTTGGACGAATTTATCGGTCAAGAGAAAATTATTGGTAAAAATACACTCTTAAGAAGAGCTGTAACTGCCAACAAACTTGGTAGTTGTATTTTCTATGGTCCTCCAGGATGCGGTAAAACAACTCTTGCAAATATCATAGCAAATATTAATGATGGTCATTTCGTTAAACTTAATGCTGTAACAAGTGGTGTAGCAGAAGCTAAAAAAGTCATAGAAGATGCTCATAATGCTAAAAAGATGTATGGAACTCAATTCTATCTCCTTTTAGATGAGTGTCATAGATGGAATAAGGCTCAATCAGACTCTGTATTACAGGGAATTGAAAGCGGAGACATTATTTTTATCGGTTCTACAACAGAAAATCCATATACTTCCATGACAAAGGCTATTGTTTCAAGATGTAGAATTTTTGAATTCAGTAGATTAAAAGAGGAAGATATCATAAAAGGTCTTAAACAAGCAGCAACAGATAAAGAAAGAGGAATGGGAAGATTTAATCTTCAAATAGACGAAGATGCATATACTCTTTGGGGTTGGGCTTCTAACGGAGATCTAAGAACTGCTTTAAACGCTCTAGAACTCGCTGTATTAACAACAAATCCAGATAGTAATGGTCTTATTCATATTACAAAGAACGATGCTCAACAGTCTATACAACGCAAAGCGTTGAGTTATGACGAATCTATGTATTATGATATGATTTCAGCTTTCATTAAATCAATGAGAGGAAGCGATTCAAATGCTGCTCTATATTGGTCTGAAAGATTAATTCAAGGTGGTTGTGATCCTTTATTAATTTGTAGACGTGTTATGATACATGCAGCCGAAGACGTAGGTATGGCAGATCCAAATGCATTAGTAGTTGCAACTTCAGCCATGACAGCCTTTGAAAAACTTGGATTACCGGAGGGAAGAATTCCACTTGCAGAAGCCATCATTTACGTTTCTGAAGCACCTAAGTCTAATACTGTAGTTTGTGCATTAGATAGTGCAAAAGATGCTGTAGAGAATTCTAAACACGAATCAGTACCACTTTATTTAAGAGATCCAAATTACAAGACAGAAAAGGTTTCTGGATATAAATATCCACATGATTACGGTGGCTGGGTAGAACAACAATATTTGCCAGATGATGTTAAGGATGATGTATATTACAAACCAACAGATCATGGCTTTGAAAAAACTATCCAAGAAAGACAAAAAGCAAGAAAGAAAAAAGACGAGGATAACAAATGAGAAAAGTTGCATTAGATATAGGAGATGTAAGAATTGGTATTGCTGTTTCAGACTTTATGAATATCATTGCAAACCCTAGAGAAACTTATGTTAGAAAGAGTGAAGAACAAGACTTGGATTTTTTCATTAAAGTTGCAAAAGAAAACGAAGCAGATACATTTGTTATTGGCTTGCCAATAAATATGGACGGAACAGAAGGTCCAAGAGTAGAAATTTGTAGAGCATTCGGAGAAAAATTAAGAGAAAAATCCGGACTCAACGTTGAATATCAAGATGAAAGATTAACAACTGTTTCGGCAGAAAGAATGCTAATCGAGGCAGATGTAAGAAGAGATAAGAGAAAACAAGTTATAGATAAACTTGCAGCAACAATTATCCTTCAATCTTATCTAGATAGGATGGCATTTAAGAATAAACAATCAGGAGAACAATAAAATGGCAGATGAAAACAAGAAAGATTTCTTTGAAGAAACAAACGAAGTAGACGAAAACGATGTGGATATCATCACATTGCATAATATTGAAAAAGATGTAGATGAAGATTTCTATCATTTAGCTACTTTTGACTGTGAAGGAAAATGGTATGTTGGTTTATTACCAACAAAGCCGGAAAAAGGCGAAGAAGATGCAGTTTATATCTTCAGAATCGAAGAAGGAAAGAACGAAAATATGATAGTTTCCATAGATGATGAAGCAGAAATGGAAAAGGCTTTTGCTGAATTCACTAAGTTTATGGAAGAGAATACTCCAGATGAAGATAAGTAAAAAATCTTCAAAAAACTGCTATAAAGTATTTGCAATATTATTTTAGATAATATATAATCACTCGTAATCGCACACTCTAGTTGAGTATAAAGGGTTCCCAATCTGGGCCTTTCTATGATGAGACTAGGGGAGGTGAAAAAAAACAAAATACAGGAGGACCAAGAAATGGCCGTAACAACAATGAAAGCCTTATTAGAGGCAGGCGTACACTTCGGACATCAAAAGAGCAGATGGAATCCTAAGATGGCCAAGTACATTTATTCAACAAGAAACGATATTCACATTATCGACCTCGCAATCTCAGTTCAAAAAGTCGAAGAAGCATATGAATTCGTTAAGTCAGTAGTTTCCCAAGGTAAATCAGTATTATTCGTTGGAACAAAGAAACAAGCTCAAGATGCAGTTAAAGCAGAAGCAGAAAGATGTGATATGTTCTATATCAATCAAAGATGGCTTGGTGGTACTTTAACTAACTTCAAGACAATCAGAACAAGAGTACAACGTTTAACAAAGATTAACGAAATGGAAAAGATTGGAGAATTCAATATTCTTACAAAGAAAGAAGTTGCTTCCTTATTAAAGGAAAAAGAAGCTCTCGAAAAGAACCTCGGTGGAATTAAGAACATGACATCTTTACCAGGATGCTTATTCGTAATCGACCTTAAGAGAGAAGAAAACGCAATTAAAGAAGCACATAAACTTAATATACCAATCGTTGCAGTTGTAGATACAAACTGTGATCCAGATTTAGTAGATTATGTTATCCCAGGAAACGATGACGCAATCCGTGCTGTACAACTCTTTGCATCAATTATCGCAGATGCAGTTATCGAAGCACGTCAAGGCGAAGCTGGCTTAGCAGCATCCAAGGCTGCACAAGAAGCACCAGCAGAAGATATCAAGATGGAAGATGTTGTTGCAGAAACAGCAGAACCAGTTGTTGAAGAAAAGAAAGAAGAAAAAGTTGATGCACTTGCAAAGGCATTAGCAGAAGCAGAAAGCAATAAATAATTAAAGGAGAATAGGAATATGGCATTCACAAGTAAAGATGTAATGGATCTCCGTCAAAAAACAGGCGTTGGAATGATGGATTGCAAAAAAGCATTAGTAGCAACAGATGGCGATATGGACAAAGCTATAGAATATCTCCGTGAAAAAGGTTTAGCATCATCTGCAAAGAAAGAAAGCAGAATCGCAGCTGAAGGTATCGTATTAGATGCAACAAAGGGAAATAAATCTGTATTAGTAGAAGTTAACTGCGAAACAGACTTCGTTGCAAAATCAGATGCATTCGTAGCATTCACAAAAGATGTAGCAAACTACGTATTAGACAACCCAGGGATCTCTGTAGAAGATTTAATCGCAGCTAAAGAACAAGCTAAAGCAGAAGTTGTTCTTAAAGTTGGAGAAAAGATCTCAATTAGAAGATACACATTATTCGAAGCAGAGGGTGAAGATGTTATAGATACATATATCCACCTTGGTGGAAAGATGGGTGTTATGGTAGAAATGTCTGCTGGAACACCAAAGCAAGTTGCACACGATGTAGCATTACAAATCGCAGCAATGAACGCACAATATGTAGACAGAACACAAGTTCCACAAGAAGTTGTAGATAAAGAAATGGAAATCTTAAGAATCCAAGCTCAAAACGAAGACAGTTCTAAACCAGCAGCAATCATCGAAAAGATGTTAATGGGAAGAATCAACAAGTTCTACAAAGAAACATGTTTAGTAGACCAAGAATTCGTTAAGGATCCTTCAATGAATATCGGTGCTTACCTCAAACAAAACGGTGGCGCAAAGATAATCCGCTTCACACGTTACAACATGGGCGAAGGAATTGAAAAGAGACAAGACAATCTTGCAGAAGAAATTGCAAAGATGACACAAAATTAAAACAAATAGGGAGCGTTGTTAAGCGTTCCCTTTTTTATAAAAAGGAGAGAAAGAATGGGAAACCTTAAATACAAACGTGTAATACTTAAGATTTCTGGTGAGGCACTTGCTAAAGATACAGGATTTGGTATCGATGAAAAGAAATTATCTAAAGTCTGTGACCAAATAATTGCTGCTTCTAAATTAGGAGCTGAAGTTGGTATCGTAGTTGGTGGTGGAAACTTCTGGAGAGGAAGACAAGCAAACCCAGAGATGGTAAGAGCAACCGCAGACCATATTGGAATGCTCGCAACAATTATGAATGCTTTAGCACTTCAAGATGAACTTGAAAGAAAAGGCAGTGAAGTTAGGGTACAAACAGCATTAACAGTAACAAAAGTTGCAGAACCATATATTCTTAGAAAAGCATTAAGACACCTTGAAAAAGGCAGAATCGTAATATTTGCTTGTGGTACAGGCAATCCATATTTCTCAACAGATTCTGGTGCATCCTTAAGAGCATGTGAAATCTGTGCAGATGCATTATTACTCGCAAAGAATGTAGATGGAGTATATGATTCAGATCCAAAGACAAATCCAAATGCTAAGAAGTATGACAAAATCACATATATGGATGTAATTAGCCAAGGATTAAAAGCTATGGATACAACAGCAATCACAATGTGTATGGAAAATAATATCCCAATCATAGCATTCTCATTAGCAGAACAAGACGGAATTATTAAGGCATTAAAGGGCGAAGCTATTGGAACCTATATTGGAAAATAATAGGAGATAAATAAAATGGCAGAGAAAAAATCACAATCCGAAAACAAATATGGCAAACTTATTATAGCCGTTGTTTGTATTGTAGTCGGTATTTTATTCTGTTGCTCACTAGTCGCTGAGGCTGTACAAGTATTAAGTTATATAATCGGTGCAGTATTAATAGTAATTGGATTAGTAGCAATAATTTCAATAGCAATAAAAAAGCAAAGTTTGTTATCAGTAACAGGTTTACTAGGAGCAATATTCCTTGGATTAGGTATTGCTACAATGGTATTAAATGCAGTTGGATTCGTTCTTGCATGTATTCCATTCTTACTTATTTCATTAGGTGCACTTGCAATTACAGATGCATTCTTATTGAAATTCCAAAGAAAAGAAAAGAACACACTTGCATTTGTTATTGAATTAGTTATTGGAGTTGTATTCTTAGTATTCGGTATCTTACTCTTAACAGTAGATGTATTTGACGGATATGCTGGATTAATCTTCGGTCTTGCACTTATCGTTTATGGACTCTTCACACTTATTGTTGAGTGCATAAAATTAGGCAAAAAGAAATAAAAAATAACTAAAAAAATTAGCAAAATAATTATAGGTTCAGAAATGGACCTATTTTTATTTTTTACTTGGTTAGAATATTGAAAACTTGCAATTTTTAATCTTTTTATACCATCTTTAAATCCTTTCAAAATTTAATTTGCAAACAAATTAAGATATCTCACTTCTTGCAAATAACATATTATTTTGCTAAAATATATGTTAACTTTATAACAACAAATATGGAGGATTTTTATATGTCATACGGAATCGATACAGTTGATTTAATCTTCGATGATATGGAAGAAAAGTGTGATAAAGCCATTAACAATTTTGATGGAGAATTAAAGACCATTAGAGCAGGAAGAGCAAATGCTCATATTTTAGACAAAGTTCTTGTTAACTACTATGGTATGGCAACTCCTTTAAACCAAATGTCTAACATCACAATTCCAGAAGCAAGATTATTGGTTATCAAACCATACGACAAAAATGCTTTAAAAGACATTGAAAAAGCAATACTTGCTGCAAATATTGGTATTACACCAAATAATGACGGCACATTAATCAGACTTGCTTTCCCACAATTAACAGAGGAAAGAAGAAGAGACCTTTGCAAAGACATTAAGAGACTTGCAGAAGAAACAAGAGTTGTTTTAAGAAATGCAAGAAGATCTGCAAATGATGACCTCAAGGCATTAGAAAAAGATAGCGAAATCACAGAAGATGACCTCAAAGACTTCTTAGCAGATGTAGATAAAGTCTTAGACAAGAAGATGACAAGAGTAGATGAGCTTGAAAAAGCAAAGTCTACCGAAGTAATGGAAGTATAAATTGACTTATCCAAAGCACATAGCATTTATCATGGACGGAAACAGACGTTGGGGAAAACTCAATGGCTTTTCCAATTTAGAGTCCTATGAAAAAGGAAGAGATGTACTAGAGTCCTTAATCTATTCTTTAGAAAAGAAAGGTGTAGAGTGTGTAAGTTGTTATACATTTAGCACCGAGAACTTTTCAAGAAGCAAGGAAGATATAGATAGTGTAATGAATGTTGTTTCATCCTATTTTACAAATCTTCTAAATAAAGGAACAAATTGGAGAATAATCTTTTCTGGAAATAAAGCATTGTTGCCTATTAAACTTCAAGAACTATTTTCTAATATAGAAAATAAGACTAAGGAAAATAAAGGTATAATTGTTAATATTCTAATAGGATATGGATCTCAAGACGAGATAATAAATGCAGCACAGGAAGCACAAAAAGAAGGAAAGATTACTAAAGAATCTTTTGAAAAATACCTATATAGTTCAGACCTTCCTACATTAGATATGGTTGTTAGAACTGGTGGAGATAAGAGACTAAGTAATTTTATGCTATATCAAGTAG
This sequence comes from Clostridia bacterium, assembly GCA_017618055.1. Taxonomy (GTDB): domain Bacteria; phylum Bacillota; class Clostridia; order Christensenellales; family CAG-917; genus RGIG8124. The sequence goes on from JAFZVB010000014.1 coordinate 48,786, forward strand.
CATATGCCGAATTATTCTTTGTTGATAAGCTTTGGTGTGACTTTAACGAAAAGGACTTAGATTCTTTGTTAGATGAATATTCATCTAGACAGAGGAACTACGGTAAATAGTATGAAAAGATTTTTAACAGCAATTGCATTAATTTCAGTTCTATTTGGAATAATGATTCTGGATTATTATTTCGTATATGGTTCTATGTCCATATATGCAGCAAACCAACCTCATATTCCAATTTTTAGTGAGATTTTCCTATGGATATTATTAGCAATTTCAATATTTGAATTATTCTCATGCTATTCAAAGAGTGGATATAACTTATTCAAAGCACCTTTGGCATTATTAGCAATTTGTATATATCCAATTTTCTTTGTAATGGAATTCTTCACAGGACATGGAATATATGGAATTTTAATAGTATTTGCAGCATCTGCAATATTAGAATTAATATTGTTTACCTTTGCAGACAAAGAAAAATATACCTCTAAAGACTTGTTTGCAGAGTTTTCAATCATTATATATCCAACATTACTAGTATCTTTCGCATTCATACTTGGCGCAAGATTTAGTGGCATTTATGTAATAATGTTTGCTACATTCCTTGCGGTTGCAGGAGATACATTCGCATACTGGTTTGGAAAATCATTACATAATAAATTCCCAAAGAAGATGTGTCCTACAATTTCTCCTAAGAAAACAGTAGTTGGTGCAATTGGTGGTGTAGTAGGAAGTATTTTCGCTGCAATGGTATTCTGGGCATTCTTTGAAGTTGGTGGTATTTCCACAACAGCAAATATGAATCAAGTTGTAGCAGGCTGTAATTACACATTATTCTTCCCAGCAACACAACTAAGTGATTTATGGAGAAGTGGTTTAGTATATGCAGCAATGGGAATTATTGGTGCAGCACTCTCTGAAGTTGGAGATTTAGCAGCATCTAGAATAAAGAGATCAATAGGAATTAAGGATTTTGGAACTATTTTCCCAGGACATGGTGGCGTAATAGATAGATTAGACAGTATTATGTTTGCCTTGGCATTATTGGCAGTAGTTCTTCCAATCGTATATTTAAGTTAATATGAAAAGCAAGAAAACCGTAACAATTCTAGGAAGTACTGGTTCAGTTGGTAAACAAGCCCTAGATGTAATAAGAAAATTCCCAGATAGATTCAAAGTTGTTGGATTATCTGCTTTTAACAATACAGATTTACTAAGAGAACAAATAGACGAGTTTAAGCCAGATTACTATTTCTGCAAAGAAGGAACTATTGAAGTTCAAAGATCCATATTCGATTTCATGATAGATGAAGAACCACAAGACAAAAAGAGTATGGGTTCACTTGAAGAACTAGCTTCTGTAGATAGTGATATCGTTCTACTATGTGTAAGTGGTATTGCAGGACTATTACCAGCTATGACAACCCTTAAACGAGGTGCCACATTAGCTATAGCTAATAAGGAAGCAATTGTTGCAGGTGGTAGACATCTTAAAGCAGCCGAGGCTAAGTTCGGTGGAAAGATTATTCCAGTAGATTCAGAGCATAATGCAATCTTTAACTGTATTGGAAATGAAATAGCAGATGTAAAGAGTATAGTTTTAACTTGTTCTGGTGGTGCATTTAGAGATTATAGTGCAGCAAGACTTGCAAAAATTACACCGGAAGAAGCACTTTCTCATCCAAATTGGAAAATGGGTAAGAAAATTACGGTAGATTGCGCAACTTTATTTAATAAAGGATTAGAAATTATTGAAGCTATGCACTTATTCCAAGTAACAGCTGGGAAAGTGAAGGTAGTACAACATAAAGAAAGTATTGTTCATTCATTAGTTGAATTCAATGACAACTCTATGAAAGCAGTACTTGGTGTTCCAGATATGAGAATGGCAATAGAAAATGCATTATTCTATCCAGAAGTTGGTGGAGAAGTTATAGAACCACTAGATCTTATTAAGATTGGACAACTCAATTTCTCAGAACCAAATTACGAATTATTCCCATGTCTAGAAATAGGAAGAAAAGCTGGTATTATGGGAGATGGTGCTTCCATTGCTGTATCAGCTGCAGACGAAATAATAGTAGATTCTTTCCTAAAAGGAAAGATTAAGTTCACGGATATTCCAAATAAGTTAGAAAAAGTTCTATATAAGTTTGAAAATATCCAAAAGATTTCTTTTGATGACATTCTTGCTTTAGATGGAGAAGCAAGAAAGTTCACATATTCATTAGGAGTATAAATGCTAAGTTTACTTTCTGTAACTGCTAAAGATGTTTTTTCTTACATTGGTTATATAATCATTGCACTTTTGGCATTGATGCTTATGATAGTAGTTCATGAAAGTGGACATTATCTTGCTGGTAAACTTTTTAAGTTTAATATTGATGAATTCAGTATTGGTTTCGGACCAGCAATATTCAAAAAGAGAAACAAGAAAAATGGCGAACTCTTTGCTATAAGATGCATCCCACTTGGTGGATACTGTGCATTCCATGGTGAAGACGAAGAAGATGAAGATAAAAAGTACGAAACCGAGAACTTTTCACTTTATAGTGAAGTAGACCAAATGAACAATCCTAAAAAGAAGGGTTTCAATGACCAAGCACCTTGGAAGAGATTAATAGTTCAATTTGCTGGTGCAGGCTTTAACTTCTTATTCGCCATTATAGTTATTGCAATATATTTTGCATCATATGGACAATTCCTTCCACAAGTATCTAATGTACATGATTTAGAAGGCACTCCAGCTGTTTTCCAAGACGGTGACGTTATCCTAAGGATAAACAACAAGCAAGTAAATATTCTTCTTGCAGACGATGTAGACAACGCATTTAAGAAAGTTGGAGATACTGGAACATTCAAAGTATTAAGAGATGGAAAGGATGTAACCATTACTGCATCTAAAGGTTATTACCAACCATTTGCAGCTGATGCAACCGTTTTACAATTAGACGAAACTATTCTAGAAGAAGCAGATCAGTTCACCTTTGGTGAATTGGCAGCACATATTACAGATGATGAACAACATTTAGTCGTATGTATGGAAGGTGAAATTAGTGTTGCTGCATATGTAACTAGAATATATGCAGATACTGGAAAAGTAAGTACAGATGGTTTCTATTCTTATGGTTTTGGTATTACAAGAACAATCACAGCACAAAAATTAAACTTTGGAAAGGCACTTGGAAGAGCATTTGGATTCTCATTCTTTGTAGTATTCAAGATTTTAGCAACTCTCGGTGCATTAATTACAGGAAAACTTGGTGCTACTGCAGTTGGTGGAACAATTACAACAATTAAGATTATGGCAGAGGGAACACAACTTGGTGGTTTCAGCTATTTGCTTTATATAATCTCAATTATTTCTGCAAACCTAGCAGTATTCAACTTATTACCAATCCCAGCATTAGATGGATCTAGAATGGTATTTACAACAATCGAATGGATATTTAGAAAACCAGTACCAAGGAAAATCGAAGCAATTATACACACAGTAGGTCTAGTTATACTGTTTGCTTTAGCAATTTTCTTTGATATCTTCCATCTGGTATCTGGTTAGGGGTTAATATGGATAGAAGAATTACACGTAGTTTTAAGATTGGAAATATTGGTATAGGTTCAAATTATCCTATATCCATTCAATCTATGCTCAAAGTCCAAAACACAGATGTAGAGGGTTGCTTAAATCAAATTAAGGAACTCGAAAAAGTACATTGTGATTTAATTAGAGTATCCGTTCCAGATGAACAAAGTCTAAAGACTTTTGAGATCTTACAAAAAAATACGTATATACCTCTCATTGCAGATATTCATTATTCATATGATCTTGCATACAAAGTATTAGAACTTGGTGCAAAAAAAATCAGAATGAATCCTGGCAATATGCCAAACTTTGCTAACATAGAAAAACTTGTATCAGAACTCAAAAACAACCATGCTTGTATTAGAATTGGAGTTAATTCTGGATCTATAAATAAGTCTTACGAAAACCTTAATGAAGTAGATAAAATATTACAATCTACATTAGACTGTTTGTCTGTCTTTGAAAACTTTGGTTTTCATGACATAGTTTTAGGACTCAAATCATCCAGTATAGAAACGACAATAGAAGCTAATGAAAAAATAGCAAAATTAACAGATTATCCTATGCATGTTGGTCTAACTGAATCCGGTCCATTAAGAGAAGGACTAGTTAAGTCTACAATTGCTATTTCTAGACTCCTTGAAAAAGGCATAGGAGACACAGTACGTGTTTCTTTGTCTAGTTCTCCAATCGAAGAAGTAAATGCAGCTAAGACCATTTTAAAGAGTCTAGGACTTAAAAAAGATGTTCCAGAGTTAGTATCATGCCCAACTTGTGCAAGAACTAAGATAGATGTACAGCTTTTATCTGAAAAAATAGAGAAAAGGTTAATGGAAATAGACAAAAATGTCAAGATAGCAGTCATGGGATGTCCGTTAAATGGGATAGATGAAGGAAAAGACGCAGATTTGGGTATCGCTGGTGGTGAAAAAGAGTCTATAATATTTGTAAAAGGCAAACAAGTCGCCAGAATTAGTAATGAAAATATGGTAGAGGAGTTTATGAATTTTGTTCATAAATACCTAGAGGATAAATAATGGCAGTAAAATTTGTAGAAGAATTTGAAAGACTAACAGACGGTCAATTTCCAATGTTGAAACTACATTCAGCAGATTACAAGTTTGATCAAAACAGTAATACTTCCACCTTAGAAGTAAAATTTATCATTTCTGCATATGAATTAAAACTATTCACAGAAGACCAAAAGCAAAAGGTTGAATCTGTAGTACAAAAGATGTTCAATGGTGTAGAAACCAAGGTATCTTTTATAAGAACTTTTGCAGATGAAATGGTAGTAAAAAACAAGGTGCTTGAATTTTTAAATTCAAGAAATGCATTTATTCTTAATAGTATTACAGCTGAAAACTTAAAAATTGATGTGGATGAAAACACAATAAAAATAGAGTTTATTTTTGATACTCCTATCTATTTAATGCTTAGCAATAATCAGTTCTTGGAACCATTCAAAGATTTCTTAAATATGAACTTCAACCAAGAGATTGAAATTATTCTTACAGAGAAGAAAGATATGCAAGTATCAGAGTATACTCCAAGACTTATTCAAACAAGTGACGATATAGGATTAATCAAGATTTCAGGTCTTTCTATGGTATATGGAAGAAGAGGAATTAAGACCATTTCGGAGATGCCATCATACATTGCAAACATTAAAGATCCAAGTCAAAATTGTACAGTTTGTGGAAAAGTTTCAGAATTCATAATTAAAGAGTATAAGAACAAAAAGTATGATTCTAACGACCCCAAATCAGGTCCAGAGATGAAAAAACTTGTATCATTTAACATCTCAGACACAACAGGAAGAATAGGTTGTGTAGCATTCCCAGATGAGAAAGATGTTGTATGTTTCCAACTAATTAAAGATGGAGATGAAGTTATCGTAAAAGGTAAGACACAACAAGATTGGAAGAACCCTGAAATCCTATCTGTTTCTATAGATGCAGTAGCAAGATGCAAAATAGATTACTCATCCATTAAGTACAAGACATTTAAGGATTTGCCTTTAGAGTATTCTTGTGTATCTCCAGAGCCATATGAAGATGGACCATTCTCAGTTGCTACAACACTCCTAGAACCACAATCTATGGAAGTCCCAACTTTATTAAAAGATAAAACCTATGTTGTATTTGACCTCGAAACAACTGGTGTTGATGCTGCTAAAGATGAGATTATTGAAATAGCTGCATGCAAGATGGTAAATGGTTTAGTTACAGAAACATTCCAAACACTTGTAAGACCAACAGAAAAGAGAATTCCAAGAGAAGTAGAAGAACTAACTCATATTACAAATGAAATGGTTCAATACTGTCAACCAATATCAAAGATATTGCCAGACTTCTTATTGTTCTGTGGAGACAATATTTTAGTAGGCCATAATATTGCAGGTTTTGATTATCTATTTATCGAAAGATATGCAAGAGCATTAAAGTACAAATTCAATAACGAAACAATAGATACTCTCATAAAAGCAAAAGAACTTCTTCCAAATAGAAAGGTTTATAAGCTTACAGATATTTCTGCAGATTATGGCATTTCACACAAGGATGCACATAGAGCTTTATCAGATGTTTTAGCCACAGCTGAACTCTTAAAAATCCTTGCAGTTGAGATGGATAAAAGAAAATAATTATTAAATATTATATAATTTTAGTTGCTTATTTATAAAATAACCATTAAAATACACACATCATGAATATGTTATTCACGAGTGAGCCGGAAACGACTCACTCTTATTATGTAAAGGAACGTACAAACAAATGAAAGAAACATATAATGCACAATTTCCAATAAGAGAAGACGTAAGAGTGGCCGTTAATGAGGTTATTTGCAGAATAGCACAAACTAACGGATATGAAGTTGTTGAAATAAAATATTTCAAAGAATACAAAAAATGCTCTTTAACAGTCTATGTTTGGAAGAAAGGTGGAATTCAAATAGATGATCTAGAAATTGTACACCAAGCAATTAGTGATGAGCTAGATTTATATGAGAGTGATTTCCCAGCAGAATATCAACTAAATATCTCATCTCCAGGTTTGGATAGAGCAATCGAAGATGAAGACGATTTTAGAAGAAACCTTGGTGAAGTCATCGAAATTACATATGATAACAATGGTAAAAAAGCAAAAATACACGGAGAATTGGCTGCATATACAGATGAAGATGTAACAATTTTATGTGGAAAAGAAAAAAAAGAAACAAAAATAAATAAGGTACTTCCGTACATTGAGTTTTAGAGGAGGAAAACAATGGCAAGAAAAAAGAAAGTAGAAGAAAAGAAGGAACCAATACTTGACGTTCAAGCATTATTCCAAGCAGCAAATGAAATCGAAACTGAATACAGAATCGATAAAGACACATTAAAAGATATTCTTGCATCAAGCTTTCAAGCTGCATACAAGAAGGACCATGATGGTGAATCTTTACGTATCGCTATCGTTATGAACGAGGATAAACAAACATTATCCGTATATTCATATCGTGACGTAGTAGAAAACATCGAAGATGAAGAAAAGCAAATTTGCTTAGATGAAGCAAATGAACTCGGTGCAAAGATGAATCCACCAAAGGTTTACAACGTTGGTGATGTATTACTTCAAGAAATTCATCCAGAGAAGTTCTCAAGAAGTGCATCTGCAGTTGCAATTCAACTCATTCGTTCTAAGATCCAAGAAACAAGAACAAACTATATCATTAACGAGATGAGCACAAAGAAAGGAACAATCATGAACTCTGTTATCAGAAGAAAAGAAGGTCCAGTAGTTTATGTAGACTTCCCAGAACAACAACTCGAAGGTGTTTTATTACCAGCAGACCAAATCAAGAACGAAAGATATAATGTTGGTGATGTTCTCAAAGTTTATATTAAAAATATAAAAGAAGCTACAGGCAAGAACTCTGGTGCTCAAATCATCGTATCAAGATCAGCAGCAGGCTATGTCAGAGCATTAATGATGAACGAAATCCCAGAAATCAGAGTAGGACTTGTTAAAATTCACAATATAGTTCGTGAAGGAGGCGGTAGAACAAAGATCGCTGTTTACTCAGAAGATCCTAATATCGATCCAATTTCAGCATGTATCGGACCAAAGGGTGTTCGTATTAATGAAATCGTATCAGATATCGGTGGTGAAAAAGTTGACATCATCGAATATACAGATGATCCAAACGAATTCATCTTCAGAGCATTATCTCCAGCACAACCATTAGTTGTTTCTGTAGATCAAGATGAAAAGACAGCAAAAGTTATCGTAGCAGATGAAAAACTTTCTCTCGCTATTGGTAGAAATGGTCAAAATGCAAGACTCGCTGCAAAATTAACAGGATACAAGATTGATGTTAAACCATATTCATCAACACTCGAAAATAAAGCAGACGAATCAAAGGGAGAATAATTATTAATTAATGAGAAACAAAGCCTTTACTAGACAATGTTGTGCATGTAGATGCCACAAAGAAAAGAAAGAATTAATACGTCTTGTTGCAAAAAACGGTGAGGTTGTAATAGATGTAGATTCTAATATTCAAGGTAGAGGCGTATATATTTGCAAAGATGCAAATTGTATCAAGATTGCAAAAAAGAAGAACATTATTAATAAATCTCTCAAAACAGTAAACAATATGGACATTTATGACAAAGTCATAACATTAATAGAAAATGAATAGACAAAAGATTACAACATTAATAGGATTTGCCATAAAGTCTAGAAAAATTATTTTTGGTGAAGACCAAATAAAGACATTAACTAAACCAGCATTAGTAATAATAGATAGTGCTTCATCAGAAAAATACAAAGAAAGAGTAAAAAGGTCCGCAGGATCAAACGAAGTAATAATAGTGGATGACTTATCCTCATTAACACACAGAGATAATGTTCATTCAATAGCAATTCTAGATATAAATCTAGCAAATGGAATCAAAGAAAGCTTAGATAATTAATAGGAGAATTAAATGGCTGAGAACAATATTCTAACAGATATAGTAAATTCAATTAAAACATTGGATGACCTAAAAATTAAAATTTCTGAAGAAAAAACTAGACTTACAACTATCATTGAAAAACACAATGAAAAATTGGCAGAATTAAAGAACAAGGAAGAAATTCAAAGAGCAGTTGCAGAAGCAATGGCTAAAGAACAAGAGGAAGCCGAGAGAAAGAAAGCCGAAGAGGAAGCAGAAGCTGCAAGAAAAGCTGAAGAAGAAAAAGCAAAGGCCGAAGAAGAAGCTAAAGCTAAAGAAGCTAAAACTGCCCAAGAAGAAGCTAAGACCGAGGAAGTTCAAGAGGAACAACCTGTGGTTGAGGAACCTGTTCAAGAAGAAATAAAGACTGAAGAACCAGTCCAAGAAGAGACTAAGCCAGAAGAACCTACAGAAGTTAAACCTGAACCTGAAAAGGGAAAAGACAAGGACAAGAAAAAGCAAGGGCAAAAAGCACCAGAATATGAGATCATCTCTGTAGAAGGTGTTGTAGCAACAGTCCGTTTTGCAAATGGTGATGAAAAGAAAATCTTTATTGGCCCTAAAAATGAAAAGCCAGAAAAAGCACCTAAAGGTGAAAAGAATACTATCACCAGAACATTTGGACCAAATGATGGCAAACGTACTCAAAAGCAAGGCTCTCAAGGTGGAGATAACTCTAAACCAGGTCAAGGTTCAACAGTTCCTGTAAATTATCCTCCAAAGATAGAGGAAGGTAAGAAAGGAAAGAAAAATAAGTTTAGTGGTGAAGAAAAAACTATTAAAAACGAAAAGGAAAAACTCAGAAAGGGTTATGTTGTAGATACTAAACACCGTGGAAACTATGACTATGAAGATGAGGATGAAAACGGATATGTAAGACAAAGAAAGGTTAAACATCAATCCGAAGCAGTAGAAAAGAAAGCAGATAACACTCCTCAAAGCTGCGTAATTACTACTGAAATCGTCCCAATTAAGACATTAAGTTCCAAGACAGGTATCGCTGCAGCTGAAATCATTAAGAAGTTATTCATGCTCGGCATGATGAAGACAATTAATGACAATATCGATATCGAAACTGCACAACTTATTGCAACAGAATTCAATATTAATATTGAATATAAACCAGAAATCACAACTGAGTCTATTCTTTCAACACAACAAGAAAACGATGATATCGAAGAATTAGACAAGCTTCAACCAAGACCACCAATCATTACAGTTATGGGTCACGTAGACCATGGTAAGACTTCATTATTAGACTACATTAGAAAAGCTAATGTTGCTAGCAAGGAAGCAGGTGGTATTACACAAGCAATTGGTGCTTATACAGTTAAAGTAGATAACAATATCGTAACATTTATCGATACTCCAGGACACGAAGCATTCACAGCTATGAGAGCAAGAGGTAGCCAAGTAACAGATATAGCAATTCTTGTAGTTGCTGCAGATGACGGTATAATGCCTCAAACAATAGAATCTATTAATCATGCAAAGAACGCAGGCGTAAGAATGATCGTTGCTCTTAATAAGATGGATAGACCTGGTGCAAACCCAGACAGAGTATTACAACAACTTTCTGCAAATGATGTACAACCAGCAGAATGGGGCGGACAAGTTCCAGTTGTTAGAGTTTCTGCAAAGACAGGTTTAGGTATTGATGAATTACTTGAAACAATTACACTCGTTGCAGATGATATGAACCTTGAAGCAAACCCAGATAGACGTGCAACTGGTACAGTTATTGAATCTAGATTGGATAAAGGTAAAGGTCCTATCGCAACTATCTTAGTACAAAAAGGTACTCTAAAAGTTGGAGACTACGTAGTAGCAGGAACAGTTTATGGTAAGATTAGATCCATGACAGATGATAAGAACAAGGCTGTTAAGAGTGCAGGACCAAGTATTCCAGTATCCGTTGCAGGATTCATGGAAGTTCCAGCAGCTGGTGATCCAATTATCGTTGTTGAAAACGAAAGATTTGCTAAAGAACTCGTTGAAGAAAGAAGAAATAAGCTTAATAAACAAGCAGAATCTTCTGGCGCAACATCTCTTGCAGACGTATTCGCAAAGATTAAAGCAGGTGAGTTAAAGAGCTTGAAACTTATCGTTAAGGCAGACGTACAAGGTTCTGTAGAAGCAGTTTGTTCTTCATTACAAACACTTGGAAACGATGAAGTTAAAGTTGAAATTATCCACAAAGCAGTTGGTGCTATTACAGATAATGATATCAACCTCGCTGTAACAGCAAAGGCTATTATTATTGGATTCAATCTTAATATCACAGATGCTCAAATTAATAATGCAGCAAAGATTGGTGCAGAAATTAAGAGATATGACGTTATCTATGATGCAATCAATGATATCCAACTCGCAGTTAAGGGTATGCTTGCTCCTAAGATTAAAGAAATTGTTAACGGACAAGCTGAAGTTAGACAATTATTCAATATTACAGGTGCAGGTGTTATTGCTGGTTCACACGTTATTAATGGTCTCATCGCAAGAGGAAGCAAAGCAAGAGTCATTAGAAATAATGAAACTATTGTTCACTCAAAGATTGCATCCTTAAAGCACAACAAAGATGATGTTAAGGAAATTAAGGAAGGTTGGGACTGTGGTATCCAATTAATGAACTTCCAAGACATTCAAATTGGAGATATTATCGAGTCATACACAGAAGAGGAAGTAAGAGACTAATATGAACGTAAAAGTAGATAGAATCAATTCTGAATTACAAAGACAAATTTCTATAATAATATCTGAAGATATTAAAGATCCTAGAATTGGAGATGCAATCATCACAGTTACTAAGGTTAAAACAACTCCAGATTTGAAGTTTGCCAAAGTATACGTTAGCGTTTATACCAAGGACAATAACAAAGAACAACAAAAGGAATCTTATGATACCGTAGTCCGTTCTGCATTGTTCATTCGTAACGAGCTTAAAGGCAGAGTAAAGATGAGAAATATCCCAGAATTACACTTTGTATTAGACACTGTCGAAGAAGAAGGATCTAAGATCGATGAAATTCTTAAGACCTTAGTTATTCCTCCAGCACCACAAGAAGACGAGGACAAATAATGGAAAACAAAAAGAATATATTCAAAACAGCAGAAAACTATGAAAAAGAGAGATTCTATGTCATAAAAAAAGAGATAGAAAGAGCTCAAACCATTTCAGTTTTTGTCCATATTAATCCAGATGGAGACTGTGTAGGAAGTGGACTTGCACTTTGTAGACAACTCAATAAGATGGGAAAGACTTCCTTTGTCTATTGTGATGACGAACTTCCAGAAAAATTAGAATATCTTCCATTTAAGGAATACTGGAAAAACACAAGTGAACATCCAGACAAAGTAGATTTATCTATTTCTGTAGATATCGCTGCTTTAGATAGAATGGGTATGGGAATATCTCCATATATGGCTGCAAAGAAACAAATTATGATAGACCATCATATTTCTCGTGGAAAATTTGCAGATATAGCATATATAGATTCTCATTCAGCAGCATGTGGAGAAATCATTTATAGATTCATTCATTATTTAAGAGGAATGGATGATGATATCGCTACAATGTTATTCACAGCAATAGTTACAGATACAGGATGTTTCCAATTTTCTAATACAACAAACCAAACTCTAGCTATAATCCAAGAACTAAGAAAGTTCAAGATTAACCCACAAGAGATTATATATAAAGCATTTTCAAGCATAAGCTTGAAGGTATTCAATCTCAAGCAAATAATTCTAAATAAGATTAAGTTCTATGATGACAACACCATTGGAATTATCACATTTAGAAATGAAGACTTTGAAGCAACTGGAACTAATGCAAACAATACAGAAGGTATTATCTCAGATGTTAGAAACATTAGAGGAATTAAGGTTGCTATCTCTATTTGCGAAATGGGAAATCTTTCTTGGAAGATTAGCTTTAGAGCAGTAGAAGGAATAGATTGCTCTGGAATCGCTGCAGTATTCGGTGGCGGTGGACACAAGGGAGCATCTGGATGCAGAATCTCTGGATACTATGAAGATGTAGTAGATAGACTTCTAAAAGCAACAAGAGATTACATGTAATGGAATTAAACGGGTTCGTAAATGTATATAAGCCAAAGGGGATGACCTCAAATAATGCCGTTGTAAAGGTTAGAGGTATCTATAAAAGATATACTGGAAACAAGAATATCAAGGTTGGTCATGTAGGAACCCTAGATCCAAATGTAGATGGAGTATTACTAATTGCAATAGGAAAAGCAGCTAGATTATTTCAAATACTTGGAGCAAAAACAAAGATATATATTGCATCTTTCACCTTTGGTGAAACGACAGAAACGTTGGATACAGAAGGTGAGATAATAGAAAGAGGTGGGAAGATACCGACTAAGGAAGAAATACTAAATACTATTCCTCAGTTTGAAGGTGAAATAGACCAAGTACCACCAGGACTTTCTGCAATAAACATAAATGGTGTAAAAGCATACAAGCTTGTAAGACACGGACAAACACCAGAAATACCAAGTAGAAAAGTTTATATAGAATATATAAAACTACTTGAACAAATAAACGAAAACACATATTCATTTGAAATCAAGTGTGCAGGAGGAACATATATTCGTTCACTTGCAAGAGATTTCGCCAAAGCATTAGGCACAGTTGGATATATGTCTAACTTAAAGAGAACAAAGGTTGGAGAATTCGATATTAGTGAAACTGTAACTTTTGATGAACTCAATGCCGAACCTGAAAAATATGTAATAAGTGTTGACGATGCAATGAAAAGATTTGATATTCCAGAAGTTGAATTGCCAGAAGAGATTGCAACTCATTGCTTAAATGGAATACCAGAAAAGTGTGACAACTTACCAGATGGATTGTTTTTGGTTCGTTATCAAGGATACCTTATATCTTTAGGATATAAGAGTGAAGATGGAAAATTAGTATTAAAGGAAAGAGTAAGATGAACATTCTTAAATTTGAAACTAAATATGATAAACCAATAGTGCTTGCACTAGGATTTTTCGATTGTCTTCACATAGGACACAAATCCTTATTAGATGAAACAAAGGCCATAGCCAAAGAAAAGGGCTATGAGAGTGCTATTTTAACCTTCGAAAACGATATAAACATCACATTTGGAACAAAAGAAAGACAAATATACACAATCAAAGAGAGAATCGAAGCTGCACAAAACTACGGAATGGATAACATGATAGTAGCAACTATGGATCCTTTATTTGCATCACTTCCTGGAAATATCTTCCTCGATAGACTTGCAAGAACATTTAATGTTAAGACAATTATTGTTGGAAAAGACTACAGATGTGGAAGAAATGCAGAGTTTGGTGTAGATGAAATGAGAAAAGTTCTACAAGAAAAGCATATTTCATTTAAGGTTATGCCATTTGTAACAAAGAACGGTAGTAAGGTTGCATCTACAAAAATCAAGACATTCGTAAAGAAGGGTGAAATAGAACTTGTTAATAATTTATTAACAGAGAACTATTTTATAGTTGGAAAAGTAGACCATGACGAAGGAAGAGGCAAGTTCTTAGGATTCCCAACAGCAAATATTCCATTTGAAGAAGATAGACTTAAATTAAGTGAAGGTGTATATCTTACATCTGTAATTATCAATAAAAACAGATATTATTCCATAACCAACGTTGGAAAGAAGCCAACATTTGGAAACAACAATTACACAATTGAAACAAATTTATTGAATTTTAGTGGAGATTTATACGGGAAAGACATCAAACTAGTCTTCTATAAGAAGATTAGAAACATAATTAAGTTCAAAAATGTCCCAGATCTCCAAAAACAAATCGAAAAAGATAGACAAGAAGCTATTACTTATTTCAATTTATAAGAGGTGAACATGATAAAGTTTGGTCCATCTGGAAATTCAGAGTCATTTTTTAATGAAGGATACAAAAGTACACTAGAAATGCCTGAGTGGCTTTCTAAGCGCAATTTAGAAATATTCGAGTATTCATTCGGAAGAGGAGTCAACGTAACTTCTGAAACGGCTACAAAGCTTGGAAACGTAGCAAAACAATATAATATTGAAATCACAGCGCATGCACCATACTTTATTAACTTTTCAGCACTTGAAGAAGAAAAAATCGAGAATTCTTATAAATATTTATCAGCTTCTTGCAAAATTGAAAGATGTTTCGGTGGAAATAGAGTAGTTTTCCATTCCGGAGCACAAATGAAACAATCTCGTGACATAGCATTTAACAAAGTTAAAGAAGGAGTAGAAAAAACTATTTATAGACTTATCGATGAAGGATATGGTGATATGTATATTTGCCCAGAAACAATGGGGAAACAAGGACAAATAGGAACAGTTGAAGAAATCATAGAGTTATGTAAATTACATAAAAACATCATTCCTTGCGTAGATTTCGGTCACGTAAATGCATTGCTGCAAGGTGCTTTAAAGACAACTGACGACTATAAGAGAGTAGTTTTAGATCCAATGTTAAATGAACTTGGCTATGAAAAAGTCAAAAAAATGCACGTACATTTTTCAAAAATCCAATACGGAGCAAAAGGTGAGATTAAACACTTAACATTTGAAGATACAGAGTTTGGTCCAGAATTTGAACCATTGGCTGTTGCTTTAAAAGAGTATAAACTTGAGCCTTATATCTTATCCGAATCTGCAGGAACTCAAGCAGAAGACTCCGCAGAAATGAAGAGGATTTACAATTCTTTATAATTTCCAGAGAAAAATTTTAAGAAAAAAAAGATAGGGAAACGGACACAAATATACATTTTAAACTATTCGCAAAATACTTCTTTTGCGAAATGAAATAAAACTTTTTTCGCTTTTCTAGTGGATTTTATGATTTTTTAGATATTTCGTTTTTTCTGACCGTTTATTCGTTTATTTGATTTTTTCTTTGATATTTTATCTGTTTAAACGATTATTTTAAAATCTTATTCAAACTATATTCGACAGCTAATTTGACATGTTCATACGTTAATCCGCCTTGAACATATGCTATAAATGGTTCACGAATTGGCGAATCTGCACTTAATTCTATGGATGCGCCACCAATAAATGTTCCAGCTGCCATAATTACTTGATCTTGATATCCAGGCATATCCCAAGGTTCTAGCGTTACATTGCTGTCAATTGGCGAAATTTCTTGGATACTGCGACAAAATGCGATTAAATTATCCTTATTATTGAATTTTATGCTTGTCACGATATCATTTGGCTCGTATCCTTGCTTTGGTAAAGTCTCAAGTCCTAGCTTAGAATAAGCTCTTGCGAACAAAAGTGAGCCTTTTAAAGCGTTTTTAACGGTTATTGGAGCTAAGAATAAGCCTTGATAAAATGGTAAATATGATGAAATATATGATCCAATTTCGCTTCCAACACCAGGACAAGTCAATCTTTGAGCGGCTCTTTCAACTAAATCTGCACGTCCTACAACATAACCACCAGTTGGAGCAATGCCACCACCAGGATTTTTGATTAAAGATCCAGCACAAAGCGAAGCACCGACTTCAATTGGTTCTTTTTCGTTAACGAATTCGCCATAACAGTTATCAACAATGATAATTATGTCTTTTTTAAGGCTTTTTACATAATCACAAATATCTTTGATATTTGAAATTGTTAGTGGTTGTTTCCAACAATATCCACGGCTTCTTTGCATAAAAATGGCTGTTATATTCTCTTTTTCTATCTTTTTCTTAATTTCATCATATCTAAAATGTGGATCTCCGTTTTCATCGATATCTAAATCAATTGCTTCAAAAGAAACACCATAATCTTTTAAAGAACCACAATTTTCGCCTTGAATTACGTCCATTAATGTGTCATAAGGCTCTCCAGTTACAGATAAAATCTTGTCTCCAGCCTTGCAAACAGCAAATAACATGAGCGTCAAAGCATGTGTTCCAGATGAAATTAAAGGAGAAACTAATGCAGATTCGGCCTTAAAAACATCTGCAAATACCTTTCCAAGTGTGTCTCTAGCATCATCTCCGTATCCATAACCAGTAGATCCATTGAAATGTCTAGCTTGAATTTTGTTGTTTTTGAATGCATTTAAGACTTTTTCTTGGTTAAAAAGCGCTATTTCATCAATTCTTGCGAACTGATTTGCTAATTCTTTTTCACTTTCTTTAATTATTGATTTTGCAGTAATTTCGGCCATTTTTGTTTGTTTTCTCCATTAAAGTATTTTAAATTTTGCTATTTTTTAGAATTGTTTGGTTGTTTTGAGTCTTGTTTTTATATAAGATAGAGCATCTTCATAATCTCCAATTTCAACCCAGTGTACGAAAGGATATTTTCTAAACCAGGTTAGTTGGCGTTTAGCATAATTTCTAGTGTCTTGTTTGATTTTTTCGATGATTTGCTCTAAATTGTCTCCGTTATAGTCTACAAATTCACGATATCCGATTGCTTTCATGGAATTATATGTGAAGTTATTTACGCTTTGAACCTCATCTAAAAGCCCAAGAGACATCATTTTATCTACTCTTTCGTTAATTCTTTCATATAATTTGGCTCTATCTGTGTTAAAAGCAACCATAATTGGATTGATTTCTGGCTTATTGTCTTTAACTTCGCTCCATTTCTTATTTGTGAGTTCCATTATTTCAAGTGCACGGACAATTCGTTTATTATCTGCCATATGAATAACTGTAGCGGCTTCAGGATCCATTTCAATAAGTTTGTCATACAAATACTCATTTCCTTTCTCTTTTAGCTCTTGCTCGTATTTAGCACGTACAGTAGGATCTTTTGGAGCTTCGCCAAAACTCATTGGATATAATAATGATTCAAAATAAAGTCCAGTTCCACCGACAATTATTGGTAATTTGCCATTTTTAATGGCAGTATCTATTTCTTTCTTGGCTCTTTCTGCATATTCTGCAACGGAAAAGTCATAATCAACTGGAACTATATCAACCATTTTAACATCGTATTTATCTAGAATTTCCTTAGAATCTTTTGCAGTTCCTACATCTAATCCTTTATAAATTTGCATAGAATCACAAGAAATAACCTGACTTTCAAAGGTATCTGCCAAATAATAAGCAAAATCAGACTTGCCAGATGCAGTTGGTCCGGCAACAAAGATTGGTTCTAGATTTTCTTTTGGCACTTTTATCTTCATACGATTCTCTTAAATAGCTTTTCTATGTCTTTTTTAGATATTGCTACAACAGTTGGTCTTCCATGTGGACATTTGCTTGGTAAATTACCTTGTTCATCTAATAAAGCTTGTACAACTTGCTTTAATTGTGCGCTATTAAACTCATTTCCACCTTTTATTGCAGCTTTACATGCTTGTTGGCTTATCTTATCTTTAACAAGAAGTTCCATATTGAGATCTTCATCTGAAATCATGTCTTCAAATAAGTTGCCCATAAACTTCTTAATGTCTATTCCAACTAAAATCTCAGGAACGGCATAGAACGTAAATTTAGTTTCACCCTCTTTCTGCACATCAAAACCCATAGCGTTGAGCTTAGGAATGATTTGAATGAAGTAATCACTCTCTGTTCCACTTAGATAAATCGTATATGGCACTAATAATGGTTGACTTTCCATTTTGTCAAGATTCTTTTTGATTTTTTCATAAAGAATTCTTTCATGAGCAGCATGTTGGTCAATTAAATAAGCCATTTCGCCTTGTTCAACGAGTATATAAGTGTCAAATAGTTGTCCAATGATTTCGCCATCAAAAATTGGGGTTGATTCTAAAGAATCATTAGAAATAGAATACTCAGATTTAGAATACTCTGGTGTTCCAATTTGTGTAGGATTTTGCGAAAAGTTTAAATTAGAATTTCCAAGAGTTGAATCTAGCGAATTTAGATCATTTTCTGGGTTTTGCATCTTGGCTAAATTTGGCAAATAATCTGGTTTTTGTCTAATTGGAGCCTTGTATAAATTCGTTGTTTCGAGCTTGGTTTGTTCAGATTTTGGACCTTCAATTTTTTGACGATATTCGTCTTGTTCAAGGATTCCTTGTCTAGAATTTGTAAAGTTTACGGCTATATCATGTGCATATTTGGAAATATTGCTGTTAATTGTATGATAAACTGCGCTAAATACGGCTTGTTGGTTAGCAAATCTCACCTCTGCTTTCCTTGGATGTACGTTTACATCTAGTTGGTCAAAAGGCATAATGATATTCAAAACGTAGACTGGATAACATCTTTTCATTAGGAATCCAGAATATCCTTGTTCTACAGCAGTTTGTACAACTTGGCTTTCTACACATCTTCCGTTGATTATTATTGTTTGGTATGTTCTATTAGATTTTGTGAATTCAATTTTGGAAATGAAACCACTAATTCTTATACCGTTAAACTCCTCTGCAACTTCCATTAATCCTTGCATTGTCTTGGTATCATATACAGAGTATATGGAATCTTCTAAAGAACCACTTTGTTGCTCGAAAACTGTCTTTCCATCTACATTTAATTTGATTGCGATTTCTGGGTTTGCGAGCATTAATTTTCTAACTGTGTCTATAACCAAATTTGCTTCAGATGAAGTCTTTTTTAAGAACTTCAATCTTGCAGGTGTATTATAGAATAGGTTTTCAACTTCAATTGTTGTTCCTTGTGAACGAGATGCGAATCCTTCACTAATTATCTCCCCACCTTTTAAGGAAATAGTTGCACATTCTCCACCTTTTGGAGTTGTTGTGAGTTTTACTTCAGATACGGATGAAATGGATGCAAGAGCTTCACCTCTGAAACCTAAAGTAGATAAAACATCTATATCATTAAAATCTTTGATTTTACTAGTTGCATGTGGAAGGAATGCGAGTTTCATATCCTCTGGTAAAATACCAGCACCATCATCTGAGACTGTTATCTTCTTAATACCTCCATCTACTATGCTAATCTCAATACTGCTAGCACCAGCATCTATGGAGTTCTCAACTAGTTCTTTAACAACAGAGGCAGGTCTTTCTACAACCTCTCCAGCTGCTATCATATTAAAAACTTCAGGTTTTAATTGGTTAATTCTTCCCATCTTTCTTCCTTTTACTTATCCTCAACTTCTCTCTTTAGATCTTGTAAGATTGTGAGAGCTTGCAAAGGAGTTATGTTGTTTACATCTATATCCTTAATTATGTCTCTAATTTTGTCTTGTTGTGGATTGTCGAACAAATTTATTTGTTCAGTCTTGGAATTCTTTCCAGAAACTGAGATTAATAATGAGTTCGTATCTCTATCCTTAGATTCAGCTTCAAGCTTCTTCATAATAGTCTTTGCATTGTCTACAACTTCCTTCTTTACACCAGCAAGAGATGCAACTTCAATACCAAAACTTCTAGATGCACCACCACGTACTATCTTGTGTAAGAAAATAATTGTGTCTGTGGTTTCTCTAACTAGTACTCTATAATTCTTTACGCCTTCTAATCCCTCTAATTCTGTGAGTTCATGGAAATGTGTAGCAAATAACGTCTTGGCTCTTAAGTTCTTTGTAATGTACTCTAGAACAGCCCAAGCAATGGAAAGTCCATCAAATGTGGATGTTCCTCTTCCAATTTCGTCTAAAATTAAGAGTGAGTTTGGTGTTGCATAGTTCAAAATTGTAGCAACTTCTATCATTTCTACCATAAAGGTAGATTGTCCGCCAGATAAGTCGTCACTTGCTCCAATTCTTGTAAAGATTCTATCTGTTAAAGCAATCTCTGCACTCTCAGCTGGAACAAAACTTCCAATGTGTGCCATTAAAACTATAAGAGCAACTTGTCTCATATATGTACTCTTACCAGCCATGTTTGGTCCAGTAATAACCATTGTCCTATTCTCATCTGAGTCTAAGGATGTGTCATTTGGTACATATTGCCCTTTTTCTAAGATCTGTTCTACAACAGGATGTCTTCCACCAACGATATTTATACCCTTAATCTTCTTATTCATTATTGGACGTGAGTACTTATTAGACGCTGCAACTTGCGCTAGAGATAGGATTGAATCCAATATCCCAATTGCTCTTGCAGTTGTTTGTAGCTCGTTTAGGACTTTGTAGAGCATATTTTTGAGGTTCTCAAAAATAGAATTCTCTATTTTCATTGCATTCTCGTCTGCAGAAAGTATCTTATCCTCTATTTCTTTGAGTTCTGGAGTAATAAATCTTTCTCCTCCAACTAGGGTCTGTTTTCTAATATACTCTAGTGGTACTTTATCCTTAAAGGAGTTGCTAACTTCAATGTAATATCCAAAGACCTT
The DNA here is from genome assembly GCA_017618055.1 of Clostridia bacterium. Lineage (GTDB taxonomy): Bacteria > Bacillota > Clostridia > Christensenellales > CAG-917 > RGIG8124. Next base: position 69,575 of record JAFZVB010000014.1, read on the forward strand.
GTTGTATCCAACTTTAAGTGTCTTAATTCCAGTTTTCTCTTTTTCTGTGTTTTCTAAGTTAAGTAACCAGTCTTTTCCAACATTCTTAATGTCTCGTAAGTCGTCTAATTCTTTAGAATAACCTCTTGCAATGAAACCACCTAGTTTGAAGTTTGCTGGCATATCTCTATCTAATGCTTTTGTAAGAGTCTTGCATTCATCCTTTAAAACATGAATATTTGCATTGATTTTCTTAACTAGACTTGAGTTAGATCCTGTAATACTTGCTTTAATGTCTGGAAGGATTGCCAATGTGTCCGCAATTGCTAACAAATCCTTTGGATTTGCATTACCAAAAGCAATACGTCCTGCAAGTCTTTCTAAGTCTCTAAAATCTGAAAGTGTATCTCTTAAACTCTCTCTAACTGGCTTGTTTTCTATAAATAATTCAACTGCATCTAATCTGGCGTTAATTTCATTTAAGTCTTGAAGTGGTTGCTCTATCCATCTTCTTATAGTTCTAGCACCAACTGCAGTTACTGTCTTGTCTATAACGTTTATTAAAGATCCTTGTCTCTTTCCGTCTTTTGCTCTAGATGTAAGCTCAAGATTTCTTCTTGTTGCTTGGTCTAGAATCATAAAGGAATTGTCTTTAATGTATGTTAATTTGTTAATGTGTGCCATTGCTCTCTTTTGAGTTTGGAATAAATATTCCATAAGCCCACCAGAAGCAGAAATAGCACATTTTTTATCCTTACATTCAAAAGCATCTAGGGTTACAACATTTAAAAGTGATGTGAGTTTCTTTAATGCATAGTCATAAGCATATGCAAATTCATGATAACATCTACACTTCATTCCGTTGTTCTTAAAGAAATTGAGTGTGTAATAAATTCTTGCAAAATGGTCATTAGAAATAACTTCCTCAGGTCTAATTGTGCCTAAAATATCAGAAAGTCTATCTAAATAATTTGCTCCTTCATACTCGTAAAGGTTGAATTCACCTGTGGAAATATCCGTCCAGGCAATTCCGAAAGTAGTGTCATTTGTATATACAGATGCGAGGTAATTTGATGATTTTTCGTCTAATATGTCTTCTTCCATTACTGTTCCAGGAGTTACAACACGGATAACATCTCTTTCTACTAATCCCTTAGCAGTTGCTGGATCTTCTATTTGTTCACAAATAGCAACCCTGTATCCGTTCTCTATGAGCTTTCTAATATAAGTGTCTACAGCATGGAATGGAACCCCTGCCATAGGTGCTCTTTCTTCTAGCCCACAGTCTTTTCCTGTTAGAACTAAATCTAGAACCTTGGACGCAACTTCTGCATCCTCAAAGAACATCTCATAAAAGTCTCCAACTCTAAAGAACATAATACAATCTGGGTATTGTTCCTTCATTTCAAAATATTTTCTCATCATTGGAGAGATTTTAGACATATCTATATTCATCTTTACCTCACTCCTTCTTGCCAAATAATGATGCAGACTTGGATTGCTCTATTCTTACATTGAAGAATGTGCCAACATCTTCTTTGGTTCCACCAAAGTTTACAAGTCTTCCACTTTCCGTTCTTCCACAAACCATACCTTCTAGTTTTGGTGCTACGTCTTCGGCAAGAACTCTATATACATTACCAACATAATCGTTGGATAATTCTTTTGTTATCTTGTTTTGGAGTTTTATAAGTTCTCCAATTCTTCTCTTTTTAATTTCGTATGGAATTTGTTCCATAGCTGCAGCTGGTGTTCCTTGTCTTGGAGAATAAATGAATGTGAAAGCATTTGAATATCTTACTTGCTCTACTAAATCCATTGTATCCTTGAAATCTTCCTCTGTTTCCGTAGGAAAACCAACCATAATGTCAGATGTAATACCAATATCTGGCATTGCTTTTCTAAGCATTTCTATCAAAGAAAAATATTTCTCTCTTGTGTAATGCCTATTCATATCTTTTAAGACTTTGTTAGATCCAGATTGAACCGGAAGATGGATATTATTACAGATTCTCTTACTTGAAGCCATAGCCTCTACAACATCTTCTGTTAAGTCTTTTGGATGGTTTGTCATGAATCTAAGACGGAAATCATAATCTAATGTTCCTACTTCTTTAAGAAGATTTGCAAAATTGGTGTGTCCATCCTTTAAATCATTTCCATAAGAGTTAACGTTTTGTCCAAGAAGAGTTATTTCTTTATATCCTTCGTCTAGACATCTTCTAACTTCGTCTACGATTGCATCCATAGGACGAGATAATTCTCTACCTCTTACATATGGGACAATACAGTATGTGCAGAAGTTATTGCACCCATAAATAATGTTTACCCAAGCATTAGGATATGAGGTTCTTGTAACAGGAATTTTGTCATCTGTTTCAAGATAATCTTGAACCATTTCTTGAGACATATATTTATACTTTTTTTCTTTTTTTCGTGATTCTAACACGTTGAAAATGGCTTCTTTGAGTTGATCTAGGTTCCTTGTTCCTAGCACAATATCCACATATGGATATTTCTGTTTTAAGAGTGCATCATATCCTGCTTGTTGAGTCATACAACCAACAACTGCAACTATCATATCCTTCTTGTTTTTTTTCTCTGTCTTTACAACACCGAGATTTCCAAAGATATGTTTTTCTGCAGTATCTCTAATACAGCAAGTATTGAAAACATAAATATCTGGAATTGTATCTCCAGCTTCTTTATATCCTAGTTCTTCTAGAATACCTGCTATCTTTTCACTCTCATGGACGTTCATCTGACATCCATAAGTCATTACTTTGTACAACTTATCCATTATAATACTTCCATTTCATCTAATGCTTTTTGCATTAGCTCTTCTGCATTTTCTATGTTCTTCTCTACTTTTTCTACGTATTCAAGCTTTGGTCTAATTGCTGGTTGCTTTGGAAGGAATATGGTACAACAATCTTCATATGGAAGAATGGATGTATCAAATGTCCCTATCTTTCTAGCAATTGCCATAATTTCTTCTTTGTCCATACCAATTAAAGGTCTGAATACAGGAGTTGTTGTAACTGCATTTGTACAAGTTATACTTTGTACAGTCTGAGATGCAACTTGTCCTAAAGATTCTCCTGTAATAATTGCACCACACTTTTCTCTCTTTGCAACTTCTGTGGCTATTCTCATCATGAATCTTCTCATAATGGTAATCATAAGTTCAGCTGGACATTTTTCGTGTATTGCAACTTGTATATCTGTGAAGTTTACAACATACATCTTAATTGGTGTTGCATATTTAGAAACAATGTTTCTAAGTTCTACAACTTTTTCCTTTGCTTTTTCAGATGTGTATGGAGGTGATGCAAAATGTATTGCTACAAGTTTCATGCCTCTCTTTGCCATCATATATGTTGCAACTGGTGAATCAATACCACCAGAAATAAGAACTAATCCTTTGTCTGAACATCCAACAGGAAGTCCACCAGGTCCAGGAATAACTCCACAATATACAAATGCCTTTCCGTTCTCTCTAATATCTACAAAGAATTCAAAGTCATGATTATCTAAATCTACTCTAAAGTTTGGTATTGCTCTTAAAATATCTCCAGCAACAAAGGCAGCAATCTCAGCTGAGTTCATCTTTAACTTCTTATCTGCTCTTTTAACAGTTACTCTGAAGCTTGGATCCTTTTTAAATGTGCTCTCTACTGTGTCTACTGCAAGCTGAACTAGTGCCTTTCTTATTTCAGCATAGTTTCCTTCTTCGTTTGTTGGAACTTTTTCACCAATAGAAATAGAATAAACACCAAAGACCTTAGTAATCTTGTCTACAAGTTCATCCTCTATTGCTAAATCATAATTTTCTATGAAATATCTACCTTGAGATTTTGTGAAGGTATATGTTAATCCTTCAAGAGAGACTTTAATGTTGTGTATAAGTAAACTCTCAAAATAATCCCTGTTTTTTCCTTTTAGGAAAATTTCACCATATCTAATAATAATTACTCTTTCCATCTATCTCCTATATCCTGCCAATTCTATAAAGAGCTTCCCACTCTTTCTTAGCAGCCTCTACAACTTTTTCTATTTCATCTGGTGTATTAAATTCAGAAACACTGAATCTAATAATGCCATCTCTGTGGTCATCGTCAAGTTTAAGTAATTTCTTAAATCTACTTTCATGGTGAGATGAACATGCAGATCCTATTCCACAAAGAATTCCATACTTTTCAAGTGTGTGTAAAAGTACTTCGCCTCTTACCTTTGGGAATGCCACAGTCAATATATTTCCACATCCATTTTCTGGTGTAATAATCTTTAGATTATCTATCTTCTCCATCAATTCTTTCTTTAATTGCTCAATATAGAAGGAAGTTTTGGATATGTTTGCTTCAAATCTTTCGTTATTTATCTCTACTGCCTTCTTAAATGCCATTACTAAAGCAGTTGGCTCTGTTCCTGAACGATATCCCTTTTCTTGGCCACCACCGAATATGAGAGGTTTTACGCTTACACCTTTCTTAACGAATAATGCGCCAATTCCTTTTGGACCATGAATCTTGTGTCCAGAAATTGAATAAAGGTCTACTCCTAAACTTCTTAAGTTTACAGGAATCTTTTCAAAGGCTTGTACACCATCTGAATGGAATATAGCTTTAGGATTTACTCTTTTTACAATACGGACAAGTTTTGCAATATCATTTACTGCACCAGTTTCATTGGATACATGCATTATGGATACTAATTCTGTTTGTGGTGTAACCAATTTTTCAAACTCTTCTATATTTATAGAACCATCTGGATTAATTGGTGCAAATACTACATCATATCCTTGCTCTTGTAATTGCTTTGCAGAATTGTTAATAGCATCATGTTCTCCGCCACCAACAATAACTCTGCATCCTTTCTTCTTCTTTGTGCAGAATAACGCTGTATTGTCTGCCTCGGATCCACCAGATAAGAAAATTAAATCTCCATCTGGAGCACCAAGACTCTTCTTTATATATTCTCTTGCAGCATTGAGTTCTACAAATACATCTACAGATGGTTTGTATAATGCAGATGGGTTAAAATAGTTCTCTTCGTTGAACTTTCTTATCTCATCTAAACACTCCGAATATGCCTTCGTTGTGGCTGCATTGTCTAAATATATGTAATCCATTCTATATTCCCTTTCTTCCATTTATGTACATTTTGATTAATGAGTCTAGATATGTGTCAGGTGCGAATAATAATCTCTTACTCTCATTCATTTCTTTGAACACTATTTGCTTTACATCTGTTGCTTGGATATTAGGAGCAGCAACTATGTCTCCCTTTTGAACAACATCCATAAAGATGGAATAATCTTCTATATCTTTTAACTCTAGCATTAACATTCTACTTTGTTTTCTAACCATGTCTTCCTTGCTTATTACTAAACAAACATCGTCTATAGCATATGTAAATGCGAATGATCTTCTGTTATTTAAAACTATGAGTACAAATCCAGATACAGCCAAAAATCCGAATCCCATGAACATATAATATGAAACATAGAATGCAGAAATTAAGAAACCTAGGGATAAAATCCCTAAAATAGTTCCAATTATACGCAATGAATTAGAATTGCGAGATGGATCTACTCTTTCTGTTTGGATGTAGTTTGGATTTACCATACTCATTTCTTTCCTTTTACTTTGTAGAAGTCTCCTGCTTTAACTTTTGTATGAATCTTACCAAGAGTTACTTCGCCATCTCCCTTTGGAGTGAGTCTTGTTAATACACCAACTTTGTCTAAAGATTTAACGTAAACGTTATCTCCAACCTTTAATGGTGAATCATCTCTTTCTGTCTTTACTTCATTTACAGGCTCTCTTTCATATTCGGCAGCCATATTTTGAAGTTTAGACTTCAATGCTCTTGCTTCAAAGAGGTCTTTTTCTTGTATTACAGGTTTTGAAAGTATTTCTTTTAAGTCGTCAATTATGTCTTGTGCTTCAAGAACAGACTTTTCAATTAACTTCTTTGTTTCTTTTCTAATACTTTCATTTAGTTTTTCTTGCTTTGCTTTTAAGATTTCCTTTTCTTTTTCTGCATTTTCTCTTTCTTTTGCAGCTTGCTCTCTATCATCAAGTGTGTCTTGAAGAAGTTGCTCTGCTTTCTTTCTAGTTGCTTCAGCAGCAATAATGACGGAGTCAAATTGCTTCTTTTCTTTAGAAAGTCTATTTCTTGCATCTTCTATAATCTCAGGATTGAGTCCTAACTTAGATGCAATATCTAAAGCATTGGATGAACCAATTGTGTTCATAACAAGCTTAAATGTTGGAGAAAGTGTCTTTATATCAAACTCCATAGATGCAGTTACTACACCAGGAGTAATTAGTGCAAATTCTTTCAAATCATTAAAGTGTGATGTTACTAAAGATACACAATTTATCTTTAAAAGATAATTTACAATAGAAACAGCAAGTGCAGCACCTTCAGAAGGATCTGTACCAGAACCTAATTCATCAAACAACACTAAAGACTTCTCTGTAACTTTTTTGAATATGTCACAAGTATTAACCATGTGTGCTGAGAATGTAGATAAAGACTGCTCTATACTTTGCTCGTCTCCAATATCTGAGAAAACTCCGTCATACATAGAAATAGAAGCTGTCTTTGCTGGAATAAATAATCCAGATGCAGCCATTAATACAAATAAACCAACCATCTTAAGAGTTACAGTTTTTCCACCTGTGTTTGGTCCTGTAATTAAGAGCATTCTGTTGCTATTCTTTCCAACTTCAAGTGAAACTGGAACAACTTTCTTGGCTATAATTAGTGGATGTCTTCCTTCTTTAATGGATATATATCCATTATCATTTAAAGATGGTCTATTAGCCTTCATTGAATGAGCAAGTTGTGCCTTTGCAAATACAAGGTCTAAGTCCACTATGTTTTGATATGTCCATTTGAGTTGCTCTACAAAGTTTCTAATTCTATCTGTTAAGTTTCTAAGAATTCTATCTATCTCTTTTTGTTCATCAAATTGTGCTTGTCTAAGGTCATTATTAAGTTCTACTACTACTGTTGGTTCAATGTAGATTGTGGAACCAGATGCAGACTGATCATGTACTAATCCGTTGATTTGTCCTCTATACTCATTCTTTACTGGAATTACGTATCTGTCTTGTCTAACGGTTACAATACCATCTGAAAGCATCTTGGAATATGTATTAGAATTGATGTAACTATTGAGCTTTGCCTTGATGTTCTCGTTTATCTTTCTAATCCTTATACGAATAGACCTAAGTTCACTAGAAGCATTGTCAGAGACCTCTGTTTCAGATAGGAAACTATCTGAGATGATTTGCTCTAGCTCTTTGTTGGCATAAAGGAGAGACACTTTAGACATCAATAAAGGTATATTTGGAACCTTTGTAACCTTCTCTATAATATTTCTTGAAATTCTTAAACATCTTCCCACTTCAATAAGTTCTGGAATGGATAAAGTTGCACCTTTAATAACTCTGCCAATTGCTTCATTAATATCTACAACTTCAAAAGATGGAGAACAAGAAATATCAAAAAGAACATGGTCTGCCTCGGCTGTATATGCAAGCATATCTTCTGCCTCTCTTAGATCATTAACTGGTCTAAGTGCCTTGGCGAGTTCTTTTGCACCATTAGATTGAGCAAATGTTGCAAGTTGCTCAAGGATTACATCATACTCTAATGTTTTTAATGACTTTTCATCAAACATAATTATCCACGTATCTTAGCTTTGAATTTTCTACTTAATAATGAAAGTATCTTATCCATTGCTTCTTGAATTTCTTCGTCTTTGAGCGTTCTTTCATTAGATGTGAATGTGAATGAAAGTGCTATACTCTTCTTATCTTTACCAATCTTGTCTCCTTCATAAACATCAAAGATGTTTGCAGTTGCAAGATTTGCAATTTTTCCACTCTTAATTGCTGCAATCATGTCTCCAGCAACAACCTTTTTATCTACTACAACAGCTAAGTCTCTATCAATTGGTGGGAACTTACTGAATGCCTTGAATTTAATTGTTGATTCAGTACACTTGAACAATTCTTCTAATGAAATTTCAGCAATATATAATCTTTGTTCGTCTACTCCATATTTGTCTGCAACATCTGGATGAACTTCACCAAGAACACCAATTTCTTTTCCACAAACTGAAATAGAAGCACTTCTACCAATGTGTAAATAAGAAACTTGTTTCTTTGCATATGTTGGCTCTACACCAAGAGCATAACATAATCCATCTAAATATCCTTTCAAATCATAGAAGTCACCTTCGCCATACATACCAATAACTAATTTTTCTTCTTCCTTTGGAAGATCTTTCATTGGTAATTCATTTGGAAGATATACTTTTGCTATTTCAAAAAGCTTTGCTTTTTTGTTGAAGTGAGATATATTGAATGCCAACATTTCAAGCATATTGTGTGCAAGAACTGTTCTCATAACAGATAAATCCTCTCCAAGTGGATTGATAATCTTAATAAGCTTTGTATCTGGATCCAATCCAAGTTTTTCAACATACTTTGGAGATGTGAAAGAATATGAAATTGCTTCACTTAATCCCATGGATACTAAAATATCTTTTACATGGTCTACATTTTCAATCTTTGGAAGCTTTCCACCTTTTGTTAAAGGTGCATATGCAAACAATGTTGGTTTTACATGCTTGTATCCATAAACTCTAATGAATTCTTCTGCTATATCGTTTACACCATAAATATCTTCTCTGTCTTCTTTGATGTGTGCAGTGATAACATTTCCGTTTTCACTTGTTTCAATACCAAGTTTAGAAAGTATATTTAATAATGTATTCTTTGGAACATTGCATCCTAAGATATTTTTAATATCTTTTGTTGTGAATGAAATGTCTTTTACTGTCTTATAATCTACCTTAACATCTATAATTCCAGATGTGATATCTCCACTCTTGCTCTCATAAATCATTGTTAAAGCTCTCTTTAATCCTAATTCTTGAGAAGCAAAGTCTATACCTTTTTCAAATCTTGCAGAACTATCTGATCTTAAGTTCAATGCTCTAGATGTTCTTCTTACACTATCTCTAGCAAATTTAGCGGATTCGAATACAACAGAAGATGTATCATCTTTAATTCCACTTTCTTCACCACCCATAATGCCAGCAACAGCAACTGGTTTATTTGCGTCACAAATAACAAGCATGTTTTCTGTTAATACATTGTCTTTTCCATCTAGAGAAATAATATGTTCACCTTGATTTGCTTTTCTTACAACTATCTTCTTTCCACCAAGTTCTCTTTCATCAAATGAGTGCATTGGTTGTCCGATTTCTGTTAATACATAGTTAGTAATATCTACGATATTATTGATTGGTCTAATACCAACTGCTCTTAATCTATGTTTGATAACTGGATCAGATTCGAATATCTTTACGTTCTTAACGCCAGCTGCCATGTATCTTGGGCAAAGGTCTGGTGCTTTAACTTCTACAGATACTAATGAAGAAACATCTCCGGCATCCTTAGAAACCTCATAATTAATATGTGGATTCTTGCATTCTTTGTTTAAACAAACAGCAACTTCTCTTGCGAGTTTGTAAATACTGTTACAATCTGGTCTATTTGCTGTAATTGCAACGTCTAATATGACATCATCTTGTCCTAATGCTTGTAAAGCATTCATACCAAGTGTTGTGCCTTCTGGGAATCTTAAGATATCTCCTTTCTTTTGGTTATCTACTTCGCCTTCTGAAAGTCCAACTTCCTCAAGACCACAAAGCATACCTTCTGAAAGAACACCTCTAAGTTCTCCACTCTTAATAACTTGTCCATTTGCAAGTACTGCACCATCTAAAGATACAGCAACAACTTCACCACCAACTACTGGAACATTTGTAATAACTTGGATTGTCTTTGTTCCAATATCTATTTGTGTGACTCTTAATCTGTCTGCATTTGGATGTTGTTCAACTTTTACTATTTTACCAACAACAACGTTGTTGACTTTCTTATCTTGATATATAACTTCTTCAACTTCGAAACCAATTCCAACAAGTTTCTTAACAAGTTGATCTACAGAACAATCTATATCTACATATTCTTTTAACCATGAAATAGGTGCTAACATTTTTGTCTACCTCCTATTTATCGAATTGTTTAAGGAAACGTACATCATTTTCATATAAGAGTTTGATGTTTGGAATTCCATATTTAATCATTGCAATACGCTCTACACCAAGACCGAATGCAAATCCGCTATATTCTTTGCTATCTATACCACACATATCGAGAACGACTGGATTAACTACACCAGCACCAAGAATTTCTACCCAACCAGTATGCTTACATACTGAACAACCTTTACCATGACATACAGAACATGTAACGTCAACTTCAACAGATGGTTCTGTAAATGGGAAATATGATGGACGTAAACGAACTTTTGTGTCTTTAGAGAAAACTTTCTCTGCAAATGCTTCTAAACATCCTTGTAAGTCTCCCATTGTAATGTGCTTATCTACAGCAAGTCCTTCAATTTGATGGAAGATTGGGCTGTGAGATACGTCATCATCACTTCTATATACCTTACCAGGTATAATGACACGGATTGGTGGCTTTTGAGTTGTCATGATTCTTGCTTGCATTGAAGATGTTTGTGTACGTAATACCATTTCATCTCCAACATAGAATGTGTCTTGCATTTCTCTTGCTGGATGATCTTTTGGAACATTTAATAATTGGAAATTAAACATATCTGTTTCAATCTCTGGTCCTTCATCTACAGTAAATCCCATCTCTAAGAATGTGTCTACTATCTCTTTCTTTGTCTTTGACAAAGGATGTAAGGTTCCAAAGCCTTCAAATGTGGATGGAAGTGTTACGTCAATGTCTTCAGCAAGTAATCTTGCTTGCTTCTCTTGTTCAACGATAATAGATGTCTTGCTTTCAAGAGCAGATTCAATTTCTCCTCTAACATCATTGAACATCTTACCTAAAATAGGTCTTTCTTCTTTTGATACATTTCCTAGTCCTCTCATTAAAAGAGTCATTTCACCGGATTTTCCGAGATAACGAACTCTGATGTCATTGAGAGAGCTAGAATCATTTGCCTTAGAAATTGCTTCTAATGCTTCGTTTTTCATTGCTTCTAATTTTTCTTTCATTGTTTTCTCCATACGTGTATATGCGTAAATTTTTATTTTATATAAAAATAGTTGCTCCACTTTATCACTTACTAGCTAAATAGTCAACAAAACAAATAATGTTTTGTATCCTTTTATAATCAAACAAAAAACAAACAAAATGTACGTTAAAACGGCTATTTTCAGGCTTTTTATTCTAATTTTTTGAGTTTTTTAGAATAGTTTAGATAGTTTTGAATAAAAAATATGGCCAATTTATATAAAAACTGACCATAAATTTTTAAGATATTAATAATTATATTTTTAGACTTTTATACCATATGACATCCTTCACAACCCATATCTTCTGGGAATAAAGACTTATCATATTCTATTCCATTTTTATCATAATAGTCTTTTATAGCAGACTTCACCGCCTCTTCAGCAAGTACTGAACAATGTAGTTTATGTACTGGAAGACCGCCTAAAGCGTCTACAACCTGTTTATTAGTAACAGCGAGTGCTTCTTCAATAGTCTTTCCTTTAATCATTTCTGTGGCCATTGAGGACGATGCAATAGCACTTCCACATCCAAAAGTCTCAAATTTGATATCTTTTATGATATTATCCTCAATTTTTAGGTAAATTTTCATGATATCGCCACATTTTGCGTTACCCACTTCACCAATTCCATCTGCATTTTCAATAGAACCTACATTTCTTGGGTTCATAAAATGATCCATAACTGTTTCTGTATATAATGCCATAATTCACCTCTTATAACATAAATTGTCTTTCTCCAGTCAATAATTCCTTCCAAACTGGAGACATTCTTCTCAAATAACATACCACTTGCTCAACTTGTTCTATGATATAGTCTATTTCTTCTTCTGTATTAGATTCGCTCAAACTAAGTCTTAATGAACCGTGTGCAACCTCATGTGATCTGCCAATTGCCAATAATACGTGGCTTGGATCTAAAGATCCAGATGTACAAGCACTTCCAGAACTTGCACAAATTCCTTTTGCATCTAAGAGTAATAAAAGACTTTCTCCTTCAATTCCTTCAAAACAGAAATTGACATTATTTGCAGAACGATTTGTATGTGGTCCATTTAATGCTGAATGTTCAATTTGAGAGAGTCCTTCTATCAATTTATCTCTTAATATAATCATTTTATGATTATTTTCTTCTAAATGCTCTGTTGCATCTTCAAGTGCAATACTTAATCCTACAATACCAGGAATGTTCTCAGTTCCAGCTCTTCTATTCCTTTCTTGAGCACCACCTTCTATTAAATTAGAAAGAAAAATGCCCTTCTTTACATATAATGCTCCAACTCCCTTAGGACCATGGAACTTATGTGCAGATAAGGACAACATATCTATATTTTGGTCTTGTACGTCTATTTTTAGGTGGCCAGCAGCTTGTACAGCATCTGTATGGAATGTAACTCCTTTCTCTCTACAAACCGCACCAATCTCTTTAATTGGCATTATAGTACCAATTTCGTTGTTGGCATACATTATTGTGACCAAACAGGTATCGTCTCTTATAGCGTCTTTTACTTGCCCTGGAGTTACAAATCCTTCCTTGTCTACATCTAATAATTGTATGTCAAAACCTTGCTTTTTAAGTTTATTAAGTGTGTGTAAAACTGCATGGTGTTCTACTTTAGTAGAAATTATGTGTTTTTTGCCTCTTTTTAGGCCTATTTCAGCTGCGCTCAGTATTGCTTGATTGTCTGATTCAGAACCACCGGATGTAAAATAGATTTCATTAGGATTTGCATTTAAACATCGTGCCACTTTTGCTCGTGCTTCTTCTAGCACTTCTTTTGCTCTTTGTCCTACAGAATGTAAACTAGATGGGTTACCATACTGTTCATACATATATGGTAGCATCCCATCTATTACTTTCTTGCTTGTCTGCGTTGTCGCAGCATTGTCTACATAAATTATTCTCATAATTAATCTGCAAATAAAGGCGTAGATAAATATCTGTCTCCTGTGTCTGGTAATAGAACTACAATATTCTTACCTTCATTTTCCTTTCTTTGTGCTAGTTTAATTGCTGCATTTAGTGCTGCACCTGAAGATATTCCAACTAAAACACCTTCGCTCTTACCAAGTTCTTTTCCAGTTGCAAATGCTTCTTCGTTTTCAATAGTTATGATTTCATCATAAATCTTTGTATCTAAAACATCTGGAACAAATCCTGCACCTATTCCTTGGATCTTATGTGCTCCTGGAACACCTGTAGAAAGAACAGCTGATGTTGCCGGCTCTACTGCAACCACTTTTACATCCTTTTTCTTGGATTTTAAGTATTGTCCTACACCTGTAATTGTTCCACCAGTACCTACACCTGCAACAAAAATATCTACTTTTCCATCTGTATCTTCATAAATTTCTGGACCAGTTGTTGCAAAATGGATTGCTGGGTTTGCTGGATTTACAAATTGTCCTGGAATGAAACTGTTTTCTATCTCTTCTTTGAGTTCATTTGCTTTAGCAATTGCACCTTTCATTCCTTTTGAGCCTTCTGTAAGAACTAATTCTGCGCCATATGCTTTCATTAGTTGTCTTCTTTCAACTGACATGGTTTCAGGCATTACTATAATGATTTTATATCCTTTAGCAGCTGCAACAGATGCAAGTCCTATACCAGTATTTCCAGATGTTGGTTCTATAATTACTGAATTCTTATTCAGTAAACCTTTCTTTTCTGCATCATCTATCATTGCTTTTGCAATTCTATCTTTTACAGATCCAGCTGGATTAAAATACTCAAGTTTTGCATAGATTTTTGCTTTTAAATCATATTTTGCTTCTATATGTGTTAATTCAAGTAATGGTGTTTTTCCAATTAGTTGTTCTGCAGATGTATATATTTTACCCATTTTATTTACCTCCAATTATTTTACTGCTTCAAATGCTTGTTCCAAGTCTGCGATGATATCATCTATATGCTCTGTGCCTATAGATAATCTTATTGTTGTAGATCTAATTCCAGCTTCTAATAATTCTTCTTCTGAAGATTGGCTATGTGTTGTGCTTGCTGGATGAATAACTAAAGATTTAACATCTCCTACATTTGCAAGAAGTGAGAATAACTTCAAACTTTCTGTAAATTTCTTTGCTTTCTCTTTGTCTCCTTTAATATCAAATGTGAAAATAGATGCTGCTCCGTTTGGGAAATATTTGTCATAGATTTCTTTCTTATGTCCTGTTGCTTGAGATGGATGATTTACTCTTTCAACTTGTGGATGATTCTTTAAGAAATCAACAACTTTTAGTGCATTATATACGTGTCTCTCTAATCTTAGAGACAAAGTCTCTAGTCCTTGCAAAAGTAAGAATGAATTGAATGGAGAGATTGCTGCACCTTGGTCTCTTAATAAGGTTGTACGAATCTTAATAATGTATGCAAGATTTCCAACTGCCTCAGTAAAAATTACTCCATGATATGATGGATTTGGTTTAGTTAATCCTGGGAATTTATCATTTTGTTTCCAGTCAAATTTACCAGAATCTATAATAACACCACCCATTACAGTTCCATGTCCACCGATAAACTTTGTAGCGGAATGAACAACAATATCTGCACCATATTCAATTGGTCTTAAATAATAAGGTGTTGCAAATGTGTTATCTACTATCAAAGGAATTCCGTGTTTGTGTGCAACTTTAGCAATTGCTTCAATATCTATGGCATCTGAATTAGGATTTCCAAGTGTTTCAGCGAAAATAAGCTTTGTATTGTCTTTAATTGCCTTTTCGAAGTTGTTTGGATCATCTGGATTAACAAATGTACACTCAATTCCTTGTTCTTTTAATGTATTTGCAAATAAATTGTGTGTTCCACCATAAATATTTGTAGATGAAACAATATGATCACCACTTATTGCTATATTTTGTACTGCATATGTAATTGCGGAAGAACCAGAAGCTGTAGATAATGCAGCTGCACCTCCTTCAAGTGCCGCTATTCTTTGTTCAAATATATCTGATGTAGGATTCATAAGTCTTGTATATATGTTTCCACCTTCTGTTAAAGCAAATCTTCCAGCTGCTTGTGCTGAATCCTTAAATACATATGATGTAGTTGCATAAATTGGTACTGCTCTTGAATCAGTAGCAGAATCTGGTCTCTCTTGACCAACATGAACTTGTAGTGTCTCGAATTTTAGTTGTGACATACTTCTTATCTCCTCTTTTTGAGTTTATTTTTTTGAATTTTTCTACATTATATTTTTGTAATACCTAGTTTGTCAATAGGTTTTATAGGTTTTTAACAAAAAATTTTTTGGATGATACTTTTTCATACCATCCAAATTCGAACTCTATATATTTATATATAGTAATCCCCGTTAGAGAATTTCCCTTTATCAATTAAATCCTGAAGAGTTATACCATCCAAATAATTATTTATTGTATCTTGGAGTCCTTTCCACAATGGAAGTGTTAAACATTCTGCAGCTCTTGGACATTGAATTGGATTGTTATTTAAGCAAGAAACAGGCGCAAGACCACCTTCAGTTTCTCTTAATATATCTCCAACTGTATATTTGTCTGGAGTCTTTGCAAGTTTATATCCACCTTGGAACCCTCTATTAGTTTGTAAAAATCCTGCTCTAGATAATGTTGGTATAATTTGTTCTAAATATTTTTTAGATATTTCTTGTCTTTCCGCAATGTCTTTAAGTGGTACAAAATCCTCTGTTGAATGTTGTGCTAGATCCAACATTAATCTTAATGCATATCTTCCTCTTGTTGATATCATAATTCCTCTCCAAATTTTTAATACCCCTATTATATAGTGATTTACTAGGTTTTTACAACAAATAATTAAAAAAATGAATCTCTTATTTCTAGAGACTCATTCTTAATTTATTTATAAATTAAATATTCAAATTATTTTTTTCTCTTATTCATTGGTACATAAATGTTTCTTGTACCAACGTGAATGTATTGTGGACGAATAATCTTTCCAGCAACTAAGAGCTCTTCCATTCTATGTGCACTCCATCCAACTACTCTAGATACTGCAAATAATGGAGTAAATAATTCATCTGGTATACCAAGCATTCTATATCCAAATCCACTATAGAAATCTACATTTGGACATACACCCTTATAAATCTTTCTCTTCTTTGCAATGAGTTCTGTTGCGAATGATGCTACATTTGTATAGAGTTTATATTCATCTTCTAAGCCTTTTTCTATAGCCAAATTCTTAATATAGTCCTTTAGGACTACTGCTCTTGGATCAGACAAGGTATAAACAGCATGTCCCATACCATAAATAAGACCTTTTCCATCAAATGCTTTCCCATCCAATATATCATTAAGATAATTATAAACTTGATCTTCATCTTTCCAATCAGATACATTTTTCTTTAAATCGTCCATCATTTGTACAACCTTTAAGTTTGCACCACCATGTTTTGGTCCCTTTAATGAACAAAGTGCAGCTGCAATAGCAGAATATGTATCTGTTCCTGTAGATGTTACAACATGAGTTGTAAATGATGAGTTATTACCGCCACCGTGTTCAGCATGCAATACTAAGTAAGCATCTAATAATTGTGCTTCTGTATCTGTGAATTTTCCGTCTGGTCTTAATAAATAAAGAATATTCTCAGCAGCTGAATAATCAGTTCTTGGATTATGAATAATTAAACTTTGATTCTCATTATAATGTATATAAGCTTGATAACTATATATAGCAAGCATTGGGAATACAGAAATGAGCTTCAAACTTTGTCTCATTACATTTTCTAATGATATATCATTAGATTTTGTATCATAAGCAGCCAAAGTCAAAACAGATTTTGCCATAGAATTCATAATATCACTTGTTGGAGACTTCAAAATAACGTCCTTAACAAAGTTACTTGGAAGAGTTCTATAGTTAGTTAATGTCTTTGTGAATTGATCTAACTCTTGTGATGTTGGCAACTTTCCATTTAATAATACATAACAAGCTTCTTCATATGCTCTATGATGAATTTTGTCTGCATGTCCAACTAAGTCTTTTACATCAAAACCACGGAAGAATAATTCACCTTCCATTGGATGAATGTTTCCATTTTCTATATATTTACCATTAACTTCTGATATTTTTGTAAGACCAGCTTTAACACCAATACCACGAATATCTCTTAATCCTTTTTGTACATCATATTTATCAAATAAATATGAATCTATGCTAGAAGCCTCTTCAAAGTTCTTCTCCATATGAACAACATTGTCCGTAATCTTGTTTTGAGCACGGTTAGACTTTTGGTATGATTCTAATAATGATTCATACATAGCATAACTATTTGCGTTGGTTGTTACCAGGAAGTCTACTGTAACATTAAATAAGTCTGCTAAAATAGGTAAAAAGTAAATTTCTGGCAATCCAGATCCTGTTTCCCATTTAGAAACTGTCTTATCACTAATATTTAATTTTTGTGCTAGTTCTTTCTGTGTCCAGTTATTTTGTTTTCTTAAGAAAGTAATGATTCTACCTAAACTTTCAGCATTCATGGAACTACACTCCTTTATGTTATTGTTACTACAACCATAACAATAAAAAAGTGAAATGTAAAGTATTTTATTCTACTAAACACAAATATTTAATGATATTTTCTCTACTAAACGTAGATAATTTAATCAGCCTTTAAAACTCTTTTCGATAATATCCGCCATACAACCAGCATCTTTCCAAAGTTCATCGGCTTTTATGCACCATTTTTCAAATTTCTTTGCTTTCTTTGGGAAAGATTTATAGTGTTTTTTAAGCTTACTTGCTTTTAGCAAGGATTTAATAATGTTACTAATCGTAGACTTTCTAATACTACCATTTGCTCTTGCATCTATAATTTGGTTTACAAGATATAGCATTTGTCTAATTGTCATCTTATTAGCAAAAGCATAATTCATTTGAGTCATAACAGCCTCATCAAAGACAATATTATGCTTAAATTCGTATTCGTTCTCATCTTTTGTGGCGTCTATTGCCCCTACAAGCGTTGCCATGATCTCAGCAAAGTTTGCACCTTGAGTACGAGAATACTTAACATTTATAGGCCATAGAGCGTCTTTAGTTGGATATTTACCATCTTTCATAGCATTTTCAACTACATCAGCAGCAATCATACATAAATTCCAGGATGCTGTAACACCCTCGCCACTATAAGGTTTAGTGATTGCAGCACTATCTCCTATACAAAGGAATCCATCTGATACCAATGAATAAATAGCATGTCTATATGGAGTTGTTCCTTTTTCAATTCTTGGTTCTCCAACTATTTTTGGTAAACGTATTGTATTTTCAAAATCTTTATAAACAGATTCTGCATATTCATATGAAAGGTTTGCACCAATACCAATAACAGCGCCCTCTGGATCATCAGAAGGAGCAATCCATGTCTTATAATATGGATAAGCTGTAGATGTATTTGGTTTTTCTCTAATAGGATCTTCCAATTTTACATATCTTAAGATTACGTAGAACATATCTCTAGGAGATAAAGGTGTATTTTCTATACCATAGTCATCTGGCAATGCGCAACGAACTGGAGCGTTAATTCCAGAACAATCTACAACTAATCTACAATAGATTTCTTCTTCGCCTTCTTCATTTTGAATTTTTACACCACAAATTTTCTTTTCATCATTAAAAATAAATTCTTTGAATGAAGTGTTGAATTCATATTGTACGCCAAAACGTTTAGACCATGAATGTAAATGATGGTTAAATCTTTCGAGATTGAATACAGTAAATGGGTACAAAGTCTTCTTTGGATAATGACCATATGCAGATTCACACATAGAATATTCAAAGGATGTAATAAATTCTGGATCTCCTTCACCTAAACGTGGGATACCTGTTTTATCAAAATATACACTATCTACGTGGAAAACAGTTAATCTCTTTCCAATTTCTTTTTCTGGAAGAGCATCTATTACCAAAGTACTAAATCCTTTCTCTGCCATAAGTTTAGCAAAGAAAGAACCTGCTGTTGCTGCACCTATAATTACTATATCAAATTCTCTCATAATTATAACCTCTACAATGTATATTAGATTATAATCTAACCTAACCAATTTTTCAAATACAAGAATGTCCTCTTAAGTATTTAACAAAATCTTCTAATGTTATAGAAAATTTTTCTAAATCCTATATCATCTTTATTATTATATTATTTCTTCAAACCACTTCTTTAATTCTGCCTCAGTAATGCTTGCTTTGAATTTCTTTGCAAATAATACTTTCGCCTTTGGGACTATACTTTGCATATTCTTTGCCGCACCATCTATTCCAGAGCCACCAGAAGTAGCAAAAGGTATAATTGTTTTACCATCAAAATTATATTGATCTAAGAATGTATCTATAATAGAAGGTTCTCTATACCACCAAATTGGGAAACCAATAAAAATATAGTTATATTTTTTGATATCAGTTTTCTCTTTTATTGCTGGTCTACAGGATTTATCTTTCATTTCAAGTGTACTTCTTGAGTTTTGATCCATCCAATTCAAGTCTGCATCCGTATAAAGCTCTTTTGGAACTATTTCAAATAAATCTCCAGCAGTAGCCTTAGCCAATCTCTCTGCAACACCCTTTGTAACACCACTGGCACTAAAATATGCAACTAATATATCACTCATAATAAACTCCCTAATAATATTGTTATTTAATTATAAATTAATTGATTTTAAAAAAACAAGAAAAAGCCTATAAAAAACAGAAAATGCACTATCTCTAGTGCATTCTGGTGGAGAGGGATGGATTCGGACCATCGAAGTCGAATGACAACAGATTTACAGTCTGCTCCCTTTGGCCGCTCGGGAACCTCTCCATAAAAGTTGGAGCTGGTGAACGGAATCGAACCATCAACCTGCTGATTACAAATCAGCTGCTCTGCCTATTGAGCTACACCAGCATCATTTTTCTTTTTTAGTTTACTTGTGGTGCCTTGGGGCGGAGTCGAACCACCGACACAGGGATTTTCAGTCCCTTGCTCTACCTGCTGAGCTACCAAGGCATATGTTTTGCGGCAGAAGATTTGTCCTCAACTGCCGCTCACCACTTTGGCGACCCGGAGGGGGCTCGAACCCCTGACCTCCAGCGTGACAGGCTGGCGTACTAACCAACTGTACTACCGGGCCAAGATTTTTGGTGGGCCTTCACGGACTCGAACCGCGGACCGATCGGTTATGAGCCGACTGCTCTAACCAACTGAGCTAAAGGCCCTCACAAGTAGCATATCGCTTTCTTTTGGTCGGGGCGACTGGACTTGAACCAGCGGCCTCATGGTCCCAAACCACGCGCGCTACCAACTGCGCCACACCCCGTTACTCATAAGATTGCGCAACGTGTTATAGTTTACATTATTACATTTTTATTGTCAACAACTTTATTTTTCATTTTAATTATTTTTCTAAAATAATAATGACTTCTCTATTTTTTTAAAATTTTTGCTATTTAATACTTTAGTATTATTTACATTTTGCGAAAAGTTATATATAATATTTCTAGTATTTAGTGGAGATGGCATTTTATGGCAGATTATTTTAAACAAAGAGAAAAACAAGTCGTTAAACATACAGAATTAATCAAGGAAGATTTGCCTCCTTTCTGTGATGAGTTTTTTATTGGAGTAGAAGCTAGAACCTCTCCTCTTACTAGACAAGGTTATTCTTACGATTTAAGAATTTTCTTTGATTTCCTTACTAAAAAAGTACCACATTTTAAGAATATCGAAATAAAAGATATTATCATCGATGATCTTGAATATGTTACATCCCATGATATTGAACTTTATATCTCTTACCTCTCTTATTACAAAATGAATGGCAAAGAATATACTAACCATGAACGTGGAAAAGCTAGAAAAATCTCCACTGTTCGTGCATTTTTTAAGTATTTTTATAATAACAACGAACTTTCAAAGGACGTAGCAAGCAAGGTTGCAGTTCCAAAACAACACCAAAAAGATATCATTAGACTCGAAGGAAAAGAATCTAATGACCTTCTTCAAGCAGCCGAAACTGGTGAAAATATGTCTAAACACCAACACCAAATCCAGAGAAATACTAAATATAGAGATGTTGCTATAATTACTCTATTACTAGGCACAGGAATCCGTGTTAGCGAACTCGTTGGTCTAAACGTTAAAGATGTAGACTTTAATAATAGAGCTATAACAGTTACTAGAAAAGGTGGAAATGTTGCTATTTTATACTTCGGAGATGAGGTTGCAGATGCCTTGGCAACATACATAGATACAGAAAGAACTTCTCTTATAAATAGAAGCGAGAAAACAAATAAAGAAGAAGATGCACTATTCCTCTCTCTACAAATTAAGAGAATTACGGTTAGATCTGTTGAATTATTAGTTAAAAAATATGCCCAAACAGCTACTCCACTTAAGAAAATTACACCTCATAAACTTAGAAGTACATTCGGTACAAACTTATATAGAGCAACCGGAGATATCTACTTAGTTGCAGACGTTTTGGGACACTCTGATATCAACACAACTACCAAACATTATGCCGCTTTGAAGGAAGATAGCCGTAAAATTGCAGCCCAAGTTACTAAAGTTCATAAGGATGAAGATAATCCTGAATAAAATTATTCAGGATATAATATGCCTTTTTTAAAAATAACTATTACAAAACATTGACTTTTATATAATAGTGATATAAACTTTTAATTGATAATTATTATATAAGGGGTTCTAATGGATATTTCATCTATCAACAGCGATTTAATAAGAGGAAATGTTACAACCATTATTCTTACTTCTTTGTGGAGTAACGACAAATATGGTTATGAAATCCTCAAAGAAATCGAGACTCGTTCAGATGGACAATACAACTTAAAACAAGCTACCCTTTATAACCAACTAAAAAGACTAGAAAAACAAGGTCTTGTCTCCTCTTATGACGGAGATCCAGATGATACTGGTGGTGGTAAAAGACGTTACTTCTCTTTAACTGCAAATGGCAGAAATTATTTAGAACAACAAAAGAATGAATATGAATATTCTAGAACAATTCTAGATAATTTGATTTCAGACCAAAAGTTTGACTTCACTAAACCTGTTCCATTTAAGGCAGATGAATTAAGACCTTATTCCCTACATGAAAAGACAGAAAAACCAGAAGTTGTCTATAAAGACAAAATCGTTGAAGTTGAAAAAGTCGTAGAGGTTGAAAAGGTCGTAGAAAAGAAATCTTTCTTAGATTTAGAAGGTAATGAAATTTCAGAAGAAGAATTCAACGAATTAAAAGCAAAACTCCAAGAAGAAGCTAATAGACCAAAGCCACAAAAGACTTTGGAGGAAGTATTTGCAGACTTAGAACAAGAAAAACAAGAGGAACAACAACCTCAACAATCCACTTCTCAAGCAAGAATCGAAGCTATTCTAAGTCAATATGAGAAAAAAGTTCAGCAAGAAGAATATGCTCCACAAGATGAAGAAGTATATGATACTTCTAACCAAATAGTTGGCGAAGATGGAACTATTGCTATTCCTAATAAGAGAACCGAAGCATTTGAATATGAGACAAATAACGTTGATTATGAAGACTTCTTCTCTACAATCCGTTCTAAAGAAACAGATGAGGAAACACCTATTGCTGAATCTCAACCTAAGAAGACAGCAAATTCTGTTGCAGGTAGAGACTTAAAGACAAGACTTTATGCAGAAGGTTTTAAACTTAGACCTTATTCTAGAGCAAGTACATCTGAATACTACTCTTTCAACTTTATTCAATCTAATGTAATTAACAGAGATACATGGTTAATAATGATGGCAATATTTGCTGTAGAAATGGCAATATTCTGGGTTTCATTATATAAAGTAATCCCATATTCATACTTCTTACCTATATTGGTAGTTGGTATTGCACTATGCTTAATTCCATTCATTATTTGCTTTATTAATCCATCTAAACGATCTAGAGCAAACTATAATTTCAAAATATCTATTTTGAATAGGTCCATGTTCTTCGTTGAATTAACAGTATTTATGGCACTTATTGGATTCTTTGCAATTGGAGCAAATGTTAATGATATTAAGTCTATTTTGATGAGTATTATTATTCCATCTGTTATATTCCTAAACCTTCCAATAAGCTCCGTAGTGTACTATTTACTCTACAGAACAAAGAAATATCACGTTGCGTAAAAATAAAAAACCCAAGACCACGAAAAGTGATTTTGGGCTTTTTGGCAGGGGAGACGCGAATCGAACACGCAACCGACGGTTTTGGAGACCGCTACTCTACCTAATTGAGCTACTCCCCTAAGCGAAAAACATTATACTTGAACAAAAACGTAAAAGTCAATAAATAAAAGACTATTACTAGGAGATAAAATGAAAAATATTTATAAACTTGGAATTATCGGTGCAGGAAATATGGCTACGGCTATATTAAATGGTATTTTAAACAGCTCTCTACTCTCACCTAATAATATTATTATTAGCGATATAGATGATGCTAAATTAGATGTACTTAAAGCAAAAGGCGTTAATACAACAAAAGATAATATATATCTTGCTTCAAATTCAGAATATATACTCTTTGCAGTCAAACCACAATCCTCTCAAGAAATTCTAAGCAATATCTCCTCTGCAATTTCATGTAATTGCGTTATTTCCATTATGGCTGGAGTAACAATTAAGAAACTTCAATCCTTCTTAGGAGAAAGAAACTACGCTAGAATTATGCCAAATACACCAGTATTTGTTAACGAAGGAATGTCTGTTGTTTCATTCTCTGAAGGTTTTAGAGATGATTTTGTACTAAATATATTTAAATGTATAGGAAAAGTTATAGAACTAGACGAAAGTTTCTTAAATAGCGTTACTGCCCTTTCTGGATCTGGCCCAGCATACGTATATATGTTTATAAAGGCATTAATAGATGGTGGCGTTAAATGTGGTTTAGATGAAGAAACTGCAAAAACACTTGCTATTCAAACTGTTATAGGATCTGCAAAGATGGTAGAAAAGTCTCCACTAGACATAGATACATTAATTAATAATGTATGCTCTAAAGGTGGAACAACTATCCAAGCAGTTAATAGTTATAAAGAAGATGATTTAGAAGGCATCGTTATTAAAGGCATGGAAAAATGCAAAGCAAGAGCCGAGGAATTAGGTAAAGAATGAAAGATATAGAAATGTATACAGATGGAGCCTGTTCTGGTAATCCAGGACCTGGTGGTTGGGGCGTTGTTCTTATCTATAAGAACCATATTAAAGAATTGTCTGGCGCTGAAGACAATACAACCAACAACAGAATGGAACTTACAGCCATTATAAAGGCTTTTGAGGCACTTAAAGAAAAGTGTAATATAAAGTTATATTCTGATAGTTCCTATTCCTTAAATCCGTTTTTACAAGGTTGGATTGCACAATGGCAAATGAATGGCTGGAGAAGTTTAAGCAAATCCCCTGTTAAGAATGTAGACCTTTGGGAAAAATTAATAGATTTAATGCAAGGTCATAATGTTGAAATGATCTGGGTTAAAGGTCATGCAGAAAACAAATATAATAATAGATGTGATGAACTTGCTAGAAAGGCTATCGATTCTCTTCCAAAAACAACCGAGATTATACCTCCAAACACAGATGAACAATAAAACTTAATTTATATAAATTAAAATGTGGTGCCGATTTGACACCACATTATTTTTATAAGTTCTTTTGGGCGGATTATTTTTCGTCCTTTGGGAAGTTCTTAAGTAAGTCTGCAAATGCTGTTGTGCTAGAATTACCAGAAATGAATTCTGTTGGTTCTTCAGGCTTCTCTTCCTTTTCTTTCTTTGCTCTTGGCTTCTTTGTTTGTGCACCTTCTGCTCTTTCTTCGAACTTCTTTGTTCTAGATGCTTTTGCTGGTTTCTTAGCTTCTGCACCTTCTGCACCCTCTTCTGCCTTAACTTCTTCTTTAACTTCTGGCTCTGGAAGTAATGCTTTGATAGAAAGTGTTATCTTGTTTCCTTCAAAGGAAATAATCTTTGCTTCAACTTCTTGTCCTTCTTTAAGAACTGTTCTTGCGTCCTTTACAAATTCGTGTGCGATTTGTGATGCGTGTACTAATCCGTCTACACCTTCATCAATACCAATGAATGCACCATATTCGAAGACTTTTTCAACTTTTCCCTTAATTGTGGATCCAACTGGATGATCTTCAGCTGCTTTTTCATATGGCTTCTTGAACAATTGTTTGTATCCAAGAGAAACCTTGTTGTTAGCTCTGTCTAACTTGAGAACAACGAAATCATATTCTTTGTTTCTTTCGAGAACTTCTTCTGGCTTTGTAACTTTTCTCCAGCTTAATTCACTTACATGTGCTAAGCAGTCTTTACCCTTAACCTTAACAAATGCACCAAATTCTGAGAATCTTTCAACTTTTCCTCTTACTACTTCTTTTTCACTTACTGTATTCCAGAAATTGTCTTCTATTTCTTGTTGTTCTGCTTTCTTTGCTTTAGCAATTCCGCTAGTTGCAGATGCAACTAATGATTTTGGTAATCTATCTTCCATTGTCCATGGTTCTTCAACTATCTCATATTCTGTCTTCTCTGTTGTTGTTCCATCTTCCAATGTTTCTGTCTTTGTAACAGGTTTTTTGATTCTCTTTGGTAAGAGTTCAAGAGTTAATGTCTTTCCAACATATTCTTCAAGCTTAACCTTCTTCTTTTTGCCATATTCAACTTGGCTTGCTGGAACAAATACATCAAAATAATTATTTAATTTTCCTCTTAATCCAAGACCCTTTTCATCTACTGAATCAATTCTTACATCAAATGTTCCGTTGATAATTTGTTCTTTGAGTTGTTCATCATTGAACTTCTTCTCGTCAACTCTCTTCTTAGAAAGAATAACGTTCTCTTTACCTGTATCTATAATAATTGCTTGGAATTTGTCTCCAAGTTTGTAATCTGCTTTGTCATATGTTCCATCCAAGGATAATTCGGACTTATCAATAAATCCGTCTTTCTTTCCACCGAGACTTACATATATACCATCTTCAGCGATTTTGATTACAGTACATGTGAACTTTCTTCCAACAATGTATTGTGCAAAACTTCTATCAATGTATTTCTCATAGTCAGCCATTGATTCTTCTGTGCTAGCAGTTGTTTCTACTGCCTTTGTTTCTTCTGCAGTCTTTTTAATTTCTTCTGACATAGACTGTACAACCTCCTCGATCAACCACGGTGGTGTGCTTGCTCCTCCCGTAATTGCAATGCTATTTTTTTGCTTCCTTAATTTTTTATATATTTCCTCGATGTCACTCTTGCTTTCACAAAAATAGGTTTCTTTGTTTATGCGTTTTGCGACTTCGAACAAATTTTTCGTGTTAGAACTTCGCTTGTCTCCAATGACTATTACCACATCATTTGAGGTCGCTAAA
Organism: Clostridia bacterium; assembly: GCA_017618055.1. Taxonomy (GTDB): domain Bacteria; phylum Bacillota; class Clostridia; order Christensenellales; family CAG-917; genus RGIG8124. The sequence goes on from JAFZVB010000014.1 coordinate 96,066, forward strand.
GAAGAAATATCTTCTTGTTGTTGCTTAGTAGTATAACAAACAGTATTGTAAATGACAAACGTTTTACCGGAAAAAATAGGGCTAATTTTTAAAAAATTACTTACTTTTTCCACATTTTCAGGCAAAATCGTGGTTTGGAACACTATTGAAACTGGTTTTTCACCAATTTTTATGCTTTCATACTCTGCAACTGGAACTACATCAACTTTGGTAGTTGAATAGGTCTTAGAAGCTATTACTTCATCATGATTTGGGTTTCCAATAATGATAATCTCATCCCCAAGCGCGCTTCTTTCCTCGATAATATTGTGTATTTTTTTAACAACAGGACAGGTTAAGTCAAAAACCTCTACTCCATTTTCCTTTAGTGTTTCGATTAGTCCTTTCTCAACCCCACCTGCTTTGATAATGGCAATACCTTCTTTTAAGGATTTGGCATCTTCTTGGGATATAACCTCAACTTTTTGCTCTTGCAACTTCTTAACAACACTTTCATTGTGTACAAGCTCTCCAACCATATAAACTTTCTTATAGTCTTTTGCTATTTCTACACTACGATTATATGCTGTTTTTACACCATTGCAAAAACCGGCTGTCTTGGCTACAGTTATTATCATTTTTCAGTATCTAACCCCTTCTTTTTCTGTTTTGCAAACATTTTTGGGTTATTTTCTTCTACCCATTTATTGCACAATTCTCTAGTCTCTACCATCTTGTCATAGACCTTTTGTGTGGCTCTTTCAAATGCATCCTGAGATCTGTCTCCGTAGAACTCGGAAAGGTCAAATGGTTCTCCAATATATAGATAGTTTCTATGGAATGTTTTGTGTTTTTTAAAATAAATCATTGGGAGAATAGGCTTTTGTGTCTTTAAAGCAAATCTTGCACATCCTTGCTTGAATTCTCTCATCTGCTCTGTTCCTGCTTTATTTCTTGTTCCTTCTGGATACATAGAAAGTATCTTGTTATTCCTCAAAACTGTAAGAACAGCCTTTGTAGCCTCTATATCAGCTTCTCCTCTCTTAATTGGAATAGCACCACAACTTCTTAAGAACTTATTGGCAAACTTGTTTTGGAAAGCTTCAGCTTTTGCAAGAACGTGTATTTCTTTTTTGTACAATTGACCAATTTGAATAAGAGTGTCTTGGATTGCATAGTGATTACAAATAACTATACCACCCTCTGGCAACATCTTTTCAAAGAAATATTCTTTGTTGATAATCTTTGTTGGCCATAGCATTGCAACAAATGGCTTTGCTACGCATCTACAGAATCTATATAGTGACATTATTTTACTTTCTCCTTTACGATCTCGATAACTTTATCTGCAACTTGTTCGATAGTTAAATCAGATGTATCTAGGAAATATGCATCCTCTGCTTGCTTAAGCGGAGCAATCTCTCTATGTGAATCGTTATAGTCTCTTTGGATTATATCCTTTAAGAGTGCTTCATAATCTACAACTTGTCCTTTTGCCTCGAGTTCCAACTTTCTTCTTGTTGCTCTTACTTCTGCTTGTGCTGTAAGGAAGAACTTGCAGTTTGCCTTTGGCAAAACGAATGTTCCAATGTCTCTTCCGTCCAATACAACGTCATGAGAAAGTGCGAATTCTCTTTGTAAGTCAACAAGCTTATATCTTACACAACCGTGCTTAGAAACGTCTGAGGCTGCTTTAGACATATAATGTTCACGAAGGAATGGAGTTGTGTTAAATCCGTTAATTAAGATTTGTTGTTCGCCATTTTCAAATACTATATCCATCTTTACATCTGGAAGTAATGGCTCAACTTGCTTCTCATCCTCTACATTTACATTGTTTTTAAGGCACCAATATGCAAGTGCTCTGTACATTGCACCAGTATCTAGGTATATAATACCCATTTTCTTTGCAACAATTTTTGCTATTGTGCTCTTTCCTGCTCCTGCAGGTCCGTCTATTGCTATATTAATCATGGTTGTCACCCTCCTAATTGTTCTTAATTATTGCATTTGCAGCAACATATGCTGTAGAAAATGCTATTTGAAGATTAAATCCACCTGTAAATGCATCTACATCTATAACCTCTCCAGCAAAATATAGTCCGTTTACCAACTTGCTTTCCATGGTTCCTGGATTAATCTCTGTTGTCTCTACACCACCACTAGTTACTGTGGCAGACTCTATGGAAGAAATCTTTTTTACATTGAACTTAAGTCCTTTTAGTGCCTTAATTAGTCTAATTCTTTCTTCCTTTGTAATGTTGTTCACTTTCTTACTCGGATCTATTCCAGCTTCTTTTAATACATAAAGTATTAATCTTTCTGGTAAAAGTTCTTTCATTACGTTTTTAATATCTAAATTCTTGGCTATGTCAAACTCTCTTAATAATCTTGCATTCAGTTGTTCTTCATCCAATGCAGGTTTGAGATCCAATACCAAAGAAACATTGTCTAATCTGTTTATTAAAGAAGAAATTGTTAAAACAATAGGTCCTGAAATGCCATCATCTGTGAATAACATCTCACCAAACTCACTAGCAACTCTCTTAGTTGTGTATGCATGTAATTTTACGTTCTTAAGAGATATTCCTTCTAGTGCCTTTACATCCTCTTTTAAAACTATGGAATTTAGTGCTGGGACAGGTGCTACAATACTGTGTCCAAACTTCTTTGCAAAGGTATAACCATCCCCAGTAGAACCAGTTAAAGGATAAGACATCCCACCAGTGCAAATTAGAACATTTCGTGCATCTAACCACTTGTTTTTTCCATATTCAATATGGAATACATCTTCATTTTTAGTTATATTTGTGACTTCGGAATCCACTTCCACATTAACTTTAAGAGCTTTAACTTCTCCTCTTAATGCATCTGTTATAGACGCAGATTTTCCACTCTTTGGGAATACTCTATTTCCTCTTTCTACAACTAGTTCTACACCTAAATCTTCAAAGAAAGACATAGTGTCTTGTGGTGTGAATTTATACATTGCACTTCTAAGGAATTTAGAACCGTTAACAACATTGTTTAAAACTTCTTGTGGCAAAGTGTCATTGGTTAGGTTACATCTTCCCTTACCAGTTATATAGACTTTTTTACATGTTTTCTCGCTTTTTTCGAGTATAGTGGTTTCTACACCTGCTCTTGCAAGCAAGATTGCAGCAAACATACCACTTGCTCCTCCACCTATAATACATGTATTAACTATTGCCATTTCTCTTCTCTCATCTTTTCTAAAGTCTTTGTATCTGTTGAATATGCTGGAACTGGGGCTATTGCTATATAACCTCTATCTACCCAAGCACAGTCATCATCATGGTCTGTTTCTGCTTTGTTTATTGGTTTACCAATAACAGAATATGAACCATCTTCATTTTTAGTATATGTATCGTTGTATTCTCTCCATCCACAATTAGTTACAACCGTACCCTTGATTTTCTCTGCATTGTACCAAGGAATGTTAATATTAATTGCCATGAATAAAGAGGCATACTTTTTAAGTTTTTCAAGGTTTTCTATTAAGAAATTTGCTGGATATGAGTAATCCTCTGTTCCTTTCATCTTTGCAGATATTGCAATTGCAGGAAGATCTAGAAGTGTTGCCTCACAAGCAGCCGAGAATGTTCCAGAATAAATACAGTCTGTTCCTACATTCATACAAGTGTTAATGCCAGAGATACAAAGATCAAACTTAACATCCTTATATGGAATTGCTAAAGCAAACTTAACACAGTCTGCTGGATATCCTCCAACTGCAACACATGGACAATCTAATTCACCTCTGGTGAAGTCCTTCATATTTATCTCTTGTATCCTAATGCTGTGTCTTAAAGAAAGTGCATGAGAAGTTGCTGATTGTTCAGCCATTGGTGCTGAAATATAAACCTCGTGCCCATTCTCTTTTAGTTTCTTTGCAAGATATATAATACCTGTTGCAAAATATCCGTCATCATTAGTTAACAAAATTCTCATAGACTCTTTAGATACTCCACTTCTTCACTTCTTAATTCTCTATATTTGCCTCTAGATAATCCACCTAGTCTCAAATTACCTATTGCAACTCTCTTCAAGAAAATAACATTCTTCTCAACAGCTGCAAACATATTTCTAATTTCTCTATTTTTACCTTCGGTAATTACAACCTCTAGTCTTGTTGTTTTTTCTTCTTTATCTAGAACTGTAACCTTTGCAGAACCATATCTTTCTCCATTAACTACAGCACCTTTTCTTATGATTGCGAGGTCTGATTCAACTATGTTTCCTTCAATCTTTACTATGTAAGTCTTTGGAATCTCACTACTTGGATGTGTTAATTTGTGTTGAATGTCTCCATCATTCGTTAAAAGCAATAATCCTTCACTATCATAGTCTAATCTTCCTACAGGAAGAACTTTTTGCTCTATATCCCCTAAGAAATCATAAATTGTCTTTCTGTTTCTATCATCAGATGTAGTTGTGACGCATCCTTTTGGCTTATAGAACATAAAATAGACTTTATTGAGATTTGGTACAACTTTCTTTCCATCTACGAATACAACGTCTCTAGAAACCTCTACTTGCGTAGCAAGATCTGTTACAACCTTCTTGTTAATTGTAACTCTTCCGGCCTTAATAATCTCTTCAGCCTTTCTTCTGGATGCAACTCCACAATCTGCTAAATATTTATTTAATCTCATAACTATTCAATGGACTTAATGTCTTCTCCCTTTAAGAAGTCTGGGATTTCGTCCTCATCATCGATGTCTTTTTCTTCTGTATCGTATGGATCTATCTCTGGTTTTTCCTCTTTTTGAGGCTCACTTTCAGTTGTTTCTTCAATTTGTGGTGCTTCCTCCACTACTTCAGCAGACTCAATTTGTTGTTCACTATTGAAAATAGTACGATTTGTAAACAATGCTTCTTGTTGTGGTTGGTAAAGCATTTGTATCTTAGACATAACTTCAGCAAGATCTGGTAAGTCTTCTAAGGATTCAAGTTCGAATTTCTTTAAGAACTCGTCTGTTGTGCCATATAATATTGGTCTTCCAAGTGCATCTTTTCTTCCAACTACTTCAATTAATCCTGCTTTTAAAAGAGCTGTTATAGCGTAATCTGAGTTAACACCTCTCATTTCTTCAAGTTCGAGTTTTGTAATTGGTTGCTTATAAGCAATAGTAGATAAAACTTCAAGTAAATTCTTTGTTAATTCTTTCTCTTTTAACGGAGTTAAAATTTCTGCAATAGCATCTCCATATTTTGGATTTGTTGAGAATTGTAACTTGCCATTAAATTCAAGGAATACTACTCCTGATCCATTCTTTGGATACTTCTTTGCAAGGTCATTTTTAACTGCAACTAACGAATTTTTCGTTAATCCTTGTACTTTGTCTACTAAATCTTTCTCTGGTATAGCATTTCCTGAAGCAAATAATAATGCTTCAACTATATCTGTCATTACGCTCATTTGTAGTCCTCCTCTTTAAAGTCCACTATTATATCTGCACTGTTTTCTACATAAGTTAGAACAATTTCTCCAAATAATTCTTCTTGCTTTACATTGAGTTTTTGGTATGAAAGCAATTCAAGAATTGCTAGGAATGTAGTTACTATGTCATTTCTATCATAATCTGGTTCAAATAATGATGTGAAAGTAAACTCTTTCTTCTCTCTTGCAATACTTTCTATATGAGCAATTTGCTCAGAAACTGAGAACTTCTCTCTTACAACCTTCTTTGGTATCTTTTCTTTTTGAGCAACATCTGCTTGTACAACGATTCTTGCATATGCTTCCATTAATTTCTCTAAATTGAAATTAACAAGTGCAACTCTGTAGTCTTTTTCGTCATATTCAGGTGGTCTGTAGAATCTGTTTGTAGTTTCTAAGAGTCTCATCTTTTCAGCTTGCTCTTTCATTAACTCATATTCTTTAACTTTGAGAATGAATAAGTCTCTTTCATCTGGTTCTGCATTTTCCTCTTCATCACTTGGTAAAGTCTTAATAGACTTTAGATATAGCAATTCAGCTGCCATCGTGATAAAGTCTCCTGCATAATCATAGTCTAATTCTTCTTTTGGAGTGTTCTTAATAATCTCAACATATTGGCTTGTAATCTCTGAAATGAATAGATCTTCAATAGCTATCTTTTGATCATGAATCATCGTAACCAACATATCTAAAGGTCCATCAAAATCAGCGATATGATAAACAATTGTAGGAGACTCGTTGAAAATCTCCTTTTCAGCTAATGATGGTTCAATTATTTCTGGCATATTTGCACTATCGTCTATGCTCATCTGTCTAATATCGTCATCCATTAAAACACCACTCCAAATACTTTTAACATAGGATTTAATATACCGTTCACTACGGCTCTTATATATAACGAGAACACATCTGCATAAGGGGTTATATATCCAAGTATTGTACTTAGGATTATAAATCCTAAAAGAATGAATGTTCCGTATCTTCTCATGAACTGACAGAACTTACTATTAGGCACAAAAGCTTCTATAACCCTAAATCCATCTAGTGGGAAAATAGGTAGAATGTTGAATGCCAAAAGTGTTAAGTTGATAACTGCACCGTATAGGAATAAATATTCCACAAAATAGATGAAATAATATAATCCCGTAGATACACTCTCTACACCCTTTAATATAGCAAGTAATCCTGCCAATAATCCTATGCTTATAAAAGCAAGGATTAAGTTCGTTAATACTCCAGCAATTGCAACTAAGAAAGAATCTAACTTTTGATGCTTAAAATTCTCTGGATCTATTGGTACAGGTCTAGCCCATCCAAAACCAACAACTATAAACATCAAGAAACCAAATATGTCAAAATGCCTTGCTGGATTTAAAGAGATTCTGCCTTCTTCCATTGCAGTATCATCTCCACACCAAAGTGCAACGAGACCATGAGCGTTTTCATGAAGAATTATAGCTCCCATTGCAGCTAATACCACTGCAACAAATCCAAGTATGACTTGGATGGTATCACCACTTTGTAATAGCATTCTAATCATAAATGATTAGCTCTCCTAGTTTTTATATCCAATTTGGAACTACATCTCTAGAAATAAGGTCTTCATAACCCTCTGGTTCTACTATGTAGTCTGCTTTATCTTTATCCACCAAAACAACTGGAGGAATTGGGTTAAAATTGTAGTGTGAAGCCATTGAATAGTTGTATGCACCAGTACTAAATACTGCAATAACATCTCCAACATTTGCTTCTTGAAGTGGTATATTCTTTGTGACGATATCTCCACTTTCACAACACTTTCCAACTATAGTTGAAATCTTGTCCATCTTCTCGCCTGCTTTATCAGCAACACAAGCTTCATATTGGGATTCGTACAATGCATGACGTGGATTGTCTCCCATTCCACCATCTATTGCAACATAATGTTGATCTCCAGCATCTCTAATTCCTTGAACTGTGTAAAGGGTTATTCCAGCTTCACCAACAATGGATCTTCCTGGTTCTGAAATGATGAATGAGTCTTTTAATCCCTTTTCTTTGAACTTCTCTCTAACTAATGCACATACTCTTCCGAGTTGCTCTGCATACATTTGTGGAGTGAATTTTGGGTCTTCATTGGTATAATATATACCAAATCCACCACCAAAGTCTAAAATATCACATTCAATTCCGTTATCCTTAAGCTTTACCATAAAGTCTGTCATAATCTCAATTGCTTGTGTATAAGCAGAAGCATCATAAATTTGAGATCCAACATGGCAATGTAAACCTAAGAAATTGACGTTTTTGTACTTTTTCTCTATTCCTGAGATGAAATCTAGAGCATCTCCATAAACATTGAACCCAAATTTTGAATTTGGAACAGCAGTTTGAACAGCTTCATATGTGTGTGCAGCAACACAAGGATTTATTCTTACTAATACAAATGCCTCTGCATCATTCTTTTCACATATGTCTTGGATGACGTTTAATTCATTGTAGTTATCTACAACAATAGCACCTACGCCATTTACTACAGCATACTCCAACTCATAGCGTGTCTTGGCATTTCCATGGAAAATGATGGTGTCAAATGGAACTTTTGCTCTATTTAAAGCATGAAGTTCTCCACCAGATACTGCATCAAAATACATACCTTGTTTACAAAGTAACTTAGATGTAGCAACAGAACAGAATGCCTTAGATGCATATGCTACTGCACCTGGAGCATATTTGTTCATTGTCTTAACATAAGCACTAGAAACAGCCTTCATATACTCTGCATCCATTATATATAATGGACTACCAAACTTTTTAACTAGATCTGAAGCATAAAAAGAACCTATTTTTAATCTGTTGTTTTCAATTGTTAAGGATTCACGTAAATTCATAGTTCAACTCCAATTTATATAAAAATAATTTATATAATTTTACACCAAACACTATCAAAATGCAAAAGAAAATAATGAACTCTTAGAAAAAGAACTAGATTACAAAACCATACAAACTGTTCGTTAACTGCTCTAAAAAGTGCCATTTTTTAGAAAGTATTTTATATTATTGTAATTTTTAGAATAGTTTTGGGACAAAAATATAGGCCAGACTTATATTTCTGACCTATTTTTATAATTTTTAAAATTTGTAATTTGGATTATTTTTTCTTCTTGTTATCGTCTTTTGTGAGACTTTCTTTCAAAGAAACCAAGCTTTCAATTTCTTCTAAAAGTGTATTTATGTCTTTAAATTGTCTGTGAACTGAAGCATATCTTACGTAAGCAACATCATCAAGTTTCTTTAAACCTTCCATTACTAAATCCCCTATAAAGTCTGATGTTACTTCTGGTTCTAATGAATTAATAACGTCTCTTTGGATGTCTTGTACGAGTTTATCTATGTCATTCATAGAGATTGGACGTTTCTCACAAGCCTTCATAATACCAATTTTTACCTTAGATGGATCAAATTGTTGTCTTGTACCATCTTTTTTAACTACCATAACTGGTGTATTTTCAATTGTTTCGTAGGTTGTGAATCTTCTTCCACATGCTTCGCACTCTCTTCTTCTACGAATTTGTGTGCCATCTTCGTTTTGTCTTGAATCAATAACCTTGCTGTTTGTGCATCCACAAAATTGACATTTCATAGTTATACAACTCCTATATATAAAATTATTGTATATATTATACTATATGTAGTGTTTTAAGTAAAGATTTCAAACTATTTTTATGAATAAATGTATAAATTTTGTATAAATTAGTTTTCGTAAAATACATTAGATGTAATTAAATCTACCTTTAATCTTCTTACATAATGCTTTATTATACTACTATCCACAGTCCATACTTGGACCGTTAATCCTTTCTTATGGAACTTTCTAACTAAACTTGCAGTACAAACTGCGAAATGAACGTCTAAAGATATACCCAAATCTAGGCATTTTGCAAAGTTTTTATCACCTGGAGTGCTAGAAAGATACTGAACTTTAACACTTTTATCATAATTATGGACTCTGCAAATGCTATCAAAGTCAAATCCTATAAATATAACACCGTTTCTGTTGTAATGTTCATCTATTATTTGAAAGATCCTTGCTATTTGTTCTTCATTAAAAGAATCGTCTTTTAATTCTATAACGGCTATTTTGCCACCATTTTTACAAATATCTAGATATTCATCGAACCTACAGACATATACTTCATCATTTGTTTTATTGTTTTTTAATGGCTTTGCCATTAATTCGGAGTAATTTGTGTCTTTTATAAGCTCTTTTGTACCATCTTTAAACGCAACATCTTTATCATGATTGCAAATAAAAACTCCATCTTTTGTTTCTCTTATATCTGTTTCTATGCCGTAGTATGGCATTTCAGAGGCCTTTTCAAAAGATAATGCAGTATTTCCTGGATATTTAGAAGCATAGCCTTGATGAGCCACATACAAAGGCTCGGATTTATCTATATTGTTAATTATTAGAAAAATAGTTGTAGCAAGTACAATTACTATTATTATCCAAAAGACTATCTTCTTTACCATAAAAACCTTCCAATTATAATGTATTAAACATATTAAATGGGAGCATACCATCAAAATTGCTTGGTTGTTTTTCTCCTAATGCATATAAAACTATAGATGCAATATCTTGAGTAACCATCTTGCCTGGTGTTCCTTTTATAATATTTCCCAAATCCCCATAAACAGCACAAGTTGCGGTCTTTTCAAGTGGATCTTCGCCACCATGTCCGCCACCTTTCTTGTGTCCGTGGTCAGATACACATATAAATAATGTTCCATGTACTAGATTATTTGCTTCTAAATAGTCATACATTTCACCCATTCTTGCATCAGCTTGCTTGATTGCTTCTTCATATTCTTCGTCTGTGCCTTTCTTATGACCTGTTTCATCTACATTATCAAAATGAATATATGTTATCTTAGGATCTACTTCTTTAAAAACTTCCTTAAATTTTGCAACACAGAAATCATCTTGCTCTATATGATATTCATCCTTAGATTCTTTATCTACATACTTAATCATATTATCCATATTTTCAATGCATCCATAGTTAATTGGAATCCAACTTGCTATAGATAAGCATTTATCGTTAGGATGTCTATTTAAATATGTTTTAAATATTGTTGGATATTCTATAGATGTATAAGGTCTAGTCGCTGCATCTGAATTAGCTATTCTATGCTTTTGATATCTAACTCCTGTAAACATAGAAACCCAGTTATGTGCACTTGTAGATGGAAGTTGCGTTGTAACTGCATAAGAAATTGAACCATCTTTAAATATTTTGTCAAAGTTTGGAGAATCTAAATCTTTGAATTTAATTCCCATTCCATCTATACCAAATATAACAACTCTGTCATATTTAACAGCATTTGCTACATCTGCACTTGTAGGAATTATCCCATCAGAATAACGTTCTGGAAGATGTTTGGCCATAAAATCCATGCCCCATAATGAAACTCCAATAGATACTATAATACTTGCAATAATGATACACGTTATTACTATAAGTGCTATTTTTCTCTTTTCCATTTCGTTACTCCTTATTTTATAAAATAAGCCAGCATTTTATATACTGGCTTTATTTTTAGGTCTGATTATTTATTATTCTCTTCCTTTTCTAAGTTTTTGTAAGAATGCAGGAAGTTTCTTTTCTCCACCAACTGAGATTCTTGAACTCTCAACAGATGTTTCTGGCTCTTGAACCTTTGGTTGTTGAACTTGTGGTTGTGGAGCATATTGTTGTGGTTGTTGAGGTTGAACTGGTCTTGGTTGTTGTTGTGCTAATCCCTCTGGTGTGTTAGCAGCAAAATTGTTGCTTAATCTTTGTTGTTGGTTAGCAAATAAATTACCATTGTATTGTCCGTCATCCTCTGGCTTGTTTCCACCTAAACCTAATGCTGTATTAATGGACATTGGCTTTTGAAGTGGTACTGTACCTGGTGTTGTTTGTGGTTTTTGCTTTGCATCTTCAAAACCTGTAGCAATAATTGTGATTTCAATATCTGTCTTTTCTGGAACAAATCCTGTACCAAAGATGATATTTGCATTTGGATCAATAACTTGCTTAATGATGTCACAAGCAGAACTTACTTCACCAAGTAACATGTCTTCGCCACCAGTAATGTTAACGATAACACCTGTAGCACCTTGAATATCTGTTTCAAGCAATGGAGATGATACTGCACCTCTAACTGCATCAACAACTCTATTTTCACCTTTACCATAACCGATACCCATGTGTGCAAGTCCTTTACTTGAAAGAATTGTACGAATATCAGCAAAGTCAAGGTTAATTAACTCTGGATGTGTGATAACATCGGATACACTTTGAATACCTTGACGTAATACGTCATCAGCAATTTCAAATGCACGTTTGAATGATATACTTCTATCTAATGCATCAATAAGCTTTTGATTAGGAATGATAAGAATTGTATCTACGAAATTCTTTAATGCCTTAATACCAGCTTCTGCATTTCTCATACGATTTTGACCTTCAAAGTTGAATGGTTTTGTAACAACAGCAATTGTTAAAATTCCCATAGACTTTGCGATTTCAGCAACTATTGGAGCAGCACCTGTTCCTGTGCCACCACCCATACCAGCTGTGATGAATAAAAGGTCTATTCCTTGGAGTGCTGCCTTAATCTTGTCTCTAGATTCTTCAGCTGCTTGTCTACCTACATCTGGATCTGCACCTGCTCCTAATCCATTAGTTCTCTTTGCACCAAGTTGAATTCTGCACTTTGGATCTACTACTAATGACATGTTAAGAGCTTGCATATCTGTATTCATAACAACAAATGTTGCACTCTTGATTCCTGCTCTTATCATGGTGTTAACTGCATTGTTTCCACCACCACCGATACCGCAAACAACGATGTTTGCAAGTCCTGGTTTCTTTTCAGATACTGGAGGTTGATAATCTGGATCTACTGGTTCTTCAACAACTTCTTCTTCCATAACCTCATCTAAAGATGGTTGTACAACTTCTTCCTCAACTATAGGAGTTTCGTCAACTTGTGGTTGATAAACTTCCTCAGGTTGATATTGTGGTTGAACTGGTTGTACTGGTTCAACTGGTGCTTGATACACTGGTTGTTGAACTGGTTGTGTGTATGCTGGTTGCGTATATTGTGGTGCAACTGGTTGTTGATAAGTTGGTTGAACTGGTTGCTCTGTTGGTTGATATGTTGGGGTTACTGGTTGAACTGGAGCTTGATATTGTTGCTCATTGTTGTTTTGTCCATTGTTGTTATTATATCCACCGAAGCCAAATCCTGAATTGTCGTACATTATTTTTTGCCTCCATTAAATAAACGTTTTATGAAATCCTTAAACGAGAACTTTGCAAGACTCTCTGCAACCATTAAGAGCGATGTCTTGGATGCTTGGGATGCCTTTACATAGCCTGGAAGTTTAGGAGATACTATTTCTATATTTCTTACTAATTGTTCACTTAGATACTTCTTTGCTCCTCTAATATGTGAAATTCCTTCTCCTGTTAAATAGATTGGAGCATATGCAGGTGTATCATATTTTGCTTGAGATAAAACTTGTTTTATGATATCTGCAAACATATCTAATCTTGCTTTTACTATGTCACATGCTTCTGTAGCTGTAATTGAGAATTCACCATCCTCTATTAATACAGCACCTTCTGCATAATTTAAGTTCAAATCTACTAAGTCTTTTGCTCTTTCTGCAACTTCGTATGGAACATCTAAGTATTCAAGCATATCAGCTGCGATATGAGCACCGCCCATCGAGAATGAAGCAAGAGATAAGATTCCTTCGCCTCTTCCAATTGCAACGTGGGATGAAATGTATCCAATGTCTACCATAATGAATGAATTGTCTCTTTCCTCTTTTTCAAAGAGAGCTAAACATTCTGCCCATGGTGTACAAATATAATGTACTTCATCAAATCCACAAGACTTTGTTATTTCGTCAAAGAATTTAATAAACTTTCTTTCTGCTAAACAGTAGCTTACAAATGCGTCTGCTTTTTGTGCAGTTAATCCTCTGACATCAAAATATAATTTATCTTCATCATTAAGTGAATAATAAATTGCTGCGTGGTTAATAGTTTGGTATTTAGGATCGTTTGCAAATACGTCACCTTTCTTGAATAAGAAATCTATATCTGCATCGATAATCTTACGTTCTCTGTCTAGTGTGATTCCAATGTTCTTTGTGACTACAGCACAAAACTCTGCTGGAACACCAACATAAATCTTAGTTGTATTAGATTGTGCACCTTCTATTGCTTCTCTTAATACTTCGCAACATACTGCACGTGTTTCTTCCTTATCTAGCCAGTCGCCATCTGAATAACCTGCATATTGCTTCTCTACATCTGACTTGATGCCAAAAACAGATTGTGCCTTCTTTACTCCAACGATGGCACTAATCAATCTTGAACCAATATCCAATACGGCTATGTCTTTGGTGAATAATGAACTCATATTTCCTTAAAATCCCTTTCTATTTTATATATTATATAAGTATTATAATTATTTTTGTATTTTTATGCAAGAATATAATAAAGAAAATGCTTCGGAATATTATTCCAAAGCATGCAATACATTATTATTTCTCTATGCTGATCTCGATTTGGTTGCCAGATGGGACTAACGCATTACCAGAATTAATCTTCTTGGCATTTACACCGATTAAGATTACAACTGCTACAATTACGGCTACATAAACTCCTATTAAGATCTTGCCCTTTAATCCTAATTTGCGTTGTTTTTGTTCTTTTTGCTCTCTTAATTGTGCAAGCTTTTGTGCTAATTTGCTTTGCTTCTTTTCTGCTCTATATATTGGTGCAGATACAGCATCTACTTCTCCGTTAAATGCCATTGTCATTTGTGAAGATGCAGAATAACTTAATTTGCTGTCTAACTCACCATTTGAGAGTCTATCTTTGTCTTGAACTGTGAATTCGAATAAAGATAAAGGTTTGTATTCTTCTCTTCCAAATCTTGGAGAAAATTCATTATCTAATGAAACATCTGGCTCATCGAGCTTTTGGTTTTGTTGATTTGCAAGATATTGTTCTATTATTGAATCTATTCTCTTTTGACTATTGTATTCATTTTGTTGTGGAGCATAATAGGCTTGTCCAGCATTGTAATCTCTAACTTGCTCTGTGGACATAGGTTGGGTATATGGTCTTGGTGCAAAATAGTCATAATCATTCATGGAAGTATCTTGCACAGGTTGTTGTTGTGCATTGTTATAAGTACGTCCATTATTAAATTCCTCATAGGATGGGAATTGTGTAATTCTGCTACTTACTTGTTGTGTGTTTCTTCCTAAAACGTCTTCTAATGTCATTGCCATAGTTTTGCTCTCCTTTTATACCCTTTCTATTATTCTGAGCTTTGCGCTCGCTGCTCGTTTGTTTCTTTCTAATTCTTCATCACTTGCGATGATAGGTTTTTTATTGACTAACTTTACTTGTTCTTTTCTTCCACATACACACTTTGGGAAAGATGGTGGGCAAGTACATCCAGTTGCTAAATCCCTGAATGTTTCTTTCACTATTCTGTCCTCCAAAGAATGGAAGGAAATCACACACATTCTACCCTCTTTTTTAAGCCTTAAAGCCATCTCTTTTAGTGCTTCATGGAGTCTGTCCAATTCTCCATTAACCTCTATTCTAACCGCCTGAAATGTCTTTTTGGCAGGGTTTCCGTTCTTGTATCTGAACTTGGCTGGATAACAATGCTCAACTATATTGCTCAATTGTGATGTTGTTACGATTTCACCCTTCTCTCTTTCCTTGACAATCTCTCTTGCAATTTGTCTTGCAAAACTTTCTTCGCCATATTCAAAAAGGATTCTACTTAGTTCACTTTCACTGTATTCATTGATAACGATTTTTGCATTTAGATATTGACTTTGATCCATCCTCATGTCTAAAGGTGCATCTTGTATGTAACTAAATCCCCTTTCTCCGTTATCTACTTGATAAGAACTAATGCCAAGATCCACAAGTATTCCGTCTAGTTTGTCAATGTTCAGTTTGTCTAGCTCTTCGCTAAAGTTTTTATAATCATTATGGATAAATGTTACTTTATCTATATAATTATTTAATCTTTTATTGGCTGCTTGAAGTGCATCTGCGTCTTTGTCTATTGCTATGAGCCTTCCACCTTTAAGTCTTTTGACTATTTCGATTGAATGGCCAGCACCCCCTACAGTTGCATCCATGTAAATGCCATCTTCTTTTATGTTTAGACCTTCAATACATTGGTCTAACAAAACTGGCACATGCACGAATTCCATTTCTTAGCCCTCACGTTTTGTGAGATTATTTAACATTGTCTTGAGCTTGTCTGGATCTAGAACTTTGTATCTTGCGTCCCAAACTTCTTTACCCCAAACTTCTAAATATGTACCTTTACCAATTACAACAACATCCTTTCTGATCTTGTATGTTTGTGCAAGTTGCTTTGGGAATACAAATCTTCCTTGTGCATCTTCCTCTATTTCAGCCATCTTGGAAATGATGTCATTTGCAATTTGGTTTTGTTCATCTGATTCAAGATATGGGTTGGTTGAAAGGAATGGTTTTAAAATCTCACTAGCACTATCATTGCTAACAATGTAAACACATTCTTGCTTGCCAGGTAACATAGTAAAAGAACTGCCAATAGAATCCCTGAACTTTGCAGGTATTCTCATACGACCTTTCTCATCTAATTGATGGTCTATTCTGCCTAGCATTATTTTGCCCATAATTCCCCCATTCTTGATAGTTACTTTAATAATACACTATGTTTTGACCACTGTCAACCCCAAAAAATAAATATTTTTAGAAATTTTTTAGTTAACTTGTAAACGATATACAAAATTGAATATCCACAAATTGATTATTTTTCGTTTGTTAAATTTCACTCGTTGTGTTAAAGTATAGGCATGAAGGTATTTGTTATTTCAGATCTACATCTCTCTACCACAACCAACAAGCCAATGGAAGTATTTGGCGATGAATGGATTGGGTATGTTGAGACAATAAAAAAGGACTGGCTTGAAAAAGTACAAAAAGACGATTTAGTTCTTCTCTCTGGCGATATTAGCTGGGGCATGACAATAGACGAGGCTAAAGAAGATTATGCACTTTTAGACACCCTTCCTGGAATTAAAGTTGTTGGCAAAGGCAACCATGATTTCTATTGGTCATCTTTAAATAAGATGAATAAGGCTTTCCCTAACTTCAATTTCTTATATAACAATGCTTTTAGATTCGGAAATGTTGTAATCTGTGGAACAAGAGGATGGTTAATCCCAGATGAAACAAAAGAAGATTATGAACAAGACAAAAAAATCTATGACCATGAGCTTTTAAGATTTAAGTTCTCTCTTGAAGAAATGAAAAAATTAAGGCAGGAAGGAGATACAGTAATTTGTATGTTCCACTTCCCACCTTTTGATGCCACCTACACAGATACCGAATTTACACAACTTGTAAAAGAAAATAACATGGATATAGTTGTATACGGACATTTGCATGGAAAGAACGCTAGAGTCTCTCCTATCGTCACTAAGGACGATATACCATACTATTTAACTTCGGCTGATTTGGTAAACTTTAAATTAACTCAATTAGTCTGAGTCTTCCTCTATATTTGGAGTTGTTAAAATTTGTTCAATACGGGCTAGGATTTCTTCCTTGCCAATTTTTTTACTTGCAGATGTCATGAAAACATTTTGCTCTCCAACAGATAATCCGTTAGCAATTTTCTTTCTCATTATATTTCTTTGCATCTTGCTTAATTTGTCACATTTTGTTGCAACAATTGTACATCCTATATTTATTGAATATAGAAATTGTATTAAGAGTCTGTCGTTGTCTGTTGGTTCAAGCCTACAGTCTACAAGTAAAAATACGTTTTTAAGCATAGGGCTGGTTTGGATATAATTCTCAATTAACTTGCCCCACTTTTCTTTTTCGGCATCATTGACTTTAGCAAATCCATATCCAGGAAGATCTACTAAATAAAACTCTCCTTTGTTAATGGAAAAGAAATTAACTAGTCTTGTTCTTCCTGGTGTTGAAGATGTTCTTGCTAAACTTTTTTGGTTAACTAAGAAATTAATAAATGAGGACTTGCCTACATTGGACTTTCCTGCAATAGCAATCTCTGGTGCTACACTATTTGGAAGCGTAGAACCAAGTGCTACTGATGTTAAAAATTCTGCATTCTTAATTACCATAATACCTATACAAAAAGGCTCACGTTTTGCCGTGAACCTAATTTAGTTATGCTATAAATTCTATTCCAGAATTACCAATCTTAAGCTCTTCTGGTTTTGTTGCGGAAGGTTCTTTCTTAATAATTGTTGGTTGAACTTCCTTATTCTCAATGCATTCTCTTGTGACAATAATCTTTGCAATTGTATCATCAGATGGTACATTATACATTAACTCTGTTAATGCGCCTTCAAGAATGGATCTTAATCCTCTAGCGCCAGTACCAAGTTCGATTGCCTTTTGTGCACATGCAAGAACTGCATCATCTTCAAATTCTAACTCTACGTCGTCTAATTTGAATTGTGCAATATATTGCTTTGTTAATGCATTCTTAGGTTCTTTAAGAATATTTACAAGTGCGTTCTCATCTAAACCGTTTAATCCAACAATAATTGGAATACGTCCAACAAATTCTGGAATCAAACCGAACTTGATTAAATCGCCTGGTTGTAATTTCTTAATTAAATCTTCATATTTGCCACTTTGTTCTGTTTTGATATCTGAACCAAAACCAAGCTTCTTTTGAGTTACTCTCTTCTCAACAATCTTTTCAAGGTTAACAAATGCACCACCACAAATGAATAAGATATTTGTTGTATCTATATTGTAACATTCTTGGTTTGGATGCTTTCTTCCACCTTTAGGTGGTACAGATGCCATTGTACCTTCGATTATCTTTAATAAAGCTTGTTGTACACCTTCCCCAGAAACGTCTCTTGTTATGGAAACATTTTCACTTGCTCTAGCAATCTTATCTACTTCATCTATGTAGATGATTCCTTTTTCTGCTCTTGCTATATCTTCATTAGCATTGATGATGAGTTTTAATAAAACGTTTTCTACGTCTTCACCAACATAACCTGCTTCTGTAAGTGTTGTAGCATCTGCAATTGCAAAAGGAACGTCTAAGATCTTTGCTAAAGTCTTAGCTAAAAGTGTTTTACCTGAACCTGTTGGTCCAAGTAATAGAATATTACTTTTTTCAAGTTGAACACCAGAAACATCTGCAGCATTAGCATTAACTCTCTTGTAATGGTTATATACTGCAACGGATAGAATCTTCTTTGCTTCTTCTTGTCCAACTACGTAATCATCTAAGCGTTTTTTGATTTCTTGTGGTTTTAATAAACGTGCATTACCAGTTGCAGAACCTTGTTTTCCAAAGCTCTCTGCAATCTCTGTTTCGTTTTGCATGAATTCATCCAATTTAATTTTGGCTTCTTCAATACAGAACATACAAAGGTATCTACCCTTTGCACCTTCGATTAATGGTGTTGTGTCGTTTGTTCTACCACAAAATAAACATTTCTTTTCTTCTGACATTCTTACCTCAATAAATTATTAGTCTCTGGATTCGTAGATTTTGTCGATAATTCCGTATTCAAGAGCTTCTTGAGCACTCATGAAATTATCTCTATCTGTATCTTTGACTACTTGCTCATAATCTTTACCAGTATTCTTTGCAAGAATAGCGTTCATCTTCTCTTTAATCTTTTGGATGTTTTGAGCGTGAATCATTATATCTGAAGCTTGACCTTGGAAACCACCGAGTGGTTGGTGAATCATAATTTCAGAATTTGGTAATGAATAACGTTTGCCCTTTGCACCTGCAGATAAAAGGAAAGCGCCCATACTTGCTGCAAGTCCTACACAAATTGTAGATACATCACACTTGATGTAGTTCATTGTGTCATAGATTGCCATACCAGCTGTTACACTTCCACCAGGACTGTTGATGTAAATCATAACGTCCTTGTTTGGATCTGTAGATTCAAGATAGATAAGTTGAGCAACTACTAAGTCTGCTACTTGGTCATTAATTTCTCCAGTTAAGAAGATAATTCTATCTTCTAAAAGTCTAGAGTAAATATCATAGGCTCTTTCGCCTCTGTTTGTTTGCTCAATAACTGTTGGTGGATACATATTTTTAATATCTTTCATGTATTATTCCTCGTCTTTCTTTGGCGCAGCTTTTTTAGTTGTTGTTGTTTTCTTAGCTGCTGGTTTCTTTGCTGGAGCTTCTTCCTTCTTTGCCTCTTCTGCTGGAGCTTCTGCTTCTGCCTTTGGTGCTGCTTTCTTAGCTGGTGCTTTCTTCTTTGCAGCTGGCTTTGCTTCTTCTTTACCGATTGGCTTTACTGGAGGAATCTTCTCGTATGATACGTTTGCTGTGTTGTTTTCTTTTAAGAAAGCAATAAGTTTGTTGGATAAGATTTGGTTTACGAGATAATCAATTTGTTCTCTTTGTACTGTCTTCTTGAATTCGTCTGCTGTCATGTGTGCTTCTTCTGCAGCTTTGTTGATCTTTTCATCAATTTCTTCTTGAAGAACTTCCATCTTTTCTGCCTTAACAATTGCTTCCATTACTAAACGAACTTTTACAGACTTTTCTGCTTGCTCTTTGTATTCTTCTTTGAGCTTATCTTCTGTGATGTTGAGATAATTGAGATAGTCTTGTAATTTCATTCCTTGCATTTGAAGTCTATATGCAAATTCTTGAACCATGCTTTCTGCTTCTTGTTCTACCATTGCTTCTGGAACTTCGATTTCGTTCTTTTCTACGATAGCGTCTACTAAAGCGTCTTCATATGCTCTTTCTGCATACTTCTCTGCGTTATCTTCAAGTGTTTTCTTAACACTTGCTTTGTATTCTGCTAATGTGTCAAATTCACTAACGGATTTTGCAAATTCATCATCAAGTTCTGGTAATTCTTTTGTAGAAACTTTATTAACTTTGCAAGCAAATACAGCTTCTTTTCCCTTTAAATTCTCTGCATGATAGTTCTCTGGGAATGTAACTTTAACGTCTTTTTCGTCTCCTGCTTTTGTTCCAACTAATTGTTCTTCAAAGCCTGGAATGAATGTGCCTGAACCTAATTCAAGGTCATAACCTTGTGCTGTGCCGCCTTCAAATGCAACACCATCTACAGAACCTGCAAAGTCGATGTTAACTGTATCACCCTTTTGTGCTTCACCATCTTTATCGATGATTCTTGCTTGTTGTTGGAGTGTCTTCTTAACTTCATCATCTACTTGTTGGTCTGAAATCTTTGTTACGATCTTTGGAATTGTTAATCCTTTGTAATCCTTAACTTTAACTTCTGGCTTTACTGTTACAACGATTGTGAATGTTGCTCCACCATCTTTTGTATAATCCATTGCTGTGAGTGCAGGTTGTGCAACTACTTCTAAACTCTCTTCTTTTGTAAGAGCTTCATAGTATTCATCGTTAATAACGATGTCCATTGCATCTTGATAGAAAACTTCTTTGCCGTATACACCTTCGATAACTTTCTTAGGTACATGTCCTTTACGGAATCCAGCAATAGCATATTGATGCTTTGTCTTTTCATATGCTGCGTCACAAGCTTTTGCGAATGTTTCAGCGTCTACTGTAAAATCAAGTTGATATTGACTTTTGTCTAGCTTTTTGATTTGATAACTCATTTTATTCCTCCATGTGCGTTTCAACGCATAAGTATATATTTTTTAATAAGTTACAGAATTATAACACGTGAAAAGACCGTTTGCAACAAAAATACGGGTCAAAAATGGTACAAAGCATTACAAATTCATAAAAATAATGTATAATATGCACATATGGGAAGCGATTTACTAACACTAAATGCTCTAGCAAAAGAACTTAATAATAAGATTCAAGGAGCAAAAATAGAAAAGATAGTACAACCTGAGAAAGATGAAATCAGGTTCTTTATTCGTGTTAACAATAGGAATGAATGTTTAGTTATTTCCTGTAATTCCCAGACTCCAAGATGTCATTTAACATATGTTAAAAAAGAAAATCCTATTAATGCACCAGCTTTTTGTATGCTTCTTAGAAAGTATTTAGTTGGTGGAACAATCGAGAGTGCATCTATTTTCAATGCTGATAGAATAATTCAACTTAAGATTACAGCAAGGAATGAAATGAAGGATATTTGCACTTATTATCTCTTTGTTGAGATTATGAGCAGATATTCTAATATCATCTTCACTGATGCTGATTTTACTATATTTGATGCAGTTAAAAGGATCCCATTAAACGAGGATAATACAAACCATTTAGTTATGCACGGAGCCAAATACGAGCCGTTAGAACAAGGAAAAGAGAGTTTTTTGACCTCTTCTTTCGATTTTATGAAAGACTTCAAATGCGGAGATCTCCACTCCTTTATTCTAGATAATATTACAGGCTTTTCTGGCATTACTGTTTCTGAAATAATTGCTAGATGTGGATTCATGAATGATGGTATGCCTACACTTGACGAAGAAGAATTAAATAGGTTTAAGGAGTTTATAAATAAACTCAAGAATATAACAGAGCAAGATTTATATTCTCCATGTGTTATAGATAATAAAGGCGTATATCCTTTTGCTTATATGGTTCTTAATAAGGATGTTATTACATTCCCTACTATAAATGAGGCTTTTGATGACCTACTTTCTAAGGAAGATGGAGATTTAAGACTAAAAGCCAAGATTAAAAATCTTGTAACAGCTACAAGAAGGTTCAAAGCAAGAGTTGAAAAACGTATTATTGATGATTCTCAAAAAATCCAGGCAACTGAGGATATGAATACTCAAAGATATTACGGGGATATGATTATTAACAATATATATCTTGTTAAAAAAGGAGATTCTTCCCTAACTTGCACAGATTATACAACTGGAGAAAGTGTAACTATTCCTCTAGATCCAACTCTAACTCCATCTAATAATGCAAAAGCATATTACTCAAAATACAATAAACTTAAAAGAACAAGAGATTTTCTATCTAAAAAGATAGAAGAAGACAGATCTATCCTTGAATATGTTAAGTCTATAGAACAAGAACTAGGCGAAGTAACTAATACTACTAACCCACTTTCAATTGAGCAAGAACTTATAAATATTGGTGCATTATATGCTCCAAAGACAGATGGAAAGAAAAAAGTTAGAAATCCTAAGCCAGATCCAATTGCTTGCTATGATGTAGAAGGATTCCAAGTATATGTTGGAAACAATAATATCCAAAACGATGAACTCACATTTAAGATTGCTTCCCCTAATGATATTTGGATGCATCTTAAGAATGAACATGGCAGACATACCATCATAATAACCAACGGAAAAGAAGTTCCAGAGTCTGTTTTAAAGATTGCAAGTGAGATTACAGCTTCAACAAAAACAGGAAAAATTGCTGTAGACTATACCATAAGAAAGAATGTAAAACGTATTAACGGAGCCCTTCCTGGACTTGTTACTTATGTCAATTATAACACTCTTTATGTTACACCAAATTCACATGAAGAATTACGCCTAAACGGCAAAAGTTCTCAAAAAAATTGATTATTTTAAAGTAGTTTTCCTTAATTTTTCTAAGATTTCGCTAAAATAAGCAGGAATTTCAGCCTTAAAGTCTAATGGCTCTCCAGTACGTGGATGAGTCAATTTTAGCTCATATGCATGCAATAATTGTCCGTTTTTATATAGTGTTTGGGAGCCACCATAGACTGCATCTCCAACGATTGGATGATGAATGGATTTTGCGTGAACTCTAATTTGATGTGTTCTTCCCGTCTTTAAGTCAAAACGAACCAAAGTATAATTTCCAAATCTTTCTAAAACATGATAATGGGTAATAGCAACTCTGCCCTTTGGATCTATTGCCATCTTCTTGCGGTCTGTCTTAGATCTTGCAATATTAGCATTTATTATGCCGTCATCCTCTTTAAAATTGCCATCACAAAGTCCAATATAGATTCTTTGGGCATCTTTTTTCTCAATTTGTGCTGCCAAAGACTTATGAGCTTCGTCATTTTTGGCTACTACAAGCAATCCAGAGGTATCTTTATCAAGTCTATGCACTATTCCTGGTCTTATAACCCCATTTATTCCACTAAGATTGTCTATGTTATATAAAAGTGCATTAACAAGCGTATCATTCTTCTTATAAGAAGTTGCTGGATGTACCACCATTCCTTGTGGCTTGTTTACAATAATCAAATCTTCGTCTTGGTAAATTATATCTAATGGAATATTAGCTGGTGTTAAATCTAATTGTGTTGGCTCTGGGATGGTAAACTCAACGACATCTCCCTTTTTAAGCTTATAACCACTCTTAAAAATAATAGTACCATTTACTTTGGCACCATCTTTTTCTAATATTGTATTTACATTACTTCTAGTTATATTTTCTTGCTTTGCAAGAAATACATCCAAACGAAGTCCATCCTCATTTACAACGTGGTTCATTCTTTATCCTCAGATTCTACAGTTTCTTCAACTTGCGCTTCTTCTGTTACTTGTACTTCTTGTACTTCTATATCTTCTTCAGGTTTTACTTCCTCTATCTTGAATTGTTCTGCCTTTTTACGCTCTTCTTCTTGGACTAAATTTGCCTTTTGTGTGGTTCTAACCATTTGCGCATCTTTTATCATTAAGGCGATTAGATACACGATTAATAGCGCTACACCTACTACAACATAAGCATCTGCAAGGTTCCAAACTGGGAAATCCATAAACTCAAAATTAAAGAAATCTCTAACACCCTTAAAATAATATTTGCCAGAGATAACCATGAATCTGTCTACCAAATTAGCAATACCACCAGCAAGAATTAAAACAATTGCTATACGAGATGTTGTATCTATTTTTAATGCAGAACCTTTCTTGCTCTTCTTGTCTAAGAATTCTGTTACTAAAGAACCTGCTAAGAATATGGTAATTGCAAGCATTAAGATAAGCGTAATAATAGAAAGTGTGAGTGTTTTTCCTTCAAAGGAACCAAATCCTGCACCTGTGTTTTCTACGTAAATTAAAGAGATAAATCCTTTAATAAGGTCTTTGGATTCAAAACCATCATCCAAATAATGATATAGATAATCCTTAATGCATAAATCTAAAGCAATAAGTCCACCTAATAGAACTAGTTCTATTACAGTACGAATTATTATACCTTTCTTTTTCTTATCTAGTGTCATTATTGCCTCTTAAATTGAATAGGAACAGAGATTGTAACGCCTTGTGGAGCAAATAAGAAAATGTTACGTGTAATCTGTTGAATTGAACCGTTTAATGCGTATATAGCCCCACTCATAAAGTCTAGTATACGATATACTGCAGTTTGGTTAACTGTTGAGAAGTCTACTATAACCTGCTCACCTTTTTTAAGGTGGTCTATTAAAGCTTGTACATCTTCATATGTGGATGGAGAATAAATAACTACATTGTTTTGTTGTTGTGGTTTTTTAGGTGCTTCTTGGTTATTGTTATTGCCAAACCATCTAGGGAAACGACTACGAACGCTTGCCTCAGAACGATATTTCTTGTTTTGAATGTTTTGTTGGTAGTTTGGATCTACCTCATAGTTATTAGGATATCCTTGTTGCTGTGCAACATAACCTGGTTGTTGAGGTTGTTGGTATCCTCCTTGCATATTTTGTTGTGGTTGATTTGGGTTATAATTAGAATTCGTGTACCCAAGTCTTTGTTCGTAGTTGTTTCTGTCCATAATTACACCTGATTTGCGTTATATATTCTTTCTCCAAATAAGACTCTTCCTAGTCTTATCATATTTGATCCATTGTCTAATGCTATCTCGTAGTCATTTGTCATGCCTGCAGATAGATATTTTATATCTACGTTTCCACCATCTAACTTTTTGGCTTCTTCGTAAATCTTATAAAGGTCTTTGTACATATCTCCTAGTGCAACCTTATCCTCCATATTTGGAAGAACAGCCATAACACCTTTTACGTTTATATGAGAATAATTTCTCATAGATTCTATAAAGGCATTAACTTCACTTGGAGCTACGCCACCTTTTGTTATTTCTGCACCCATATTAATCTCAATTAAACAGTCCATAACCTTGTTATGTTTCGTTGCTTGTTTTTCTATTTCATCTGCAAGAGCAACTCTGTCTAGTGAGTGTATAAGCTGAACTTTATCTATGATATATTTAACCTTGTTTGCTTGGAGTTGTCCTATCATGTGCCATACATAATTAGGATTATATTTAGACACCAATTCTTGTACTCTATTCTCTCCGAGAATAAAGTCTGGTGCAACTTTTACAAATTCATCTATGGTCTCACTTGTTTGAGTCTTAGATGCTGCAATTAAGGTTATATCACGATTGTACTTTTTTACAGTCTCTCGTATGTGTTCTATATTATGCGTTAGAACCATTATTATAGTCTGTGAATTCTCCTGTTATCATTGAGAATACGAGTTTCTTGTCGTTACCATCCTCTACATATTCAACGACATAAGTCTTTGTTGCTTGTTTATATGTGATTTTCTTAATCTTTCCTTCAAATGGCTTATATGCTTTTTGTAAGATTTCAAGTTGTTCATCATCATATGCACTAATGTCATCGGATACAAATAGGATGTCACCAAACATTCTGTTCACTTTAGAGTGAAGTTTTCTTTGTTCCATTGTGTATTTAACTGGTTTGTAACCATCATATCTTAAGAAGAATACGTCTGGATCGTTTGCAAAGATTCTTCCGTTTAGATGTCTTCTTGCAATTGTATTTGTAATTGAAGATTGTGTGGAAAGAATTTCTCTGTTTGTCATAGAAACATAGAACTTATCTGTGAATTGAAGTTCAGCATCACAACTAATTCTACATGCATCTACAATACCCCAAGATGGTCCAAGTGGTGCTCCACATCCAAGGATGATCTTATCTCTACAGCATTCTCTTAAGAAGTCCATAGCTTCGCACATTAATTGTCCACGAGATTTTCCGTTTCTTGGAATAATACATGCTGAATACAAGAAGTCTAACTTAACCATATCAAAGTTCCAGTTATCAAATACGTTATCAAAGCACTTCTTAATATATGCTCTAACCTCTGGTTTTTCGATATCTAATGCATAGAATCCCATCCAAGCGAATCCTGCATATAACATTTTTCCGTTTTTATTATAAATAAACCAATCTGGATGTTCTTCAACAACCTTTGCCTTGAATTGTGCTGCAAATGGTGCAAGCCATAATCCTGCGAGGTATCCATCTTTATGTATTTCATCTACTATTGGTCTCATGCCGTTTGGGAATTTAACTGGATCTGTTACAAGCCAATCTCCAACCATAGATTCAAAACCGTCATCAATTTGGAATATTTGTGCTTTATCTCCACACTTTTCATACATTCCCTTTAAATCTCTGAACATTGTCTTTTCATCTATATTTTGGAAATAATTATACCAAGAGGTATAACCTGCTAAATGTTTAACTCTATTTGTCTTCTTTGCTGGATAGATTTCAAAGTATTTATCAAATACTTCGTCATAATCTCCACAAACATTGTAGATTTCAAACATTAAGGATTCGCCCTTAAGTGTTACACCCTCTAATTCTTTTAGGATTTCAAAAGTATTATTTACCTTGTCTAGATAGAAAATTGTGTATCCGTTTCTGTCACTCAAAGTTCCATATAAATCAAATTCATCACCATCTCTGAAATATGTGTATGTGAATGAATGGAATAAGTCTTTGCTATATGTTGTGAAATCATAGTCTCCATAGCAAGCTGTCAACTTTCTTGCATAACTCCATTTATCACAGATCCAGGACAAACCTTTCATTACTTCGTTCTTTGCATATTCTTTAGAATATGACCAGCTTTGATAACCATTGATGAAGAATAATTCGTCATCTTTTAAAGTCTTATCATAGACAAGAGATACTGATATCATTTCAACATCTTTCTTTGCTTCTACCCAAGCCTTTAATAAGCCATTCTCAAATTCAAATTTGCTTACAGAAATAAATTCGTTACCTTCTGTTGTAACTTTTTTGCCATTCTCTAAATAAACGATTTTTGCTCTAAATTTTGATAAATCCATAAATTTCCCCTTTTGCATGTAAATTACACGTAATTTATTTTTTTATGGAAATAGTATAGCATAAAGAGGATGTAAATGTCCACATTTACAAACCCAGAAAAATAGAAAAAGTATTTAACAATCTTAAAAATATCTGGTATAAATAAAGGCATGAGAAAAATTACAAACGAAAAAACAAAGGATATTCTTTCATATATTTCACTCTCTTTTGCAATAATTTTTGCAATTGGATTCATCCTTTTCTTTATTTATGGCATCGCAAGTGCAATAGCATTTAAGCCATTAGTACCATTAGTTATATTTGGTGCATCCATAGTCTTTTTAGGACTTGCATCTGCACTATTTAGTTATTTCTTTAATCTTAAGATTAAAAAAGAGAAACCAGAAGAAGTTAGAACCAAAACTGAAAAGGTTACAACCTGGGCCGTTGTTAAAGAATATATTACATTCTCAAACGCTGCTCTTGCTTTTGTTTTAATTGGTGCTGTACTTCTTTTCTCTTCTATTGGTCTTGGATCTTTAAAGAAACCAAACTGGAGAGTTGCTACAACAGAGTTTATGAAGGCAAATGGTTATCACGATTCAGCACTTCACTATGATATCAAATATGATGTTGCAGCTGATGTAAACAAAATAGATATAGACCTAACAAACAAAAACGTTGTTGTTATCTATGATACCGAAAACAATTTCATAACATTAGATGGTTATGAACTCTATGATAACGAGGTTACTCTTACAAATGTTCAAAGTGGTACCCTCTATCTAAGAGAAACAGAATCTCCAAGACAACATAAACTAGATAATATGTTCTGGTTCATCTTCAAAAATAACAAGTATGAAGCACAAATTAGAATATATATTCCATCATCTCAAAAGGATAATGTAACTATTACTGGAGATTATATCGTAGCCAAAGAATAAACAAAATTATATCTTAAGATATAAAAATAGGGACACAAATTAATGTATCCCTATTATTTTTTTAATTTTCTAAATCTTAGAGTTTGATATTTGCTGCGATTGCTTCAATAAACTCTTTGGAGTTTGCAACTTTAATCTCTACTCCTTCTTTGTGGAATAATGATGCTAAGTCTTTTGTCATTGTGCCACTTTCAATTGTTTCAATTGTTGCATTCTCAACAGCTGTTGCAAAGTCTACAAGAGCTTGGTTACTATCTAACTCGCCTCTCTTCTTTAATGCACCAGTCCATGCAAAGATTGTTGCAACTGAGTTTGTAGATGTTTCTTCGCCTGCTTCATATTTTCTGAAGTGTCTTGTTACTGTTCCATGTGCAGCTTCATATTCAAATGCACCACTTGGTGAAACCAAGATAGATGTCATCATAGCGAGAGATCCGAATGCTGTAGCAACCATATCAGACATTACATCACCATCATAGTTCTTAAGTGCCCAAATGAATCCACCGTTGCTTCTCATAACTCTTGCAACTGCGTCATCAATAAGTGTATAAAAATATGTGATACCAGCTTGCTCAAATTTTTCATGATATTCTGTATCATAAAGATTTTGGAAAATGTCCTTAAATCTATGGTCGTAAATCTTTGAAATTGTGTCCTTTGTTGAGAACCATAAATCTACCTTTTCTTCAAGAGCGTAGTTGAAACAACTACGAGCAAAGCTTGTAATAGATTCATCTGTGTTGTGAATTGCTTGTACAATACCAGTCTTTTCACCGAAGTCAAATACCTCTTTATTTCCTCTGTTAGAAGTAAGTTTAACCTCTCCACCAGCAACTGTCATTTCAACTCCCTTATATACGTCACCATATGCATGTCTTGCTACATAAATAGGACGAATCCAGGTTGGAACTAAAGGTGTAATACCTTCAACAAGTAATGGAGCACGGAAAACTGTACCATCCATAATAGCACGAATTGTTGCATTTGGACTTGGCCACATCTTCTTGAGCTTAAATTCTTGTACTCTTTGTGCATTTGCTGTAATTGTTGCACACTTAACACCTACACCATACTTCAAACAAGCATTTGCAGCTTTTTCTGTAATCTTGTCATCTGTAGCATCTCTGTTTTGGATTGAGAGATCATAATACTCTGTTTTTAAGTCAACATATGGTTCAATGAGGATTTCTTTAACCCATTTCCATAATACTCTGGTCATCTCATCGCCATCCATTTCAACTAATGGTGTGATCATTTGGATTTTTTCTCTTTCTACTGTCTCTGGATTTTCTACAGTTTCAACAGTTTCTACTTTTTCTACAGTTTCGTCCATTCTAGATTTCTCCTATATGTTATTTTCGCCAACATTTTACTCTATATTATACTTTTTATCAAGTATAAATGTGCGTAATGCGTGCAAATCAAAAACTAAACACAGACCTTCGTTTTGTCTAATTTTCTATGCATTTTCGTTCTTTTGGGGTTAAATTTATTCTAAAAAATGCACTTTTTTAAAATACTTTGGCTTAATTTGGCTTATTTTCTTCTTGTAATTCCTTCCACATTATTAGAGCATCATACTTGCCATCATAGTATTTTTTTCTAACTCCATAAGATACAAATCCATAAGATTCATAGAGCTTAATAGCAGGTATATTATCTACTCTAACTTCAAGCGTCATACGTTTAAGACCAACAATTTGTGCATCATAAATTAATCTGGAAAGAGTCAATTTTCCAAATCCTTTTCCTCTGTATGTCTTTTTAACAGCCACATTTGTTATATGAGCTTCATCTACAACAGTATGGTAACCTGCATAAGAAATGACTTCATCTCCACTCACACCAACTATATAGTGTGCATAAGGATGAGACAATTCTGGTATAAACATATTCTTAGTCCAAGGATTCTCATGCTCAAAAGCTTCCTTCTCTATTTCAACCATTTGGTCTAAATGTTCATATGCAAGTGGGACAAATGTCATTCTAAATTCCTCTCGGCTTGGGATTTTCTCATATAAAATGGAACAAAAACGTCCACAAATTCGTTATTCTTAAACTTTTTCATCACAATTTGGTCTATTGCTTGCACTTCTTCAATCTCTGGAGTGCTTAAAACGTTAGAAAAATCATATTCTTTCCCAGCTTCAATGAAGTCTGTTTCAACGATTTTTCCGTCTTTACACTTAGCTAAATAGGTATTTCCATGTCCAGCGTCTACAGAAACCATAACCTCGCCTCTATTTTGTGCAAGGATTTCAAATGTAGAAAAAGATATTCTCTTTGCCTTATTTGCATAAGACATAGCTGTCATGGAAGAAACACCAATTCTAATACCAGTAAAAGATCCTGGACCAACGTTAACAGCAAAGTTTTCTATGTCTTTTATATCCATATTAGCTTTGCTAATAATTTCGTCTATGGTTGGCATTAATGAAGTAGAATGTTCTGCCTTCTCCATCTCTTTTCTAGTATATAAAAGCTGTTCCCCATTACGGAGAACAACTGTTAATGTAGAATTTGTGGTATCTATTGCAAGATAATTCATTATTGCTGTTGTTCCTTAATTGTAAACTTTCTATGTGTTTCGTCTAGCACATCTATTTTAACAACAATGATTTTACCAGTCAATGAATTGTACTTATTCCATTCTATAATGGTGATACCATTATCCATTCTATCCTCAATACCTAATTCGTAGATATCTTCCTCGTTTTCAATACGATACATATCCAGATGATATAAAGGATATTTCCCAGAATCATATTCATTCATTATAGTAAATGTTGGAGATGTTATTTCTTCTTGTACTCCAAGTGCCTTTGCTAAACCTTTTGTAAACGTTGTTTTACCTGCACCGAGTTCACCTTCAAGAATTATCTTTTCGTTTCCTTGTAAGCCCTTAGAAATCGCCTCAGCTAATTTAAATGTATCTTCTTCAGATGCAGAATAATAAACTCCATCCTCATCAACCAAATCTTCTAAGGTTTCTTCCTTTTTCTTCTTTAATGAAGTTCCATCCCAATGTAATATCTTAGATAGTTTCTTATAAAATAAGAAAGTAATTAATGTTACTATTATATATCTCAACAAATTGAATGGGATAACAGCAACACCCAAATACCATGCCCAGAAGTTATCTACAGTAATTCCTTTATATAAAGATGAAAGCATTCCAACTATTCCGTTCATATTATTTCCGAAATACAAATTGAGATAGAAAGGAACTGATATCCATCTATTTACTATTAAAGCCATACCTGTAGCAAATATTGTAGAAACCAACATTCCATACAATGCACTCTTCTTTGTCTTAAAGATCTTATAGATTATAGATGCAGGAAGAACGAATGCAACACCAAGTAGAATATCTGTTAATTCCCCAACATACATTGTGCTAGAAAGTGGGAACTTTAATAAGCACTTAAAGATAATTACCAAGCAACCAGATATTGGTCCCATTGAGAATCCAGCAAGTAATGCAGGAAGTTCTGAGATTTGGAAATCAAAGAAAGATGGAAACATAAATGGAAGCTTAATAAAATGTCCGAGATAATATAGCAAGAATGAAATAGCTGTAAGCATTGCCATTTTAGCAACCCAAGATGCTGAAAGTCTAAAGACTTTTTTCTTGTCTAATGTTTGCAATTTTGTCATAAATAAAAACTCCTTTGTTGGAGCTTTTGAAAAAGTATAACCTATTTAACACTTTTCCCATCCAGACTATAACTGTCGGTAAAGGAATTTCACCTTTTCAACACCGAAGTGCTCGCAGACTATACTGCCGGTGAGGAATTACACCTCGCCCCAAAGTACTTATATTTTAATGTCATAAAATGTAGTAGTCAACTACATTAATACACCCTCATCAAATAAGGATTGTTGTATTGCAGTAATCTTATCCTTAGATGCAACAATTATATCCGCAATATTCTCATATGATTTCATGAAAGAATTAGGAATGAATATTAATAGTATTCCATGTCGTTTACAAATATCCATTTTCCTTCTATCTGATACTTCTCTTGAAACCATACCTAAATGTTCTCCACCAGTCAATTCAAATGCTATAACCGGTTTTTCACCTAAAAATCCTTTTTCAAATAGAACCAAATCAAACTCTTTGTTTTCATCTAGCTGCTCATCATCAAAAAGTTTATATAATGGAACATTTCGTTTTGCATTATATTTCTTATGACAAGAACAGAAATGAGAAACTGTTTTGTAAAATTCGTCTTCTGCTTCACTTCCATTTGATCTTCCAATCTCAATACAAACTGATTCATTTGGAGGAACTTCAACATTTCCATTGTTCTTTGCATAATCTAATAGATGGTATAAGTCATCACTCTTATCTGAGAATAACCCGACTGCTTGAGTATCTGCTGCTATAACGAGTTTTGATTTAGCCCTTGTAGTTGCAACATTTATTAATTCGTAGTTATTTTTTAGCCATGCAAATGTTTTCTTACTAGATTTTAAAGAGATTGCTGTAGAAAAGATTATTGTATCTTTTTCTGCACCTTGTAATGAATGGACTGTGTCACACTTTACATCGGTTATCTTTTCAAATTCTAGCATCTTATTAATTAACTCTTTTTGATTTACAAATGGAGTCACAATAAATGCATCTTTTATCTTATTTCTCTTTATGTAATTAATTATTGCTGAAGCCTCTTCAAAAGCTTCGTTCTTTTGTCTAACGTTTATATTCTTTACATCCAATAATTGTATCTCACCCAATTCATTTAGGAATGAAGTATTCAACGAATTGTTATAGTATCTTTGGTTTGAGAATGATATGATTTTCTTCCCACATCTATAATGATATTCTAGAAGAATATATTTTGAGATATTATCCGTTGCTATCATTACATCCAAGATAGAATGCGTTTTGTAGTTATAGTTACTAGACACATTATACTTATCCATTAATGCAAAGTTGACATTATCTTCTAAAACTATTACTGGTCTTAACTGGTTAGGATCTCCTACAAGCAATAAATTCTCTGCTTTAGATATTGGGATCAATGCTGTTGCAACATTACATTGTCCTGCCTCATCCATAACAACCAAATCAAACATGAACTTATTTCTACCCAATCTTCTTGATGATATATTTGTTGAGAATATAATTGGGAATGCGTCAGTCAACAGTTTCATATTATTATCATCTTGTGTCCACTTATTAAATTCAGAAACTCTCTTATCATCATCTTGGATACTACATATATCAACAAGAGTCTTATATCTTGGCAATTTTAGTTTGTTTATATATTGAAGTGATTTGAAGAATAAGAACTGCGATAATCTGCTATTCTCATTAAGTGGAATAAACAACGATGTAACTTCTTCATTGCTAACTTCCGGATAATCCTTTAAAGATAACTTTAAATCATTTATTTTTTCTTTAACTGTATCTATTATTTTACTGCTATTTTCTCCAAATGATTCTACCAATCTTTTTGAACTCTTTAAGCAATTAATGATATCTATTCTTTTTTCTTGCTTATTTAATAATTCAATCAACCTTGCATTTTGGTTGTCTGTTGAAACTTTGATTTTGTTCAACATCGCATCTTGAGGTTCTTTGTCAAAAGTGTAATTGAATAATTCTTTTATTCTTAATGTTGTTTTTTTAACATCATTTACATTGCCCAATCTCAAATATGGAAAATTGATTTCTTTGTCATAATATTTAAACTTAAGTTTCTCCACAATTCCATCTACTGGTTTATTGTTGGATGAACAAATAAGCATATTCCTATCATTATAGAAAGCGTTTAGTGCAACATTTATTATGGTTTGAGTTTTACCCGTTCCTGGAGGTCCTTGCACATATGTTACAGGATACTTCATGGCATTATATAAAACTCGCATTTGGTTAATATTAATTTTCTTGTCTAGAATGATGAGAGATGGTTCTTTTCTTCTAATATTATTTCTTTTAGAAATATTGCCAAAAAATGATTTTAATGGAGTTGGCAATGCATTGTTTAAATATTTTTCTTCAATTGCCTTATATGTTTCATTCAAATCTGTTGCAGTATCCTTTCTAAGCAACATAATATCTGGTCTAGAATCTAACACTTCACCTGTATGCAAGTTCTCTCTTATAATATCTTGACATTCATTGAAATTATCCGAGAGCATCCTTTCAAATTCATCAACATCCATATTGACATAATTGAATAAGGAGTGTCTTCTTCCCTCAATTGTGAAAGATTGATTTACTCTAACTATGTCTTGTAAAACTAATGATTTCTTTGCAGGATCAAATGATAAATTATAGTATGCAACCAAATACTTCTTCTTGCCCATATCTATAGACAATTTGTTAATAGCTAATGCATAACTTGAATTATTTGCTTTATTAATGTCATAACGATAAATATCTCTAATAATTGTGCTTAATTGGTTATCATCCAATTGATAAATCTTGTTTTTTCTTAGAACATTTAAATCTATTCCTTTTATGCACTCATATTGCTCTTGATATGGATCACAGTCCAACATATTACACTCTAAATAATAATTTAGAACGTTGTAATTAAATAAGTCATAATGCAACCATGGACATAATCTAAAATTCTTTTCTATCTTTTCAACCAAGTCATCAGACCTATCATATGAAGTCATATCAATGACCTGTGCACTTTTAATACCATCAAAGGAAATCCATGTATCTAGGACTTCCGTTGATTTATTCTCATTAAAAATAGTTACAAATAATGATTTTCTTTTAAAATTGATATCTTTTATTGCAATCCAATAGAAAGTATTTTCTTTATTCTTATTAACATAAGATATTTTTAACCATTTACTTTCCTTTATGGCTTTAGAAATACTTTCTCCAATATCCATTTATAAATTTACTACTCCCAAATAACGTTTTCTTTTCCTGCACCAACCTCGAAGTTGTACATTACAATTCCAAGATCCATTTTAGAACATGGTCCGAACTTGGATATTGCCCTGCATTTTCCGTTTTCTTTAAGTGTTATCTTGAATTTTTGTTGGTTTAATGCCGTTGGAGCCATTAAAGCTGCCTCCACACCCTTTTTAAACCACTCAGGAGCCTCTCCACTTTCAACTTCGAATAAAGTCTCAACTGGCTTGTTTTTGTGGTCTACGCCCTGTTTTACGCCATATCCAAAACATACTCCTAAATAGAACCTTTCGTCCTTTCCAACAGTAACTAGTGCTTTGGATTTGCTAAATGAAGATGCACATATACAAGAATTCATTCCTAGTGATTGTATTAATAATACAAGTTTCTCTGTATAATATCCTACATCTACATCTCTATCTTTCTTTCCAATAATTGCTATGTAGTTTCTAACTCCAGTGAAATTACCATAATGTGCTAAGAAATTCGTAAATGTGTTAGGATCATTTACAACTAATTGGAAATTTAAATTTTGTTCTTTATTAATTTTTGCTATTTCGTCTTGAAGAATTTTTATAGATTCTTCTGGAACAGCATCTTCTTTATACTGACGGACACTATGCCTCGATTTTAATGCCTCTAATTCTGTCATCATATAAAACCTCTATTTCTTTGGTACGTAATCTGTTACGTTCTTTCCATTGCCCCAAAGGGTTTCAATAGAATAGTACATACGTGTGTTCTCTTCAAAAATGTGGACAATAACATCACCGTAGTCTAATAGTGCCCACTTGGATCCTCTCATACCTTCAGAATGTATTGGTGTAACACCATACTCTTTGTCCATCTTTTCATCCAATTCTTCTGCTAATGACTTTAAATGTGGTAATCCTTTTGCTGTGCAAATAACAAAATAGTCTGCTACAGATGATTCGTTATTGAAATCAATAATCTTAATACTTTCTGCTTTGTTTGCATCTAAGATTTCACAAATCTTGTCTCTTAATTCTTCTGTTGTCATTAATTGTTCCTCACTTTATATTATATCAATGGAATATCTTCCATTTGTTCCTTATAATAATCATATGCTTCTTGAGTTAATTTGTACATAGGCAATCCCCTTTCAATAATGGAATAATATGTGTGCTTAAGTACTGTTAAAAAGCCTAGATTAAAGTCTTTTAATGCTATCTCTCTTATTTTTGGTATTGGTTCATAAGTCCTGTCTTCCGAAACAGAGTCTGCTGTATATATGAGCTTTTCAAATATATTCATATTTGCTTTTGCACTTGTATGATATCTAATACCATTTAAAATATCTTCATCTTCTATACCAAAATCTCTCTTTGCTTTCTCTGCTCCTAAGAATTGATGTAATACAGGAGAACCAACTGCATCCTCTGGAATATCTAATCCGTCTAAACTCTTTCTTTGTTTGGCATTGTCATGGAGCAATCCAGATAAAAATACTTTTGTAAAGTCTAATCTTAAATCTCCTCTTGTATTAAGGGTCACAGCCATAAGTGCAACGTGTAAAGAATGGTTAAATAAGTCTTCAGTTTGGTATGAATGTAATTGTTCTAGAACGGAGTCATAATCATCAAAAAGATTGTTCTTCTTAATGTAATTAAGGACATCCTCGGTTATATCTTCTCCAGGATCTAGATTAAGAAGTAATTTTGCTCTTATTATTGTAGATGAACAATGGTCTCCAAAATAATCTAAAACAAAGTACTCTCCACCAATCTCTTTTTTGTATTTTTCAATGAGAGTATTTACATCTTGGTAATGGTTTCTAGGTACAACAATTAAAGGACAAATTTTTACTATCTCCTCTGGTTTGTACCAAGTGCGGAATCTCTCTAGTGAATCTCCACCTATTATATACATAATATCTCCATACTTTTCTTTTAGTATTGGAAGATAATTTGCAGTATAGTTCTCGCCCTGCATATCCTTCTCTATTGTATCTACTATGACTTCCTTACAAAGACTACCAAAAGCAATCTTAGAAAGCTCTACACGATGTTCAAAGGATAAATAGCCTTTACTTTTATATGGAGGATAACAAGTTGGAACTATAACAAGTCTATCTGGTTTATATGTCCGGATAGCTTCTTTACAAAGTTCTATGTGTTCTATGTGTGGTGGGTCGAAAGAACCCCCAAATATTATTGTCTTCATTAACTAAATATTATCATTTTTGAAATTGCATTTCAATATTAAAAAGAGATGAAGATTTCTCCTCACCTCTTTATGCTTTTAGTTTGATTATAAAATTATAATTGTGGTCCAGCTTTAACAAGTGCTTTTCCAGCTGCATTTGTTGTATATTTTTCAAAGTTCTTAATGAATCTTGAAGCCAAGTCTTTTGCTTTTGCATCCCATTCATCTGGATTTGCATATGTGTCTTTTGGATCTAAGATTTCAGTTGCAACACCCTTTAATACTGTTGGTACTTCAAAATTGAAGTATGGTATCTTCTTTGTTGGAACACCCTTGATGTCTCCGTTTAAGATTGCATCTATAATTCCACGTGTATCTTTAATGGAAATTCTCTTGCCTGTTCCATTCCATCCTGTATTAACAAGATATGCTTTTGCACCACTCTTTTCCATTCTCTTTACAAGTTCTTCTGCATACTTTGTTGGATGTAATTCCAAGAAAGCTTGTCCGAAACATGCACTAAATGTTGGCGTTGGTTCTGTAATACCTCTTTCTGTTCCTGCAAGTTTTGCTGTGAATCCAGAAAGGAAATAATATTGAGTTTGTTCTGGTGTCAAGATGGATACTGGTGGTAATACACCAAATGCATCTGCAGATAAGAATATTACGTTATTTGCAGCTGGTGCAGCTGAGATAGGACGTACTATGTTCTTAATGTGTGTAATTGGATATGATACACGAGTATTCTCTGTTACAGATTTATCTGCAAAGTCTATCTTTCCATCTTTGTCTAATGTTACGTTTTCTAGAAGAGCATTTCTCTTAATTGCGTTGTAGATATCTGGCTCGGATTCTTTATCCAAATTGATAACTTTTGCATAGCAACCACCTTCAAAATTGAAGACTCCGTTATCATCCCAACCATGTTCATCATCACCAATTAATAAACGCTTTGGATCTGTGGATAATGTTGTCTTACCTGTTCCAGAAAGTCCGAAGAATATTGCTGTGTTTTCTCCGTTCATATCTGTATTTGCAGAACAGTGCATTGCTGCTATTCCCTTAAGTGGGAGATAGTAATTCATCATGGAGAAGATACCCTTCTTCATTTCTCCACCATACCAAGTATTTAAAATAACTTGTTCACGGCTTGTAATGTTGAATGCTACACATGTTTCAGAATTTAGTCCATATTCTTTGTAGTTTTCTACTTTTGCCTTAGAAGCGTTGTATACAACGAAGTCTGGTTCGTATGTCTTTAATTCTTCTTCTGTTGGCATAATGAACATATTCTTAATGAAATGTGCTTGCCAAGCTACTTCAACGATGAAACGAACTGCCATACGTGTGTCTTTATTAGCACCACAATATGAATCTACAACAAATAATCTCTTATTGCACAATTCTTTAATAGCAAGATCCTTCATTGCCTTCCATGTATCTTCACTCATTGGATGGTTATCATTCTTATAACCTTCGGTTGTCCACCAAACTGTGTCCTTTGAGTTCTTGTCCATAACGATGTATTTATCTTTAGGAGAACGACCAGTATAAACACCTGTCATAACATTAACAGCACCAAGTTCACTAACTTGGCCAACGTCATAACCAGTTAGACCTG
This sequence comes from Clostridia bacterium, assembly GCA_017618055.1. GTDB lineage: Bacteria > Bacillota > Clostridia > Christensenellales > CAG-917 > RGIG8124. Next base: position 135,210 of record JAFZVB010000014.1, read on the forward strand.
GTTTCATTTCTTCTTCAAATAATTGTTCATAGGATGGGTTGTAAACTATTTCGGTTGTACCTGTAATACCATATTTTGTTAAATCAATTTTTGACATAAAACTATATCTCCTGATTTTTATTTTTTTCTATTATACCAACATTGATTAAAAAAAGTAACATTATTTAAAAAAATATGTTACCCAACTTCATTTTTATTACAAAATAATTGATATTATGGTGTATATACCATATAATTGCATTAGAAGAGGTTGAGTTTATGTTTGTTGAAATGATTGATTTAAAATATCTAGATGGTTTAAAACTGCTTGCCACATTTATAGATGGTAAGGTAATTGAATATGATGTTGAAAAACTGATAAAAAGATTCCCTCAACTTTCTGCCTTAAAGAATAGAAAATTATTTGTTAAAGGCAAAATAGACAAAGGTGGTTATGGTATTATTTGGAATGATGAGTTAGATTTAGATGCAATGGAAGTCTATGAAGAAGGAACTCTTGTATCCACTATTTCAGTAACTATTAACCAACAAGTTGGTTACGAAATTACTAGATCAAGAGAAAAAGCAGGATTAACTCAAGTTCAATTATCTAAACTTTCTGGTATTGATCAAGCAGATATTTCTAAAATTGAAAGAGGTATAGGAAATCCATCTTTAGAAAAACTTAAAAAAATTGCTAATGCTTTAAATGCAAAGTGTGAGTTTCATCTAAACTAATATAATTATTCAACCCACTCAAATTCAACATCGCCTATTTCAACGATATCTCCTTCTTTCATTCCCATATTCTTAAGTTCAGTAATAACTCCTCTGTCCTTAAGCACTTTTTGCATAAATGCAAAACTTTCCGTAGAATCTAATACAACGTTTTGGATTAAGAAGTCTACCAATCCTCCTGTTACTAGGTAAGTTCCATCTGGTAAGAGGTCTATTCTGTAACTCTGATCTTGCTTTACTTCAAGTTCAAAGTCTTTGTCTACCTCAACTCTGGATGGTGGTGGTAATTGCTCTACTTGTTTCTTTATTTCTTCAAGCAACTCCTCTAATCCTTCATGTGTATAAGATGAAATTACAAATACTTTTTTCTTAATTGCTTTTTCAAACTTTTTAATAATATCTTTATCTTCAAGTAAATCAGCTTTAGAACATACCACTATTTGTGGTGTGGAAGCTAATTTTTCTGAATGTTTCTTTAATTCGTTATTAATGTTCTTGTAATCTTCTATAGGATCTCTGCCTTCACTGCCAGAAATGTCTACAAGATGTACAATGATTCTTACTCTTTCTATGTGTCTTAAGAAATAGTGTCCAAGACCTGCACCTTCACTTGCACCTTCAATAAGTCCAGGAATGTCTGCTATAACAAAAGAACCTGTCATGAGCTGTACAACACCTAAATTTGGATTAATTGTTGTGAAATGATAATTAGCAATTTTAGGTCTTGCAGATGTTAACACACTTAAAAGTGTGGATTTCCCAACATTTGGATATCCAACTAAGCCTACGTCTGCTATTGTACAAAGTTCAAGTGTTAATTGGTGTTGCTCTGTTTTTTCTCCTAATTGGGAGAAAGTTGGTGCTTGACGTTTGGAATGAGCAAATCTTGCATTGCCTTTTCCACCTCTACCGCCACGTAGTGCAACAAATGTTTCGCCTTCTTCATAAAGGTCTGCAACAACACTATTTGTTTGTGTATCTCTAATTACTGTACCAACTGGAACTTTAATAACTAAATTTTGTCCACTTCTTCCTGTACAGTTGTTTGGTTGGCCTTTTGCACCATCTTCTGCAATATATTTTCTTTGATATCTAAATGGAACTAATGTATTAAGAGATGAACTTGCTTCAAAGACAATGTCTCCACCTGCACCACCATCTCCACCATCTGGACCACCATTTGGAACGTACTTTTCATGTTTAAATGAAACTGCACCATCTCCACCACGTCCAGCTTTTACAATTATTTTAACATAATCTAAAAAATCATTAGCCATTTGTTTCTCCTTTTACTTTGTAAAAGAGTCTAGCATTGCTTTAGCTGCTCTCTTACCAGCACCCATTGCAAGAATTACTGTTGCTGCACCAGTTTGTGCATCTCCACCAGCATATAAATTCTTTATATTAGTTTCTCCAGTCTCTGCATCTGCCTCAATTGTTCCCTTTGGTGTGAACTTGAGATCTGGATAACTGTTCTTAATAATTGGATTTGGAGATGTTCCAAGTGCAACTATTACTTGGTCTGCTTGGATGTCAAACTCACTACCTTCTACTGGGATAGGACTTCTTCTTCCAGATGCATCTGGTTCACCTAATTCCATTCTAACACAAGTCATACCTGTAACGTTACCATTTTCTCCAAAAATACGAATTGGATTGGTTAGAATATCGAAAATTACACCTTCTTCCTCTGCATGATGGATTTCTTCTGCTCTTGCTGGCATCTCTTGACGGGATCTTCTGTATACCAAATGAACCTCTCCACCAAGTCTTACAGCTGTTCTTGCAGCATCCATAGCAACATTACCAGCACCTACTACAACAACCTTCTTACCACGCTTTACAGGGGTTATAGAAGATTTGTCATAGGCTTTCATAAGGTTAACTCTAGTTAAATATTCGTTTGCAGAATAAACTCCAGCTAAATTCTCACCTTCACAACGAAGGAATTGTGGCAATCCTGCGCCTGTTCCAATAAATACTGCGTCATTCTCTTCTAGTAATTCATCTATATAGATGCTCTTTCCAACAACAACATTTAATTTAATGTCTACTCCAAGTGCTGTTACTCTATCTATAACCTTTTGTACTAAGTCTTTTGGAAGTCTGAATTCTGGAATTCCATATACTAAAACTCCACCTGCTTTATGAAGAGCTTCGTATACTGTAACCTTTACACCTTTCATTGCAAGGTTTGCTGCACATGTTAAAGATGCAGGACCACTACCTATCACAGCTACCTTTCTATCTTTGAATTCGTTAGATTTAATATTACTTGTAATATTATTTAGTGCATAATCTGCAACATATCTTTCCAAATTACCTATAGCAACTGGACCCTCTAATTTACCTCTAATACAAAGAGATTCACATTGTCTTTCTTGTGGGCATACTCTTCCACAAATTGCTGCAAGGTTATTGTCTTGTTCTAATATGGTTGCTGCGCCAGCGAGATCTTTTTCTTTGATTTTGCTTATAAATCCTGGAATATTAACATTTACAGGACATCCTTGTACACATTGAGGATTCTTGCAGTTTAAACATCTTTGTGCTTCTGCATATGCGATATCATCTGTATATCCAAGTGCAACTTCTTTGAAGTTGTTTCTTCTAATCTCAGGCTCTTGAGATGGCATTAAATGTCTATTTATCTTCTCCATATTCCCTCCTAAGATTACAAAGATGCTCTTGTTCTTCCTCTTTGTATACTTTTCCTCTGGCTATTGCTTCATCCCAGTCTACTTGGTGTCCGTCAAACTCTGGACCATCTATACATGCATATTTGGTCTTTCCACCAACTGAAAGTCTGCAACATCCACACATTCCAGTTCCATCTACCATTATAGAGTTCATTGAAACGATAGTTTCAATATTGTACTCTTTTGTGAGATTACATACTGCTCTCATCATTGGTAAAGGACCAACAGCAAATACTGCATCATATTTCTTTCCACCATCTACAAGTTCTTTTATAACATCTGTTACAAATCCCTTCTTTCCATTGGAACCATCATCTGTAATGAGATATAAATTGTCTGAAGATTGCTTAAATTCATCTACATACATTAAAAGAGATATGTTTCTAGCACCAATTGCTACATCTACTTTCTTTCCTTCTGCTTTGAGTTGTTTTGCTTGAGGATAAATAACAGCAAGACCAATTCCACCACCAACTAAAAGTACACTTTCATACTTAGAAAGGTCTGTTGGATTGCCAAGTGGTCCAACAACGTCATGGAGAGCGTCTCCAACTTGCATCTTGGAAAGCTTAAGTGTGGAGTACCCTATAGTTTGAACGAGTATACACACTGTTCCATTCTCACGAGAATAGTCACAAATTGTAAAAGGAACCCTTTCTCCTTCTTCATCTACTCTCAAAATTATAAATTGACCAGCCAAACAATGCTTAGAAATATATGGAGCGTAAATGTTATACTCCACAACATTTGAGGCTAGATCTCTTTTATTTACAATCTCGTAATTCTTCATGTTTTTAGTCCTTATTATGCCCAACTATTTTAAATTTTGCTCTTTTTTGTAAAACTTACAGTACTTTTTAAGCCCACATTCGTCACATTTTGGCTTTCTAGCATCACATGTATATCTTCCGTGAAAGATTAACAAATGATGTAAATGAGACCATTTTTCTTCGTCAAAAGCCTTCATTAAAGCGAGTTCTGTTGCCTCTGGAGTTTCCTCTTTTACGAGTCCAATTCTATTTGAAACTCTGAAAACGTGAGTATCCACTGCTATTGCATTTTTTCCATAGGCTTCTGCCATTACGACATTGGCTGTCTTTCTTCCAACGCCTGCAAGTTTCATTAGGTCTTCTCTATTATCTGGAATTTCTCCGTTAAAGAGTTCAATAACAGATTTTGACATTTTTTGAAGATTCTCTGCTTTATTATGATAAAAACCACATGGATAAATAATTCTTTCCAATTCTGCTCTATCTATATTTGCGAGATCTTCTGGAGTTTTTACAACCTTGAATAAATCTTGAGTTACAATGTTTACCCTTTTATCCGTGCACTGTGCAGACAAAATTACTGCAACAATGAGTTCAAAAGGATTTAGATGATTTAATTCACACCCAGCATCTGGATGCATTTCATCCAAAATTTTGTAAATCTCAAGATTTTTTGAGGTCATTAGTCTATAATATCGTTCTTATAGATTGGGAATCTTTCTGTTAAAGCTATAACTTTTGCCTTTACAGCCTCTATAGCTTCGCCCTTGCTGTCTATGATGTCAGCAATAAGATTACCTATTTCTACCATTTCAGTCTCTTTCATGCCCCTTGTAGTAACTGCAGGAGTACCAATACGTACACCAGAAGTTATTGTTGGCTTTTGAGGATCATTTGGAATTGAATTCTTATTAAGAGTGATATGCGCTTCGTCTAACCATGTCTCTAATTCTTTACCAGTTACACCAGTTCCAACAAGGTTCAAGAGCATTAAGTGGTTGTCTGTACCACCAGAAACGAGCTTTAAGCCACGTCCTAATAATGTGTCTGCAAGAACTTTTGCATTCTTTACAACTTGCTTTTGATATTCCTTGAAGTCATCAGATAAATCTTCTTTAAATGCTACTGCTTTTGCTGCAATAATGTGCATTAAAGGACCACCTTGTGAACCTGGGAAAATAGATTTATCTATTTTTTTGGCTAATTCTTCATCATTTGTAAGAATTATACCGCCTCTTGGACCTCTTAAAGTCTTGTGAGTTGTAGATGTTACAAAGTCTGCATATGGGAATGGAGATGGATGAATTCCAGCTGCAACTAATCCTGCGATGTGTGCGATATCTACCATGAAATATGCTCCAACAGATTTTGCTATCTCGCCAATTCTCTTGAAATCTATGATTCTTGGATATGCACTTGCACCAGCAACTATCATCTTTGGCATAACTTCTTTTGCCTTTGCTTCTAATCCATCATAATCAATATATCCTGTATCTGGATTTAAACCATATCCTACACAGTTAAAGATTTTACCAGAAAGATTTACCTTAGAACCGTGTGTTAAGTGTCCACCTGCATCTAGAGATAATCCTAAAATGGTGTCTCCTGGTTGTAAAACTGCATAATATACTGCAAAGTTTGCATTTGAACCAGAATGTGGTTGAACATTAGCAAAATTACAATTGAACAATTTCTTTGCTCTGTCTCTTGCTAAATCTTCTGCAACGTCTACAAATTGGCAACCACCATAGTATCTGTGTCCTGGATATCCTTCTGCATACTTGTTTGTATAGAATGAACCAGCAGCTGCCATAACTGCAGGAGAAACTATATTCTCACTAGCTATAAGTTCAATGTTGTGTTGTTGACGGTCTAGCTCTTTCTTCATGGATTCATATAATTCTGGATCCTGTTCTCTTATAACTTTTAAATCTACCATTTTTATCCTCCTAAAAAGTAAAAATACACCATAAAGGTGTATGTATTAGTTTATTTTGCTTAATACCCAGTTCTTGAGAGTATTAAAATCTTTGTATCCAATTGATCTATCTAATACCTCTCCGTCTTTAATTAAGACTAGATTTGGTATTGTGTTTACACCAAACTTAATGGTGAGTTCTTCGTTTTCATCTACGTCACATTTTCCAACTACTACAGTTCCATCTAATTCGTCTGCGAGTTGAGAAACGACTGGTCCAAGCATTTGGCATGGTCCACACCAAGTTGCCCAGAAATCTATTAAAACTACATCATTGTACTTCACGATATCTTCATAATTGTTGTTTGTAATTTCAATTGCCATAGTATTTCTCCTTTTATTCTTCGTCTACTGTATCATAGAACTCATTTTCATCTAAATCTTTATCTTCATCTAATCCATACTCAGATTTTTCTTCTTCTGGATAGTCATATTGAGATTTAGGTTCGTTTTTCTTTTTTATACCGATATTGGCAGCTTCAAGCAATCTTTGTTCTTCTTCCTTTGCCTTTTGGACTTCTAGTTCTGTCATAATCCTTGTCATCTGTGGTGCAAACTTGTCATTCTTTCTAACAACGAATTTGTCTACAAGATATGTAATAACAAATCCAAGAACAACACCGCCAAGTGCAAGACCTAGTGCAAGCCACACATTGTATATAAAACCAAGTCCTAATCCAATACCTGCAAGTACTAATGGAATGGCGTATACAAGAGCAGCTGCAGTGATAACTATCTTGTCTGACATATGGACTTCAACAAAGTCTCCAACATCAGCATGTAAGGTGTTTTCAAGCGTTACAGAAACCTTGCCAGTTGGAGTAACAGCACACATATGACAGGAGTCACAAGCAGCATGTCTATCAAACTCAACAACGGCTCTTTTGCCTTTGCTTTTTAACTTAGCTACAACACCTCTTTCTACCATTTTTTTATTTGCTTAAATATGCACAAATATCATCTAATTTGATTTGTTCAGATGTAGAATTTGCCATATCTTTAATTTCAACTACGCCACTTTCAAGTTCAGAATCTCCTATAACAACTACATATTCAACTCCGATTTTATTAGCGTATTTCATTTGTGCTTTAACAGATCTATTCATCAAATCTGTCTCTGCTTTGATTCCACATGATCTAAGTCTATCAACTATTTGAGTTGCTTTTGCTTTAGCATTTTCTCCCATAGGAGCAATATAAATCTTGGATATTTCTTTTTCTGCCTTTAATGAATTTGTATTTTCTAATACTAGTATTAGTCTTTCAAGTCCACATCCAAATCCAACAGCTGGTGTATCTTTTCCACCAAGCTCTGAAACTAAGCCGTTATATCTTCCACCACCACAAACTGTTCCTTGTGCACCTATGTCTGTGCTAACAAATTCAAATACAGTTCTAGTATAATAATCTAACCCACGAACTATTTGTGGATTTACTTCATATTCAATTCCTCTAGCATCTAAATTAGCCTTAACACCTTCAAAGTGTGCTTTACAATCCTCGCAAAGATAATCTGTAACCTTTGGAGCATTAGCTGTAATAGCCTTACATCCTTCCTCTTTGCAGTCTAAAATTCTTAATGGATTCTTATTAAATCTTTCTTTACATTGGTTACACATTTTGTCTAAATTTGAACCAATATATTCCATTAAAGCTTTGTTATAATTCTTTCTGCATTCTGGGCAACCAATACTGTTTATGTATAGTCTAATTGCTGTAAGACCAACCTTCTTTAAAAGAGTATTTGCAAGAGAAATAATCTCACCATCTGCCTCAGGTCCTTCTGCACCAAACATCTCAACTCCGAATTGGTGATGTTCTCTTAATCTTCCGTTTTGAGGTCTTTCATATCTAAATATTGGAGAGATATAATATGCCTTCATAGGAAGAACTACTTGATCCAAAGCATTTTCTATATAACTTCTTACAACTCCAGCTGTTCCTTCTGGTTTAAGTGTAATGCTTCTATTACCCTTGTCTTCAAAGGTATACATTTCCTTGGTAACTATATCAGTTGTCTCTCCAACACCTCTTAAAAAGAGTTCTGTGTGCTCAAAGATAGGAGTTCTAATTTCCTTGAACCCGTATAATGATGCAACTTCTCTTGCTGTGTTCTCTACATAGTGCCATTTGTATGCTTCTTCTGGAAGCATGTCTTTAGTGCCTTTTGGAATGTTAATCATGTTAAATTATATACTTCCTTAGATTTGTATTTTGCAATGTGGATGCAAGGTGTGCATCTACATATTCTTTTGTTATTTCTACGTTTTTTGTTGTGCCGTCATCGGATTCAAATAGAATATCCTTTAAGAGATTTTCCATAACTGCATGTAATCTTCTTGCTCCGATGTTCTCTGTTTCTGCATTTGCAAGGTAACTTGCTTTAGCAATTTCTCTTATAGCCTCATCTGTGAATGAAAGTGTTACTCCGTCTACCTTTAAAAGTTCTTGGTATTGCTTAATAACAGCATTATCTGGTTCTTTTAAGATACGTACAAAATCATCCTCTGTAAGAGGTTGTAAATCTACGTGAATTGGGAAACGTCCTTGTAATTCAGGAACTAAGTCTTCCATCTTAGAGATATGGAAAGCACCAGCTGCTATAAAGAGAATGAAGTCTGTTCTAATTGCACCATACTTTGTTTGTACTGTACTACCTTCAACAATTGGAAGTAAGTCTCTTTGTACACCTTCTCTTGAAACGTCTGGACCGTGGTCTCTGCCACTCTTTCCTGCTACCTTGTCTATTTCATCTAAAAAGATAACACCATCTTCTTCTGCTCTCTTAAGAGCATCTGATGTAATGGAATCTTCATCTACAAGTTTTCCTGCTTCTTGGTCTTTGAGCATATCTAAAGCTTGCTTTACAGATAATTTTCTTCTCTTTGTTTGCTTTGGCATCATGTTTCCAAAGATTGAACCAAGGTCTATTGTGTTTCCTGGTTGGTTTCCTGGACCACCAACAGAAATGGATTTTGGTTGTTGAGGAACATCTACCTCAATTTGAATTCCATCTAAGTGTCCGTTTCTAATATCTGAAAGCAATTCTTCTCTTAACTCTGCATCTGATTTATTACCAGTATCTCCCTTCTTTCTAATTGGAAGTAAGATTTCTAATAATTTCTTTTCTGCAATATCTGTTGCCTTTGGCATAACCTCTTTGTACTTTTCATCTCTTACAAGACGAATTGCATCATCTACGAGGTCTCTTATCATAGACTCTACGTCTCTTCCAACATAACCAACTTCTGTAAACTTTGTTGCTTCAACTTTTACAAATGGTGCATGAACTATCTTTGCAAGTCTTCTTGCAATTTCAGTCTTACCAACACCTGTTGGTCCTTTCATGATAATGTTCTTAGGAGTAATTTCTTCTCTAAGTTCTGGAGAAAGTTTACTTCTTCTATATCTGTTTCTTAAAGCTATAGCAACTGCTACTTTTGCATCATGTTGGCCAATAATATATCTATCTAGCTCTGTAACAATCTGTTTAGGTGTCATAATATCTTCCATAGTTCTTCCTCCTTAGACTGTTTCAACAGTAATGTGGTCGTTTGTGTAAACACAAAGTTCACTTGCTATCTTTAAAGATCTAGTTGCTATCTCTTTTGCATCCAAGTCTGTTGCAGAAAGTAATGCCCTTGCAGCTGCTAAAGCATAGTTTCCACCAGAACCAATTGCACATACGCCACCTTCTGGTTCAATAACTTCACCTGTACCAGAAAGAACATACATACTATCCTTGTCTGCAGCGATTAATAATGCTTCAAGTTTTCTAAAAGCAGTTCCATCTCTCCACATCTCAGCAAGTTGAACAGCTGCTCTCATTAAATTGCCTGAATATTTTTGAAGCATTTCTTCAAATTTTTCACTTAAAGCAAAAGCATCTGAAACTGAACCAGCAAATCCTACAACGACTGTATCATTGTAGATTCTCTTTACCTTGATTGCGTTTCCTTTCATAATAACGCTTTCACCCATTGTGACTTGACCATCTCCAGCTATTGCTGTGAGGCCATTGCGCTTTACTGCGCAGATTGTTGTTCCACGAAATTCCATATTCTACCTCTGTAATTTCATTATATACTATGCGTATATATCTTTCTAGAGCCTGATTTCGTTTATAAGCGATTTTAGACAAAACCCCAACAACTTATACGTTTCTCCCTTAAAATTCGTTGTATGGGCTCTAGTTGCCTTGAGAAGTTATTCTTCTTGCGGTCTTTCCACGTGCTTACACAATCTATTTGTGCAAACATAAATTGTTCCATCTTCCTTCTCTACGGCCTTCATAAATCCACCACAGGTTGGACAAAGTTTTGGTGCTGGTTTATCCCAAGTCATAAAATCACACTTAGGATTACTTGTATTATTTACACAACCATAATATGTCTTTCCTGTTTTGGTTATTTTCTTTACTATACTTCCACCACATTTTGGACATGTACCAACTGGTTCTACTATCTTTTGGATGTGTTTACATCTTGGATAATTAGAACAAGCTAGGAATTGTCCGTATTTGCCTTCTTTAACAAGCATAGGAGCACCACAAACACTACATGTGATATTAGAAACAATACCTTGTTGTTTTGGTGTTGGTGTTCCGTGTGCTTTGTCTAGCTCTTTCTTTAAATGTGGGTAATATTTAGAAACTAGTTCTAAACATGTCATATTGCCTTCTGCAATCTTATCTAATGCACCTTCCATTCTTGCTGTGAATGTGAGGTCCATAATGTCTTTGAAGTTATTCTCCATATATTCACAGACTTCTTTTCCTAAATCTGTTGGAGATATAGACTTGCCTTTCTTTTCTGTATATTCTCTCTTAGAAAGAACTGTGATGATACTTGCATATGTACTTGGTCTGCCAATTCCATTTTCTTCCATTGCTCTAACTAAAGTTGCATCATTATATCTTTGTGGTGGCTTTGTGAACTTTTGTGTTGGCATAATCTTTTCCAAGAAAAGTTTTTCATTTTCTGTAAGATTTGGAAGAGTTTTCATTTCTTCGTCTTCATCATCTTTCTTTTCTTCTGTTACAGAATAGATTCTTGTGAAGCCTGGGAATTTAACAGATCTGCCTTTAACAACAAAACCAAGTTTTTCTCCGTTTGTGCAATCTGCTTGGATATGAACGGACATTGTATTATACAATGCTGGAGTCATTTGGGATGCAAGATATCTCTCATATATAAGTGTGTAAAGCTTATAAAGTTGAGTTGGAAGTTGATCCTTTAATGATTCTGGTGTTCTATCTAAGTGTGTTGGACGAATTGCCTCGTGTGCATCTTGTGCAGCATCTGAAGTCTTATATTGGTTTCCTTTTGTTGGAACATACTCTGGTCCTAACTTCTCTTTTAAATAATTCAAAGTTAATGCTTGGAAATCTGGAGATGTTCTAACTGAGTCTGTACGGATATAAGTTACTAAAGCAATTAATTCGCCATTAGCAAGTTTTACACCTTCATATAATTGTTGTGCAACACGTGAAGTTTGGTCTGCTGTCATGTTAAGCTTTTGGCTTGCTTCTTGTTGCATTGTTGAAGTTGTGAATGGTGGTTGAGGATAAACTTTCTTAATAGATGAATCTATATGGTCTACCATATAATTTGCACCTTGCATTAAAGCTGTAACTTCTTTTGCTTGTTCTTCATTCTCAACTTTAATCTTCTTGCCATTTCTATCTGCAAGATTTGCTTTAAATGTATTAGACTTTGTCTTCTTTGCTAAATCTTTTGTTAAAGATGCAGCAATAACCCAGTATTCTTCTGGAACGAAAGCTTCTATTTCTTTCTCTCTATCTACTATCATTTTTAACGCTGCAGATTGAACACGACCAGCAGAAAGACCTGGTTTTAATTTTTTAGAAATAATTGGGGAAATTTTATATCCAACTAGTCTGTCTAATAATCTTCTTGCTTGTTGAGAGTCTACCAAGTCCATATTAATGGATCTAGAATGATCTAAAGCATGTCTAATTACATTTTCTGTAATTTCGTTAAATTCAATTCTGCAATCTGGATCTTTGATTCCTAAAACTTCTTGTAAATGCCAAGATATAGATTCACCTTCTCTATCTGGGTCGGTTGCGAGGTAAACTTTAGAATATTTACCAGAGTTAATTTCGGCTTTCAAGTCGTCTACAATTTTCTTCTTATCTGGAGAAATTTGATACAAAGGAGCGAAATCATGGTCTATGTCAATACCTAAAGATTTTGTTGGTAAATCTCTAACATGACCTTTAGTAGCCTTAACTACTGCATCTCCTTTTAAATACTTTTCAATAGTTGGCGCTTTTGATGGAGACTCAACTATAATTAAGCACTTTTTTTTGTCTGCCATATATACCTTCTTTTCGTTATTACTACCCTATAAAATTTGCCATAATAATTTATATATAATATATATAACTATAATGTGAGCAAATCTTTGTCTATTTAGGGTATCATTTACTACATAAAAAATCAATTATTTTATGTCCTATTTTTGATACAGTTTTTGCTCAAATTATATTTGAATTTTCTATATTTTATTCCAAAAATATTAAAACATAATTAAAAATCATACTTTCTTATGAAAGAGGATTTGCGATGTAATTCTGCAATGGCGGTGTGAATTTTTATATTCTCTTCTTCCAATCTTCTCACATTAATTTTGAATCTTTCTATTCTTTTTTGTAATCTACTCAATTTATTCATATCATTTGCAATGTTTTCAAAAGCTAGCAAAAATCCTATATATTTATCATCTGGAGGAAATTCCAGCCCTAAAGACATAATTGAAACAACTACACCGCACTTACTTAATATATACGGAAGATTATTGGGATTTACTACAAAATTTTTAAAACTATATATTTTTTCCGTCTCTTCCAACGTTAATGGATATCTACATTCTTTATCTAAGTCTTCTTCATGTTCTTCACACATATTATGATATTCCAAAGGATCCACTCCTAAAAACTCAGCAACATCTGTTTCCAACATTACCAATTCATTTCTGACTAAATATATTTTTTCTTTGATTTCTTCTTTTATTAAATTAACTCTATTTTTATCTATTTTATTTTTCTTTGTTTTCTTTTTCATATTTTTCACACCCCATTATCTTTTTAAAATAATTATTAAAAACAAGCATCAAATTACTTTTTCTTTTTGCTTGAATAGTAGCATCTAGTGATTTAATTATAGAATTATCTATTTCTTTTAAAGCACCAAACTTTTTGGCTTCTTTTACCTTATCCTTATCTTTGATTATCTTGCCTAAAAATACTTCTTCAACGTTTCTACAAAACCAAACCAAATCATAATTATTCACAGCACAATACTGTGATATTTCTTCATTTAATGCTATATGTTTTGGATTAGTAAATATATCATCCGTATCTATGCAATAAATAATGTGTATATTTGCAAAATTTTTGGATTTCTTTCTAATACTATCTAGAACTGTCTTGTTCTTATATTTATGTTTTCCATCCAAATAGACATAGTCTATCTTTGTTTCATTATCTATTACATAGATTGTCTGTAAGATTTTGTTGATATAAAAAACATCTGTTTTAGATTTACTATTTGTTTCAACACATACTAATAACAGCCTATTCGCTTGTTCCATCTCCAAATACCCCTAAGAAACTAAATGACTCGATATTAAATGGTGAATATTTAATAACGCCCTTTCTGTATACGCTAGATGCAGAACTGTTCCCCATTTGTACCCAAGAAGTAATCTTTGAATCTTCAGATAAAAAATCTATTGAGTATTTGCCCTTTTGTAAAACATCCATTGGTCCAAGATTGTGAGTTGTAAATACAAATTGCCCATCAGAGTATTCTCTTATGTAGTCAACTAATTTAATGAGAACAACATCATGAATATTTGCATCAAACTCATCAATAAAAACTATTTTTCCTTCATCCGCATCACGAATGGAGGCATATAAGTCCATCATTTTTTTTATTCCGGAACTTTCATATTTTCTTGCAATTCTTCTCCCATCTTTATAAACAAGAGTTAATGTGCATATGTATTTATCATTTTTTTCTTCCTTTACTATATCAATGTACTCTAAATCATCTTTAAAGACTTTTAAAAATCTAGTTAAATTACCTATTCTCTTTTCAAATAGATTATAAAATGATTTAGGAACAAGATAATCATTCTTTTGGCTATCTAAATATTGTGTGTTTAAATCATCTACTTTGTTAAAGTAGTTATCATATGAATTAAACATTGCTCTTATATTTAAGGCAAAGTTCCATACAGTTGAAATTTTACTATATACTGAGCTATCTTCCTTTTTAGAAGGTCTATATGTTATGAAATTGCTAAACGCAATAGATGGAACAGACTGTGTTTTTAATAGATTCTTTGTCATATCATAGAGGTCTTTGCTTTTGCACAAAGTCAATTCCCCTTCTATAACGCTATAAATATTCTGCCATTTTGAATTATCATTTAATCTTGTTCCATGTAATTCTTTTAATTCCTCAGAGGAAATATATGCTTTTCCATTATCATTTTTGACAACTATAGAATGCAATAATACTCTTTTCGGAATACTATCTTCACATTCGGCAAAAGTCATTGTAATACTAAAAGTAGATGTTAATTGATTGATTAAATTTTCTAGCAAACCATTGCTGTTAGATATAGTAATAAAATCTCTTTCTAGAACAAGACTCTTATATAAAGCAACAGCACAAACTATACCTGTTTTACCAGAACCATTTGATCCATAAATAGCTTTTACATTATTTGTTCTAACATTAATTGTCTTTGAAAGAATTTTGTTGCTAAATTGTAATTCAATCTCTTTATCTAAATTCTTAATTCCAGACAACTTCATAGATAATAGTACAAAACTCATAATCAATATACCTCCTTTTAGGCTTAACTTTATTATAGAATAATACAAATCTTTTGTAAACAATTATTTTACATTTTGTATAGTTAATGTACTAAAAATGGGATATATACTAAAAATATGCATTAAAATATTGAGTTTTTCGTATTTTTGTGTATAAAAAATCGTCTCCTCAAACCGAGAAAAGAACAATTATACCATCTTTTTTATCTATTATTATCCTTGGAATCCACCTATGTCAGACTCTTCAAAATCTGAGTAGTCTATCATATCTTCAAGTGTAGGTGCAGACTTTGGAAGTACGGATGTATCATAAGATACTTCAACTGGTTTAAGTCTAAATGGAGGAACATATTTTACAGCTTCCTCTTTTATCTCTTGTGTTGCACCAGCTTGTGGTCCTTGCTTTAAAAGATCTTGAATTCTTTGTTGTATTCTGTGCTCTTCTTCAAGCTTTGCTTTATCTATTTCTTGCTGTTCTCTTGCGGCAGCAGCTGCCCTTTGTGCTTCATCTAGTTTGAACATTTCTTCTTCTATGTTCTCTAGTTCTTTTTCATTATCTCCTGGCAACTGATTTCCGTTTAATTTCTCAATGTAATCCTCTGCAATCTTCTTTCTTTGATCTTCTGAAAGTACAATTCCTTCTTCTTTAACATCTCTCATCCTATCCATTACTATTCCAGCTATGAATAATCCAAAGATTATTAGAAGTGGGAGAACAATACATACAAAGTATCCAGCGAAACCAGAAAGCATAAATGTAAATACGTGCATTGTACGTACATACTTTGCTTTTATATTCTTAGGATATAAAACCCAGTTATCTTGTTCAACAGTTGGATTATCTCCTTTTGTATAGAAACCAATTTTGTTTCCAAGAGCATCTGTATTATAACCAACTATTCTATGTGTAATGTTTTGTCCAGCAAGTGGACCAGAAGGTGCAACGAAGGTTATAACATCACCATAATTAAGTTCGTTTACATCTGTAACAGCCTTACACATAATAACTTCTTTAGGCTTGATTGTTGGGTCCATGGAATCTGTTGCAACATAGAAGAAATTGTATCCTAATACTTGTACGTCTTTACCTTGTCTCTTCTGAAGAACAACAACTACAACAGCAGCAACAACAATTAAGAAAACCAATACCTCAACGATGGTTGAAATAATATCAAAGATTTTTCTTCCTTTGGATTTTGGTCTTTGATGTTTCTTAGGTTTAATGCTTTGCTTTGTTAAATCTTCCATAAACTCAATTTATTATATAAATTGAAACCCCCAATTTTTAGGAGTTTGCAATTATATTATTCGTCATCATTTTCGTCTTTATTTTCTATTCCAAAATTGCCTAAAGCGTTTTGGATAGAGCCAAAGTCTACTGGCAAATCTCCTACACTAACCTTCGTTTCATCTATTGGTTTAAAGGTCTTTTGCCTACCAGATTTCTTTGAATATTTTTGATTTATTGTTGTTGGAGAAAGTGCATTAGGATCTCTCTTTGTTGTTGGTTTTGCTTCATGTGTTACAACAACTGGAACTACTGCAGGTTGAACTTGTTCTTCTACAGATTTTTCCTCTTTCTTCTTTCTCTCTTTCTTTGGTTTTTCTGGTTTAATTTCTACAGATTGACCGTATGGATCTTGTACTGGTTCATTGTATCCAAGTTTGCCAAGATTTGCTCTTTGAGCACCAAATGTGTTACCAAGTAAGTCTCTTGTACTTAATCTATCTACAGGTGTATCTCCTACTCCAACTTTGCTTTCGTCTACAGGTTTATACACGTGTGTTTGCTTTGCAATTAAAGATGCTTGTTGTGCTTTCTTTCCTCTTTGTGTGGTGATAGCCCAAGGATCTTTTTTAACTTCTGGCTTTGGTTGTTCAACCTTTGGTTGAATTGTGCCCATTAGAGGAATATTATCTTCATAATTATCCTCAGTATCCTCTTCTCCTAAACCTCTATATCTAGGAGCATTTGCATCTGTATGAAGTGTGAATCCGAGACCTGTATCGTCTAGTCCAGCAAAGCCTAAATTATACTTAACTGGAGCATCTCCAACTTGAGATTTCTTGATATCTACAGGCTTGAATGTCTTAATTGTCTTAACAGAAGGAACACTCTTTTCTACCTTCTTAACACCTGGTCTTTCTGCCCATGGGTTGAAGTCTTCTGGAGATGGTGTAAGTGTTGGAACTTGAATTGGTTCTGGTTTCTCTTCTTCTTTTACAACTGGAACTACAGGAGCCATTCTCTTGAAACCTGTCATGGAGAATCCATATGCAGAACCTGTTAAATCTCCCTTTAGACCATAGTCTACAGGTGCATTACCAACTCCAACCTTTCTTTCATCCACAGGCCTGAAGTTTCTCATTGCTCTCTTTGGCTTGGAGGTTGGTTTTTCTATTTCTTCTGCAGCCTTCTTTGCCTTTTCTATAGCAAGTTCTTCTTCTGTCTTTGGTGTTTCTTCTACAACTTCTTCTTGAACTTCTTCTGGTTTATCTGCAACTACATTAATAGGTGCTTCTTGAACTGGTGTTTCCTCTACTTCTGGGACTTCAAATTCGTTAATACCTTCAACCTCACCAGTTGTCATGTTAAGACGTCCTAAGAGAATTAATCTCTTAGCTCTTTCCATTTCGTCTATTTCTCTACGAATTCTATCTAAATCTTTGTCTTCAAAGTCTAGTTTTTCGTTCTTATCAAAGAATAATTCTGGATGGTTTTCTGCAAATGAACCTGTTCCGAATAGAGACCTTGCTGCTTGGTCTTGGTTGAACTTATCTCTAAGAGATGGCATGCCAAATAGTTCGGCTTCTCTGTCTCTTTGTTCTTTGAGAGCATTTGCTCTTCTGTCCAAGTCTTCTTGTCTCTTTCTTCTGAGTTCTTCTTGTCTTTCTTTTTCAAGTTCTTCTTGTTTAATTGCCCTATATGAGATAAGACAGCGGTCTATTGCGTCTTTAATACGGTTAATTTCTGTTTGTCTTAATCTATCTTCTTCTGGGCGTTTATATAACTTACGAACATCAAAGAGGTTTTGGTCAAACTTCTCAGCATCTGGTTCTTCATCCATATCTGGAAGATCTTTAGGGGGAGCTGGAGTTTCTAGGTCTCTATCTACTTCCTTTTCTTTTTCAACCTCTTTTTCTACTTCTTCTTGTTCTTTTTCCTTCTCTTCTGGAGGTTTTTCGGCCTCAGTTGGTTCTTCTTTTACTTCCTCTTCCTTCTCTGCCTCATTCTTTAGTTCATCCTCATCTGCCTTTTGAGAATATTCGTCATGTTGAACATTGTCTGCTTTGAAGTCCATTTCACCAAGTTTGATGAAATCTGCAAAAGCAGCATCTTCCATATCAAAGTCTGTTTCGTGCTCGTCATACATACTCTCAAAGAGCATTGTATTAAGAGTTACCATATCCTTTAATTGTTCAACATTTTCTGAGGTGAGGTCTAAATCTGTAATATCATCACTAGCATTAAAACCAGCAGTAACGTTATAAGTTTCAATGAACTGCCAAAGAACTAGAGCCTTTTTGAAGTTAGGTTCCTTTAAGATAACGTTTGTTCTTGTAATAGGAGGTCTAACTGGAGCAGAGTTTCTCATTTGCTTTGCAAATGGTGATGACAAGAAGTCTGTAATAATACGGTCCATTCTTGCAATACGTTCAATCTTCTCCATAGTCTCTGGGTCCAATCTCATGACTTCATCAAAGCCGAGTTGAGCCATATATTGAGAACGATATGTTACCTTTTTCTTTGGGAGTGAGAATTTAGATTCAGCATCTAATTCAAGAACGTCTTGTGTAGCACTAGCCTTTTTAATTTTATCATAACGCATAGTTACGAAGTCTTTAACCTTCAAAAGTAGCGTATAGATAAATCTATTTTCGTAAATTTCGAAAGATTCTTCCTTTGTAATATTCAAGATTTTAGAAGGAATAACCGTACCATCTTCTTCAACCTTTGAAATCATGTTAGTATGCTGAGCAAGGTGTTTAACAGATTCTGTTGAGATTGAACGAGCAAGAGATACGTCCACGATATCTTCTTCTTGAACGATGAACTTACGAGGATTTCTAACGATATGGTCTAGATTTGGAAGAATACCTTCAATGGTATCAATCCAGTCTACTGAAATTTCTTGAATTAACTTTTTTCTTTGGAGTTTGAATGAATTGGCACCGTTTTTAACCCTATCACGGTACTGTTCATAGAACTGTTCTCCTGAAAGAACAGAAACTATCTTCTTTGCATACTGCATATACTGTTCACGAGTTATACCAGCCACAAGTCTTTCTCCAAATTCTAATATATATTAGAACAACTTCTTTAATCTTTGTAAGTATTCTTTACATTCACCCATAGAATCTTCACCGAAGAGTTCTGAGAGGTATAAGCACAAACCATCAATCTCATCACGAATGTAGGACAAGTTCAATGATTCAAACTTTCTAAGAATCTTATTACAGAGAACGTAGTCTAATCCATCTAATTCTGTACCACCACAACCAATGTATGAAGGAACGAATTCTTTTAACTGTTTTACAATACGGTTACCAAATGCCAAACGGAAGTGTTTAATAACGTAGTCATCCAAAGTATTAATCTTATCTAGATTTTCTTGGGAAACTTTGTTCTTCTCTTTTGCTTCGTTAAACAAATCCTCTAAGTGTGTTGCACTCATCCAAATTGTATCTTGGTATGGAGCTTCAAAAGGAACACCTTTAGAGTTAATGTTAATTGGCATAGCTCTGTCGTAAACCTTATCTGAAATAGCGAATGTGGAGTCATCGTTATTAGCTGTTCCAATAAACCACATGTTTTGAGGTAATTGGAAACGGCCTTTTTCAATATGTTTAGGGTCATTAGGCCATCCAGATGGAACCAAGTCTACGATCCACTCATCTCTTGATGGCATTTCTAGAATAGAAAGCATTTCAGCGAAGTAGTACTCAACTCTAGCGATGTTCATCTCGTCCAAGATTGTGAGGTAAATGTTTTTATTCCATGTAGCCTCATACATCTTCTTCAAAACTTCGGTTTCGTTGAAACGCTTGGTGAATTCGTTGAAGTATCCGAAAAGCTCTGTTCTATCACGCCATGATGGCTGAACAGATGCAATAGTTGCTGGGTTATTAAAGAAGATACCCATAGCGTGTGGAAGGGACGTTTTACCTGTACCAGAAATACCTTGTAAGATTAGAAGACGAGTTGTACTGAATCCAGCAATGAACAATCTAATAATTCTTGGTTCGTAGTAAAGACGCATCTTTGAACATGCGAAATTTCTGAACATATCACAAAGTTGTTCAAGTGTAATGGAATCATCATACATTGGATCTACGTAATCTGCATAAAGTTGGTCAATTTCTGTAAGTTTGTAGAAACGAGATTCACCAGCAGCCTTAGCTTCTTCTTCACCAGGTTGACCTGAACCCTCTTCACCTTCTTCACCGTTATAGTTACCAATATCTGAAACTTTCATACCGAGAATTCTATCTTTCTCAGCAGACATCTTTATAATTTGCTTCTTTAAGTTAGCACATTCCTCTACTAAATCCTGAGGAAGTACAACATTTCTATTAATTCTAAGTAGTTTTCTTATTCCGAACACAGCCAGAACAACGAGAGCAATGATAGCGACAACAATAAGTATAACGAAAATCATACCTACAGCCTTTTCGCCTGTGGACATTCCACCAAATAAGGAGAATGCTTCCACATAACCTTCGTTGTAGAACATATGTATAAAGCCTCTAAAGATTGCACCTAATCCGTTGTCATAGAATGCTCCAAGGAAAGCTCTTAGAAATGTAAATACATTTTGAATATTCATAATCTTACTATTTTCTTTTTAATCTACGAGTTTTTTCACGTCTATATGTGAAAATACTGTGTTTAGACAAAATTATCTTTGTACTGTGAGCTGTGAGTTTACCAAAAAAGAAAGAAGAATAAGGTTAATTATTCCTCGTCCTTTTTATCTGCATCTTCTGCCACTTCTTCTTGAACTTCTTCTGATGATTCTTCTGTTGGTGTTTCAGCGTCTGTAGGCTCTTCATTAGCCTCTTCTACTGATTCCTCGGCAGATTCTTCAACAGGAGCTTGTTGTTGTTCTGGAAGTGAAATGCCTTGAGATGCAAGATATTCTTGAGCGAGTCTTGCCTTTTCTTCTTCTGATAAATCATTAACTGCAACTTCTTGAGCTTTTGCAACCTTGTTCTTAACAAGTGAGTAGATAAGAACAGCAGCATATGCGACAAAGAGTAAGATTAATGGGAGTACGATAACTAGGAAGTATCTAATACTCTTTCCTGAAGCTGTCATGTGTTCTTCATCATTCAACCAGTTGTTAATCTTACCTACACCCTTAAGTATCTTACCATAGGATTCAGAATTCCATTTGCCATCTGCACCCTTAACACCTGGTGTTCCCCAAGTTGCGATAATGTTAGATTGTCCAACTAATCTTGTATCTGCGCTTGCTTCATGGTCACCTTGAGTTCTATATGAGTGTGTTCCGTTAGCACCATCTATAACTTCGATAATTCTGTGGGTGTTAACATAGGAAGTTTGTCCCATAATAACTCTGAATGTAATAACTTGACCAACTTGAAGTACTGTAGATCCATCATATTGTTTACAAACAATCATATCACCTACTTCAAAGGTACCTGACATAGAATCTGTTTTAACAGCAAGGAAATAATTCTTTCCAAGATGTGGTAGATTATCACTATTCGTTGATTGTGAAATTGACACTACTGATAAAACTAATGCGAATAAAATAATCAAAACACAAACCACATTCAAAACCCAATTCAATGCAGTTTGTACTTTCTTTTGTTGAGGAGTTAACTCCTTTTTTGCTTTGCTAGGCATAAAAATACCCCTTAAATAAAACCTCTCACCATAAAACCCTAGACTTCTTGTCCTTTTAATGCTTATGCACTTGTGTTTATATACATGAGCTCATATGCAGGCTGAACGTGCCATACCTAATGTCCTTTTAACGTAATAATACGCTTCACACGATCAACTTTGTTGTTCCGTTGGGCATATAACCCAACAGTATAGACTTATAACTATACTTATTGAAATTATAATTAATAAATATACGGGTGTCAAGAGTCGAAAATGACCATAATCCCCTATTTTCTTAACTTTTTAGAACAAAATTATTAATTTCACCTCATAATTACTCTATTTTTAATCATTTTCTCCCATATCATCTTCATCTTTTTCATTTACGAATGAGTTATTTCGGTTAAAAAGAAGAAAAGTACCTCTTTTTAGAGATTGTTAATGTGATAACTCTTAATTATGGTGATGAGTATCAATTATCTTTTAGGACAATTATTAAAGGTCAACTTTGTGTCTTTTATAACACTTTTCCAAAAATTAGTAGAAAAATAATCCAATATGAACTCAGGGAAAGCACTTAATACAAAAACAGTCTCGGGTAAATATGATGAATATTCCTGATCGAAAATCGTACTGGGAGTAATATGTTTTCTGTAATATGTTTCTATAAAATCATCTAACTCAAACAAACACTTAATTCTCATTTGGAAAATGTTTAAAATATTTTTCCATTTATTTTTGTCATATTTTTTTGTTTCAGCTGTTTTTGGATTTGCTCCAGTTAGGGTTTTATAATCTTTAATGTTCTTTCTGTCAACTATACAACCAGTAATTGAATCACAATAACCTTCTTTATAATCTCTTAATGCCTCAACCATTGGATAACTTAAATACATTTTCCCATTCTCTGTTTCATTATTAAAAAAATCCAATAATTCTCTAATTACTTGAATGGGGTTTGTTAACTTCTTTAAGTTTGCTTGTTGTATATCCAAATCAAAGAACATATATGTTTCAGAAACTTGTTGTCTTGTAACTCCATCCAATTTCTTGGCATTATCTGGGTCTTCTCTTAATAATTCAATTAAATCCAAATTCTCATCTTTTTTTAGTATTTGATATAACATATAGATATTTAGTTTTGCAGAAAGAGATATTATACGAAAATCCGCATCCTTAAAGAAGATATTTTGCACATTCCCAAAATATCCCAAATCTCTTTCTCCTTCACAAATAAATATCTTTATATCCTTAGCCACTGAAACATCCTGCCTTGTACATTTTTTGTAAATTATGAGCTTTGCGTAGTTCTTTATCCGTAAGATTTACTAGAGCATTAATTTTGTTGTTTTCAATATGGAAATAACAATCTGGTCTAAGAATATCATTGGATAATAAGTCCGTATTATGTGTTGTTAATAAAACTTGAGCCTTTAATAAACTTACTGTCTTCAGTATGTCTTGAGATAATTCAAAGTGATAAAAAGCATCAAATTCATCCATAAATACAAAAGAGGTTTCTTGCATACGAATATACCAGTAATAGAACAATGTCATACTCATAGTCCCAGTTGAAGCAATTCTAGAAAACTCTCCCATTTTATTCCCAAACTTAACAACCAATATTTTTTGCCCCAAATTATCTACAACATCTAAGTCATAATTGATGTCTTGTTGTTTAAGGAAAATTTCAAATTCTTTAACTTTATTCTTTTTTATAATACCTTGTGTAATATCTTCTATTCCAGAAACAAGTCCTTGATATCTATTTTGCTGTAGAGAGTAGAATAAGAGCATATGATTTACAAAATAAGAAAAATCATTAAATACTTTATTCTGTTCATTGTCTACCAACAAGGAACTATTCATAATGTATTTAACTCTAGAAATGTTTGAGTCCGTTTTTAATTTCAATGATTCCGCTCCTTCTAGTGACACATATCCATTATTTGAATCATAGTTATAATTAATGACTTCGTTTCCATCTATGATGACTATTTCATTAGTTAAAGTTTGAGCATCTTTTTTTGAATATTTATATATTAGCTCATGACCGGAAAAACTAAAATAGTATTCAAAATCTGCAGTAGGTTTATTTGAACTAAGATTAAGATAATATAAATATTTGTCCAACATCTTCTCATTATCTGTCAAATGAATAACTATATCAAAAATAGCCAAACCTAGATTTGATTTTCCAGAACCATTAATCCCATAAAATACACCTGTTTTTATACAATTGTCTTTTATTAGATGTTCATTGAATTCAAAATGAAGAGGTTTAGATAAATCCAATTCAGTTCTTGTTTTAAAGTTTTTAAAATTAGTTACTATGAATTTCTTAAGCATTTTTGCATTCTCCGATACCTTTTTGTAACTATATTATCTCATCTATATTTGACAAAGTCAACAATGTTCGTATTTTTTTTACGGATAATTCGGAAATATTTTTCGGATGATTTTTTTGTGATTGGGTTTCTTCATTTATGTAGATATACGAATAAGTTAGTCAAAAATCAATTCTGGGAGAAAAATTAAATAATCCCAAAAGGAGTTAAATATGAAAAAGAAAGGTTTGATTATAGCTACAATAGTAATGGTGCTCCTACTCGCAGTATCCCTTAATTCATATTTTTTAAATCATATGTTTGATGTTTTTGAGGTGTCAATATTTATAAATTTTTCTTGTTTAAAAAATACAAAAAAAGGATCGCCATTTCTGACGACCCTCTTCATAGTTATTAGTTTATGCACTATTGGCCACCAACTTTAGTATTGGTAATTGAGAATAAAATTCCACATTCTGAACCAAGTGCTGAGTTAATACAGTCTGTATCTGTTCCATCATAGAAGATATAGATTTCTACTTGGTGAACTGTATCTGCAGCCATTGCTGTATTAGTTGTTCCAAATGGAATATCGATTTCTTTCCATCCAGCATTTAGTACTGTTGTATCTGTGTATGTTGCAACATTATAATGAGCATTTAATGCAGCACCAACTGTACTTGCTTGTGAAATATTTGTCTTTGTTGTGTTATATGTGATAGCAGTATTTTCACCATATGTGGTATAAATTTGACCACCAGCAAATGAACCACCATCAATACTATAATAACAATATAAAGCAGCTTCTACACCAATAGCATTCTTGTTTGTGCCTGGATTTACAAACAATGAAACGGTGATTGTATCAATTGTTGCAATAGATGGAGAAACACCGAGAACAAAGTGTAAGTAGTCTGTATTTTGAATTGCAGCTTCAACTGATGTTGCATCATAAACTGCTGAAGAAGAACCACTTGCCTTAATAATTGTTTCACCAGAAGATGTTCCTGGAGTGAACTTTCCTGCTGTACCAGCTGTTCCAGAAGCAGTGTATGTTGTTGTCTCAGAAGTATATGTTGATTGGTTTTCTGATGTAATTGCGATATATGCATCATTAACTCTTACATAATGTCCTGGTGTAACTGATGCTGTTTGGTCTGCTGTATAAGATAATGTACTTGGTGTACCATAACCTGTTGCTTTTGCAATAGATGCTAAAGATAATCCTGTATTAAGTTCAAATCCCATTCCTGGATCACCTGTCCATGGTGTTGCTGAATCAGCCCAAGTTAAAGAACCAGAAACAAATGCATCTTGGTTTGCGCCTGCTGCATATGTGTTATCTGCTTTCATACCAACTTTAACGTCAGCACCAGCTGCTGCTTTAACAGTAATGCTTTCAATTGTTGTTGCTGCTGTGGTTGTGAACCATGCATAAGTTGCTGTAGTAAGTGATACTGCTAATACAAGTACCATTACTATTGTTGCTATAATCAAACCTTTCTTTTTCATATTTAACTCCTTTTGGGATCTTAATTTTTCTCCCAGAATTGTTTTTCACGATTTTTGCTACCCTAGTTCTGGGCATAGTACTCCAGTTCTAGTTAAATATATAATATTATATATTATATGAAAGATAAATAATTTATTGGAAAAATTTTTGTAATTATTCAAAATTTTCTTGGTTTTTGGTATTATTTTATTTATTTCTGCATAAATATAATATTCTTTTAACATTATTATTGTATTATTATGCGCTTTTTTGTTGTTTTGTCTTAATTTCACTTTTATTTTTGCATAAACACCTATTATATTTGTATAAAAGTATATTAATTACTATATCCTGCGCATATATACGTGTGTATATGAATTTTGCCAGATTAACCTGGCAAAAAGATATAATATTTTTTATATATTTATTTTAAAGTACTTGGAAGTCTATTCCAAGGGATACATAACTATCAAGAGCATCATCATTGCAATCAAAGTCACTTCCCTCTATCCATACAACGACAATGAATCTAACGACTTCTTCTGGAACCAAATATGATTGATATTCAAATACTGTGTCCTCACTTGCAAATGGAATTGTATCTTTAAAACCATTCATCACATCGAATTCATTCCATTCGTAATCTAAATCAAACTTTTTGTTTGCATCATCAACCATCTTATTTGGATATGCCCACTTCTCTGGAACACTTGTTGGCTTGTTTCCATCTTCATCTGTCATATTAAATAATTGGTATTGCATATCAATTACTGCTTCATTAGATGTAGCTGTTGCATATACACCAGAATGTTTTGTATCTTCTATGTGATCTGCTATGTTTCCGAATTCTTCTATCCACATTACTCTAACTGCATCTACTATTCCATAATTCCTTGTTTGTCCACTAGCTTCAACTTTCATTCTAATATTGAAGTCAATGTTTTCAGTCATAATACTAGATGTATTTTTAAGCATAAATGAGAATGCAATGTAGAGATCATCCTTTGTAGAAAGCATACCATTTACAGATTCATCTTGAGATGTTGAAGAAATCATTGCAACTAGTTCTTCATAATTTGGAACAGTTTGCTCAGATAACTCATTTTTCTCATATTCAGGATTATAAGATATGTTCCACATATTATCTGGACCATCAACATTTAGTTTAGGAGCCCAAATATCACCATCACTAGAAAGTGAGATTGTTCTTTCATCTTTTGATGTTGCTGTGATACGAATGGAGTTCTCTTCTATGAACAATAACATGACATAAACAACAGATGTTAAGAGCAAAGATAAAACAAGGATAAGAGCAAGAACTCTTGTAACCTTCTTTCTAGTTAACTCTCTCTTTACTCTCTTGTTTGCAATAATGGAATCTTCCCATTCCTTTTGCGCTTTCTCTTTTGCACTTAGGGATTCTCTCTCTGCTTTTGCATTCTCTTTGGCACTTTTCTTGTCTTTCTTACCCTTCTTTTCCTCTTTTTCTGCATTCTCTGCATTATTAGATTGAGCAACTTCTTCGTTTTGCTCTGCTGGATTTGAAGTCTCTTGAGACTCAACTGCCTCGTTTTGAGTTACATCCCTCTCTTCATCTGCCATAGGATTCTCTCCTTAGTACACTTCTTAGAAGTTATGCCATGTTCCATCTTCGTCAAAATAGCCGTATGGAACCCATTTGTTTATTCTTTCGTCAAAGTATCCGTTATCTACCCACTCGCCATCTTCGTTTTGATATGAATAGTCTATCCATCTACCTTGCTCATCATAGTATCCGTTATATACTGTACCATCTGCTGCAACCCATTGACCTTTCTCGTTGTAATGTCCTTCTTCAAGTTCATCAAACTCTTCATAGTCTACCCAGTTGCCATTCTCGTCCCAGTAACCATTATAAATGTTTCCATTTTCATCAACCCATTGATGTTTCTCATTATAATGACCTTTTGGTTCGTCATCCTCTTCTGGTACTTGTTGTTCTTCTTTAACTTCCTCTTGCTTTGGTTCTTCTTGTGGAACTTCAGTGGTAGGAGTTTCTTGTGTTTCTTCTTTTATTTCGTCAACAGGCTCTTCAACATCATTTTCTTCTTCTTGCTTTTGTGCTTCAAGCGCTGCTTTCTTTGCTTTTATTCTTTCTTCTTTCTCTTTGGCTTCTTGTGCTTCCCTTGCTGCATCTTCTTCGTCTGCTTTCTTTTCATCAAAAACTGGCTTTACAGCTTTGCCTTCTCCAAGAACCTTTTCGCTTTCGTATGAAGATACTTCTTCTTCCTCTGCTTCAGAAATAATAACTTCTGCTTCTTTGGATTTGAACTTAGGTGCTTGTCTGCCAAGATTTAACTTCATTCCGAAGCTTCCACTACCTCCAAATGGATCTCCTCCAAATAAAGATGTCTCTTTTGCATATGCATTTGCTGCTTCTTCGTAAAGTTTTCTTTCTCTTCTTGTATCTTTATCTTCTTTTTGTACATCAAAAAGTGCTGCTTTCTCTGCTCTCTTTGCTGCTCTTATCTCTTCTGCTCTCTTTGCTGCTTCCTTTTGCTTCTCAAGTCTTACTTGGTATGGAGATTTAGTCATCTCTGGCTTTGGAGCTTCAGGTGCAATAACTTTTCCAGCGGCTGCATCTTCTTTTGCTTTCTTAATTGCTTCCATTCTTGCTTTCTCTTTGGCAATCTCTTCTTTTCTTCTTGCTTCCGCTTTCTCTGCTTCTATCTTTCTAAGATATTCTTCCTTTTGCTTTGCACTTAGTGCAGGAAGAGATAATATCTCTCTAGTTACCCATCTTGTTAATTTTGCAACTGCTTTTCCAGTATAAAGGTTTACTCCCTCTTTTCTGAATCTTGTCATTTGGCTTGGAGTATCTACTCCTTCCATAATGAGACTCATCTTGTTTGCACTGCAATATTTAACAAGCATGCTAAGTAATCTCTTCTTTTGAGGTGTTGCATCAAAATAAATTGCTTCGCATCTTAGGTAATCAAAATTGTATCTTGCAAATAAGTCTAATTCGTTAAACTCTTCACCAAATCCGTAAACACATGTTTTAAAGCCCATTCTTCTTAATCTGTCATATCTAACTTTTGCTTCTTTTGGAAGAGCTAATAATGTGTTTGCATTGAAAGAGATTATAAGGTTTGCTTTTTTGTATCCTTTTTCTCTTAATGTTGCTTGGAGTATTTCTAAGTCTCTATCTGATCCCAAGAATCTTGTTGTAATTGGGAGATTGTATTGTACATCTGGAATGTAGAAGTTTTCTCTCATTACTTGGTTGTAATTTCTGAGTTCGTCTAAAGCAATTAGATTGAGTTCGTTAATACGTACGGAATTTTCTGCAATAAAGAAATAGTTCATAACATTCATTCTTCCAACATATCTGTCATTGAGAATTTGGAATGCATCTACAAACTGAACTTTCTTGGATTTAACATTAACAACTGCACGATAGAAAAAGTCTATAGGCTTATATCCTTTTCTCATTGCATATGTTGTTGAAATCATTTGCTTCTCTTCCTTTATACTTACTCTCTATGTACAAGTACAAAAACATGCCCAAATATGTGTACATAGTTATACATATATATTTTATCAAAGATAAATATAATATGCAAGAATGAAATTGCTATCTTTCAAAGAATATGTGTGTTTATCACACATAAAAGAAAAAACTCCCAATCTGGGAGCTTAATCTTGGTGCCGGAGATCGGACTCGAACCGATACGCTTTTGAGGGCGAGGGATTTTAAGTCCCTTGTGTCTGCCAATTCCACCACTCCGGCATGTGGTTTTCAGAATTGCCTTTGGTATTTTGGAGGCACCATCCAGAATCGAACTGGAGATAAAGATTTTGCAGACCTCTGCCTTACCGCTTGGCTATGGTGCCACAATGCTTAATCAATTTATCACAACTTAACCTAAAATGCAAGAGATTTTTATTACAATTTACATAAAAAATTCGTTAGCTCACTTTTGCAAACTAACGAACTTCCTATTCTCTTTTAATTATCTAATTAATACTCGCCTCTAGACATATCATCTGCAAGAGCATTAAGACCGTCTCTAACTTGAAGTTTCTCTGCTGCCTTCTTTGCTTCTCCCATATAATACACAACATAACTTCTTGCTTTTTGTTCTCCAGCAAGTTTTGCAACTGAGATATCATCCTTCTTCATATCTCTTATGTCATCTAAGATTTGGAATGCTGCTCCAAGGTTTTGTCCGTAATTGCAAAGAATCTTTACAGTTCCTTCACTTGCACCTGCAAGAATACCACCTGCTGCAAATCCTGCTTCAAAAAGTTTTCCACTCTTATATTGGTTTAGACCAATAAGAGAACGAATATCTTTTCCGTTTCCGTTAATGTCTAAGTATTGTCCGTATATCATACCTTTGTATCCTGCACATTCTGCTATCTTAAATGCTGCTTTGTTAAACAAAGGATCATCATATCTTACAACACCATCTAAAAGAGTTTCCATTGCATAATTTAAAAGTGCATCTCCACAAAGAATAGCATTTGCTTCTCCATATGCCTTATGTACAGTTGGCTTTCCTCTTCTAAGTGTATCATTGTCCATTGCTGGTAAATCGTCATGAACTAAGGAGTAACAATGGATTAATTCTAATCCAAGTGCAAGTGTTCTGAGTTTACTATCTAATTTCTTAACATCTCCTCCAACTGCTTCTGCACCAAGATAAATAGCTGCTGGTCTCAATCTTTTTCCACCAGTTAATGTTGCATATCCCATCATTTCTACAAGTTGTTGTCCAACTTGTGCACTCTTGCTATTTAAAAGCAAGAATAAGTCATGCTCTATATGAGCACAGAATTCTTGTCTGCTCATTTCTCTATATTTAACTCCTCTGTGAGATTATTGATTTCGTCTGTGAGTAAAGATAACTTTCCTTTCTCTGCTTTTAATTCGTCTACACATTCTTTGGAAACTTTGATTCCATCTTCAAATAGTTGAATAGCTTGGTCTATGGAAACATCTCCTTCCAATGTCTTTACTATCTCTTCTAGTTTTTGGAGAGATTCTTCAAAAGTGTTTTTCTTTTCTGCCATCTTATTTCTCCTCTTTTTCTATTTTTTTAACTTCTGCACTAATTGTGCCATCCTTTCCTCTAATATCTATTTCATCTCCAACGTTTACATTATCCACACTTGTTACTCTCTTTCCATCTTTGGATACAGAATAAAAACCTCTGCCAAATGTTTTTAAAGGAGATAATTGATCTAGTGCTGCATTAAGTTCTCTATACTTTCCTTCCTTGTTTTGCAAAATTAAGTTTGTATTTTCTTTTAACCTGGAAGTGAGTGCAAGTATCTTATTCACCTTTCTTGTATAGAAAGTAGTACTTGCTGTAGCGAGTCTATGACTAAGAACTTGAACTCTACTAGATTTTCTTTCAAATTGATTATTGCACAAAGATACTATTCTTTGCATATTCTCTTTTACTTGGTCTACCAAACCATACCAGTCATAGCCAACCTTCTCACCAGCTGCTGTTGGAGTTGGTGCTCTATAGTCTGCAACGAAATCACAAAGAGAATAATCTGTCTCGTGTCCAACTGCAGATATAATTGGAGTCTTCATATCATAAATAGTTCTTACCAAGGTTTCATCATAGAAAGGTGCTAGGTCTTCAAGAGATCCTCCACCTCTTGCAATGATGATAACATCATATCCAAGTTTGTCACAATTCTTTAAAGCTGTAACAATATCGGCTGCTGCTCTATCACCTTGGACTAGAACATTTCTTACTACGATATTTATAACTGGGTTATTCTTTCTAATGGTTGTGTTTATATCTCTAATAACAGCACCAGTCTTGGAAGTGAGTACTAAAACATTCTTTGGAAATTCTGGAATTGGTTTCTTATGAGATTCATCAAATAAACCTTCGGATTCTAATTGCTTTTTTAACTTTTCAAACTCTAAGAACAATAATCCTTTACCAGTTGGCATAAATTCACTAACCACAAAAACTATTGATCCGCT
Organism: Clostridia bacterium; assembly: GCA_017618055.1. Taxonomy (GTDB): domain Bacteria; phylum Bacillota; class Clostridia; order Christensenellales; family CAG-917; genus RGIG8124. The sequence goes on from JAFZVB010000014.1 coordinate 166,916, forward strand.
CTTGTTCCAGAAGTCTACCTTACCTCTTGCGATAATACTTGTTCCCTCTGCAATTGCATCTTTTGGAGATGCTCCCCAGATACAACATTTGATTTGTGCTTCTTTATCTTTAAGGGTGAAATATCCATTTCCGTTTGTAATCTTAAAACCACTAACCTCTCCAAAAACATAAAGGTTCAAGAAAAAAGGATTCTCATAAAATGACGACTTAATAATCGCATTCAATTCCTTAACTTGTATAGATTTTTCAAGAAGTGAATTTACATCCCCTAACATAATTTTATCCTTAAAGTAAATCAAAAAAGGGCGAACCCCTTTTAAATTATTTTTCTATTTTTGCGAGAACACCATTTACAAATTTTCCAGATTTTTGTGTTCCATATTTCTTTGCAAGTTTAACACACTCGTTAACAACAATTCCTTTTTCAAGTGCTGTGTACTTTAACTCATAGACACCAAGAGTGAGAACTGCCTTGTCTGTTTTAAATACTCTTTCTGGTGTGTAACCGGTGATTGTCTCAACTAAGATTTTTTGAATTTCATCATAGTTTTTCATGACACCTTCATAAGTATTTTTTATGTACTCTTTATCACTTTCATCAAAGTCTGTATCCATCAAAAAAAGTTCAAGATCTTCATCGTCTTTTTGGAGTGTAAACATGTACCCAAAAACAAGCTTAAAAACATCTTCTCTAGCAACGATTCTTTTACCCATTTTTTCACCTATTGAACAATGACTAAAACGACTGAAACATTGACGGATTGAACCTTATATTTTGTGGCTGCTTCAACGGCTTGAATAATCTTCTCTTGAGCAAGTGAAACTACATCTGGAACTACATACCCATACTTGATTGCAACAGAGACATCTATTGTAACTTTGTCATTAGGCAAGAAATTTACAACAACACTTTTCTTCTTTGTTGACTTCTTAGACTCTGGTGAAGTATTGATAATTTCAAGACCTTCTACATCACTTGTTGCTTTATAAACAAGAGATGAAATTACGTCTGAAAAAACGGTTAAATTATCGTTAGTATTTTTCTTCATTTTTATGTCTCCTAGATGTGAGTTCAATGAGATTATAACATAGTATTTTTCACAATACAACCATAATTATTTTACGTAATAGTTTATTCTTAACTCCTATATAACTATATATATTATTTATTATTAATATAAGTATACAAATAAAATACACGCACACGTGCGCGCGTATGCTATGCACACTATCAAAAACCTATACTTTAACGATACAAATCGGCACTTTAAATGCGTTTTTTGTCTTTAATAAAAACGACATATTTGTCGCATATTTGTTCATTTTTGAATATATTTCATAATTTTTAACTATTTTTGGCTATTCTTAAATTATTTTCATTTAAATTATTTCTCTATTTTCTCACTATTTTTTGGAATAAAAAAATGCCCAATTTAAATGGCCATTTTAATAATAATTTTTGAGTCTATTTTATACTATATTTCCTATCTATAGATACATGTTAAAAACTATCAAAATAAAGTAATTATCTTCCTTCTCTATAGGTTATTTCTTAGTTATAATTTTTGTAATTATAAGTTTCATACTATACTCACTTGTGTCTCTCTCAAGCTCTCTCAATCCACTCATCTCATTCTCCAACATACTTCTAAATAATCTTTATCCAACCTTGCAACATCTCTCAAAATGGCTTCTATATATTGCTTGTTCATCTTCTTATTCTTGCTCTCTTCACTGACTTATTTTAAAGCTAAAATCTAACTAATTTTTCTGTCATTTTTTAGGGCATTTTTCACACTAATTTTTTATCAATTTTTAACCCAATTTTTTAACGCAATTTTATCATAAATTTTCTTAATTTTTTATACCAATTTTCGGCTTGTATTTTTCTTCAAGAGCAACAAAAAACCTAGCCCTTACGAGCTAGGCAATTTGTATCAATTTCTAACAATTAGACACGAGACATGTACTCTCCAGATCTAGTGTCAACTCTAACTGTGTCTCCTTCATTAACGAACATAGGAACTTGAATCTCAAGACCAGTTTCAAGTGTTGCTGGCTTTGTTCCTGGTGTTGCTGTGTTGCCTCTTAATGCTGGTTCACAAACTGTGATCTTTAACTCTACAAAGTTTGGTGGATCAATTGAGAATGCTTTGCCATCAAAGAACTTAACTGTTACTGTGTCGTTCTCTCTGATGTAGTTTAATGCATCCTTAACTTGGTCATATGAAAGTGGAACCATGTCATATGTTTGGCTATCCATGAAGTAATAGAAATCACCATCAGTATAACTATATTGCATAGTCTTTGTTTCAATTGTTGCAAGCTCAAACTTTTCTGTTGGGTTGAATGTTTGTTCAAGAACTGCTCCTGTTACTACATTCTTAAGTTTGGTTCTTACAAATGCTGCACCCTTACCTGGTTTAACATGAAGGAAGTCTACTACTACCATAATGTTGTTGTTGTAAAGGAATGTTACGCCTTTTCTAATGTCTCCTGCCATTATTTGTGCCATAATTGTTTTCTCCTATATTTAAATTAAAATTATTTATTTCTTATAAAATTATAAGTTCTCTTTCTATCTTGCTAAGTGGTCCGTCTTGTCCAATTATATACATGTCCTCAATACGTACACCCATCTTGCCTGGAAGATAAATACCTGGTTCAACAGTTACTACTTCTCTGTCTTCAAGTATCTCATCGCTTCTTGTATTGAGTGTAGGAGCCTCGTGTATCTCACATCCAACTCCATGTCCGGTTCCATGAATATAATACTCACCGTATCCTTCCTCAGCAATTATATCTCTTGCTATTTTATCTATTGCTCTGCAACTAAATCCTGCCTTTAAAGCACTTGCTGCTTCTGCTTGGGATTTCTTTACAATTTCATAGATTTTCTTTTGCTCGTCATTTACATATCCAAATCCAAAGGTTCTTGTAAAGTCTGAACATTGTCCGCCATAGATAGCTCCGATATCTAATGTTACTAGCATGCCTTTTTCAAGTTTCTTATCTTTCTTAGGAACATGATGTGGTTCACATCCACTCTCCCCAAATGCTGCTATAGTGTTGAAAGATAATCCTTCTCCACCTTCTTCAATAACAAACTTGTATACTAATAGAGCAAGGTCTAATTCGGTCATGCCCTCTTTGATATATCCATTTAAAATCTTGTCATAAACAACATCAATAATACGTACTGCTTCAAGTATGTTCTTAATGTCTTCATCTGTCTTTATAAGCCTACTTGGCATATTCAACACTCCTTACTTCTCTTATAACATTAACCTTTATTTGTCCTGGATATTCAAGTTCTTCTTCAAGTTTCGTTGCAATTTCTTTTGCAAGGAATACTGTTGCTTGATCTCCAACCTTCTCTGGTTTAACCATAACTCTGATCTCTCTACCAGCTTGTACTGCGAAGGATTGTTCAACACCATCAAATGATTTTGCAATGTCTTCAAGCTTCTCAATACGCTTTACATAGTTTTCAAGAGATTCTCTTCTTGCACCTGGTCTTGCGGATGAAATAGCATCTGCTGCTTGTACAAGAACTGCTTCTATTGTTGTTGGCTCTATATCATTGTGGTGTGCTGCAACTGCGTGAATTACATCTCCACTTTCATGATATTTCTTTAATAAGTCTACACCAATACTTACGTGTGTTCCCTCTACTTCATGGTCTATTGCTTTGCCTAAGTCATGTAAGAGTCCTGCACGTTTTGCTGTCTTAGGATTAATACCAAGTTCACTAGCCATTGCAGCTGCAAGCATAGCAACTTCTACTGAGTGTCTTAGTACGTTTTGTCCGTAACTTGTACGATACTTTAATCTTCCAAGAATCTTTGTGAGCTCTGGGTTTAAAGAAGGAATACCAACCTCAAATACTGCTTCTTCTCCAGCTTCTTTTATGGTTTGCTCTATTTCTTTTCTAACCTTCTCTGCTACTTCTTCAATTCTTGCTGGATGTACTCTACCATCTGAAATAAGCTTTTCTAATGTTAATCTTGCAATCTCTCTTCTTACAGGATCAAAACTTGAAAGTGTTATTACATCTGGTGTGTCATCTATAATTACATCCACTCCTGTTGCACTTTCTAAGGCTCTAATATTACGTCCCATACGGCCAATAATACGTCCTTTCATTTCTTCGTTTGGAAGTGCTACGGATGAAATTGTATTCTCTGTTGTTTGGTCTGCTGCACAACGTTGAATTGCTGTTGCAATAATGTTTTGTGCTTCTTTGTTTGCGTTCTCTTTTGCTTCTTCAATGATTCTCTTAGCTTCTTGTGCGGATTTCTCTTTTACACCTTGAATAAGAGAGTTCTTTAATTCTTCACTTGCTTCGTCTCTTGTTAGACCTGCTACTCTTTGAAGTTCAGCATCTATTTGTTGTTCCTTCTCTGCAAGTTCTGTTTCTTTGTCTTGGAGTTTTCCTTTTTGTGTGTCTAGTTCTTTTCTTGTGTTATCTAATTCAAAAAGTTTCTTCTCTAAGTTGTTTTCCTTAATGTCTATGGCTTCTTGTTTTTTGTCTAAACTGATTTCCCTTTGATTTAAACGGTTATCTGTTCTTTGCCACTCTTGTTTCTTTTCTTTTGTTTCGTTTTCGAAGTCTGCCTTCATCTTATTCACTTGTTCCCTAGCGTCTAAGATTCCTTCTTTTCTAGTGTTTGCGGCTTCGAGTTTTGCTTCTTCTAGAATTCTTGCTGCTTCTTTTTTAGCTACGCCGATTTTACTCTTGGTGTATAATCTATATCCAAATAGACCGATTAGTCCTCCTACAACGAAGGTACCAATTGCTATTCCTGCAATCTCACCAGCGCCTAGTGCAGCAAGCAATGTTAATAAATTGCTTGTCATCACTGACTCCTCCATATATATAATCAGTAGCCATTTAATAATTATAATCTATTATTAACTATTAAAGACTCTGTCAATGTAAATTATAAAACAATATCTTGTTTTAAGTCAATATAATATTTGTTTCACAAAACATAAAAAATCCAGGGCTTTTACTTTTCCCTGGATATTGTCTTTTTATCTTCCTGTTATATTGTATTTTTTCTTCATTTCTCGCTTGAAATTGTACATTGCTGTATCCGCCATTCCAAAGACATCTAAGTATTTTAATCCGGATTCATATATACCGTACCCACGTGCCACAGAGAAAATCAATGTATGTCCTTCAAACTCGTCTTCTGTATATAGCATAGTGTCGTCAAATTGTTTCATTCTTTCTTCAAAGTGTTCAAAGTCTTCACCTTGTACTATTGCTATGAACTCATCTCCTCCAACGTGGAATAACTTGGATGTCTTAAAGATCTTTGGAAGTTCTTGTCCGCATTTAATAATTAAATGAGATCCATAATGATGTCCATATGTATCATTGGTATTCTTAAGATTGTTAACATCCATCATAACAACTGCAAATGGCTCTAGTGTTCCATCTAAATATTTTTGTCCGAGTTCATCTGTTGCTTCTACATATGAACGTTCATTTAAAAGACCTGTGAGTTCGTCATAGTATGTAAGTTTTTCTAGTTTTTCTTGGGCTTTGTGTTCACTCATTGTAACTCTATAATGTCTAATTGCTATTAATTCTAGAACAATTACAAATGCAGCACTAACAACTGCATTCTCTACAGCATATGTATTGGTATAGAATGTGGATTTATTCACTATTGTATAGATAACAATACTAAGTACAGATGCAAAGAAAGTGATACCAAAGAATCTTGGCTCTAAAACGAATAATCCAGCTATGGTCATTAAAAGAACCATATACATCATTGGTGATATTCCAATCTTTAAATCCAAAATACATTCCAAAGTAACTAAGGCTATAATGAAGAAAACGAAGAAATGAATATGTTGTGCAAGTTTTATACTATCTATTCTAATCTTGAGTTTATTTAGAACGAGAATGGTTATCATGGACAACCCAAATACTAGAAGTAAGATGTAGTCTACTAAATAAATGTAGTCTTCAACTTTTCCTGCAGTGTTGTCATCAAAGTTCCAATATACTGTTGCCGCAAGAGCAAATAGAGATATTATTATTGCAAAGGCAAGAGTAAGTCCCCAGTACTTTTCAAAGTGCTTGCCTATAATATCCATTATTCTATATTTTTCTTCTCTAGATACCTTTTCTATCTTCATAAATTTGCCTCAATTTTTTAGATAGTAATATTTTTACACAAAATTAAAATATAAACAAGTATGTTTATAAAAATAAATGCCCTCAATTAAGAGAGCATCTATATTTAATTAAATTGGTTTTAAATTATTTTGTTTCTGTTACTGTTTCTTTTAAACTTGCAAGAAGTCCTGTAACATTTCCAATTTCTGTTGGAACAACTATCTTTGTAGCCTTTCCATCTGCAACTTTCTTAAGAGCTTCAAATCCTTCAAGTGTTACATATTGTGGAATTGGCTTTGCATTGTTGATAAGTTCAATTGCTCTTGCTTTACCTTCACCTTCTGCAATGAGTGCTGCTTTTTCTGCTTCTGCTGCCATAATTCTTGCTTGCTTTGCTGCATCTGCTGCAAGGAGTTGTGCTTCTCTATCTGCTTGTGCTCTTAAAATCTTACTTTCTTTTTCACCTTCTGCTATAAGAATTGCACTCTTCTTCTCACCTTCAGCCTTAAGAATAGATTCTCTTCTTTCACGTTCTGCTCTCATTTGTTTTTCCATTGCTTCTTGGATGTCTTTTGGAGGAAGAATGTTCTTGAGCTCTACTCTGTTAATCTTAATACCCCAAGGATCTGTTGCTTCATCTAGAATTATTCTCATCTTGCTATTAACTGTATCTCTACTTGTTAATGTTTCATCTAATTCAAGTTCACCAACGATGTTACGAAGTGTTGTTGCTGTTAAATTCTCAATTGCAGAAATAGGATGCTCTACACCATATGCATAAAGCTTTGGATCTGTAATTTGGAAATAAACAACTGTGTCTATTTGCATAGTAACGTTATCTTTTGTAATAACTGGTTGTGGTTTGAAATCTGCTACCTTTTCTTTTAAGCTAATTGGCTTACTTGCTTTTTCAAAGAAAGGAATAATGAGATGGAAACCAGTATTAAGTGTACGGTTGTACTTACCTAATCTTTCTACAATTATTGCATTTGCTTGTCTAACAACTTTAGCACAAGAAATAAAGATTATTGCTGCAACGAATACTAATGCTGCGATTACTATTCCTGCGATTGCTCCACCAGATAAACATAAAATACCTAACATTTTACTTTACCTCCTCTATATCATTTTTATTTTCTACTTTTTCTGCAATGAGTTTATTACCCTCTATTGCAACAATTTTTACTATTTCGTCTTTTTCTAGGACTGTTTCATCTTTGCTCTTTACAGACCAAACAACATCTCCAATCTTTGCCGAACCGAGGTTATCAAAGTCTGCACCTTCTATTAAGCGCACATACATACCAATAATTAAATCCATATTAGTATTTGTGTTCTTGCCTTCATGTTTTTTGAGCCATTTCTTAACAAAAGGTCTAAATGCAAAGAATAAGATTACAGACAATCCTGCAAAGAGAATTATTTGTCCCCACCAAGGGAATCCTGGAATAAAGGATAATGCAAGAGTTACACCACCGGCTATTGCAAACCAGAAGGATACAAGTTGTGTCGTTGAGAATTCAACTACGAGTGCAAGTACTGTTACACCTAGCCAAACCCAAACCATGTAATTATCCATATTGATTCCTCCTTTTTATTCTTTGGCTAATATTATACCATATATTTCTTAAAGAAATAAAGATATTTAGACGTTCAAGGTCACAAATTGTTACCTTGATAATTGTTGCGACAATGTCGCCACTTTTTGTTTCAGTATAAATAGACTATTATTTTTTATTGTCAAGTAAACCCTTAGCACGACTAATTGCCATCTTTAATTTCTTTTCTAATAAATCTTTAGGTGGTAATTTTGTCAAATATTGAGCAACTCTTATATTCCCTTTATCTAAATCCATTAATTTAATTGTTTCATCAGATTTTTCTGCACATAGTATTAGCGCTAGTGGTGGTTCTTCACCTTTTGCCCTTTCGTTTTTATCAAGCCATTTTAAATATAATTCAACTTGACCCTTATAATCTGGTTCAAACTCTCCCAACTTTAACTCAATCATTACTAATCGCCTTAAAGTTCTATGATAAAACAATAAATCAATGTAATAGTCTTTATTATCCAAAATGAAATGCTTCTGTCTAGCCAAAAATGCAAAATCTGTTCCCATTTCAAGAATAAACTGTTCCAGTTCAACTAATATCGCATTTTCTAAGTCTTTTTCACTAAATGTATTTTTTAAATCTAGAAAATCAAGCACATATGGATCTTTTAGGAATAAATCTATTGACATTTTCTTTTTATCATTCAATTGGACCAAATCATTTTTTATGGTCTCCTCAGGTTTTTTTGAAATTAATGTCCTTTCATAAAGCATTGATTTTTTTCTTTCTCTCAATGTTCTTACATCCCAATTTTCGTTTATACTCATTATTGTATAAAACTCTCTCTTGGTCTCATCCTTTATTGGTAATAACTCAACAAAATGCGACCATGATAATTGTTGCGACAATGTCGCCACTTTTTCAGCATTTGGAAATTCATTATAAAATTTTATCATTCTGAATAATGTCGATTTATTAAAGCCGTTTCCATATTCGGTTTGTAATTTATTACCAATTACTTCTATGACCTTTTGGCCATATTCTGCTTTTTCACCTCTAAGAATATTTTCTTCCAAACATTTTCCAATGGACCAATTCATTGCAATAATCTCAGAATTAACCATGATTTTGGCTCTATATTTTCTCAATTCAATTATTTGAGATATTTGGTCATAAACATTATTAACTAGTTTTATTTCTTTATTCATATTTTCTCCTTATTTTGCATAAAAAAAGCTAAGGATTAAGAACGCCCTTATAAGACTAGTCCCTTTCTCCTTAGCCTATCCGTTGTTTCTTTACGTAATCTATTAATCGTCTATATTGAATTGTCCTGGACGAATATTTGCTCTTACTGCTTTCTCAATTTCATCTACAAGTTCTGGATTGTTCTTTAACCATTCAATGGTCTTCTCTCTTCCTTGTGCAACTCTTTCTTCATTGTAGCTGAACCAGCTTCCACTCTTTTGGATTACTCCGCATGCAACTGCCATATCTACCAAAGATCCGAGTTTGCTAATTCCTTGTCCGTAAAGGATATCAAAGGATGCTGCTTTGAATGGAGGTGCTACTTTGTTCTTAACAATCTTAACCTTAACTTTGTTACCAATTACTTCACTTCCGTCTTTGATTGCCTCACCTTTTCTGATGTCCATTCTAATTGTTGCATAGAACTTTAATGCCTTTCCACCTGTGGTTGTCTCTGGGTTTCCATACATTACACCAACTTTATCTCTTAATTGGTTAATAAATATAACACAACAGTTTGCTTTAGAGATAATACCTGTGATAACTCTCATCGCCTTGGACATAAGTCTTGCTTGTGTTCCTACAAGAGCATCTGACATCTCACCATCAATTTCTGCTTGTGGTGTTAGAGCTGCAACTGAGTCTACAACAATAATGTCTATGGCACCACTTCTAACAAGCTTTTCTACGATATCTAATGCTTGTTCACCAGAGTCTGGTTGTGAAAGATATAAGTCTTCAATGTTAATGCCAAGTTGTTGTGCATATACTGGATCTAAAGCATGCTCTGCATCTATGAATGCTGCAATACCGCCAAGTTTTTGTGCTTCTGCAATACATGAAAGTGCGAGTGTGGTCTTACCACTTGATTCTGGTCCGTATATCTCAATGATTCTTCCTCTTGGTACACCACCAACTCCTAGTGCCATGTCTAGTGGTAAACAACCTGTTGGTATAACGTCTATTGGTTGAATCTCACTATTCATACGCATGATAGCTCCCTTACCAAATTGCTTTTCAATTTGTTGAAGCGCTTGCTCTAAATTCTTTTTCTTTTCTTCAGATGATGCCATTTTTATTTCTCCTCATTTTTATAATCTATTTTATGTTTTTGTTTTCTACAGTATTTTTTTCTGTTTTTTTGAACTAGGTGTGGACTTCTTAGTTGACCTTGGAAATGGTCGTAGGCTCTTACTGTTACTTCGCCTTCAATTACTTGTCCAGTTCTAGTATCTTTTACTTTAACTTTACGTTTCATTTTTATTCACCTCGTTCACTTTTCTTCATGGTTCCATTATAACATATAAAAATAAAAAACGTGTCCCAAATATAGGACACAGATAGGTATTTTCTAAGGTGTTTTGATATTTTTTGAAAAATTATAGTCTTAAAATATCGCCTTTTAGGTATCTAATTAGGAAATAAAGAGCAAGGTTTGCAACAGACTCTCTAATTGTATTTCTATCTCCTTGAAGCATTCTATCAAAGACTGTAATAAAGTCTCCAGATCCAACTCCAATATATACAAGTCCTACAGGCTTTCCTTCATCCCCAGTTGGACCAGCAAGTCCAGTTGTAGCAAGACCTATACAGTTTGGTCCTTTGCCTCTTAAAAGACCGGAAACCATTTCATATGCAGTCTCTTTAGATACTGTTCCCTTTTCTGCTAATGTTATAGAAGAAACTCCCAATCTAGACATTTTAGAGAATCTACTATAGCAAACAATTCCTTCGTAAAGGTTGTCGCTTATTCCTGGAATAGAACAAAGTTTAGAACAAATTTCGCCACCTGTTATACTCTCTGCAACAGATATAATCCTTTTATTTAGTTTTAAAAGTTCTGCCGCTAGTGCTGGAAGAGATATATCTTGAGAAGCATAAGCATAATCTTCAAATGCATTCCAAATCTTTGTCTTAACTATTTCAAACTCAATTGGTTTTAATGTTTCAGACTTCATTTGTATCTTGCAATCTAGATTATTCTCACTAATGGCAATATCCACACCTTCCCTGCCTGGAATGTTTTTAATAATGGCACGGACTTCTTCTTCTCTTAATCCACAAATCTTTAATAATGCTCTTTCCATATTAGTCTTCTTTCTTCTCTTCCTCGTGTTTTGGTTCTTCTTCTTTAAATACGTGTCTATTCTTTACTATATAGTTTACACCAGAATATAGAGCAAGTGCTGCGCCTATATAGAATATTATTGTACCCGCCCATGCAAAGAAGTATGGGACATTTGGAGCTTTAACTGGAGCCATAATAAGAACTGTCATACCAACGTCTAAGAAAATTGTCTTAAACTTTCCAAAAATGTCTGCTGCTAGTACTACGTTCTTTGCTGCTGCAACTGCTCTAAATATAGATACAACTAATTCTCTTGTTGTTATAAGCCCACCAATTACTGCAAGGACTAAGACATCATGAGGATATAAAATATATCCTCTTTCTAGGAATCCTGCACTCCAGACCATTAGGAAAAGCATAATAATAATTACAACTTTATCTGCAAGTGGATCTAGGAATTTTCCAAAGTCTGAAACCGTCTTTGTCTTTCTTGCTATGGCACCATCTATGAAATCAGATGCACAAAGTATTGCAAATAGAACACAGGATGCAATTAGTAGTCCTAATTGTGCTCCCTCTATATAAAATGCGAGAATATATAATATAACTGTTGGGATAATTAGTATTACCCTTAATAATGTTATTTTAGTTGCGAGTGTTAGTTTCATTGTACTGTCCTTCCAAATAAATATGAACCTTTGTATGAAGTTATCTCCACATCATAGGTTTTTCCTTCTTCAACAAGCTCATCGGATGCAAAATAGATTACTCCGTCTATGTCTGGTGCTTGATATTCAGTTCTTCCTATGAAAGATTGTGTATCATAGTCTATACCATCTGAAATAACCTTTATAACCTTTCCAACAAGATTCTTGTTCTTTTCTTTCATTATATTGTTTTGTATCTTTTGTATTTCTTTTAGTCTTCTCTTTGTATCTTTTGGATCACATTGCTCATATTTTGCTGCAATTGTTCCTTCTTCCTTTGAATATGCAAAGAATCCAGCATAATCTAATTGAGATTTTTCCATGAACTCTTTAAGTTCATTAAAGTCTTCTTCACACTCTCCTGGGAAACCAATAATGAATGTTGAACGGATTGTAATTCCTGCTTTCTTTAGTTTATTAACTAAAGCGTACATCTCTTCCTTTGTATAATGCCTATTCATCTTCTTAAGAATTTGGTTAGAGGCATGTTGGAATGGGATGTCTACATAATTACAAATCTTCTTTTCATTCTTTATCTTTTCTATGAGTTCATCTGTGAAAGAATCTGGTTCTAAGTATAATAATCTAATACGTTCAAAATCCAACTTACATAAAGCGTCTAAAAGCTCTATAAGCATTGGTTTTTTATCTTTAGATAAATCCTTGCCGTAATTGGTAACGTCTTGTGCAACGAGTATTAGCTCCTTTACGCCGTCATCTGAAAGCTTTCTTGCCTCAAGGAGCAAGTCTTCCATCTTTTCAGAACGATATCTTCCTCTTATATATGGTATTGCACAGTATGAACAGAAGTTGTCACAACCATCTGCAATCTTCAAATATGCATAATGGGATGGAGTTGTAAGCATTCTGTGGGATATGAAAGAATCCCCTCCATTTATACATGCATACTTCTCTCCCTTTGTGATTCTATCTACAACTTCTACGATTTTATCGTAGTCTGCTGTTCCTAAATATGCATCTACCTCTGGAATATCTTTTTTAAGGTCTTCTAAATATCTTTGTGGCATACAACCTGTAACGATTATTTTCTTACCTTTTTCTTTATAAGAAAGAGCATTAAATATTTCTGAGATGGATTCCTTTTTTGCACTGTCTATAAAGGCACAAGTGTTGATGATTATAACATCACTTTCTTCTTCGGTTCTAGCAAAGGTATGACCTGCAGAGATTAGTCTTGAGAGCATCTTCTCTGTATCTACACGATTTTTATCACAACCTAATGACACTACACCTATTTTCATTTTGTCCCTTTATAATATTAGTGCCCACTTTTATGTGAGCATTTTAATATTTTATATTAAATTATATTATTCTTCGTCTCCGTCTTCATCTTCACCAGATTCGGCTTTTCTTATCATTTCTTCAACTTCAGCTGCTGAAATGACAAGCTTTATTCTACTCTTGTTATCCTTTGGACCGAATATTCCAAGTTGTTGTGCTTTATCAAAAGCCTTCGCTGCTCTTGGCCATCCAAATCCACTTCTTCTTTGAATCATAGAAATGGATAATCCTTCTTCACTTTCAAGTGCTATTCTTAATGCTTCAATGACATCTTCATCTAAAGCATTTGGATTGTCTTTCTTCTTATTAGAAGAATCTTTATCTCCAGCATCCTCTTTTTCTTCGTTCCAAATTGCATCTTTAATGGATTGATCGAAGTCTGTGTCGTTATTTTGTTTTACGAAATCTACAATTCTAGATACTTCATCATTAGAAATGAATCCACCTTGTATACGAGCTGGGTTTGCCATTGTAGGATCTCTATATAATAAGTCGCCCATACCAAGTAACTTCTCTGCACCCATAGAATCTAGAACTGTTCTACTATCTTGGATGGATGTAACCTTACATGCAATACGTGTTGGAAGGTTATTCTTAATTGTACCAGAGATAACGTCTACGGAAGGTCTTTGTGTTGCAAGAACCATATGAATACCCATAGCACGAGCAAGTCTTGCAATTCTATTAATTGCATCTTCTACTGCCTTTTGTCCAAGCTGCATTAAGTCTGCCAATTCATCAACAACAATTAATATCTTTGGAAGTTTTTGTAATCCAGCATCTTCAGCCTTCTTGTTATATTCATCCACGTCTCTGCAATGATTATCTTGTAAGAATTGCATTCTTCTAACCATTTCATTAACTGCCCAGTTAAGAGATCTAATAGCCTTGTCTACATCACAAATAACTTCATCTGTTAAAAGGTGTGGAATGCCATTATATGCACCAAATTCTGTTCTCTTTGGGTCTATAAGAATTAATCTTAATTCTTCTGGTGTTGCTTTGTATAATAATGAGCATAATAAAATACCAATACAACAGGACTTACCAGCACCAGTTTGTCCAGCAATAAGAATGTGTGGGAACTTAGGGAAATCATAAACGTGAATCTTTCCGTATAAGTCTTTACCAACACCAATCGCATATGGTCCTTTAGCCTTAAATTCTTGAGAATTTACTATCTCACTAAATGTAACAATAGATCTCTTCTTGTTTGGAACTTCTATACCTACATAGTTTGTTCCTGGAATTGGAGCAAGAATACGTACACTCTCTTTTTCCATACACATTGCAAGGTCTGTTTCATAAGAAAGAATGGTCTTTACACTCTTTCCTTTTGGCATTTGAACATCACATGTATAAAGTGTGAAGGTCGGACCTGTTGTTGTTCCTACAACCTTACATTGAATTCTGAAGAAGTTAAACTTCTCCTCTATTCTCCTACTCATCTCGTCATAGTCTTCATCTTGTTGCTCTGCTGGTCTTGGAGGATCGAGTAATGAAATAGGAGGTCTCTTATATGGTCTCATTGGCTTCTTAGGTTTAACTTGTTCCATACTAATTTGAACAGGCTTTGGAGCTTTAGCAAGTTCTTCCTTGCCAATCTTTTCCATTTCTTTAACTGCCTTTTCAAATCTCTTGTCTTTAATGGACTCTTTCTTTCTCTTTTCTTCCTTTTCGGCTTCAATGAGTTGTCTTTCTATATCTGTATATCCAACTGGTCTATCTAAGATAGAACTACGTTCCACAGGCTTTGCAACTGGTTGTGCTGGCTGTTGTACAGGTTGTTGTGGTACTGGAGGCCATAACTGTTGAACCGGTTGTTGAACTGGTTGTTGTGGTGGGACTTGTTGGACTGGTTGCTGTACATATACAGGTTGTACAGGTTGTTGAATATATATAGGCTGTACTGGTTGTACAACAACTTGTTGTTGAGGTGGTTGTGGAGGTGGGGTTGGTTGAGCTTGTTGAATTGGTTGTGGTGCAACTTCTTTATTTGCTTGCTCTTGTAATACCCTGTTCCCTTGAGGATTTGTAAAGTAATTAATAACCTGCTCTTGTTGTGGCTGTTGTGGATAAACAGTTTGTTGTACCTTTTCTTGTTGTGGTGGTTGTGCAGGCATTGAAATCTTTGGTGTTGTTGGCTCTACATATGCTTCCGCCTCAACTTCCTTCTCTACATTCTCTTCTACCTTTGGCTTAATATCTTCACCCTTAGCAGCTCTATTAACTGCTCCTCTTAATCCGGATGTTGCTGTTGTATCTTGTGCCATTTGCTTTTCTGCATTAATGTCTGGTGTCTCCATCTTATGTGTTGGTTGTACAACAGTATTTTGTGGTTCCTCTGGCTTAGGAGTATTTAATTCTCTAAATAATTTTGCTTGTTCTGCTTTTAAATCAAAGAAAGAAGGCATTGCACTGTTAGTATTCTCTTCGTTTCTCTTTCTACGTTCCTCTTCTTCCCTCTTAGAAGCAGCCATTACATCATCCAAAGTATAATTTGGAACATCTCTTGCTGGTTCATCTGTATATCTAGAAATAAACTCTTGTCTTTGTGCTTCTTCATTCCAACCAAGCTTTTCTCTAAAGTCTGATTTCTTTACAGCTCCATAAGATGCTCCTATGTCATTAAGAGCAAGGTTTGGATCTCCAGCAATTCTATATCTGTCCATTAAATCTGGAGAAGGATCATCTCCAAATAAGATATCTCTTGCCAAATCTTGTTGGGTTTCATATCCACCCTCTAACTTGGATTGCTCATATCCTTGTAAACTTTCATTTAATATGTTTACGGATGTTGTGCGCATAGGTGTATATCCATCTGCACCTACAGCATTCTTATCTGCAAGTCTTGAATCTGCCCCAGCAACGTCTAAAGCAATAGATTGGCTTCCATTACTTCCAAAAGAAGTAATTGTTGGAGAGGATGTTAAGTCTATCTTCTCTTTCTTTTGCTTCTTATTACCTTCTTTAGAAGATGAGGAATATGTTACATTATGACGTAAGTATGGGAAAATGTATGCAAAGAATAACATTGTAAAGAATCCAATACATACAACTATTAATGCACCAACTGGAGTAATAACTTTCATTAAAGGCCAAGATGGAATACCAAATAATACACCACCTGCTGTTGAACCTGCGTAATATGTATCTCTTAAATAACCACCATATCCGTTGCCAACCATCTCTGGAGAACTTGTATAAATATGAAGTGCCCAAATGGCAACAACGAATAATGAAATGTGCTTGAGTAAATTTTTAATAGATCTCTTTCTTCTAATGTTGAAAACAAGAGTTACACCTAAAATTAACAAAGCAAAAGCATAACCATATGCAGCCA
Source organism: Clostridia bacterium (assembly GCA_017618055.1). Lineage (GTDB taxonomy): Bacteria > Bacillota > Clostridia > Christensenellales > CAG-917 > RGIG8124. Next base: position 183,278 of record JAFZVB010000014.1, read on the forward strand.
AGCCAAATGTTCCTGTCCAGAATTGTTTTAGTGAGGAACCAACCTTAGAAAAAGCTCCAAAACATGAGAGAGCCATAAGAAGTGCAACGACTATAAATAGAATGCCAAATATCACTCTTTGTATTGTATTTGCACGAACTTTTCTTGTATCCATTAACTCCCTCTTGATATATGTAAAACTATTTTAATACATTAAAATATTGTAGCATATAAATCTTTTTTTCGCAATAGGTTAATATAAAAAAATAAACAAATAAGTGAGTAAAAATACTCACTTAAGTGCCAAAATAAAATATTTATGTTTTATGAAACGTTATTTTTTCTTATTCATTTCGCTTAATTCATACCCTTTTTTCTCAGATGTTCCATATTGTCTTTTGAAATTTTCCTCGTTCTTTAAAAGGTATCTTGCGAACAATTCTTCGGATGTCATTCCACTTCTTAAGCACATAGCTACAAAAAAATGAAGTATGTCTACTATCTCATCCCTAACATTATCAATGTTAACCTCTTTAGGATTCTTCCACCACTTGAAGTTTACCTCTGCAAGTAATTCTGCAAGTTCAGAGAGCATTGCAAGTGTTTCTTTTTGAATCCATTCCTCCATAGAAATACCATCTAAATGTCTATTCTTTTGAATATCATCATCTAATGCTTTTTGCATAGCAAAGATTGTATCTAATTTATCTGCATCTGCACCGATTTTTTTACATGCTTCTTTAAGTTTTTCCTTATCAATTTCCATAATAACGCTCCTCTTATAATCCGAATTTTTTCTTTACATCTAATGTTATTTCTTTGCCTAGTAATGACACACCTGCCTTACTAAAATCTAATGTATATTTTGCAACATCCATGATGTCATCTATAGTTACTTTTGAATACTTTTCAATGTAATCATTATAGTCCAATGCTTCGTCATAAAATGCTGCACTATTAACTGCTTTCATCATAGATGAAATACTCTCTTGTCCGAATGCGAATGCAGTTTTAATCTGTGTTTTTACAAGATCCATTTCTTCTTGTGTTAATCCTTTCTTTAAGAACTTTTTAGACTCAGAAATAATACCTTCTAGCATCTCCTCTGTTCTATCTGCATTAAAGGATGAAGAAATGTTAAATACACCAACATTACTAAAAGATACTGCACTTGTATTTATAGAATAACAAAGTGCTTTCTTTTCTCTTAATTGTTGATATAGTCTAGATGAATATGATGAGCCAAAGATAGAACTAAATATTTTAAGTGTAAATAGATTATCATCCATAGCTGCAAAACCTGGAAGGAATATCTCCAAATAGTTTTGTTGGATATCTTTCTTTGAAATAACTACACCAGCATTTGTTTTAATTTCTGGAATCTCATATACCACATTTTCTCTCTTAAATGAATTAAGACAATATTTTTTAATTAAAGCAATAGCATCTTCTCTAGTCATATTGCCTGCAATGGTAATAATTGTATTATTTGCTGTGTAATGAGTATCTCTATACTCTCTAACGTCCTCTGGAGTCAATTTAGCAAGAGATTTTCTTGTTCCGAGTATTTCCTTTGCCAAAGGTGAACCTTTGAAATAAAGCGAAGACACGGCACTATAAACTATATCTCCATTATCATCCTTGGATTCTTTTATTTCCTCATATACAACTTTTCTTTCACTCTTGAAATCTTTTTCTTTTATACATGAATTGAAATACATATCCGATAGGATATCCATTACTTCATCTGCCTTTTCTGCTAGGCATAGTGCGTAGTATGATGTATTTTGTTTAGTTGTATATGCATTAGAATTTGCGCCAAGTTTATCTAGTTCAAAAGTTGTTTGATATGCATCTCTCTTCTCTGTGCCTTTAAAAGATAAGTGTTCAAGGAAGTGAGAAATACCTTGTTGTTCTGGTTTTTCTATAATTAAACCTGCCTTGGCTGTGAACATAATTCCAACCGTTAAAACATTAGGATTATAGTAATGAGCAAGGGTTAAACCATTATCAAACTTTATTAATTCTACTGGATTCATATTGTCTCCTGTTAACTACTAGTAGTTATTATACACGAAATTGACTAAAAATAAAAGAGATAATGCCTAATTAGATTACATTTCTTACATCTGCCTCCACAATATTAAACCTAATAAACTCCGGGATAGATTGTTCTTTGGCTTCTTCTAGAACTTTTTCATCTTTTGTAGCTTTTGATAAAACTATTAGACTGCTTGGATAAACCACATCATGCAATTTAAATTTTCTAATATATGAATATTTTTCACATAATGGAATATTATTGATTCTACTAATGTAATCAACCATTGCTAATAAATAAAAGCATTCAGGGTACCATTCTCTTTCATATAAAACAGTTATCTCATCTTTCTTCAATTGTTCAACAATGAAGTCATAATCACCTAATCTCTTAAGTGAATGACATACACTACTTCTATAATTATCGAAAGATGGTCTTTCTATTACATATGGTTCTAGTATTTTTTCCATAGATACATTCAACCCCTTGGCTATTTTATATACCGTCTCAGCACTACACTTCTCCAAACTCGTCTTTCCATTACAAAGATCATTTAGTGTCATGTAAGGAATATTGTTTTCCTTTGCTAGACGATACTTGCTTATATGCTTTTGCTCCATTAATGTGTTTATTATCATATTGCACCTTCTTGTAAAATATTATAACGGCATATCGTTATATTTTCAAGTCTTTTTTAGATGCATTTTCTTCGCACATCAGTCATAGTTTAATATAAATATTATGGTTGTCAATGCCAAAAACGGGACATAAAAAAGGATGTCCTATTTTTCGTACAGAACACCCTTGTTTTTTATTTAATTATTATAATAATTATGCTTTCTTGATGATTTGTTTGAGTTTTAAGTCTACACGGTGTTTCTCGTCTATCTTAATAACCTTAACAAGTACTATGTCATCTACGTTAACAACATCTGTTACTTTCTCAACTCTTTGTTCTGAAAGCTTTGAAATGTGAATCATTCCTTCTTTTCCAGGTGCAAGTTGTACGTTTGCTCCGAATTGACCTTTGTCGTTTTCAAGAATCTTCACTACTTTACCTTCGTAAATGTCACCAACTTCAACATCTTTGCAAATCACTTGGATAATGCTCTTTGCTTTTTCAATTGCTGCCATATCTGAAGATGATACATAAACCATTCCAGTTTCATCTAAGTCAATCTTTACACCAGTTTGTGCAATAATCTTGTTAATTGTCTTTCCACCGGATCCGATAATGTCTTTAATCTTATCTACATCTACTTGGAAGGAAACAATCTTTGGAGCGTACTTGCTTAACTCTGCTCTTGGTGCTGGAATTGCTTCTGTTATCTTATCTAAGATAAAGAGTCTTCCTTGACGTGCTTGTTCAAGTGCTCTTTCAAGAATTGCTCTGTCAATACCTTTAATCTTAATATCCATTTGGATTGCTGTGATACCATCTTTTGTACCAGCAACCTTGAAGTCCATATCGCCTAAGAAATCTTCAAGACCTTGGATATCTGTCATAACTGCAACTTTACCATGTTCTACATCTTTGATTAAACCCATTGCTACACCAGCTACAGGTGCGCTAATAGGTACACCAGCGTCCATTAATGCGAGTGTGCTACCACATACGGAAGCCATAGATGTTGAACCGTTACTGGATAAGATATCACTTACCATTCTAATTGCATATGGGAATTCTTCTTCAGAAGGAAGAACTGGTTCTAAGGAACGTTCTGCTAATGCTCCGTGTCCAATTTCTCTTCTTCCTGGGCTCTTTAATCCCTTTGCTTCACCAGTTGTATATCCTGGCATATTGTATTGGTGCATATATCTCTTATATGCTTCGTCATCTAATCCTTCAAGCTTTTGTGCATCTGTTAATGTACCAAGTGTACATGTTGTTAAAGCTTGTGTTTGTCCACGCGTGAATACACCAGAACCATGGACTCTTGGGAGGATACCAGTTTCAATCCAAATTGGACGAATTTCTGTTAATGCTCTTCCATCTGGTCTTACACCGTCATTGATAATCTTTGCACGAACTTTTTCTTTCTTTACATAGTAAAGAGAATCTAAGATATACTTAATTTTCTTTGGTTCGTCATTGAAATCATCTACAAAGTGTGCGAGAACATCTTCATCTAACTTATCCTCTGCTGCATCTCTTGCAGTTCTGTCAAAGTTATTTAAAACTTCATCCATCTTTGTGGATGCATATTCTCTAACTGCATTGTCTATTTCTTCTGGAATGTGTTCAAGTTCAATTTCTTGCTTTGGTTTTCCAACTTCTGCAACGATTGTGTCTATGAATTCAATAATTTTCTTGATTTCTTCATGACCAAACATAATAGCTTCAAGCATTTCAGTTTCAGATATGATATCTGATCCAGCTTCAACCATTAAGATTGCATCTCTTGTTCCAGCAAGGTTAAGTTGTAATCTGCTTCTCTTTCTTTCTTCAACTGTTGGGTTAATGACATATTTGCCATCAATCATACCAACAACTACAGAGCCTGTAGGACCTTCAAATGGGATATCTGAAATAGAAAGTGCGATTGAACTTCCTACCATTGCCCATACTTCTGGTAAAATCTCTGGGTCTACGGATAAAACTGTAGCAATAACTGTTACGTCATTGTACATTCCCTTTGGGAATAAAGGACGGATAGGACGGTCTATTAATCTTGAAGTTAAGATAGCCTTATCACTTGCCTTTCCTTCTCTCTTCTTGTATCCACCAGGAATCTTTCCTACTGCATACATCTTTTCTTCATAGTCTACTGTGAGTGGGAAGAAATCTTGTCCCTCACGAATTTCTTTGTTCATTGTGGCGTTAACCATAACAACTGTGTCTTGGCAACGTACGATACAGCTTCCATTTGCTTGTCCGCAATATGCACCTGTTTCAACTGTTACTTCTTTTCCACCGATAACTGTTTTAAAAATTTTCTTTTCCATTTTTCTCCTTTCTGAGTATCTCTATCATACTCCATTTATGTATTGGCACTTTCCGTACCTTATATTACATATAAAAGGGGGCTATTAAACTCGCCCCCTAAAAGTGTTTTTATCTTATTTACGAATACCAAGTTCTGCAATAATTGCACGATAACGTTCGATGTCTTCTTTGATAAGATAGTCTAATAAGCCTCTTCTCTTACCAACCATTAATAACAAACCTCTACGGCTGTGATGGTCTTTTGGATTGGCTTTTAGGTGTTCTGTCAATTCGCTAATTCTATATGTTAATAAAGCGATTTGAACTTCTGGTGATCCTGTGTCGTTTTCTGAACGAGCATACTTTTTGATAATTTCTGTTTTTGTTTCTTTGTTCATTTTTTATTCTCCTTCTTTGAACATTTTATTCGCTAACGACTAAGTAAAAACTTGGAGTATTGTCTGAACTGAGCCGAAAGTACGTGTAAATATTAACAATTTATTTTATAAAAGTAAACTAATTTTTAGTAATATTTAATAATTATATGTCCACTCTATCAATAAAATATTTTCTTACCCAATTTGGAATCGCTCTAACGAGGTAATTGTCATCCTTTATTGCATAAACACATAGTTTCAATTCACTATGTGAATTATCATACAAATAAAGTATATCTGCAATATTCCAACTATATTCAATCCTTTCTAGGCTTTTATAGTATCTATTTCTTACCTTTTCTTCTGGAACATCATGTCCACCTTCAGAAACTCTACCACAAACTCTAGACACATTGATATCTGGGTTTTCAGTTGCAATGTAGAAGAAATGAATCAAATACCCTGCTTCTTTGCATCTTTTGTAGAAGTCATCTTTATGAGTTGAAGAATTAACTGTTTCAATAAGAATATCTTTTTGTTCTTTAAGAGCTTTATTCATTAATTCATCAGCATATGCAAAGGCCTTCTTATATCTTTTAACATCATCTTTTACATCACTAAAAAGCTCATGAGCTATTGAATCAGCATTAATGAGAACATAATTTTTATTGAATAATTCAATAAATTCACTTATGAAAGTACTTTTACCACTTCCATTTGGGCCGGCAACAATATATAAATTCATACTACTTCTTCAAGTCAATGTTTTTAACGATATTAGATTCCGCAACAGAATATGGGACAACCTTAAAAGATTTCTCTAAATTCAATGCTTGTTCAAATGAACCAGTAAAATCAACTTTCTCATTTCCAATACTTTCCTTAAGAACAATTTGAATAAAATTACTTAAAGATCTATCGTTCTCTTCTGCCTTTTTCTTTACTTGCTCTAATAATTCAGAGTCCAATGTAATACTAATAGCTGTCTTTCCCATATGAAAACCTCATTTATCATATTTTATAATATTTTATACGATAAAATCATATTTTGCAACTATTTATAAAAAATACTAAAAATTAATTTCAAAAAATTCTTTTTTCTTTGCGATTATCTCATCAAAACGGAGGATGTATTCTTTGGGTTCTTTAAAATCAAATTGACGTACAATTAAATCTCTTTCCTTAATTAGTTTTGAGCTAGAACCTGCACCACATGCAATGATAGAAGTATCATCTTCCATAATGTCTACATTGTATACACATTCCTTGCCTGGTTTGGCATAAGAAACGTTTTCCAAAGATCCAGCTGTGTACTTTTGTCTGTACATATAATATGGATTGTATCCGTTATCCTCTAAATACTTAAAAGAGAAGTTAATCATATTAAAGACTTCGGTATTTCTTTCGTTATTATTATACCCTTCCACTTTAAGATCACTGCCCGCTTTTATGTATAAAGTATGTACTGTAATACTTGCTGGATTTAGCTTTACAGCCTTCTTTATATTATTCTCAAAGTCTTTTAGACTTTCTCCTGGAAGTGCAGCAATTAAATCCATATTTATATCGAATTTGTCTTTAACAAGATTATAAGCATTTAACGTGTCTTGATTTGTATGCTTTCTTCCTATGGCTTTTAGAGTTCTATTTAAAAATGTTTGTGGATTAATACTTAATCTAGTTACTTTATATTTCAACAATAAATCAACCATTTCTGGTGTAATTGTATCAGGTCTTCCAGCTTCAACTGTGAACTCTTTTACCCTCATATTTAGAGTCTTTAAAATCTTTTCTAGAAGGTCTATTGGAAGAGATGTTGGTGTACCTCCACCTATATAAATAGACCTCAGTTTTATCTTGTTTTCACGAATATACCTCTTCATTAATCTTATCTCTTTTATGAGCTTTTCTGTATATTCTTCAAGTATTGCTTTTTGCTTATTTATAGGTGTTGAAATAAATGAACAGTATGCACACCTAGATGGACAAAATGGGATATGAACATAAAAATCTATTTTATCATTGTTCCTATTTTTAATTGCATTTTGTGTATTTACAGTATCTTTAATTACCTTTAGTTTCTCATATGAGACATTGAAATCATATGTAAATACCTCATCTGCGTTCTCTCCAAACTCTCTATAAAGCTTTGTTGGTCTTATTCCAGTAAGACATCCATATGGGAGATTTACTCCTGTTATGAACGAAATAACCTTATATAAAGCCATTTTTAGATATCTTTTCTCTAATCTTTTAAATTCTAGTTCGGAATTATAATCAAATTGGTATCTATATATTTTTATAAAGTTTTCAAACGTGGATGCTTTGATTTTAACTTCCAAAACGCCATTATAATACTCAAATGACATAGAAATATCTACGTTCATATCCGTAAATTGCTCAAACATTCTAACTAGTTCAAGCAAATCATTCTCGTATTTAACTGGATTTAGTTCTAGTTTTATCATATTACCACGCTATAGGATTACAATTTCTCTCTTGTTCTAGGCTTGTTTCTGGTCCATGTCCAGGATAACACTTGTAATTTCCCTTCAAACCAAACAATTTGTTTATTATAGAGTCTTTTAATGCATTCATATCTCCATCTGGGAAGTCTGTTCTGCCAAAGGAACAAGCAAAAAGCGTGTCTCCTGTAAAGATATTGTCCCCTAAAACATAACAAACTCCACCTTTAGAGTGTCCTGGTGTATGAATCACAGATATATCTAATCCTGCAACAGTAAATGTATCGCCACCTTCTAAAACAACATCTGGAACAAAAGGAGGAACTTTTAAGCCAATTGCAAATCCAAGATTCTTATATGAAGTAATTTTGTCTACATCATCCTTGTGTATATAAACTTTTGCACCTTTATCTTGGTAATATTTAACGGCACTTATATGATCTGCATGTGCATGAGTGATTAAAACGGCCTCTATTGTTACATTTCCGTTGTCTTGTATAAGTTTATCAATTCTGTCTTCATTTGAGCCAGGATCAACTAAAAAGCCTACATTGCCATTTGTAACAAGGTATGTGTTTGTCTCTAATTCAGTTGTTTGTACGCTAAATATGTTCATCTTGTTACACTAACAACTCCCTTTAAGGATTTTAATTTATTCATTAGTGTCTCAATCTCGTCTAAACTGTGTATTGTAACAGTAACTATAATATCTGCAAGTTGGTCTTTATTAGTTGTGGCTGTAACACTAACAATAGAAAGGTCCATATTTGAAATAACTGTTGTAATATTTGCAAGTAATCCGCTTCTGTTCTCGGTTTTAAGTTTTAATGTTGCTTCATAACTGTCAGATTGTGCAATATCCCATTCAACATCTACAAATCTTTCTTTTTCAAGCTCTAGTATGTTTGGACAATCTTTTCTATGTATTACAACGCCTCTGGATCTAGATACAAATCCAACAATATCGTCTCCTGGAATTGGAGAACAACATCTTGCCATACGTACAAAGAAATCTGTATTACCAGATACAAGAACACCATTTTTGCTTCTTTTTCTAAGAGTTTTTGTTATAGATTGATGTTCTTTTTCTGCAATTGTCTCAATTTCTTCAATGGTCTGAATAACGTGTTTCTTCTTAAATGCATCTATGAGTTTATTTAAAATTTGTGCAGTTGTAACGCCACCAAATCCAACTTGTGCATACATATCTTCTAAACTTGCAATTGTTAATCTCTTGCAAATTGCATCTAATTCTTCTGTTTGTTGTAATAACTCTGGAAGCTTGTATCCTTTACGTTTTGCTTCAATTTCAAGCATTTCACGTCCACGCTTAATGTTTTCTTCTTTGTTTTCTTTCTTGAAGAATGAACGGATTTTGGATCTTGCTTGGGCCGTGGTGACGAATTTTAGCCAGTCTAGAGATGGTCCTGCAGATGAATTGTTGGTTAAAATCTCAACAACGTCACCAGTTTGAAGCTTTGTATATAATGGAACCATCTTCTTATTGACCTTTGCACCTATGCAATGATTACCAACTTCTGTGTGGATCTTATATGCAACGTCTACAGGTGTACTGCCAATTGGAAGGTCTAAGAGCGCTCCCTTTGGAGTATATATAAATATTTCATCCTCAAAGACGTTAACTTTAACGGCTTCCATAAAGTCTGAAGCACCTTTAACGTCAGATTGAGAATCCATAACCTCACGTAACCATTGAATCTTTTGTTCGGATGCTGGATCTACGTTTCCTTCCTTGTATTTCCAGTGTGCAGCTACACCGTACTCGTCTATTTTGTGCATTTCATAGGTTCTAATTTGAATCTCAAAAATCTCACCAAATGGAGTTATAACGGTTGTGTGTATTGATTGGTAATTGTTTGCTTTTGGAACTGAAATATAATCCTTAACACGTCCTGGAATTGGTTTCCACATTGTGTGAACCTCACCAAGCAATGTATAACACTCTTTTACATCGTCTACAATGATTCTAACGGCCTGTAAATCGTAAATTTGGTCTATTCCAATATCTAAGTTCTTTAGTTTTTTATAGACGCTCCAGAGGTGTTTTAACCTTCCATTTACTTCGCCATGTATATGTAATTCTTTTAATTTGTCTTCAATTTGTTTACAAATGGTGTCTAAGAAGTCTTTTCTTTCACTAACTCTTCTAGAAACTGCTTCGCTAAGTTCTTTATATTCCATTGGATATAAATATTTCATAGCCAAGTCTTCTAGTTCACATTTGAAGAAAGAAATACCAAGTCTACCAGCTAAAGGAGCATATATATCCATTGTTTCTCTAGATATTCTTTGTTGCTTGTCTGGTGGAACAAAATCTAAGGAACGCATATTATGAAGTCTATCTGCAAACTTTATAATAATAACCCTTAAATCCTTTGCCATAGCCATGAATAACTTTCTTAAGTTTTCTGCTTGGGCTTCTTCTTTATTTGTTCCTAAATCTAGGTGGTCTAACTTTGTTACGCCTTCAACAAGTTCAAATACTACATCTCCAAACTCTGCTTGGATTTCTAAAGGTGTAACTGGAGTATCTTCTAAAACATCATGCAAAAATGCGGCTTGAATAGTTACTGCATCTATACCAAAATCTGCAAGTATGTCTGCAACAGCACAAGGATGTGTAATGTAATCCTCGCCACTTGCTCTCTTTTGTCCTTCATGAGCTTTTTTAGCAAATAAATATGTGCGCTCTAAATCTGGATACTTGTCTGGATAAGTTTCCTTTAATTTCTTTAATAGTGCATCATAATCAAATTTCTTGCTCATGGTCTTGTGTTTTGATATGTTACAGAACTGTTTCTGTCCTTTTTGTCATAGTTTATTTCAATTCTGCCTTTATCATTGAAAGTAATTACATTAAGCTCAGTGAGAATTTGATAAACCACTAAGAATGTAAAATAACTTACATTCAAACTCTTTTTTATGTTCACATAAATAGCACTTAATGAATTGAGTCTTAATCCTCTCATCATAAGTTTCTTTATTTCAGTATATACTGAATTAATGGTATTGTCTAAAATTATTACTTTTTGCCCTTTGTAATCATCTAAAGCATATACTTCTTCGCAAGTTTTTAAAATGGTTGAGAAATAGTTTGTAGATATAGGGTTACCTGCAATTATTACTCTTTCAAAGTAAGAATAATCCATGTCTACCTTAGGACAAATAAGTATGCTGTTTTCTGGGTTAAGTGTCATTGGTTCGCCAATAGATACAGAGTAATCCTTTGCTTGTGGGATATCTTTTAATAATTGCTCGTAATCTTCGTTGGAGAAACAAATAAACAAATTACCATAGTTTGCATTAAGTTTTTCCTTAACTGCACCAGCAGAAATAACAGGGATATTGGCCTTTTCTGCAATTCCTAATTGTGGGATGTTTAAAGTTTGCGCATTGCCGTAATCTATATCAACTTTCGTAACTCTAACCGTCTTAATTGTGCATTGTGCATACTCTCTGTTTTGGTAAATATTGTTAGATAATGTTACTTCAAGCTCTGCACCACCTTCTAAAGATCCTATCTTGTTAAGGCAGTTAAACCCAATTATTTCGTAGTCTCCTTTTGCATACTTTATATGGTTGCTAAATCCTATTCTATCGAACTTGAAATCGTCTGCAATAACTCTAAATACCGGCTTTGGATTACCAAATCCAGTTGGTTCAAGTAATTCCAATTCCTTGGAGAACGCTAATAGCGTATTGTCTAATTGGAGGTCTGTATCATAGTGTTCTTTGAGTAAGAATTCTGAGTCATCATGTTCTGCAAGCAATATATCATTTGCTCTCTTCTTAAATTCTTCTAAATTCTCTTTTGCAATGGTTACACCAGCCGCTTGTGCATGGCCACCATAAGCTGCCAATAAATCTGAAAGTCTTGTTAAAAGGTCGAATATATTTACAGACTTAATACTTCTACTACTTCCTCTAAGCAATCCGTCTTCTTTCTTAGCAAGTAATATGGTTGGTCTCTTAAAGACTTCCATAATCCTACTTGCAGCAATTCCTATAACACCAGCTTCCCAATCATCTTTTTCAAGAATGATAATTCTTGTTTTGTTAAAGTTTACCTTCTTTAACATCTCCATTGCTTCAGAAACTACCTGCTCACAAATTGCTTGCCTTCTAGAATTAACTTCACCTAGTTCTTCAACTAACATCCTTAAAAGGATAGGATCGTTGGATACAAACAAATCTACGACCTTCATAGCAGAATCTAATCTTCCTGCCGAATTAATTCTTGGAGCTAATCTAAACATTACTGTGTAACTGCTAATAGTCTCATCTCCAAGCAATAATTTTATACCAAGTCTTGGTTTTTCTTTAATTTGCTTTAATCCGTAATATGCAATAATTCTATTCTCTCCTGTTAAAGGAACAAGGTCTGCAATGGTTGCTAAAGCACAGATGTCAAAGTATTGGATTACTTCTTCTCTAGAAGATAATGCTTCAACAAGTTTTAATGCCACACCTGCACCACAATAATCATAGAATCCCTTTCTCTCTATCTTTGGGTCTACAATAATACAATCTGGAAGAACGTCTTGTGGTTCGTGGTGGTCTGTTACAATAATGTCTATGCCATGCTCTTTAAGATATTGTGCTTCTGCGACTGATGTTATACCACAGTCTACAGTAATTACTAGAGATGGCTTAGAAGACGTTAAAATACTATCTATGGCTGTAGATGAAAGACCGTAACCATCTACATTCCTATTAGGAATATAATAGTCTACAGGAGTTTTGCCTTGTAGATATAACATTAATATGGAAATAGCTGAAATACCATCGCAATCATAGTCTCCAAATATCAAGATTTTCTCTTTCTTTTCTATGGCTTTCTTAATACGGGTTACTGCTTCTTTCATTCCCAAAATTGAGAATGGATCTTGCATGTCATCTATAGATGGGTGTAAGTATTTCTTAGCATCCTCTATATTGTCTAAACCACGTGCTAAAAGAAGAGAACCAAATCTCTGAGAAATCCTTAAGCTTGAACAATAATCTTGTAGTACTCTATCTTCCATATTACTCTAGTAGAAAATGCCCCCGAATTATCCGAGGGCAAAATCTGTTATTTCTTTTTCTTAAATTGTGTGTTTTTCTTGCTATACTTATAAATTGTATTTGCCTTCGCTTTTTGAGCTTTAGCCTTCTTAGCTTCATCACTAGAAGGCTTATCTCCACCTAACTCAGCGTCCACCTTGTTATTCTTCTTTCCTACTGCTTTAGAATTTACTTGGCTAGCATCTCCTGCTACATAGTTCTCTGTTTCAATTCCTCTCTTGATTCTGATCTTTTCAAGAGTCTTTTCCCAAGAGTAACTCATTGTTGCCCAGAGTGGAGTTGCAACGAAGATTGATGAATAGAAACCTGCTACTAAACCAAGAATGATTGGTACACAGAATTCTTGCATACTGTCTCCGCCTAAAACTGCGAGGAAGAATACTGTTGCGAGTGTTGTGAATGTTGTGAAGATAGAACGTCTCATTGTTGACTTAATTGCTTCATCACCGATTGCATTGTAATCTATGTTCTTCATTCCCTTGAATGGCCTCATAAGTTCACGTACTCTATCGAAAATAACAATAGTATTGTTAATTGAGTAAGATACGATAGTTACCATTGCTGCAACGTAAGATGTGTTAATAGGAATATTTCTGCACCATACTGTTAAACAGAACATGATAACAACGTCATGGATCAATGCTATAATAGCTGCAATACCAGAAATGAATGTGAATCTGATGATGATGTAAATTAAGATAAGAGCAACTGAAATACCAACTGCAAGACCTGCGGATGAAAGCAAGTTCTTTGCTGCTGTAGATGAAACGGATTCGTATGTGATAACAGATTCATCTGTTCCTAACAATTCAGCAATTTGTGCCTTAACTGTTTCATTCATTTGGTTCATTTCCTCGTCATCTGCAGTAATGTTTCTGTATCTAATTTGTACAGATACGTGTCCATTATTAGAGTTTTCTAACTTTTGAACATAACTGACATGGATGTAGTTTTCACCAACATGATTCTTTTCTACCTCTGTTTCAATCTTTTGTGCCCATTCATCATAATTGACGTCTGTTCCCTTTGCTGCTGTTAAATCTACAGTAACTTTAGAACCACCTTCAAAGTCAATACCGATACCAACTGCATCAATATATCCACCGGAAAGTGTTTCGCCTAAGCCAACAATAACAGCGATTGTTACAAGTATAATAACGATTGGTAATATTAACCAAAGACGATATTTTTCATCAAATCTGAATTTTGACTTCGTAAAGTCTAATGATACACCTTTCATGCGTCCACCTCCGAAGTCTCTAATTCTATTGCAGGAGCTTCACTTTTCTCCTCTTCTTGTTCTTCAATCTTACCTCTCTTTAATCCGTACAATTTTTCATTTGTACTATTTAAAGGTACGAAGCACTTAAGAATTAACCTTGTTACAACAAGAGCAGTAAACATTGAAAGAATGATACCTATGAATAATGTTACAGCAAATCCAACGATTGATGTTGAAGTTGCGGAACCTACTATCCAAAGAACTACTGAACCGATGATTGTTGTTACGTTACCATCTATGATAGCTCCAGTAGAACGTTTGAAACCGGTCTTAATAGATGTTTGAATAGACTTGCTTGAAATCTTGAATTCGTCTCTAATTCTCTCAAATATAATAACGTTGGCGTCAACAGCCATACCAATGGAGAGTAAGATACCTGCAATACCTGCGAGTGTAAGTTGTACCCATGGAAGAACTGCACAGAACCAAAGTAATAATGTGATGTAAATTAAGAGAGCGATGTCTGCAGCAACACCAAGTAAACGATACATTAATACCATGAAGATAAGGATTACGCCAATACCGCAAGCACCAGCAATAAGTGCCCACTTAATAACGTCTTGTCCTAATGTTGCAGAAATTAAACTTTGTGAATAAACTGTTAAATCTACACCAAATGTACCGGATTGGAGTTTTGTTGCGAATTCATTTGCTTCTTCATAAGAATATCCAGAATTGTTTGAAATGATTGCTCTACCATCTGCAATTTCTGATTGAACATTAACTGCTGTATAGAAAGCATCATTTACATAAATGTAAATAGACTTATTTAAATACTCTTTTGTTACTTCAGCGAATTTCTTTGTACCAGCTGCGTTGAATTGTAATGCGATAACATATTGATTGTTGTTATCTACAGAAACATACGCATTGTCTAAGTGCTCTTTACCAGAGATAAGAACTTCATATTCACTCTTGTCTGTAGATTGTGCACTTCTGAATTCAAGAGATGCTGGTCTACCGATTAAGTTAAGAAGTCTTTCTGGATCATCTACGTTAGGGACTTGAACTGTAATGTAGTGTACCCCTCCGTTTTCGCTTGTAGTGACGGATGCTTCGGTATAACCTTTATCAATTAACAAGGATTGTAATGAACTTACAGTACCGTTAATTCTTTGATCGAGGTTACCAATGCCGTCATCTGTTACTCTGTAAACGGCTTCAATACCACCGCTTAAGTCCATACCTAAGGAAATTGTCTTTGCATAGCCATGATAGTCATATACTGATTTTCCTATTGGGAAATCAACAACAGCAAAAACTATCATCAAAGCGATGAAAACACAAATGATAGATAGGACGACTATTGATTTTGTTTTGCTCACGTTTAAGTGCCTCCGCATATGTATACGTTATAAATAAACATAATAATTATAGTTAGGAGTATAATAATAGTCAAATCATTTTTAATGATAATAAGGCTAAAATGGAGTTATTGAAAGTATTTAAAAATATGTAATTATTCTTCGTTTTCTACCGAATAAATATCTAAAGAAGATGTGAGTCTCTTTCTCATTAAATCACATCCTAATTTGTGGCACTTATTTAAAGAACCAGCATAATGTAAGGAATTGGCTGCACAACCACCAGAGCAATAATACTTTGCAATACAGGTTGAACAATCATCTTTTGTATAAACATTAACATCAAAGAACTTCTTTTGGATGTCTGGATTAAATGTTCCATCCATTACACTACCCATTAAATATTCTTTGTCTGTTACGAATTGGTGGCAAGGATAAATATCTCCAACTGGGGTTACTGCAACATATTCACTTCCAGCACCACATCCTCTTAATCTCTTTAAGACACAAGGACCAGTTTTGAGATCTATCATATAGTGGAAGAAATTGAACCACTTATCCCCCTTTCTACGTATGACGTACTCCCTAGAAAGCTTGTCATATTCGTCATAAATTCTTGGGATATCTTTTTCTGTTATTGCAAGTGGATCACTCTCATCCAAAACTACAGGTTCAACGGAGATTTGATCAAAACCTTTATCGTTAAGATAAAGAACATCTTCAGCAAAGTCTAAATTATTGGCTGTGAATGTGCCTCTAATATAGTACTTTTTATCTCCTCTAATCTTTCTAAATTCAATTGCATTTTTAAGGGTTATTGCTTGGGATCCTGAACCATTTGGAGTGACTCTTAATTTATCATGAATCTCTTGTCTTCCATCTATAGAAATAACAACGTTTTCCATATTGTCATTAAGCCACTCTCTAGCATCTTTATTTAGGAGTACGCCATTAGTTGTTAGAGTAAATGTAATAACTTTTCCCACCTTATCACAAGCCTTATGAGCATACTCTACAATCTGCTTAACAACATTAAAGTTCATCAATGGTTCGCCACCAAAGAAATCAACTTCTAGATTCTTTCTCTTTCCACTATGAGCAATTAAAAAGTCTATTGCATTCTTGCCTACTTCAAATGTCATATAATCTTTTGGAGTATTATATGTTCCAGAATGAGCAAAGCAATAAGGACACCTTAAATTACAATCGTGACAAATGTGAAGACATAATGCTTTTATTTCCCCTGTATATGGGATGTTGAACTTAACTTCTGGAGTATTCAAAACTTCCATCTTTTCAAGCTCTTCCAATTCTGCATTTACTTCCTCAATTGTCTCTTTATCTATATCTTTTAGATATAGTTCCTCTCCTTCTTCTAATTGGTTATAACGTTTTTTGGCAATATAAAAAGCGACAGCATCAACTGTGTGTAAGCTGCCACTCTCGACATCGAATATGTAATACTTGTCCGGTACTATTGCCGAACGAAAAAACTTAAGCATATTCTAAAAAAGAGATTATTTTTCTACTTTCTTAACTTGAACTTTTTCTTCTCTGTTTTTGCAGGATTGATTTCCTACCGTACAGCTTGTCTTACATGCACTTTGGCATGAGGATTGGCATTCACCACATCCAATATTTCCATCTTTCTTCATGCAATTGCTTGCAACTGTCTTAATGTGTTTCATATATACACCTCAAAAATTATTCCTTCTAATAACAAAGATATGTACTGGATTAACCGAGTGCACATCTTGTTAAATTAGAAATTAGTTTTCTTAGAAAACTTCTTCGTCTTTTGCCTTTTCTTCTGTTGCTTCTTCTGCTACTTCAGCTTTTTCTTCAACAACTGCTTCTTCAACTGGAGCTTCTTCTGCTACTGGTTCTTCTGCAGGTGCTGTTTCTGTAACTGCTGGAGCTGCTACTGCAACGTTTTCAAGTACGAGACCTACTGCTTGTCTGTCTATAACGATTAATGTAGGACTATTCTCTGTTCCAACGTTAACGATTAATGTGTTGTCTGCGTTAACTTGTGTAATCTTTCCAACCATTCTACCGATTGTCATGATCTTGGTTCCAACTTGAATGGAATCCATCATTTGCTTTTGTTCTTTTTGACGTTTCTTTTGTGGGATGATTGTTAATACAATCATAACTACTAGTACTACACCAATTGCGATATACATCCAATATTGTGTTGCTAATGCTAATGTTGCGATCATTTTTTACTCCTTATAAGGGAAATGTCCCTAATTTTTATATACTATAATTATACACATTAAAATAATAAAATCAACAAGATTAACTATTTTGTATGTTTGAATTCATTTTACTAGGGTTTTCTTAAAGAAAGATTAAAAAATAAAAATTATCTTCTTGGGGCTCTTTTATTTGTTTTAATACCAATTAAGTCCAACTTTGATTTTAGTTCTTCATCCTTAGCAATGAGCAACAAATCCTTCTCCATACCATTTAATGCTCGTAACACATAAGCATAGGAACCAATGGAAACGGATGGATCTCCTTTTTCTATTTTCCATACAGTTGCCCTACTTATTCCAGCTCTTTCTGCCACAAGCGCAACAGGTAATCTTCTTCTTAGTCTAGCCAATTTAATTTGTTCTCCAATCTGAGAAAACATTTCTCTCATATAAGGTAACATCTTATATCTACTCATATTCTTATCTCCTATATTTTTTACTAAATTATAAGCAATTATGCTTATAATATCAATGATAAAAGATACGTTTAATGCTATGTGTACTAAAAAAAGGACAAGTTGTTATGCTAGTCCAATTATTTGAAAAATTTCTTATTAACCTAATGTGTAATTTTTCATAAACTTATCTCTAAATTCGAGATATCTATCTTTCATAATTGCTTGTCTAATCTCTGCAGTAAGTCTTTGCAAGAATCTTATGTTATGGATAGATAATAATCTTCCACCCATAATCTCATCTGCTTTGATAAGATGTCTTACATATGCTCTTGTGTAATTTCTACAGCAATAACAGTCACAGCCCTCTTCAATTGGTGTAAAGTCTTCTTTAAATGGGGCATTGCGA
The DNA here is from genome assembly GCA_017618055.1 of Clostridia bacterium. Taxonomy (GTDB): domain Bacteria; phylum Bacillota; class Clostridia; order Christensenellales; family CAG-917; genus RGIG8124. The sequence goes on from JAFZVB010000014.1 coordinate 201,802, forward strand.
ATGGTAAGGAATCCTTCATGAACCATTGCAGTTCCGTTTCTTGCTATTCTTGTAGGAAGAACACAGTCAAACATATCAATACCTAAGGCAACGCTATTAACAATGTAGTCTGCTGTGCCTACACCCATTAGATATCTTGGTGCGTTCTTTGGATAATATGGTTGCATTGTTTGTAACATCTCATACATTACCTCTGGTTCTTCTCCAACAGATAATCCACCAATTGCTATGCCGGTTTTAACATATGGAAGCGTTCTTTCTATGCTTTCTATTCTCAAATTTTTGAATGTATTTCCTTGTACTATTGGGAATAAGTTCTGATGTGGTTTTAACTCAAATTTCGAGCATCTATCCAGCCATTTTATGGTTCTGTCCATTGCTTCTCTTGCTTTTTTCTCGCTTATTCCTGGCTCTGTACATTCATCAAAAGCCATAACTATATCACTGCCAAGAGCTCTTTGGACTTCCATAGATTTTTCTGGTGAGAAAAAGTGCTTACTACCATCTATGAATGAGTTAAATTCCATTCCTTCGTCTGTAATCTTTCTTAATGAAGACAATGAAAACACTTGGAAACCACCACTATCTGTTAAAATGGCACCGTTCCAATTCATAAACTTGTGTAATCCACCAGCCTTCTCTACCAATTCGTGACCTGGTCTTAAGTATAAATGGTATGTATTTGAAAGTAATATCCTTGCACCAGTATCCCAAACTTCCTCTGGAGCTAGTCCTTTTACTGTTGCTTTTGTTCCAACAGGCATAAATACTGGAGTCATAATGTCTCCGTGCTCTGTATGGATTATTCCTACTCTCGCACCACAGTTCTTGTCTTCATGTATAATTTCATATGTAAGCATTATTCACCTCTATTTAAAGAAACAAGCATCTCCAAAACTGAAGAATCTATATCTTTCTTTAACTGCTTCGTTATATATGTCTAGTGTCTTTTCTCTGCCAACAAATGCAGAAACAAGCATAATTAGTGTACTTTCTGGCAAATGAAAGTTGGTTATTAAACCATCTACAGCCTTGTATTTGTATCCTGGATATATGAATATCTGCGTATTTCCAACTTGCTCTTTCACAAATCCGTTTTCATCTGCAACTGTTTCAAGTACTCTAACAGATGTGGTTCCTACACAAATAACTCTTCTTCCTTCTCTCTTTGCAGCATTAATAATCTCGGCGCTTTCTTTAGTAAGTACATAATACTCAGAATGCATATCATGTTCCTCTATGTTTTCCGCCTTAACTGGCCTGAACGTACCTAGTCCAATGTGTAAAAGTACTGGCACAAAGGTTACTCCCATATCCCTAATTTTTTGCATTAACTCTGGTGTGAAATGCAATCCTGCTGTAGGGGCTGCTGCAGATCCTTCTATTTTAGAGTAAACCGTTTGGTATCTCTCTTTGTCTTTTAATTTCTCATGTATGTATGGAGGCAAAGGCATATTTCCAACTCTATCTAATATGTCTTCAAAGACACCTTCGAATATGAATTCTATTGTCCTTGCACCATAATCTCCTAGTTCTATTACTTTTGCAGATAACTCATCTGAAATCTTAACAATAGAACCAAGTCTTGCCTTTCTTGCAGGCTTCATAATGCATTCCCAAGTTGTATAATCTCTTCTCTTTAATAAGAGAATTTCAAAGGTCGCTTCTCTTCCTTCTATCTTTCCATAAATCCTTGCTGGTATAACTCTAGTATTATTAATTACTAGAACGTCACCCTTTTGAAGGAATGATGGAAGATCATAGAAATGCTTATGCTCTATCTTATCTTCTTTTCTATCATAAACTAAGAGCCTAGAATGGTCTCTAGGTTCTATAGGTGTCTGAGCTATTAATTCTTCAGGTAGGTTATAAAAGAAATCACTAGTCTTCATTCTTTTTCTCTTCCTCTGCAGCACTAAATAGGTCTCTGCCTTCGTAACTTCCCTTAAAGCTTCTTCCTAAGTGCCTATATGCTCTTTCTGTACAGACTCTTCCTCTTGTGGTTCTATTTATGAACCCAAGTTGAATTAAGAATGGCTCTACAACATCTTCAATTGTTGAACTTTCTTCGCCTGTTGCAGCTGCAAGTGTATCCAATCCAACTGGACCACCATCAAACTTATCGATAATAGTCTCTACTACTGTTCTATCTGTTACGTCTAATCCTAGTGAGTCTATGTCCATATATTCAAGGGACTTATCTGCTAATTGAAGGGATATTTCATCTTGTCCTTCATACTCTGCAAAGTCTCTAACTCTTCTTAATAATCTATTAGCTACTCTAGGCGTACCCCTACTTCTCTTAGCAATTTCTTCACTTGCTTTGTCTGCGATATCTATTCCAAGAATGCCAGAAGAACGGGTTACAATTTTTGTAATATCTTTAACAGAATATGGCTCTAATCTTAAGATTACACCAAAACGATCTCTAAGTGGGGATGAAAGGTTGCCAGAACGGGTTGTGGCACCAATAAGAGTAAATTTCTTAAGAGGTATTCTAATACTTCTTGCCATTGCTCCTGTACCGTTTACAAGGTCTAGGGTAAAATCTTCCATTGCAGGATACAAAACCTCTTCTATGTTCCTATTTAACCTATGAATTTCATCTATGAAAAGAATGTCTCCATCTTCTAGATTTGTAAGTATTGCTGCAAGATCTGCACCTTTTTCAATTGCAGGACCAGATGTTACTTTAATTTGTGCACCTAGTTCGTTTGCTATAACGTGTGCAAGTGTTGTTTTACCAAGTCCTGGAGGTCCATATAATAAAACATGGTCTAGGGCTTCGTTTCTATTCTTTGCGGCTGTGATGTATACGGCTAAGTTCTTCTTTATTTTCTCCTGTCCTATGTAATCCGCCATAGTCTTAGGTCTTAAAGAACGATCCGATTCGTCATCCTCTAACCTAGAATTAGAAATAATTCTCTTATCTTCAACAGGCTCAGAGCGTTTTCTGTTTCTCTCTACCTTGTCTTTTTCTGCCATTTTGCTTGTGAATTTTGGTTCCATCTTTTCTCTCTATCTTATTTTTTATAATTTCTTAAAACGTATGCAATGATATTCTCTACACCTTGGACGTACATTTGTGCATCTTGTACAGCTTGTACTGCTTCAGTTTGACTAAGCCCTAAGGAAGATAATGCGAATATTGCATCTGACATATCTTGAGATATTGCATCTGGGATGTTTGCATTAGCAAAGTCTTCTGCAATTTGCTCTTTAAGGCTTACACAGATAAGCTCTGCCATCTTCTTTCCAAGTCCTTTTACTTTTGTAAGAGTTTTAATATCTGATGTTGCAATTGCTACAAGTACAGTCTTTAAATCTAAGCCACTTAAAATGGACATAGCCATCTTTGGACCAATTCCTTGGATAGTTATTAATCTTAAGAATAACTTCCTTTCCTCAACTCTAGAGAAGCCGTAAAGGGATACTTCGTCCTCTCTAATATGCAAATATGTGTAAATTCTAATTTTAGAACCTGCACCTTTGCATTCATTTATCGCACTTTGTGATGCAAATACACTAATACCGATACCATTATTGTCAATGACAATCTCGTTTGTTCCTACACTGTCTACTATTCCGCTTACAAAAGAAATCATACTTTATACCTACTTATTTTATTTTGAATTGATTTGTTCCTTGGGATGTCATCCCATGTGTTAATGCTATTGCAAGTGCGTCTGCGGCATCATCTGGAGTTGGTCTTTTTTGTAGTCCTAAATAGAACTGTACCATATCCTGCATTTGTGGCTTTTTGGCACCACCGTACCCCGTGATTGCCTGCTTAATTTGGTTTGGAGTATATTCATATACTTTCTCCCCAAGCATCCTAAGACAAGTTAATAAAATAACCCCTCTAGCCTCTGCAACAGCAATACCATTTGTTATGTTTTTTGTGAAGAATAATTCTTCTATTCCTACCTCATCTGGATGATATGTTTCTATTAGCGCCTTTACCCCTTCTTCCACTTTCTGTAATCTTACTGGAAGTGAATCTCCTTTAGGAGTAGAAACTACACCATAATCTAGACAAATGAAATCCTTGCCCTTCTTTTCAAGGACACCATATCCCATTGTTGCTAATCCTGGATCTATACCTAATATAATCATATGTCACCTAATGATACTGTTTTCGTTTTTTACATCATAGATGGTGCAACCATCTAGTGTTTGGATTTTCTCTGGCTTTCCACTTAAGCCAATATATACATCCTTGCCTATATACTCCTCAGATATGAGTTTATCTCTTAAACTCTCTGCTTCTAACTCGCCACATAATAAATCTTCCGAAGTAATTATGAGCTTTCCTTCCTTTTCTTCCATCTTCACTTTCATGAATCTGTAGAATGGGTCTACTGCTTGTGCAGCCCAAATGGATGTGGGCGTTGCAAGGATATCTCTAAACATACCTACTTGTTTTATCTCTCCATCATGAAGAATAACAAGCCTGTCTGCTATCCCCATTATCTCATCTGGATAACGAGTTGTGTATATAACTGTTTTTTGTTTGCGCTTAAATTCCTTTATTAACTTTCTGAACTGATCCCAAAGTGCCTTTCTTTCGCTCTCATTTCCCGTCCAGGAAGAGAAATCGTCTATGACGATATATTTTGCGTCCCTTATTAAAAGGCGTGCTACGGACACTAAGCGCTTTTCTTTTGGACTTATTTTGCAAACTTTCTTGTCTAGAATACCTTCTATTCCAAGTTTATCTGCAACTTCAAGTACCTTTCTTTCTATTTCACTTTTTGCGTGCTTTCTTATCCTCAAAGGATATGAAATGTTGTATCTAACCGTACGGAATTTAAAGAGGGCTCCGTCGTCGAAGAGGAAAACTGTGTCATCACACTTAGGTACAAAAGACTTTCCATCCTTTATAACCTCTCCTTCTCTTTCTTCTACACCACTCATCGCTTTAACAAATGATGTCTTGCCAGAGCCACTATCTCCTACAACAGCAATAATCTCACCATCTTGTATGGTGAAGTCAAAGGCTCCAAATAACCTTTTTCCGTATAAATATTGCTTTGCAAAACCCTTAAATTCTATCATATTAGATCAAGTCTGTTGGTTCTCCAAAACCTTGCATGTAATTCTCTAAGAAATACTTGAGTTCCGGATGCTCCTCCTTTAATGAGTTTAGAGTTTTTTCTAGTCTTCCATAGGAAGTATCAAACTCATGATTACCAGTGGCTCTCTCTTCTGTACACTTTATAAATGCAGAAAGCTTATCTGCTATCTTCATAATTTTGTACTCTTCACTATCTTCATCTGGTCTTAAATACCCTGCGTATTCATCCTTTGCAAAGTCTGGTGCTACTTCGATGAATTTATCGAGTACGCTATCCTCAATTTCCTTATATGCTCCAATCATATCTGAATTGAAGTATTTAATAGGAGTTGGTAAATCACCAGAAATAACCTCTGCTGTATCATGATATAGTGCAAGAGCTGCAACTCTATCTACGTTGACGTTTCCGCCAAACTTCTTGTTCTTAATAAGAGCAAGCGCCTGGCCCAAGAGTGCTACTTGAGCCGAGTGCTCCATTAAGTTTTCTTTTGTTGTTCTACGCATTAAAGACCATCTTTCAATGACCTTCATACGATTTAGTAATACGTAAAAATTATCCATAAATTAGATGATGTATTTTGCGTTTTTCTTTGGTGCGTTTTCTAATTCTTCTTTCTTTGCTTCATAGCCTTTTCTATTGAAGAGTGCGTATGTTGCATTCTTTCCTTCTTCTACACCTGGTTGGTTAAATGCGTCGATGTTGAGTAAATATCCTTCGTATGCTGTTTCGAGTTGGAAGAACATTAATAATTGTCCAAGTGTGTTAGCATTTACTTCGTCAAGAAGAATTGTGTTGTTCATATGCTTACTTCTTGTTAATGCATATTCTGTTGCTACTCTTTCTGTATTAATTAATTCACCCATTGTATGTCCGCAAAGGAAGTTTACATCTGGGAATTGTTCTGCACCTTGTGGTATAGTTACATCTCCTCTGAACTTTTCAACACCAATTAAGGTTATAACCTTATCAAATGGTCCTTCTGTGTATAATTGAACTTGTGAGTGTTGATCTGTTACGCCTAAAGACTTAACAGGTGTTTGTCCTGCATGAATAACTTTACCGTCATTGTCTACAGCCTTTCCTAAAGATTCACCCCAAAGTTGGCAATACCAGTCTGCGATATATTTAAGTGAATCTGCATATGGCATCATAACAGAAATGTTCTTTCCTTTTTGCATTGCAATATATTGCAAAACTGCACACATTAAAGCTGAATTGTTTTCAACACCTGTGCATGCCTTATCCATTTCTTCTGCACCTTTGAGCATTGCTTTAATGTCTATTCCCATAATTGCTGCTGGGAGTAATCCAACTGGACAAAGTTCACTAAATCTTCCACCTACACTATCTGGAATATAGAATGTCTTGAAGTTGTTTTCTTTTGCAAGTTTAATTAAGTTTCCTTTTGCTGAAGATGTTGTTGCTACAATGTGTTCATTCCACTTTGCACCGATTTTCTTCTTTAAAAGGTCTGAGATAATGAGGTATTGAGACATAGTCTCAGATGTTGCACCGGATTTTGTAATTACGTTAAATAATGTCTTCTCTGGTTCAATAACATCTAAGAGTGCTAACATTCTCTCTGGATCTACGTTATCTTCTACTAAGAACTTAATCTTTTGCTTGTCTTTTGGAAGGTCATTGTGACGATAATGACAAAGTGCTGTAAATACTGCAGCTGGGCCAAGAGCACTACCACCAATTCCTAATACTACGAAATATTCAATTTTCTTCTTCATTTCAGCAGCATATGCTAAGATGTCTGCTACAACTTCGTCTTGGTTATATGGAAGTTCTGTCCAACCTAGCCATCCTTGTCCTCTGTTTGCATTGAATTTAGCAACTGCATCTGCAGCCTTGCCTTTCATTGCGTCTAATTCTTCTTGTTTGATACCTTGCTCTCCGATAAAATCGGACATCATATTGTTATAATCAAATTTTAAGAGCATATTCGTCCTCCACTAGTTTTTTTAAATATCTAACCGCCTCTCCTATCTCACTAAAATCTGTATAGTCTGAAGCATATTGTTCAATTATTAATGGACCTGTATATCCTTTCTTGTGTAAATATGAGATAAGTTCTTTGAAATCAAATACACCTTTGCCAACTACACAAGTTTTTCCTTCTGAAGTATGATCACATAAGTGCACATTCATGAGTCTGTCTCCCATGATATCTACATACTCTTTCCAATCTCTCCCACTCTGCCATGCTTGTTTTATATCTAAAACACAGCCTAACGTAGGTGCGAAATTCTTTATTTCTTCAAATACTTCTGGTTGGTTATATATTGCCCAGTGTACATTCTCAAGTCCTATGGTTACACCATATTCTCTAGCCTCAGCATTTAATTCTTCTAACCTATTTCCAACTTTCTCGTAATTAAAGGATGCTGTCTTCTTTAATCTAGATTGGCCGTGGAAAGTATATTCTTTTGCACCTAAATCTTTTGCTCTTGCAAGTACATTCCTAAAAGGAATAAGTGCATCATTTACAGTTCTAGGTGCAGGATTAAAAAGCTGTGGTTCAAATGTTGTATTTAAAGAATGAACAGAATATATTTCAAGTCCTGCTTGCTGTTGTCTTTCCTTAAGTAATTTTCCAAACTCCTCACTATACTCATAGTTGGTGGTTAAAAATACTTCAGCACATTCTGCACCTAAGCTCTTTATAAGAGCAAAGGTGTCTTCTGTTAATACTTTAAGAAAGAATGACGCTGTGGAAATACCAACTTTGTTCATCTATTAGTCCTCTGATTCGTCGTATACGTTTTCTGTGCCCTTCTTGGACTTTGCCCATATGTCTTTTTGCTTTCTAATTTGTCCCTCAACTCTTGGGATGATGATGTCGATTGCATCATATGGTGTTCCTTCTTCAGATTCTGCTCTGAAGTCAAAAGCTCTATACTTAACAATTAATACTGTCTTGTATGAAGTCTTTTCTTTTGTGATTGCTACTGTTACTGTAACGTTTTCATCATCGTTGAAAAGTTTTTCAAGTTTCTTGAGTTTCTTTTCTGCGATCTTTGTGAAGTCTTCTGTTACTTTGTAACCTTTTGCTGTAATGTTCATTTCCATATATTTCCTCCTGTTTTGTCCTAAAGGACAATATGGTTTTTATTTCTTGTTAAATGTTAATTTTGTGCCATCACTATCTACAACGATAGTTTCTCTTCTGTCTACAAGTCCTCTTAAAATCATATCTGAAAGAACGTCTTCAACCATTCTTTGAATTGTTCTTCTAAGTGGTCTTGCACCATATTCTTCGTTGTATCCATTTGCAACAACACAATCTACTGCAGCATCTGTGAACTCAATATTTAAGTTTTGTTCTTTCATTCTCTTTGAAAGAGCATTAAGCATGAGAACACAAATCTTCTTTGTATCTTCTTTTTGGAGTTTGTGGAAGATAAGGATGTCGTCGATACGGTTAATAAGCTCTGGCTTCATTGCTTTCTTCAATGCCTCCATTTGTCTATTCTTCATATCTTCATAAGCATCCTCTACACTTGCACTTCCAAAACCAAGTCTGGATCTGTTAATTTCAGATGCACCAATATTGGATGTCATGAGTACTACAGTATTTTTAAAGGATACTGTTCTTCCATGGCTGTCTGTTAATCTTCCGTCATCAAGTAATTGTAAAAGAATATTGAATACGTCTGGGTGTGCTTTTTCGATTTCATCGAATAATACAACAGAATATGGCTTTCTTCTAACTTTTTCTGTTAATTGTCCACCTTCTTCAAATCCAACATAACCCGGATCTGAACCGATGAGTTTTGTAACACTTTGTTTTTCCATGTACTCAGACATATCAATTCTAATTAAAGCATTTTCATCTCCGAATAATGCTTGTGCAAGAGCCTTACTTAATTCTGTCTTACCTACACCTGTTGGTCCAAGAAGAATGAATGAACCAATTGGACGACTTGGATTTTGAATACCAGCTCTAGATCTCTTTATAGATCTAGCAACAGCCTCTACTGCTTCGTCTTGTCCAATAACTCTTTCTTTTAAGACCTTGTCTAAGTCTGCTACCTTTTGTCCTTCGTCTTGGGTAATCTTTGTTACAGGAATCTTTGTCATTTGAGAAACAAGATTTGCTATCTCTTCTTCGCCAATGCTAAGTTTAATAGCTTTCTTTTCTTCTTCCCATTTCATAAGACCTTTTTCTTTTTCTTCAATTAAAGCATCTCTTTCTTTAGAAAGGGCATCTGCATCACTAAACATTTCATGTCTTGCAGCTTCTTTAACTTTTACATCTAAATCTTTGATTTTTTCTTCTAATTCTCTGATTTCTGGTGGGAGTGCAAATGTGAACATCTTCTTCTTTGCAGCTGCTGTATCTATTAAGTCTATAGCCTTATCTGGAAGGAATCTTTCTGTAATATATCTATCACTTAAATATGCTGCAGATTCAATAGCTTCATCTGTAATGGTTACACCATGGAATTGCTCATATCTATCTTTGACACCCTTTAAAATTTCGATGGTATCATAAACAGATGGTTGGGAAACCATTAATGGTTGGAATCTTCTTTCTAAAGCTTGGTCTTTTTCAATATGCTTTCTATATTCTGCAATTGTTGTAGCACCAATTGTTTGCATTTCACCACGAGCAAGAACTGGCTTAATTGTATTTGCCATACTCATAGCACCATCTGAAGAATCTCCAGCTTTCATAATCATATGAATTTCATCTATGAAAAGAATAATGTCTCCACTCTTCTTAATTTCTTCCATAGCTTTCTTGAGTCTTTCCTCAAAATCGCCTCTGTATCTTGTTCCGGCAAGCATAGATGTAACATCTAATGAGAAAATGTGCTTGTTTCTAAGTCCATCTGGCACTTTGTCCGCAGCAATTGCATTGGCAAGACCATTAACAATAGCAGTTTTACCTACACCTGGATCACCAATAATACATGGGTTATTCTTTGTCCTTCTAGAAAGTACTTCGATAACTTGTTCAATTTCCTTATCCCTACCAATAACTGGGTCTAATTTTCCTTTCTTTGCAAGGTCTACAAGGTCTACACCATAAGGACTTAGATTTCTAAATCTATCATCTCCGTCTTCTTCTCCTGAAGGAGGCATTCTATCATGTCTTCTTCTAAGGAATGGATTCTCTGAATGTTTATCTACATGACTCTCTATATCTTTTAAGATATCTTCAAGGTCAATCTCAATATTAATCTCTTCTTCAGGCTCCTCTGGTTCCTCTTCGATTTCGATAGGCTCATCATCGGCTTCATCTTCTTTTTTATTATCCTCATCAATTTGTTGTTGAATTTGCTTTCTAAGTGCATCCATATCTAATTTTCCAGAAGCATCTCTTGGAGGTGCTGGTCTTGTTGGTGGCATAGGAGGTCTTCCAGTTTTAAATAAAACTAAAAGTTTATTTAATACTTCTTGCAAATTACGACCTGTTGCAACCATCATTGAAAATGCATTTGAACTACCTTCTGAAATGAGTGCATATAAAATATGTTCTGGTTCTATAAATGGATTGTGATTATTATCTGCCGTAAAAGCTGCACAATCTAAAATTCTTTGAACCTTATTAGATGTGGAAATTTTTAAGCAATTTCCATTTTTTGGAAATAATTTTTCAACATCGCTAGCAAGTAATCCCATATCAGTTAAAATGTTATATGCAATAGTTCCTGGTACCTTTAAAATTCCATATAAAACATGTTCTGGTAAAATATAACCACCAGATTTTTGAGCGAGATTGACTGCATGATTCATTGCTAAATAACTATATTTTGAGTAATTTACCATATTTCTCCTTAAAATCCATTTTTATTCTTTAAATCGTTTAGATATGCCTTGAATCTTTCTCCAAGCTTTGGATCTCTTAATGCATACTCTACAGTAGCCTCTAAGAACCCTAACTTGTTTCCAAGATCATATCTGTGTCCGTCAAATTCATAACAATATACTGGCTCCTTCTTTGCAAGCAAAGAAATTGCATCAGTTAAAAACAACTCTCCACCAATTCCATTAGGCGTTTCTCTTAGTTGATCAAATATATTACCTTTGAGAATAAATCTTCCAAGTGAACATAAATTACTTGGGATCTCGTTCTGTGGTTTTTCTATAAGCCCACTAATCTTTGTAAGTTTGCCATCTGTACTCTCCGGAATCATTACTCCACATCTTCTGAGTATCTCTTCTGGCATTTGTTGTACTCCGAGAATTGTTGCCCCTGTATTTATATACGCATCAACTAGCTGTTTTGTAACACCTTTTTTATCTCCGGTGTAAATAACATCATCTCCAAACAAAACAGCGAATGGTTCTCCGTTCACAAAATCCTCAGCATAGAAAAGTGCATCTCCACTTCCTTTCATTACAGTTTGTACAGCAAAAGATATATTTGCTCTTTGAGCAATATATTGAACTAAATTGTATTCTTCTATCTTTCCAGCATCTTTTAAATACTTGGATAAAACTTCACTATCTCCAAAATACTCTTTAATAGATTCTTTTTGTGGAGAAATAATAACAAGAATATCTTTAATGTCAGCATCTACACATTCTTCAACAGCAAATTGAAGCGCAGGTGTATCTACTATAGGTAATAATTCTTTTGGCACAGCTTTGGTAAAAGGCAAGAATCTGGTTCCAAATCCCGCACATGGGATAACTGCTTTTTTAACTGTGGACATGAACCCTCCGAAAAGTGTGCACGTATGCGTCTGCATAATGCATATATGTATATTTGTACTTTTTAGATATTATAACACAATTTGCCTTGAATATCAATAAAGATATGTGTCGTTTTTAGGACAATAATGACAATTTTTGATGTTTACTAAAATTATACTTTTTAGCAATAATTCTACTATCCGTAGAGTTATTTTATGCATAATCTATGATATTTTTACTTCTTATAATTCTATGTATGTATGCATTTTTTTATGGATTTTCAATATTCTAACAGGGTATTTTAGTATTTTTACTACCTATTTTCCATTTATACATCTCTGCATATTTTTACACAACTACTTGTAATTTTTGTAGATTTGTTTCTATCTTTAGTGGACTAAAGTAATAAAGTATAATTTTATAAAATAATTCGCCTTTTCTCTTTTTTACTTTACTTTTAGTAATTTATTTTAATATAATCTCAATAATTAAATTATATGAGAGAGTTTTATGGGTATTACGATCACAAAAGCAATATTGGCTCTTATAGCAGGTATCGGTGTTTTCTTAATCGCCGTAAGACTATTAAGCCGTAATATTGAAGCCGTTAGTGGTCATAGACTTAAAACTCTTTTTTCTAAAACCTCAAAAAGCAAATTCTTAGGAGTAGGACTTGGTACTGTAACAGCCGCTGTAATTCAATCTTCTGGTGCTGTAACCGTCATGGTTATCGGTTTTATTAATGCAGGACTTATGACACTTGCACAAGGTGCAACAATTGCATTTGGTGCTAATATCGGTACAACTATTACTGGTCAAATCGTTGCATTAGGTATGTTCGGTAACAATACTATCTCCACTACCATTATCTTCATGTCCTTTGCAGGCATTGGCGCATTTATGCTCTTATTTGCAAAGAAGGATATGTTACAAAAGATTGGTTCAATTATTGCTGGTTTTGGATTATTGTTCGTAGGTTTGGATACGATGGCATCTGCAATGAGAGTATTTGCAGAAATGGAAGGATTGACTAACTTCATATCACAAATCACAAACCCAATACTTTTGGTATTAATTGGTACCGCACTCACAGCTCTTTTACAAAGTTCATCTGTTATGTCCTCCATTTTAATTACAATGGTTTTCTCAGGACTTATAACAATGGATCAAGGTACATATGTTTTAATTGGTTCTAACATTGGTGCTGGTATCGTTGCTATTTTAGCCTCTATAGGAAGTACACAAGATGCAAAACGTGTAGCACTTATTCATATAGTATTCAACATATTCGGTGCTGTAGTATTCCTGGTAATTGGAGCAATAATGAAGGCTGCTTCTGGTGGAGATATAACCTTTGGTTATATTATGCACTTAATGTTCCCAACTGCACCACAAACACAGCTTGCTATGTTCCATACTATTTATAACGTCATTAAGGTTCTCATCTTTTTACCTCTTACTGGTGTTACTTGTAAGCTCTTTACAAAGATTATTAAAGATAAGAAACCAACTCAAGATGATGACGCTCCAAAACTTATGTACATCGAAGACCACTTCTTAAAGACTCCACCAATTGCTGTTGGCATGGTTAAGAAAGAAGTTGAAAGAATGATGGCTATAGCAGTTCTAAACTTCAATATTTCTATAGATATCGTTTGTACATTAGATTTCTCAAGCCAAGAAGAATTCAAAAAGAATGAAAATACTCTAAACTTCTTAAATAGAGCAATTACAAAATACATTGTTAAATTCCCAAGAGATCAAATTAGTGATATAGATAACGTCTTCTTATCTACAATCTACCACGTAGTTAGTGACTTAGAAAGAATTGGAGACTATGCAGAAAACATTGTAGAATATGCAACTTCACTTCAATCTGGAAGCAACACTTTCTCTGAGGACGCTATTAAAGAAGTAAGAAATTTACAAGACATTATTAATGAATTACAAGGCAAAGTTACAACCATCTTCTCAGAACAAAGCACAGCCCTATTACAAGATGCATATGATATAGAAGATGATGTAGATAATATTACACAAGAAATGGCAGACAACCACATTAAGAGATTAGACGAAGGTATCTGTTCTCCAGAAGTTGGAGCATTATATCTTGAATTAACCTCTAACGTAGAAAGAATTGCAGACCACTTTATTAACGTTGCAAAGAGTACAAGAAAGTACGCTAAGACACCTATTACAGCAAAATAATGAAATTAGTATTAGCCACAAACAACGCACACAAATTATCTGAAATAAGACAAATACTTGGAGATAGGTTTGAAGAAATCCTTTCTTTAAGGGATTTAGGTATTACACAAGATATAGAAGAAACTGGCACTACGCTTAAAGAGAACGCCATCATTAAGGCTACAACAATAATGAAAATTACTGGCCTTCCAACACTTGCAGATGATACAGGATTAATGGTAGATGCTCTCAATGGCGAACCTGGTGTTTATTCTGCTAGATATGCAGGAGAACAACATGATGACAAAGCAAATGTGGCTAAACTTTTAAAGAATTTAGAACCATATAAAGGCAAAGAAAGAAGTGCTCACTTCGTCACTTGTATGGTTATTGCTTATCCTAACGGAAAAATAAGGACTGTAGAAGGAAGAACAGATGGGGAAATAACCACTTCCCCTTCTGGGAAGAACGGATTTGGATATGATCCTGTCTTCTATTCCTATGACCTAAACAAAGTTTTTGCAGAAGCAACACCAGAAGAAAAGAATTCAGTATCGCATAGAGGTAGAGCTCTTGCAAAGATTATCCCTTTAATTAAGTAATTATGAAATCTATAGTTGCATTCTCAGATTTACACTTTTCAGAAGTTCCAAATCAATTAAAAGAGGCATGTACGTATGCAGACTACGTATTCTTTTTAGGAGATGGATTCTTTAATATAAAAGAGATTGGATACGCAGATAATTTCTATGGTGTTAAAGGTAATTGTGACTACACCGAATTCTTGGAAGACGAGCAAGTTATTGAAGTTGAAGAACTAAGGATTTTAATAACACACGGACATAAATATGGTGTAAAAGATGATACTATGTCCCTATTGAATCGTGCACATGAATTAAATTGCAACGTAGTTTTTTATGGACATACACATTGTGCAGATATAGAACAAATTGAAGGCGTTATATTAGTAAATCCAGGAGCATTATATGCACCTAATGGTTCCAGATCTTATAGTTATTGTGTTGTAAACCAAAATCGTTTTTCTGCAAAAATCGTTGAATTAAAATAATTTATCTATATCTTTCTTTGCTTTAGACAAAATATCTTCCACATTGGAATTATCTTCATCTAAATACTCTGCTTTAATAAAATCTAATTTCTTAATACCATAAAAGGTATTACATAAGGTTTTAATATATCCAAAAGATTGTTCTTCGTTAACTGGACCACCTGCTGTTGTTATATAAATCAATCTATTTGCATTACACTTTGATATAATATCCCCTGTTGGTCCATATTCAAAGACTAATCCAATAACATTAATATGCTCTATAAATAGTTTTATAACAGAAGGAAAAGATAAATCCCATGTTGGAGCACCAATTACTACTAAATCTGCCTCTACAAATTTCTTTGCCAAATCAAACATTGAATCTTCAAAGTTATTTTCACCTATGCATTTATCTCTGAAGTTAATCATTTCTTCAGTAAAAGGCTTTAAATCTAAATCATATAGATTAATTGTTTCTATATTTCCATCAATTTTATCTAATAAATAATTAGATAATTCTAAGGTTCTAGATTCTTTTCTCGTACAAGCGTTAATAAATAATGTTTTCATATTAATTTTTAATTAAAGAGTTAAATTCATTTGGTATCTTTGCATAGAATCTCATTGTTTTTCCGTTTATAGGATTCTTAAACACTAATTCATATGCATGTAATCCAAGTCTATTTAAAGGATTTTTAGTAGATCCATAAGATGTATCTCCAACAACATTATGTCCAATATCTTTCATATGAACTCTTATTTGGTTCTTTCTTCCAGAATCTATATGTACATCCAAAAGTGAATACATATTGTTCTCTTTTATAACTTTGTAATGAGTAATTGCAAGCTTTCCATCTCCTGGTTTCTTTGCAGAATACATTAAATTGGTCTCTGGAGCCTTTCTGAGCCAAGATTGGACTTCTCCTTCCTTCTTCTCCATTACTCCTTCTACGACAGCATAATAGCCTCTAGAAAGAACGTTGTCATTCCAGTCTTTTTGTAATTTGTTTCTAACTTCTTCACTCTTACAAGCAACCAATACTCCAGAGGTTTCTTTATCTATTCTATGTAGAACATAAACCCTACTATGTTTATTTTGAGATGTAACATAATCCATCATTAAACGATATGCTGTTATAGATCTTTCATTATCAGATGGTACTGAGAGCAAACCAGATGGCTTATTAATGGCGATAAAGTCCTCATCTTCATATATTATATCCAGATGTGTTTGTCTTCCCCTAGGAGCTTCTATCTTCTCTACAGGGTTATTTGAAATCATAACAACATCATCTTTTGAGAGCATGAAATCAAATTGAGTAACAGGAGCACCATCTACAAGAACTTGTCTTCTAGATAATAACTTTTTGATGTTATTCTTAGAATCATTTGTAATATGTTCATATAGGAACTCTAATAATGGAGTTTCTTTATGTACTTTAAATGTTCTTAAATTCTTTTCTTCTCTTCTATTTTTCATAAGCTCAGCAACTATTATAACATAAAATAACTCGCAGGTCATCCCCACGAGTTATAATCATTATTTCTTTATAATACCTTGTATTATTCCCATTCAATTGTTCCTGTTGGCTTTGGTGTGATATCAAATAATACTCTGTTTACACCTTTAACTTCAGCAAGAATTCTATCTCTAATCTTCCATAAGATATCATATGGGATTTGTTCTACTGTTGCTTGGATAGCATCTTTGGTGTTAACTGCTCTCAATACAACTGCCCATTCATCTGTTCTCTTTCCATCTTTAATTCCAACAGACTTCATATCTGGTACAACTGTGAAATATTGCCATACTTTTGTTGCTAATCCACACTTTGCAAATTCTTCTCTTAAGATAGCATCACTTTCTCTTACTGCTTCAAGTCTATCTCTTGTAATAGCACCAACACATCTTACACCAAGACCTGGTCCTGGGAATGGTTGTCTATATACCATAGAATCTGGCAAGCCTAATTCCTTTCCAACAACTCTAACTTCGTCTTTGTATAAAAGTTTAACTGGTTCTACAAGTTCAAAATTAAGGTCTTCTGGAAGGCCACCAACGTTATGATGAGCTTTAATTCCTTTACTTTCTAAGATATCTGGATAAATTGTACCTTGTGCAAGGAATCCAATACCATCTATTTTCTTTGCTTCTTCTGCAAATACATCTATAAATTCTTTTCCGATTATCTTTCTCTTAGTTTCTGGATCTTTTACTCCAGCAAGTTTATCTAAGAATCTATCTACAGCATCTACATAGATAAGAGTTGCACCCATTTCTTCTTTGAAAACTTTAATAACTTGTTCTGGTTCACCTTTACGAAGTAATCCGTGGTTTACATGAACACATACTAAGTTCTTGCCAATTGCTTTAATTAATAATGCAGCAACAACAGATGAATCTACACCACCAGATAATGCTAATAAAACTTTCTTATCTCCAACTTGTTTCTTAATGAGTTCTACTTGTTCGTCTATGAATGCTTTTGCTAATTCGCTTGTTTCAATTCTTTTCATGTCTTCTGGTCTAACTGATCCGCACATTAAAAGATACCTCCAAATTTATTTGTTTTATTATACATTTTTATTTTAATTAAAGTAAAATAAATTTAACTTATTTATCAAAAGTTGTCATTCAGTTTGAATATTTTTTCTCCACTAGAATTCTTCTTGCTTTGTAGAATTCCCAACTCTTGAAGTTTATTTAAGTTTTTAAGAACTGCTTGTTTAGAAACATCACCCAAATTGGCACTATCTCTTAACATTCCCCAGGCAAACCAATCTAAATCACAAACTAATATTTTTTTATAATAGTGATATATAATTGGTGCGACTTGTTCTCCGTTTCTATTTAATTTTTCTCTAACATCATTTACTTTTTTATATGCCAAATAATATTTTGTTGCATATTCCGTCATGTATATTAAGAAATATGTTAAATCATTATGTGAATATCTTGTTTTTTCTATGGCCTTATAATACTTCTTTTTATTATCATTTATTGCTTCGCTAAGGAACAAAGGTGCAGACGATAATGGAGTATTATTAATAATCCATGTCTCAATCATTCTTGCTGTACGTCCATTGTAATCAAAATACGGATGAATATATACAAAGTAATAATGAGCAATAAATGGTTTTAGAAAATTATAAATTAGATCTCCATTGCTATTATTAATATATTCAAATAAAGAGTCCATGCATTCATCAATCTTATCAAAAGGACAACATTCATGATTTCCTATATAAACTGGACCATCTCTATATTTTTTTTCTCCCAAGATATCTTTTTCTAAAAGGCATCCATCACTCAGTAATTCATATAGCATTTTAAGGTTATCCTTGTTGAAATCAGGAGTTTTGGTAATAAATTGGATACCATTATACATATTTAAGATGATTCTATCATTATTATTTTTAATCTCTTGTGTTTCAATAACATGTTGAACTTCTCTTCTAGTTGTATTTACGCCCTCAATTTTTAAACTGCCTTCAATTTCAGACAAAACATGACTCAATGTAATTTCATCATATGTGCTATTAACAATCTTACTATAGTTATGAACATCTGAAGCAACTATGTCCAAATAATCCATTATATTGCCTACCAATTCTTTTGAAAGAATATAGTAAACACCTTTTGAGTTAAAAGATTTTAATGGCAAATCTATTTTTGAAACACTTTTGATGTTATCTTTAAATTCTAAAAAATTTTCCAATTCATCTCTATCTAACAAAAAACCATATTTGGTATCAAATCTTAAATCTACATTATCTGGATATTGTTTAGAACTTAATATAGTATTAAAAATTTTATTTTTATCCTTCATATCGTAAACCAACCTTTAGCATTATCGTTAACCATATCGTTAACCATATTGTAAACCTAATTATAAATGATAGTCAAGAAATATTTGAAATTATTTATTAGTAGATAATGCTATTAATGCTTGAGACGGTGCATAAAAAGCCCACATTAACAAAGCAGCACTATATTCTCCTATATTCATAAGTCCAACACAGACATCACACCCTATGAATAATGCGAATCCAATTGTTAATAAGATATATTTAATTTTATTAGTTTTACTAATAAAGCAAAGTACTAAATTCTCTACAAAGTTCATTAATAATTGTGTGGCATATATAAGAACAAATGCATAGAGCACATTTAATTCTCCCATACTTGCAAGAACAATTATTCCAACAACAGGAAGGATTATTCTAATAATGACAGAGATAATGGTATGTATCTTATTTCTTTCTATTCTTAAGGCATGGAAAAGTTGTGCAAATGTAAACATAATTACACCAACTTCATAATTATCATCTTGAACCAATAAGAAATAATCACTTAACAATGTAAACAATAATGCTAAAGCCAATAAGATATTATCTTTAAACTCTTTCGGATTCGTACCAAAACCTATTGCTATCAAAGAATACACAAAAAGGATAATAATTATTGAATACTTGAGCCAAACATTATCCCCTAAATAATAATCACCAAAATCTTCCAATAGGAATAATATGTAAAGGATAACTCCTGTCACAATAAATAATAATTCTATGGAAAATTCGATGGATCTTTTCTTTGTCATACTATAAGTATAATCTAGCATAATCTTAAAAACAAATAAAAAAAGTGCTGATTTTCATCAACACTCTAGTATCTGGTGCACCTTCAGGGATTCGAACCCGGGACCCACTGATTAAGAGTCAGTTGCTCTACCAACTGAGCTAAAGGTGCATAAAAAATTGGAGCGGGAGACGGGATTCGAACCCGCGATGTCCACCTTGGCAAGGTGGCACTCTACCACTGAGTCACTCCCGCGCTACGTCTACATATATTACCAAAAGAGAAATATTTATGCAACTATATAATTGAAAAATATACAAAAAAATTTTATATGTTCTTTATTTTTGTTTGACAACCACCTCTCCCCGTGTTATTATCATTAGGCAATCATCTTTATGGGGGCATAGCTCATCTGGTAGAGCGCATGATTTGCATTCATGAGGTGAAGGGTTCGAGTCCCTTTGTCTCCACCACAAAGAACATAGACGTACTAAAACAGTGCGTCTTTTTTCTTTTCAAGAAATATATCAAGTTGTATAATGAATTTATCAAATTAAGGAAATAATTATTATGGATGAAAATTTAGCAGAAAAGACACTATCCTCAAAAGAATTATATCACGGGAAAATCATCAATCTTTGGCTAGATGATGTTGAACTTCCAGATGGCAAAGAATCTAAACGTGAATTTGTAGAACATCATGGTGGTGCTGGAATTCTTGCCATAGATGGAGACAATATGTGGCTTGTAAAACAATTTAGATATCCATATAAAGAAGTTCTAGAAGAAATCCCTGCTGGCAAACTAGAAAAAGGCGAAGAAGCAATATTTACAGCAAAACGTGAACTTATAGAAGAAATCGGTTATTCTTGTGATTCCATTGAACCATTCGGTTTAATATATCCAACTCCAGGATATACTAATGAACCATTGTACATATTCCTTGCAACAGGTCTTAATAAAAAAGAAACTCACCTAGATGAAGATGAGTTCATTTCTGCATATACACGGCCTATAAAAGATGTCTTAAAGGATATTTTAGATGGCAAAATCAAGGATGGTAAAACTTGTTATGCCGTTCTTAAATACTGTTTGTTAAACAATATTACTCTTTAACGATTTTGAATATCCTCTAAAGTAATTACATATTCACTATTATATAGTGCATTTAATGCCTCGGTTGTATTTTCATCAACCAAATAATTGGTATGCCATGTCATAAACCATACCCATGGTACTTCTTCGAATTCTTCTGCTGTTGGAAGATATCCGTTTTCATGCATAGCCATTGGTTTCTTACTTTTATTTACTTCATTAACTGCTTCATATAATCTTTCTTCTGCACCATACGTTGTTGTGAAATATGAGTCTGCACCAACTATATCACAGTATTCATCCCCTGGATAATATGTATCTACACCTCTAGTATCACAATATTCGGAGTACCCTAGTACCCAAATTAAATTATTGAGGTGTAAATCATTGGTATAACGGTTATACATTATTCTCCAAATTGCTTTGAAATGATCTTCTACATCTTCAATACCTTGTCCCCACCAGAACCACCATCCATCAAATTCATGGAAAGGTCTCCAAAGAACTGGAATATTAGCTTCTTGTAATTTTGCCAATGCTGCTCCAGCTTTATCCATACCTTCTATCATTGCAGTATATTCTGGAGTTCCTTCAGTTAGCATTACTTCCCATTGTTCCTTTGTTAATGCACTATTTTGAGATTCTTCATATCCTTTATCAAAACTAGATGAACAATGCCAACAAATAGTAACAATACCACCTCTTTGGTGCCATTTCTTTGCTCTATCTATAACACCATCAAAGTCATCATTTATAAAGTCTAATCCTCTAATTGCTGGATACTTGCCTGTACAATCATAGATGTAATCAAATTCATAGTCTTCAGTTATCCAAGTAGATTCTTGTTGTCCAGAGATAATCTTATGTCCATATGTTGCACGAAGAAAGTTATATAAATCTTTTGCTTCTTGTGTTGCATTTGGATTAGATAAATAATTAATTACTTCTTGTTCTCCCTTGTTCTTATTACAAGATACAAAAACAAAAAGTATGCATACTATAATTGATATAATTAATAATCTAGAAAAAAACTTTGTAATCTTACTCATAATTTATCTCCCAACCTTATTAATAATAACATTAAGAGACATCTTTTTTCAATAATTAAGTTTATTTTTTATTGTTAATAATTAACTCTCTTGATTTAGTAACTAAATCAAACAATAGAGAATCAGGAACGGTTTCATCCAAAATAATAGAGATCCATTTTTGTTTATTCATATGATAGCAAATATATAGACCATCTATCTTTAAGAGTTCTTCTCTATCTTCTGGACTAATCTTAACATTTATAACATCTACTCTAATGGTATCATCCTTCTTCTTTGTTAAAAGAGATTTATTTATATTCATTATTATTCCATACCATTTTCTATTCTTACGATATCTAAACACCCCAGCATCTTCATACCCACCTTCAAATGGGAAATCTGGCTTTTCACCATAGGTATTGTATAGGAATTCAACTAAACGGTTAGACTGGTTAGAAGCAAATGGAACCTTAAAGAAACACTCCTCTCTTAGATCTTCTAATTTAGACTTATACTCTTCTCTTAGATCTCCAATAAAAGCACCATCATAAGACTCAGCATCTATGCCAATAAATTCATCCCCAAATTCCTTGTCTATTATCTTTGATAATACAGTATCTCCAACAACACTCAAATTAACAACAAAATCCCCATTATTAATTTCAAAAGAATAAAGAAAACTAGCTCCCTTTTTAGTAAAACCATATTTAAGGAGTTTATCTTCACTTGGTCTATATCTTTTAAATACTGAATCTAAGATGGTCATCTACATATATGTTATAACTTTCTAAATTTTATAATCCTTTCAACTCATCAATTACACACATTAACCAAAAAGCAGTATTTTCTCTCATTTTTTTTGCATCAGCAATACTATCAATATAACTAGTATGGAAATGACCATTTCTGACAGCATGCACAAAACAAGTATAAAACGCAGTATGATGCTTACCATTTATATCATATTTAGGATCCCAATAGTAAAAAACACTATTATTAATGTTCTTACGAATTTCTTCCTCAAAAATATACTGAATTTGGTTATTACTTGATTCTTCAATTAATCTATTATTCAACATAATATCCAAGGAACCTAATTCTACTTTATAAAGTGCATCAGATTCAGTTAATTCATCTAGATTTTTATTATTGCAAACCAAATAACTATTATTTGATGTATAAAGAGTTTCTCCAGACAAATTTTTTAAAATAGATTCCTTAATAAATCTTTCAATTGATTTTATCTGAGCAGCAACAAAAAAAGTATAATCGCCTTTTAATTCATCATCAATAGAGATATTCATTTCATCCATTTTCTTGAACAAATTCTCACCCGAAATAATTTGATTAACTAAAATATCATTATTTATAATCTTATTTATAGTTTTATCAATCAAATAATCTAAATCCACAATATTGCCAAACTTGCTATTTCTAATATCACTATTGTCCGTTTTAGAATATCCCAATTTAAAAAAATTCCTTAAAATATCCTCTTTTGATTCATTAGAGCAATCGCTGGATAGGCATAAAATTGACTTGACATAAGTGTTTTCACGATTTTGCAGTTCGCACTCCACACTATTTAATATCTCATCTACAAATTCTAACTTATTTTCTTGCTTAAAAATCATCTTTAATTTTTCAACTACATAATAAAGATCTAATTTATCTTTACCAGCCTTTTCACATTTTTCTTTATTAAGTTTATTGTATTTTTCTACAAAGCACCGAATAATCCTAATAAATTCCTTTGCATCTTCTTTATTAACATTATCATAGGATTTAATAAAATTACGCAAAATAACTTGTTGTTCAGTATTTTTATCATCTTCTATTGGAATAATATATAGAATTAGAGGCTGTGAGATTTCTTTGATTTTATTAATAGTTTTATTACTTTCATCTTCAAAATCAATAATGTTATTTGTTTTCCACTGTTCTAATAAATCCCTGAGTTTAACTAATGATGACTTTTGATAAGGTAGATTATCAAGAATACACTTTTTATTTTCAATGATTATATCAACAATATCATAATTATTAATACTGTTATGTTCAAAAAAACTATCAATATCACCATTTTTAAGAAACAATCTGCAGATATTTTTTTCTACCATATAATTATCTCGATCCAAATAACCTATTCCTTGTTCATCCTTATTAATAAGACAATCCTTTAGAAAATATTCATAATATAATTCATCAATAGACAGAACAAGGTTTGCAAATCTTATTGCTTGTTGTCTATCATTACATTTTTTAAAGGCATTTGTTAATTTTTTTATGTACTTACACCAATCTTTATATGAATAAATATTAGTATCACCTAAACCTAATTCTGATATATTATTAGATTTTTTATTATCCTTGAGGATCCCGCACTTTATCGCAGCATCATAAGCCTTATATCCTAGTTTTGCTAAAACCGGTGTTAAACGATCAAATGAAATAGTTTTTTCTAAAAAATCATTAAATTCTTTATAATTTGGCATAAAATAAAATCCCCCTTTTAATATAAACAATTATATAAAATAAAAAATTTTACAATAGTTATCATAAGTATAATATCAGAAACTTTCAAATAAAAAAAGACCAATATTTCTATCGGTCTTTTGGTGATCCATCGGAGATTCGAACTCCGGACCTTCACATTAAAAGTGTGTTGCTCTACCTGCTGAGCTAATGGATCGGTGGCAGGGATGGCAGGATTCGAACCTACGAATGTCAGAATCAAAATCTGATGCCTTACCGCTTGGCGACATCCCTACGCTGGGGTGAGTGGTGGGACTCGAACCCACGGCCTCCAGGGCCACAACCTGGCGCTCTAACCAACTGAGCTATACCCACCATTCTTTCTTTTAACTTTTAATGTACAATTTATGTCCAAGTTATTTATATTCTTCTGGCGAGCCTGAAGGGATTCGAACCCCCGACACACGGCTTAGAAGGCCGTTGCTCTATCCAGCTGAGCTACAGACTCATATTTTTATACTCGACACTTTCATGCCGAGTATATTGGAGCAGGTGATGGGAATCGGACCCACGTAGCCAGCTTGGAAGGCTGGAGCACTACCATTGTGCTACACCTGCATACGCATTTTAAGTGCTTAAAAATAATAACATACGAAAAAATAGTTGTCAACGTTTTAACACATACTATATTAAAAAATTTGTTTACATTTTTGCGCCCTGCAAGTATAATATCATAGTACTTGCGGCTATGGTGAAATTGGCAGACACGCTAGATTTAGGTTCTAGTGCGAGAGCGTGTGGGTTCAAGTCCCTCTAGCCGCACCATTTTTATATAATCCCCTTTTCTTAATTTTCCAATTTTTAAATTTTTTATATGATTTTTATTGTTTATAATCTATATTTCTATTTAAATATTACAAAAATTGAATAAAAAATACGAAAATAAATATTCTTGTTGACTCTTGCCGCGAATTGCTATATATTATTACCAGAAAAGGAGAAATTTAAAAATGGATTTCGAAAAAGATTTTTTAATGACAGAATCTCATGCTGAGCAATTACCTACTGTCAGAATTAAGCAAATTATTATTGAGAATTTTAAAAGTGTAAAGTATGGTGAAATTTTATTAGATTGTGGAAAACAATTTGTTCCATGTGGCACTAAATCAGACATATTGGGAATATATGGACAAAATGGTTCAGGGAAAACTGCTCTTATTGAAGCTCTTTCTATTCTTAAGAATTTAATGGCTGGAGCAGGAGTGCCAAGTGCATATGCAGATTGTGTAGCGATAGATGCTGAATATTCTCACCTTTGTTTTACTTTTGATCTCCAATATCCATCTGGGGAAATAAGAGAATTAGAATATTCATTTAAACTTAACAAAGTAAAATTAAGTGATGAAGAAAAAGAAGAGCGTTATAAGCATGCTCCAGAAGACTTCCCTATTCCAGAAACTGCATATAGAGTTCACATATTTGATGAAATATTAAAATTATCATGCAAAGGAAATAATGTTAAAATGACTAAACAATTATTTGTTGATACATCAACTGACAATACTCCTTTTGGACCTGCAAATAAATTAAAGTTATTTGTAAATAATAATAAAGATACAATTCTTTCTTTAATGGTAAACAAGAAACTTACTGCAGAAAAATCACGTTCTTTTATTTTTAACAAAAAAACTCTTCAAATCTTTAAAGATAGTTCATTGTATTCTATTTATTTCCAAGTTCTTCTTGAGATGCGTTATTTTGCCTCATTATATTTCTATGTAATTGATACAAAATCAACTGGAATTATCCGTTTAAATTTTGCACAACCTATTTACACTAGGAGTGCACCTTTGCATTTCCCAGTAAATGATCCTTTAACATTTAGTGAAGAAGATTATAATGATGTTAACAGCATTTTTGAGAAACTTAGTAATGTTTTATCTCAAATAGTACCAGGATTAAAAATAGGCTTAAAAAAATTGGGCGAAAAAATTACACCAGATGGAGAAAAAGGTTGTTCCGTTGAACTTGTTTCATATCGCAACGATATTGAATTACCATTAAGAGACGAATCTGACGGAGTTAGAAAGATTATTTCAACACTTGCTCTTTTTGTTGCTGCATATAATGACCAATCATTTACTTTAGCAATAGATGAATTTGATGCAGGTGTTTTTGAATATCTACTCGGCGAGTTGCTACAGTTATTTGAGAAATCAGGAAAAGGACAATTTATTTTTACATCACATAATTTAAGACCTCTTGAGGTTATTAATCGTAAATTCTTAGTATTTACAACAACAAATCCAGAAAATAGATACTATAGATTAAAAGGAATTGGAAAAACAAATAATCTAAGGGATACTTATTTTAGAGAAATAATTCTTGGCGAACAAGACGAACAGATATATAATAAAACAAAGCAATATAAAATTGAAGCAGCATTACAAAAGGCAAGGGATTTTTAATACATTATGCAAAAAGGACAAAGACCAAAAAGAAAAGTTGTTTTATTCTTAGTAGAAGGAAAAACAGATATAAAAGCTCTTAGTTTAGGGATTTCTGCAATATATGAAGAAATTGATCCTGAAATAGAGGTTTTCTTCCCAACAATTGTTGAGGATGGTTCCAATACTGGAGGAGATATTACATCAAGAAATGGCATTACACCTACCAATATTGAAGGATGTATTAATAAACTTTTCTTAGAACCTTTCTACCAAGAAATGAAATTATATCCAAAAGACATTACAGAAATTGTTCAAATAGTCGATTTGGATGGTGCATTTGTCCCTAATGATTGCATTATTACAGGAGACAATCCCAACGAAAAAGACAAACCTTTTTATTCTGATGAAAACATTATCACAAACAATGTTGCACATATTATAGAACGAAATGAGAAGAAACAAAGTAATTTGGCTGTTCTTACCTCTTTAAAAAATTTAAGAACAGGAAGCAAAACACCAAGTTATTCCATTTATTACTTTTCAAGTAATCTAGATCACTTTTTATATGGAAATGCAAACTTATTAGTCAAAGAAAAGCATGAAAACGCAGAAAAATTCTCATTGGATACCAGTCTAGATATAAATACATTTGTTGAAACAATAAAAACGACCCCTGGAGCATTATTAGATATGACTTTTGAAGAATCTTGGGATTTTATAAAAGATGGAACAAATTCTCTTAAAAGACATTCAAATATCAATATTTTGCTTGATAAACTTTTAGGTCAGATAAAGTAATAAAAACAATTCTTTAAATAAAATATACAAGCCTATGGCTTGTATATTATTTTATAAAGTGACAATAATCAACAATAACACTATTTTACATATGCATTATATGTATTCTCAATGAGCATAGTTACTGTCATTGGTCCTACACCGCCTGGAACTGGAGTAATGAATGAGCACTCTTCTTTCACATCTTCGAAGTCTACATCACCACAGAGTTTTCCATTTTCGTCTCTATCCATACCAACGTCTATAACCACTGCACCCTTTTTTAACATATTCTTTGTTACAAATTTAGCTTTGCCAATTGCAACACATAAAATATCTGCACTTGCACATACCTTGTCTAAATCTTTTGTTCTACTATGACAAATTGTTACTGTGCAGTTTCTATTCATTAAGAGTTGGGCAAGTGGTTTGCCAACTAAATTACTTCTTCCAACAACTACTGCGTTCTTCCCTTCTAATGGTATGTTATAGAAGTCCAAAATACGCATAACGCCACTAGGCGTACATGGGATAAACTCTGGTTTTCCAACCCATAACTTTCCCTTTTGAATATATCCGTTTCCATCTACGTCTTTACTATCTGCAATCTCATTTACAAATCTATATTCGTTAAGATGTTTTGGAATTGGTAATTGAAGAATAATGCCATGAACTGAATCATCTTTGTTGAGTTTATCTATAGCCTCAGAAAGTTCTTCCTCTGTTGTATTCTCTGGCAATTGTACTAAAGTGGACTTAATACCAACCTCTGCGCAAGCGTTGATTTTGTTTCTAACATAAACCTTACTTGCAGGATCTTCACCAACTAATATAACTGCAAGACCAATCTTATCTACTAATCCTTTTGCCTCTATATTGTTTCTAATTTGCTCTCTTGTTTTTGCAGCAACTAATTTTCCGTCTAATATTTGCATATTATATCTCCTTAGCTTCTAGGTGTTCTTTCTTTTGGTATAACGTCATGGGCACCACCCTCTACAATAGATGTTGCAGATACGAGTGTTAATTTTGCACTCTTGTGGAATGTTGCTATATCTGTTGCACCACAGTTACACATTGTGGACTTAATCTTGTTAAGAGTTCTTTCTACGTTGTCATGGAGTGAACCGGCATATGGAACATAACTGTCTACGCCTTCTTCAAATACCATTCCCTTCTTTTCTTCGCCAAGATCATATCTTTGCCAGTTTCTTGCTCTGTTGCTTCCTTCTCCCCAGTACTCTTTAACATATGCACCATTAATGAATAATTTATCTGTTGGAGATTCGTCAAATCTTGCAAAGTATCTACCAAGCATTAAGAAGTCTGCACCCATTGCTAGAGCGAGTGTCATGTGGTAGTCATAAACAATACCACCATCTGAACAAACTGGTACGTACACGCCAGTTTTCTTGTAATATTCATCTCTTGCCTTAACAACCTCGATAAGTGCTGTAGCTTGTCCTCTTCCAATACCCTTTTGTTCTCTTGTAATACAAATAGAACCACCACCAATACCAACTTTTACAAAGTCTGCACCAGCTTCTGCAAGGAAATTGAATCCGTCAGCGTCTACAACGTTTCCTGCGCCAACTCTAACCTTTCCGTTATATTTCTTCTTAATGAAGTCTATTGTTTGTTGTTGCCAAGCTGAGAAGCCCTCAGAGCTATCTATACATAGTACATCTGCACCCGCTTCAACTAATGCAGGAACTCTCTTTTCATAGTCTCTTGTATTAATACCAGCGCCAACTATAAATCTCTTCTCACTATCTAGAACTTCTAAAGGATGAGTTTTGTGTGAGTCATAGTCTTTTCTAAAGACTAAGTAACATAAATTTCCATTCTTATCTACTATTGGAAGTGCATTGATTTTATGGTCCCAGATAATATCATTACATTCAGATAATGTAGTTCCTTCTTGAGCTGTAACTAAACGAGACAAAGGTGTCATATACTTTTCTACAGTATCTGCTAAATCTACTTTGCCTGGTCTATAATCTCTGCTTGTTAAAATACCAACGAGTTTTCCATTCGGTGATCCATCTTCTGTTACTGGCATTGTGTTATGTCCAGTATTGTTTTTAATGGTCATAACTTCTTTAAGTGTTGTCTTTGGAGTTATTGTGCTATCTGACACAACAAATCCTGCTTTGTATTTCTTAACCTTTGCGACCATTTTTGCTTCGTCTTCTATAGACTGAGAACAATAAATGAAAGAAATACCACCCTCTTGTGCGAGAGCAACAGCCATTCTGTCATTTGAAACAGATTGCATAATAGCAGAAACAAGAGGTATCTTAAGAGTAATTTCACTCTTTTCACCCTTCTTGAATTTAACTAAAGGTGTTTCCAAAGTAACTGCACTTGGTACACAATCTGGACCAGTATAGCCTGGTACTAATAGATACTCGTTAAATGTTCTTGATGGTTCATCATAAATAATTGCCATATTTTATCTCCTTAAAAAATGAGCAGCGTTGTTACATTCGCTGCCCAATTTTACATAGTTATATAACCCATTTAAGGTTTTGTTTTGTTAGTATTAAGAATCCGATGTTCTTTAGTGTCATATTACCAACCTATAGACTTGATGATATCCTTTACCTTAACACCTGTGCCTTCTTCCATTACTACACCACTGAAGTCTGCACCAACGATATTGTGGTCATGATCATATCTTACAACGTGTCCTTGTCCATACATTTCTGTGATTTCTGCTTCAGTCTTTGCACCTAATGCGCAATACTCAACAACCATATCGTCTCCTTTGCCCATTGTGTACTTGTTTGGTGCTGAACCTGTATCATCCCAGTTGTAATGGAATTCTACGTTTGCACTTTCGTCATATGTAAGAACTGTATTGCCACCGTTCTTGGAGATATCTCCAATGAGATAGTATGAATTTACAAAATCTGCTGCAAGAGTTTCTTTTCCGTTGTAGTTTACATAGAGGCTATGTTGCCATTCTTTTAATCCAGCAACGATTCTCTTGAGAGCTGGTTTCTTGCCAGTTCCTTCCCATGCGGATGGATGTGAGAATTCTTCAACATCTGCTGCACTCATTGCACTACCGTCTGAGAAAATGTAATCTCCGTCCTTATTTGTCTTCCATGCCCAATCATGTGCATAATAGAAGTTAAATAATTCGTCTTCTGTTGTGATGTCGTTTCCATCTACATCCTTAAAGATCCAAATTCCGTCTTCTTCATGGTATTTATTTACCAATGCCCAAGATGGTAATAATTGGATAATTGAAGAACAGTTATGTAAGAAGCTCATTCCTTGTCCGTTTAAGATAGGTTCAACTGCGTCTAACACAGATGGTAATAACATATCTATTGTGCTATTTCCTGTTGTCATGTCCTTAGATACTGGGAATGGGTCTAATAAATCCCAAATGTTATTTAAGAAACATAATGCAGCTGGTGTTCCCAATGTTGCAGGAGCGTACATAACAAATGCTTTTGTCATTCTTCTATGTTTTGCATCACTTGCAAGCCATCTGTTACAAATTTGTCCACCTAATGAGTGTGTTGTAAGAACTATTTCATCATAGTCTTTTTCATCCATCCATTGTGTGAATAAATCTACGTTATATTGTCCATCCATTCTCCAGTCATAGTTGAATATAACTACATCATAGTCTGGATATTCTTTGGATAATGTTCTAATTTGGTCTTCATAACAGCCCATAACACCATAAGCGATGTGCTTGTGTGGACCTGTATATCCATTTGCTGGAACGATATTTTTATTTAAAGAGTTTCCGTCTTCATCTTGTTGTAAGTTATATAATAAACTTGCACCCAATGTCTTGTATGTTTCTATGTATGCAGCAACTGCATCTTCATCACTAAGGTCTGATGGGAAGTCTACCATTGGAGATAACATTGCATCCATTGCATATTCCATGAATGAACTATAGTATTCTCCACTTCTATCTTTAACCATAGAAACGTCTGTAGCCATTACTTCGCCAACAAGATCATTGAATAACTGAGAACTCATCATATCTGGTGTCTCATAAAGTAATTGCAAGAATTTAACTAACGTTAAGTCTTCTTGTCCTTCTTGGTCGAAGTCGAAATATAGTGGATCCCAAACTGCTGCATTTGTTGACTTGTCATATAATCCACCGGACATTAATGCTGTTACCATAACAATTGCCTTTTTCTTGCCACCTTCTTTCTTGTCACAGGCAACTAGAGAGAAACATCCCAAAACTAGGATTAAAACAAGTAAGCAACATACTACAATTTTAGAAGTTCTTTTCATAATAATTCCCCTTTCTATTATTGTTTTCTTTTGAGTTGTAATTCTATCTCTGCAATTTTAATTGCATTGATTAGAACATCTATTGCATAATCCATCTCTTCCAAGTTTGGACAAGATGGTGCGATACGAATATTAGAATCTGCATCGTCTAATTTGTATGGGAAAGTTGAACCTGCTGCTGTGAATTTAACATCAACAGATGCTGCTATCTCAACAATACGTTTTGCACATCCTTTTACATCTACACTAATGAAATAACCGCCTCTTGGTTTAGACCATTGTACATACTCCTCTCCTTCAAATGCTTCTGAAAATTTCTTTTCAAACAATTCAAACTTAGGACGAAGTATTGCTGCGTGTTGTTTCATTATCTTCTTTATGTTGTCTAAGTCCTTTAAGAAGTCTACATGCATTACTTGGACTACCTTGTTTGGTCCAATTGTCATGAAGAACATATGCTTTAATAAGGACTTGATATTAGTTTCACTTGCTGCAATAGCTGAAATGCCAGATCCACCAAATGTAACCTTAGATGTAGAAGCAAATGAATAGATTCTATCTATAGTTCCTGCTTTTCTTGCTACATCAAAGATATTTTTGAGTTTGTCATCTGTGTCATATAATGCATGTACAGCATATGCGTTGTCCCAGAAAACTCTAAAGTCTTTTGCTGCAACTTTCATTGTGGCAATCCTTTCTACAGTCTTATCTGAGAATGTAACACCAGTTGGGTTAGAATACTTTGGAACACACCAAATACCCTTTATAGATGCATCTGAAGCAACAAGTGGTTCAATAACATCCATATCTGGACCGGTCTTTGTCATTGGAACAGTAATCATTTCGATTCCAAACTTTTCACAAATAGAAAAGTGTCTATCATATCCAGGTGCTGGGCAGATAAACTTAATCTTTCCTTGATTGTTCCATGGTTCGTTATCTAAAACACCAAATTGCATAGCAAATTGAATAACATTGTACATAATGTTTAATGAACTTCCATCTGCTACAATAACTTCTTCTGGTTTTACATCAAAAATTTCTGCAAACAATTCCATTGCAGGTCTAATGCCTTGTGGTTGTCCGTAATTTCTAGCGTCTCCAGCTTTGAGTGCATAATCTAACTCGCCTGCCCTTTGAAGCATAGGCATAGCGATTTCAAGTTGATCCTTTGCTGGTCTGCCTCTAGTCATATCTACAGTAAGACCACGCTTTGTAATCTTTTTTAATTCTTTTTGTTCTTGTTGAAGTAGTTCTTTTAACTCTTCTGCTGATAGTTTGCTATAGTCCATTTAGCATCTCCTATTCAACTAAATTGTAATTAGTTTATCACGGCAATTTAAATAATTCAATATTTAAATCCCCTTAGTTCAAATCATCCTTTTCCCTTGAACTTCTAAAAATTAACTTAATAGGTGTTCCTGAGAAGTCAAATGCGTTTCTTATTGCGTTCTCTAAGTATCTCTTATAACTGAAGTGTAACTCCAATGGTTCATTAACTTTTAATACAAAAGTTGGTGGTTCAATTGATACTTGAGAAATGTATTGTATCTTTACTCTTCTTCCATTTGCTGCTGGTGGTTCGTTGATTCTAATTGCTTCTTGCAATACTTCATTTAATACACCAGTTGTAATTCTTCTTCTTGCGTTCTCTACAACTTGTTTGCAAGTACTTAATACTTGGTTCACTCTTTGGCCTGTGAGAACTGAAATATATAGGGATTTATAATAACTCATAAACTTGAGGTTTTCTTTGAATTTATCCTCGTATCTGTTTATGGTGTTACTATTCTTTTCGAGAGTGTCCCATTTATTCATAATAACTACAGAAGGTTTACCTTCATCATGGACATACCCTGCAATTTTTATATCTTGTTCTGTTAATCCCTCTTGGGCATCACACATAATAACAACAACGTCTGCTCTTCTAACTGCAAGCAAGGATCTCATTACAGAATATCTTTCTACGTCTATGTTAATATTGCCCTTTTTTCTCATACCTGCTGTATCTATAATGACGTATTTATCATCCCCAATTTGGAAATGTGTATCTATAGCGTCCCTAGTTGTTCCAGCAACTGGAGAAACGATTACTCTTTCATATCCAAGGATCTTGTTTACTAGTGATGACTTACCTGTATTTGGACGGCCAACTATAGCAATCTTTAATGCATCTGCATCATCATTTGGAGAAACTGTTGGAATAGCATTAACTATTTCATCTAATAAATCTCCAAGACCTTTTCCTTGTTCTGCTGAAATACCAATTGGTGTACCAAAACCTAAGGAATAAAAATCATAGATTGTATCTTGTTCGTTGTTATCTAGTTTGTTAACTGCAATTATTACAGGAACACTACAATTCTTTCTTAAGAAAGAAGCAATGGCTGTATCATCTAAAGAAAGGCCAGTTTTGCCATCTAAAACAAATACTATTGCATCTGCATTTTCTACAGCTATTTCAACTTGCTTTCTAATATGTGTCCACATCTCATCTTCACTCTTGAGTTCTAGACCACCTGTGTCTATTAAAGTGAAAGAATGTCCTGTCCATTCACAGTCTGCATATACTCTATCTCTTGTTACGCCTGGAGTGTTTTCTACAATGGAAATCTTTTCTCCAACGAGTCTGTTGAAGAGTGTTGATTTACCAATGTTTGGACGACCTACGATAGCTACTAAAGGTTTTACCATTTTATCCTCCAATTAATCATCTGTGTTAATATATGCTGCAATGTAGTTTGCAATGTTATCTACATCTGCAAGTTCTACCCACTTAGAAGCAGCATTTATAAGAGATTCTTTCTTGTTTGTTTGCAACATTGAATACAAGCAATCTACAACGTCTATAGGCTCGTTTGCTCTCATGATTAAGCCCTTGGATAATAAGAAGGACAACTCCTCTTCTTCCTTTGGATCATGACAAATAACTGGTTTGCCTTGTTGGAATGACTTGTATATAAGTGCATAATCCAAATTTGTTACAACAATGTCAGAAACTGATAGATATTTATCTATTTCATCTTGAGATGTTACTATTTGGATATTTGTTGCTTTCTTTATATCTATAATTTTTCTAAGTTCAGAAGTTTGTGAAGATGGGATAAATGCAACAATGTTGCAAATTCTTCCTTGGTCTATTAAAAGATTGAATATTTCTGTATCCATATTCATACCCCTAAAATATGCCAAAACTGTTGTAATCTTAGGTAAACCTAAATCTTGTTTTAGTGATTCTATTTCAAGAGGTGTTTTCTTTTCTGCCAAATATGGAAGTCCCATGACAAGAACATCTTTTGGTGTAATGCCAAGTTGAATAAGTGCTTGCTTTTCTTCTTGGTTGTCTACGATATAAGCATTTGTTTCGTCATTGACATAATTCTTCTTGATAATGAAAGAGTTAACAACGTCTATAACAGGACAATTAAACTTAACTTGTTTCTTTGTTTCACAAACTATGTAATGTGCCTTAGGAGTTACAGTTACAATACAGGTAGGATTGAACCTTAAAACAGCGTTTCTAATTCTTCTAACTCTACCCTTAACTTTGCTCTTTCCAGCCTTCTCTTTACCTTTGTTTTCTTTGTTCTCTTGGTATTTCTCTACGAGCGAATAGATTTTATCATCTAAGTTAAATCTAGCTTTCTTTCCATATCCTGCATATTTGTCATCTGAAATGATAACTATGTTATGTGTTCCAGTCTTTTTAATAGCATTGGATAATGTCTCAGCTACGTGTCCGAGTTCTTCATGTGATGTAACGATTAAGATGATAGGTTTTCTTGTGCTCATATTATGCCCTTACTAATATTGGAAGTACTATTGGGAATTGTCTTCTCTTCATTGCAAGTTTGGATACTGCTCTCTTAATTTGATATCCCATCTCATTTAAATCTTCTGCATTCTTTGAGGATGCAACTGTTAACGCGATTTGTTCTGCAAGCTTTGCTTCAAACTCATCTGTCATGGCAAAACCTTTGCAAATAATCTCTGGATATCCATCTAATACACATCTCTTTGTATCTATGCTTGCAAGGATTAAGATTAGACCATTTTCTGCCATATTCTTTCTTTCTCCAACTATTTGTTCTCCGTTCTCTATTACTTCTTCGTCTATATAGACGTTT
The DNA here is from genome assembly GCA_017618055.1 of Clostridia bacterium. Taxonomy (GTDB): domain Bacteria; phylum Bacillota; class Clostridia; order Christensenellales; family CAG-917; genus RGIG8124. Next base: position 237,584 of record JAFZVB010000014.1, read on the forward strand.
CCACATTTTACTGTGCTTTGTAAATGTAATCTATCTTTATTTACAGCATATACATCCCCAATTTGAGGTATTGCTATATGGCTAGATCTAATACCTTGAGATTCTGCAAGTTTTGCATGTCTTGCTTGGTGTCTATATTCACCATGTATTGGCATAAAGAAATTTGGCTTTACAATCTCTAGCATATCTTTTAATTCTTCCTCGTATGCATGGCCTGAAACGTGTACATCGTTTAAGGAATCATAGATTACATCACAGCCTTGTTTATAAAGGTTGTTAACTACATCAAAGATTGCTTTTTCGTTTCCTGGAATAGGAGAAGAACTAAATACAACAACATCTTTTTCTGAAACATCCAAAACTGTTGAATTTGATTGGCTCATTTTTTGGAGTGCAGACATATCTTCACCTTGTGAACCAGTTGCAATAATAACAACTTGTGAAGGTTTAAGATTATCTATCTTATTTACAATAATGCCTTGTGGGATTTTTAATTCTCCAACTTGCTCTGCAACCTCAACTATACCTTTCATGCTCTTTCCAGCAAGTAAGACCTTTCTATTGAACTTCTTAGCAATGTTTAATATCTCTTGTACCCTATAATTTGAAGATGCAAAAGTGGTTATAATAATTCTCTTGTTGAAGTATTCTCTAAAAATACTCTCAAGTCCTTCCATTACAACCTTTTCAGATTGAGAATGTCCCTTTCTTTCTACATTAGTACTTTCACCTAGCATTAGAAGAACACCCTCTGCTCCAACTCTTGCTATTCTTTGAAGGTCTGTATTCTTTCCATCTACAGCTGTACTATCAAACTTGAAGTCGCCTGTGTCGAAAATAATTCCAACAGGTGTTCTAACTGCTAAAGCACAAGATCCTGCCATAGAGTGTGCAACTTTAATAAACTCTACACTAAATTGTCCGCACTTAACTGTTTCACCTTCTTTCACAACATTTAATTTCATTGTTGTCTTGGTTTCTTTTAAGTGTCTTTCTACCAATCCAAGTGTGAGTGCTGTACCATAAACTGGAATCTTTTTGAATATTTCTGAATAATATCTCAATGCCCCAATATGATCTTCATGACCATGTGTGAGGAATATCCCTTTTAATTTTTTCATATTTTGCAAGACATAACTAACATCTGGAATAACTGCATCTATTCCATATATCTCCTCATCTCCAAAGGCTTGTCCTGCATCTAGCATAATCATTTCATCATTGTATTCTAGGAGTGTCATGTTCTTACCAATCTCACCAACACCACCTAAAAAGATTACTTTTACGCTATTCTCTTTAAAACTTTTGTCTTTTCCCATTTTTCTATTTATATCTACCCGTATGTACGTATATTATTAAAATTGCTATATATTATACACTTAAAATAGTGCCCTTGGCAACTTAATAACAGACCTATTTTTACTACCAAATTTATATAAATTTTCTTTACATTTTAAGGCTCTCTGGTGTAAAATATTGCCAACTTATTGAATTTTATTCAAAGGATTTTTATTACAAAAGGAGTATTCACATGAGAGTTTACAATTTTTCAGCAGGCCCAACAATGTTGCCACTTGAAGTATTACAAGAAGCTGGAACAAATATCGAAGATTACAATGGTTCTGGCATGAGCGTTATGGAAATGAGTCACCGTTCAAAGTGGTATGAACCAATCCATAATGAATGTATTGCATTAGTTCAAGAACTAATGGAAGTACCAGACAACTATGAAATCTTATTAGTCCAAGGTGGTGCATCTCAACAATTCGCAGCTGTTCCACTTAACCTCTTAACAACAGGAAAGGCAGACTATATCGTAACTGGTAACTTCGCAAAGAAAGCATACGAAGAAGCAACAAAATATGGAGACATTAAATTAGTTGCAACATCCGAACCAGAAAAATACACATATATTCCAAAGACAACAAGAGCAGACTTCAGACCAGATGCAAGTTATGTTCATATTACAGAAAACAATACAATCTTTGGATTAAAGTATCATACACTTCCAGATACAGGTAATATTCCACTCGTTGCAGACCTTTCAAGCTGTATTATGAGTGAATATACAGACGTTTCTAAATATGGCCTTATTTATGCTGGTGCACAAAAGAACCTTGCTCCTGCAGGATTAACAATGGTTATTGTTAGAAAAGACTTAATTGGACACGAAATGGATATCTGCCCAACAATGCTTAAGTATTCAACACAAGCTGGAAAGAACAACTCATTATATAACACCCCACCATGCTGGTGTATCTATGTTATGATGCTCAATCTCCGTTACTTAAAGAAGATTGGTGGCGTAAAAGAAATGGAAAAGATTAATAAAGAAAAAGCAGCAATGCTATATGACTTCATAGACAATTCATCATTCTGGACAAACCCAGTTGCAGTTGAAGATCGTTCTATGATGAATGTACCATTTAGATCACCAAACGAAGAATTAGATGCATTATTCATTAAAGGTGCAGAAGCAGAAGGACTCGTAACACTTAAAGGACACCGTCTTGCTGGTGGTATGAGAGCATCTATCTATAACGCAATGCCAGTTGAAGGTGTTAAGAAATTGATTTCTTACATGGCACAATTTGAAAAGGAACATAAATAATTATGGCAGACATTATTAAACTTAATTCTATATCACCAAAAGCAAATCCTATTCTCGAGGGATACAACCTTGTAGATAGTTCAGAAAATCCAATTGCAGTATTAGTAAGAAGCTATGTTATGCATGATTGGGCAATGCCAGAATCCGTTATCGCAGTATCTAGAGCAGGTGCTGGAGTTAACAATATTCCATGTGCAGATTATGCAAAGAAAGGTATCGTAGTATTCAATACTCCAGGTGCAAACGCAAATGCAGTTAAAGAATTAGTTTTAACAGCAATGCTCCTAGCAGCACGTAATATCTACCCTGCAATTACTTGGGCACAAACTCTTACTGGAGACGATGTAAAGAAACAAGTTGAAAAAGGCAAACAACAATTTGTTGGAACAGAAATCTTAGGAAAAACCTTAGGAGTGCTAGGACTTGGAGCTATTGGAAGAAAGGTTGCAAAATCTGCTAACGCTCTCGGAATGGATGTTATTGGTTATGATCCATATCTCTCAGATGCAGCTAAAGCTGAAATCCCATTTGTTGGATTATACAATAGTATGGAAGAAATCTATGAGAAAGCAGATTACATCACAATTCATATGCCTTTAACACCAGAACTTAAAGGATTTATGAATGCAGATAGTTTTGCAAAGATGAAAGATGGTGTAATTATTATTAATGCAGCAAGAGGCGAATTAGTAAATACATCAGATATTAAAGATGCAATTGAAACAGGAAAAGTAAGATGCTACGTAGTAGACTTCCCAGATTTAGATTGTATCAACTGCAAGAATATCGTTCCTACACCACACCTTGGTGCAAGTACAGAGGAAGCAGAAGACAACTGTGCTATAATGGCAGCTGAAGAACTTAAAGAATATTTAGAAAAAGGAAATGTTATTAACTCAGTCAACTTCCCTAACCTCAAAGTTGAATTAACAAAGAAACACAGAGTAACAGTTATCTCAGAAGATGCAGGTGCTGAACTTGTAAAAGGCGCAGTAGAAAATGCAAAAGGTGGCATTAGATACTCGATTTTAGATTCTGATGAAGCTATTGATGTTGATTCATTAAAGAAATTAGCTGGAGTAATTAAAGTTAGGGAGATTTGCTAATTTTCGGCATTCCAACAACGTAAAATGATTATTAAGGTGGGATGAAATACTCCCGCCTTTTTATTTTCCTTGCAAATACCACCCATTATTTAGTATAATTATTTTTGACTAAAAATAAAACTCACAAATAATGAAAAGGATTTTTATGGAAGAGAAAGACTATTTAGACATTTTGAAGCAACTCACACTAGAAGAAAAGGCATCTCTTTGTTCAGGTGATACATTCTGGACAACAAAAGCAATTGAAAGATTAGGAATCCCATCTGTTAGAGTATCTGATGGTCCAAACGGATTAAGAAGAGAAAAAGACACTGGTGGCACAAACGTTATGCAAGTTTCCGAACCTGCTACTTGCTTCCCTACAGCCGTAACAGCTGCATCCTCTTGGGATGAAGAATTATTAGAGGAAGAAGGCGCTGCAATTGCTAACGAAGCATTATCATTAGGCGTAACAACAGTTTTAGGACCTGGAGTTAATATTAAACGTTCCCCACTTTGTGGAAGAAACTTTGAATATTTCTCTGAAGATCCTTTCCTTGCAGGAAGAATGGGTGCTGCTTGGATTCATGGTGTACAAAGCAATGGTGTTGGAACATCTCTTAAACACTATTTAGCAAATGACCAAGAGCATTTAAGAATGCATATAGATGCTGTTGTAGATGAAAGAGCATTAAGAGAAATATACCTCCCTGCTTTTGAATACATTGTTAAGAAAGAACAACCAACAACGGTTATGTGTTGTTATAACAAAATTAATGGTGTTTACGGTTCAGACAACAAACTCACAAATACTGAATTACTACGTAATGAATACGGATTCAAAGGGATTGTTGTATCAGACTGGGGTGCTGTAAATGATAGAGTTGAAGGCGTTAAGGCTGGAATGGACCTTGAAATGCCAGGAAATAAAGGAATCAATGACAAACAAATCGTTCAAGCAGTAAAAGAAAAGAGACTTTCTATGGAAGACTTAGATAAAGTTGCCCTTAGAATGATTAAATTTGCATTTGAATGCAAAGAGAAAGAAAAACAAGTCACAGCCGAAACAGACAAAAACAATGACGTAGCAAGAAGAGTTGCAGAAGGTGGCGCTGTTCTTTTAAGAAACGTAGACAAAGCCCTCCCTCTCAAACCAGAACAAAATATTGCTGTTATTGGTGCTCTTGCTAAACATATGAGATATCAAGGATCTGGTTCATCCAATATTAATCCAACAAAACTCACAACATTCTTAGATGCAATGAATGAGGCTAAACAAGCATATGAATATGCAGATGGATACAAACTCAAAGGAGATGGATATTGCAAGTCTTTAATTAACAAAGCAAAGAAAGTTGCTGAAGGAAAAGATGCAGTATTAGTATTCGTTGGTTTAACAGATGCTTATGAAAGCGAAGGATTTGATAGAAAACACCTTAATTTACCAGACTCACACAACATCCTTATTGAAGAATTGCTAAAAGTAAATCCTAACATTATTGTTGTTTTATCTGGTGGTGCTCCAATGAAGATTTCTAAATGGGATACAAAAGTTAAAGCAGTTCTTAACCTCTATCTTGGTGGACAAGCTGGTGGTGCAGCTGCATATAACCTTATCTATGGTAAGGTTAACCCAAGCGGTAAACTTGCAGAAACATTCCCATATCGTAACCATGATAACATTGTAAGTAGATACTTCCCTATGGGACCAAGAAGCGTTGAATATAGAGAAAGTGTCTATGTTGGATATCGTTACTTTGATACCGCAGAAAAAGAAGTTGCATATCCATTTGGATATGGCTTAAGCTATACAACCTTTGAATATAGCGATTTAAAGATATCTGCAAAACAAATTAATGAAGGAGATCCTCTCACCGTTTCATTTAAAGTAAAAAACACTGGAGATGTTGCAGGTGCTGAAATTGCTCAACTATATGTAAGCGATGTAGAATCCTCTATCTTCCGTCCAAAGAAAGAATTAAAGGGATTTAAGAAGGTATTCCTAGAACCAGGAGAAGAAAAAGAAATAATTTTGGAACTCAATTCTAGATCCTTTGCATACTACAATGTCTTAATTAAGGATTGGCACATAGAAAGTGGTGATTTCGCTATTCTAATTGGCTCTTCTTCACAAAATATTGAATTAACTGGTACTGTTAATGTTATTAGTAAGAATCCAAATGCTCCTATTCCAGATTATAGAGAGACAGCTCCATACTACTATGACATCACAGAAAAAGATGAACCTAAGAAACGTATTCCACATGAGAACTTCGCAGCATTATATGGCAAATCTCTTGTAGAAAACAAACCATATGAAAAAGGTGAATTCACTATTAACAATACTGTAGCACAAATATCCGTAACAAGTGTTGGTAAATTCATATACAACATACTCACATTTGGTGCAAGATTAGTTGCTTTAAGTTCCTCTAACCCAGGAATGATTATTGAATCTGTAAAGGATCTTCCAATTAGAGGTTTCTGTGGATTTACAGGTGGAATCATATCTCAAAAATCCTGTGAAGGTGTTGTAGATATGTGTAATGGTGTTAAAGGTGGATTTAAGAAATTCTGTAAAGGGTTTAAGAAAGAAAAGCCTAAGAAGGAAGAAACAAAAGAATAACCAAAATAAATAAGTTATAGCCACATTTTTGTGGCTATATTTATTTTTAATATGAAATCATTTGTCTATTTTTAATCGCTGTTGTAGACTTTCTAGATATGTTAACACATGCTCACGTAAATCAAGGCGTAATGAATATGACTAAAGGCAACCCATACAAGCTTATGGTTAAGTTTGCTTTGCCTATTTTACTGAGCCAAATTTTCCAACAATTATATAACACCGCAGACACATTTATAGTAGGAAGATTTTTAGGAACTTCAGCTTTAGCTGCTGTTGCATCTTCAGGCCCTTTAATATTCCTTCTCTGCTCTTTCTTTATAGGAACAGCTCAAGGTGCTGGAATTGTTATTGCAAAATACTTTGGAGCAAAAGAATATGATAAAGTAAGCCGTGCAATACATACTAATGTTGCATTCGGTTTATGTGCTGGTGGATTATTAACTATTATTGGTATGACTCTCACTCCATTCTTCCTTCAATGGATGAACACAAGTGAAAGTATCCTTCCTCAAGCAATAGAATATTTTAGATTCTACTTTGCAGGATCTCTTGCAATGGTTCTATATAATGTTTGTAGTTCCACTATGAACGCACTTGGAGATAGCAAGCGCCCTCTAATATTCTTAATAACATCATCCATTCTAAATGTTTGCTTGGATTTAATCTTTATTAGAGTTTGTCACTTTGGAGTATGGAGTGCTGCTGTAGCAACAGTTATTTCACAATTCACAAGCTTATTACTCTGCCTTCTACATTTATGTAGAAAAGGAAATATTTATACTATTACATTTAAAAAAATCCACTTCTACAAAGATATGCTTAAAGAAATTCTTAAGTATGGTCTTCCAGGTGGAATACAAAACTCCGTTATAGGTTTTGCAAATGTTATAGTACAATCTCAAATCAATGTATTTGGAGCCTTTGCAACAGCTGCATACGGTTCATATGCAAAGATTGAAGGATTTGCTTTCTTGCCAATCAATTGCTTCTGTATGGCCATTACAACCTTTGTAAGTCAAAACCTTGGTGCAAAAGAAAAACAAAGAGCAAGAATAGGTGCAAGATTCGGAATACTGGCATCTGTAATACTTGCCGAACTCATAGGAGTAGCCATATACTTCTCTGCGCCATATCTTATCCAATTATTCGATTCCACACCAGAAGTGGTTGCTAACGGCACCATGCAAGCTCATATATGTTCTTTATTCTTTGGATTACTAGCATTATCACATGCAATAGCCGCTGTTTGCCGTGGCGCTGGAAAAGCGTTTGTGCCTATGGCAGTTATGTTGTCTGTGTGGTGTGTATTTAGAATTTGTTACATAATTACAGTAATGCACTTTCTGCATCAATTACAATTCATATTCTGGGCATATCCTATTACTTGGGGCATTAGCTCAGTTATATATATCTTTTATTATTTCTTTAGTCATTGGGTTAATGGATTCGACAAAGATCTTGGACCAGAAAAGATTGAAGCAACTGCTCTATCTGTTTCACCAGAGCAAACTGCCGAAATATCTCAAATTACTGTAACTGCAGAAGAACCTTCCATAGAGAGCAACGAATTATTACCAGCATTAGAAGAAGAAAACCCTATAAACGAATAAAACCAAGGCAATATACCCTGGTTTGTTATTCATTAGTTATTTGAAAAAGGTTTGATTTACTTATTATACATTTTACCTCACATATTTATTTGACTTTTATAAAAAATTTTTTTATTATTTTACCAGTTTAATAAAAAATGTGTTTTGGAGAGATGGCTGAGCGGTCGAAAGCGGCGGTCTTGAAAACCGTTGAAGTGCAAGCTTCCTTGGGTTCGAATCCCAATCTCTCCGCCATAATAAATATAAAATTGTGATACGTTATTCGTATCATTTTTTTATATAATCCTTTATAAATTAATTGGAAATACATTTTTTAAAAACCAATTTTATTTAAATAATTATTGATTTAAGTGATTAATCATAGTTCACTGTCGAAAAAAAAGTAGAATTCTACTAAAAAAACGATACATTTTATTGACGTTATGAGTTAAAATTGGATTTAAATGGGTTTACTATAATTGGTGTTAGTGATTTCCTTTTGAGGTTTATAATGTAACTATTACATTATCCAAGAAAATATAGAATGAATTAGGAGTAAGAATTATGGAAGAAAGATCATTAAGTAGTAAGATTACAGAATCATTGATTAGAAATAGACCAATGATAGAAAGAACGCAAGAAGAATACCGTGAGAAAATTTTATCATTAGGTGAAAATGACAAGGTTACACCACCTCTATTTTTTGCTTTTATTGATATTGATGACTATAAAGGCATGAAGGTTTACAAATGGAATCGCAATAACGAACCAGACCAAACGATTATTTTCTATGTTCATGGAGGAGAATTTGTATATAATCCACTAGGTTCTCACTTTGATAGTTTGTATGAAATAGCAAAAAAGACAAACAGTTTAGTAATCCTACCTATTTACCATAAACTTCCTAACTATACATATAAGGACAACTATCCAGTATTAATATCATTATATAAAGAAGTTCTCACTTCACACCCTAATTCCAAAATTATTCTTATGGGAGATAGTGCTGGCGGTGGTATGGCATTAGTACTTGCACAATTATTTAGAAGCGAAGGAATAAGACAACCAAACGAGATTATCCTCATATCACCTTGGGTTGATTTAAATACCGAACATCCTCAACAAGATGCTTATGAAGAAGCAGACCCATTATTAGTTCCCTGGAAACTTCAAATGCTTGGCAAAATGTGGGCTGGAGATAGAGACACCTCAGATCCAATGGTTAGTCCAATATATGGAGATTTCAATGATTTAGCTCATATTACATTGTTTGTAGGAACAAGAGAAATATTCTTCCCAGACATAATTAAACTAGACAAAATACTAACAGATAATGGTATTTTCCATGATTTAATTGTTGGACAAGAGCAAAACCATGTTTATGTACTATACCCAATTCCAGAAGGAAAAGATGCAAGGGCTAAAATAATTAATATTATTAACCCAACAGACATAGCATGATATTAAAGACTTTATAAAAAAAATACCGGCAAATTAATGCCGGTTTTTTATAGTTCTCTAACTTTAATTATGCAAATAAAACTGCAATGAGCCCCATAAGTTCGAAGTGAGTTATTCCACCACTAATTTCATACATATATGGACCACAATATTGTTTAATTCTTTGGCCATCCCATTCATATAAAATTGGGCCACAATATCTCTTTATATAACGTCCATCAAATTCAAGTAAAGCTCTTCCACAATACTCTTTTATAACGTTTCCATTAAACTCAAAAATATATGGGCCGCAATATCTTTTAACTCTATCTACGGAAAATTCAAAGGTGTATGGACCACAATAATCCTTCATCTTCCCATCTCTAATCTCATATAAGTTTGGTCCGCAATATCTTTTAACGACTGCCATGATTCTCCCTCCTATTCTAGTTCAATCTTTCCTGTATTGAGAGCATAATACTTGCCCTTAAGTGCCATTAATTCTTCATGGTTTCCACTTTCTATAATCTCGCCATGTTCTAAAACTATAATATAGTTTGCATTTCTAACCGTTGAAAGTCTATGAGCAATAACAAATACTGTTCTACCCTCCATAAGCTTATCCATACCCTTTTCAATAATCTTTTCAGTATGTGTATCAATAGAAGATGTTGCTTCGTCTAGAATTAATACAGGAGGGTCTGCAATTGCTGATCTTGCAATAGATAATAATTGTCTTTGTCCTTGAGATAAGTTTGCACCATCTGCTGTTAAAATAGTGTCATATCCTTCTGGAAGGTGTGAGATAAAGTAATCTGCGTTTGCAAGAACTGCTGCTGCTTTTACTTCTTCATCTGTTGCATCTAACTTTCCGAATCTAATATTATCTGCTACTGTTCCAGTAAATAAGTGCGTATCTTGAAGAACCATTGCCATACTACGTCTTAAATCGTCCTTCTTAATCTTGGTAATGTTTATACCATCATAACGAATCTTACCTTCTTGGATATCATAGAATCTATTAATAAGGTTTGTAATGGTTGTCTTACCTGCACCAGTAGAACCAACAAGAGCTACCTTTTGTCCTGGGTACGCTGTAAGTGTAATGTTTTTTAAGACATAATTCTCTGGGTTATATCCAAAGGATACATTTTCAAGTTGAACTTCTCCTTTCCATTGCTTGTATGTGGTTGTATTATCTGCCTTATGATAATGTTTCCATGCCCATTGCCCTGTTCTTTCTTCAGACTCTGTAATATTTCCATTCTCATCCACTTTTGCATTAACTAAAGTTACATAACCATCATCTTCTTCTGGAACTTGATCTATCAACTCAAATATTCTCTTACCACCAGCAAGTCCCATGAATATAGATGTGAATTGTTGTGCTATATTAGAAATAGGCATATTGAATTGCTTGGAGTATTGTAAGAAGGACACGAGTTTACCCCAAGTTAGGAGAGGTAATGCAGGCGCACCGAATCCAGTAACAGCTAGAATTGTTCCTATAATTGCGGTAACAGCATAGTTTATATAACTTAGGTTACCCATAATAGGCATTAATATATTTGCATAAGTATTAGCTCTACGTGCTGTTGATCTAAATGCATTGTTAACTTTATCAAATCCCTCTGCTGCTTTGTCCTCGTGTTCAAAGACCTTAACAACCTTCATACCAGACATATACTCTTCTACATATCCGTTAATTTCAGAAAGTGTCTTTTGTTGCATTACAAAGTTCTTTGCACTTCTGCCACCAATTGTCTTTAAGAAGAACAACATAATGATTATCATAACAACTATGAATGCTGTAAGAATGAGGTTTATATACAACATCATTGCAAATACACCAATAATTGTTAATGAAGATTGAATAACCGTTGGAAGTGAATTTGCAAGGAATTCTCTTAATGTATCTGCATCGTTTGTATATGTAGACATAACTTCACCGTGAGTACGTTTTGAAAAATAGTCTACAGGAAGTCTTTGCATCTTCTCGAACATTTGGTCTCTAATATCTCTTTGGATACGAGTTACAATATAGATGATTTGTCTATTGTATATATAGGATGCAACAACTGAAATAAGATATACGACTATCATTATTCCTATGAATCCGCCAAATGGAATTTCAATCTTTGGAGCAAGTCCGTCTATTGCTGGAATAAAATAATCATCTACAGCAGTAGATAACATCATTGTGGCACCAACCGAGCCACCAACAGATAATAAGATACCTAATAAGATTATGAATAATCTTAGCTTGTAAGGTTTAAAGTATGAGAGCAATCTTCTAAATATAATTGCACCTTCTTTCATGCTAATTATAGCTTTCTTTTGGGGCATATCAGTTTTCTTCTTACTCATTCGCCAATTACCCCCTTCTGTTGCTCTTCACAGATTTCTCTGTATGGTTCACAAATCTTCATCATTTCTTCATGGCTACCTTGTGCAAGAACCTTGCCATTTTCCATAAAGATAATTACATCTGCATCCTGAATTGAAGAAATTCTTTGTGCAATTATGAAGACTGTTGTATCTTTGAATTCTTTTCTTAAAGACTCTCTAATCTTGGCATCTGTATTCATATCTACAGCTGATGTGGAGTCATCTAAAATCATAATCTTAGGATTCTTAAGTAATGCTCTAGCAATACAAAGTCTTTGTTTTTGTCCGCCAGATACGTTTACACCACCTTGTCCAAGATCTGTTGCATATCCTTTTTCAAAAGATGTGATAAAGTCATACGCTTGTGCGGTTTTTGTTGCTTTATCTAGTTCTTCTTGAGTTGCATCTTCTTTACCCCATCTAAGGTTTTCTTCTATGGTACCACTAAATAGTGTATTGTTTTGAAGAACCATAGCAACGGAGTCTCTAATTCTAGAGATTTTATAATCTCTAACATCTACACCTCCAACCTTAATAGATCCTTCATAAACATCATAAAGTCTTGGAATAAGTTGAACTAATGTTGTCTTGGATGAACCAGTGGAGCCTAGGATACCAACTCTTTGTCCCGCTTTAATATGTAAATTTACGTGTTCTAGATTCATCTTGTCTGGGTTTTTAGAATATGAGAATGAAACATCCTCAAAGTCTACACTACCATCTTTAACTTCTTCATCTAGTGCACCTTCTTTGTCTGTAATATCTATCTTTTCATCAAAGATCTCGCAAATACGTCCTGCACTTGCTCTAGCAAGAACAAGCATAAATAGAGCCATACCAACCATTGTTGCAGAGATAAGAATGTTCATAACATAACTTAAGAATGCTGTGAAATCACCAAGGTTCATTTCTCCTTGCATTACATCTGTACCACCAAAATAAACAATGGCTATCATACATGCATAAATAATTAAGGAGAATACTGGCATACCTAATACCAATATCTTCTCTGCATCAAATTGAAGTTTTTGTACGTTTTGAGAAATCTCTTTAAACTTCTTTGTTTCGTGTCCTTCTCTAACAAAAGCTTTTACAGTTCTAATTGCTCTGATGTTTTCCTCTGTTACTTCGTTCATCTTGTCATACTTTCTAAGCATTCTAAGGAATCTTGGGAAGATAATAAGAACACCACCGAAGATACCAAGAAGGAAGATAGGAATTGCAACTGCAAATACTAATGAAAGGGATGGTGATATGGAAATTGACATAATTAAGGCGAATATTAACATGAATGGTGCCCTTGCAAGCATTCTAATAATAGTTTGATATGCACCACCAACGTTAGATACGTCTGTTGTCATTCTTGTAACTAAGCTAGGAATTGAGAAATGGTCTAGGTTAAGGAATGAGAATTGTTGGATCTTATTGTATTCATCATGTCTAATATTCATTGTTAAACCAGTAATAGCAACAGCGCTAAATCTACCTGCCATTGCACCAAAGAACATAGAAATAATGGCAAGTCCCACCATAAATGCACCAGCAACTAAACTTAATTCTAGTGCACTATCAAATGTAAATAGTCTTACACTCCATCTTCCAAAATCAAAATTAAAATCAAAAGATGTTGCACCATTTTGTGCAGCTGTACCTGCATTAATCATTTGGGACATTATTAAAGGAATAAAGACTTCACATATAACCTCAAAGAAAACAAATAATGGGGTTAAAATAGATGGTGTCTTATTCTCTCTTATGCACTTAGCAAGCTTTCTTACGACATGGTCACTCTTGGAAGTACCCATCTCTTCCTTAATCAAGCTAATTACACTTTGTCTTTTCTTCTTTTCTACTTTTTCTGCCATTTTTACATCCTAGTTGATTGTGAAAAATCAACTATTAAATTAAACAAAGAAACGGGACAAAAGTCAAGTAAAAGCAATTATTATAGAAATAATAAAAATTAATCATTGAAAAAACACCAAAAGTATGGTATTTTACACTTATTAAGACATATGAGGCTAAAATTATGGAGAAAGATAAAATTAAAGAAATAACACGCCAATTGGTATCCATCATTCCAAATATTAGAAATATCGTCAAAATGCCAATTAAGGTAGAATTTGATGGTGAATTTAATAGAAACCAATATTACATCCTTTTAACTCTCTATAAAAAAGGCACTCTCACTATGTCTGCACTAGCACAATTTGTTAGAGTAAGTAACCAATTGTTAACGGCCCTAGTAAATGAGTTAGAGCAAAGACAATATGTCGTTAGAACAACGAAACCAAATAATAGAAGAAGTATCGAAATCGATATCACAGAAAAAGGTAAAACTGCCTTTAAAAATTATAGTCAAGAAATTATAGATGAGCTTTCACTTGGTTTAGAATCTCTTTCAGATGAAGATCTTTTAAAAATAATGGAATATGCTCAAGGAATAAACGAAATATTATCAAAATAAAAAACAAAAAACCCCACTACGTATAAGTTTTAATGCTCATACAATAATGAGGGTTTTATTTTTGTTCTACAAATTCTCTTGCTTCGTCAAATGATGAAAAGGTCTTCTTCTCTCCATCAATTTCAACTACTACAGGATAATGACAAAAAGCAAGCTCAAGTATGGCCTGCTCCTTGTTATTAAATGTTTTTCCTTCAATTATTATAGACATAATTAGCAGTCTAATAATCTCCAGATTTGTCCCTTTGTAATCATGAAGATAAGGTCAACGATCCAAATGATGAATCCACAGAATGGGATAACACGGATGATACCTGCAACAATCTTACCTTCCTTGAATCTTGTAATGAAACCAAAAATCCAAGCTGTGAATGGGATGATTGCCAAAATTAAGTTAACGATTCTATTATCGGTAATAAAATAGTCTTTCTTTGCTTCTGCCATAGTTTTGTTCTCCTTTATATAAATTTTTTTGTTCAAAGTAATAAATTATACACTTTTCGCATATCTGTCTAAATTATATATATTTTTGCAAATTTATGCAATATATTTAGGCAAATTTTCTTATTTTATCCTCTAAGGATAGGTTTTCTTGCAGCTGTTACTTCATCTGGTCTAGAAATAACTGCACTATGTGGTGCTGCTTTTACTTGTTCTGGATCTTCATGAGCAACCTTATAAAGCTCATTCATAACCTCTGCTATTCTTTCTAGAGATTCCTTCTCCTCTGTTTCTGTTGGTTCAAACATTAATGCTTCGTGTACTATGAGAGGGAAATACATTGTTGGTGGATGGATACCGTTGTCTATTAAAGACTTAGCTATATCCATAGCGCTCACGCCAGTTTCCTCTTTAAGTTTCTCTAAAGATACAACGAATTCATGCATACAATGTCTATTTGCTGGTGTTGGATAATTCTCTGAAATTAATGCCTTTAAGTAATTTGCATTAAGAACTGCAATCTCACTTGCTTTCTTTAATCCTGAACCACCTAATGAAACGATATATGCAAGGGCTTTTACCATTACGCTAAAGTTTCCATAGAAAGATGTTACCTTCCCTATACTCTTATCGCTATATTTGAATCTATAGTCTCCGAGTCTGTCATTCCATACTACTCTTGGATTTGGTAAAAAGTCTTGCAACAATGCCTTACATGCAACAGGACCACTTCCTGGACCACCACCACCGTGAGGTGTAGCAAATGTCTTATGGAGATTGAAGTGCATTACGTCAAATCCCATATCTCCTGGTCTTGCTTGTCCCATAATTGCATTGAGGTTTGCACCATCATAATACATCAAACCACCTACAGCGTGCACTTGCTTTTGGATTTGTCTAATGTTCTTTTCAAAGAGTCCTAGTGTATTTGGATTTGTAAGCATCATACCAGCAACATCATTGCCTAATACTTTCTTCAATTCTTCCATATTTACACCATTCTTTGCATCAGATGGGATAGAAACAACTTCAAAGCCACACATTACTGCACTTGCTGGGTTTGTACCATGTGCTGAATCTGGAACTATAATCTTTGTTCTCTTCTTGTCTCCTCTCATTAAGAAGTATTGTCTAATAAGTTGAAGCCCTGTGTATTCGCCATGAGCACCTGCACAAGGTTGAAGTGTTATAGCATCCATACCAGAGATCTCTAAAAGATATGCGCTAAGTGTTGAAATAACTGCTAGCGCTCCCTGTGCTTTATCACTTCTTTGTAATGGGTGTACATTTGTAAATCCTGGTAAGTTTGCAGCATATTCGTCTATCTTTGGATTGTACTTCATTGTACAACTTCCAAGTGGATATGGACCATCATCTACACCAAATGCTCTCTTAGATAATGCTGTATAGTGTCTAACCAACATAGATTCGCTAACTTCTGGAAGATTTGGCTTTTCACCTATTAATCCTCTCTTGAAATTATATGCTGGAACATCTGCAGTACGAAGTGTACATGCTCTTAAACCACTTTTGCTTATTTCATATAGGGTTTTCATAATACACCTCCTACTAAAGATACTGCTCTATCTATTTCTTCTTTTGTTAAAACTTCGGTACAACACCAAAGTATTTCATCATCATTAAGAAGCCATCCACCTAAAATGCCTGCATTATCTAGTGCTTGTAATACTCTCTTTGCCTTTCCTGGAGTTACTGTAACGAACTCATGGAAGAACTCGGATGTATATTTTAACTTAGCACCAACGAATTCAAGTGCTGTTGCCATATAATGAGCATAACTAGCACAAGATTGAGCAACTTCTCTAAGTCCATCTGCACCTACTGTGGCAAGGTATACAGATGCTGTTAAAGCACAATGCGCTTGGTTAGAACATATATTTGATGAGGCTTTTTCTCTTCTGATGTGCTGTTCTCTTGCTTGTAATGTAAGAACATATGCTCTATTACCATCATGGTCTACAGTCTCACCAACGATTCTACCTGGCATCTTTCTAACAAGATCTTTCTTGGCAGCCATAAATCCAAGGAATGGACCACCGAAATTCATATCCATTCCGAGCGGTTGTGCCTCTCCAACTGCTATATCTGCATCATAATCTCCAGGTGCTTCTAATAATCCAAGTGAAATTGGGTTAACAGAAACAACCAATTTAGCACCATATTCATGTACTACTTTGGAAATTGTTTTTGCATTTTCTATAAGACCATAGAAGTTAGGTGTTTGTACAAAAACACAACCTACGCCCTCTACCTTTTTAAGTGCATTAATATTTGCTCTGCCATCTTTTGTCTTACTAATTATTAACTTTACACCTCTTGGTGCAAGGTATGTTTTTAAGACTTCTAATGTATCTGGGTTGATGTTATCAAATGTTAAAACTTTCTTTGCCTTTTCTGTACACATTAAGCAAGCTTCTGCAGCTGCTGTTGCTCCAGAATAGTGAGATGCATTGGATACGTCCATCTTTGTTAGGTTACAAATCATTGTTTGGTATTCAAAGATAGATTGAAGTATACCTTGAGACATCTCTGCTTGGTATGGAGTATATGCTGTTAAGAACTCTTCTCTTCCTGTAATTGCTTTAACTACTGGAGGAATATAGTGCTTATAGCAACCTGCACCTAAGAAAACTGTGTCATAGATTTTGTTAAGCTTACTTAAACCTTCCATGAACTCACAAGTTTCCTGCGTGCTCTTTCCTTCTGGCAAATTAAGTTTCTTTGCCCTCATTCTTACAGGAATGTCTTGATAGAACTCATCTGTACTTTGTACACCTATCCTAGCAAGCATCTCCTGCTTTTCTTTTTCTGTTATGGATAAATAATCAGACATTGTTGTTTCCTTTTAATTATTTAATTGTCTTTTCGTAGTCTTCTTTGCTCATTAAATCTGCTGGAACGTCTCCATCTAATTCGATCTCAACAATCCATGTTCCTTCTGCATCTTGATTAATGAGTTCTGGTGCTGCATCTAATTCTTCGTTAACAGCAATAATCTTTCCATTAACTGGAGCATTGATTTCTGCAACAGATTTTACAGATTCAACTTCCATAAAGCTTTCACCAGCGGAAACTTTATCTCCAACACTTGGTAAAGAAACAAATACGATGTCTCCTAATTCGTCTGATGCATAGTTGGAAATACCAACTTTAACGTTCTTGCCTTCTACTTCTGCCCACTCGTGTGTGTTTGTGAATAGTTTTGCCATAATTTATCTCCTAAAAATAATTATTTTTCTCTTTTATAGAATGGAAGTGCTGTTACTTGGAGTTTGCTTCTTCTTCCTCTAATGTCTACTTCCAAATCTTTGTCTTTATATCCTTTCTTAATACGAATCATGCAGATACCCTTTCCCAATAATGGTGAATGTGTACCACTTGTTACGTATCCAACTTTGATATCATTGAAGTATACTTCAGATCCTTCTCTTGCAATTCCCTTTTCTACAAATGCGCCTATACGCTCATATTCAGGAATATGTTTTGCAAGTGCTGCCTTGCCAATGAAATCTACATCTTTAAACATCTTAATAGCGAATCCAAGACCAACTTCATCAATTGGAATAATGTCTGAAAGCTCATGTCCGTATAATGGCATTGCTGCTTCAAGTCTTAATACGTCTCTAGCACCTAATCCACAAGGAAGAATACCAAACTCTTCGCCCGCTTCTAAGATATCTCTAAATGTCTTTACAGCGTTTTCATTCTTAATGTAAAGTTCAAATCCATCTTCACCGGTATATCCTGTTCTTGAGATATATGCAAACGCACCACTCTTCAAATAAAGAGGACCTTTTGCAGAATAATTCTTTTGTGGAATATCATCTTCGGATTTTACTAATTTCTTAAGTACGTCTATAGCCTTTGGACCTTGAATAGCAAATTGAGATACTTTGTTAGATACATTCTTTATTACAACATCTTTCATTTTTGCATGAGATGTAATCCAAGCAAAGTCTTTATCTGTGTTAGCAGCGTTTACAACGATCCAGAAAAGCTTTTCGTTCTCTCTGTAAATGATAATATCGTCTACTGCGCCACCACTTTCATTTGGCAATAAAGAATATCTTGCTTGTCCGTCATACATTCCTCTAATGTCATTAGTTACTAATGCATTAATTTGTGCTTCTGCATTTTCCCCAGAAACCTTGAATTCTCCCATATGAGAAACATCAAAAACGCCAACGTTATGACGTACTGCATCATGTTCTGCTATAACGCCAGAATATTGTACAGGAAGTTCCCATCCAGCAAACTCTACAATTTTGCCACCTAATGCTACATGCTCATCATACAAAGCAGTTTTGTAAATCATATATTCACCTCTTATCTGTAGCCAAGCCAAAGATGTCTTCAGCTACACTATGTATTCCTTCATTAACACTTGGATGTGGATGTATTGTCTTTATGATATCTTGTGCCTTAAGACCACAGGATATTGCTAGAGAGAGTTCAGAAATGAGTTCCGTTGCAAATGCACCGAAGATTTCCGCACCTCTAACCACATCTTTTTCATCCACAGCAAGTTTTACATATCCTCTGTTGTATCCTTCTATTATGCTTCTTCCGTTTGCTCCAAGCATAATCTTTCCAAACTTAAATCCTTCTCCTTCAATTTCGCCAACCTTGGCAACTTCTGGAGATGTATATAAGCAAGATGGTACAACATTAAGATTAATATCTTCTTTTTCTCCAATTATATTACCAACTGCAACCAATGCACTTGCTGAAGCAAAGTGCGCAAGTTGTATCTTTCCAACCACATCTCCACAAGCATAAATATTATCTACGCTGGTTTTGAAAGTATCATCTACGTCTATATATCTAGAGTATTTTACTCCAATATCTTCAAGTCCTAATCCTAAAATATTTGCTTTTCTTCCAACTGCACAAATAACAGCATCTGCACTAACTGCACCATGGCCATTTAGTGTCATGAAAGCAACACCACCACCATTAAGAGCAGTAACCTTTGCATCTGTATATATGGTTACACCATTTCTCTTTAATACTGAGGCAACTTGCATAGATAACTCTTTAGAGAACATAGGAAGAATTCTTTCCATACCCTCTATAATTGTTACATTCTTACAGATTGAAGAATAATATTGTGCTAGTTCTATACCTATAACACCACCACCTATAATGGCTATAACGTCCCCATTTACTGGGTTTGCAAGCACATCATCTGACGTGAGTGCTGTATCTCCGCCTGGTATTGGAAGTACTATTGGACTAGATCCTGTACAAATTAAGAAATATTGGGAACTATAAGTATTCTCACCAACACTTATTGTGTTCTTATCTATAAACTTTGCTTCTCCTCTAATAAGGTCTATCTTATTTGCTTTTAGCAAACCTTCAATTCCTGTTCTTAAAGAAGAAACTATCTTATCTTTTCTTTCATAAACTTTGGATTCATCATAAGAAATATCCGAAACAATGATTCCTTCACTTTCCCAATCTTCACGAGATGCAAATAAGTTTCCAGAATGCAATAATGCTTTTGTAGGGATACATCCTCTATTTAAGCAAGTGCCACCAACATTATCCTTTTCAATAAGGGCAACCTTTAATCCTTTTTTAGCAGCACGAATTGCTCCTGTATATCCAGCTGGACCACCACCAATAACTATTAGATTGTATTCTTCCATCTTATGTAATCCTCTACTATCTTTTTGGAATCTGTTGTTAAGGAATCTATATCATTAATATTCACACCTTCTAGTTCATCTTTTATGCTTTGGATAAAGCATACGTCCATATCATCCGTGTAAATATTAGTATTAATAATTATATCATCTTTTACACATAACTCAATATCAACTTTGGAGTTTTTTATAACACTTTCAAAACAATTATCATTTAACTTATATTCACCGTATATCCATTTTTTGGATATAAGTTGCATATAAAGGTCTTTATAAACGTTTTCACTATATACGTTCTCCAGTGTATGATCCTCGCTCTCACCATATTGAGATACAAATTCCTCTTTTATTCTTTGAATAATTCCCTCAATTGTTATGTCTTTATTTATTTCACAAAGACAAGTGACTCTACTCTCTACACTCTTAACACCTTTTCTTTCTAGCTTTGCTTTTGAAGGAGTTAAATATTTAGAAACTGCATCTGGATATAATGAGACCAAAATAGTTCCATGTTGCAAGCATTTTACAACTCCATTTACAGGGCGTTTAAGGTATGCATTCCCAGAGAATTTCAAACCATTAACTTCAAAGTCATTTCTACCACTTAATTTAGCATCTATGCCTAGCATTTTAAATGCTTTTAAGAGTAAACTTCTAAATAAAGCTAAGTCATAATCTTTTTCTGTTGTAATAATTGAGAAATTGATATTACCTATATCATGATAAACAGCTCCACCACCACTAAATCTTCTTAAAATAGATCCACCATCCTTTAAAAATGCATCTACTGCGACTTCACTAAATGCATCCTGATTTCTTCCAATGAAAATAGCATTCTTATTTGCCCAGAAATATAGGATTAATTCTCCCTCTTTAACGCTCTCTAAAAAATAAGCCTCTGAAGCCTGATTAATATACGCATTGGTAGTTTGTGAGATATAAGTAATTAATTTATTAATCATAGAGAAAGTATATCAAAGGATATACTTAAAAAGCAATTAAAAAATGGCTACTAGAGGTAAATCTAATAGCCATATTATTAAAATTGTTTTTAGGATTATTTTGTTCCGAACAATCTATCTCCTGCGTCTCCAAGTCCTGGAAGGATATATCCGTTTGCATTGAGTTCTCTATCTACTGTAGAAACATAAATAGGTACCTCTGGATATTTTTCATGAACTGCTTTGATTCCCTCTGGAGCACCAATAATATGCATACAACGAATATCTTTGCATCCTCTCTTCTTCAATAATGTGATAGCATCTATAGCAGAACCACCTGTTGCAAGCATTGGATCAAGTAAGAATACAACACTATCTTCAATACCATCTGGTAATTTGCAGTAATATTCATGTGGTTCAAGTGTTTCTTCATCTCTATATAAACCAATATGACCTACTCTTGCTGTTGGGAAAAGGCTATGTACGCCATTAACCATTCCTAAACCTGCTCTAAGAATTGGAACGATAGTGACGGAGTGATCTACTACCATTTCTTGTTCTGTCAATTCAAGTGGAGTTTGAACCATAACTTTCTTAATTTTAACATCTCTGAAAGCTTCATATACCATTAAAGTTGTTATTTCTTCTGCAAGTTCTCTAAAAACTTTCATACTTGTGTTTTGATCTCTAAGGATAGCAACCTTATGGCGGATAATTGGGTGATCAAAAATTGTTACGTTCTCTAATTGTTCCATTTTAAAATTCTCCTCTATTTAAATCTTTTTTATTATATAAAATAATACAATATTTTTACTTTTTTTGTCTAGAAATATTTAATTTAATTCTCAATTATTTCAACCATTTCATTTGGAGAAACTATAAATGCCTTTTCTGGAAAATGTTTCTTATTTCCAGTAACCAAATATGCTTGATCCTCTTTAAAAGATATTGTCACCTCATAGAATTTGACATCTTCTAAATCAATAAATGATTCCTCACATTTTTGAGAATCAATTATTACCATTTTTTCTCTTAACATACAAAGATAGTTATGCACTTCTTCTTCTGCAAATGAGAATTTGCTTCTTGTTAACACATCTTCATATTCATCCAAAATATCAAAATTGCCTAATAGAGTAATCTCACCTGTTGTAACAAAGTCTATTACTTTTCCAGGTATCGAGTTATGCTTTATCAAAGCAGAAACAATGACATTAGTATCTATTACGGCAAAATATTTCATCTTTTTTGTTTTTCAAGTCTAGCAAGTCTAATTTCTTCATTAATTTCATCAAGTGACATTTCTGACAACCCCGACAATTCTGATTTTGTTCTCATACTATCAATTGCCAATATTCCTTTTCTTGTGGTTTCAGATACCTTCATATCAAATGGCATTCCACCTTCTAAAACCATTTTTCTCAAAAATGTTCTTACGGCTGTAGAAATATCCAAGCCCAACTCGTTGCATATTGCTGTTGCTTGCATCTTTAATTCATCTTCAATTCTTATTTGTAATGTAGTCATAATAATCTCCTTATCCGTATAATAACAGATAATGCAAATATTGTCAATACAATGTAAATACAAAATAATAAGATTTAATTACAATTTATTTATTAATTCACTCAAAGCATCCAAATCAAAATCTGGAACATAATCTTCAATTGCCGAAGATGGTTCTTGGCTAAATCCGTTGTGAAGACCTATATCAAAGAAATGATCTATTACTTTTTCATACTCCCTTTCCGTTACTCTTCTACCAAGTACTGGATGATTCTTTACATTCTTTGTAGGGAAGTATTGACTCATAACAGAAACATACATATCTTTATCTATCTCTGCAATCTTATCTAAAACACCCAAACTATTCTCTATATTACCTGGCAAAACGAGATGTCTAACTATAACACCCTTCTTCATCATACCGTTTTCATCAAACTCATCTTTTGGATGTCTCATTCTCATTAGTTTTATGGCATTAAAGGCTCTTTCGCTATAATCTTTAACCCCAGAGAATTCCCATGCAACGTTATCATCTGAATACTTAAAATCGGGCAAGAATATATCAACCACATCTTCTAGTGCAAGTACTGGCACCAAACCATCCAATCCAGAAGAATTCCAAACAACCGGTATTCTAAGCTGGTCTTTTACTTCTTCTAACACTCCTTTTAATGGCACAACATATAGTGCTGGGGTTACTAAATTAATATTATTTGCACCTTGATCTTGCAAATATAGCATACATTTTTTAAGAGTCTTACCATCTACTTCTATTCCTTTGTTCAAATGAGAGATTTCATAGTTTTGGCAAAACTTACATCTAAGATTGCATCCAGAAAAAAAGATGGTGCCAGAACCACTTTCGCCAGATATACACGGCTCTTCAAAGTAGTGTAGCCCCACCCTTGCTATCTTAAATAAATCGTTAGACATATTATTTGTTTTCTTCTTCTACAGGAGTTTCTTCCTCTGTCTTAGGTTGTTCATCTGGATTGTTTATTCCAAGTGCAACACCCATAATATCATCTATTGGCATAGCAAAACATATTCCTTTTCCAAGCGAATTAAGTCCTGCTTTTTCAATAATGGACTTCATAATGTCATTTCTTTCATCTTTAGGAGCTATAATAAACACCATTTCCTTTTCTGGTTGAACAGTGATACCAAACATCTTTTCTGCCTCATGAGAACCGCTACCTTTAGCATTGATAATTGTTCCACCCTTTGCTCCAACTTCTCTTGCTGCATCCATTACAATGGATGTAAATCCTTTATTTACTATAGAAACTATTAATTCAAAATCACTCATTATTTTTTCCTCCCATCTTTCATTGGGCTTCCTGCCAATATATATAAACTTGCCGGTCCTCCAACTGCACTAATTGGTACAGTGAAAGCAATTCCACTTCCTTTTTGTGAGAAACCAAATTCTGTTTCTAACAAACTTCTTACTAAATCCACTTGTTCTGCTTTTATGGTTCCAACTACCAACATCTTTTCAGTCTCACCAATACCTATAACTTCAAGGAACCCTGTCCTTGCAGTGCCTAAAGCAAAGACCTCATGTTGGAAATTTACACCAACCGTTGCAAGAGATTGTGTAAGCTTATCTGCATTCTTTCTGTCTATAATTATGAACAATGTTTTTAACTCAGATGTAGACATACCCCCTCCCTTTTACATAAGTTCAATAATTTCGCCTTCACTAGCAAGCATATTTGCAAACTCGCTGGAAGCAACTTGATATGTTTTGCTGCTCTTAATCTTGAATACTAATCCTAATACTTGAAGTGCAACTAAAGGAGTCATAGCAACCATAGCAACACATCCAAATGCATCTGTGAATATATTGCCTCCTATCATTGTACAAGCACCCATAGAGAATGGAATTAAGAATGTAGCTGTCATTGGTCCAGATGCAACACCACCACTATCAAAAGCAATAGCAGTAAATGTCTTTGGAACAAAGAATGATAATGCTAAGGATATTACATATCCTGGTAGGATAAACCACCAAATGGATATGCCACTTGCAATTCTTATCATAGCCAAACCAACCGCACTAGCAATAGATACAGATAAAACGATGAGCATTGCCTTTCTATTAATAACACCACCAGTAATCTGCTCTACCTGTTTATTCAATACATGAACTGCTGGTTCAGCAAGAACTATACATGCTCCAATTGCTATACCAATTGGTACTATAATCCATTTATTAACGTGTGCAAGTGCTCCACCAAGTTGATATCCAGCTTGTAAGAATCCTACATTTGCACCAGTTAAGAATAATGTTAAACCAATGTATGTATATAAAAAACCAATTAAAATTCTTCCAAATGCTCTCTTAGGCAATTTTAAAGATATTGCATCAAATATGAGGAAGAATACTAAAATTGGAGCAAGTGCAATAGCAACATCCTTTAGGTACGTAGGCAATGTTTTTAGATATACCATTATTACATCACCAAAATTGTTAACAACTAAAGGCTCAACTGTACTAGCAGTAACATCTGAACGATATATGAGTCCAAGTACTAAAACTGCAAGAATTGGTCCAATAGAACATATACCAACCATACCAAATGAAGATTCATTAGACTTTGAACCACCTGCAACAGCAGAAACACCAACGCATAGTGTTAAGATGAATGGAACTGTCATTGGTCCTGTTGTTACTCCACCACTATCAAATGATAAAGGTATGAATTGTTCTCCAACAACAAGATGCACAACCATTGCCATTATGAAGACTAATCCATATGAAATGATTAAAACTATATTTAAAGACCACTTTAATGCAATTCTAAGAACTGCAACCAACATAAACAAACCTACCCCAAAACCCACAACAAATATAAGTACATATTTATTTATGGATGCGACTTGGGATGCTAAAACGGACAAATCTGGTTCTGCTACTGTAACTATAATACCAACTATAAAACAAACTAGAATAACTAACCAAAGTTTTCCAGATTCAGAAACCTTACCACCAATATGAGATCCTGCAGGTGCTATAGCCGTATCTGTACCTATATTATAAAGAGCCATTCCTATAATTAAGAATACAACTCCAACCAATAGCGTACCTATTTGTAAAGCAGATGTAGCCTTCAAAGATAAACCTAAAATTATGGTAATAATAGTAATAGGAAGAATTGCAATAACTGCTTCCCAATTCTTTTTAAGTATCTTTTTAAAAGTGGTTTCTGCTTTGCTCATAAACTAATCCGAATTTGTTCTCTTTTTATAATAATATACTATTATTAGATTTTTTCCAAAACATTTTTAAAATTTTTTCAATTTTAATAGACTTTTGTAATATTGAGATATAAAATGCTATACACTTAATTATTAAGGCAGAAAACAATGGAAACAGAGAAAAAGAAATTTCACTTCAGAAAACCAACAAAGGCAGAAGTTATTAAAGCATCTATGGAATATGCTTTTATTCTAGTATTGGGTGCATTAATGGCATTAACTTATGTCATATTCGTATTCCCAAACAACTTCGCCCCATCTGGAATTAGCGGTATTGCTACTATGATTCAAAAAGCAACAGGCTTCTCTGTTGGTTATTTCACTATTATAGTAAACGTACCTCTTGCAGTAATATCATTCTTTGTTATTAGCAAGAGATTTGCTATCAGATCTTCAGTCTTTGTCATCACATTCTCTGTCTTAATGATTGTATTTGATAAGACCAATATCTATAGATACGTAGCACAAGATGCAGGAGAAACACTTCTTGCTGGTTTAGCTTCAGGCGCTATCGTAGGTTTTGTATATGGAATAGTTCTCAAAGCAGACGCCTCAACCGGTGGTATGGACTTTGTTGCAGCATTAGTTGGAAAGACAAGACCAGACATCTCAATTACTTGGTTCATCTTTGGATTAAACGTTGCCGTAGCTATCTCCTCATTCTTTGTATATCATGATATGTCTGCAATTCTTCTCTGTATTGCACACTCATTCGTAGTTATGGAATTATCAGATAGAATCGTTGTTGGTTCCAGAAAAGCAATCAAATTTGAGATTGTTACCAACCATCCAGAAGAAATTTCAAGAGAGATTATTGAAAAACTCCATCACTCTGCAACATTAAGCACAGGCATTGGAATGTATTCTCACCTTGAAAAGCAAGTTTTAACATGTGTTGTTAACAAGAAACAAATTATAGATATGGAAAAGATTTTAAAGAAATATCCAGAAACATTTGCATACATTGTTCCTGTAAATGACACAATTGGATTCTTTAGAAGACACAGTTAATTCTTTTTAAGAACTTCTATAATAAAATCATACTGGATGCTTAGAGTTGAAACACAATTTAGGTTGTCCAGTTTTTCTTTTGGTGTGGTATAAAAATATGGAGTCATTCTAACTAAATTAAATATATCATCATTGTCTAGATCCATATAACCTTGAACACTTAGTTTTTCTACGGATTTAAACTTATCTGAAGATACGGATTTGTCATTAAGAATTGTCTCATCTCCATATATAATCTTCTTAAGCTCAATTAAATGTTTTTCTCCAGGATAAACACAAACAACTATTCCATCTTCTCTTAGAACTCTATCAAATTCATCAAATGCAAGTGGTGAAAATATGCTAATAATTGCATCAAAAGTATTATCTTTTAAAGGTGTTGCAAATACAGAAGATACTGCGAATGAGATATCTTTATCTTTCTTTGCTGCAACCTTCACAGCTTTCTTAGAAATATCTATGCCATAAACACAAGCGTTCTCTATGTTTTTCTTAATTATACTTGTGTAATATCCTGTACCACATCCAGCATCCAAAAGGATTGTCTTTTTATATTTAGAAATAACATCTGAAACGGATTTTACTAGGTTAGAATAATGATTTTGGTTCAAAAACATATCTCTAGATGCAACCATGTCATCATTGTCTCCAGGATTCAAAGAATGCTTATCATTAGCTAGCATTAGGTTCACATATCCTTCTTTTGCAATATCATAACAATGATTATTTCTGCAAATTAAAGAACCACCCTTTTGAAAAAGGTTTTCTTTGCATTTAGGACATATAAACAATTCAAATCTCATAGAATAACAAACTCATTCAAAAGTGAATCGGCTGGAATAACATCTTGGTTAATACCATCAAACAATCCGTAGTCTCTCATCATATTTGCAATAATTGGATTATCTTTTAATTGCATTAGCTTTGGAATGATTAAATCTTTATATAAAAGTGGCTCGTACCCATGTGTTGTATCTATAACATAGTCTGCATCATCTATGTATGGCTTAATATATAGGTTTTCCCCTTCCAATACGTGCTTCCACATCTTTAAAGAATGTTCAGGAGTGCTCCCTCTGGTCATACAATCTCTAAGCATTCTTCTTGTAAACCTTAATTCCCTTGGAGTTAGATATACTCTACCCCTATATGAGAAGTTAGAATAAACACAAATGTAAAGCTTCAAGGAATATTTAAATATAGGATCTTGCGTAATTATTGGATTAAGCGCATGGATACCTTCTAAAATAATGATATCGTTCTTATCCATATTAACAATCTTACCCCTTCTTATACTTTCACCAGTAATGAAATCATATCTTGGGAAGAATGCCTTTCCATCTTTCAAAAGTGCCCCTATGCATTGTTTTAACAAAGGAATATCTGTAGACTCTATATTCTCGTAATCACGTGTACCATCCTTAAGGAATTTAACCTTTTCTCTGTCTATGAAAAAGTCGTCTGTAGATACAGTAATTGAGTTGATACCATGGTTTGCAAGTTTTTCAATTAGGATCTTACTTGTAGTAGTTTTTCCACTAGAAGATGGACCAGATAATAGAACAACTTTAATCTTGTCAAAATTGTCTGAAATAATCTTTGCAATACCATCTATTTGTGAATGGTAGTTCCTTTCACATGATTCCACAAAACCGTGCAAATCTTTTCTTGCTTCTTTGTTAAGATACTCTATATCAACAAGTTTCTTTTCCATATACGTTCCCCTTGTTTTTGTCCGTATTCAATAATAGCACAATCCTAATTTTTAGTAAATATCAGCCATTTTTAGCTGAAATACCCAGCAACGATGTAATTTTTTGCATAATCTATGTAATAATTATTTACAAAATAATAATTATAGAGTAAATTAAAATAGATAAATAATTTTTAGGAGAGAAAATTATGAAAAAGAAACCAAGTAGCACAATAATTCTTTTAGTCGTATTGCTTCTTAGTATCGCATTACTTGTAGCATTCTATGCACTTATGATGACTAACTCCGTAGATCTCAACCTAGATAAGACCTCTACACTCGCAGGTATCATCATTATTGCCGTAGTATTTTTGTTGGTAATTGGCATCATAATTGCGCAGGTCAAATCTGAAAAGAAAGAACAAGCAAAAGAAAAAGAAGAACCTAAGCAAGCTGAAGAACCTGTAAAAGCTGAACCAGAAAAGGAACAAGCAATCAAAGAAGCTCCACCAGTTGAGGAAGAACCAGCAAAAGAAGAACAACCTGCTGAAGAAGCAAAGGAAGAACCTGTAGAAGAAGAAAAAGCAGAAGAGTACGCCCCTACTGAAGAAGAGGAAGAAGACGTTGAAGAACTCTTTGCTGAAGCAGAAGCTATTGAGGCTACAAACACTGTTATCAATAAGCAATTTGTTTATGAATACATTGAAAGCCAAGACTATGCAGAAAAAGTTGAACTCAACAAGAGACCAAACTACAACTCTGCTAACTGGCCAATTCCAGATGCACACTATGCACTTGGATTATCCAAACAATGTTTCATTATGGTTTATGAAACAAAGAAACCTACCGTACTTATCATTTGGAACTCAGAAGAATATGCAAATGCTCTTAAGGAAGAACATCCAAATGTAACAGTAAGTAAAGTACCAAAGGCAAAGATTCCATATTATAAACTCATAATGGATGATACATACACAGAAGATCAAGTAAAGCAAATCATTGACGATTCATTCGCATATGCTTACAAGATTGCTGAAGTAACTCCTCCAGATGAAGAACCAGAAGAAGCACCTGTTGAAGAAGCTCCAACAATCGTTATCCCAGAGAAATTCCAAGATGACTATATCGTTGAAAATGGTATAGCATACATGATTCAACGTAGCTTCATCGTTAAAGTAGCTGGATTAGATGACATCCAAAAAGGATTCTACTCTCAAGTTAAGAACAAGTTCTTATCCTACAAGAGAGTAAGAAGCAAGATTAGCTTCAGATGGGAAGCATTCTATCTCGGAAGACAATTACTTGCTAAGTTCCAAGTACGTGGTAAGAGTATTACAGCATTCTTTGCATTAGATGAAAAGGATCTTGAAGGAACCAAGTATCGTGTACAAAAGGTTGAAAATTCTAAAGCATATGAACAAGTACCATACAAGTTCAAGTTCTGTAGCCCAAGAAAGACCAAGTATGCATGCGAAATGGCAGATATCGTAATGTCCAAGAAAGATACAAAGTTGAATCCTAAGTTCAAGGAAACAAACTGGGCAAAGACATTACCTTCACTTAGAGATAAGAAGAAACTCTTAGACGAAGGACTCTGCAAGAAAGTTCCAACAAAGAAGTTTATGCAATAAGTAATTATTAAAAATAATTAAGGAGTATTCTTAACTGAGTACTCCTTATTTTTATATCTATTAAATATCTTCTCTATTTCTTAAATAAATCATAAAAAGGTTTAAACTTACCAACCTCACCAATTGGGTCTCCACGTTTACCTCTTTCTAAGATAGCAAATACTACCTTTTTGAAGTTGCCTTTAAACTCATCTTCATTAAGGATGTCATTGAACAATTGGGCAACCTCTATTGGCAATAAATGGAATACGCCACAGCCAAACGCACCAAGCACTAATGAATCTATACCATTCTCTATTGCAATTCTATATATTGTTCTAATCTTGTTAGATTCAATCTCTCTTCCCTCGTCTGTCATATAACCATCATCTTTGAAGTATTGACGTTGGTTATTGGTATATGTATTGCTATCTCTGTTAGATAATGAAGCAACAGTTATAATTGAACAAGAAAAGGTATTATCTCTTAGAGCATAGTCCTTCTTTTTGCCATTACGGAAGAATACAACACCTGGTGAATAAATACCACCGTAGTTGAGGTCTAAAGGATATGCGCATCCCTTATTTGCGATGTTGTAACTAGCAACGTGACTCTGCTTTGGATCTCCAAATTGATATAAAGAAACGGATAATGTTGAAGTTTGACAAAGCGACTCTTCTTGTGCACTTGTCCCTCTATGATAACCACCACCTGGAGAATATGCCGATGCTAAATTCAAAATAGCAACATTAAGACCTTCTTTAACCATATTCTCTGCAACCTCTGCGCAGTCTGCATTTACACAATCTGTCTCTAATGTATAGTTGTTATGGCTATCTGTTTTAAAAGCCCCTGAATAGACTTTAGAGCCGTTTAATAAGGCATCCTTATCTCCCAAAGACTCATCCCATTCATTAAAGATGTCTCTATTTGCTTTAAAAACTAATGATCTTGCTTCTCCATCCGAATATCTGTATCTTTTATCTAAAACAGCTTTAATATCATTATCTTTCTCTCTTAATTCATTTCTAATCATAATTTGCACCTCTAATATATTCTACAAATATATACGTATTATAATTCCATCAAATATCAATATTCAATTATAAAAAAGGCTATTTCGGAGCCATGTACTATTTTAAGTACATAAAAATAAAAAAGACACCTTGTAATATTACAAAATGTCTGTTGTGGTACCCGCATAGGGAATCGAACCCTAGATTCCACCGTGAGAGGGTAGCGTCTTAACCTCTTGACCATGCGGGCAAATAAAGTATTGCTATATTACACAAAAATTTTTCTTTTTGCAACTATTTAATAAAGAAAACCCTAGAATAATCTAGGATAATCTTAATGGAAGTCCCGCCTATGCCGTGTGATGCAGTCTATAACCTGCATGACAACAGGGTGGATAAATGAAGTCGCAGATCGCTGTCTTCCACTACCAAGGAGGCATGACATTAAACATACGAACGTCCAATTCCTAAAATATAAGTGAGGTTCCAATTACATACACCATCACGTACATCGCAGGATTAATTATATTTTACCACTCATATTTATAAAAAACAATAGCCCCTACATTTCGTAAGAGCTATTTTATAGTTTTCAGCATTCTAATTGGATGTTTTTATTGTTTAGACCAATAATCTCTTTCTTCGTTTCCTGTTAATTTACAGTCTAATTCATGGTATGTGAAGATTTCATGATACTCTTGTTCAGCACCCATCTCTCCAATACTTCCAATGGTATCGTTATATGCATTAGCAACATACCAGTCTTCAACCATATCCCATATCTTGAAATAACCATTATCCCAAAGTTCAAATGTGATTTCAATCTTAGTGAAGTTTGCCAAGTTCGTGCCAGCGGCCTGTGAATCTCTCAATGCCCAGCATGTATCTGCGGATGTATAGTTGTTATCTGTTTCTGAGTTTACACTACAATCTAATTCAATCTTTACAGTATAGTAACCATCATTTGCGCCAGATTCACTCTCTTCTGTATATTTAACTTCTGCACTCTTTATGTTATTATAAACACTCATAGATGCGTCTTTGCTGAAGAATATGTGTTGGTCTGTCTTTTCATATGAGATTTCTCTTCCCATACTATATCCAGGAACTATAGCACCCTCTTCCCTGAAGTCTACACAATCTTTATATACTGGGATTAATGTGTTTCCAACATCTCCAAAGATATCTGCATAGTTCAATCCACCAACAGTAATGTTTGCAAGTGGTGCGAAGTCTTTAAGATATCTATATTCCATTTCAAATACACCATATTTCTTTCCAAGTAATGATGCATCTCCATTTAATACTGCAGCTGAAGTATATGGAATTGGATTCTCACTTCTAGTTTGTCTTTCCTTTAATTCTTTGTTATCAAATTTGTTATTCCAGTCATAAACGGCATCAAAATTTTTAGATTTTACTTTTTCAAAGTTTACCAAAGGTTCTGTATCATACCCTGCCTTATAGTATCTTCTTTCAGCATTTACAACGCCACCAACTCCTGCAAATAACTGAATTAATAGACCTGCGTCTTCATCATCTGACATTTCTCTTAAAGATTGATATTTAAGTCTATATGCCTCACCAGTTACGTTATTTCTAATATCTGTTAATTGGAATAATAATGGAAGAATTTGTCCCATAGTACTTGCATCTGAAGCACCCTCAGAATAATATCCACTTTGTGGAGATACCATCATTCCTATATTACCTATTTGGTATAAATTATATGCAAGTTCTTTGATGTCATCTTCTGCAGTTATTGTATTTGGATTTATCATAATCTTTCTTACAGCACTAGAATAATCAAATGATTGTGTCTCTGGATTATACACTGCACCTGGTTTTTGGTTTGCACCAATAAATCCATGTTCCATATTTGCAGGCCTAAATACTAATGGTGCAAATACTAATGAAAGAATTGCAAAGAAACAAATTAAAATACCAAGAGCAGATTTTCTCCATTCATATATATAATCTGAATTTGGAGCATACTCAGTTCCTGGTATAATAGTATTATCTTTTTTGTCTACTAACTTAGCTGCTTTTTTCTTGTCTGAATCATATGAAGTCAAATATCTAGCTTCATTTATTTTCAAATCTTTTTTGTCTTCCATACTCATAATTTATACCTCTAAACAATTTTACTCTTTTTTTTATTTTTTTACAAGATTTATGTTTTTTAAACATATTTTAAAAATTGTACATTGAATAATTATTTTCAAAAAAATATAATTATTGTGTATTAATATAATAAAAGGGAGAATAATTATGAAACTTAGTTTTAAAAGCGTAACTTTTATTTTGATTATTGCTTTGCTTTTAGCTTTTTGCGTTAGTTTCGGAATAATAATGTCTAATGGTGTTGCATTTGCAGACGATACTGAGACAAAACTATCTACAGTAACAATTGGACATTTTAGTGATCTTCACTATTTCCCATACCAACGTGGCTATACACCAGCAGACTATGGTACTGACACTGCAAAATACTATGACAGTGAGTTCTATTTCTCTATCACTGGTGATACAAAGCTTGTAGAAGAATCCGCGGCTGTTTTTGATGCAACTTGCGAAGAAATGTATCTAGCTGCTCTAGATGGTGAACTTCCACAAGTATTTGTTGCATCTGGAGACCTTTCTAAGAATGGTGAAAAAGATGCTTTAGCAGATCTCGCTAATAGACTTCGTTTAATACAAAACGATATTAGACAAATACCTGGATATGAAAACTTCCAAATTGTTTGTGTACCTGGAAACCATGACTTATTCAATGGAAGTGGTGCATACTACACAAAGGACAATGGCAAATCATATAAGAGTACTGCTCTTCAAGGTTCTGAATGGGCATTATTATTCAGTGGTCTTGGATATCCAGATAATACAATGGAACAATTAACAACAGTATTACCAGAAAACTATTGGTCTACAGACTATGGTGCCTCCACAGATACTGCTGCACAAAGAGCAATTACTGCTGGATTTACTAAGGCAGGAATATCTACATACTATAGAAATTCTATAGCATATAAAACAACTCCATTCTATGGACAATATGTTCAATCTAATAATGCTAATGTTTATGACATTCATTATTACAATGCAGACCTTGAATATATTAGTGAAAACAATACAACAATGACTGCAGAACAAAGAAGAGCAAGATATGCTAAATTAGAAGCAAATGAAGACGATTTAAAACTCAATGCTCTCTCTTTCTATTTGACAGACTCAACAAATTATAGTTATGTTCTATTTGGAATAGATGCTTCTTTCCGTACAGCTGCAAAGAAAAAGGCATATACACCTTATATTGCATCTGATCCTACACCAGTTTCTGGAAACACATATTACAAGTTTGAATATGGCAAAGGCTTTACAGAATTAACACTTGCACAAGCACAAGCAATAGTTGCAGATGGTGGCGAAGTTTATGTTGATTCTGGTCTCAACCATGAAACAGGTGGAAAGATTTCTTTAGACTGCATAGATTGGATGGAATCTGTAATGAATAGTTTACCAGCAGCTGCTGATACAGGTGATGAATTCACAGGAATGATTACAGTTCACCAAAACTTACTTGAACACTGGGATAAAGAAGGTGAAATTCTTAAAGACTTCACTCTCTACTATTATGAATACCTTGTAAAGAGATTCCTTCATATGGGAATTCGTTATTCCTTTACTGGTCATATGCATGCTAATGACGTTGCATATTACACAAATGCAGAAGGAGAAACATTCTATGACTTAGAAACAGGTTCTATGATTAGTTACTACGGACCAAAGCACTACATCTCAATTGAAAGATATAAGACAAACGTATCTGGAAAAGATGGCTTTGCAGAAAAGTTCATTCTAAAGAATGATATCCTTGAAACATTTGCTTATGACTTAAACGGTAATGGTGTTATAGATGATGATGAAAAAGAAATTAATTATAATGACTATTCCAACAAGATTATTTACTTACAATTAATAGATAGAGTTGTTGGCCACTTCATTTCAGACAAGATGGTTGACGACTTATTAGGTTCAGTTAGAGACTTATTTGGACCAGATGGCCCTCTTGCAGGAAATTCAATTATTGGTTCATATGCAGAATTACTTGGTAAAGTTGCAATGTCTTTAATTAAACAAATAAGATATGATTTAGACTACACATTTGATGGCGTTAAATATGACAACTTAGTAGATTATTTATACGCTGTTGTAGATAAAGTAGTTTCAGTTGAATTTGGTAGCGAATCTGTTGGCAAGATGTCACTCAAACAAATTGCTGGATTTATTGCACAAGCACATGCAGCTGGTCTAGAAATTACAACTGCAGTATATAATGGAACAGGAACAGACTATGCATTCTCTACATCTTCACCAGAATACGTAGTAAATAGTCCTACAGATCCAGTATATCGTGCAAGATTTATTTCAGCAGTTCAAGACTTTAGTTCTAAATGCTTAGATGGTTCATTTGTTGAATTCTTAGTAATGTCATTACTAAAACCTCTCTACATTGATGATAATGGTTTACTTAAACAAGTACTTAACCATACATATAATCTTACAAAAGACGAAAATGGCAACGACCTTTCAGAAGCAGAAAAATCTCAACTTAATGATTTACTTGCACTAGTACAAGATATCGTTATTGGAGATGATGAAGATATCCAAATTGAAATTAATGTTGAAAAGTTTGGACCAATTGGTATTATCAATGGATTACTTCCAACAATATTATCATTACTTGATCAATATCTTGGATTTGCTCTTTCTGGAACAGACCTCTACTCTATCGTAGATACATTCTTAGATTCATATCTTGTAGAGAGTTTCTATGTAGGTATTGGTGGTATTGCAGATGCTATCTTAAAAGGATTTGCAACTGACGATATGCCAGACTACGGTGATCCAACAGATTCTAGCGTTCCAAAGATGCTTGTTACAAATAACAATCGTAACGGAGGCAAATATACATATATTTCCACTATCCGTGATTTAGAACCATCATCTCAAGTAAACGGAATGCTTCCATCTATTATTAATGGACACTTTGAAGACGATAACACTTACACCATTACATACTATACAAACGAAGAAATCTTCACTTCCTTTGCTCTATATAGTGAAGATGGAACATTAATTGAAAAAGTTGAAGAAAATGAAAACTTCTTTAACCCTACATTTATGTCTCCAAATTCAGATCAATTATTAGCTATGACATGCAATGGAACAAATGTAAGCATTTCTACAGTTGCAACACCTATTTACTATCCATTAATAGACTTAGGTCTTGTATGTATAACACATACACCAGTCTTCAAGGAAGTAAATAAAGAAGAAGTTCCTATTACATATTTAGATAGAGAAATGTACTACGAAACAAATGGTGCTGAATACTGGAATAAACATACTGTTACTATTTCAGGATTACAAGCTGGAACAACATATAAGTTCAACATTTGGGGAACATATCAACCAAAGTCTGGCCCAACTGATTTAATCTCATTCCAATATAGAGATAGTAATGATTTACTTAAATTCACTACCCCAGATTCTACTGCTACAGAATTCACATTCTTAGCAATAGCGGATATCCAAGGTATGACACCTTATATGTATGCAGAAACAGATAAGAAATTAAATGCTATCACTGACGATTTAGCAGTTAAAGGATATGACTTCGTACTTAATGCTGGTGACGTAACAGATAACTCAAAGAACTTCGTACAAATGCAATATGCATTTGATCTCACATCAGACTTCTTCTCTAACACAGCAATGTTCGTAACATCTGGTAACCATGAGAACGGAAGTTATATGATGAATAGATTCTTTGATTACACTCTTCCAAATGTAATAACATACCCACAAACAGGTGAAACAGGATTGTACTATTCATTTAGATATGGCAATTCATTCTTCCTTGTTTTAGATACAAATGATGCAACAAGTAGTGGTGGTCTTGGAGAAAAACAACTTGCATGGCTCACAGCTGAATTACAAGCTGCAAACAACAATACTGCAATTAAGCACATATTCGTCTTAATGCACAAGTCTATGTTCTCTTGTGGTTCACATACAAAGGATCCAGAAATCTTAAAGATGAAAGAACAACTCGTTCCTCTCTTTGCAAATAACAATGTAGATATAGTATTTAGTGGTCATGATCACACATACTCTATTACAAACAAGATAGACAAAGACGGCAAGGTTACAACAGGCAATGGTGTTATGTATATAACTCTTGGAACAATGGGAACAAAGTTCTATGAATACAAAGAAAGCGAAGATACAACCCCACTTCTCAATGCAAGTGAATCTATCTTCCATACATTAGATACACAAACATTTGCATATGTAACAGTTTCTGGAGATTCTGTAACCATTAACGGATACACATTCGCTGAAGATTCTCATGGAGATTTGGTAGTTGTTCAAATCAAAGACCAACTTGAAACAGAAATCAAAACAAATGTAGCTATTGAAAATGGCTCATTAGGGAAAACAATCTATGCAGGATTCACATCACACAAAGCAATTGATGAATACAAGATAAGCGTACCACTTGGTTATAAAGTTGCATACTATGCAAATGGACAAGTATATTCATCCCTTAATGATGTAAAAGTCAACGGTGCTAAGACTACTGTTGTAGTTAAAGCAGTTAACACAAAGACAGACGAAGAAATTGAGATAGATACAATAACACTTGAAATCAAGAACTATTCTGCACTACTTGCAGTATGTATTGTAATACCAATCATAGTTGTTGGTGCAGCTGCTTGTGCTGTTGCTATTATATTTATCAAAAAGAAGAAAGCATAATATGATTTAAATGGACAACAAAGACGAAAAAAAGGTTCAGAATTTATCTTTAAGCGAACAAATCGTAAAGTATAGATACTTTATACTTATTGTTTTTGTTGTCCTAATTGTCCTTGCTGGAGTATTCCTCCCCAACATGATTAAAAAGGTAAACTATGATATTTCATCATATTTGCCTGAGGATTATAAAACCACACAAGGATTTAAATTTTTATCTGATAACTTCAACATTTACGGAGATATTGAACTAGGTATTCACTCTACTGATGAGACAAAAGTAAAGAATGCTGTAGATAGAATTAAGAACGATGTTGAAGGTGTAACAATGTGTGCCTGGCAAGGAGACTTTGATGGACTAGATGGTGTTGTTCCTCCAGAAAAGGTTGACGAATTAAAAGCAATCTTTAAGGATGGCAACGACTATCTAGTTTTAATTTCTCTAAAATATGGTTCATCTTCTAAAGAAGCCGTAGATAGATATGCGGATATTGTTGCAATTGTTGATCAAGAAGTAGGAGAAAATAGTTATGTTGCAACAGGTATGACATCGCAAGGTGCAGACCTATTCACTAACACTTTAGGTGAATTTTGGAAATATGCATTAATTGCCGTTGCATTTGTTATTGTAATTTTAGTTTTAACTACAAATTCAGTATCAGAGCCTTTGGTTTTAATATTGACAATTTTATTGTCCATATTAATCAACCTTGGAACGAATGCTATATTTAAATCCACTTCTATTGTTACATTCGCAATAACTGCGGTCTTGCAACTTGGTCTTACTATGGACTATGCAATATTCTTGTTACATCAATATCGTGAAGAACTTAAAACAGAACTAGATCCAAAGAAAGCATTAACTAATGCCCTTCCAAAATCTGCAAAGGCAATATTTGCATCCGCCGCGACAACAGTTTGTGGACTCCTTGCACTTCTTGTCATGAAGTTCAGAATAGGACCAGATATTGGTATTTCTGTTGCTAAAGGTATTGTTCTTTCATTCTTAACAGTTATTTTCTTACAGCCATGTTTAATGTTGATGTTTGAAAAAGTTAGGGTTAAGACAACACACAAGTGTTTAGATTTCCATTACAAGACACCAGTTAAACATTCTATTAAAGGAAAGAACATAATAGCATTAATCTTTATTCCTGTATTTATAGTTGCTTTACTTATTAATGTGGACTCAATGCCTTGGTCTTTAAAATACACTTATGTCCACTTCACTAAAGACAAAGTTGTATCTGACGAACTTAAGAATGCACAAAGAATGTCTCTTGAGATGAACAACCAAGTAATGGTTGCACTTCCTCTATATGAATGCGAGTATGATGAAGATGGTGAGATTTCAGATGTTATTTTATATTATGATGAACAATATGAATTCCTAGAAAAAATAAATGGCATGATAGACCGTGGAGATGTTAAATTCTCTCTAGGTTTATTCTCTATTTTAGATAAAGATACAGAAATTGAGTATGAGGGGTACAATTTTGCTCTTAAGGATATTCTTAAATTAGTTATCCAATATCCAGACATTGTTCCAGAAGAGTATAAATCTATGTTTAACAGCTATATATCCAACGGATATTCTATCTACACTGTTGCTATTGCAACAAAATATGATATAGAAAGCCAAGAGGCATTTGATTTATTAGATGAAATTGATGGATATGCTACAGAGGTATTAGGAGAATATGGCACAATTTATATGACAGGTTGTTTGCAAGGTGCTTATGACTTTGCAAAGGTAACTCCAACAGATAATATGTGGGTTTCTATTATTTCTGCAATAGCTATTTTTATAATCCTTCTCTTCACCCTACGTTCCTTTAAGTTCTCTGTTGCGCTTGTTGCTCTTATTGAATTAGGCATATGGATTAACTTGATACTACAGTGGGTATTCTATGCAGGAACCATTAACTTTATGGTATATATTATAATTAGTGCGGTACAACTTGGTAGTACTGTAGACTATGCAATTTTAATTGCAACGAGATATAGAGAGCTGAGAAAGAGATTTGAACCACGTCAGGCTGCGTATATTGCCACTACAAAGTCTTCAATGGCAATCACGACATCTGCATTGATTTTAGGCTCAGCGTGCTTCAGTGTGTCTTTAGTAACCTCTAACTTAATT
The DNA here is from genome assembly GCA_017618055.1 of Clostridia bacterium. Lineage (GTDB taxonomy): Bacteria > Bacillota > Clostridia > Christensenellales > CAG-917 > RGIG8124. Next base: position 277,912 of record JAFZVB010000014.1, read on the forward strand.
GTTCAACAATTATGTGCACTTATTGCTCGTGGTGCAATCATTGCTGCCGTAATAGTTATCTTTGTACTCCCTGCACTCCTGGTTGCAATAGACAGACCAAGAGGAAATGAGATTCACTTTGAAAGAACTCCAAATCTTAGAAAGTTTAAGTTTAAAAAGAAAAAGAAAGAAATTAATTAGTTTGATTCTCTTTTATAATTTTTGAAACATAATCATGGATTTTGGGAATATCATTATTAGCACTATCCCAAACTATCTCATAGTCTATTGAATCATAACAATGACCTATAATATCTCTCATCCCCTTAATATTTTTCCAGTCTATTTCGTTGTACTTATTTATCAATTCTACACTAAGACGCTTAGCATATTCACCTACTTGAAATATATTAAATAAGACGATATCTTGCTTATCTCTATCAATCCAAAAATTATCCATAGTAACATTTGATATGGTTTCAGTTACCCTATCGCAATGCTCTACTATTTTATCTAATATTAAAACATCATTTTCATTTAACATAACTTAATCAAATCCTCCATCATTCTTTCTCTAAATATAGGATTCATTCTCGCAGAACTGAAAACCACATCCACGTCTTTTCCTAAAGCTGAAGATAATTCATTTATTAACCTTGAATAATCTATTAAAGTTTTTATATTTCCTTTTTCACAATAAATATCTATATCACTAGTTGTTCTTGCCTCACCTCTAGCGTACGAACCAAACAAATAGACTTCATATATGTTATGAGAATTCAATATTGGAACAATAATAGATCTTATCTTTTTAATAGAGTAAATCTCTCTGTTAATGTCCTCTTTTATTAATCCATTAATATATTCAGTCTTGTTTTCTTGAGATTGAATTCTATTTAGAATATCTGTGTCCGTTTTTTTGACCCTAAATTGAAACATAGTATAGTTTTCCTTGTTGTATTTATCTATATATTTTGCCTTGTTTGAATTCATTAGTCTATTCTCCTCAAATATATGATATCATATACATTATTTAATGTCAACAAGCAAATAAAATAAGGGGCTGAATTAACAACCCCCTACTTATTATATTTAAATTAGGAAATTAGAATAAGTCTCTTGGTACATACTTGGTATGGAGTACTTCATGTGCTCTGTGGCTATTTGGTTCTCCAAAGTATTCCTTGTATATATCTGTGACTTCTGGGTTAGCGTGTGATACACGTAAATCATAAGATGCATCCATTGAATAAATTGTGTTTGCACGGATTTCTTTAATATCCTTGCTGTTTCTAACGAATGCTGTCTTGATTGGTTGTCCACCACCGTTAACACATCCACCTGGACAAGACATGATTTCAATGAAATGATATTTGCTTGTTCCAGCTTTAACTTCTTCCATTAACTTTCTTGCATTTGCAAGTCCACTTGCTACTGCTACATTAACATCTATTGAGCCACCATCTTTGAGTGGTACAGTATATGTTGCTTCCTTGATTCCTTGTGTTCCACGAACTTCCTTGAAATCTAAGGATGGTGCTTCCTTTCCAGCAAGAACTGCATAAACTGTTCTTAATGCTGCTTCCATAACACCACCAGTTGCACCGAAGATTAAACCTGCACCAGAACCAACTCCCATTGGTGTGTCAAACTTCTCTTCTGGAAGATTATCAAAGATAATGTTCATCTTCTTAATCATTCTTGCAAGTTCTCTTGTTGTTAATGCATAGTCAATGTCTGGATACTTCTCACCAGCTGCATTCATGTATGGTCTGCCTGCTTCGAACTTCTTAGCTGTACATGGCATAATTGATACAACAACCATATCCTTTGGATCTATTCCAAGTTTTTCTGCTAAATATGTCTTACAGATTGCACCAAACATTCCTTGTGGTGATTTACAAGATGAGAGATGGTCTAATTCTGTTGGGAAGTTGTGTTCCATGAACTTAATCCATGCTGGAGAACAGGATGTTAACATTGGTAATGTGCCACCCTTTGTTACTCTGCCAATAAATTCTGTTCCTTCTTCAAGAATTGTAAGGTCAGCTGTGAAGTTTACATCAAATACGTTCTTGAATCCGATTCTTCTTAATGCTGCAGCCATCTTTCCTTCAACGTTTGCACCAATTGCTGTGCCGAATTCTTCACCGAGTCCTACTCTTACAGATGGAGCTGTTCCTACTACTACATACTTTGTTGGATCTGCAAGTGCTTTTAATACATCATTGACTTGATCCTTTTCATGTAGAGCACCTGTTGGACATGCAACGATACATTGTCCACAGTTTACACAAGCTGTATCTCCAAGGTTCTTCTCAAATGCAGAACCAATGTGTGCATAGAATCCTCTTCCGTTTGCACCAATTACTGAAACAGATTGATATTCACGGCAAGCTGCTACACAACGTCTACAAAGAACACACTTGTTGTTGTCTCTTACAATTGCAGGAGATGATTCATCAATTGGATATTCAATTGTTTCACCACCAGCAAATGCATGATAGTCACAATCATATTCGTTGGATAATTCTGCGAGTTCGCAGTTTCCATTACGAATACAGCTTAAACACTCTTTCTTGTGGTCTGAGAGTAAGAGTTCAATTGTCTTCTTTCTATATTCTCTGATTTGTGGAGTGTTTGTTTTGATATGTATTACTGGGAATCTTGGGTCTGCTGAAATTGGGTATACACAAGCTGCAACTAAACCTCTTGCACCTTCAACTTCACATAAACAGATACGACAAGCTCCGATTTCATTTAATCCTTTAAGATAGCATAATGTTGGGATCTTGACACCAGCTTTGAAAGCAGCATCAATAACCTTTGTACCTTCTTCAACTTCTACATCTATGCCATCAATATTTACCTTAATCATATTAGCCATAAGTCACCTCACTATTCTTTAACGATTGCGTTAAACTTACAATTTGTCATACAGAGTCCGCACTTAATGCACTTGGATTGATCAATTGTATGCTTCTCTTTAACTGTTCCACTAATTGCTTTAACTGGGCAGTTTCTAGCACATAATGTACATCCCTTACATGCATCTGTAATTGTGTATTGAACTAAGTCTTTACATACGTGGCATGGACACTTCTTGTCTACGATGTGTGCAATGTACTCATCCTTGAAGTACTTGAGTGTAGATAATACTGGGTTTGGAGCTGTTTGTCCAAGAGCACAAAGTGAGTTAGCTTTAATGAAGTAACAGAGTTTCTCCATATCATCTAAATCTTGTAATGTTGCTTTACCACTTGTAATCTTATTTAAGTATTCAAGTAATCTCTTTGTACCAATTCTACATGGTGTACACTTACCACAACTTTCATCAACTGTGAATTCAAGGAAGAACTTAGCGATATCAACCATACAGTTGTCTTCGTCCATAACGATCATACCACCAGAACCAACGATTGAACCAATTGCTGCGAGTGATTCGTAATCAACTGGAGTGTCAATTAATGATGCTGGGATACATCCACCTGATGGACCACCAGTTTGAACTGCTTTAAGTTTCTTTCCGTTTGGACATCCACCACCGATATCATAAATGATCTTTCTTAATGGAGTTCCCATTGGGATTTCAACTAAACCTGTGTTTGTAATCTTTCCACCAAGTGCGAATACCTTTGTTCCTTTGGACTTCTCTGTTCCCATTGCTGCGAACCAGTCTGCACCCTTGAGAATGATTTGGCAGATATTTGCATATGTTTCAACGTTATTTAAAACTGTTGGCTTTCCGAACAAACCTTTGTTTGCTGGGAATGGTGGACGTGGTCTTGGTTCACCTCTCTTACCTTCAATAGAAGTCATAAGAGCTGTTTCTTCACCACATACGAATGCACCTGAACCTAAACGGATGTCTAAGTCAAAGTCAAATCCACTGTCTAAGATATTCTTACCGATAAGTCCATATTCTCTTGCTTGTTTAAGAGCAATTTGTAATCTTTGAACTGCGATAGGATATTCTGCTCTAACATAAATGTAACCTTGGTGTGCACCAATTGCATAAGCACCGATTGTCATTGCTTCAATAACAGAGTGTGGGTCGCCTTCAAGAACTGAACGATCCATGAATGCACCTGGGTCACCTTCGTCAGCATTACATGCAATATACTTTTCTTCGCCAACTGCATTACGGCAGAATTGCCACTTTAATCCTGTTGGGAATCCAGCACCACCTCTTCCACGAAGTCCACTATTCTTGATAACATCAATAACTTCTTGTGGTGTCATTGTTTGTAATACTTTGATTAATGCTTGATAACCATCGTATGCGATATATTCGTCAATATTTTCTGGGTTAATAACACCACAAAGACGAAGTGCAATACGAGTTTGTTGCTTGTAGAAGTTTGTGTCAGATAAAGCACGAACTGTTTCAGCTGTAGTTTCACTCTTCTCTTTGTAAAGGAGACGTTGTACTAAACGACCTTTAATGAGGTGTTCTTCAACTATGTCTTTTACATCTTCTACTTTTACGAATGAATAAAATGCTCCTTCTGGATAAACAACGCAAACTGGTCCGTTAGCACAGAGGCCGAAGCAACCGGTTTTAATTATGGCTACATCGTTTTCTAGTCCACGTTCTTTAATGAGCTTTTCAAATTCTGCAGCAACTGCTGGTGAATTATTAGAAGTACAACCAGTACCACCACAGATTAAAACTGTATTTCTATACATAATTTCCCCTCCTGCTCCTATTCGTTTGTAATTAAGAATTCTTTACAAACACTTCCATTGACTATGTGATCTTGTACGATCTTTTTTGCTTTCTCTGCGTCTACATGGACATATGTTGTTTTTTCTTGACCTGGTACAAATACTTCTACGATTGGTTCAAGTTTGCACATGCCTAAACATCCACTTCTTGTTACCTTAACACCTTTAAGATTACGTTTTGCAACTTCATCAATAAGTGTGTTGTAGACTGGTCTTGCACCTGCAGAAATACCACAAGTTGCCATTCCGACTACGATACGAGTCTCTTGATTGTCATCTGTGTTGTCACGCATGATGATTTCAGACTGCATCTGATCTCTGATTTTCATGATATCAGCGATACTCTTCATAAATTTGCTCCTCCAATTTCCTTTATATTTTCATTAATCATTTCTCTGACAAACGCTAGTACTTGTGGTTCACAAATGGATATTCCATTTAGTTGTTCCTTAAGCTCACGAGTGTCTAGATTAAATTGATTTCCTTCTACACTCACCGTTAGGACATATTCTGTTGCAAACTCATCACTTAAGAGTGTTACCATTGTGTCTGCAATGTTTCCTAATGGCTCTCGGTCTATATTGTTGATTTCAAACGTGGCTACAACCTCAGTTCCTACTCCCTTTGTGGAATTTATTGAGAACGTGCCTCCAGCCATCTCAGCGGCCATTTTAAAGAGTGGTACGCCCATTCCAACCTTTCTTGTAGTTCTTGTTGTTGTGAAAGGATCTGTTACCTTGTCTAGGAATTCATTATCCATCCCACAGCCATTGTCTTTAATCTTTATTGTTAACACATTGCCCAAGGCAATAATGTCTATTTCTACTAGTGTTGCTCCTGCTTTTACAGAGTTCTCAGTAATGTCTAGAATGTTTAGTGCAAGTTCTCTCATTCTCCTTTCTCCTTTGAGAGTGTGTCTATAAGACAATCTACATTGCACTCTTCAAGCTCTATTGCATTCCTGAATGATATTGTAGATAAGACGTGTGAATCACTATCCACAATTATTCTGTATTTGCTTTTATACTCCTCCATTTCTTTCTCAGTTGCTTTAGTACTAAACTCAACCGTGGTGAAACCCTCGTGTATGGCTCCCAAGATCATTAGCATACTGTTTGCTTCTCTGTCTATGTGAGCAGGTATTGCAACTCCTCCAAACTTTTTAACAAGTGAAGGAACTTGTACACTTGATATATTCGCACTATCTAGAAGCATTGTTTCCTCATATCCTATGATGTTGTCATCCTCGTCTATGATTTGTTGTTCCCCAAAGATTTCTGGTCTGTTCTTTCTTTGAGAAAACTCTATGCTGTCATAGAAAGCCTTCAAGTCTTCGTATTTTTTGAACAAGCATAATATATGAATATCTTCGCTTGTCTGTAGCTCCATTGCAGGAACAACATTTATTCCATAGAATTCACCGGCTCTTATGGCTACTTCTACATTTTTTATACTGTTATGATCCGATACAGCAACAAAATCTAGTCCATTTGCTTTAGCAAGACCAACGATTGTTACTGGTGTCATATCCTTTTCAGCACATGGTGATAAAGCTGAGTGGATATGTAAATCATAGTGATAGAGTCCCATTATCTAAGCGCCCTATCAAATGCCACAACTGCATTGTAGATATCAAGCTTAGTGCTAATAACGTTAAATCCTTGAATCTTAACTTTAGCAAGCAAGTTATCGTCTGGTTGTACTCCTTCACATAATACTATTAATGCTATATCTGCAAGTGTAGCCACAGCACAAACATTAACGTTGTTCATTATTGTGAACCAAGCACAATCTGCAGGTGCTCTTCCCATAACGTGAGAAAGGAAATCTCCAGCATAACCGGAAGTTATCTCTCTCCCATCATCTGCTATATATATTTCTTCGGCATCCAATGCCTTTATAACATCGTATACCGTCATTTGCTGTTTTTCTCCATTGCTTCTTTACGTGGACACTTTGTATCTCTTGGAAGTACTCCGTTAATTAAGTCTTCTGCAAATGCTCTACAACTTGGAGCACCACATAATCCACAGTCTACTTTTGGTAGTTCTTCCATTATAGATTCAATTTCCATCATCTTTTGCATTGCAACTATTCTGTTATCATCTAACTTGAATACATCCTTTAATGTTAGGTCTTGTTCCCAACAGAAGTAATCTGTAGTCTTATTCAAGTCTGCAATGTTGTTTATATTACGTGGTAATTTCTTTATGAGAGTGTGAAGGCGACCACGTGTAACAAATGGATTTTCTACATTCATTACTCCACCTACACACCCACCTGTACAAGCGTTTAATTCAATGAAATCTATATCTTGTAATCCGCCATCTTCAAGCATGTCTAAGATTTGCTTACAATTATCTATTCCATCTGCAGCGATTGTACTCTCTTTATATGTAGCATTAGCCTCTCCTCTTGATATGCCCCAGCCAAGTCCGTGAGATGAAAGTGAACAAATTGGTTTAATATCTGTTAAGTCTTTCATAACTGGGAGTAAATGCATATATGCATCTGATGTGGAAAGGACTCTATCTACATAAGGTTTCTCAACACCAACACCCATCTTAAGAGCGAATACTTTTGCAGGACATGGAGAAATGAAATATACTCCAATATCTTCCTCTGGGATTCCTCTCTTGATAGCATTTTGCTTTGCAATCTTTGCTGCAACGTCTACTGGTGCGAGTAAATTTAATAAATGGTCTTTTAGGTTGTGGTAACTCATCATAATGAGTTCCGAAATAGCTGGACAAGCTGTTGAAAGAATAGGTTTTGGAATAGTTCCCCTATTCATAATAATATTTGTTGCCTCGGAAACATAATCTGCTCCCTTTCCAACTTCATACACCTCGTCAAAGCCAAGTGCTAATAGTCCGTTTAAGACTATATTGATGTCCGTTAAATTGGTGAATTGTCCATAAAGGGATGGTGGTGGTAATACAATTTTGTATTTGAAATCATTTAAACAATCCCAGGAATCATGAGAAGGTATTTTTGCATGATGTGGACAAAGTCTTACACATTCTCCACAACCAATACATTTTTCATAAGCAACACTAGCTTTTCCGTTTCTAACACGGATAGCTTCTGTTGGGCATCTTCTCATACAGGTAATACAACCCATACATTTGTCTGGATCTAACATAACCGTATGTAATGCCTTCTCGTTTAATACGAGCTTTACTTTATCTTCTTTCCCCATTATTCTCTTTCTCAGTTGAATTTAATTGTCATGTATACATTGGTTCCTACACCAACAGTACTATCTATCCTAAATTCATCTGTGTATTTTTTCATATTTGGCAAACCCATTCCAGCACCGAATCCTAATGCCCTGATATCATCTGGAGCCGTAGACCAACCAGGCTGCATAGCTTGCTCTATATCTTCTATCCCCTTACCATGGTCTGCAAGTAATATTTCTATCCTGTCTAGAAAGATGTCAACGATTGCCTCTCCTCCGCCTGCGTGAATAACCATATTGATTTCGCCTTCATACATGGCTATGGCAACTCGTCTTATATCTGCTGAACTAATACCTATCATTTTTAATTTGGATTTTACTTCCTCCGAGGCTGTGCCTGCAGATGCGAAGTTATTTCCGTCTACATTAAAAACTAAGTGTATGCTTTCAGACATTATCCCTTGCTCTTTCTTAAACCTGCTTCGTATAAACGACCTGAGGTTTCAAACATTGTGTATGGTGACAAAATAACAACTATGCCATTATCTTTTGCAAGGTTTACTATTGTGTCATCTACTTTCTTATCTCTTGCTATTATGATGCATACTGCATCAACCATTATTGCTGTACGTACAATCTGAGGGTTAACAAGTCCTGTAATAAGAACACCATTGGATGCAGAATAGAATGCAAGCACGTCACTCATCATATCAGATGCGCAACATGTTACAACTTCTGTATCAAGTCTATCCTCACAACAGAGAACTTTACCCTCTATAGTTTGTGTAATTTCACCAATATTCATAATCTTATGCCTTATATTTTGCGATAATTCCAGGAACTTCTTTTGGAGTCATCTTTCCATATGTATCTCCACCAACAACCATAACTGGTGCTAATCCACAGCAACCAATACAACGTGTTGCAGAAAGTGAGAACTTGCCATCTGATGTTGTGCCACCTTCTGGTAAGCCAAGAACTTCTTTACATTTTTCAAAAACGTCTCCACTGCCTTTAACATAACAAGCTGTTCCTAAGCAAACTGAAACTGGATTTTCTCCAACAGGATTAAGAGAGAACCATGAATAGAATGTTGATACGCCAAAAATTTCTTCAAGTGGTACATTGAGTTCTTCAGCAACGATCTTTTGGACTTCAATTGGAAGATATCCATAGATTTCTTGTGCTTGTTGAAGAGCTGGCATTGTTGCACCAGGTTGTCCCTTGAGTGAATTCAACATTTCACGGAGTTTCTTTTCTTGTTCTGGAGTTCCTTTAAATTGAACTGTTGTTAAATTGATTTTTCCCATATTTCCTCCACACTAAATTAGTGTATTTTTTTAATGCAAAATTATTTTAACATTTTATATGTTATGAAAGCAATACAAAAAACCAAAAAAGACAGAAAAACACAAAATATTTTTAACAAAGATTTTATTTATAAAAAATAAAAGCAGCATTCTAACACACTGCTTTTAAGAAAATTCAATATCTAACCGATTAGATTATCTTTGATATCTAAATGGCAATCCTTTCTTATGATTTGCCTTCTTACTCATCTTATCTATCTTGTTGAATGTGTCTTCATCCAACTTTTCACCTTTAACATATTTGTCTATATCTGCATATGTAACACCAAGTTCTTGCTCATCTGTTTGTCCTTCAAACAATCCTGCACTTGGTGCTTTTGTAATAATGATTTCTGGAGCACCTAGATATCTGAGTAATTCGTAAATTTCAGAAACAGTTAAATCTGCTATTGGATTTACATCATATGCACCATCTCCCCACTTTGTGAAATAACCAACTTCAAACTCATCTGCATTGCCTGTTCCAGCAACGAGATATCCTCTAGTTTGTGCTAGCGCATATAGTGTTGTCATTCTAAGTCTTGGGTTGATGTTTATAAGTGCTTGGTTATATGCCCAATCTCCACTCTTTCCTTCTAGAGAAGGAGCAAGCGTTTTAACCATTGTCTTTTTAGCCTCAGTTAAGTCTACTTCAATTTGCTCAATTCCAAAGGTTTTAGAAGCATTTAATGCGTCTTCTTTATCTTGTCCATAGTTTCTACTGGATTCACATGGCATAATGACACCGAGTACATTATCTGTTGCAAGCTTACAAAGTGCTCCAACAAGTGTACAATCCTTTCCACCGCTATTGCCATATATGAAACCTTTACAGCCACTATTTGCTAGTATTTCTTTGAGCCAATTTACTCTATTCTTAACTTCTAGTTCGCAATTCATAATTAGTCCTTTTGCTTATTTTAAGCAAGCATCCAAATCTGCCTCAATTTGTTTTCTATCCATATCCTTTCCGATGAATACGAGTTTGATGATTTTATCTCCAACAACTGGATCCCATTCTGCAGCAACATCTGGATTGTATTTTAAGATGTTTTCTTGGTCTTTTTTAGGCATAGAAGCAACCCACTCACCTACGTTTGCAAGAGTCTTTTGGAGACCTGCTTGTTCAAACATATACATATTCTTTGTGTCTCTTGTAATCCATACAACACCCTTACAACGGATAATGCTTCTTGGATATTTCTCGTTTGCCCAGTCTAAGAATTTGTTAGTATTGAATGGTTGTCTTCTCTTGTATACGAATGTTTGAATATTGTATTCAAGGACTTCACCTTCTGGTTCATCTTCCTCTTCTTCAATTTCTTCTAAACCTTTAATCCATGCAGCTGAACTGGATGCCTTTTCAAAATCAAAGGATTGTGTATCTAAAATTTTTGCTAAATCTACTTTACCTTGAACTGCATTGATATATTCTGCATCTGGTTGTAATGCCTTTAATACAGCTGTGACTTCCTTAAGGTCTTCTTCGGATACTAAGTCTGTCTTGTTGATAATAATCTTTGTACAGAATTCAACTTGTTGAATAATGAGGTTTTCAATATCATCATCTTCAATATCTTCCTTCATTAAATCCTTGCCTCTACCGAACTCTTCTACAAGTCTTGCAGCATCTACTACGGAAACAATATTATCTAATCTTACACCGAAATCAAAACCACTATTCTTTAAACCTTCTCCAAGATATTCAATTGTATTAACAATTGGTACAGGTTCACAGATACCGCTTGCTTCAATGAGAATGTAGTCATATTTGCCACTTTGTGCAAGCTTACCAATTTGATCCATTAAGTCTTCTTTAAGTGTGCAACAAATACATCCATTTTGAAGTGGAACGAGGTTATCATCTTTTTGAGAGACTACTCCACCTTGTTGGATTAAACTTGCATCAATATTAACTTCACCGATATCGTTTACGATAACTGCAACTTTATATCCTTGTTGATTTCCAAGAACATGATTTAATAATGTTGTCTTACCTGCACCGAGATAACCTGTTAATAATGTAATAGGAACAATTCTTCTTACCATAATTACTTTTCACCTTCTAAAAAATTTTATTTGCAAATATTATATAGCAAATACCCCTTTTTGTACAACAAATTTATTCACTTATGTAAATAAAAGATGTATAATCCAAGCAAAGGAGTTTGTATGGGAAAAGAAATAGAATTCAAGTACTTAACAAGTGCAGAAAAACTTCCAAAAGACTATAAGTCTTATCCAACGAAGGAAATAGAACAAGCATACTTAAATATGCCTGGCACAGATGCATCTAAAACATATAGAGTTAGGAAAATGGGCAATAAATATTTTTATTGTGTAAAAGGAGAAGGACTAATAGCAAGAGAGGAATCTGAGGAAGAAATTTCTAAAGAAGAATATGCTTTTTACTTGGTTCACAAAACAGGAAATTCCATACATAAAACTAGATATTTTATTCCACTTGGATATGATGATTTAGTTGCAGAATTAGATGTTTACCATGACCAATTAGATGGACTTTATACTGTGGAAGTAGAATTTAAAGAGGACTATGATTTGTCCTCCTTTGTTCCACCTAGTTGGTTTGGAAAAGATGTAACGAAAGATTCTAGATATAAAAATGCAAATCTAGCAAAAATAGATTCTATTTCTTCCCTTTCTTAGTATTTCCTAAAAGAACTACAAATGGTGATGTAGATGTATCTTTAGATACATAACTTCTTGTATATCCACGAGAATGCTCATCATTTTTCTCTAATGAATTTACTATTATCTCGCTATCACTGTTGTATTCATCTTGTTTTATCTCACCCAAAAGAGCAATGAAATCCTCTTCCTTAATTGGCTTAATCTTTTCTCCGTTCTTGTTACGTACACTTGTATAATATCTCTCGTTTTTACATCCTGGATATGTAACAAAATATTTTGCAAGAATTGGTAATTCCACTAGCCTGCAATTGAATTTAATCATTGCTTTTTGTAGATTTCTAACAAAGTTAGGATCTCCATATCTTAGCTTGTCATTAAAGATTACATTCTTGTTTGTGAGTATATTCTTAATTGGCTCCTTGCAGTCTTTTAAAGACTCATCCATTGTGTCATAAAGAATATCCATTTGCTTATGAGATCTTGGTATTTCTAATCTTCCATCTAAAAGAGATTTTTGGTATGTGATTCTAGTCCTATCCTCTTTGTTAATTCCTGGAATAATTTCATACTTATCTAGTAACCCTTGAAGAGTTAGACTTTCTTCTTCCAACATCTTTTTGAGAATTAACATTGTTGCATATGAATCTTCATCTGATCTATGTGCCGTATACTCTATTTCATAATTTGCAGCAACCTCTTCAAGCTTTTTTAGGTTCTTATTTCCAGAGATAATTTTGTACATCATGGCAACATCTATAAAACTAAACTTTATTCTATTTAGAGAATAAAAATCACAGTTTTCATTGATATATTTTACATCATTATCTACTGCATAACCTATAACTAAATCTGCATCATCAAAGAGAGATTTTATTTTGTCATAATGCTCTGGAAATTTGCCTGCTTTTCTAAATTCACTTTCTTCATACGCAAGATGAATTCTTGGCTTCTTTCCGTATAAAAGCGCAAATGTTTTAGGTGCAGGATTAACTAAAATGTCTTCCTTTTTTAATACATTAAAATTCTCATCTGTTAAGCAATAACCAAATGAGCATAAAGAACCATCTGTGTAGTTCCCTGAGCAACTTTCTATATCATAGAATAAATACTTCACTATTTCTCTTCCTGTATAAGTTCTCTTAAAATCTTAACACCTTCAGCTGTGTAATCTTCGGGTTTAATATATCCAATATTATCCATCATTCTTTTTGCTGCTTGCATGATGTCAATTGAATTGTAGATTTCATAGCAGTTTACAATCTCTTTTGCTGGGAAAAGTCTATAGACTTGTTTGCTAGAAAGATTGTATAAGAATGCGATGGTTCTATACATATAACCAACCCAATACATTACCTCTGGATCATATTTTTGGCTACCGTATTCACTTTCACCATATTCTTTGTCTAAAACTTCAAATACATAGTCTGGATTGTTAGATTGGAATAGATAGGATTTGTTATCTAAACTTCCAACAAAATTAGAAAGCATAAATCTTCTAATAAATACCAATGAACTATATGATGCTTTTTTTACAGACATCTCAAAGAGTTCTGCTTGTATGATACATAATTCTGATTCACTATAATCTAATGTTCTCATTTTAGTAACTGGCCAATAATAAGACCTTTCCCCTTATATTCTATTCTTGCAAATTTAACTTGATTTAATCCTACGTTGTTAAGTTCAATACCATCATTGATGTATTTGCTCTTTTCTTCTTTACATATGTAAAGATCACTAATTAATTCTAGATTTTTTAATGCTTTCTCATTTCTGAAAACATATTGATATTTCAAACCACAAGCTTTCAAAGCATTAATACATTGCAAGTCTGTACTAATACCAGAAATGAACTCGTTTATAATTAAAGAAGATCTATTGTCACAAATAGGTGCAAATATAACATCTGCATCCTCTATTTCAGCAATAACTTTCTTAACAAAAGAATTATTTGAATATTCTCCAAGCCATCCACGATAATATGCAACAGCAATCATCCACTTAACATCTATGTCCAAACTAAGAACTTTTAAATCTTTTTCATTAAATGAAAATGCATATATGGATTCCATATGTTTGTTAGCAATATTTAATACTGCTTGTCCAAAACTATCTGTTGTATAGAATCCAGTGCCAAAATCACTATTTGGATTGTACTTATCTAGCTTAATTGGCATCTCAAAATCTACATCTGAGCCATGGAATATTAATGTCTTGTTTTTATTGATAAGTTGTTCGTTAAAAAGTTGAACATAAATGTCATTGAAATATACTCCATTTTTGAATGCAAAATTGTACATTTTTTCAATGCTTTCGTTGTCTGCTCTCATCTTTCCATTTTCCCATTTGTTAATGGATTCATAGGTTACATTAAGAGCCATTGCTAAGTCTGTTTGTGTGATGTTTAACAAACGTCTAATAATCTTAATTTCGTTTGAAATACTCATAGGCTATCTCCTTTAAATATCAATATCATTATAAAATAAATCATAAATAAGTGCAATATATTTTTATACTATTTTTTAAAGAAATTTCTTTGTTTTGTCTTTAATTCTTTGTTTATATATATTATAAACAAATTTTCATATTTTAACCCGAATAAAAGCATATTTCCTTTAAAATACTTAAAAATTCATATTAAATGCTAACATATTATGTAGTTCATATAAAATGAAATCCCCATATTATGAGGATCTCTTCTATAAATTTAGTTTAGTTTATGTTATTCAATGACATTTGTTGTGATATAGTCTACACCGTAATCTACAAGTTTTTTTGCAATATCTAGAGTGTCTACTGTCCAGCAATTTACCTTAATTCCTAGCTCATGTAATTTCTCTACTTTTTCCTTATTTAATTCTCTATAATATATGTCTAAATCTAGTTTGTTTTCTTGGAGTAAATCTAGAAGTTTTGCATTATATAATGTGGTGAGATATTGAGCCTTTATATTCTCATCTATTTTCTTAATTTCTTGTAGATTTGGAAGGTCAAAAGATATAAAAATTAAATTGTCTAAATAATCTATTTCCTTAATGATATCTACAATTTGTTTAATACACTCTGGTTCAAAGTGGTTTTTGAGTTCTAAAACAGCAATCTTATTATATTCTTTGCACACCTTAATATATTCTTCTAAAGAAGGAATAGTTCTAGCCTCTGGAGTATCTTCCCCATTCTTAATTCTTAGTGGAATAGTTCTTAAGATATCAAAGTCTGTTTCTTCAACTGGCATATTCTTTTCTGCAACTCTTCCTGTAATATCGTCATGAATAATGATATATTTTCCATCTTTTGTTACATGGACATCAGTTTCAATACCATAAAAAGACTTCTCTCCGGCTGCTCTAAATGATGCAACTGAGTTTTCTCTATGGAATGCACTATAACCTCTATGGGCTATAAATACAGTATTTTTCTTGTCTTCTAACTCTAGTGGTACATATTCATTCTTTTCTCTTTTGATATACTCTACTAGTTCTTTTGGTAGATAACGAAATCTAATGTGTGTGCTCATTTTATTTACCCCTTAAAATTTATATAGTTTATATTGTCCATTTTTAGTGGATATAGCGAAGAAATCTCCATTTTCTGGGAAACCATTCATAATTCCTTCAATACATCCAGTTGTACATTTATGCCCTCCAAGAATAATATTTATATCTTTTCCAGCATATTTCCCTACTATTTCATCCAAGAATGATTTAATCCTTTTTCTAAAGTCATCTGGATTTTCTACACCTTTATATTCTGTTCTTACAGGCAATAGTCCAAACTCAAAGTGTAAGTTCTCATCTATTACCATATTGTCTGCATCTCCCATATCACAAGGTTGAAGTCTTTCATCTAAGATTATCTTGTCTTTATCTATCCCAGAAACAATACTAACTGTTTGTATTGCTCTTTCTTGTGGAGATGAATAAGCCACATCAAACCTTACATCTTTTAGTTTTTCATGAAGATCTTGCGCTTGCTTAATGCCAGTTTCGTTTAGAGGCAATCCTTTTCGTCCTTGAAGTCTATGCTCCAAGTTTAAATCAGTTTGTCCGTGTCTAACTACATATAAGTTCATTATGGCTCCATCATCCCAGCTACGAGACCTTTATTTTTATCTATAATAATCTTGTTTATTCTTTCATTGAATGAACCCGTATTAGAGTTCACAAAGTCTACACTAAAGATTGGCATTGTATCTAACCAGAAATCTAGATTCTCATTTTCTATTAAAGATACATTGTATTTTTCTGCAAGATGTAATAGTGAGCAACCAAATAAGGAAGAAATGAAATCATCAAATCCTTTTGCGCCTAAAGCGTGTTGTGTTTGGTTGATTCTTAACATATTCTTTGCATTTGCATCTGCCTTTATAGACTCTGCAGTTTCTTGTATACCTTTAATTAGTGCTTTGTTAGAGTTTCTATTGTGCCAATCGTTCCTTGCATTTGTATCTAAATCAAAGAACTTATATGTATATTCATTTACAGAACCTTCGTCTTTATCTGTCATATGTTTATAATCTCTAGTATCTATAAGCACTAATCCAGACTTTGTTCCTGTTTGGGTTATATCGTTGTACCTTAAATCAGATATTTTTGTCTTTCCGTTTCCTTCGTTAAAAACATCTACATCTGAATAGTATACATAGTCATATATGTTTTTCTCGTTGTATGTTATAGTTTCAAGCCATTCATGGAACTGAGCCATATCATATCCATTAAAACCACAAGGATGGAAGTTAAGAATAACTATCTCACCAGTTTGTTCGCTTAGATACTTTAAAATGTCTACAATGTACCCAGCCATCTTGCCAGAAGTAATGGAATGTGTTGAATACCAATCTCCATCTGTAAAGCTATATTTTATATGCAAATATCTAGATCCTTGCATAAGCTGGTCATAAGCACCAACAGTTTGAGTTTTCGCATATCTAATGAAGTATCCTTTGCCTAAAACCTCCATCATCTTCATTCCGAAACCCGCATTTTCATCTGCTTTAGACTTAGAATTGATATCGCAAGTACATGAATCATGAGAGCCAAGCATATAGATATCTTTTAAATATGGATTTGCAACTGTAATATTGTCTATATTGGACAATACTTTGCCGTAATTATGGTCTAGATTGCCATTATCCTTTATAGATAGATTTGAAAGATTTAATTCAAAAATAAAAAAGATAGCAAATACTAGAAAAATACAAATAAGAACAATAGCAACTATCCTTTTAGTATCTTTCTTTTCTGCCTTTCCCATTGCAAAAAAAATCCCCCAATAATCTAACAATTTCAATATTAGCATATTGAACAATCATATACAATGTACAAAATTAGACAAGTGTTCAAAAAATTAAAAATTATAGTTTAAAATTATATCCACAGTTCTTACAATAATATGAATTCTTTTTATGATATATAGGCTTTTCACACATAGGGCACTTGCCATTTTCTAGAGTATATTTCTTCATGGTTTCTTGTTCTTCTTTAACCATTTTATATAATCTAATATTTTCAACGTGTTCATCTCTAGAAACATCCACAATATTGTCTTTTATAATCTTTGCAATCTGGTCTATTTCATTTGTGTCATATGTGTGTTCAAAAGCATAGGTTTCTAAAAAATCTTTTAAATCATTTAGATTAATTACATTTTCATCTTCTATATATGGAGCATTATTTTTAGCAAATACAACAACAGAAGTTATATCTACTTTTTGTTTTAGGATTTTTTTGAGATTTTTAACATGAGATTTGTTTTGGGAAACAGGGCTTTTAATTCTAACATCTTTTCCTTTTACTCTTTTAGACCATGCTTTTGTTTTAGGATCGTAATGAATTGTTTCATAGAAGTTTTTTGTCTCTATAACAATAACCCCATGAGAGTTAACTAATATATGGTCTACTTGGTGGGTCATCTCGGATTTTTCGTTTTTAATAGTAACGTCATTAAATAAATGATGATATTCTTGAATACCACTTAGAATATTCTTAACTTTTAATTCACCTTGTTCACCACGACTAACTTTAGACATATTTCACCTGCATAAATTATAAAGAATGATTTGTAAGCATGTAAACACTTACTAATAATATTATACGGTCTCAATTGTTCTATTTTTGGAACATTATTTAAATTTTAAGAAAATATATTTTGGTGGATTAAGAGTCTCTTCCTTTGCAATTTCTTCATAATGTCTACCACAACCACATACCTTTGTTACTATATATGCAACACCCAAACTTAAAATAACATATGGCAAATATGTTACGCCTGTAACTTCAAAAACTATGAAGAATGCTGTAAGTGGAGCAGAAATACTTGAACCAAAGAAAGATACCATTCCGCATAAAACTAATAGATGGAAACATTCATCTGGAAGACCAGCATTTAGATACATATCCCCACACAATACCCCTATTAAAGCACCAAGTGTAAGAGTTGGTATCATGGTGCCACCAGTTGCTTGAGATCTAAAGCACAACAAAGCTAAACCAAATCTAATAAATAGGACAAATATTGTTGTTATAGTGTCTATAGTTCCATTAGGATTCTTAAAGATATATGTAATAAGTCCAAGACCACTTCCATTAAAGAATGGTTGTCCATCTTTTCTAACAAATCCTAAAGTTAAGAAGAATATAATTAGGAATGTTGCACCTAATACTTGGTATATCTTTAATTTAGACCTATTTATATTCTCTCTTAAGAATATGAATCCTTTTTGGTAAAATACTGAAACAATACCACAAATCAATCCTAGAACAATAAATATATAGAAATATTTAGGGTCTATTGTTAAGCCACTTTCTATAGCAAAAAAGTTTATATGTACATTAAATAAATCAAAAAGAATTTGTGAAGATAATAAAGAACCAAATATAGCAATACAAAGAGATGCTATGTACATAGGGTTAATCTTTCTTCTTACTTCTTCAACAGCAAATAACAAACCTGTTAATGCAGTTCCAAATGCAGATGCGAAACCAGCGCCAAGGGCTGCACTTATATAGTAATTCTTATTCTTAAGATGGAACATATCCGAGACCAATGCCCCGGTTGCAGCACCTAATTGTACGGATGGTCCTTCTGTCCCTACGTTTAAACCTGCTAGAAAGGATATAGACGAGCCTATGAAGTAGGAATAGATAATCTTAAAGGGTTTGCCCTTATTCTTCCCAGCGGCCATTTCAACGGCTCTAGGAACGCCACCACCTCTCGCTTCAGGACTCTTTCTTATTAATAACCACATTAAGAATGCAAGAATACCCACTATAACTATTCCTAAAGGAATAAATTTTGGATTTGAAAGAAGAAATAAATATCCTCTTGCAGAAAAAGATGCAACATATTCTACAAGGATCATAAAGAGAGCTACTATTATTCCAATTATAAAACCAATAACAATACTACCTGTTAAAACAGAAAGAACTCCATATATAATGAAATTCTTTGTGTTAGTATATTGTATACTATTATCTATTGGATAATTCTCTTTAAATTTCCTCTCTTGCATATTCTAGAATGGTACTGTTAACTCTGGGCACGCTCCAAATACTTTGTTAAATACAGATGCAGCTGTTGAACTCGTTAAAGTAGTTGAAGTTGATGTAGATGTATCTCTATATTTTAATATTGCACTTCCTCTAGTAACTGTATCTAATTTCAAACATCCCAAGAAAGCATTATCTTCTAACCAAACTTCTATTTGTCCTTCACAAGTTACTGATTCCAATGTTGCACAATTAGAGAAACAACCAATTCCAAGTTCTACAACTCTTGTATCTGTTGGAGTTGCCGCACTAATTACAACTTGTCTTAAGTTTGGAAGGTTTGCAAATGTGCTTGGTTCTACTCTTGTAATGTATGGAGAGATAACTACTTTTGTTGGAACTTCATTATATGAATCCATATTAAAGATTGTATTGTTTATTCTTCTTAATGGTGCATATCCTGGAGTACCACTAATTTTGTAATTAACATTGTCTGGGAATATTACATCTCCTAATAATGTGGAAGAATTATCTAATCCTGTGCATACAAAGTATGCAGGAGAAGAAGTTAATGTGCCACCATCATGGAAATTAGAAGCTATTAAGACATCCGAACTACTATATGCAGAATATACAAAGTACTTAGCATATGCATTCCAATTATATGTTGTACCAGATGGAGCAACCGCTGTATCTCCACCACCTTCATCTGACCAGTATGATGCTGTAAGCCCTACAGATAATCCTACTGTTAAAGCAACCAAGGCTACAGACACTAAAATTATAAACCATTTTGTTTTAAATACATTTACTTTTGCCATATCTTCACCTCATGCTTATGTTCTACGTACTGAATTAATTTCAAAGTTGAAGAAAATCTCTTGATTAATCAACTCTGGAGATGTTTCCTCATCTATCTTTGCAAAGTTTACTATAAAGCAGAACCTTGCTTGTGTGAATGGAACAACCAACATATATAATGTGTAGTCATCTGTTTGTGTATATGTCCAGTCATGCCAAGTTGCCTGTGCATAATATGGAGAATCTGTTTCTGGGAATGAAGAAATAGTTGGTTGTGGGTTACATTGTGTATAAACAAATGGCCCATCTCCACTCTTTGTATAATATGTCCAATTACTATTATAATCTTCTCTATTTACTTGCATATATTGAGATAATGACATATCAAAGTCAAATTCAGACTTATAGTCATCTAATGCAAGTTCATATCTTACCCAATCACCAGTATCATTTTGTGTATACTCATAGTTACCTGCTGTTCCACTTCTTGTATATCTAATAGCTGCTTTTGGATTATGTGTATTATCATCTGCAGAATAACCATTCCTTGTTCTCCATTCTGGAATAGTTATATATGTTCTTGGGTTTTGAAGTGTTACAGATGTAAGCACAATCTCAATAGCCTTTTTACCATCTACACCATCTGAAGTACCAGAATAAATGAAATTGAATTCCATTCCAGCTCTTGTTGCTATACTTGTTAATTGTGTTCCAACCAATGAACTATCTAATACATCTAACGAATCTAAATTCCCAGACCCATCTTGATGTGTCATAACATATTCTGGTGTTGCAACTGCAGGTACAAGTTTTCCAATTGCTTCTGCATATTCAGATGCTGAGTCCATTGTCATAGAAGCATTACCAGTTGGAGCATAAGATGTAATTATGATATCATCGCTCTTTTTCATAACATCACCAAACCATGCTGCTGTTACACCAACAACACCAACGACAATACAAAGTCCCATAATTATTAAGCTAAGGATAATTGATTTTCTCATACCATTACACCTCCGCCACACTTAATACAGTTACAGTTACATCAAAACTGAATGTTGCGCCAATATATGATGAATCCGAATAAGTTACACCATTTAATGCTGGATAGGATGATAAGTGATTAATTTTATTCAATTCATCTGCTGAATAAATTTCATCCATATTTAACACCCAATCTCTCTTTGTTTTACCAGATTGAAGATTATTTCCATATTGATACCAGTATGCTTTTTCTGGACAGAATACCAAGTATAGATATGCGCTAGAATGATCTGCTACATAACCTTGTATAGGTAATGCTTGAGGTGTTGTTGTCCATTTTGTTGCAACTTCTCCATTAGCTAATGGCAATTTGTTGTTTGTATCTGTAATAGCATTATATGTCTTTGTTCCACGATATGGTGTATAAATATCGTTTCCATCTTTTATATACCAAGTAAATCCATACTTGATTAAATCCTTATCTGTGAGCATCATTAATGTTATTGGAGGATCACCATTTTCTTGATCCAAGGTAATATGAACAGCACTAATCTCAACCATAAATTCAACTGCTTTATTTTCAGTATCTATATTGAATTGTGCACCAACTTCATATGGTTTATCAAGCATATATGAATCATAATTAATACTACCAGAAGGATAGCCAAGGATATTTGTTGCGAACTCACTTGTAACTACATGATTATTCCCTTGTGCATTTCTATATCCGTATTGACCAGTATACTGAGGATATCCTCCTTCTGGTTCATTTCCGAAACTGAATGACAAAACAAAACAAGTTGTTGTAGAAAGTTCTATTGTAGCAACTCCTGTTTGAGTAGAATTAGTAAACCATGCATATGAAACTCCGACCATTGTTATACATCCCACCATAACGACAATAGCGGTGACTATGCGTATAATAAATTTAATATCTTTTCTTTTTTTCTTAGTCATAGTCTTAACCTCCTGTCTTCAATTCTTCACGAGTGTATGGGATAGTATTCTTTTCAACCTCAAACACGGTTTCTGTTTCACCTTGTATCATTATACCTACATTAATCTTTGCAGGATCTTTGTATACATAATATCCACCAACTTCTTCCAATGTTAATCCATAGAATTTTTGGTATGCTGCTACATATGAGGCTAATGTTGTATATGTCTTGGTTCCAACCTTTCTAGCTGTATATGAACCAGCATTTGAAGATATAACTTGTACTTTATCTGAGTACACGTGTCCATAGAATGCACCACTATACACTATATTATAGTTATTTGTATAAAGATTTATTTGTTTTGTTAGTTCAAAGCTTGCGAATCTGAACATTCTAAGCAATGGATAATGTTGTGAATATGCCAATAAGATACGATCTGTATATTGACTGTTTGCATCTATATGGTCTGTTCCTCTTCTTGTTCCAAGCATTGGACTTGATTGTGCTTGCTTATATACCCTTACATTTACATTTGTTGATTCTATAGTAATTTGTTGTGTTAATGTAGTTAACTCCAATCTTAAGAGATATGTATAAACTATATCAACAAATCTTAATGACTCTCTTGGATTATTGCTTGAGTAATCATTTCCAGTACCAATAATATATGAAGCATATTTAGCTGTTCCGCCTTGAGTTGTCTCACTAATAACGTCATAAATACCTCTTGTTACAGTATTTTCTGGCAAGTAAATATAATTGCTGTTTGTATTTATATAGTGAGATTGAGATCTTCTATATGAACTTTCAACTCCATTATAAGCAAGTTCTGTATAAGTTAAACCTGTTGCTTTTCGTCCAGCATCTGTTGAAGTGCTTCCTGTTATTGTTACATTACCTATCATCTTATTAACAAATGAAGATGAGGTTGCACCTGTCCATACCAAGATAGAGTCTTGTAAGTATTGAGCAATACCAGAACCAAGAACATACTTGATTTCATTTGCTATAGCAAGGTCAGATACATTTTGTGTGAATGCTGTAATCTTACCAGCTGAGTATGTATATGAAGAACATACATAACCTATGATTCCACCTGCCAATGTTGTTCCTGCACGAGATTGAATTTCGTTCAATGTTACAGCATTGAATACTGAAGCACCGCTTTCACCACTTCTCATCACGCCAACAATACCACCAAGGTTATTCTTTCCGGCATTATTAACTGTTATGCTACCTATTGCAATTACATTTTCTATTGCAACATTAACATCATACTCTGTTGGGAATGTATATGGGTTTGAAGCAAGGCTATATTTAGTTGCTACTGTATCTGGATCCGAAATTGATCCAACTTGGAATCCAACAACACCGCCAACATTAACAATCTTATTTGTTCCACTCGCATATACACTTATGCTTGCATGAACTGTTGTATTCGTTAATGCTTTAGCAGAATCATTAAGACCGATTAATCCACCAACGTTAATTACATTTGCATATGAGGTTGTATCATAAACATTGATTGCAATGTCTCTTAAGTTCATATCATAGATATTGGATGTAGATGTTGCATATCCAAAGAATCCAATATTAATTGTTGTTGCAGCATCTGTTGATACATTATATAAGACATTGAAGTTCTTGATTGTATATCCATTACCATCAAACTCTCCAACAAATGAATCTGCAAATATATTGCCTATTACTGTAACTTGGTTTCCAACATTTGTTTGTACGAAGTTGGTTAAATATGTGTTACCATATCCCCAAATTGGTTTTCCTGTTGTTGGGCTAATTCCGAAAGCATTTTCAAGAATATCATAGTCTGTTGATGTCATAATGCCAGAAATATCCGCCGTAAGTCTAAACTTATCATATTTAATAGGTTCAGTTGGTGTTTCTGCCCAATATCCCCAAACACCTTGTTTTGTAGAATCACTTGGATAAGGTGCATCTGGATCAAAGTAAGCATCATTGGCTTCAATGGTAGCTTGATAACTCTCTGGATTTAAGTTGTATTGTTCTTCTGTACATATTACTGTCCAAGTATAAATATATGCAGTATCAGCACCAGTTTCTTGACCCAATGTAGCATAATTATTATGGTAATATGATGCGAGCATCAAACCAGCAAGTGTGGAAATTTGATAATGCTCTGTATCCTCAACTACAAAGTAATCTATAACAAGAGTTGGTTGATTTCTTAACTCATAGTTCCAGTTCATACCTTGTGGCCCACTCAAATATGCATATAATGACTTATTTGGTCCACCAACTATTCTTCTATATGAAGTAATATGTGCCCATCCATTTGCTGGATTACCATTTTCATACATCCATGTGTTTGTTACAACGATTGACAATGATTCAGCAACTCTCGCAGGTTTTTGTGCTGTTACAGGCAACCATCCCTCTTCAGTCTGATATGTATATACGTTGTTTGATTGAGCATAACTTTGAATAGTATTTCCATAGTTGTCTATTTTGATTTGTGTTCTAGTAATTTCAATATTTAGCTCATAACTTTGTGGTGTCTCAATTGTACGAGTATCTCTAACAACCACTTCAGATGATGCATCACCAACTACAGCAGGAGTTGTTACACGAATCAAGTAGTTGCCAGCTTTATTTCCACTTATTGTAAAGACTAGCTCTTTATAGTACCCAGCATTCTTATTAATTGAATACTCTCCAGCGCTATATACAACATTATTTACATATTTGTTATATGAAGGCTCACCAGTAGATGTATTTGCCGTTCTTCTACTTACAGTTGCTTCTCTATATACGCCTGTAATTATGACATCTCCACTTTGTTCACTAGAAACTATGTTGGAAACGGTGAATCCATTACCTAAACGATATTTTGCTGATTTCGCAGTTGTTTGGCCATTAACATTAGTTGCTGTTCCATATAATTCTGTATCATCATATTGTTTTGTAGCAGTCTTATTGCTCTTGAGATACAAATCAACAGAAAGAACACGTGCTGTTATAATTCCATTTGTTCCAGATTGTGTGGTTGTTGAGAAAGTGTAGTTACTATCTGCAACTGAAACCGTATAGTTAATTATCTTATTTGTTCCAACATTAGCATCATTATAACGTGGATTTGAAATTGAGTAATTTGGAGTATTTAAACCACCATTTGTTGATGTAAATGATGCTGTTGCATAATTACCTTTTACTGGATTATTGTTCAAATGAGAAGGATCTATAGATGTGGTTCCATCATAAGTCTTAGTAATTGTTGCTAATGTTGTAAATTGACTTACAACAATAATTGATTTATAGATTGAGAATGTTGTGCTATTGTTATTCTTGTACTCATAGTTTTCATCTATTGTATCAATATTAGCGGTATTTGTTCCGGTAGCTCTAAATGAAGAATAATTAGCAACTGATGCATATGTGCCAGATGCAAGATAATCAATAGATTCATCTGAAACTACAACAATAGTTAATGTCTCATTTGCTGTTCTTCCAACAAATGAATAAGTTGTTGTTGTATAACCACTAATTACATCAGTAGGAGTTGTCTTAGGTGTGACTACATTCTCACCAGTTACACAATCTTCACCTGCATATAACTTAATTCCATCTAATACAACTTTATGTGTTTGTCCATTATATACGAAAGTTGTTGTTTCACTCCAAACGAAATGAATCTTTAGAGGAAGAACCGTATATGTAATATTTGATGAGAATCCAGATGTATCTAATACATAGTTTGCAGATTTATCAACTGTGCCACCACGTGATGCTGTTATACCTCCATTACCAATTGAACTTGCAACCGTTAATGTATATACACCAACATTACATACCGTTGTAGTAGCTGTTCCACCAGATATGATTTGTGCATTTGAGCCTGAAATTGTATCTTGACCATAAGCATTATTGCTTAATGTTGATTCACCTATTTGATATGAAATAACCACATTATGTTTTTCACCATTATAATAAGCTTCTGTATTAGAAGTAATGTTACTCTTTGCTTTAATTGAAACAGGTGAAATTACCCATCTTGTCTTAAAGTCAATAGTATAGTTACCATCTGAACCATTGTATCCAATATTTAAGGTGTATGTTCCAGCATCATCTGTTCCAGTATAGCTTTGTCCACTTTCTCTTACAGTCAAATTGTTTCCTGAAACAGAGGCAATCATTCCCTCAGATGGTGTTGTTGATATAACATTTTGTGCGCTATGTCCTGTTGCAAGATTACTAAATACTATCAACTTCAATCCTTGTGGATATGTAGAATATGTGTAATTCTTAGTTGCTGCTGTAGCAGATAAACTTTCAGATGATGTTGTTTCAACATTTTCTATAGTTATTTGAGACCAGGTTGCCGTAGCAGTTATAGTTCTTGACTTAACTCTCCAGTACCATGACACTTCTTCAAATGTATAGTTTGTGCTAGCCTGTGGAGCTAGTGTGATTGAATATGTTCCATAATTCTTGGTTGATATGTTATATGTTGCTTTTGTTCCTGAAGCAGTTGCAGAATGAGTGAAACCAACTTCAGTTGTATTTACAATACTTGCATGAGAACTTGTATCTGATGAAACAAATCCGTTTATCTCAACTTTAGTTAAACCAATATTAACATTGTTGTATACAGTCTCTGGTCCAGGTGAAGATGTTGAATATTCACTTGATGTTCCTGTAGGTGTTATTGTCAATGTTTTTTGATTAATAATTTGGTTTGTAAGTGTTTGTGCTGCCATATAATAGTCATCAGAAGCACTACCGATATTTGTAATTCTACATGTGTAATTACCTGCATTCTTTAAATGATATGTAACTGTCATATTAAAGACACCTGCAGATGTTTGCATTGTACTATATGTAACTACTGGAGATACACCAGCACTAGATGGACCACTTCCTGTCTTTGTATAACTTGTCTTTGCCTTTATTGCATCATAAATAGTCTTTATTGTAGCTGCAGAAAGTGAATAATCAGCACCTTGAGCATCAACAGACTTCAATGAAATAGAAACTGTATGTTCATTGCCATCATATGTAATTGTTCCAATTTCAGTTTTACTCTTTTGTTTTATTTGAAGAGCAGCAATTGTCATTTCACCTTGTTCATTATCAGGCATTACATAGTTTGTTCCAATTGGATTGCCACCTGTCCAGTTTACTCTATATGTATTTTTAGCTTTTGCAGTAAAAGTTAATGTAGATTTTGTTGATGCAGTTGATGTGCTTCCACTTGGAGTTACTGCTGCAGAACTCTTTGTAAATGAACCAGAAGCTGATGTCTCTTTAGTTAATGTAAATGAAACAGAATCTGTCCATGTCTTAATATCGTTTGTTGCCTCACCTACAGCCCAACCTGTTAAGTCTAATGTGATAGAATGATCTGTTCCATCCCATGTATAACTATCTGTATGCCATGTTGCTGTAAGTTCTTTCTTCTCAATTACCAATTGAGCTTCTTTTGCAGACATTTGATAATTATCTTTCTTTGTGCCCTTAAGTGAATTTGCTCTTATTTTATATGTACCTGAATTTACGGCAGTAATATCAATTGTGTATGTCTTCAAATGATATGTAACTGTACTTGTACAATAACCTCCATCTTTTGTGGATGCTCCAGTTGATGATGTTACAGAAGTACCCTCAGCAACCACCGCACTAAATGCAGGATATGGATTTGCAATAGATGGTGTTGTTGTGATTTCTGGATATACACCATTGCTTGAAAGAGAAGCAATTGTGGAATAAGTGCCAACTGTTGCATCTGTTTCAATAATTTGATTGACTACTAGTGTAGCACTCTTTTCTGTCTTGTCATAGGTTGTTGTTAAATTTGTATTATTAACTACTATCTTTCTTGGATGAATCTTCCATGTGTATGTCGTTTCTCCAGAAAGAACCGAACCAATCTTAATTGGAGCAAGGATTTCATACTTGGTAGATGTTGGAACCGTTGGGACCCATCCATCAACTAATGCAGTGAAGTAATAATCTGTAGATCCTACTTTGTATGTATAGTTCTTTCCAGCCTCTACTGCAGCATTGTCTGCTGTAATTGCTGTTGTGTTGCTTAAGGATGTTGTAGATGCTGTGAATATGTATGCTTTGTTTGGTACATAGTAGATATCACCATCAATCTTATATGTGCCTGCATCTGTACCGAAGTTAAATCCTTCTGCTGCATTTGGATCCAGTTGATAGAATGTATATTGTTGATCCTTCTTCTCTACATTAGTTAAGCCTGTAATAGGAGCATATCTCTCTAAACTGTTATATGTTAACTTAACAGAACCAAGATTTACTTTCTTGAAGAATATTAATACGTTCTTACATACAGCAGAGTCTGCATCAATATATATAGCTTCATCATATACATCATAAGATACTGTGAATCCTGCTTTGTTTACAGCATATGCATATAAGTAATATCCGTTTACATTTGGTGCATATGTCTTAGCATAGATATGATAAATTTGTGTATTACCAATAGCCTTGCTACTACTTGTATGATGTGGTGTTGAAGATGCATTGTAGCTGTCATCTGTTGCTGTGTAGTTGTAAATCAATTGTGAAGAAGATTGTCCAACGTTAGAAGCACCAAATGCTTGTGAGATGTACTTCCATACATTAAGGTCAAAGTCTGGTGTGCTTGCTGCATTTGTATGCTCTGTTTGAATCTCATGTTGTGAGAATCCACCAGTTACAGCATCTGAAGCATATGCGAAGAAGTAACCAGTATTGTCATTACCTGTAGAGTATCTTGTATCACCACCAGTGTGGATACCTAAGTCTCCGTCTGTGTTTTCTTCAAGATCTGCCAAGTTAAAGCCTTTTCTTGTTGCTACACATTGTTTCAATGTTTCATATGCAGATTCTCCATAGGCTTGTGCAGAAATAGGTGCAATATCTGTACCACCGTATTCGTAAATTCCTTGTCCGAATTCAATGTCTAATACATGTGTGTTGAACCAATCTGTACATTCTGCGATTTCTGCAGCTGAATATACGTTACTTGAGTCTAAGATGATATCTGCATATCCTCTCTTTCCTACATAAGTATACTCTTCTGTTGATTCGTTGTAACTGTAGTAGTCATATGGCAATGTATTGCTATGTGTTGCATAATAGAATGAATCATAAATATGTAAATAGTCTGCCCATGTTGTTGGAGAGTATTGTAAGAGTGAAATATCATAAGCTGTGAAGTGGCTTGTCCATTCACTTGTTAATGATGTACCAAGTTGAGATACTGTTGCATTCTTAAGAGCATCATTACCGAATGCCGAAATCCAATAACAGCAATATGTTAATGGTCTGTTAGAACCAATACCACCAACAATACCACCACAAGTACCACTTGTGTTGTATGAATCTGTGAATGTGTAGTCATCACTAATTACTCTACCACCAACGTTGTAGCAGTATTTAATTGAAGCTTTTTGTTCATCTGTTCCTGTTTGAGGTACAGTTGAATTGTTAAATCCTACAATACCACCAACATAATGGTGTCCAGAAACGTATGTTACATTAGAACCACTTCCTGTTCCAGAACCACCAGAACGTCTTGTGTAGTTCAAAACAGACTTAAGAATAACTGGTGTTGCACCAATGTATCCAATAAGTCCACCAACATAGTTCATTGGAGCATAATTTGCAGAATCATTGGTTGTTCTACCTGCTGTAACAGAACCATCTGAGTAAAGGTCTACACTCCAGTTGTCCTTTGTGCTTCCAACAGCACCATCTGTAATCTTACCAATAACACCTCCAATACACTCACCTGTTACATTTGTTGAGTTAACTTGTAATCTATTTGTTTGTGCAGAAACTAAACCGGAGTTAACCATAATGGAATGTCTTAAGATAACTGGATTACCACCTTCGCTTTGTACTAATCCAATACATCCACCGAGGTTTGCATATGTTGTAATTGTTCCACTTAATTCAGCACCCATAATGGTTGTATCTGAATAGTTGAACATTCTAGCCCATGCACCTTGACCACTAAATACACCAATAGATCCACCACCGTTTTGTTTTACGTAAACCTTACCATAGTTGTAGAACTCAATGTATTGTTGTTCTCCGTTTAGAGTCTTACCTGTACTATCATTAATATCATAAATTGTACCCTTCATTGTACCAATAGAACCACCAACGTTTGTTCCGTCTGTGGATGCAACAGTACCGAAGTTAATGAATCTTGTATAAACACCTTCAACAAGGTTACCACCCTCTGTATAGAAGTCTACAGAAGCATCTGTATCAACAATAGCGACAACACCACCAACGTTGTTGAAACCGTTAACATATCCAGCTGTGTAACCAGAAGATGTAATTGTATCATCTACTACCATATCGGAGTAGTCTGTATTTGTTATACGTACATAGTATGTACCATTATCAATATAAATTTGTGTTATATCTCCAGTGTATGGAGCAACAAAGTAACGATAATTGCTTCCATCTATCTTGAACTTATATCTTACTCCAGCCTTTACATAACCACCTAAATTCCAGTTTGCTGTTACACTTGGGATAGCAGATCTTTCACCAACTGCTATGAACTTCAATGTAGCTGTTAGACCTGAAACAGATGTTACTGTACCTGTTACTGGAGATGTAAATCTATAATAGTTGCCACCACTCTCATATAAGTAGTTATGGCCACCCTTTACTGTATTACCTTGAACAATCTTTTGTACTGCTCTCTTCTCAAATGGAGAAATGGTTAATTCATTACCAACCATGTTAGTAATTTGTCCATATACAGGAGACTTGAAGAAGTATCTTGTTGTACCAACTAAGAATGTGTAGTTTTGTCCAGCTGTAATAATATCTCCAAGGTTTGCTGTCATTGTACCTTGCATTGCATTTCTAATTGCAGAGATTACTAATGTTGAGAATACTACGTTTGCACCTTGTAATGTCTTTACAGTACCAGTTAAGTTAGTTGCATCAAAGTAATATGTAGAACCAGATGTATAGGACTTATAGCCCTTTGTCATTGTTCCAGTTGTTTGTGTGCTATAAGATGCACCACTTTGTTGAGTTGTAGATGCTTGTAATGTTGGGTAAATCATTATCAAGTCTGGATCGTCTGTTGGAATATTATATACTGCACCATAATATGCAGATGGATAATAATATTCACTTGAACCTAATGTATATTTGTATGTTGTACTTAAATTAATAATGTTTGCAGTACTATCACTAAGAGTCCAAATATTAGATGTGCTTGTTGTAACGTCACTATTTGCAGATGTTGTAATACTACCTGTAATAGCAACTTTGTCAAAGTCCATTTCAACTACATAACCAGAAATTGGAGCTGTGAAGTAATAAACTGTCTTTCCAATTGTATATGAATAGTTAGCATCTTTTGTAACACTTCTATATAAATCTATTTCAGTTGCTGTTGCTGCATCTCCATTTGTTTGAACTTGTGTAATATATGTTGTTGTATTACCGGATACATTTTTACTTGATTCACTTACTAAGTTACCATATGTATCTTCTTTAGCTTTACCATTAATCATAGTTCCAGCCAAAGCACCATCTGGGAAGTAACCAATAGAACCACCAACATAGTTATTACCATAAACAGCACCAGTATTAGCAAGTGTACCAATGTTTGTGAAGTTACCTAATGTATCTCCAACAACACCACCAGCATAGGATGCTCTATTTGCTTGTGTAGCAGTTGAATTACCAACTTGTCCTGCATTTGCAAAATAGTTCTCTTGTACTGCTACGTTAAAGTGTGCACCTTCAGCATTGTATCCAACAATACCTCCAATATATGTTGCACCATTAATAGTTGCACAAATATTACCAGTATTAACAACATAACACTTACTATCTGCTGTTGTAATTAAACCTGCATTAAATCCAACGAAACCACCAACATATGTGGAACCATTTACATTAGCAACCAATGTAGCTGTGAATGTACCAACAGATGCTGTGTTATAAGCGTCTGTTTGGTGTCCTACATAAAGTGTTCCTGTATTGTATCCAATAAATCCACCAACGTGTGTGTCTGCTGAAATTGTGTTTGCAGTAACTACACTTGTCTTTGCTATTGTACTATCATCTGCTACTTGAGCATTGCCTACAGAAGCATAGGCATCTTGTTGGATATCCATAATGCTAGAAGATCCTAAGATATGTGCAGTACCAGCATTGTATCCAATGAAACCACCAACATACTTAGCTTTAGATGTTGTCATTTGTGGATTAATATAATAATTACCATCAATATTAACAACACCACCAGTTGGAACATATCCAATAGCACCACCAATGTAGTTGGAAAGCGTTGTTCCTGTATTAATTGTTCCATAAATATGAACTGTACCTTGGATGTTAGTGTATGAACCCATATATCCAAGCAAACCACCAACGTTATTTGCTGCATAGGATGATGAATTGATTGTCCCTTTGAATATGTTTTCACCAGTAATCTTACATCTTTGTGAATATCCAACGAATCCACCTAATGCAGAACTATATGTTGCATTGTTTGTAGAACTATTTCTTTGTAATGTACCCTTTGAACCAATCTCACAATTGGTAATAGTAGTTAAGTCTGATTCTTGTGAGCCATTTGTTGCAGAAATAATACCACCAATTGAGTTTGCACCAATAATTGTTGTTGTAGCACCAGTATCTATTCCAACCTTACAATTTGTAATATTAAGTTTACCAATTGTATTTCTTGCACCAACGATACCACCAGTTCCTATTCCTGATGTCTTGTATGAACCATTGGTTATGGTACCACCATTTACAGTGCACTTGTTGATATAAATACCTGCAACGTCTGCTGTAGATAAACCTTGTGCATATCCCAAGATACCTCCAACATAAGCATCTGTGCTAGAAGATGTTGAAGTTGTTATATTTGCTGCAGAAGTACATTCTTCAATAGTTGTTGTATTAGAACCAGTAGCACTTGTCATATTTGGTCTTGCAATAGCAACAATACCACCAGCATATGTTGTTCCAGCATTGGACTTAGTAACTGTAACGGAAGAACCAGAGTGCATTTGTAATCCGGTAAATGTACCCTTCTCCATTGCCTTTGCAATAAATCCTGCACCATATGCACTTGCTGCTGTTGCTGAAACAGATATTGTTGTTCCAGTTCCAAGTGAGAAGTCTCTTAAGATACATCCTTTACCATATCCAACGAATGCAGCATATGCACTTTGTCCACTTTCATTTGGATCTGTATATGTAGTTGTATTCTTTACGTGGAGATTTTTAATTTCTGGATATGAAATATCTTCTCCATTTACAACTTCTCTAAATCCAACCAAAGATCCTGCAAAATATTTGCTTGCGGATTGTCCTATCATATAGTAGTTAGCACCATATGTAGAATTGCCGTCTAAATAATTGTTGTTTTGTCTTCTGAATAATCTTATATTCTTACCAACATTTCTAGAGTCATTATAATCTGCAGAATACCATGTTTGTGTTCCATGGTTTGTCATAGGACTGGTTGCAATTGGATATGTATAAACCAATGCAATCGTCTTACTTCCATCTGTTGCTCTATAAGATGCATGAGAATAATATGTCATTCCATACAAATTAAGAGTATTCATATCCAAAGATGTGAGCTTATTGCCATCTAAGTTGTTGTATCCGTTTGCGAATGCATAATATTTACTTGCAGCTGTATAAGATGTATCTATAGCTATTAATTGAGATAATCCAAGTAAATCAATACCATTTTGAATTACATATGGGCTGAATTCAGTTCCTGCTGTCTTTAAGCTATATTCTTGAGTTGTTGTATCATAACCAGATGTTTGTCCAGTCATAGCAACACCAGATTCTGTATCTGTAGCAAAGATAGATAATTGTGGTAAGCAACCAGGAATATAAATGTAACCGAAGTTAGATTTATTCTTAATAGCATTAGATGTTCTTAATAATACTGTACTACCATAAGAACCACCATTAGACCATCCAGATTCCATAGCACTTGGAACTTTACCAACTCCATTTGTGCTATCATATCTACAAATCATATCACCTGAATTAACAAGTGTATCTTGAATTGTCCAGTTGGATGCATAATAAGCACAGTCTACATATAAGTAACCATTTGAATCAGATGCTGTTCCTGCTTCATTGGTTCTATAATTTTCCATGAATGCTAAGTTTCTATCAACTCCGAAATAACCATCATTATTGGAATATTTTGAACCCTTGGTCATATTTTCTGTACCAGTTGTACCATTCTTCTTTCCTAAATCAACCTGTCCGTGCATTGAGTAGTTATATGCAACTGTTGCATTACTATGTAAGTTATTTGCACCAGACCAATATTTAAGAACGTCCAATGTCCATGCTCCGTTTCTTTCATAGATAGAACAACCAACCAATCCTGAAATATAAATAGCATCATCTACAGGACTTCTGGCCTTAACAACACCTGCATTATAACAATATACTAAACTAGAATAACTTGCATCTCTATATCTATACATTAAGCCAACCAAACCGCCAGCTCTTAATTGAGATTCATACAAGTGGCTTGTAACACCATATGATGTAATATTTCCAATATTGTATGAATAATAAATATCTGCATTAATAGCCATACCAGCAAGACCACCAACTTCACCACCAGAGAATTGGGAGAAAGTATTATTTCCGCCAGAAATATCTGTACAATGACTTGGATGACCTGACAAAACATCTCCTGAGTTGAAGCAGAAGAAAATATTAGTTCTAGCACTAGATGATGTTCTATTATCTGTATCGCAACCAAGAATACCACCTACTCTTGCATTATAGCCCCAAACTTTACCAGAGTTATAACATGCATAAACACTTACGTTACCTGCTGCAGAAACTTGTCCAACAACACCACCAGCATAAGTGAATGTATTTACTATAAAGGTGTTACTTTGTACTAAACCTGTATTACAACTGTTAAGAATCTCACCAGATCCATCTACATAACCAATAATACCACCTAAGGATTTATCACCACGTACTTCACCGGCATTTCTAACAGAGTCTATTGAAATGGATGTACCAGATGCAACTGTACCAATAATACCACCTACACCACCATTTGATACAGAAGAAGATTCTGAAACACGTCCAGTATTTACAGCATCTTTAATTGTTACAGAGCCTGAAGAATAACCGATTAAACCACCAACGTGATATGAACCAGATACTGTTACGCTTGTATCAATGTTTTGTATTGTTACACTAGAACTTGGAACTGCTCCTGCAAGAGCACCTACACCAGATGTTCCAGATACTGAACCTGCTAAATTAAGGTTCTTAATTGTTGCATTGTTACCAAGTTTTGGGAATAAACCAATATCATTAGAAGCACTAATGGTATATGTTAATGTTTTTCCGTTTCCATCTAATGTTCCTCTGAAGAAGTTTGAACTATTATCTCCAAATAAGAAGTTGTTAGATGAACTATTATATGTTCCTAAATTAATATCATTTGTTAATTTTAAGTATTTGTTATAATATGTTTCGGTTCCTGCTCTAACTTTGGCAGCATATTCAATCCATGTTGCTTTATCTGGAATAGATAATGGCAAGTCACTACCACCAGATGTCATGGTCTTAGTAATATCACCAACTTTCCATACATCTTCTGAAGAACCTGTACTTATGTTGTTATAGTAAACTATTGCATAAACTGTGAAAACTTTGGTGCTTGTATTGTAGTTATATGATGTAATGCTAATTGTATATTCATTACTAATTCTACCATTGTTGAAAGCAGTTATCCATTTATCATTACTAATGTTATTTGCTGTAGATTCACTATATTCTAGGTTAACAAACTTTACATCATTCTTTGCAAGAATAAATGAGTTAGCACTTACCTTTGTCTTTGAATACAAATTATTGCTTGGTTCACCACTCTTTCCACCATATAAAATACCATCATATAGTGTATCGTCTGCGCCTTTATGAATATATCTATTTGGATTTGTTTCAGGAACGCCAGTTGTATCATAGAAAACTAAATATTTGTCTGTCCCAGATGGAATTGTAGCCATTACTGAAATATATCCTAATTGTGCTTTGAAATTAGTATTGTCAGATGCACTTGCGGTTCCAACAGTAGTTGCCAAACCAGCTGTAACAAGAAGTTCATCATAATTTGGAAGAGATGATGGATAACCTGGGTCTACTAAGGCAAACTTACCATTAGAATTTCTATATGACGTTGCATAATTTAATCCATTTACAATGTGTAATGACCAAGAATCTACAAATGTTGTGGATGATGTAGATCTTCCAGCAACACCGCCTCTGTCGCCATTTACATAATCAAAATTAAATCCTCTTACATAACTGTTAGAAATTGTAATAGCACCAGCATCACCAACCAATCCACCAACATAGGCTGAGCCATGATAGTAGTCTGTGCTTGTAGATAAAGTTACACTTGAATGTGGTGTACAAACACATCTATAAATAGATGAACCATTAACTTCATTAGCACCACCAGCCATTGTACCGGCAAGACCACCAATATAATAAGATCCAGTCACCTTACATGTACATACTAAATATGCTATTCTATTATCTCCGTTAGCATTTATAAATCCAGCTACACCACCAACATAGTATGAGCCAGAACCACCAACTGTATTTGCAGTACTTGTCTTGTTTCCAGAGAAGCTTGTTTCATTATCTTCTGCTTTAAATTTAGCAAGACCATTTATTTGAATAGAACCATATGAGTCTTGTCTATCTGCATCTTGCATTGTTCCAACGGAACCAATAATACCACCTGCATACCATCCGTTAGTAACAGTGATATTTGCCGTATTAATTACAACAGCTTTAATATTTGAAGTATAGATAACAGTAGGTGAATTATAGTTGTTTAATAAAGCACCAATGTTGCCACCAACAAAATATTTTCCTGTTACTGTACCTGTATTTTCTAATTTGATTACTAAATCTTGAGTAATAGGAACATCATCAACTGCTTCTACACCAATCATATAACTACTTCCAGTAGCACCTCTTGCATAAGCAGCTGTTGTAACATAGTTTCCTACACCAGTATCAATCTTACCGATAAGACCACCAACATAAGATGTACCAGTAATAGTTGCTGTATTTTTGTACCATCCAGAAATGGATGTACTTACATATGTCATTGCATCACCAGAAGTGAATGCATTATTGTCTGTTATAGTTATTGTATGTCCAGAACGAGATACTGTTCCGTAAATAGTTGGAATAAAGTATTTTGTATACTCTACTTCACTTTCTGTATATGTTATTGAATAATGATGTCCTGGGTTGACTGTATCATCAACAGCTACTGCAGTTGCGCTAGCCATACCAGAAATTGCATTATCATAAATCTTAACATCTTCACTTGCTGTTGGGAATGTGGTCATATAACCAATAATTCCACCAACATAGTATACTCCAGCTAAGTTAACTGATCTTGTCCATGCAGTGAATGTGCTATTCTCACCATTTTCTATGGAAATACCTGCGCAATATCCAACAATACCACCAACATAACTACCTGTTGCTCCAGCATGTACTAAACTTGCAGTTAATGTGGAAGGTGTAAATCTAAAGTAAGAACCACTATCACTTCTTGCTGTAGATGTTGTTTGAGAACCGGATGCATAGATATAACCAAATGCACCACCAACATAACTTCCGCTTGTTGCAGTAATAGTGCCACTTAATGTTGAATTTGTGCCTATTCTAATTTCAGAGCCTTTGCTTGCTCCAATATAGCCACCAACATAATTCTTTCCAGTTACACCACCAGAAATTGTTAATTGTGTTATTCCTGTTAATGTTCCACCAACGTTTCCACCAATGAAACCACCAACATACTTACCATTTGAAGCATTGCCGTTTACTAATTTATTATTAGAAACTGCACCTGTAATTGTTCCTTCGTTATATCCAACGATACCACCTACATAACTACCATTACCAGTTACACTAGCAATATTTGCTGGGGATTGTAAGGAGCAGCCTTCCCAATATAGATAATACCCAACATAACCACCAACATAACTCTTTCCTGTGATAGTTATTGCTGAGCCATTTTCAGTGTTAGAACAAGTCTTAATTGTTCCACGCCATAATCCAGCTATACCACCGACATAACTATTTGTTGCAGTTGCAGTGACATTTGCCTTATTTACACAACCTTCAATAGTTGGATGATACTCCGCATATTCAGGATGTGAGGAATCTGTATTATCATAATAGAATGTACCTATAATTCCACCAATTATATATGCCCCACTAACCGTTCCATAATTTTCACAGTTTTTAAGTGTTGTTGATGTCATTCCAGCGATTCCGCCTACTACTGTTCCTTTTAAATAAACAGGTTTATTTGCATTAACAGTTCCGCCAGTGCTTGTTACATTTCCATAGTTTTTGGCTCCTACAATTGGTTGTGTGGTTCTTCCAACTATTCCACCAAGTGCCGCTTTTCCATCAACTTTTCCATAATTAGTTACTGTTATTCCAGATACATTCATCGTTCTACTACTCTTATACCCGAAAATTCCACCAGTATATGCACCAGTATTAAGAACATGCCCTATTGTTGCATGATTTATATTTGATGAATCTCCATTTATTAATGAAACATTTGTTGCAAGATATCCATTATAAGCACCCATTAAGCCTCCGACATAACTTCCTGCTCCAGATATCTCACCTGTATTTGAAATTGAGCCCTCTACGTAACTTAAACTATTGTTACTATATCCAACGATTCCACCGACATATGTTGTACCAGTAATTGTGGCTGTATTTTTAACATTTACAAAACGAACTGCACTACTTGATTCAGTTGCATACAAATAACCAACTAATCCACCAGTATATCCTTGACCAGCAACAGATCCTGCAATTGTAAGATTACTCAAATAACATGTTCCAGATGCTCTCATATAGCCAATAAAACCAACACTATATGAAGAATTACCTCCTGCTGTAAACTTGCCAGAGCCATTATTTGGATAGAATGTTCCGCTTACAGCATCATATAATCCAATAGCACTATCGCTTGTTCTTACACATGGAATCATATCAAGAGTTAGAACACCATTATACTTCATCCTGAAGCCGTATAATCTTGCTTTTGCATAGTAACTGCCACCACCATATTGGAATAAATATGCAGGTCTAACATTTATAGTTTTGGTTGCGAATTGAACTCCATTAGTTGTAACAGCACCAGTGCTCTTTGTATATGTTGTAACCGCTCTTGTTGTTGCAGATACAGTACCTGCAGTAGTTGATTCAGCATTTGTCCAAATATTGAAGTATGGCCTACTTGAATCGCAGAACATCTCCCATCTGTTTGTACTTCCGCCATCCTGGTTTCCTACAATACACATTTCACTTGAAGTAGCTGTATATTGACAATCTATTTCCCAATAATCCCAGTTTACATCAGGGATATTGATATATTGTGTTCCTGTGGCTTCTATATATTCAATTGGACGATAACCACTTGTGAATGAATAATTCGTTCCGAGTGTGATTGTTCTTTCAGTATCTGTTGAACCACTCTTTCCATAAATAGAACCAGCAAAACGATATGTGGCATCTTTACCAATTCTAAATCCCGTATATCCAGATACATTTAGATTATTTGTTATATGGAATATACCGCCAGCATATGAAGATGCTGTACATTTTGCAATATTATCTGTATATGCAGCATCTTGATATATACTTCCCCAAGATGCATCACCATTTGTACAAATATCATATAGTCTTATTAATTCATATTCATTACTTATAATATAAGGAGAAGCATCTGTACCCCATACTTTAGTTCCTGATGCTGGTCTTCCACTATAGTCATATTTTGCCCATGCATAGCAATAATCCTTAGATCCTGTTCCAATGTTTCCGGAAGCATTTGTTAATGTGATTTTAATTTGCAAAACATTATCTGACCCACTATTACCTGAATATGCAATACTTAAATCGCCAGTTGATAATAAATCTATATCAATGATTTTATCACCATCATTCTTATCAATTAAATAGAAATGAAATTTGTTAGCTTCTTGTCTATATATTGAATAAGGCTTTGTTGGAGTGCTTTCTTGTTTTGGGAAAGCATATGTTAATGTTGTTGAAGTTCTACTTGTGTTTTCTGCGGTATCACTATATAAAGTTATAAAGTCATGAGGTGATGATGCGGAATAATCTCCACTAAATGCTACCTTAATATTATCAAGTGGTAATTTTTGGATAACACATCCTGATGTATTGTTTGAAATACCTAATAATGCATTTCCTGTATAAGGATAACCAACGACCCTATAAGTACCAACATTTATACAGTCTGTTACTGATGCATTGCTTGAATTAAAATATTTAAATTCCTTAGAATAATTTGGCACAGGTGTAGTTGCAGTTGTGAATGTATCAACGTTATGTGCACGTGTTGTATAATAAGGATTAATAGCATTTACTGCCAAATCTTTATATTGATCTAAAATATTATTATTTGGAGTAGAAGATGCATAATTACATGTTAATGTCAAATCAAAAGAAGTTGTGCTATATACAACACTACTCTTTGCAACAGAAGAAGTATACCCTGTGATTGTTTGAGCATTAGGTTGAGTATTTGATGAACCAATTGTTAATGAGCAATAATGGTTATTTGCTATAGTAAGTTTTGCTGTATAACCATTAATATTACTTGAAACAATATTCGTCCATGCAGATGTCGTTGAACCATCTATTATAGGAGTAATTACTATTCCAGTTGGATATGCAGCATAATACCAATTTGTCCCACCAGTCTGAGCTGCTGGACTTGCTACTGAAGATTTAAATATTGTTATTGCTTTTGAACTTGATGATGGATTCCCAGAGCCCACGGCTTTATAATATGTTGTTGTAACATTATAACAATGTGTTAAAGTAGGGCTATCGGCAAGATATCCAACTATCCCTCCATAATTAGAAGATGCTGAAATTGAACCTTCGTTGTAACAATAATTTAATGCTGTATTCCAATATCCAACAATACCGCCAATATTGCTACTTGCTGTAATTGTTCCTTTGTTATAACAATTAGAAATAACTGGAGAATTGCCGGCATAATATGTTCCTGAAATACCGCCTACCCCAGTTGCGTTGCTATTTGAAATATTACCCTCGTTAAATGAGTTTTGGATATTACTAGATGTATAACCTGTTATTCCACCTATTGCATATAATGATGTAGGGATCTCACCTGATCTAGCAGATGTTGCTGTTGATGTAACATTTCCAAAATTCTTGGCATTTTTTACAACATTTTGTACTCTTCCTACAATTCCACCCAAAGCTGTTTTCCCTGTAACAGAACCATAATTTATTAATCCAGTAACACTAGCAGTGCTCTTATCAAAAAAACCAAAACAACCACCAACACTATCTTCCGTTCCAGTAATGTTACCTATTGTTGCATGATTTTTATTTGCAGATGCTCCATTGGTTATTGTTGCACTATTTCCAAAGGTTCCATGGTATTGTCCACCAATACCGCCAACCATTCCCGTGCCGGTAATCTTTGCATTATTAGTAATAGTACCACTTAAACTACCACTCGCATTACTATAACCAATAATACCAGCAGCTTGCGAACCAGTACTTGTTACATTTCCAGAGTTAGAACAATTTGAAATAGCAATGCCTTCTGAATAGCCAGCAATACCACCAATACTTCCTGCACCATTTATTGTTGCTGTATTTGAACAGTTTGAAATGCTTGACAAACTGTTTCCAAAACCAACTATACCACCTGTACGAGAGCCACCAGTCACGGAGCCTTGTGTTGTAATATAACTTATGCTTGCACCACTAACATAACCGAACAAGCCAACATTAGTTGTTCCACTCATTCCTATGTTCAAATAAATATTTTTATTACTATTGCTGCCACCATAAATTGTTCCAGCAAAATAATGAGTATTATCTGTTCCAATTCTAAATGTGATTGGATTACCCGATGAACCAATATTATTAATTATGGTAAAATAACATCCGGAATAATTAACATTTCCACTTCCATCGGCAGTCGCAACAACATCACTTGCTGTTATACTTCCGTTATCACAACCAACAACACTATTAAGTGCATATGTCTTTCCGCCATTTACAATTTTTGATAAATTTTCTAAATGAGTTTCATTCTCTATTCGATAAGGGTTTGAAGAAGTCCCCCATTGAGTCGTATTATCAGATCTTCCGAAATCTCCTTTAACAACTGAAAAACTTATGGAACGTGTCCCACGAGTCGTATTCCCATATTTTATTGCAATAGTAGCAGTATAATCACCGGCAGTTGTTGGCGCTGTTGTACTACTTGTTCCATTATATGTGACATATATAGAGAACCCACTCGGTAAATCATAAGCAGTAATATACGATGATTTATTTTCCAATACTTGCAATGTCTCATTGTTATAGTTTGAATAATTATGTCCATTAAAAGAAAATGGAATAATTGCATAATTTGCTACATAATTCGATGTATAAGGATATTGATTTACCGAATCCGAATATGATGTTGATGTCGAGCCAGATTCTGTTGTCCAAGACCAGTTTTTAAAATAATAAGGAGTTACTGCAGTAGTAAAAGAATTTGTTCCCATACTTGCATCGGTGTTTGCATATGTGGTTTTACTTGATGTTACTGTTCCAGTTCCAGAAGGAGACACTGAAGCCGAAGGAGATGGACTATTATTTAAATATAAAAACATACTTATGTTACGGAATCCGCCGGCAATCGCACTATCCGAAATCGCAGCAAAAATAAATCTAATACCAGTTGCATTATCCGGAATTCTATATGATGAATTATAACTGGTTGCCCCTACACTCTGTGATGTTCCTCCATCTGACCAACTCGAACCACTATGAGCCAATCCACCATAGTTGCTATTCCATGATGCGTTACTCCAGCTTCTTGAGCCCGAAATCATAGTTGAAGCATTTGGTGAACCATGAACTCCTATATATGAAACCGCTATGGCGCACTCATCATCTGCCCCATCATCAAATAGACTTGTTGCTGATGCGTAATAACTGATACCACAATTCTTAATTGCTGCTTTTATTTTATTACTGAACGTATATTCTAACCACCAAACATATCCAGTATCTCCACCATCACTCCTATCTAATCCAAAGCCACAATTATATGTTGTTCCCCAAGATTTATATGAATACCAAGTAACAGATAAATTCGAACCCTTTTCAGAGTTGATGTAGAAATTATTCAACAATGTATTATTATTTGGGTTTGACCCAACATTATATGAAGATGTAACCTGTGTACCAGAAGTACTGATTGTTGTTGGAGCAGCCAACTGTGTACCAGTTTTATCCGCAGCTTCAGCCAAACTATCAAAAGTGCCATTTTGAATACTGGAAGAAACGTTTGTATCGAGAACTATACAAACCATTGAGAAAACAAATATGAACAAGAAGGCAAGTAATCCTATCTTCCCTATCCTGTTAACCATCGTCTTGTTTTTGCTTCTTCCTTTTGTTTGTAATGTTCTCATTGTTTTCTTCTTCCTTTATTCTTATTTGGCGTCTAAATATTTATATTTAAGCCGTCAATGTATTATATATGTATTTATGCTTTTTTATTTGATTAATCTTTATATTTATATAAATAAATGGCATTTCTATAATATATTATTACAATGTAATAATAAAATCAATAATTTTTGACAAAATTTTTTAAAGATTTTAACTAATTTCAACAATATAAAAACGAGACACTTTTATATAATAATGTCGCAAATCTGCGTTGTTTTGTTCTCTGCCATCTCAAAAAATAGTTGAAATTTCTTTGCTAAAAATATTGACAAACTATCTTGGTGGGTTTAATATGTACTAAACCGTTGAAGGAAAGAAAACTAGTATATGACTTATAGAGAGTTCATGACGGTGGAAGATGAACAGAAACAGTACTAGATAATATGGTCTCCTGAGGGCTGTGGCAAAAAGAAATGAGTAGTCATGGACGTGGTAGCGTTAAATACAAGACTGTGATAGCAGTTATAAAGTGGATGACATAGTGATATGTTCTCAAGTACGGTGGCACCGCAGATTTAAAAAGAATTTGTCCGTACAGACCAGTGTTTGTCTGTGCGGTTTTTTATTTTAAACCCCTTAGACAAAGAACAAACAAGATCTAAAATCGCAATTGAGGCGGTTAGATATATGAAAAAATTAATAAAAAGACACATAGATTAAAGTGTCGAAGGAGAGAAAAATGGAAAAAATACCTAGCAACATACCTTACAAGACTTATCTCAATGAACATGATCTCCCTAAGGCATGGTACAATATTCGTGTAGATATGAAGAAGAAAGGAATAGATATTAATCCTTTACTTAATCCAGGCACAATGCAACCTGTAACTTTGGATGAATTATCTCATATCTTCTGCACAGAATTGGCAAAACAAGAATTGGACAATACAAACCAATACATCGAAATACCACAAGAAGTTCAAGATTTCTATAAAATGTATCGTCCATCCCCTATGGTTAGAGCATATTGCTTAGAAAAGATTCTTGGAACACCAGCAAAGATTTATTACAAATTTGAAGGTAATAACACATCTGG
Source organism: Clostridia bacterium (assembly GCA_017618055.1). Lineage (GTDB taxonomy): Bacteria > Bacillota > Clostridia > Christensenellales > CAG-917 > RGIG8124. The sequence continues at coordinate 322,676 of JAFZVB010000014.1, forward strand.
TTCCCATAAACTTAATTCAGCTATAGCTCAAGCATACTATGCAAAAGCACAAGGAATCACAAACATTACAACAGAAACAGGTGCTGGACAATGGGGTACTGCCCTTTCAATGGCTTGTGGATACTTTGGATTAGATCTTTTAGTATATATGGTTCGTTGTTCTGCTCAAAGTAAACCAATGAGAAAGACATTAATGGAAACATATGGAGCACAAGTTATAGAAAGTCCTTCTACAACAACAAAAGTTGGACAAGCAATGTTAGATGCATCTCCAGATAACTACACAGGTTCTTTAGGAACTGCTATCTCAGAAGCTGTTGAAGTTGCTGTAACAAAACCTAATACACGCTATGAGTTGGGAAGTGTTTTGAACCAAGTATTATTACATCAAACAGTAATAGGAATTGAATCAAAATTGGCTCTAGATTCTATAGATGAATATCCAGATATAGTTATTGGATGTATCGGCGGTGGTTCCAACTTCGGTGGACTTATTGCTGAATATATGCATGACAAACTAGATGGAAAAGGAAATGCACACTTCATAGCTGTTGAACCAGAATCCTGTCCAAGTTGCTCCAAAGGAGAATTTAGATATGACTTCTGCGACACAGGTAAAGTTACTCCTCTTGCTGAAATGTATACTCTTGGTTATGACTTTATGCCAGCACCAACACATGCAGGTGGATTAAGATATCATGGAATGAGCCCAATCGTTTCAAAACTTATCAAAGAAGGATATGTAGACGAAGTAAGAGCTATAGACCAAGTATCTGTATTTGATGCTGCTGAACAATTCGCAAGATGTGAAGGTATCCTCCCTGCTCCAGAATCTGCACATGCAATTAAAGTTGCTATAGATGAAGCATTAAAGTGCAAAGAAAGTGGCGAAGCAAAGACAATTCTATTCGGTCTTACAGGAACTGGATATTTTGATCTCTATGCTTATGACAAGTTCAACAAACATACCTTAACAGGTAGCAATTAATATCAAACCTTTATAAATAAAAAATTGTCCTCTAGAAATAGGGGACATTTTTATATAATAAAAAAGCCAGATTAAACTTCTGGCTCAGCCTCTGCTTCTATTTCTGCTTTTAATTCGTATATTACGTGCCCGGTAAACACTTCCGAGAACATAAAGGTTTCAACAAAACTGTCATTTCCTTTATATATTCTCACTCCAAAAAATTTGTTGGTTGAATAGTCTATCTTACCAACTACTTCTCTCACAGATTTTCCATTTACAATAATATTTATTGTAATATCCTTGCCCATGTTGTTCTCAATTTCATTTAGATATTTCTCAATTGGAAAATCTTTTGGTGTTCTTTTGTTCCCTGCTGCATTCATAATCAAACCCTTCCCATTTATGCATTATATCAGAAAAAGGCAAAAAATTAAAGATGGGTATTCAAAAAAATAATTAATTTTTCCGAATTAATTAAGTTTACAATACATCTCAAATACAATAAAATATGCTAAACCATTTTATAAATGAGGCAAAAATGAGTACAAAAAATGAAAACAGATTCCCAGCTGAAATGTGGGACAAAATGCAATTTATTTTAAGAAACTACTATGACGGGACTATGCATACCGCATTATATTATGATGGAGAGTTAGATGTGGACATTCTTAAGAATGCTTATATGTACATTATTAAGACTGCAAAAATTTTAAGATCTACCTTCCACAAATCTGCGATTAAATCATACTGGACAGTTAATGAAGACTACTCTCCAGATGACTTTTTCTATTTTATAGAAACAGACAAACCAGAAGAGGAATTAGATAAGTTCATTACACAAAAAATAAATGAAAAATCTAAGATACAATTCAAGATTGCCTTAATTAGAAGTAATGGAAAAGATATCCTTGGATATATCGTTAACCATATGTGCTTTGACGGAGGAGATTTAAGATATTTCTATCTCACAACAGCAAAGTTATATAACGAATATTTAGAAACTGGTTCTTTCCAAACAAAGATTAAAGATGGTTCTAGATCTTCTATGCAAGTCTATGATATCTTCAACGAAGAAGATAGAAAGAAAGCATTAAAATTAACAAGTAATGTAAGTTCTGTTAAAAATGTTGCCACCTTCCCTTATGTAGAAGCAACTAAAGAAGACAGAAATAGAATCGTTAAAGAATATATCCCAAAGGAAGAATTTTTAGCATTCAAAACAAAAGGAAAGGCCAACAACGCCTCAATTAATGACCTATTCTTAACAGCATATATTAGAACAATATATGAGATGTGCAATATGAAAGAAAGTGATGCTCTTAATATCTCTTGTATGTGTGATTTAAGAAGATATATGAAAGATGGGCAAACATATGGTATGACAAACCTCACAGGATTTATGCCATGTTCTGTACAAAACGTTGGAAATTCATTTAATGAAACTCTTGAAGTAGTATGCAAAGACACACAAGTTCAAAAAGAAGATAAGTTCTTAGGATTATACTCCATTCCTCTTCTCAACCTTGCATTTGATGTTTTCATAGACTCTCTTGCATCTTTCTGTATTAAACTCGGATACAAGAACCCAATCTTTAGCATGTCTAATATAGGAATCATTAAACCAGAACAACTTGGTATGGGAGACAAAACCCTTGTGGATGCTTGGTCTACAGGCGCTGTTAAATACAAACCATATGTACAACTTGCAATGACAACATTTGATAATTCCGTAACAATGACTATTGCTTCTAGAATGAATGAAAAGGATGCTGAAATAGCAAAACAATTCTTAGAATTGGTACATAAAAACATAAAGGATTACATAAAGTAATATAATTGACAACCCCTACTTTGTTTCATATAATTCTTTATGCTTACAGAATAATGGTATGCTGATGTAGCACAGTCGGTAGTGCACCGCCTTGGTAAGGCGGAGGTCACGGGTTCAAGTCCCGTCATCAGCTCCATTTTTTTATTTATTTTATTGACATCCCACCCTTTTAATACTATCATCAAAATACCCTATGGGGGTATATGGAGATATAATATGGAAGAGAAAGAATGTTGTTGTCACACAAAGAAAACACCAAGATCAGAAGAAATGGTTCAAAATCTAGATTCAAGAATTAATAGAATTATTGGACAATTAAACGGAATTAAGAACATGATAGACCAAAACAGATACTGTGGAGATATTCTCACACAAATTGCTGCTGTAGAAAGTGCTCTATCCTCTGTTGGTTACATTATTCTAGACGAACATATGAAAACATGTGTTGTAGATGATGTAAAAGAAGGCAAGAAAGAAACATTAGATGAACTTTTAGATTTAATGAAGAAACTCAAATGAAGACTTTAAAGTTTGATGTAACAGGAATGAGTTGTGCTGCCTGTGTAGCACACGTAGAAAAGGCTGTAAGAAGCGTAGATGGCGTTACAGAGGTTGCAGTAAACCTTCTAACAAACTCTATGCAAGTAACCTTTGACACCCCTGCTACCCCAGAAATCATATGCAATGCTGTATCTAAAGTGGGATATGGTACAAACATACAAGATGAAAAGAAAGAAAACAAAGAGGATGCTGGTAGTAAAGCAACAAAAACTCTTCTAAAAAGACTTATATCCTCTGTTGTAATCCTTCTAGTTCTTATGTATGTGTCTATGGGACATATTATGTGGGACTGGCCTCTTCCTTCTTTCATAAACCCATTATATATAGGCTTAGTTGAATTAGTATTATCTCTTGTAATTATAATTATAAACTTCAAATTCTTTATCTCAGGATTTAAAGGTGTAATACATCTTGCACCTAATATGGACACACTAGTTGCTATGGGAAGTGGTATATCTTTCATATATAGCGTAGTCCTATTTATTAAACTTTCCATACTCACAACAAATGGAGATCTAGAAACAGCACACCAATTACTACATTGTCTCTATTTTGAATCTGCCGCCATGATATTAACTCTCATCACTATTGGTAAAACATTGGAGTCTGTAAGTAAAGGCAAAACAACTAATGCAATTAAAGCATTAATGAACCTAGCTCCTCCAACTGCAACAATAATAAAAGATGGTGTAGAAACAGTAATTCCTGCAGAAAACGTACAAAAAGAAGATATATTTGTAGTAAAGCCAGGAGAAAGTATTCCAGTAGATGGAATTATAATATCTGGCACAACGTCAGTAAACGAATCCTCTCTTTCTGGAGAAAGTATTCCTCAAGATAAACAAGAAGGAGATACTGTTAGTGCTGGAACAATAAATATACAAGGATATATAACCTGCAAGGCTACTAGAGTTGGCAAAGATACAACATTATCTCAAATAATACAATTAGTAGAAGATGCTTCCTCTTCCAAAGCCCCAATAGCAAGGGTGGCAGACAAGGTTTCTGGAGTATTTGTTCCAACTGTTTTAGGTATAGCGCTCATAGTATTTATATGCTGGATCTCAACTGGATATGGCTGGGCTACATCCTTAACAAGAGCTGTTAGTGTTCTAGTTATTTCTTGCCCATGTGCCCTAGGTTTAGCAACTCCTGTAGCAATTATGGTAGGAAATGGAAAAGGAGCAAGAAATGGCATTTTATTCAAGAATGCAACTTCCCTAGAAAACCTTGGCAAAGCAGAAATAATAGTTCTAGACAAGACAGGAACCATTACAACAGGAGAAACTAGGGTTACAGATATCATCCCATTCAACACAACAGAACAAGATTTATTACAAATAGCATATTCTTTAGAAAAACAAAGCGAACATCCTCTTGCAAAAGCAATAGTATTAAAGACAGAAGAACGTAATTTGAGTGGGTTAGATACACAATTATTTAGTACTCTTCCTGGTTTTGGCGTTAAAGCAAAGATGGATGAAAAAGAGATACTTGGTGGCAATATAAAACTAATGCAAGATAATGGAATAGATACATCTGTTATAAAAGAAACACTAGAAAAACTAGCTAATGAAGGCAAAACTCCTCTCATTTTTGCAAGAGACAAAGAAATCATTGGCATTATTGGTATTGCAGACACAATTAAAGAAGATAGTCTTGAGGCAATTAAGCAATTAGAGGAATTAGGATTAAATGTTGTAATGCTAACTGGAGATAATGATATAACAGCTAAAGCTGTAGCAAACCAAGTTGGCATAGATCATGTAGTATCTAATGTTCTTCCAACAGACAAGGATTATGTTATTTCTCAATTATCCTCTAAAGGAAAGACAATAATGGTTGGAGATGGCATCAATGATGCCCCTGCACTAGCAAGAGCAGATGTAGGTATTGCAATAGGCGCTGGTACGGATATAGCAATAGATTCTGCAGACGTAGTTCTTATGAAATCCTCTCTAATGGATGCCGTTAAAGCCATAAGATTATCTAGAAGAACATTGCTTAATATTTATGAGAACTTATTCTGGGCATTCATATATAACATAATATGCATACCAATTGCTGCTGGTGCATTCTCTATGCTAGGAATAAGCCTAACACCTATGTATGGTGCGACTGCAATGTCTTTATCTAGTGTATGTGTATGTTTGAATGCATTAAGACTAAATCTTATTAACTTAAATAAAAACTCATTTTCAAAGAGAAAAAATAAAATTATTGATATAGATATCAAAAAGGAGCAAACCATGACAAAAACAGTTTATGTAGATGGCATGATGTGTATGCACTGTGTTGCACACGTAAAAAAAACATTAGAAGGAATTGAAGGTGTAAAATCTGTAGAAGTTTCTTTAGAAAACAAGAATGCTGTAATACAAAGTGAAAAAGAAATAGCCAATTCCGTATTAGAAAAGGCTATTGTAGATGCTGGATATACTTTTGTTAAGGTAGACTAAATTCTAGGATTAAGACTTAACCATCTTTCTTTAGTAAGCAAGGATACATGTAAAACCCTTACTTCCTTTAATGGTTTTACAAAATACTCGTTATTTGTATATTGGTATAAAAAACCCAATTTTTCTTGAACTCTATAGGATTGATTATTTCCATCAAAATAACCACACCAAATTGCATTATACCCCAAAACATTAAATGCATGTTTAATCAGTGCATTTGCTGCTTCTGGCATATAACCCTTGCCCCAGAATATTGACCCCAACCAGAAACCTAACTCACCTTCATCTTTTTTATTTGTCAAATCCGATTCTATTTTGAGTTCTATATTTCCAATTGGATGTTCTATGTCTTTTTTAAGACATATTGCATAACAATATGGATGTTGCATAAGCATATTTAATATTTGTTTACTTTCTGCTATATCTTTATGTGTTGGCCAACCACATATAGGACCAACTGCTGGATCTGATGCATATTTAAACATAGAAGGAGCATCTTCCATTCTCCATTTTCTTAGAACCAATCTCTTTGTGACAATTCTATCTAATTCTTCTTTTGTAATTCCCATCTTAGTAATGAGACCGTTTAAAGAATTATCATACTGTTCCTTAGATATTGCGTCCCTTTCTAAGAAATTATCTAAAGTTTCTTTTTGTGTATAAAATAAATCAACTATCTTTTCTCTTTCTTCCATAATTAGTTCTTCAAAATAAATACTGGTATTGGAGGATCATTCTTCCAGTTGAAAAAGCTTGCCATTATAACTTGGTACTTTTCATCATCTAGATTCTTTAAGAATGGCAATAGTGCATCTTTTTCCTCATATCCGGAGTCTCCTCCGTAATAAATAGATACACACATTAACCCACCTTTCTTTAATATTTTAAGTCCAGATGTAATTGCTTCTATTGTACTATCTGCATGGGTGTAAATAGTATGGTCTCCATTAGGCAAATAGCCTAAATTAAACACTATACAATCTACACTTTCATCTGTAGCATACTTAGCCATATTTGCATGAGAGTCTAAAATGAGTTCTACATTTTCATATCCCTTTTCTTTTAATAAAGAAGATGTGCTATCTAGTGCACTTTTTTGGATATCAAAAGCAATAACTTTACCACTATCTCCAGCTAGAGAAGCAAGATATGCTGTGTCATAACCTCTACCCATAGTAGCATCTATACAAATACTACCTGCCTTTACATATTTCTTTATGGTATCATGGACTAAGTCTAATGCTCTCATAGTTTTAATCCCTTTATAGTGTCTATCCATACATTAACATCTAGTCTTGCATTTGCTGGAGATGTAGAAGGTAGAGATATCATCATTTGTTCTAGGTCTGGGTAGAATTTTAAGAATATATCCTTTGCCTTATTACCGTTAGTAATAATTGTTCTTATGCTAGACTCTTCTAATACTTTTCTAATATTAGCAACACCAATAAGCTTTATACTAGAATCCTGGCTACCCTTTATCTCACACTCTGTAACTATATCCCAAAGTGCAACATTATGCTTATCTAATAATGCTTTCTTCTCTTCTAGGGTTGTTGGCTTTTCTTCATTTAATCCTTTTGCAAGAACTTCCCAGAATCTATTTCTTTCATTTCCGTAATAAAAGGATACTTCCCTAGATTTAACACTAGGAAAACTACCTAAAATAAGCACTACGCTATTACTGTTAAAATATGGATCAAATCCCTTCACTCTCTCTACCATGTAATTATATTACAAGTTTTTACGTTTAATTGCAAAGAAAAAAGGTGCTAGGACAAACCTAACACCCAATTCATAAGTTTAAGCTTAATTATTCTGCTTTTTCTTCTTCTGCTGGAGATTCTTCTGTCTTTTCTTCTACAGCTGCTGCTTTCTTTTCTTTTACAAATGATAACCATTCATAGCATACTGCTGCGAGAACTGCACCAAATAATGGTCCAACAATGAATATCCAGATTTGCTTAATTGGTTCAAAGTTGCCTTTAATCATTGCAAATAATGCTGGCATGAATGAACGTGCTGGGTTTACAGATGTTCCTGTGATACGGATTCCGAGAAGGTGTACGAGTATTAATGTGAATCCAATAACAACTCCTGCCTTTCCTGCATTCTCTTGTTTGCTTGTTACACCAATAATTGCAAGAACGAAGACAAATGTTAAGATGATTTCTGCTAAGAATCCAACAAATAATGAACCTACGTCCCCTGCTAACTCAACAATAGCTGGTTGAACTTGGTTTGCACCGAATCCACAATCTGTTCCAAATAAAGCAAGAAGGATTACACAACCAATTGCTGCTCCTAAGAGTTGGAAGATTACATAGAAGATAAAGTCTTTAACACTCATCTTTTTGCTTACTAACATTCCAAGTGATACTGCTGGGTTGATGTGACATCCACTAATGTTTCCAATTGAGTATGCCATTGCAACGATTGTTAAACCGAATGCTAATGCTGTTGCAATAATTCCTGCATTTCCTTCACAGCCTGTTACTTGTGCAACACCACAACCACAAACTACAAGAACCATTGTGCCAATCATTTCTGCGATATACTTACGTAAATCTTGTCCTGTGATTTTCATTTTTTATCTCTCCTTAAATAATTTTTGTTTTTTGTCGCTTTAAGTTTACACTATTTTTGGCAAAAGTAAACAATGTTTTTAGTATTTTTAGGCATAATTTTTCTTTTTTATTGAAAAAAGAAGCATATCTCTTTATTTTTTGCTTTGCTTTATGTATAATATTCTATTATGTGTAAGTCTATAAAAATTTCATTAGTTATTATTTTTTGTTTAGCAATTGCAGTTCTTGCATTCTTTGTGGCATTTAAGACCACAGATGTTGCTTTGGCAGATGATGCTGGCTATTACTATCTCAAACAAACAACACAAAGTAAGACCGCCGTATCCTCCACAATGGAGTTTAAAAATGCAGATGGCACTAGCCTATTTAAGATCCCAGAAACATATTATGTGAAAGTTGTTGAGGTAAATGCGGACAGTATCTCAGTTTCATATATGGGACTTGCTGGTACTATACAAAAGAACGAAGATTTAAAAGCTGTTTCTATTACCGCTATTTCCAAAGTTGCTATTACAGAAAATAATGCTTATCCAGTTATAGAACTTAAACCAACTGGAGAACAAATTGCTTACACAAATATGAATGATGTTGAAACTAACGTGGATGCTAGTATTGTAAAAACCTATTTTATGGGCGAGGCAATGGATGGTTCCAATATTTATATTAAGTTTGTAACAGATAACTCAACATTCTACGGCTATGCAAATAAGAGCACTTTTGAAAGCTATACTATTTCTTCTAACCAAGAAGTTATAGACGCTATAGATAATGCAAATGCAAGCCCAATGTCTAAGACTACAAACACAAATAATTCTAAGGCATTACGTGTTATTTTAATCATAGGATTAATTATTCCAGCAATTGTTATTGCCCTTCTTATATTCATTCCTAGAAAGTCTGAACAATATGACAAGGCAAGAATGCATGGAAAGAAAACATCTTTTATAGACTATGACAAAACACGTTCTACAGAGCAAGATCCAAATGCACAGGCACAACAAGAGTATGCACAACCTCAACAAGGTTACATACAACCACAACAACCTCAATATCCTGCTCAAAATTATAACCAACCTCAGAATAACGGATATTACCCACCTCAACAGCCACAGCAACCATATTACCCACCACAAAACAATGGGTATTATCCTCCACAACAACAACCTTATTATCCACCACAACAACCACAATATCCATACCAACAAGGATATTACCCACCACAGGATAATAACGGGTACCCTCCATATGATGATGGAAATAACGGACCATACTAAAGGTGTTTTATGAAATTATATATTGCTTCAGATATTCATGGCAGTGCTGCTAATCTTGAAAGATTATTAAATACTATTGGTGCTGCATTAGACGAAGATCCTAATATAAGAGTTGTCTTTTTAGGAGATACTTATAATCATGGACCAAGAAATCCATTCCCAGAAAGATACTCACCTATGGAAGTTGCAAGAATGCTTAATGATGCTATGCAATTTATAACCGTTATTAAGGGAAACTGTGATAGCGAAGTTGACGAAATGATTTCTAACTTCCCTATAATCTCAGACTTCAATATGGAATGGGAAGGAGTAACCCTTTATTTCACACACGGACATAAGTTTGGACCACAAAAAGCACCAATTGGAGCTAAGGCAGGAGATGTGGTTTTCTATGGGCATACCCACGTATTAAAGGCAGAAAATATAGATGGTATTAACTATGTTAACCCAGGTTCTATTTCTCTTCCTTTTAATAATAATCCTAGAACATATGCTGTCCTTGAAGGCAAGGAAATTCAGATTAGACAAATAGAAGATAACAAAACAATATTGACATACAATTTCTAAAAGAGAGGTATTATTATGATTACTCGTTTACGTACAGACTTTGAAGTTGGCGAAACACCATTAGCCGAATATCCACGTCCTCAATTCCAAAGAGATTCTTATTTCACATTAAATGGACAATGGGATTATGCCATTTACCGCCAAAGCGAAGACTTTGCTGGATACCAAGGAAAAATCCTAGTTCCATTCTCACCTGAATCTTTACTTTCTGGTGTTAAAGAAGGAACAATGGTTATGCCAAATGATAAGCTTTATTATCATAGAACATTCACCCTTCCTATTGGTTTCAACAAGGGACATACATTCATAAACTTTGATGCTGTAGACTTTGCTTGTACTGTAAAAGTAAACGGAGCATACGTTGGAGAACACGTTGGTGGTTATACCCCATTCAGTCTAGACGTTACCAGCGTTATTAAGGATGGAGATAATAGTATAGACGTAGAAGTTACAGACCCATCTGATACATCTTTCCATACAAGAGCAAAACAAGCCATAAAGCATGGTGGTATCTGGTATACACCACAATCTGGTATTTGGCAAAGTGTATGGATTGAATCTGCACCTCAAACATATCTTAAAGATATGACAATAGTTCCAGATATAGATAACGGAACAGTTAATATAGACACAAAGGTTTATGGAGACGAAGAAGTTTCTGTTGTTGTATTAGACGGAGAAACTCCAATAGCAAGTGGAAATACAAAAGGTGGAAGAATTTCACTTCAAGTTCCTAACTTTGAATGCTGGTCTCCAGAAAATCCTAAATTATACAATTTAGCACTTAAAGTTGGCACAGATTTAATTAGATCTTACTTCGGTATGAGAAAGTTCTCTATTATGGAAGATGAAAACGGAATTAAGAGACTTGCACTTAACAACAAACCATATTTCCATAACGGACTATTGGATCAAGGTTATTGGTCTGATGGTATGCTCACACCTCCAAGTAATGCTGCACTTGAATATGATATTAAGTTAGTAAAAGAGATGGGCTTTAATATGATTAGAAAACATATTAAGATTGAACCACTCCTCTGGTACTACTACTGTGATAAATATGGCATCTTAGTATGGCAAGACTTTGTATCTGGTGGAAGAAAATATAATATGCTCGCTATAGGCGTTCTTCCATTTATTCATATCAACATCAAGGATAACAACTACAAGTTCTATGCTAGACAAGATGAAGAAGGAAGATTGGAATATGTAAACGAAATGCATGAAACAGTACAAAGATTAAAGAACGTACCATGTCTTGCGCAATGGGTTCCATTCAACGAAGGATGGGGACAATTTGATTCCATAGAAATCACAAAACAATTAAGAGCATTAGATAACACAAGAACAATAGACTCTGTTTCTGGTTGGGCAGATCAAGGTAAGAATTCTTCAGATTTAAAGAGCTTACACATTTACTTCAAACCAATCGTTCTTCCAAAGAGAGAAAAACGTGTTATCGTAATTAGTGAATTCGGTGGATACTCTAACCCAACAGAAGAACATATGTTCAATCCAGATAAATTATTCGGATACAGAATGTTCAAGACAAAAGATGCATTATGGGAAGCATATAAGAAATTATATGAAAATAGAATCATCCCAGGCATTGCTAAGGGTTTGAGCGCAACTGTATATACACAAGTTAGTGACGTTGAAGAAGAAATCAATGGCCTCATTACTTATGACAGAAAGGTTGTTAAGTTCCCTGTAGACAAGATGAAAGAATTAAACGATAGAATAAAATATTGAGGTAATAAATGAGTTACGCAGATGTAAAATTAGTTGAGATGTGTAGAGACATTATAGACAATGGTGTCTGGGATACAGATAAAGAAGTTAGACCAAGATGGGAAGATGGCACCCCTGCACATACTGTAAAGAAATTTGGTGTTGTAAATAGATATGACCTTTCAAAGGAATTCCCTATTACAACAATTAGAAGAACAGCTTTCAAGTCCGCAATAGATGAATTATTATGGATTTGGCAAAAGAAAGACAATAACGTTCATAACCTTAAATCTCACATTTGGGATAGCTGGGCAGATGAAAACGGTTCCATAGGAAAAGCATATGGATATCAATTAGGTGTAAAGCATATCTACAAAGAAGGCGAATTTGACCAAGTAGATAGAGTTTTATTTGATTTAAAGAACAACCCTACCTCTAGACGTATCATGACAAACATATACAACTTCCAAGATTTACATGAGATGGGATTATATCCTTGTGCATATTCTATGACCTTTAATGTCACAGGAAACAAGCTCAACGCTATACTTAATCAAAGAAGCCAAGATACATTAACAGCAAACAACTGGAATGTAGTTCAATATGCTGTTTTAGTACATATGATGGCACAAGTAAGTGGTTTTGAAGTTGGAGAACTCGTACACGTTATTGCAGACGCACATATATATGACAGACACATCCCTCTCGTAGAGGAGATGATAGCCAACCCTCAATTTGAAGCACCAACTTTCAAGATTAATCCAGAAATTAAAAACTTCTATGATTTCACTCTTGATGACTTCACTTTGGAGAATTACCAATATAACAAATTTGATCACAAAATCGAGGTGGCAATATGAACCTAATAGTAGCTGTAGATAAAAAATGGGGAATTGGAAAAAAGAATGACCTTCTTTTCCATCTTAAAAAGGATATGAAACACTTTGTAGAATATACAAGTGGCAAAACTGTTGTTATGGGTTCAAATACTTTACTTTCATTCCCAGGATCCAAACCTCTAAAGAATAGAGTTAATATCGTTCTCTGGCCAGGTGGAAAAGATGTAGAAGGTGCTATTATCTGCCAAACACTAGACGAAGTATTTGCAAAGATTAAAGAATATAACCCAGAAGATGTATTTATCGTTGGTGGTGCAATGATGTATAGAACAATGCTCCCATACTGTGATAAAGCATACATCACAAAGGTAGATGCAGATGGCGAAGCTGAGGTATTCTTTGAGAACCTAGATTCATTAGATAATTGGGTTTTAGAGGCACAAGATGAATATATCGAAGATGAAGGATATATGATATCTTTCTGCACATATGTAAACAAAGCACCAAAAGCATATTAAGAAAAAACATCTAATTAGAATAACGAAAAACTAATAATTAATGTCATCCTAGCGATGGCATTTTTTATTTGCATTTATATGTCCAAAAAATGACACATATTTTATTGAGTTAACCCTATTGACACATAAAAATTAAGGCATTATAATCTACATACTATGGATTATTCTAAATATAAAATAAGTGATTTGTTCTATCCAGGAACACCAAAGACTAATAGTATCTCAATTATGAAAAAGAGATACATTTTGGAGTTTCAAAGAAGAGATAAAGACGGACTTCCTTGTTTTAATCATATATCCCAGTATATTGCATCCAAAGTTTATGATATTTTAGATATTCCTTGTATTAAGGGAGATCTTGGAACATTCCATGGACGAGAGGTTTTTGTATATAAAGATATACTCCCATTAGAAAATACTTTTGTACCATATAAAGATATTGCAGAACAGTTAATGGATAAGGTAGAAAACCTTAGTATTTATAACATAGATAACATTTTAGACAATATTTCATATACAGATGGAATACAAGACAATCAATACGTTTATGACACCTTCTTCAAGATGATGGTTGTAGACACAATTCTTGCAAACGAAGGACGAGATATGGTTAGCTGGGGATTCTTTGTAAATGATGATAGAAGCTATACGCTCTGCCCTGTTTTTAATAATTCATTCTGTTTATTCTCAAAAGCCTCAGAGTATGATATAAGCAAAGCACTTTGTAGAAAAGATCTGCCAAGAAAGTACATATACGGAGTTGAATCCAGTATTGGTTTAACCTGTGAACCTATACCATTTGAGGAATTGCTTAAGCACAAAGAATATGACGAATTAAAAGATGCCATTAAGTATGTTATAGAAAAGTTCAATATTAAGAAAGTAAATAAGATTATAGACAATATCAAATACATATCATTAGATAGAAAGGAATTTTTAAAGAGAGTCATAGAAGAAAGGCTTAATTTAGTCCGTTCTATATACAAGGAGAATTATGGAGAGACACCATGATACAGGATATTTAACAACTGGTCTCATTCTCCTTGAAGATGAGCACCATTTTATATACAAAATTGCAAGGATAGACTATGTTAAAAAAGGCAATAGTTTTAGATACATATTCTCTCCATATTATAATGTTATAGACATTATACCTAAGGAAATATTCCATGGAATTCCTGGAATAGACTTATCCTTAAGAGAAAGCAACTTTGTGAGAAAAGATTTCATCCCTACTTTTATTAGTGAGAGGACACCAAATAGCACAAGAGACGACTTAGACGAACTTATGGAAGAATGTAGGATGAAGAAACAAAATCGTTTAGAATGGCTTATACGCACTAATACTAGATACCACGGAGACAATTTATTTGTTGTAGACTTTCTAGAGGGAGCGTACCGTGAAAGAACGTATAATCTAGATACTATTTATGAACTAGGAGATAGTATGCCTACAATAAACCGAGAACTACTTAAAATAGTTTGTAAAGGAGATGACGTATTCTCCCCTGAAATAACCATAACGGATGACAATAGAGCATATTACTATAACCATCTAATGTCTTTATATGAAAAAGATTTATCTAACAAGAAAGATAAACAAAGACGTGGTATTAAAAAAGCGAAAGAAAAGGGAATATATAAAGGAAGAACTCCTCTAACACGAACCAACATGGATGATACTCTTCAGCAATTCTCAGATGGTGTTATATCCGAGGCGCAAGCAATAATGGACCTCTCTATTAGTAGATCCACTTTCTATAGACGTTTAAAGAACTTCAAAGACAAATAAAAAACCGTGCCTAAATTAATAGACACGGATTTATTTAATTTTTTAAATCTTAGTAAAGATTATATCCTGCTATAAAACAAGCTTGGTTAGACTCAATAAATTGTGGTTTTGCTGCAAATGCGTGTGCGATTGTTTCAAGCATTCTTTCTTTTGTATAAAGACCCGTAACCTTAATGTATGCACCTAGTACAACTAAGTTACTTGCTTTGTCATTTCCTACTTCGTGTGCAATTGCATTTGCGTCTACATAATAAACTTCACAATCTTTTCTTGTGTCTTCTACTTTGTCTGTAATTAAGGATGAGTTTACAAATATTCTTCCACCCTTCTTAACTCCACCAACATATTTATCAAATGATGGTTTGTTCATTACTACTAAAGAATCTGGAACTGCTATAACTGGACTTGCTACTGCTACATCATCAATACATACAGAACAAGAAGCTGTACCTCCTCTCATTTCTGGTCCGTATGATGGGAGCCATGTTGCTGCTTTGTTTTCATCTAATGCTGCATATGCGAGCAATTGACCAAAACTTAATACACCTTGACCACCGAATCCGGCAACTATTATCTTCTCCATAATTAGTCCTCCAAATCTTTATAAACACCAAGTGGATAGTATGATGTCATTTCATTCTTTACATAATCAATTGCCTTTAATGGTGAAAGATGCCAGTTTGTTGGGCATGTAGATAATAATTCTACGAAACTTAAGCCCTTTCCTTCCTTTTGGTTCTTGAATGCTTTTACTAAGTATTCCTTAGACTTCTTAATGTTTCTAACATCTGCAAGTGAACCACGTGCAATGAAACTTGGTCCGTCTAAGGTTGCAAGCATTTCACACATACGGATTGGATATCCATTAACTTTAGGATCTCTACCATTTTGACATGTTGTTGCTTTTTGTCCAAGTAATGTTGTTGGAGCCATTTGGCCACCTGTCATACCATAAATACCATTGTTTATGAATATGATTGTGATGTTTGCTCCTCTTGCACAAGCATGAACTATTTCAGCCATACCGATAGATGCAAGGTCTCCATCTCCTTGATAAGCAAATACTATGTTGTCTGGGTTAACTAACTTGATACCTTGTGCTACAGATGGTGCTCTTCCGTGAGCTGCTTGTTGCATATCACAATTGAAATAGTTATATGCGAATACAGCACATCCAACAGGTGCAACACCAACTACATTCTCTGCTCCGATTTCTTCAAGTGCCTCTGCAACTAATCTGTGTGCTATACCATGTGTACAGCCTGGGCAATAATGAAGTGGAGTATCTGTTAAAAATTTTGGTTTTTCAAATACAACTGCCATATTAGTTCTCCCCCTTTATAAATGCTACTATATCTTCAGGAGACATAACGTTACCACCTGTTCTGCAATAGAAACGGATTGGTTTAATATCATCTGTTGCAAGACGTACATCATCTATATATTGTCCCATACTTAATTCTGTAACAATAATTTCTTTTACGCTTGCTTGGTTTGCAAGAGCTTTGAGTTCCTTTGTTGGAAGTGGGCAAAGTGTAATAGGTCTAAATAAACCAACTTTCTTTCCTTCTGCTCTTAAAATGTCTACAGCAGACTTTGCAATACGTCCAACTGAACCATATGCTGTTATGACTATTTCTGCATCATCACAAAGATACTTCTCATAGAGAACTTCCTTTTCTGCCATCTTGTCATAAACCTTTTGTAATCTCTTATTAATTTCTTCAAGTTCATCTGGAACAATGTATAAAGAATTAATAATTCTTCTATCTTTTCCTTTACCTGTTCCATCTGTTGCCCATTTGTGTTTTGGGAATGTTGCTGGATCTTTCATTTCTGGGAGTGTAACTGCTTCCATGATTTGTCCAAGCATACCATCTCCTAAAATCATAACAGGAAGACGATATTCCTCTGCTTTATCAAAAGCATTGTAGATTAAATCTACACATTCTTGTACAGAACATGGTCCGTATACTAACATCTTATAGTCTCCATGACCACCGCCATGAACAGATTGATGATAATCTCCTTGTGAAGGTTGAATACCACCAAGTCCAGGTCCACTTCTTACCATATTAACGATAACACATGGAACTTCTGCACCACAGATATATGAAATACCTTCTTGCATAAGTGAAATACCAGGGCTTGAAGAAGATGTCATAGCTCTTCCGCCTGCACCACCTGCACCAAATATCATATTAATTGCACTAACTTCACTTTCAGCTTGGACAAAATGTCCTCCAACTTGTGGTAAACGTGCAGACATATATTCTGGGACTTCATTTTGTGGAGTAATTGGATAACCTGCATAGAAACGACAACCACCACGGATTGCTGCCTCTGCAATTGCTTCATTACCTTTCATTAATTTTCTTTCTGCCATATGAAGTACCTCTTATTTCTCAACTTTAATAACACAATCTGGACACATTGTTGCACAGAATGCACAAGCAATACATTGAGATTGGTCTGTCATTTGAGCTACAAAATAGCCCTTGTCATTACTCTTAGTTTTTGAGATTTCAAGTATCTTCTTTGGGCATACGGAAACACAAAGTCCGCAACCTTTGCAATACTCTTCATCAAATGTTACTTTTGCCATTTTTTTAACCTCTGTATAATTTTAATGCACCAAGATTTCCCCTGGTGCACGTTTTATTTTTATTTTATAAGTCCAAACAAGACGGCACTTATTATTTGTTAGCCATTTCGTTAAGTTGTTGTAAAATCAAGTTAAGTGCTGCATCGTCTGCACCTGTGTCAGCTGCTGGAGCTGGTTGTGGTGCTGGAGCTGGTGCTGGAGCAGGAGCTGGAGCTGCCTCTTGTACTGGAGCTGCTTTTGGAGCTGCTGCCTTTGGCTTTTGTGCTGGAGCTGCTGTCTTTCTATAACCGGATTCCAAAACTTTTTGAACTGTTGCGTTTGTATCTAATGTGATGATCTTGTTGCAGAGAACTGAATTCTTATCTGGTTCAATAACTCCAGCAATAACATCTTTTCCATAAGCCTTAAGATATGCGATTAAAGGTGTGATATCTCCACTACCATAAATGAGGAAGAAACCATCGATATTTGGGAATTGTGCAAGACGAGCTGCATCAATAACTTGTCTTAAGTCAAGTTTTCCTTTTCTCTTTCTTGGAAGTGCTGATAATGCATCATAAGCATTCTCTTGAATGAAAGGACCGTAATCCTTTGTACGCTTTGCAGAATATCCATAGAATTTACATCCTGCGATTTCACCTAATCTGCTAAGTTCGTCTAATGCTGCTGCAAAAGCTGCAAATGGAACTCTAACACTTTCGATATCTGCTAATACAACATATTTCTTTGCTTGTGCCATTGTTTTTTCTCCTTATCTATCTATATAAGATTTTTTTATTGTTTTCGTGTGCGTGTTATTAGATAACACATAGTATTTTAATATTTATGTGAGGTTTTGTCTAGATTTTTTTGTAATTTCTTTTATAAAAGAATACCCATTGTTGCACGAAACCGCAGTTTTTCTTGTATTTTTGACACAATAATGTAGCCATTTTTTCAGGAGAGGCTCCTTTGAACTCATTTTCATACACTTTGTATATCCATGTGTCTACAGGGAAAACATCCTTCCTTCCAAGACCAAATAAAAGTATACAATCTGCAACTTTTCTGCCTATTCCTTTATATGACATTAACTTCTCTCTGGCCTGTTCTGTGCTCATACTATTTAGATCTGGGAAGCCTTCTTTTAGCATTTGCTTTGCAATACCATCTATATATTCTGCTCTGTATCCACAACCACAGTCTTTATAAAATGAAACATCCTTGCTTGCTAGTGCTTCTAGTGTTGGGAAAGCATAATATCCGCCCATATCTTTTCCTAAGTATTTACAGAACTTTTCTATAGTCCCTTTTATTCTAGGAATATTGTTGTTTTGGGAGACTATAAAAGAAAAGAGCATTTCAAAAGGATCTTGGTTTAAAACTCTAACCCCTTTACCATACTCTATTGCCTCAGATACAAAACCGTTATCTTGCACTTCTTTTTGGATAGATTCGTAGTCTCTATCTAAATCCAGATAGTTTTTGAAATATGAAACATCATCCGTTTCCATCTCGTACTCATTCCCATTATCCTTCACATACAAAATATGGTCTAAGGAATTAACGTGCCAAATTCCATTTTCGCAGCCATATCTAAATACCTGCCCACACTCTAAAGTCTGAGCAATATCAAATGTTGGGATTTTTTTAACTACAAATTTTGCCATTTAAAAATAAAAATAATAAAGGTCTCCAACTAGGGAAACCTTTAACTAATTGTTTTGCTACAAATTATTCTGCATCTGGATAAACTGATACTTTCTTTTTATCCTTGCCCAATCTTTCGAAACGGACTGTTCCATCTACTAATGCGAATAATGTATCATCCTTACCAATACCTACGTTGTTGCCTGGATGTACTTTTGTACCACGTTGACGAACTAAAATATTTCCTGCGAGTACAAATTGACCATCTTGACGCTTTACACCAAGATATTGTGGATTACTATCTCTACCATTGTGAGATGAACCTGAACCTTTCTTATGAGCAAAAAGTTGAATATTAATAAACATACTATTTTACCTCCAATTTGATGAAGTCCGAGTATTCTTGATACAAGTCGGACACTCCTAAGTAAGCGGTTTTCAGAATTAGGTCTGCATCATGTTTTTCTTGTTCTGTTATTGTGGTTGGTAGTTTTGCACTTAGTTTTGGTGTTTTTTCATCTACTTCGTAGTCCACATTGATTCCAGCTGCTTGCATTAAACCAAGAACTGCTGTTTGGATAATGCTACTTACTGATGCACATACGATATCTTCGCCTTCTTCGGCATATCCCGTATGCCCTATTGCTTCAACAGCTACAAATAAGCCGTCTTTTCTGAAAAATGTTACACTTGTCATTATTTGATTGAAACAATTGTCAATTCTGTGTATGGCTGACGATGACCTTGACGTTTTCTAATGTTTTTCTTTGCCTTAAAGTGTGCAACTAAAACCTTTGGGAACTTGCCTTGAGATTTTACTTCTGCTGTTACCTTAACAGCTTCTGCATCCTTTCCTGCCTTAACATTACCTTTGTCATCAGCGACAAGCAATGTTTCTAAATCAATTTTTGCACCGACTTCTGCATCGATCTTTTCGACCTTAATGTCTGTACCCTTTTCGACTTTGTATTGTTTGCCTCCGCACTTAACAATAGCGTACATAAGTTTTACCTCCTCTAACCAGTCTCGCCATATCGGTGTCCTAATGGAACTTTGTATCATTTTTGTATATCAAAAATAAAACCGGGTCTGAGCGGCTCGGTGTTTAATTTACCAAATAAAAGTTTATATGTCAAACGAAAAATTATAATTATATTTATATATATGCTTATTTAGTAGCAATTACCGTAATCCAGGGACTAGATATATGGTGTGTAGATTTAACATCACTAAATCCAGCGACTTTCAAAAGATTCTCCAGTTCTTCAGCTGTGTAGACTCTGTATCCTTCAATAATTCCATCCATCTTAGAAGATTCTTCACCTAGTCCATCTGCCTCATTAACTATAACAAATACGCCATTATCTTTTAGTGCCTCATATACATTTCTAAAGCACTCTTCTATCCTTGGCCAGAAGTATACTGTTTCTATTGCTGTAGCAAGATCAAACACATTTTTCTCAACATCTAATTTTGATACATCTTGTTGTAAAACCGTGCATCTATCCGCATTAATTGCCTTTTTATTATACTTTTTTGTCTTATCTACAGAGATGTTTGAATAGTCTATGGCAACGACTTTAGCTTCTGGATATTTCTTTAATAATTCCTTTGTATTTCTTCCGCCGCCACATCCTATTTCAAGAATAGTTGAAGGTGAAAAATGGGGTATGTTTTCTCTACCCCATGTTGACAACTCTTTATGATGAATATTCATTCTATTCACCATTATTTTACCAAGCAACCCTTTTGGTTCTTTGGCATTTACAAAAAACTTTTTATAAAGCTTCATTAATTATGTTGCTTGTCCTAATTCTCTATCTACGATGTTGTCTATTGCAATAACCAAAGCCATCATAAGGAATGGATCTTGGTTACCTGTATCTAACATAAATGTATCTGTCCAGTTAAATTGTCTAGAGATTGTAGCAATTGGCTTTTCGTCTTCAATAAGTCTGAAGTTCCATGCAAATACAGAACCATCTATTCTCCAGTTTTTATCTGTCTTTAAGAACTTAAAATCTGTTGTAATGGAAACTTTACGTTTAATTTGACAGATAAGATTCTTGTTTTCATCATAGATAAGAGCACTCTTCATAAAGAAATGCCAGAACTTATTTCTCACTATGAACTTTGTATTTCCTTCCAAATCTTGGATTAATTTCTTTTTAGTGAAAGAGAAAATTTTACCTTTTACATTTGCAACTGGATTGCCAGCTGTATCTTGGATTTTTGATGAACCACCGATGGTCCAAAACTTATTCTTAATAATAACTTGCATATTAATCTCCTTAATTTTGGTAGTATTATTTTATCAAAATAATAACATTAGTGTCAATTTTTCTCTTAATCACCTAACTCTGGACCTTCTTTTCCTTTATACTGTTCTCTCAAACATTCACTTTCTATTGTTTCCATGGTTTTTTGCCTGTATTTTTCTGTTTTATATAAAGCCATTGGATGATTAAGTATATTTTCTAGCTGATTGCCATCAAATAATTGTTCTGGTTTATAATATCCATTTTGAAAATTATCAATAAAACGCTCATCATCATATGTCAAAATATGCATCTCGTTTATAAACTCATCTGCTTTGCTACGTAGTTCATCAAGACAAATAAAATGCTTCTCCAATGCTAATGGTAATACTTGAGTTTTCAAATCATATTGTGAAATATCATTTATCCTTGATAGTTGTAGCGATTCCTTAATATTGGTAGTTCCTATAGCACTATAAAAAACAATACATTTATGAAGCATATCTTTTTCGAATTTATTTAGATTAAGTTTTTCTTTCAATTGAACCACATCATATAAATCCCTTGCTTTAGCTCTGGTACAAAGTGCAACCATCTTTGTGGCAAATATTTCTATTTCGTCTACACAGTTTACAGACAAATTTCTCTCTGCCCAAGGAGCCTTTATTCCTTTTTCTTTTATTGGCAAAATATGACATCTGTCCAAATAGTTTATATCCATTTTTAGATAATCTCTTCGATTATTAATATTTTGATATTCAATTTTTAAAGAGTCTAAAATATGAGAAATCCTATTATCTGTTCTAAGTATATATCCCCCTTTCTCAAAAATATTTTGCAATTTTGAATTTATAAGCTTTCTATCTTTCAACATCTCTTCTTTTGAACAATCTTGAGCATAATCCAGATCAATGTCCATAGATAATCTTGGCCCTTCCATAACAAACAAATTAATAGCAGTACCACCCTTTAAAGCTAAGGTACAATTTAATACTGGATCATTCCTTATATTTTCTAGAATATCAAGCAATCTTTCTTGTTTTTCATACATTTCTGCCCTTATGGAATACTGTCTAGCCTTTTCTTCTACATAATTCTTATCATAATTCATATCCTACTACTCCTTTATCTACTAATTCATAGATATTCATTGGCACATATAAATTCCATTTTTTATTAAAGGCTATACACAAACTTGAGTCATCAAGGTATTTAATTGTTTTAGATATGTGCTTTTTGCATTCATTAAAGAAATTTGCTGATAAATTAAATTGGCTATTAAGTGACTCAAAAATATAACCACATTTTTGATATAAAAACCCATTATTGTATTGCTGTAATACTTTTAATAATTTTTCTTCATCCAATTTATCTTCAATCATCATCAAAC
This sequence comes from Clostridia bacterium, assembly GCA_017618055.1. Lineage (GTDB taxonomy): Bacteria > Bacillota > Clostridia > Christensenellales > CAG-917 > RGIG8124. The sequence goes on from JAFZVB010000014.1 coordinate 345,688, forward strand.
ACTTTATTACTTCTTCTGTGCCAGATATTTTCTTCATATCTTTTATACTTTCTATCATTGTTCTCTCTAATGACGTAATTTTTGATCCATCCTCTTGATTGATTTCTATGTTTGTGCCTGGTTTTACTCTATGGTAATTGACAGAACCATAACAAAAATCTTCAAACCTGTGGTTTGTTGATACGTAACAGTCAAAATATCTTTGATTATAATAACCATAATACTCAAAAGCAGTATGATGAGACATATATGCATCGTCAAAGAGTCTTGAACCTATTTGGTATTCATTTAATACAGGGGCATTTGTCTGAAGATTTATAACAACGTAAAAATTATTTCTAACTCGTTCAATATAACCCTTTTTTAAATAATCATAAATCAAAGAATTAGCTCCAGAATAAGAACCAACCAATCCTACTAAATCTTCTCTTGTGAAGCATTCCATCTTTAAAAGTTCTTTATAATATTTCATCTTCTCTCCTTTAATTATTCTAGTTATATTGTATATAATACAATGTCCCATTTTTGGTGCAATCTAATATAATTTTTCTTTTATCTATTTTAACATAATATATTTCTTTTTTCAAATATTTTGTGCATTTTTTAATATAAGAATATAAACATAAAAATACTCAATCTAAATAAAACTGTTTCAATTTTACTTGCAGTATTTGTCTACAAATTCAAAAACAGGTGTGTAATAATTATCACCTGCAAGCTGAGAACCAGCATGTCCAAAATCATCAAACAATATTATTTCTTTTTCAGTAGGACAAGCATCATATAATATTTGTGCAGATTCACAAGGAATAAAAGCATCATCCTTTCCATGTAAAAACATCATTGGATATTTTGCATTAGCAACACTCTTTAATGGAGATAAAGATGTATAGTCTATTCCCAATATCTTTCTCGCATATTTTTCAGAAGACTTAATTAATAATTTTGGTCTAAATCCAACAACCAACTTTGTAACACAATAGAATTCTTCTAATATGGAAGTAAAACTACAATCTTCAACTATGACTTTAACATTAGGCATTTCTTTTTCAGAGGCAAAGCATACTGTAGCACCACCCAAAGATGTTCCATGAAGTGCTATGTTCCCATTTGGATATCTATCTGCAATATACTTTACCCAAAGAACAGTATCCTCGCTTTCCTTAATGCCAAATGAGAGATATGTGCCTTCGCTTTCACCACTTGCCCTATTATCAGTAATTAACACATTGTAGCCATGTTTAAAGAAGTAATAACCGTGTCCTGCATTATCTCTAAATCCAACAGAATTATATCCATGAACAAATATAATGGTATTATTACTATTATTATCAAAGAACCAACCTTTTAGTGTAAGTCCATCTGTAGTTTTAATTTCGACTTCTTTATGTGGTATAGCAAGCAATAATTCTCTGCACTTTATCGTATTTTCACAAAGCAATGGAAACTTCTTTCCCATAAGTTTCTCTGCCATCTTGCTATCATCTTTAAATTCCGCTTGGCTTCTTTTAAAAGTAAAATCAAAAAGTGCTTTACCTAATAAACCCATTAATATCCCCCTAATAGTGGTGCATGGGATGGGAGTTGAACCCATAAGTTGTTGCCAACACTAAGACCTGAACCTAGCGCGTCTGCCAATTCCGCCACCCACGCATCTAATATTTATTTATTAAATATTTCTCCTATAATTTTGTCAACTTTTTCGTTTAATTCGTCTAAACCGAATGAGTTATCAATCTCTCTCGTTGCTATCTTTCTCAGTTTTCTATCTGAAACTTGGTTCCACATTATAAGCTTTGCTCTCTTTTTCTCTACACCACGTTTTTCAAGTCTTTCAATTCTAATCTTCTTGTTTGCTGTAACTAAGATTATCTCGTCAAACATATCTTGTGTGTTGCTTTCAAAGATAAGTGGAACTTCTATAACAACAGGATCTGCTGTTTCTTCTCTCATTCGTTTGCAAATTTCTGGATGTGCAAGATGATTGAGTTTTGCAAGTTCATATGGATTATTAAATACTCTGTGAGATAACTCTTTCTTGTCTACAACACCATTAACAACTACGCCTGGGAATAATTCTTCAAGCTTTGCTTGGTATTCTGGATCTTTAAGCATTTGGGCATTTATCTCATCTGCAGACAAAGTGGTATATCCAAGGTCTTTAAACCTAGATAATACTGCACTCTTTCCACTTCCAATTCCACCAATAATTGCAATCTTCATTAGTCTATATCACTCCATAAATATCCAGTTTCAATAGAAACTTCTAATGGTACTCTTAATTTAACGGCATTGCTCATTTCTTCTTTGAGTAATTGCTTTACTTGCTCAATCTCATCTTCTGCTGTATCGATGATAAGTTCGTCATGGATTTGAAGAATCATCTTAGACTTCATACTTTCTAGTCTCTTTTCAACCTTTATCATAGCAACTTTAATAATATCTGCTGCTGTTCCTTGTAAAGGTGTATTAAGTGCCATTCTTTCTGCGCTACTTCTAACTAGATATGCAGATGCATTTATATCATGCAAGGATCTTCTTCTTCCAAGCAATGTCGCGCTGTACTCTTTCTCTTTTGTAATCTCTTTGAGATTATCTAAGTATTCTTTTACTTTCGGATGACGTAAGAAGTATTGGTCTATGAATAATTGTGCTTCTTGTCTAGATACATTTATGTTTTGAGAAAGTCCAAATCCAGAGATACCATATACAATACCAAAGTTAACAGCCTTTGCAACTCTTCTCATATCTGAAGTTACATCATTAACATCTACGCCATAAATAGTTGCTGCTGTTGTAGCGTGTACGTCCCTAGATGTTTGGTATGCATCTATTAAGTCTTCATCTTCACTAAAGTGTGCAAGTAATCTAAGCTCAATTTGAGAATAGTCTGCAGATACTAAAACATTACCACTGCTAGCAGAGAAAGCGCTCTTTAGATCCTTTGCATCTTCTCCTTTAACTGGAATGTTTTGGAGATTTGGATTTGTGGAACTAAGTCTTCCTGTTGCTGTTATGCATTGGTTGAATTCTGTATGTATCTTTCCTGCACGAATTAATGGTTTTAAGCCAACTACATACGTTGAGTTGAGTTTTGTGTAATGTCTCCACTCCAATATCTTGTCTATAATAGGATGCTCTCCTGCGAGTTCTGAGAGGACTTCTTCTGAAACAGAGAAACCTGTTTTTGTCTTCTTTCCACGTGCAAGTCCCATTTTATCAAATAAGATCTCACCCATTTGCTTTGGAGATGCAACATTAAACTCACAATCTGCTAATCTAAATATCTCTTTTTCAAGTTCAGAAATCTTTTGTGTGTATTTCTTTTCTAGTGTGTCTAATACATTTGCATGGACACATATTCCTCTTTGTTCCATCTTCATTAGAACAACAGCAAGAGGTTCTTCCACATCCTCTAAAAGAGATAGCATATTCTTTGCTTTTAAGTCTGCAATGTATTTATTCTTTAGAATAAGAAGCGAGGAAGCACTAGCACTTAGTTTTTCTATTTCACAAAGTTGAGATGCTCCTTTCATTGGTACACTACCTTTAGAAAGATGGGCTGCTATCATGACATCTGTAAAAGACTTAGGAGTAATGTCATATTGTTTTGCCAATGATTTGTAATCATAGCATACAAGGACTTTCTCCTTTAACTCTGCTTTTAGAATTTCTAAAGCGTCATCAAAACTAACTCCAACTGAGAATAAATCTGTAGAACAAGAAATAACATATTCCTTTTTATCATCCACTGCAAAATGAATAGTGTCTGAGTCTATATAAAGAGCTATCTCATCTACATTCTTTAAAATGCCTTTAATTTCGTCTTCTTGAGATACTTCAACAAGTTCTGCATTGTTCTCTAAAACGAGCTCATCTGCACCTTCTTCGAAGTCCATTCTCTTAACTATGGATTGCATCTCCATTTCAAGAAGGTCTTTCTTTGCTTCCACACTATATACCGGCGTGAATGCTATATCTTCAAGGGTGATATCTAAAGGAGCATCTGTTCTAATTTCACAAAGTTTTCTCCAAAGTGGCAATTGGTCTATACCAGCTCTTAATGCATTTCCTTCTCTACCTTGGATTTCATCTAAATGATCTTTAATGCCTTGGATGTTTCCATATGTATCTAAAAGTTTCTTTGCGCCCTTTTCTCCAATTCCTGCTACACCTGGAATATTGTCTGAAGAATCTCCGTGTAACGCTTTGAAGTCTATATAAGTGTCTGGTGTGTATCCCATATCTTTTAGATAATCTAAATCCACCACTTCTATCTCGCTAACACCTTTCTTGGTCCAGAAAATCCTTGTGTTTGGTGTGGCGAGTTGGAACATATCTCTATCTCCAGTGACAATAATGTTTTCTGAATCAAACTTTCTAGATAATGTTCCTAAGATATCATCCCCTTCAAAACCTTGTAATGTAACGACATTAATTCCCATATCCTTAAGTAATTTCTTAAGTGGTTCAACCTGTACATGCAAGTCTTCGTCCATAGGAGATCTGTTGGCTTTATAATCTGGGTATAAATCATTTCTAAAAGTGCCACCATGTACATCAAAAGCGGCTGCAATGTGGGTAGGCTTTTGCTCTTTTATAAGTTTAAGAAGAATAGACAAAAAACCATAAATTGCACCTGTGCACATTCCGTTGGTTGTTCTCATTGGAGGTAGTGCATGATAAGCTCTATGCAACAAACTATTCGAGTCCAAAAGTAAAATCTTATTCTTCATTTTATACCCCTTATCTATCTTTCAAAATATATGCCTTCTTTGTCTATGATTCTCTTTGCATCCTCATAGCCATATTTCATATCTCTTTCTATTATACCAGCATCAAACTCCATTGTCTTTCCTAAATCTACTTTAGGAACAACACAAAGTAAATTCAAGTCCTTTCTTTCAATTCCTCTCTTAAAGTCCTTGGTGCCGGTTCTTATAACAACCATCTTTGTATATCCGTTTCTAGCGAATAGGTTTATTGGACAATTATCCCAAGCACCACCATCTATATACTTCTTCCCGTTAATCTCTTTTGCAGGGAAAGCAGGAAACGCTGCTGAAGCCTCTACAAAGTCCACTAGACTTCCTACGGGTGTTTCTTCTTTCATCATCTCTACACCCTTCCAGTCCGTAATACAGTACGTCACAAAGCCTAAATCTTTTGGACTGTTCCTAAGTTCTTCCTCCACAAGATGCCCGTGTATGAAATCATACATATTCACCTGTGTGCCCCTATAGTATTCCTTGAAATTCTTTCTCTTTTTAAGGGCTGCTTTTATGAAGTCTAAACTGAAGCCAGATTCTTTATATTTGTCTATGAGTTCTTGGTCTACATCATAGATGGTTGTAGTAACAACATTTTCCCAAATCTCAGTTAGAGTTTTAAGATCTGTTTGGCATAGTTGGGCAGCATTAAGTGCACCTATCGATGTTCCTGCATAACCACTAAATTCAAAACCTGCTTCTTCAAAAGCTTTAAGGGCACCTACGTGGTAAGCACCCTTTACGCCTCCGCCTTCAAGTATAACGCCTATGCCTTTCTTCTCCATCCTATTCCTCTGGATGTAGTCTAAATAATGTGTATCTGTCTAAGACATATTTGGATTTTGGTGTTAAGTTTGCATTCTTGTCATAAACCCAAAGTTTGAAATGCTTCTCTTTAAGTAATACACCAAATAAGTCTTCAAGGTCTCCTAAGTCTTCGTGTCTTAAGTCTATATAATGAAATCTGTCGTCTTCAAATGTACATTCAAATACAGATGGATTAATGAAACCTGTAGAAATAATACCCATATGGACGTAGTTGGTTGTTTGACCTTCACCTGCCGCATCATTCTCTGGATATATATACGGTTTAAATGTCTCAAGTCCGAAAATTTCTTCAGTTGCTGCAGACAATGCAAGTTTTGCGATATCTGGAATATCTGCTGCACCACCCATTAGGTCTACTTCTTTAAGATTTTGCCAGTTGTATATATCTAAGAATCCTTGTTGTGTGAGAGTTGTATTTCTAGTCTTGTCATAAGAAAGTGTATCGTCCAATGCACTACCAATAATCTTTCCGTTTTCGTCATGATCAAAGTAGTTTTCATTTGAATAGTGACAGCTAATTGCAGTAGCTAACATGTTAGACATGATACAGTTCTTAATTGTCATATGTGTATACTCTATGAACCAATCTCCATCTGGGTTTTGTATTTTTTCTACATCCATATAAATACCCATATTAGAAGAGTTTCTAAATACACAACCATCTACTGTAATATCACAACCAAATGCTCTTAAAAGAATATTTGCATTTTCTATAATTGAATATTCAAGTCTTCCCGTAAATCTATCTTCATAACCTCTTTGACAATCCCATTGGAATCTAAGTCCTGTCCAGGTTAATCCTTTTGCTCTATCTGCTGAGTTTGTGATAGTTTCATCTACTTCATTACACTTGATTTGAATATTGGATACTGTAGCACTTCTTCTAATTGTGAATGGTGGCCAACCTACGTCACTTTCTAGTTCTGTAGACATTGTTACATAGTGGTTATTTCCATACATATCATTAAATACGTTTACACTATGAGTTGTCATTTCAACATCATCTACAAATATTAGTCTATATTCACCTTCTGCAACTTTAATTGCTGTTTCACAGCTATTAACTGCAACACCTTTTATAACCTTTACAGCGAATGTAGATGTTGTATATGTCTTGTTGTTATAGAACAATGGATACTTTGCAGATACTATAACGTTAAGAATTGTCTTTGTATCTGGCACCTTGTCCCAATGGAATACGAGTTTATTTCCATCAAAGTGAGCATACTCTGTATTATCTACAGAATAATTGAATTTATCTGCTGGCAATTCAGGAGATGTAACACCTACTTCTATAGAATAGTTTCCAATCTCTGTTAATGTGTCATTATAGATACCACTTGGATAAATAGTCTCACGTGCAATACCAATTCTTTGGGATGCATTAGAAATACCTAAAACCATATTTCTAACTTTGGTTTCTGCGTGTATGGTAATCTCTGCTGTCTTGCCACCACAGGTTGCAGTAACAAGTGCCATTCCATCTTTGGCTGCTGTTAATACACCATTATTAATTGCAAAGTCTCCACCACTTACACTCCATACAACTTCTGGGGTGCCAGTTGCAAACTTGGATTTAAATGATACTGTGAGATATAAAGATTCTTCTCCAACACCAAGGATGTATCCACTATCTGCTGAAATAATATTTGCATTATCTATTTGTATATCTGTGTCATCACAAGTATAGATTGTTAATTGTCCGTTAGATGTATTAATAACTGCTTGCTCACCTGTAATGGTTATTGTGTCTCCTTCAACACTGCAACCACTAACTGCACTAGCACCACTTATAGAAAGTGCCGAGCAAGATAATGTTGTTCTAGATGAATAGAACTTAGAGCCATATATGGATGAACTTGCTGAACTTGTGATTTGGAATTCATTACTTACACAGTAAGTAAGATCTTTTCCTTCTTTTCTTTCATGTGCAACTTTAAGAGTAATGTTTGCTGTACCTACACCAACTATGTCTACAATACCGTTTTGGTTAACCTTTGCAACACTTTCATTTGTAGATTCCCAAATGAATTCTTCAGACTTTGTAGATACTGGAGCAAGTAATGTATATAGCAATAATGCATCTCCAACATGACCACTAAATGACTTGTTGCCGTCATAGGAAATAGTGACAGAGTTAACATCAGTACCGCCAACAACTATTCTACAAGTTGCTTGCTTGTTCTCTGCTTGTGCAATGATTTCAAATGAGCAATAACAACTTACTGTGAATGCACCGGTTTGGTTTTCCTCTACTGGGTTGTCATGAGAGTCTATTAAGGTTACTGCTGGAAGCATTGTGTCCTTATTTGCCTCATAGAGTTCTTCATAGTCACTATCGAGATATGTTACTTCGTCTATAATCCAAGTAACTGTTCTATATGTTGCACGAGATGGAGATACAACAGGATTTAAGAAATCCTTAGCATAGAATGTCTTTCTTGCTGGGAATGTATCTATCTCATAATAATTTGTTGATAATGTGATTGATTCAACACCAATATATGTTGCAGCTGAAACAAATCCAGATGTTAAAACTACAACAACCATTATGATAATTGGTATTAATAAGAGGGATCCTATCATTAATTTCTTCATAACAATGCCCTCCTTATGGAACTATTTGTGTATATCTCTTATCCAACTTAATGAATAAAAGACAAGCACTTGCAGCAAGGATAAGTATAGATGCTATTGCGAGTCCAATATAAACATCGTTTATACCATCTATTAAATAAATATCTCCTACTGGCAATTTAATATAATTGAATACGATTGCAAATACACCATATCCAACTGCTACAATTATTCCTACGAATAATGCTATTGCTAAATTTTTATTAGCCTTAACCATTTCTCCATCTCCAGATACATTGAATGTAGGAGATTTTATGTCTGCCCAAACGGATAGACAGGTTAGAGCCATTGTCATCATTATTGAAATACCCCAAATAGCAAATACATCTGAATAACCTATTAAAGGTTTCTTTGCTGCTGGTCCGAAAGCAAGTCCAATTGCAAGAGTACTTAAGCAAACAGATATTACTGCAACTATTGAGTAAAGAACGAACTTACTAATAACCTGTGTTGAATACTTCATTGGTATAATCTTGGTTAAATAGAATTCACTACCTTCTCTTGAAATTGTAGTTGCTGCGAATGAAACTATCATGGTACTGAATATGATAATTACAAGTAATGAAAGTCCTGGAACTATCTTTGGTCCAACTGATGCACTACCGAATTCTACGGCTAGGTTGTTACAATAATAAACCATTACAGGTGCTGCAACTGCCATAGCCAAATATTGGAATGAATAGTTAAAGGAACGATAAATAAGTAAGAATTCACGTCTTAATGATGCTTCAAATTGAGAATGAACGCTCATACGTGTCTTAAGTTTAAATGCTTCCTTAGTTCCTTCTATACCCCAAAGGATTGTCTTGTAATACAACTTAACTGTTACAAAGAAACCAGCAACGAATAATCCAATAGTTACTAATGCAACATATAAGAAACTAAGCCCTATATCTTTCGTAGATAATCCAGCTAAAATTGTACCAGATAACATATTTGCATACCACTTAAATGGATATGCCAAACTACCAAACTTTTTGTAGTTAGCTATCATCTGTGGTGAGAAAATTGATACAGATTCACTTTGGAAGTATCTTAAAATCATTCTAATAACTTCCATATATGCAACGAATACACCAACTAATAATACTATAAGTATTATGAGCATTAATAAGTGCTTGTTCTTAAGTTTATTTACTACCATCATTACAGGTACTGCAAGAATGTTTGCAAGTGAGAATGGAATTAAACTAATTAAGAATATATCTACTATAACTTCTGCATAATATCCTTTTGTAATAGTAAATCCGGCAGATCCAGCAACTATACCAAATGATACATAGAAAGGTAATATTAGAATAAAACAAACTGCCACATTGTGTATGAAACAATATATGGATTTAGATAATAATATTTCTGCAGATGTTACTGGGAACTGCAATAACAATTCGTTATCTCCACTCATGTAAAGATTTTTCATAACAGTAACAATAGAAATAATTGTTGCGAGAATCATAGTAATACCAGTAACCATAACTAGCCACTCGTACCCTAATCCACTTCTCTTAACAAATATATTTGTTAATTCATAAATACCGAAGACGACAACTCCGTAAATGATTACAGAAAATAGTATATTAAATACCCTGGACACTATATCCTTCGTGGAAATGTCCTTTCTGGAACCAAATCGTCCTCTAACATCAAGTCTAATTAATGCTTTTAAACTTGAGGCTGAAATCTTACTTTGTTTCATTTTCTTCGACATCTCCTTCGCTCTCGACTACTTCTTCCTTTGGACTCTCATCTGCTAACTCTTGAGATGTGTAATCTTTAAATAGTCTTTCTTCATATGTTCCTGTAATCTTGAAGAATCTTTCTTCAAGGTTTTTCTTATTTTCTTCATTGTCCTTTAAATCAAAGAAGTCTACCATTTCACCTTTATTAACAACTGCACATCTGTCACAAAGTCTCTTAACTAAGTCTAAGTTGTGGCTTGAGAAGAATACTGCATTGCCTTTTGCAACATGTTGTTTCATTAAAGCAATAATTTCTGCAATAGCTTGTGGATCAAGACCAATCATAGGTTCGTCTAATACCCATAACTTTGGTTCATGTACTAATGTAGAAATAATACAAATCTTTTGCTTCATACCATGTGAGTATGATTTGATTTGCTTGTCTTGTGCTTCTTGTAATTTGAATAATTCGATGTATTGATTGTAAATCTCAACTCTCTTTTCTTTAGAAACTCTGTAGATATCTGCAACATAGTTTACATATTCTCTACCTGTGAGCTTTTCATAAACAGAGTGATTATCTGGGACATAACCCATTTCTAACTTTGCACCAATTGGATCCTTTACGATATCATGACCACAAACTTCAATTGTGCCACTATCAAAAGGAAGAATACCAGTTAAACATTTAATTGTTGTAGATTTACCAGCACCATTTTGTCCTAAGAAACCAAAAATCTCGCCAGCCTTAACTTCGAATGATATGTCCTTAACAGAATATCTGTCACTCTTTGGATACTTTTTTGTCAATCCTTCAACTTTTAACATAACCCTTTTCTCCTACTTTCTACAAAAATAAAAGACACCAACATAAGCTTTAATAAACTTTGCTGCTATCTTAAATATTGTATTGTTTATTTATATAACCTATTTTTTTCATATTCATTACATATTAACTTTAATTTTATAAAATTAATACTCGTGATATTATACCCAATATGTTGTGGTATGTCAACTTTTCTAAACACAATTGAAATTATGTAAATATTTTTTCTTTTCCCTTGTAATTTATTGCCATAATTATGTAAGTTTTTCGTTATTCTAAACGGCTTAATTATACGATTTTTATGCATTTTTCATACACTTTTGGGCAAAATTGCCCAAAAAATTGTATATTTTTTATGCTACTTATAATTGACTTTTTATTTTTATAAGACTAAAATACCATACGCAAAAGAGGTAAAATTATGGAAATTTTCGAGTTATTATTACCATTAGCATTAGTCATAGCATTTTCAAAGGTGCTTGCTATATTCTGTAGAAAAATAGGTCTCCCAGAAGTAGTTGGAATGTTAGTTGCCGGCATACTTTTAGGACTAATTATTCTTATTCCAGGACAAAAGATTTTCGTTGGTGGTGAAAATGGCTCTCTTGCTGGTCTCTCGTTCATTGCAGAGATTGGTGTTATTCTCATTATGTTCACCGCTGGACTTGAAACAGATCTTAAGTTATTCAAGAAAGTTGGTATCCCATCTGTAGTTATTACAACTCTTGGTGTTATCACCCCTCTTGGACTTGGTTTTGTAGTAGCTTGTGCATTTAACCCAGTTGGAGGTTTTGCAGACTTAGGAAACCATGAAGTTCTTTTAAGCAATATCTTCTACGGATGTATTCTTTGTGCTACATCAGTTTCACTAACCGTTGCAGTATTAAAAGAAATGGGCAAACTTCAAACAAAAGTTGGTGCTTCTGTTCTAGCCGCTGCAATCCTAGACGATATTATTGCAATCGTTATTATCTCCATAGTTCTCTCCATTAAAGAAAATGGAGCCGTATCTGCTGGAGAAATAGCAAAGTCTATTGGAATGATCTTTGCATTCTTTATTTCTGCATTTGTTATTGGTTGTATTGCTCTTTACATATTACTAAGAATTAGTAAAAAGCCTATGCACAGAATACCAATCTTTGCAGTTGCAATATGCTTCTTCTATTCATACGCTGCACAAAAGTGGTTTGGTGTTGCAGACATCACAGGTGCTTATGTTGCTGGATTAGTTTTATCTATGGCAAAATATGCTCCTTATATAGATGAAAAATTGGAGATTTCCTCATACCTAATATTTGAACCAGTATTCTTTGCCAACATTGGTATATCTATGATATCTAGACTTTCTTCCACCTCTACAACATTTGATAACACTTGGGTTGTATTTGGTATAGTATTTGTACTTGTTGCTTTAGCAAGTAAGGTTGTTGGATGTGGTGCTGGTGCTCTTATGTTTAGATATGGAATCAGAGACAGTTATAGAGTTGGTATTGGTATGATGGCTAGAGCTGAAGTTGTTCTAGTTTGTGCGAATATGGGAATACAAGATGGTCTTGTAAGCGTTAATATAATGCCTTTCGTTATCATCTTAATTATCGTTTCCTCTATGCTCGTTCCTGCTTTGCTTAAATTCTCATACAGACATGAAGTATCTGCGAAACTATTACCAAGAATACCAGATGACTTCTCACTTAATACTAATAATACGGACTACATGCAATGAAGAACACAAACTCACTATATTCAGACAGATTAGGAACAGTTCCAGTTGGAAGACTTATCTTAAAGATGAGCGGTCCTGCTATCTTCTCTATGTTAGTACAAGCAATGTACAATATTGTAGATAGTATTTTCATTGGTGCTTTTGATGCCACTAATGGTGTTTTGGCTCTTTCATATGCTCTTCCTATGCAACTTCTAGTTACCGCATTTGCAATTGGTTTTGCTGTTGGTACTGGATCTGTTATTTCTAGAAAACTTGGTGAAAGAAGACGTGAAGAAGCATCTCTTGCTGCACAGACTGGATTACTCCTTTCTATATTCATGGGCTTAGTGTTCTTAGTTGTTGGATATTTCGTATCTCACGCATTCATACAAACATATACCTCCTCTGCTGCTGCACAAACAGATATAGCAGACTGGGATTTAGTTGCAGAATATGGCGGTTCATATTTAACAATATGTACTTGCTGTTCTATGGGTATCATTGTTGAGATTATGCTTAATAGAATCTTACAATCTATAGGCAATATGATTATCCCAATGATTACACAACTTGTTGGTGCTATAACAAACATAATCCTAGACCCAATACTCATTCTCCCATTTGGAGCAAATCTAGGGGCTACTGGAGCTGCTATAGCAACTGTTGCAGGACAATGGCTAGCATTATTCATTCCTGTGCTTGTAATCGCTTTCAGAAAGTGGGATATAAGAATATTCTTTGATAAGCACTTTAGACTTAAATGGCATATACTCAAACAAATACTTGTTGTTGGACTTCCATCTGTAATACTTAACGCAATTGGATCTTTAATGTATATGCTTGCAAACTTTATTTTAAATGCATTCCAAAATGCAGTATGGGCATTTGGTATTTACTTCAAATTACAATCCTTTGTATTTATGCCTGTATTCGGTTTAAACCAAGGCGTTATGCCTATTATGGGATACAACTGGGGTGCGAACAACAGAACAAGGTTCTACGAGGCATTTGGAAAATCCATGCTTATGGCAATGGGATATATGACATTTGGACTTATAATCTTCCACACTTTACCAGAATACATTGTTATGCTCTTCTCACCAGATACTGCAGAAAAAGCAATGGCAGGCGTAGAGGCACTAAGACTATGTTCTATTCCATTTATAAGTGCTGCTGTTTCCGTTATTCTTATTGCTATGTTTAACTCAATTGGACACGGCACAAAAGCGATGTCTATTTCCATACTTAGACAAATAGTTATTTTAATTCCTGTTGGATACTTATTATCTAACTACACCTCTCTTGGAGTTACAGGATTCTGGCTCGCATTCACCATAGGTGAAGTTGTAACAATGTTGACATTCTTCCCTATTGGTATAGTAACTATGAGAAAGGGATTTATTAAGAAGAATCTCGAGTACGAGAAAAACATATCCAACATCTCAGATGCAGAGTTACTTAAATACTTTGATAGCCAAGACAGACACGCAAGAAAACATCATAAAACAGTTAACTGGGAAGAAATGGCATAAAAAATAAGAGGCTACATCTCTGCAACCTCTTAGATCACTTCTTTTTCTTTAATTATTTAATTAAAGATCTTCCTGTCATTTCTGGTGGTTGTGGAATATCCATCATTTCAAGAAGTGTTGGTGAAAGGTCACAAAGTTTGCCACCTTCATCTAATTTCTTTCCTTCTTTATAACCAACCATAATTAATGGTACAGGATTTGTTGTGTGAGCTGTAAATGGTTTTCCATCTTTATCTCTCATCTTGTCTGCATTTCCGTGGTCTGCCGTGATTAAGCAATTTCCACCTTGTGCAAGAATAGCATCCACTACCTTTCCTACACATTCATCAACCGTCTTAACGGCCTTAACTGCTGCTTCGAAAACACCAGTATGTCCAACCATGTCACAGTTTGCAAAGTTGAGGATCATGAGGTCATATTTGCCAGAATTGATTTCTTCTACTGCTTTAGCAGTAACTTCGTATGCACTCATCTCTGGTTGTAAATCATATGTTGCTACCTTTGGAGATGGAATTAAGTATCTATCTTCATTTGGATTTGGAGTCTCTACACCACCATTAAAGAAGAATGTTACGTGTGCATATTTCTCTGTTTCTGCAATACGGAATTGATTTAATCCGAGTTTGGAAATGTATTCACCTAATGTATTAACAAGATTTCTTGGTTTGAATGCTATTTGTACATGTTTGAATGAATCATCATAACGTGTGAAGCAAACATAGTCTAAGTTTAGATATCCAGTTCTTCTCTCAAATGAGTTAAAATCTGGTTCTGTTAATGCTCTTGTCATCTCTCTTGCTCTGTCTGGTCTGAAGTTGTAGAAAATTACACTGTCTCCTTCCTCGATCTTGGCAATAGGTTCACCTTTCTTATCTACAATAACAATTGGTTCAACGAACTCGTCTGTTACACCATTCTCATAGCTAACTTCAACGGATTCTGCTGCATTAGTAGACTTAATACCAATACCTTCTGTAAGAAGACGATATGCTCTCTCTACTCTCTCCCAACGGTTATCTCTATCCATTGCATAGTAACGTCCAACAACAGATGCAATAGTTCCAATACCTTCAACATTTAACCATCTTTGAAGTTCATCAATAATATCTGCTGCACTCTTTGGAGGCAAATCTCTTCCATCTAAGAAACAATGAATGTAAACGTCATCTAAATCGTTTCTCTTTGCCATTTCAACAAGTGCGTGTAAATGGTCTATATAACTATGAACACCACCAGGTCCGAGAAGTCCCATTAAATGGACTTTCTTCTTTTGTCCAACTGCATGACGC
Organism: Clostridia bacterium; assembly: GCA_017618055.1. GTDB lineage: Bacteria > Bacillota > Clostridia > Christensenellales > CAG-917 > RGIG8124. Next base: position 360,953 of record JAFZVB010000014.1, read on the forward strand.
ATTGCTTCAAGAAGTACATCATTCTCAAAGAACTCACCTGTTTCAATTTGTCTAGAAATTTCAGTTAAGTCTTGATATACAACTCTTCCTGCTCCAATGTTTAAATGACCAACTTCAGAATTGCCCATTTGTCCATCTGGAAGACCTACATCTAATCCACTTGCACCAATTTGTGTATTTGGATATTTGAATTTAAGTCTATCCAAAACTGGAGTTCCTGCTGTAGTAACAGCATTATCTGGACCTGGCTTGTCATAGCCAAATCCATCCATAATAATTAATCCTGTAATTTTTTTCATATTAATATTTAACAACCTTTGAGAAATCCTCTGCCTTTAAGGATGCACCACCAATGAGTCCACCATCAATGTCTGGTTGAGCCATTAATCCTGCAACATTCTTTGGGTTCATACTGCCACCATATTGGATACGGAGACGGTTTGCGAATTTTCTGCCATATAAATGAGCAATCATTCCACGGATGTTCTTAATTGTTTCTTGTGCTTGTTCATCTGTTGCTGTTCTTCCTGTTCCAATTGCCCATACTGGTTCGTATGCTACAACGATCTTCTTTGCATCTTCTTCTGGAATGTCTGCAAATGCACCATTGATTTGTTTACGAACTACAGCCTTTGTACGGTTCTTTTCACGTTGTTCAAGAGTTTCTCCAACACAGACAATAGGAATTAAACCTGCTGCCAATGCTGCCTTTGTACGCATATTTACGGATGCATCTGTCTCGCCGAAATATTGTCTTCTTTCAGAGTGTCCAATAATTACATATTCAACACCAAGTTCAACTAACATTTTTGCTGAGATTTCGCCTGTGAATGCACCTTTTTCTGCCCAGTGAACGTTCTCTGCACCAACTTTAATGTTTGTGCCTTTTGTGAGTTCTACTGCTTTTGCGAGATCTGTATATGGTGTACAGATAACTACATCACATTTTGCATCTGCTACTAATGGAATTAAATCTTTTACAAGAGCTTCTGTTTCTGCTATTGTGTTGTTCATTTTCCAGTTTCCTGCGATAATTGGTTTTCTTAACATAATTTTATTCTCCTTATAATAAGTTATCCGCCACCCCAAAGGGCAACGGACACTTTTAGTTATTTTTCTTATTTGTCGTTTAAGCAATCGATACCTGGGAGTACTTTACCCTCTAAGAATTCGAGAGATGCGCCACCACCTGTTGAAATGTGTGACATCTTATCTGCAAATCCCATTTGGATAACTGCTGCTGCACTGTCTCCACCACCGATAATTGTTGTTGCACCACTATTTTCTGCAAGAGCTGCTGCTATTGCTTTTGTACCTACTGCAAATCTTTCCATTTCGAATACACCCATTGGTCCGTTCCAAACGATTGTCTTTGCTTTAGCAATTTCTGCCTTGAAGAGTTCAATTGTCTTTGGTCCGATGTCTAATCCTTCCCAACCATCTGGGATGCTTCCTTCTACAACTTGTGTATTTGCATCATTTGAGAAGTTGTCTGCAATAACTGTATCTACTGGCAATAAGAGTTTAACACCCTTCTTCTTTGCTTCTTCCATTAAACCTTTTGCAAGTTCAACTTTATCTTCTTCGAGTAAGCTGTTTCCAACTGTTTGACCCATTGCAACTTTGAATGTATATGCCATACCACCACCGATGATAAGAGCATCACATTTATTTAATAAGCTTTCGATAACGCCAATCTTGTCTGATACTTTAGCACCACCAAGAATTGCTACGAATGGACGTACTGGACGATTTACTGCTTCGTCTAAGAATTTGATTTCTTTTTCAATAAGGAATCCACTTACTGCTACTGGAGCATATCCATATAATGCAATACCAGCTGTTGTTGCATGTGCACGGTGTGCTGTTCCGAATGCATCATTTACATATACATCACAGAAAGCTGCAAGTTTCTTGCAAAGTGCTTCATCATTCTTTTCTTCGCCTTTTTCAAAACGAGTATTTTCAAGAAGAACGATATCTCCATCATTTAATGCTGCAACCTTTGCTTGTGCATCTTCACCAACTAAATCTTTTGCGAATGTAACTTTCTTGTCTGGAAGTAGTTCTGCAAGTCTCTTTGCAACTGGAGCAAGAGTGAATTTAACTGGATCATTCTTGAGTGCTTTCTCAATATATGCCTTTGTTGCTGCTTCTCTTTCTTCTTCTGGGAGTGCTTCAACTGCTTTCTTCTCTTTCTTTGAAAGTCCAAATCCTGGAGTAAAGATATTGTGTGGTTTACCAAGGTGTGAACAAAGAATTAACTTTGCACCAGCATCTGATAAGTACTTAATTGTTGGGAGTGCTCCTTGGATACGATTCTCATCTGTGATAACACCATCTTGCATTGGAACGTTGAAGTCTACACGACACAACACTTTTTTGCCTTTAACATCAATGTCTCTGATTGTTTTTTTGCTCATAAATTTATGCTCCTTTAAAAATATTAATTTTTATTTGCTAACAAAAATTATACCACAATGCAGTGCTACAAGTAAACACCGAATATTTTAATTATGATTTTTTAATAAGAAATCATACAATTTTGTACACCCAAGCATAATATCTTCAAATGCTTTATCAAAATTTCTAGAGTACCATGGATCTTCTACATCTCTGCTTAGTCCAGCATAGGCAAGCAATTTGTGCACCTTACCATATACATCTTCTGAGATTATTTTGTTTATACCATATAGATTCCAATCATCCATATAGATAAGATAGTCAAAGTTTTCATATTCGCTTTTAGAAAGTCTTTGAGCATATTTATTAGTATCAAAAGGAATGCCACGTCTGTTTAATACTTCTTTGGCTGCATAATAGATACCATTTCCAAGTTCTTCTGAAGATGTTGCTCTGGATTCTACTACAAACATATCATCTTTTTCGTTCTTTTTAACTATATCCTTAAAAATGAACTCCGCCATAGGAGATCTACATATATTTCCGTGACAAATAAATAATACTTTAATCATAAATTAAATGGTCCTTTTGTTGTTAAATCTTTAAAGCCAGTTTGTCTTAATGCCTCATACAAAACTATGGCCACTGTATTGGATAGATTTAAGGATCTAGACTTCTCTCTCATTGGAACTCTTAATGTATTGTCATAATTGGCTCTAAGCAAGTCCTCGTCTAGTCCTACACTTTCTCTTCCAAATATCAAATAGTCTCCATCCTTGTATTCTATGTTTGCATAAGACTTAGCACCTTTCTTAGATAAGAAATAGTAATTGCCTTTGTTCTTTTCAAAAAACTCTTCCAAGTTTTCATATACTGTAATGTCTAATTCATCCCAGTAATCCAACCCTGCTCTTTTTAAGGATGCATTGTCTATATCAAAACCAAGTGGCTTAACAAGATGAAGTCTTGCTCCCGTTACGGAACATGTCCTTGCTATGTTGCCTGTATTTTGTGGTATTTCTGGATAAACTAAAACAATATTAAACATAATTAAAACAAAACATTCACATCTAAATACTCATCCACAACAGCCTTTAAAGACTCTATATCTTTAATTTGAGATGTGGACATTCTAATTGCTTTTGCATGTCTTGTGTTCCTTGCATAATAGCAAAGTTGTCCCTTCATTACATTAGCAATTCTAGGCTCACTATACAACTCTTTTAAAAGTTCTATATGTTCATAAATGACACTTTTTATATTAATTTCGTTATGTTTATCTGTGAGTTGTTCAAAAATCCAAGGTTTCCCAAGCATTCCTCTTCCTATCATAAAACCATCTGCATTTGTTATCTTTGCAACCTTTTCTAAGGATGGAATACTGTCTATATCTCCATTGGCAATTACTGGTATAGATAGTGCTTCTTTTACCTTTGCTGTTATTGTATGATCTGCTTCTCCTGCATACATTTGATCTCTATATCTAGCATGTATTGCAACCATACTTGCACCACCATCTTGAGCAGCTATTGCGCATTCTACAGCTGTTGGATATCCCATAACATATCCTGCTCTCATTTTAACAGTAACTGGTTTGCCATTGCTTCCCCTAACTGCTGCTTTTACTATTTCTTCTATGAGTTCAGGGTTCTTCATAAGTGCAGAACCTTCTCCGTTATTAACTATCTTTTTCATAGGACATCCCATATTAATGTCTATGATATCAAACTTAGAAAGTCTTTCATCTCTGCATGCTTTTTCTATAAACTCTGGCTCACATCCAAATATTTGGATACACTTTGGACTTTCTTCCTCTGTTGTGTGAATAAGTTCATAGGTTGCCTTGCTGTTATAACAAAGTCCTTTTGCACTAGTTAATTCTGTAACGGTTAATCCTGCTCCAAATCTAGAGCATAATGTTCTAAAAGCAAAATCTGAAAATCCTGCCACTGGTGCTGCAATTATGTTATTCTTAAGAGTAACATTGCCTATTGTTAGTGGTTTAATATACTCACTTAGCACTACGAACCTCGTCTGAATTCCAAATTTCATCTAACTCATCTAAAGTACATTCTTCCATTTTCTTTCCTCTAGATGTTACTATTTGCTCTACTTTATCAAAACGCTTAAAGAATTTCTTATTTGCATCTGCAAGTGCCATCTCTGGTTCTATCTTGTAGAAACGAAGAAGGTTTACTACGCTGAATAAGATATCTCCTGCTTCTTCTACTCTATTTGCATCACTAACAGCACCATTGAATTCATCCAATTCTTCTAGGACTTTCGCATAGCATTCCTTGGCATTTGGGAAATCAAAGTTGACTTTCTTTGCAATCTTTTGAATCTTCTCTGCATATAATAATGCTGGCAAGTTTTTAGGTACTCTATCCATAGCATCTGCTGAAGATAAATACTTCTTTTCTTTCTTTTTTGCCTCTGTCCAGAAGTTAAGTGCTTCCTCTGCATTGTTTGCATGATTTGTACCAAAGATATGTGTATGTCTGTCTATTAGTTTCTTACATACTGCACTAAGCATATCTGAATAATTGAACTCGTTATTCTCTTTTGCTATTTGTGTATGGAATACTGCTTGCAAAAGGACGTCTCCAGTTTCTTCAAGCAACATTGCCTTATTTGCAAGATCTATAGCTTCTACAAGTTCATATGCTTCTTCTATTAGGTTAATTCTAATGCTCTCATGTGTTTGGGCTCTATCCCATTCACAGCCACCTTCTCCTCTAAGCCTAATAAGTATTTCTTCTAAGTCTGAGAAATCAAAACGTTTGTGGTCTGTTAAATTCTTTTCTGGGCCAAAACCAAGTGTATTGTTCTCTCCTTCTAAATATACCATTCCAAGATTGATTTGATATGCCTTTCCATCTCCTGTCATAACAGATATTAATGTATCTGCTCCATAGATGTCAGATAGTATTGCAACTATAGCGTCCTGGTCTTTTCCATCAACTCCAACCAAAAAGAATGGGTATCTTTTATTAATAACATGAACCTTCTCTTCTAAAAGGTCTTTTGCCAACATATAAGTATAACTCTGTGGTGCGTCCATAATTATTCCTTAAAATCCAAAGGTAGAAAATGTTGCTTTCTTCTTATCATATCCAACCTCTACCTCAAAACATGTGTAATCTACTTGCTCTATGAAATCTCTAGGCAAAAACTTAACTCTATTAAACTGAATAAAATGATCATAGTGTGGTTTCAAGATAACTGGTGTAGAAATATCTACCTTATAACACAAATTTTGTATAAGTGTTTTAAATTGAGAGAATGTAAAGGACTTTGTATCCTCATATTCTTCTACAACATCCTTGCGAATCTTGTCTTTAACCATTACCTTTGCCCAGATTTTCATATTAATACTCTGCTACTACTTCTCCAATATAGAAATTGTGCTTATCTCCTGTTGCATACCATTTCTCTATGCCTTCAAAGCTGTTCATTGGTACAACTTGTCTAATAACACATTCAAAATAGTGCTCACAGCCTTTTACAACATTGCCTTCAACTTCTTTTGCGCTTTGCTTTTCAAGTTCAGCTGCTTCCCATTTATCCATATCTCTTCCGCTCTTACTTCCACAAATTCCTAATGCCTTAGACATTGTTCCATTTGCTGGGATAGATACTGTAAAAGATGTGCTTTCATCTAATAATTTTTTAGTATATCTGGAATCACGAATAGGGACTATAACACACTTCTTTCCCCACATGCATCCAACGAATCCCCAACTAGCTGTCATAACATTATCTTTTGCACAAACAAAAGCACCAGTTGAGAAATAACTATTCAAATAATCCATTCCACTAAAATCAGCCATATTTGCCTCCATTTTTATAATTTTTAAATTATAATACCACACTTACACTCCATTTACAACTTAACAGAAGGACTTAGAAACTTAAAAAACATAATTCTAACAACATCAATATTCATAATATCTCATAATTATTCTAAATTATCTTCATTTTATCCAAAAATTTCGTGCGAATATTCATTTTATTGGTTTTATGCGAATTATTACACGCACACATAATATTAGTATAATTATATAAATTGTTAATAACTTAGTGGAAAACCTGTGGACAAAAAGTGCATAACTGAGGGTCTAAAATGAGGTCAATTGGGGACGATTTTTTACATACCACAATATATAGTTTTTTAAAAAATATTTTTTTAATTTTTCACAAATCTGGCTCAAAATGTGGTATTTTATTTTCAATATATTTGGGAGTTAAAACAACATGGCATTTGCAAGATTTTCAAGCGATTTCTTAATGAACAATTACACACTAGTAGACAACCTCTTCATAACAGAGTTGCTACCTAGTTTAGACGCAGACGAAATTAAGATTTATATTTACGGACAATACCTTTGCATGAACCAATCTAAAGACAACTCTTTAGAAGAAATGGGCAAAGCATTATCTGTTGCTCCATCTAAGATTGTAGACACATTCCAATTCTTTGAAGACAATGGTTTAGTAAAGATTAAGTCCAAAATGCCACTTGAGGTTGAGTATCTTTGCTTGAAGAACCAAAACCAACTCCCAAAGAAATATAAGACTGGCAAATATCAAGACTTTGCAAGCCATCTTCAAACACTCTTCCCTAATAGAATGCTCACTCCAAACGAATACAATGAGTTTATGGGATTCTTGGAAAGTTCTAGTATGGATCAAGATGCACTCCTAATGATTACCCAATTCTGCATAGATACAAAGGGAGAAACTGTACGTTATCCATACATCCTCACTATAGCAAGAGACTGGGCTTCTCAAGGTGTTAAGACTGTAGAAGATGTAGAAGTTAAACTCAATGACTTTGAAACACAATCCGAGACAATGAGAAAGGTGCTTGTTGCACTCAATAGAAAAGGTGCCGCAGGCTTAGAAGAAAAACAAATGCTCGTTAACTGGACAACAAATCTCGGATTCAGCACAGAAGCAATTATTGCAGCTGCTAAATCATCTAAATCCAAGACATTCAAAGCACTGGACGCAAAACTTAATGAATTCTATAAACTTTCAATCTTCACAGAGCAAGAAATTAAGAATTACAACAAGTACCGTGATGAACTTGAAGATATCGCTCTAACAGTTAATACAGAAATAGGCACATCATACAGAGAGTTAGAACCTGAGATTGAAACATATATCGTTCCTTGGACCAATAAGGGCTTCAATAAAGAATCCTTGAAGAAAGTTGCACATTATTGCTTCATTAGCGGTGTACGTGGTCTAGATGGCTTAAATAACATCATTAACAACTTCTATTCCAAAGGAATAATCTCAAGCGAGGCCATAGATGAATTTGTATCTAACCAAGTACAAGATGGAGAAAAGATTAAGAAGATTATAGAAACAAGTGGAAGCATGAGAAATGTAACTCCTGCAGACAGAACATTCTACCAGACCTGGACAAAAGACTGGGGCTTCACAGATGATATAATCCTATATGCAGCTGAATTATCTCTTGGCAAGCAATACAACATGTCTTATATCAACCAAATGTTATCTAAGTGGAAGAACACTGGTATTACAACACTAGAAGAAGCAAAGAAAAATAATACTGCACCTACACAAAATGCAGTTCCAGCAACACAAATTAAGACCAGAGAATATACAAAGGAAGATCTTAAAGGTATATTTGGAAGTAACTCTATCTCAGATTCGGACTTATAAGGAGCAACCATGAACATAAAACAAAGAGCATTACAATACATAATTAATATTAGACACAATGAAAGTTCTAATTTGCAAAGAAGCGCTGAGAAAGTAAAAACCAGAGCTTTTTCATTCCAAGATGTTTCTAAAGCACAACAAACTTATTCTGCATCCCTTTTTGAATGTAATGGCGATGAAAAGGATAAGAAAGTTATAAAGGCTAAGAAAGCTTTTGAAGAAGCTCTTGCAAAACATAAGATTACATTTGATGCTCTTTATCCAAAAGAATATGTATGTGAAAAGTGCCATGACGCTTGTGTTGTAAATGGTACAATTTGCTCTTGCTCCATTAAAAACTACGTGGATGCCCTAAGAAAAGAAAGTGGTTTGGGTGTTAATACATTTACCTTTGAAGATGCTAACTTAGACATAATAGAAGATGAAAAAGCTAAGGCAAATCTAACTAAGGCATATCATCAAATGAAGGTGTTTGTAGAAAAGTATCCTAATGTAAAGAAAAATACATTTGTATTTAGTGGTCTAACTGGAACAGGAAAAACTTGTTTATCTCAAGCAGTTGCAAATGGACTTTTAAATAAAGGTTTTAGTGTTAAGTATGTTTCTGCATTCAAGTTTAATAATGATATGATTGCTGTACGTACTGCACCTATTGAACACCAACAAGAAATGCTTGAGGATTATATTACTAGTGATTTATTAATAATAGACGACCTCGGCACAGAGCCAATTACAAGAAACGTAACACTTGAATATCTATATCTAATAATTAGTACAAGACAAGAAAGAAACGTTACAACTATTATTTCAACCAACTTAGACGGAGATGGAATAATGACTAGATACCAAGAAAGAATATTTAGCCGTTTAACATCTAAGGCATTCTCTCTAAGTTATAATTTTGAAGGAATAGACCTCAGAAAGTTATAAAAAATCGAGCCATTTCTAGCCCGACTTCTTATTCATAAGAATATTTTATTATTCTTCGCTATATTTATGATCCCAAATTTGTAGGAATCCAACTGTTGCAGCATAGCAGTTTTCTATGCCTTGCTCATCTAGATTGTCATAACTATCTAAACGTGTGTGATAATATTTTTCTAATGTATGTGCAAGTCCTGTTACACCAACACTTCTAAATCCACCTTGAGTAAATGCAGCACAGTCTGTTGCACCAAATGGTACAGTACCCTTACCGCAATATACACCAACATCTTCACAAGCTTGTAAGAATAACTCCGAACCTTCTTTGTCTGCTGGGACAAGAGCATTTAAATCTTTCATATTAACTTGTAAGCACTTTGGATCATGAATTGTATCATAAGAAACAATAATTGTTGGAACGTCTTTATATTCGTCCTTATGTGCTTCTGCCCAAGCCTTACCACCTCTTAATCCACATTCTTCTGAACCAGAGATAATAACACCAACTTCTGTATGCTCTAATTCTATATTGTTTTCTTTTAATGCCTTTAGAAGTGCGATTCCCATATAGCATCCTGTGAGGTTATCATTTGCACCATCTACAACAGTTTTGGTATCACTAATGAAATATGTAACGAAGAATAATGGTACAAATAACAATCCTACGCATGGGATAATTAGATTAACACCAACTGGCATAGCACCACCAACACCACCAACTAAAACCCATTTTACTATTGCTGCTCCAATGATATATAAAGAACCAATAACATCTACAACAAATTGTCCAATAAACACTTTGCCTCCGAAGTGGTAGTTTGTAGACCATTCCCAAGTTGCATCTGGATGTCCATTAAAGAAGACTCTACACTTTACATCACCTTTACATTTTTTAATAGCTGTAACGTTATGCGAAGTCTTTTGTGGATATAATGGATCTAGTGTCTTTGTATATAATACAAATTGAAGTATCATTGGGATATAACCAATAACAACAAGTACTATTGCAATTAATGCTGAGAAAAATACTGCAACGGATGCAAGAATGAAGCAAGTCATTGTAATATAAATCCAACCAAAGAATGAACTTGGATGAATTTCAAATGGTTCTACAGTTGCTTCTGCGCCATATCCTCTCATTTGTTCTGCCATGTACTCAACTGCTTGAGTTTCTCCATCACTACCTGGATCTCTTTTTGGCATTGTTGTACAAATCTTTGTAATTTCATCTACAATAAATCTTGTACTTTGTTTTCTTCCATCTAATAATTTTTTTGTTTCCATAATTCCCCTATATATTATCTATATTTAAATTATTTGCCATTAAGTTTAGAAGTGCCTTTAGTACCTCTGACTCATCTTCTGAGAAATCTTTAAATGCTTTTTCAAAGAACTTTTCTTTGCATTTTATGATTCTCTTTGCTATTTCTTCACCTTTTTCTGTTAGAGTTAAGGTTTGTTCTCTCATATCTAATGTATCTAAAGATATATTAATTAAGTCTTTACTCTTTAATAATTTTACACTTCTAGAAATAAGTGCTTTAGACACATCTGATATCTTTGCTATCTCACTTGCTTTTGTTGTGACAGATAAGGAAGAAATAACTACTATTTCATTTGGAGAAAGGTCTTTCTCTCCAAGTTCTTCCATAATAAAATCTCCATACGCTTTAACAAATTTGCGATATAAAGAAAAATAATTACTTGCGTTTTGAGTATCCATAATGACATTATAAATACTTAAAGAAAAAAAGTAAACAATTTAACTAATTTTTTATAGGTTTGGAAATTACAATTATATTATAATTGTATGAAAGGAATAAAACTGAATGATTCTGAGCCAGATGAGTCTATCAATAGTAAACTTCCAAAATATAAGAAGTATAGCACGTCCACAATAATTTCTATGATAAACACGATAATACCAAGAATAATACCTGCTATACACATCTTTCTAAACTTACTACAAGATGGATCATCCTTTGAATATTTTTTAAGACCAATTATACCTAAAATCAATGCTGGAATAAGAGCACCAAGTATGCCAAATATTAAAGAAAGAATAGCAAAGACTGGATTAGGTCTTGAAGATGATGTTGCTTGTTGAATTTCTTCGTCTGTTGGAACTGTATAAAAACCAGAACTGCAACTTCTTCTTTCTACTACATCTTCAAAAGGATCATCACTAGTCTGTCTATCTTCATAAGTATCATTACTTAGGTAACTTTCATTAATATGCCCACATTCTGGACAATAATGATCCATTGGACTTATATCACTTCCACAATACTTACATTTCATAATTATTCTCTATTTAATGCTTGTGCAACGGTGTGTGCAGATGCCCATGCCCAGTGTAAGTTAAATCCACCAGAATCTCCGTCTACGTCTAATGCTTCACCTATAGCATATAAGCCTTTTTGTTTTAAGGATTGAAGTTGCTCGTCAAACTCTCTTATATTCAAACCACCAGACACACATTGTGCTAAAGATATATCTCCAAGTCCTTCAATAATTATTGGATAAGTCTTAATAACCTTGGCAATGGCATTAACCTTTTGTGGTGCTGGATCGCTCTCTTCTGCTTTTGCTGCTGCAATTAGTCTTGCTGCAACTTTAGAATGGAACATTCCAAGAAGCAATTCTCCAACTGTAACATTTCCTCTCTTATTTAAAATACCTTCAACTTCAGATAATGAATACTCTGGCATAAAGTCTATATATAAAGATTGGCCTGGCTTAGCAATTCCTCTGGAGATTTCGTTTGCCATATTAAATGCAGCTATACCAGAAACACCAAAGTCTTTGAATAAGATTTCTCCTATTTCATATCTGTATCCAATTCTTATACCACCTTTTACTCTAACACCAGATAATCCTTTTATAGATTCCTTGTCTGTCTTAATTGGTACTAGAGATGGTTGGATAGGTTTAATTGTATGTCCAAATGCAGTATAAAGGTCCAAACTATTTCTTCCAAAGGTGGCTGTAGAACCTGTTGCAAGTACTACATAATCTGCATTAAATGAGAAAGATTTGTTATTCTCGTTTTCATCTTTATATACACCGCCAACTGTAAAACCATCTGCAGCATAGTCTACAGTTTTAACAATATAACCACATTGAATATCTACACCATTTTTTTGTACTGCTGTACGTAATACATCTAGTACATTGGATGAACATTCTGAATAAGGATATACTCTTTCATCTATAACTTTAGTTAATAATCCCATTTGTTCAAAAGCACGAACTACATCATGAGCATCAAAGTTGTCTATAAACTGTTCAACATAAGATGGATGATTGTAATGGATAGTTTTCATATCCAAATTTGTGAGATTACACTTTCCGTTTCCTGTGGATAATAACTTCTTGCCAACTCTGTCATTGGCTTCTAGCAATAATGTTTTCTTAATAGGAGATAATTGAGAAGCTAAAAATAAGCCTCCTGCACCTCCACCAATAATTATAATGTCATATCTGTTAGTCATAGAAATATTTTAACACCTACCTATAAATTATACAACGAGATACAACAAAATATTTGTGTTTACTATTTTTATAATAAATAGTATAGTAAAAGCATTAAAACAATTTAGGAGCAAAACATGGGAAAGATAGTTTATATTGGAGAATATGATACCACATTAGATAAGTTTGAAAGTCAATTTGAAGTACCAAATGGAGTTACATACAACAGTTATATCATCTTGGATGATAAGATTGCTATTATGGACACCATAGACAAAAGAAAAGGTGAAGAATGGCTTGCAAATATTAAAGAAGCATTAGGCGGAAGAAAACCAGATTATTTAGTAGTTTCTCATATGGAACCAGATCACTCTGCAAACATTGAAACTTTGGTTAAAAAATATCCAGACATAAAATTGGTTGCTAATGCAAAAACTGTACCTATGCTTAAGAACTTCACTAATTTAGACATAGATTCCATAACTGAAATAGTTGCAGAAGGAAGCACACTAGACTTGGGCGAACATAAACTCACTTTCATCATGGCTCCATTAGTACACTGGCCAGAAGTTATGGTTGAATATGAAAGCACAACAAAAACTTTGTTTAGTGCAGATGGATTTGGAAGATTTGGAGACTTCAATGAAGACTCCCCTTGGGATGACGAAGCTAGAAGATATTATTTCAATATTGTTGGAAAATATGGTCTCCAAACTATGAACCTTCTTAAAAAAGCAGCAACATTAGATATTCAAAGAATATGTCCTCTCCACGGACCAATCTTAACAAAGAATCTTTCTAAGTATATAGACCTTTATGCAAAATGGGCATCCTATGAACCAGAAGAACCAGAGAAAGTTTTAATTGCATGTGCTTCTATTCATGGAAATACATATAAGGCTGCTGAATATCTTGCAAAGAAACTTGGAGATAGAGCTGTTTTAATAGACATAACAAGAACAGAATATTCCTATGCTCTTTCCGAAGCATTTAGAAATGGAACAACTGTATTCTTCTGCTCAACATATAATCTAGATATGTTCTCACCTATGGCAGATTTTATTGAAAGATTACAAAATAAGACATGGAGAAATAGAAAGGCTGCTGTTGTAGACAATGGAAGTTGGGCTCCTATGGCTGGAAAAAAGATTATAGAGAAACTTGCAACATTTAAGGATATAACATTAGTAAATGATTTAATTACTATTCCATCCACAGCGAAAGCAGATACACTTGCCAAACTAGATGAATTAACAACCAAACTATAATTTAAAAATACTAATATTTTTATATGCTAAAGATTATTTTTTAGCATATTTTATTTTACATTTGCCCCCAAATGTTATATAATTTCATTGAGGTGATTTTATGTTTGATCAAAAAGAATATATAAATGATTATATAAAAAACAATTATAAGACAATTAAATTAAGAATTAGAAATGATAATTCTGTTATCATTGATAAACTCAATAATGTTGATAATGTTAATAAATATTTAACAGAACTAATAATGAAAGATATATATGAAAATAGGGTTTATAATTTTATAGATGATTCTATTAAAATTGATTTTGATTTAAGTGTTGGAATGCGCGATTTAGTTGAAAAAGCAGAAAAGGCCGATTTGTTAAACGATTATGGACTATACATGAATTTGGCAGATGCTATTGATTCTCGTGCAAAAAAAGAAACAGGCCAACATATTTTAAGAGAATCTCAATGGAACAAACTAATTAAGAGGTATTGTTTATGACAGATATAATAGATTTTACAAATTGTGGATTAAGCCCAAGAAATCTAGAATATGGCGGAAGAGCCGGAGAAAAGAAAGGAATAATATACAATAATAATTTCTGGATTTTAAAATTTCCTAAAAACACATCAGCCATGCAAAATACTAAAGGACTCTCTTATGTAACATCACCCTTAAGTGAATACATAGGAAGCAACATTTATAAACTATTAGGATATGATGCCCACGAAACTATTCTTGGCATATATAATGATGGAAGAAAAAATAAAGTGGTTTGTGCATGTAAGGACTTTATTAACAATGATAAAAATGAGTTGCTCATTCCTTATACTGCACTTAGAAACGACACTAATCCAATAATTATGGAAGACAAATCAGATTCACCTTTTACCGCATCGAACATTAATGAGATTATTTTCCAGTTAGAACATAATACAGTTTTAAGTCAAATACCATTTGCTAAACAAAGATTTTGGGATGTAGTAATAATTGATATGTTAATCAACAACAATGATAGAAATGAAGATAATTGGGGTGTAATAAAATTTAAAAATACTAACACATACAATATGTCCCCTATTTATGATTGTGGTAATTGTTTCTATTCTAAAGCTACAGAAGAAAGGATAAGCAGTATAATGGCTGACAAAGAAAAATTGGAAAGCAGTGCAACTAATGGAATAACAGCATATGAAAATGATGATGGCACACAAATAAGAAATGACCAGATATTAAATCTTGACAACTTAGATTTAAATGCTTCAATAAAGCGTGTTTTTGAGCGAGTGGTGCATATCCTTCCTGATATAGAAGATTTTATAAATAATATTTCAGAATCATATAAGGATATATCTATTATTTCACCTCTAAGAAAAGAATACTATATAACGACTTTCAAGATTAGACTTGAAAAAATACTTAAGCCAAAATATGAATTATTATTAAAATAAAAGGAGATAATTATGCGTTACAGTTATAAAACAAGGGATGTATGTTCAATGCAAATAGACTTTGATTTAAATGGCAATATTGTTTCAAATATTAAATTCTATGGTGGTTGTGATGGAAACCTTAAAGCCATATCTAAACTTGTAGATGGTTGGGCTGTTGAAAAAATAGAACAATATTTGCTTGGAAACACATGTGGATGGAAAAATACTTCCTGTGCAGACCAACTTGCAAAAGCAGTTAGAAAAGCCTACAACGAATCAAACAAATAAGATAATTAAAAACCCTCACATGAGGGTTTATTTTTAGTTTATTTTTATTACTAATTTATTCAGTTTATCTTCCCACTTTTTAATGGCTTTTATATTATAAACTTTTGGTGCTTTGGTATATGTTTTAGATGCCTTACTTCCCTTAATTAATCCTTTAATAATTGCAAAGAAATATTTTGTCTTTTTCATACCTCTTACAAACTTACCAAGCAATGCACCAAGTTTCATATTTCTTCCTGCACCAGCCAAATCTGAAGATTGTATTACTGCGTTATCATATAAGAAATCTACTCCTTCATATGGGAGTTTAAGTAATGAGTTCTTTAATCCTTCGTTCTTTGCTGTTGGGCCACCAAACTGTTTATGATATTCTCTATTATAATTCCAAAGATTCTCTATACTTGCATCTTCCTTGTTAATTAAGGTCTCTGCAAGCAATAATCCTGCATTCATAGATAGGTCTATACCCATTCCATTCATTGGAGTTGTCATGAAAGCACTATCTCCAACACAAGCATATCCATTCGCAACTATTAAAGGTAATGGTCTTCTAACAGGTATTACTCCGTATTGTCCTCCGTGCAGGATTTCATCTCCTATATATGGATGGTTTTCTTTGAATATCTTTAATTGCTCCTCAACCTTTTCTTTAGTTAATGGATCTATTCTTCCAATTAGTATGTCTACATTATCTTCATTTACACAACACCAAGATAATCCTTGTTCTCTTTCATGATATAAATAAACCTCAAATGGGAACTCTGGAGAAACTTTTTCTGTCTTGTTAAAGTATGCCCTATATCCGTAGAATGCATCTCCTCTGTTCAATTCTTTTTCTATACCAAAACCATCTGGAAGGTTTCTTCTAATACATGAGAATGCTCCCATTGAATCTATTACAATATCCCCTAGTATGTCCCCTTTGTTTGTCTTAATACCAATGATAGTATCTTCCTTTATAATTGCTTCTTTTACATCCACACCATATTCAAACTTAACACCGCACTTTAGTGCATAGTCTAAAAGCATATTAATTAAAGGTTTACGCCACATTATCTTTTGGCGTGTTTCATCTGTATATCTTATTTCAACATTGGTTCTCTTAGAAGGGCTTACAAATACACAATCTCCTCTATATCTCCAAACATCTTTAGGAAGTTCGTCTTTTTCTATAATCTTTAAGAGTAAATCAAAGGTAAACCTATCCTCCCAGTCATGACCAAGTTCTTCTCTTTGTCTCTTTTCATAGACTGTAACATCATACCCAAACTTTGCAAGTTTACTTGCTGCCACCAATCCTCCATGTCCCGCGCCTGCAACTATAACCTTCATAACTAACCTCTAATAAATTCTAAAATATCTTTTGTAGTCCTTTCACCTTCATCAAAGAGGAATATATGCCCTGAATTCTCATAAGTAATTAGTTTTGCATTAGGACATACTTCTTTTAGTCTTTCACTTTGGTAATATGGCATAGTCTTATCTATAGTTCCCCATATAACCAATAAGGGAAGACTATCTCTAGCCACAGCCCTATATCCTTCCATAGCAATATCTGTTCTTAGAATTGTGTTTCTTAAAGAAGATAGAGTTGCTTTTAAGAATCCTTTATATACCATTGCTTTTGCAAAGTTTCTTTGGTAATAATCTTTTTCTTCTTCGCTAACATTGTAAAGTTCAGAATTGCTTTTCTTTAATAGCATTGGTCCAGCTATGTTATAGAATATAAACTCCCCTAAGCCCTTAACATTTGCAATCTTCATATACCCTGGGGCTTTAAATGTATCCATACCTGCTGGAGCAAGTAAAATAAGTTTTTTAACTGTATCTGGATGGTTTTTATAATATGTTGTTGTAATGGTTCCACCCATGGACGTACCCACTAAATAAAACTTTTCTCCAAAGAATAATGAACTTGTCAATTCATATAATTGAGTTGCAAATAATTCTGCATTATAAATAGCATCTACTCTCTCCGAATATCCTCTGCCTAAGAGATCATATCTCAAAACCTTATATCCTGCGTTTACTAAACCTTCAAAGACTTTATCATAAATATAATATGGGGTTGCATAACCATGGCATAATACAACAAGTTCTCCTTCCCCTTTAACTTCATAATGTGTAATACCACAATTGAGTTTTATAAAAGATCCAGGCAAGTTCTTGGTTTCTTCTTCTGTTAATATCTTTTTTTCTGCTTCCTTTAAAGCTTGTTTAACTTCCTTTTTATCCATGCATTACCCCTTAATATCCTCTACAATCTCTTTTAGCATTTCTTTTGCAGCAATCCTTGCATATATCTTTGCATTAAGTATAGAGTCCTCTGAATCCATTGCATACTCTCTTAAAGTTTTTATTCTCTTTATTCCTTCCGCACCTTGGATTTTAGTTATACCAGCCATTACATATACTGGGACATTCTTTTTAACACATCTCTTTGTAATACCACAAACAACTTTACCTTGAAGAGATTGCTCATCTAAACAACCTTCTCCAGTAATTACTGCATTTGCATCATTTAAGAGAGTGTCAAAGTCTATTAAATCTAATAATGTTTCTATACCACTTTGTACATTTGCATTAAGGAACGCCATAAGTCCAGCTGCTAGTCCTCCTGCAGCACCACCATGTTCCAAAGTATTCATATCCACGCCTAGAACTCTCTTAACCACAGAATTATAGTTTCCCATTCCTTCTTCGAGTTGTTCTTTGATTTCACCTACAGCCCCTTTCTGAGGTCCATAGACATAGGTTGCACCTTTTTCTCCAAGTAATTTGTTCTCCACATCTGCAACAACTGTAAACTCAATTCCTTTTGTATCTATTGCCTTGCTTGCATCTACGTTGCTAATCTTTATTAAATTTTCTCCAATTGGTTTCAAAGAATTATCATCTTTATCTAAGAAATCATATCCTAAAGCATTAAGCGCTCCTATACCTCCATCATTAGTGGCACTTCCTCCAACTGTAATGAATATATGTTTTGCTCCATTTTTAATTGCATCTAGTATTAATTCTCCTGTTCCAAAAGTTGTAGTCTTTAATGCATTACCATCTTTATATGGAATTAATGTTATTCCAGATGCTTGTGCCATTTCTATAATTGCAACTTCTTGATCCAATAAGTACTTTGCTGTAATTTTTTCAAATAAAGGATTAGAACATTCTATTTCTTTCCATTCATACTTTCCAAACTTAGATATTGCATCTAGCGTTCCTTCACCACCATCTGCTATTTCAACGCCAGTAATACTAACATTTTCTACATCCAAAGCTTCTTCTTTATAGATATCTATAATATCCCTAGAGGATAAGGAACCTTTAAATGAATCTGAACATACTAATATATTATATTTTTTCATATTTTTAATAATATCATTTTAATAGTATTTATGTCTATATCCAAAAAATTTGTCAAATAAAAGTGCATTCAAAAAGTGCATAAATAAATAATGCAGTTTTTATGCAAAAAAGTATAGACACAAGGTATCTGTATCCATATAATTGAGTTAAGATTTATCACAAAAAGGAAATAAAAATGAAACTCAGTATTAACGCAAATTACATTCCAGAAGAGCAAACTTCTTTAAGTCCAAACACATGTTATTATCTGTATATGACAGATGGAACCCAAAAGGAACTCAAAGAAATGCAACCAAGACACGAATATCTCATTGATAAGAGAAAAAATGACTTTTCTTCATTTTTAAAGGTTATCCTTTTGAACACATATTTATATGTAACAAATACTGAAGTTGAGCTAATTAGTGATATAGCTAAGACATTAGAAAAAGAATACTATAAAGACCTAGATAAAGACTTTATCGAGAAAATAGTTAAAAGTGGTAAAGAGCAAGATTTTATAAAAGAAATCATTAGAACTAGATTATTGAAAACAACTGCGCTTTCCGAAGACTCTGATGATGCAAAGAATAAACTTAAAAAAGTCCAATTTAGATTGGCACAAGATGATGATTTGTTAAGATACATTTTTGCAGGAAGTGTTTGTATGTCTATTTCAGAGTATTTAACATCTCTCTTAAACTATTTTATGTCTGCATCTTCTTCAACTCAGAAGACAATCTTAACTTATCAAAATACACTCATGTTGAAACGTTGTATCGCAGATCACAGATGCATATTCATTAACAATAGAAAATGCCTTCCACTAAAAACAGCAAAAATTGGAAGAACTATGACAAGAGATATATTCGTATATATAGATATGACACAAAAAAGAATTAGATTTAGACATTTTAGTGAAAGAGATAAATATGAGGAATCAAATGAGTACTTCCAATTAAACTCAGACGAACAAAAGTTGCTTGATGCAGTATGCGATTATGTAGATAATCAAAAATGGGTTACTTTCTCATTTGATGTAATCAATACAGGTGAACTTCCAGAAATACTTAAAATTATTGCAAAAGAATACATTAATGAAGATGGCACCATTACAAAAAGAGTTACTTATACAGCAATGTATCTCTCTGACTTAAACTATACATATGAGCAACTTATCAAAATAAATGGAGTAAATATTAAAAATTTAGAATATTCTGAAAAAATAGATGAATTATTTAAACTTTTAAAAGAAACCAAATATTCATTCTAACTCTCTAGAAGGAGGAGATTAAATGCAACAAAGGTAGATGCGTTCTATTATCTTTAAGGTTTAGTTGCAGGCCATAGATCGTTTATACCAGTCTAATTATATTATGAATTCTTTTTCTCCTCCTTCCTTCTTCTTTTTGAGGTATTAATATGGGTAAAATTATTAATTATTTGACAGATGAAAACAAATGGAATCAATACTATAACTTCCTTCAAGAAAAGAAACAATTCAAGAAGGATGAGATTGATTCTGTAAAAAAGATTTTAGATGACAAAAAATATGTATTTTTTACGTTTGATTATATCCTCGAATTAATAGATCGTTCTTACCTTATGGTTAATAGAGTTCCTAAATTCAACTCTAAAGAGAAAAGAATTGTTTTTACAACAAACGATACTTTAGATATCATTTTGAAGTTCTTAACCTTCTGTTTGCGAGATTATGACTATCTTTACTCAGACAATGTTTATTCATATAGACATTCAAATAGTATCCAAGATGCAATATCTAAAATTAAGAATAATTTACATGAAGACACATATACTCTCAAGTTGGATTTGCACTCATATTTTAATAGCATGGATAAAGCAAAATTGCTTAGATGTATTAAAAAATCTTTTAATGAAACAGATAGTGATTTCGTAGAATTTAATGAACATCTTTTGTACATAAAAACAAACGAAGAAATATATTCTGGAGGATTACCTGGACTTGCTATTTCCTGTTTCTATGCAAACATCTATCTCAAAGAATTGGATGATATCATTGCATCAAAAGGATTCACATATTGCAGATATTCAGATGACTTGTTGATTATGGGTAAAAAGGACGAACTCCTTGCCTTTGAACAATTCTTGTATGATTATATTTATTCCGTTGGCCTCACAGTTAACGAAGACAAAAGACATATGTATACTCCAAATGAAACTATTGAATTTTTAGGCTTTAATATTAACTCCAGCACGGATGTAGACATCTCAGATTCAGCATTTAGAAAAATCAAGGCAAAGATCCATCGTTCCTCCAAACATCTCAAAGAACAAATCTCACAAGGTTATATTACAAGAGATGAAGCCATTCAAAGACTCATCAATAAATACAACAAGAAATTCTTTTCTTTGGCATATGGAGAAATTAATTGGTCTTTGTGGTATTTCCCAGTTATCTCTAATACAACTACATTAAAAAAGATAGATAATTACTTCCAAGATGAAGTAAGAGCCTTGTATACATTGCATTACAACAAAAAGAATAAAGAAAAAGTCCCATACTCATTGCTCAAGCAATATGGATACAGGACTTTGGTTAACGCATATTATAGCCCTAAAAACAAAGAAAAGAAATGTTCATAACCCTAACAATTCATCAACATCTGTTGGAAAATCAAACTTTTCTGAATCTATATAGAATGTTACATCGTCTTCAATAATAATTTTGCCTTCTTTATCAAATTTAAAGCCATTATTCTCAATCATATTCTCTATGAAAAAACTATGAAATATAGATGTCGCTTCATAATAGCCATCACAAAGGCAATTTCCATCATTGTCCCAACCTTGCTTTCCAAATCTACCAAATGTTGCAAAGAATAAACATAGTTCTTTACTAACTTTTTCTTGTTCCCACTCCTTTTTAATAATTTTAAAGGTTTCAACCATTAACTGTTTATACTTCTTTAAATCTTTTGAATCCATGTCTTCTTTTTCATCAACATAATCAATGAAATTATCCCACTTTTCATTTAAATTCATTATTTCTGTCATATTTTCTCCCAATATTTATAAATAATTATTTCTTTCTCTTTTCGGCCTTTGCCTCACACTTTGCAATTAGGTTGTCATACTTCTTTGCCCACTTTGTAATCTTCTTTTCAGAATACTTAGATGGAATATGTGAAGCAACACTCATAGCATGAATTCCTTCTCCTGCCATTCTAAGAATAGTACACATGAATGATGGGTAGAATATCAACTTCCAAAGTATAGCTGAGAACATAAATGGCTTATATTTTGGTTTTCTTGGATCTTCCTTAGTTAACATAATGAACTTTAAGGTATCATCTGTTACAAACTTCCCACTTAATGCCCAGTTAATATACTTTGCTTTAAATCTCAACGCATGTCTTCTAACTATATCTAGAAGAGCAAATCCCTTTCCAAACTTTTCAAAGTATTCTACATAGAATGGCCACATGTTTTCGGCTGTGAAATCTTGTATATCTTTAGCAATAACATAATCTGCAAATGTTGCAGCACCATGCATTCCAGCTTCAATACCACTACCCATAATAGGAATAGTCATGAAAGCAGAATCTCCTAACGCAACATATCCATCTGCAACTGGAGTAGCTATACTTGCTCTTACACTTAATGGTACTTTCCTAGAATAAATGAGTTTTTCAGAAAGAATAGGATTCATTGCTCTTAAGTCTGCCAATCTTTCTTCTATTTCCTCGTCTGTAAAAGGTCTTGAAATATTACATAGAAGTACATCCACCTTCCCTTCTTCATTAAGATTACACCAACCAATGCCATCATTATCCATATGTCTTAGGATCATTGTATTAGATACATCTGGCAAGAAAGTCTCTGTTCCTTCATTTTTCTCATAAAATGCACGGTATGCATACATTGTATCTTGGTTTGATGGCGTTTTTTGAACACAATATTTTTCTGGGAGTTGCTCTCTTAATTTAGAGTACATTCCTGTTGCATCTATAACTAAATCATACTTTTCTATACCATCTTTTGTTTCTATGCCAACAACTCTATCATTCTCTATAACTAGTTTTTGGATATTTTCGCCATATTTAATAACAGCACCTGCTTCTGTTGCAAGGTTGGCAAAGTATTGAGATAGTTTTTGTCTATTTGGTGATATCTCTACAAAAGGAAGTAATTGTGGAACTCTTAGTGTACCTTTTTCATCTGGGGATACAAATACCCAGGTTGCTTTTTGCACATATACATCTTTATCTGGAAAAGGAAGATTACAATCTTTAAAAACACTTGCTGTGATATCATCTCTCCATGGATAACCAACTTTCCCTTCAAGATCTCTTTCATAAACTGTTACCTGTGCTCCAGCTTGTGCGAGTTTAATGGCAGCAACCATACCGCCTTGTCCCATACCAACAACTGCTATCTTTTTGTTCATTTTTCACCACCAAAATAAAAAATAATATACTATTATATTATCTTTCATTTAGTAGAATATTTCAAGATGGTTTTTAATTAGTAATATTACACAAAGGAATAGTTTAATCCCACATATAGTGAATATATTCTGCAAAGTAATCGGTAAACTTTTTCATTTTCTCGTCAGATGTATTGTCATCAAAGTTCCAAAATGACGTTTCTTCATCTTCCAACAAATTGAGCAATGTTGTGGCAATTTCTAATCTTGTGGGAACATGAATCATTTCTTCATAGTATTTTCTTGTTTTCTCATCAAGTTCCTCGCCATTTGAATCTTTATCGGATTCCAAAGCTTCTCTTGCTTCATCTTGTCTTTCCATACCAAAAATATTGACTCTCAATGTGTAAAAATCAATCCATGACTTAAAAATAATTTTCATGAATTCAAACAAATAGCATTCATCAAAAGGACCATACTTTTTAGATGCTTTTTTCAACTCTTTTTTGAATCTTTTCAACATCTTTTTGTATTCCCCTTTCTTGGCCTTATTATATGCTTCAACAACTTCAAAATCATCACCATGTTCTGGTTTTCTAACTTCTTTTTTCATTTTATTTCTCCATTATCACTATTTTGTTGTTTTACTTGTTATCTTGATTATTGTTCTTTATTAAATACTTTTTTGCTTCCTCTTCAGCTTCCTTTGCCATTTCTACTGTAATATATGGAATATATGTGTGTTTAAGAAAACGAACTGTCATTCCTGCATAATCTTTCATAAATACAGTTTTATACGTAAAAGCACAACACAAATCTTTAGCAAAGTTCACGATTTCTTCATGAGGAACATTGATCAACTCAATTGAAATAGAACTTGGTGTAAAAATACGGTTATCATGCTTATATTCAAAGTTGAAATATCTTCCAATAGACCAACTACACAAATCCTTTTCCTTCTTTTTATATGGGATATTATTAACCAACATGGAAATTCTTTCTTTGATCCATGGAATGAGTTGTTCATCATATTCTTCACAATTATCATAAGAAATCGTGAGGATGCAACTGTTCTTATTATCAATAACTGCCATATCTCTAATAACGCCACCACTCTCAATAACGGTGTCTTTGTCATAGTTCAAATGACCAGACAAATAAAGAAAACCATTGTATGCGCCCCTTGTGGAATGCTCTTCAACAGATACTTTTTCTGCATTTTCTTCTTGCTCATCCAACTTCTTACTCAAACATTCAATATATGCTCTATCTTCTTTTGAAATATTCTTCCAATTAAACATTCTTTTATCCTCTTATACTATTATTTTTCATATTCTGGCATATTATATAGCCATGGCTCTATTTCAGATACGCTATATACTTTATGATTATAATTAATCGCCATTTCAATAATCATATGATGCACTCTATTATCATTAGTTTTTCTCTTTATGTGAGTAGTTATTTTGTTTTGGCCATATATGCTTTCAATTAAGATAACCTCTTTGCAATCCACAATCTTATTAAAAATCTGTTGGACTCCATTTATATCCTCAAACCCATATAAAGACATATTTGTATAAATGACCTCATCTTCTACATATTCTTTAAACAAATTGTAGTTGTTTTCTTTTACTGCATTTTGGAAAACACCTTCTATTTTCTTTAATACTTCCACATTGTTCTCTTTCTCAAATTTCTCTTCTAAATATACATATTTAATATCTTGTAATAAGGTTGTATTTGTGAATTTAATATCCTCTTCTCCAATAAATTCATTAATAATGGTTTCAGCTTTATCTCCAAATACAAACAATGTATATAACCCACCACAAGTATTATCATCTCTTCCGAGCATGATAAAATGGTCTTTATACCATGCAAAGTCAAAACTGTTTAAAGATGTATGTACCCATTTTTTATAATCCAATTTATTTTTTGGATCTCTTTCAACAAATCTTTTTGTAGTTTTATTGTCTATAACATCCATCTCAATGTCATAATACTTCTCTGTATATTTTTCATCTGCAGTGGTATCTGTGAGATTAAAAATGACGTGCATTTGCTTATCATCATCAATACAGATATTTGTATCAATAAAATAACTCAAATTTCCATGCTTGATAATATCGCATTGTTGATGTTTCATAAATTGTTTCAAGTTAAACCAGCCATTATAATTTGTTCTTTTATATGCATATGGAACATTATCTTCTGCAATGTGTTTAAATTCTTTCATTAATTCATCGTATGCTTCTTTATAAATAATCTTCTTAAACATTTTTTCTCTCCTTGTTTTTCGCTCTTGCTGTTACCTATATTATATACGATTGCGTGTACCAAAAATGGCGCATTGAAACAGCGATTTTTACTTTTGCAGTTTTAAAAATAAAAAAGCGAGGTTTTTATGCCCCGCTTTATATTGGTTAATAATTTTAATTAGCTCCAAAGTATATCGTCCTTAATCTTTTTAATCCATGCATCTATCTCATTTATGTCTGTGACGAGCTCATTTGTGTTGAGATCAAACTCAATAATGTTTTCATCTGCAAGTACAGCGCCTTTGCAAAGTGCTCTCATATCGCCAATAGCGTTCCCTGGTCTTCCTGCATGTGTTTGGAATAATACAACAATCTTTTCTTCTACACTAACAGAATTTAAGAATGTTCTAATAGCTGGAGCCATTGAATACCACCATGTTGGTGTGCCAAGCATAATAACATCATAATCTTTTACATTCTTTGTTAATTGCTTAATTGGTGGCATATACTTTTCGTCTACTTCTTTCTTGCCTTGCTCATCTACAGTCTCAGCATTATAGTCTAATACTGTCTCAATTCTTTCTATATCTGCACCTGTTCCTTCTGCCAATCTCTTTGCTATTTTCTCAGTGTTTCCACCTTCTTTAGAATAATATAATACTAATGCTTTCATATCATCACCCCTTTTTAAATGTGCATATATTATACTAATAATACTATATTTTTTTCAAATATTATTGGTTTTCCTCTGTTTGAGGTGGTATTTCTTCCTTCCTTTTTCTTTTAAAAGAAAAGATCTCGTCTTGTATCCCTCTAACATACTTAATCCTTAATAGTGCTATGGTTAATAAATATCCCACAACTACAGATACAGATGCTTGTATGGAATCATTTGGAATATTTAAAAGTGCTGTTGCAAATCCAGATATAAACTCTCCTTCGTTTATTACGCCAAGCATTAATCCTGTTCCCACATAATATCCAAGCATCATCCAGAGACCAGAAACTATGAAGGCAATAACAAAAGAGACAAAATCTTTAACTTTTTCTTGCTTTGCATATTTTTTAAATATCCAAACAATAGTACCGCAAAGTATTCCCTCTATTCCTTTTACTACAAAAGTTAAAAGAGCAAAAGTTGGAGCATATACAATGTCTGCAAGAGCACTTCCAACACCACCACAGATAAATCCTCCAAGTGGTCCTAAAATACTAGATGCAACAAATATTACTACATCTCCAAAATTTAAATATGCTCCCACACCAGTTGGCATAGGAATAACTACAATAATTGTGGCTACAAATACGAGTGCTATAAAAACGGCAAGGTATGCAATATACCTTAATGCAAAATTTCTTTTCATATCTCTCCCATTCAGACTTTACTGTCGGTTTTGGAATCGCACCAAATCAGCTGCTGAGACTGTTGGACTCGTCCGTATAATACGGCATTACCACCGGTCTGGAATTTCACCATGCCCAGAGTTTTTTTTCTTGAGTTTAATTATGTTTATATGTTTTGTCAATAAATTATTTTTTCTTTAGAAGATTTGTCATTGCAATTAGTACAGCAATTATAGTTACACCCGTATCTCCAAATATAGAAAGCCAAATGTTTCCTAGACCAATTGCACTTAAAATAAGAATAGAAATCTTAACAGTTAAAGCAAAGATAATATTTATAAGAACCGTTATCATTGTACGTCTTGCAATCTTCTTTGCAGATACTAATGTAGATAGGTCATCTTTAACTAAAACCATGTCTGCACTCTCTATTGCAGCCTGGGATCCAATACCTCCCATAGCTATGCCAATATCTGCTCTTCTAAGGGATGGAGCATCATTAATCCCGTCTCCGATATATGCAACTGTTTTTCCTTTATCCGTACTTAATATAGCGTTATCTACCACTTTAACCTTGTCTTCTGGTAATAAGTTGGCATTGTAAGACTTTATTCCAACCGTATCTGAGACAGCCTTTGCTATGGCCTCATTATCTCCAGTAAGCATCCTAAGTTCACATCCCATATCGTTTAAAGCCTTGCAAGCTTCTATAGAATTTTCTTTAATTTCATCTGCTATAATTACTCTTGCAACAAGCTTATTTCCTTTAGAAAGATATACACACGTTCCTACGCTTATTTCTTCATCTACTTCAGATACAACCTCTTTTATATAATTGAGATTGCCTAGTCTATATTCTTCATGGCTTAATCCTTTACCGCCAATCTCGCTAACACTTAAATCTCTTAACTCTATGTTATTCTCTTTAGCATATTGTAGGATTGCCTTTGCTATTGGGTGGGATGAATATTGTTCCATAGAACAAATAATCTCTAGCACTTCTTTTCTATCTTCCTCTCCATACACCTTAAATTCTTGTACTACGAAATCTCCTTTTGTAATGGTTCCTGTTTTGTCTGTATAGAAGATTTTACACTTATTTAATAACTCCAAATAGTTACTACCTTTAACAAGAATTCCTTGTTTTGCTGCCGACCCTATACCACCAAAGAAACATAGTGGAACAGCAAGTACAAATGCACATGGACAAGATACTACTAAGAACATTACAGCTCTTCTTAGCCACTCTATCCAGTTTCCTGTTACTGCACCGCCTATAATGAATAATGCTATTGCAGATCCTACCACAACAGGCGTATATACTCTTGCAAATTTTGTAATGAATGTTTCTTGTTTACTCTTTTTATCTGAAGCCTCTTCTACCATATTTAAGATTCTAGAAACAGCACTATCTTCATATATGGCTTTAACCCTTGCCTCTATTGCATCTCCTTGGTTTATTCCTCCAGATAATATTTCTTCCCCAATATCTCTTGATACAGGAACAGATTCTCCTGTTAGTGCGGAGAAATCTAAATATGTTTTTCCTTTTGTAATTATGCTATCTACAGGAACTTTATCTCCGTTCTTAATAAGAATTGTATCTCCAATTACGAGTTCACTTGGATCTACTTCTATCCATTCTCCATCTCTTAATACAACCGCAATCTTAGGAGCCATCTCAACTAAAGAAGATATACTCCTTCTAGACTTTCCAACTGCTATGTGTTCAAAGAGTTCTCCTATTGCAAAAAATAACATAACAGCAACAGCTTCCATATGCTCTCCAATTGCAAGAGCGGCTATAGAGGCTATTGTCATGAGGAATGTCTCGTTTAAAAAATCTAAATGTATTATTCCTTTAATAGATTCCCAAATTACCTCATACGAAATTATGATATATGGAACTAAGAATAAAATTAATTGGTAATACCATGCAAGTTCTTCCCCATTCACCTTAACAAATTTAGTAATTAGAATAACAGCAACATATATAATTGCCGTTATAATAATTTTTATTAAGTCTATTCTCTGGGATTTCGTCATGGTTATACTAATTCTGTGTCATCTATTTTTCTTGCTTGCTTTCTAACTTATTCTAGAACTGAATCAAACTTGTCGTCATCTATGTCTAAAGTTAAACGCATAGCCATAAAGTTTACTTGTGCAGAGTTTACACCCTTAACACCATTAAGTTTCTTTTCAAGTTTCATTGCACAGTTTGGACAATCCAATCCTGTTAGTTTAAATACTTTTTTCATCTTTCTTCCTCTATATGATCCATACCAATGGATATAATTTTTTCTACATGTTCATCTGCAAGTGAATAATATATCTCCTTCCCTTTTCTCTGGAAACGTACTAAATTCATTTGTCTTAAAACCCTTAATTGGTGAGATACAGCTGAGATAGACATATTAACTATTTTAGAAATATCTGAAACACCCAACTCTTCATACTTAAGAGCAACTAATATCTTTAATCTAGTTGAATCTCCAAATACCTTATACAACTCTGCCAAATCTAAAACCAAATCATCATCTGGCATCTCTTCTGTTACCTTTTTTACAATATCTTCCATACCCACCTCTTATTATTGAACATTTGAATAATTGTTCAAGTATTGTCTACATTATAAACTTGTATTTATAGGATGTCAACAGAAAATATTTAACTAATTGAACACTTTTAAACATCTGTACATTGCTTTATCTTATGTATAGTTATAAAATATATGTAAAGAAATTTAAGGGGGTTTTACTATGGGTGAATATAGTAAATATATTTCAGAAAAACGTAGATCAGTTCCAACACCAAAAGATTTGGTAGATGAGAACGGAAAAGTAGTATTTGGAACTTTTGACAAAGAGTTCGAAACAATGGAGCTTTTAAGAGCGAAGAAGCCAACAAGAGCGCCACAATTCTTAAACAAATTTAAGCTCACACTTTGGGAAGCAACAGAAGTACATCTTAAGAATGGTGTTCTCCTCGCTGTTGTTTGTGATATGGGTATCTTCGGAAAGCAATTAAATATGTTCTATGATAAGAGAACAAAGACAGTATATTGCTGGGATACACAACAAAAATCCAAACTCACAACTATTGCTCCAAACCTTATTAACGGTGCTGTAGCAGAAGTACAAACAGATGTTGGTTTTGTTAAGTATGTTAACAGTTTTGAAAAAGGCGAAGCACAATTATCTGGTAAACATATTGGCAAATGCTTAATTAGCACACCAGAAGAATATGTAAAGTCCACAGGTTGGAAAGATAAGTTTGGCGAAGCAACAATTGAATATGACTTCCAATTAAAGAGAGTAAGCTTACCAAGCAACGTATCTATTCCTTTCCCATATTCAGATAATAGAACCTTATATAGCCAAAAAGATTTATTCAAGGCAGAAGGTAAATTAATTATCAATGGCGAAGAAATGCTTACAGATGAAGATTCGGCTGCAATTATTGATGACCACAGAGGTTATTATCCAAGAAAGGCACACTATGACTGGGTATCTACAATGGGAACAATCAATATTAATGGTGAAAAGAAGATGTTTGGTTTCAACTTAACACATAACCAATCCACAAACGAAGAAGACTACAATGAAAACTTAATCTTCTTAGAAGGAAGAACATCATTATTACCACCAGTTAAATTCACAAGATCCATTGAATCTAAAGACTATGTAAACTTCTCCGAATGGGAAGTAAAAGATGAATATGATATGGTAAATCTTAAGTTCAAGGTATATGGAGTAAACCCAATGATTATGCACGCAGGTGTTGTAAACATTGACTACTATGTAGCATGGGGCGAACTTGAAGGATATTTAAGAGATGAAGATGGAACCAAGTATGTTCTAGATGGAATGATGGGTATTGGAGAAGATAAGACATTATTATTGTAATCCAAAACTAAATTAAAAAATAACTCCTCATCAAAAAAAGATGGGGAGTTTTAATATAATCTTATAATTTAAATTATAAATCATCATTTACATCTTCATCATCATAGTTATCATCATCTATATATTCTCTATCTGAATAATCATCTGGATTATCATAATCAGGTTCATCTGGACCATTATCTATAGGCATAGTCGGTCCGTTTATTTGTTGCTCAAATTCTTCATCATAATACATCATGAATACTATTTGTTCATTTATATCCATAATATAATCTCCTTATTTTTTATTTATTAAATTATACATAAATACTTAACAACTCACAATGTTTATGTGTACTAAAAACGGGACAATAAAAAATATTTTATTAATATACGATTTTAAATTTTCTTTCTTAGAATATCGTATTTTTCAAGTTTTATATCCATAGGAATATATAATGTTTGCTGAACAAGTTTACAATCTGGAACCCTATTCCCCTCTTCGTCATAAATCTTTTCAGGAGTAAATGTAAATAATCCTTTATTAGACACTATTTCAAGCTCCTCGCCTTCTCTAAACCTATTTCGCATTTCGACACAAACCATTCCTCTAGATTCGTCATAGCCCAATACAGAGGCCATAAAGTTATATCCGTTGTCTGGTTGACTAGTCTCATAGTTCTGTTCTGGTTGTCCAAGATAGAATCCTGTGGTATATGCTCTATGTTTTACTTTGAATAATTCTTCATTTAGAGATTCATCATAAGGTCTATTATTTAGAATATCATCTATTCTCTTTCTATATGCATTTACAACACATCCTACATAATATTCAGACTTCATTCTTCCTTCTATTTTCATAGAAGTTACACCAGCATTAATAATCTTATCTAATATTGGAAGTGTATTCATATCTTTAGAATTAAGAATATATGTTCCTCTATGGTCTTCAGATATACCTAAAGGTATTTCTGGTCTATCTACATTTCTTAATTCATATTCCCAACGACAGAGTTGAACACATTCTCCTCTATTACTATCTCTTCCTGTGAGATATGTACTTAGCAAGCATCTTCCACTATATGAAATACACATAGCACCATGTACAAATGCTTCTAGCTCTATACTATCTCCAAGATAATCTGAAATCTCTTTTATCTTATCTACATTTAATTCTCTTGCAACCACCACTCTATCTGCGCCTTGGTCTCTCCAAAACTCTATAGAATACTTATTGGTGACATTAGCTTGAGTAGAGATATGAATATGAAGTTTAGGTGCATACTTTTTGGCAAAAGATATAACGCCTGGATCTGAAACAATTATTCCATCCACTCCTATATCTTGGAGAAATTCTAAGAAATCCTTTAACTCTACAAAATCTGAGTTATCTGCAAATATATTTACAGTTATATAAATCTTTTTCCCAGCGTTATGTACATCTTTGGTTACCTGTTCTAATTCTTGTTCTGTGAAATTAGAAGCATACGCACGTAAACCAAACTTTTTAGAAGCACAATATATAGCATCTGCACCAAAATGTAATGCAGTATATAATTTCTTTATATCTCCTGCTGGAGCTAGTAATTCTAATTGTTTCATATTATACCATTTTAAACCAATATTTTTTTATTATTTATACAAGCAACAATATGTTATATCTATTTTTTATTATTCTTCTTTTTCTTTTTTCCTTTTTTATTAGTTGTATTCTGAACCTTTTGCTTAGAATAAACAACTTTCGCACAACTAGTAAATGTTGTTGTTCCGAAAGATAAATGAGAATTTTGAATTGCAACAGTAGTTGCATAACAATTACCAAATGCTTCATTGCCCACATATTTTACATTAAATGGGATTTGTATACTTGTTAATTTACTGCAACCAAAAAATGCTTTATCCCCAATATATGTAACACTTTCTGGAATAGTAATCGATCTTAAATTAGTGCATCCATAAAATGCATAATCTCCAATACTCGTTACACTTCCCGGTATTACTACCTTTATAATTGATACACGTCCATAATAAGCAGAACTATTAATCACTTTTGTTCCATTTGGAATAATAAGTGTTCCATTGCCTCTCAATTCACCCATGATTTTATCACTCCATAATATGGACGAACTTGTTTCGGAATGAGAATTATTTTGCACAATCGGTATTTTTACATTTTTCTTTGATAACGAATTATCACCAATATTTATTGATTTCCCATTAATATTTATTTTCCTATTTTTTTTATTAACCGTACCAAAAACATTTTTCAAAAATAAGAGCTTATCATTGAAATCAGCATCTTCACTACTAGTTATCAAATGTTCTGGAATGATTATATCAACCAATGAATCACAATTTATAAATGCATTTTTCCCTATGTTAATTACGGTTTTTGGGATTGTTATTGATTTAAGTTTTATGCAATCGCAAAAAGAGTTAGGACCCAAACTTTTTATCCCATCAGAAAGAACTACATTTCTGAGGTTAGCGCAACCATTAAAAGCTGATTTTTCTATATTTTTCACGTTTTTAGGGATAATCACACTATTTATCTTTTTACAGCAAAAAAAAGCCTGTTCTTTTATCGAAATTACGTTAGTAGGAATAATTATATCTGTGTCCATACATGAACCGATACCACAAAGCACATCATCTTTAATATCTAATCCACGTGAGTATTTCGTATCATCGTCTATTTTGACATCTATTCTTCCATTTAAAGGACATTCATTAAATGCAGTCTTATCAACTTTGGTTTTTTCTGAAAAACTCGCTTGTTGTAGTTTTATACATCCAGAAAATGCCCACGCTTCAATATTTTCCACACTATCTGGAATAGTAATACTTGCCAGATTTTCACAATCACAAAATGCAAATGAGTGAATTTTTTTTAATCCATCTGGAAGAACTACATTTTTAAGGCTTCTACATCTTGAAAAAGTACTACTTTCTATTGATACCAATGAATCTGAAATAGTTATATCGTTTAATTTTGCACATCCAGAAAAAGCCATCTTTCCTATATCGACAACACTGTTTGGAATGACAACTTTAGCAAGTTCAGCACATTCTGCAAAAACACTTTCTTCAATTGTCATCAAACTATTTGGAAACTCTATACTCTGTAAACTCACACATTCATAAAAAGCAGCAGAACAAATTCTTATTAAGCCTTTTGAAATACTAACTTTTTTTAAATTTCTACACCCTCTAAATGCAGATTCTTCAATTCTAATAACACTTCTTGGAATAACAACTTCAGTAAAATCATTACAATTGGCAAATGCTCTTTGACCTATATTTGTTATTGTATTTGGAATTCTTATAACCTTATCCTTACATGTCCCTTTACCCTTTAAAACACCAGACTCTATATCAAGACCTTCAGAATAAATTATTATCTTTTCTTCTTGTTCACTCTCATGAGTATCCAATTGTACAGTATGATCTGTTTCACAATTAATATCTGAATCCACTAAATATGATTCTTCTTTATTTCCTTGATCTCCGAATGCAATGTGATCATCTCTAATGACTTCTGGTAAAAATGTTTCCTCTTTAGTATATTCTATTTGTTTTGGTTGATTATTTAACAAAGGATTTGTTGCGTCCGCACATTGTGTCCAATACGTTTTAAGATGTCCAACAAGAACAGCCGAGCCATTGTATTCCTTCTCTCTAGTAAAGATTTCGTAAAAATAATTTTTAAGTTGACTACTTAATTCATTCCACATTTTTATTTTATCTGGACTGTGGTGTTTTCTACTTAAGACTTCCATTTCAGGATCTGGATAATATGTGAATAAACCTTTTATAACTCTTTCTCTCAAAGTTTTAGTGTTATTATATATGCTCGAAGCAAAAGGAAATACTCCAGGCATTAATAGTCTAAAGATTAATAAACACATAGAGTATCCTTCCGATGTACTATTTATTATATTATCGCAAAGCCTTTCCGGAGAATAATACTCATCTAATCCGACCAGATTATCCATATATTTATCTAATGCGAAGCTGTCTGTATCAATAAAGTATGCCTCATACACACCTTTTGTTCTTACAACAATAAAATTATCTGGATTTATATCTCCAATATAAACGTTGTGAGCATGCAGTTTTTGCATACTGTATATTAATGAAATGCAGATATCTACTACATATTTCTTATCATATACTGGAAAAAAAGATTGGTAAGTACTCTTTTCTATTAATTTTTTCAAAGAATCACCTTTGACTCTCTTTATCAAAATTCCAATAAACTTGTTATTATAATATAATTCAGCGCATGGCCAGCAGACTTGTCTAGGCAACATTAAAATATATGGCCTCGTCAGCATATATCTTATTTTTTCTTTTTTTACATTAGCTTTTTGGTCATCATGAAAAATCTTGACAACATAATCGGTCGAATTCGGCAGACTACCATCTAGGATTTCACATACAAAGCCTTCTCCTCCATTCGGCGCAATTTGATTTCCTACAACAAGATATCCAGAGGACTCCTCTACAATAATACCTAATTCACTTTCAACTTGTGGTATCTTGTAATCTATTTTTTTTTGAAAAAAATCTGCTGCTTCTCTCATATTGGTTATTATCTGTTATCAAAAAATGATTTCGCTTTTTTCCTTGAACAATTGGCTATAAAAATATAACTCCAATCATCAGTGTATATTTCTTTCGAATTAATTATTCTTAAAATATTATCATTTATTTCTTTATCAATAAAACTAAAATCACTAGTCTTCATTAAATCCAAATAAGATATGACTTTAGGAGCTATTTTGTTTGAATTTGCAAGGAATGGTAATCCGTCTGAAATTAATATACCACTATTAAAGCTATTCGTAATCGTGCCTTTTTTTATTGTAAAATGTTCCTTTGCATCGTAATCAAATACTGTAAATGTTGTATTTGCATATTCTAATTCCTGCGTATTTTTCTTGATTGTAGAATAATACGCTATCTTATCATTATCCAATAAAGTCAACACGCCATCTCCTATGTGACCTAAAATATAATGATCTTTTTTTATTGCTAAAAACATCAATGTTGTTTTCAAAGAATCAATCTCATATTCGCAAATCTGACTATTTTTATGCAAATCTTCAATTAAGTGTTTTAATAAAAATTCAGCAATTTTTGTTTCTTCTAGTTGAAACATTTCAAAGAAATATTTATCCAATATTTTCTTTACAGCGAATGATACAAATTCTGCACCAATATCTGCATTTTCTTTGCTACCAAGTCCATCGCATAATACTGCAATAAGTCCATGTTTATTGCAACAATAAGATATTTTATCTTGACACGGAATATTATTAGTTATATGTGATTTGCCGATATTTGCTTTTCCATAGCAAATCCAATAATTGTTTTTTTCACAAAATAACTTCACTTATTTTTTTCTCCAATCACTTGTATTTTCATCGTTACCTTTGCTTTGAGCAGCATTTGAAGCACTCCTACTTAACCACTTAAAGAATTCTCTTATTTTTTGGCTATTTAACACCATCGATTTATCAATGCTAAATCCATCCATAAAATTACATATTTCTTTTTCCTTGCTTGGTTCAATATCTTTAGGAATAATTGGTATTGAAAAAACTGCAAGCTTTCTATTTTTTTGCATTTCTATTAATGTTGGTTTCAATTCATCACATTGTTTCATATCTCCTGGCAATCCATCCGAAATAATTACAAGCCATGGTTGATAATACTCTACCTCTGCAGCGGCATATTCTTTTTTTCTATCATCCAACATTTTTAATGCTTTTTTTAGTGTATCACTAAAAATTGTTCCATTTTCTGGAACTATTCCTTCATCCAACGTTAACACATTTTTAATCCTTCCAAATTCATATAAAACTCTGCATTTGTTATTAAATAATAATACAGCAACCTCTGCGGCCTCCTTGGCTTTAGGGTCTTCTAATATAGCATTTGAAAAAATTATTAAACCATCTTTAAGTTGCTCGAATTTTCCATATTTACGCATAGATCCACTAATATCCAAACAAATACAAATAGGTATCCTTTGAACAGGGTCATCTAATAAATCCGGATCAATTGAATCATAATCAACATCATCATCAATATATGAGCTATCAGCTACCATATCAAGTGTCAAATATATCACTTTACATGCAGATTTTAAATCCATATTATCACCACTAATAAACAATAATATCTTGCCACAAATTTCTAATAATTTGTCCACATAAGCATGGATTTCCTTTTCGACAAATGGTATATCATCCTTATCAGATTCTAAGTTTGGATGAGCCGACTTATTCCCTGCATTTTGGATGAATTTTACATCTTCAAATCTAATGCTTAACGATTCTATTTTTTGTTTCACCTGTTCATTTTCAATGCAATCATTGAGTGATGCCTTTTTGAGAAAAGCACTTGATTTGACATGTATACCGCTTACATCTACTAAAGTATGAATCACATGTTCCAATACTACTCTTCCTCTTGTATATATTATCCTTACACGTTTTGTTTCAATTGCCGCTCTTAAATCATCAAGAAAAGTGTCAAGACTTTTATCCAATTTTTTTAGTTGTTCATTCATTGTTTTCCCTCCATTAAATATATTAATAGTTATATGCTTTTATTGCTATAAGAATATCTGCAATATTCATTTATAAAAGAGTTTAAGCCCTTTCCCGCCTGTGCCAATTCTTTCATTTTTTCAACATTTTCTTTGTGCGAACCACTATAAGAATATCTGTAGATGACATTTGGTCTAGAAGAAAATACCACATCAATATAATCCTCTCCTATTTCATATGATAGTATATCCGAGTCCCCCGATAAATTGGCATATTTTTCCATTTTTTGTTACCTCTTTGTTTATAAACCTAATATAAGTATAGCCATCGATTTATAATAAAACAATATCGTCTATTACACATCATAATCTTATTGTTAAAATAGATGCTATTTTATAAGCAAATTTAATTTTCTGAAACATCATTTGGGGGATCATTATCATTCGCCATTTCTTTTGATGTTTTTATATCCAAGTTCTTTATTTCATTTACCATTGCTTCTAACATTTTATTCTTTTCTACCAATTCCAATATTCCTTTTTGGATATCGTCAAATCTTTCTTTCATCTCATCAATTTTAGCATTTGTTTCATCATACTTTTTATTAAAAGTCTTAGTAAAACCATCTAA
This sequence comes from Clostridia bacterium, assembly GCA_017618055.1. Taxonomy (GTDB): domain Bacteria; phylum Bacillota; class Clostridia; order Christensenellales; family CAG-917; genus RGIG8124. The sequence continues at coordinate 398,861 of JAFZVB010000014.1, forward strand.
TAATGTTTGTACTTTTGTCTCGGTTTTCTTTATTTCATCCGGAATTCCCTCTATTTTTTTATTCAACTCACTTTGTGCGTCATCCAACTTACTTGTAGAATTCCTAATGGTATTGGTTTTATCATTAATTTCACCTATACATTTTTTTATACTTCCATTAAATTCATTAATTTTATCTTCTAAATCTTTTTTTAGATTAATTAATCCTTTTGTTGCAGATTCTAAATCGGATAATTGCATTAAAATTTGTTCAATCTTATCGTCTTTAGCCATTGTTTTTTCCTCCATTAATGTTATTTGTTATCTTTTTTGTTATTATTTCAAAAATCTTGCTTGATATTAGCAATTCTATATCATCAGGATCAAAACCACCTTGATTATTTATTATTTTCATCAACTCGTTAATCAAATGATCACTAATATTATTCATCTTTATATTCATAATACATGCTCTATATTTATTGCCAATTTTTTCATAAATACTTTTAGCATATTCGGGCTCTTTCTCTTCAAATTGTTTTGCGAGTGAGGATATTTCCTCCTTGTTGATTTCTTTAGATTCTAATAATTCCAATATTTTCAAATGAGCTTCGCATCTTGAGTTATAATCAATAAATTTCTCGTCGTTAATCCCTTCTGGATATTTTTCTATATATTTCTTAAAATATTTTGAAGCCTTTTCAAACCATTTCTTTTCATATACAACTATGGCGCCATTTAACCACCCTTCTGGAGAGTCATCCAAGAAGGCCTCTAATGTGTCTGCATCATTACATTCTAATATATCCTCAAATAATAAATCACGAATCTTCTCAACATGTTTCTTTGCATCACAAACGAATATTTTATCTTCCGCTCTTGTGCACGCAACATAGTATTTATTGAATGCTATTCTATGTAAGGTGCTTCTTTTTGCATTCTTATCCCTATTTTTTATCTCTTCAAATAACTTGATATTATCTTGTACAAATCCATACAGTAAGACGACTTGATAATCTAGTCCCTTAGATTCTTCAACTGTGACTATATTAATAAATTGTTCTTCACTATTACTTTGTTTTAATAAGTTAATCAAATCTTGTTTTGTCTGTTCATTATCCACAATAATGTGGCAGTTCGCAGATTCGGCACCTTTTTCTATTATACTCTTTATGGCATCTCCTTCTGTAACAAGAACAGCGTACATATCATCTTCTTCCTCGTGTCTCTTTGACTGTTCTTTTTCATCATCTAGATAATCTTGCTTTCCAATGAATGCTTGCCTCTTCTCGGATAATTTGTTAATGTACGATATTAGTTTTTGTCCACATCTATATGTATTTTTTAAGGTTTCTTTACATATTCCTCTATTAAGATTATTTTTAGTAATAAAATCTCTTTCGAATATCCCAAAATCAAATGTTGATCCTGTTACAACTTGATTTCTATCTCCAAATAATACAAAATTACTATCTTTACAACATTCCATTAAAGCTTGCAATTCTAGATATGAAAAATCTTGCGTCTCATCTATTAACATTAAATCATATTTGTTTTTTGATTTCTCCTTTAAGATTTTTCTAGAAATATCATTATTATCCAACTTATTTGATTTCTTCAAATCTTGTTCATACTGTTCCGCTAGTTTATATATAATATCCAAATTTTCTGCAAAACCCTCTTTTATTGCTAATTTATTAAATACATCCTTCGAGACCATAGTCTGCTTTTTTTCCAAAAGCGAAGCATCTCCCCTAATAAAACAATTTAATAGTAACTTAAAAACAGTAAAATCAATCTTTTTATACTCTTGTTGGTAATTACATTTTGTTTTAAAAAAGCTTAAAAGGTCATCGTCCGAATATACATCTTTCTTGTTTACTCCAGCAAATTCCATATACGTCATACAATTTGGATTATCAATCTTCTGTTTAATCAAGTCTTCTTTTACTCTTTCGACTAAAGGGTTACTTCTAGTAATATATATCACTTTATTTCCTGGGCAGTATTCAGTATATTGTTTATACATTTCCACAGCGATACATGTTTTCCCACTTCCAGCACTCCCGTTGATTATACATGGTGGTTCAATAAATCTTTCAGCTATACGCATTTGATTATCATCTAAGATAGGCAAAAAGGTGTTGGCATGGAACAGTAAATCATTATTTACCGATTCATATTCATCATGCCTTTTTACGATACCTAAGGTAGTATTAGTTCTTCCCTGTTGCGCAATTTCACCTTGTCTATCATGTTTGGAGCCATCGATTATCCTTTGCAAACACAAAACTTTATCTTCTCTTGTTGTGTTTGGATTTTTGATATATTCTAAAGTAATTCTTGCCGCTTGAGTTAATCTAAATTTATAAACCCCTTCTTGCCCTTTCATCTTTTTACAATTCTTACTATTTAAAAACAGTCTAAATTGAGAATCTGGTAAGCAACATAATTTTTTTCTTATAACATCTATCTTGTTTGATAAAGCTTTATTACGCTTCTTTATTCTTTCATAATCTGCAATAAAAGTTTTGCTACAATGTATTTCTCTAAGTGGTTCATCATCCAAAATTTCAAGTTGTTCAACCCATTTATTAACCTCTTGTTCATTTTCCGAGGTAAATTCTTCCTCTGGCTCTTCTATAATGGGTTGAATCTCTACACGATCATCATTTGCAGATTCATTGGCATCTTCTGCATTGTTAATAGTTTGTTTATTTTCATTCTCAACTTGTGGAATGTTATCAGTTCCATTTTCTATTTCCTCATAAAATAAATCTTCTTCATTCAACCTAAATGTGCCACTCTGGAAAATAGCTATAGCTTGTTCTAAATCATTTTTAATTGTTCCTAAATATTCTTCAGATATTTTATTAAGTGCTTCATCTATTATATATGCAGAAAATTTCTGTTTTCTAACATTATCAAATACTATCTCTTCTTGTACGATTCTCTCATATACACTTGCAAATGTTTCTGGATGTTTTATTCCATAACTAAAAATAAACCCGCAAAACGAAAAATATAGATATGTTTTTCCAAAACTATCACCTATATACCATTTAATGAATGGGGATTTCATTCTCTTTACAGTATTTAGTACATTCCTTAAAAAATCTTGTATATAAAAGTTTTTATGGCAAAAATTATTGTAAGCATTAATTAAATTAATTGCTGCACAATACAAAAAACATAAAAATACATTATCTAACGAAAGATTGTTGACTATATATATACTTTTAAACAATTGCAATTCATCTGGTTTTTCATAATCAACATCTTGAAAACTTTCCATTGTATTTTGTAATTCTTGAAAGAATTGTTTTTGATAATCTGGCTCTAAGTTTTTTTGCGAAATCTCCTCACTAGGCTTCTTTGATAAATAACCCATAAATTCATTATTTCCTCTTGCTAAATAATTAATTATGGCTTGATTTTTTTCTCCTATAATGCCTATCTTTGCAATACCCAATGAAAAATTCCCTTTTATGCTTTTCACTGTATCTGGGAGGAATAGTTGCTTCAAATTTCTACACAAAACAAATGCTCCTGACCCTATTTCTTCTAAGTGACTTCCTTTTTCAAAATTTACCGTTTTTAGATTAACACAATACTGAAAAGCAAAATCATCAATATAACTAACTGTTAGAGGAATATTAATTTCTCTAAATAACGCATTCTCAAAGGCATTCTTTCCAATTCCAATAACCGTATAACCATCTACAATTGGTTCAATCGTTAAAACTTCGGCGAACTTCCCTTTTTTAAATCCTTTTATCTCACAAGTTTTATCTATATCGTTAATTATTTCAATTTCTAATATTTCGTTTTTCATAACAAACCCCTATATAAAATATAATAACAAATATAGTATTATTTTTTAAGAGCTTTTCATTAAGAATCTAAAAAAAATAAAATATTTTTTATCACATTATTTCAACAATTATTCAGGTAAAGACTTATTGTAACTTATGATCCTTTAGTTTTTTTGTTTTATAATACGCCATTTTAAATATATCAACATTATTTTTGTCAATTATATTTAAAAGCAATAATGAATCAGTAGACCCTTAAACTAATAGTATTTTCTTATCGCTTTCATCCATATTAATATTCTTAAAGTCATTATATCATGACTATAAAAAAAATTAAGTCCTATAATAGGACTTAATTAATATCTCTTTCTAACAATTTATCATCGTATATTTAACCAACTAACATACATCAATTTATCAAATGACACCATCTCTGAATTTCTCCATTTCTAAATACAAATCATAATACTTTGATTTTTTAGCATTTGCGAATCTTGAAATTCTTTCTACTGGTTCTGGTGGGTTAAAATCGTCAGATGTTTCTGCATTTTCCAATTCATCATAAACACTAGATTTCAAAAGCAATATTTCTTCTACTGCATCGTCTGCAAAAACATACAAATATGAATCATCATCTAATATATGAAATTTTATTTCATACATATCTCCTATCGGACCACATGCCATAACAGGTGCAGACTTCTTTTCTACTATTTCATATTTAATATTTCCTAAAGGCTTTTTCATTCTAGCATACTTTCTTGTAATGGTATTTCTTCTCTCAACAGAGGAAGCTTCACACATTGAATCATTGTAGAATTCAAAGAATCTTGTGTTCTTTTCATCCCACCACCAATATGTTTCGCCTTCTATCTTATTTGGTTCTCCTAAACTTGGATCCTTTATTGAGTCTATATAGCTACTTTCAAATGTTGCATATAATAGATTGCCATACTGAGTTACAACAAAATAATGTTTGTTGGTTTCTGTATCCAATACTTCAACTTCACCAATATAGTTGCTGCCATTCTTTAAACTTCTCGAATTTAGTTTCTTTAACATACTTTTATTCCTCCCCTTTATCTTCTTCACCGGAATCATCAAACAATCCACCTAAATCATCTGGATCATTCTCTGGTGTTTTATCTGTATTTTCAAACAATTCTCTCATTGTCTTGTTGCCATAAGTTAACTTTTTAATAGTCAAGTCACCCAACTTTCTATCTGCTCCACCTAAATGTTCTTCACTCTTTAAAAGAGCTTCTCTAACTTTCATTAAATGGTCTATTGTTTTATCTATTTCAGTTATAGCTTCACCAAATTTCTTTTGTGCATCCCCATACTTTTTAGCAAAATCTGATTTGAATGTATTTAATTTTTCTTCAAATTTTTCTACATCCAAACTTTGTGCCTTTCTAAGCATAAGTTCATTCTTAAATGAAACAGCATTCATTGCTGCATTTCTTAACAAAGAAATGATTGTAATAAAGCACTGTGGTCTCACAACAAACATCTTTGGATACTTGTATGATATATCCACTATTCCTGCGTTATAGAAATCATTATCTGGTTCTAACATAGAAACTAGAACTGCATATTCACACTTCTTTTCATTTCTATCCTTATCCAACTCTTTAAGGAAGTCTTCATTTTTCTTCTTTGTTGTAGTTGTATCTGTTTCATTTTTCATTTCAAACATGATAGAGATTAATTCTGCACCATCATCTGTATATTCTCTATAGATATAATCTCCCTTTGAGCTAGTTTCTTTTGAGACTGTGTTATCTTTCCCAAATTCTGCTTTTGGGAAAGCAAGAGTTCTTATCTCATTAAACTTGTTTTGGCAATGTTGTTCTAATGTCTCTCCAACAAGTTTTGTAGATAACTTTGCCTTTAAATCTCTATAATATGCAACTTCATCTTCTTTGTTCTTTAAATCTTCTTTATACTTTTCTTTAAGCTGTAAAATCTCTTTTTCTTTCTCGGATAACAAAAGCTCTTTCTCTTTTTCGACTTGTTTTAACTTCATGTCTAACCCAGAGATTTTCTCATTTGAAGATGCTTGCTCTTTGATTATTAGATTCTCTAATTCTTTTTCTTTAGCTGCTTCTATTAATTTGGTTCTTTCTTGAATTTCATTAGTGAAAGCATCATCTCTAACTTGGCTTAAAATTGCATCATAATCAGATTTGCTTAATTCGATTTCTTCTCCACAATTTGGACATTTAATTTTCTTACTCATACCATTGTCTCCTTAATTGTTTATTTAATTATTGCACACATTTTATCTTTTTAAAATGGGGAATTATCCTGTTATTCTTTATTTGAGCCACCATTTTATATATAGGGACACAACCGTACCTACAACACCTACTAATACACAAATATAGATAATTGCCATATAAAACGGTGGACTCCTTTTTATTTCTTATTTCTTGTTGTATCTGTTATATATTCTCATTATTTCTTCTCTTGTGAGAGAGTACTTCTTCTTCAACTCGGATATATACTTCTCTGCCAATTCCTTGTTGTTCTTAACAAGTTCAATAGCCCTAGTCAAACATTCACTAACAAGTTCACATGTTTTATCTTCAATCCTTTTATGTCTTTCTTCAGACGTTACAACTTCGCCCATTCTTCTCACCCTTGCGTCTGCATAGTATTCAAAGCCATAAAAAGCACTATCTTGTATTAAAGATTTCGCCATACCATATGCTTTGCTTAAATCAAACTCAGCACCGATGTAGTCTTCATCAGGTTTAAAGACTTTCTCTGCAGCTCTACCTGCAAGAGCAATTACTATCTTATTAATTATTTCTTGCTTATTACAGATGGTTAATGGATCTCTATATACCTTTACGTGTCCTTTTGTATCACCTTGAGGGATGATACTTACACCGCCAACACCTTCTTTATCTAAACACAATCCGGCTATTAAGTGTCCTGTTTCGTGAATCGCAACTATTTCTTTATTAATTTTATCAAGAGATTTTTCTTTCTCACATCCTTGAAATACTATTCTGTTAACAGATTTTTCTAAGTCTTTGAAACAAATCTCATCTCTATCTTCAATTGCAGCATTAATACCAGCCTCATTAATTACACACTCGATGTCTGCACCAGTGAAGGAACCTGTGATTTTTGCAAGAGTTTCAAAACTTACTTTCTTGTCAAATTTCTTGTCTTTTGAATAGTAATTAATAATTTCTTTTCTATCTTCATAAGAAGGTACTGGGATGTTGACTACTCTATCAAATCTTCCAGATCTCATAAGAGAATCGCCAAGCATATCATTATCATTTGCTGTGGCAATTACCATAACACCATCACATTGGTTATCATTCATTGCTTTGATGAATTTTCTTGTCATCTCAATGTCTGCACCATATCCGAACATACGTGATTCGCCACAGAGTTTATCTAACTCATCTATAAAGATTATAGCTGGAGTGTTAGATGTTGCTTCTTTAAACTTTGCATCTAAAAAGTCTGCCAAGTCATCATCTTTTACATTTCCAATATCTATCTTGACGCATCTTATATTAGACTCTGATATTAAAGACTCTGCCATTACAGTTTTACCTACACCTGGTTCCCCAACGAGTAACAACCCTCTTGGGAGTCTAAAACCTTTACTAAGAAATTCATCGCAATTTCTTAATAATTTACAAAGATCTGATAATTCTTTTACTTCAGCCTTATATCCGGCAATACAATCAAAATTTACTTTCTTCATACGCGTTATTTCCTTTGTTTTTCGTTTTCATGTTACATCCTATACAATAGGAGTTTTTGATATTCTGTTTACTACCTAAAATTTCTCACATCAACACTTATGTTTTTTGTGAGGCAATAATATATACGATGTTTTTTTGTAATTTTGAAAATTTTTTACAAAAAATATTATTTTATTGTTTCAAGATCTCTTCTTTGTATCTTTTAAGGATCTTGAATAATGGGTAGTATTTAGATTTTTTTGCTTTTGAGATATTCTCTACAGTTTCAATTTCCTCTGGTCTGATGTATTCTCTTCCTTCGTCTGTAGAACTTATAATTTCATCATAAATACTAGATTTTGCTAATGTCAATTCAGGAACAACATCATCTCCAAATGCATAAATATATGTATCGTCATCTAACATATGAAATTTAATTTCATACATATAACCTATTGGTCCACAGGCAAATATTGCCATAAATCTTTTGTCCACAACTTCATAATTAATTTTATCTGCCATTTGATTCTTCCTTTAATCATCCTAATAATATAGCTTTTATCTTTTCACATTCTTCTTTTGTTAAACCACTTATTCCCATCATACAGAAACAAGAACTTAATTTTGCATCCTTTGAATAACCAAAGTCTATATCGTCTAAAATTACAAATCTATACTCTAGATTTTTTATTTGAGATATGAAATCTATTATTTCATCGGATCTACTTTTATGTGTTCTCTCTATAGACAAATAAGTATATGCAAACTTATATTCATTAAATACTTTATTTATATTATCTCTTTCTGCCTTGTAAAGACGTCTATCTGATATAACAACTATGATGGTCTTCTCTCCCAAAGATAATACTAAATCCTGTAGAAGATTCAATTTGGATAAACTGAATATATTTTCAACCAAATCTGTAGTACCAGAACTGTTTAATACACCATCTATATCTAAGAATATAATTTTGTAATAATCTATCCCACTCATTATTGTATTATCGCCTGGTCTATAATATCTTGTATCTCTTTTTTGGTTCCAACAATCCTTAATACATCTTCATCCACATATGCAAAAACAGGCAATGTCTTTAAGAGTTTTAGAACATCTAGTGCTCTTGTGCTCTTCCAACCAAATCCAAGTTGTATCTTTATATTATTAATAATGCCATCTTCACATGTTTGGGCTAATGTTAGAGCTTGTATCATATCTCTAGACAATGTGTAGATTTTTATATTATTTTTCTTGCCACATAATCTCTTTGCCTCTTCATTAGAAATAATTAAAGTAATGCGTCCAAATTTATCTTTATCACTATATATATGCAATTCTCTTAACTGGTCAAAAACCTTGGCTGCCTTTGGCCACCCCCAACCACATAATCTTTGTAATCTAGATATGCTTAACCATCCAGATTCAACATCATCTCCTATAGAAATGCGTATTGCTTCTTTAATATCATCGCTCAATACATTCTTACCCAAATCAAAAGCCAAATCAGTTTTTGGATGAATACGTTTCTCAAGTATAGGATCGAATATAGCATCATTTTCACTTTTTACATAAGATAATACTCTATTTATTTCTTCATTAGTTACATATGGTCCTTGCAATCTTTTTTGTTCTTTCCAATCAGTAAAATACATATCCCCAGAACCACCTAGTTTGGATGGGTCTTCTCCTTTAAAACTGATTCCATCCATTCTAAAAGATATCTTTGTTGGAAAGGATACATCTATATCACTTTTTAAAAGATTTGGTCTTTGAGTTGCAACTATAAAATGAATACCTGTTGTTTCTGACAAACTTACAATTTTATTGATATATTCTTTTAATTTTATTTCACCATCATAGTCATAAGCAAAATCAATCATCTCATCCATTACAATAAATATCCTTGGAAGATATTCCATACATGCATGCCATTTTTCATTATATTGCTCAATATCTTTTGCAGAATAAATTGAAAATAATGAGATACGTCTATTCGCTTCTTCCATAATCCAGTCTAATGCTCTATAGAATTCATCCTCATCTTTTATAACTGCTCTTGTTAAGGAATATGGGGATTCATTATACGTTTCAAAATCACATTGCCTTCTATCTACCAATAAAAATCTCACATCTCTAGGCGTACATTTTAACATTAGTGATAATAATATAGATGCAATTTCAGTTGACTTCCCTGAGCCTGTATATCCGCCCATAATCATATGAGGCATCTTGATTGCATCTATTATATGTGGGTTCCCTTCCACATCTTCTCCTATGTATAAAGAATACTTTGGTGCATCCTGAAATTCTTTTGATGCAAGTTTTTCTTTTAGATTAGAATGTGCTCTATTTCTATTAACCACCTGAATCTCAACTTCATCTCCCTTTTTAGGAATAATAAAAGTGATTCCATCTACCAAATCTGTTCTATTTTCAATATAATCTTCAAAAGATTTTAAAATACTTAAAGGATTATCATTATTCTTACCACCATCTTTTTTGTTTTCAAGTTTAGAAGGCATTTTAATAGAACAAGTGTAGGAAGTATAAGATTTCCCTCTTTTAATAGATTTGATAATACAAGAAATATTTATTTCTTTTAATACATCAACTATTTTCTCTCCAATTTCTTTGGAATCATCCTCAATAACAGCTGGTTTTGTGTCTTCTAATAAATCAATGGTTGGTTTTTTAAATTCGTTATCCATAATATTCCCCCTATTTAAAATCTTCGTCATGTTTTTTGAAGAAGTCATGATATATTTTTACGTTTTCTAAATCACTCCACTTATCTATTGTTACAGGACTTCTATCTAAGTTATATATAAATGAATTATCCATACTTAACAATATTGGTGAATGTGTACTTATTATAAATTGACAGTCATAATTTGTTGTTGCATCTTGTATTAATTGCATTAACTCGAGTTGATACACAGGAGACAAGCAGTTTTCCGGTTCATCTAGAAGGAATATCCCGCCTTTTTCAAATTCTTTACTGAAATACTCTAGCGCAGTCTCTCCATTAGACATCATATTCTCTCTTCTTGATGAATACTTCGCAATATAATCTCGTTTACTCATTTTTCTTGCTTCCAACAAAGCATTTAATTGATCTATATCTTTCATTGATTTATATTGATATCCACGTTCGAGTATTATGTTTATTTCTTGTCTAGCTTTATCTACTGATTCCTTCCTAATGTTATTGTGCTTAACTCTTCTTGCAATCTCTGCAAAAATATCATCACTTGTTATCATTTTTCTATTACTAGGCATTTGTATTTTATTTTGTCCGTCATAATCCATTTCATATTTTATATACTTAACCATATCATCATAAGGACAAACATCTTTCAATAACGAATCTACCCAGTAAATATCTTTATATATATCTACACATCTATTCGCATTTATGGTACTTGCGATAAGATTCAGAATTGTGGATTTTCCGCTTCCATTATTTCCATATAACATGGTTATATCTTTACAAGATATAGTTTCCAAACCGTTATAGAAGAATATGGTCCAAGGATAAAATGACCTATCCGAGTTCATATACTTATCTATCAACTGTATATCTGGAAATTTTATGCTTTCTATATATCTCATACTATATCACCATTGTTATAACTACATTTTAAATATACAATATGTAATGTACCAAAAATGACACATATATTTTGTTTATAGTGAAATCATGTCCGTTTCACATATTTTTTTTCCAAAACATTGGAGTTCTTCTTAAAGCATACATAATCTTAGATTTCTTTTCTTTATATACGCCCTTTGCATTATAGTAGTTTGGCCTCTGCCCAGTATAGTCCAGATACTATATCCCCATTTGCTAGAGGTGGGATGTCTTCCTCATTATCATATCTATATACTTGGTCTATCTGTACACCAAATATTTCTCCATAGAATAGGAGATAGTTTACATCATCCCATCCCATATCTCTTGGGTATACTCTTTCCTTTACTCTTGAGTTTATGATATTCATTGGGGATGGTTCCCAGTTTTTATCTGTCACACCTGCGGGGAATGCCCCACAAGGGATGCATGATTCTGGAGCCATAGATCCATTATGCTTTCTATATTCTTCTTCTGTTTTATATATTCCATCTAGACGATGTCCGAAGAAGGTGACATCTAGATCATATTCTTTGCCTTCTTCGAAGTCGCCTAAGTTGCAGTTTTTTAGTTCTGCAACGAAGACGAAGCTTCCAGACATGAATTGTGCTATATCTTCTATATTTCCATTACTTTCACATATTCCCATCATAAATTCAGCCTTCATACTAAATCTCCTTTATTCTTAACTAATTATCTTTTATTACAATAAACTAATACTCTCTAAAATTCCTCTTTTGCCTATTACACTCTTATTATACGTTATGCATATGTACCAAAAAAGGTACAATGCACAACATATTTCCTCTTATGCTAATCCAAACATGTAGTATTCATATCTTAAATATGATGCATTTGCATATTCACCTACTTCATATAAGAACCAGAATAATGCTGGGAAAATATAATCCAACTCGACATCTTGAGAGAATTCTCCCTTTAGATG
>JAFZVB010000015.1 GCA_017618055.1 Clostridia bacterium
CAAATTAAGAAAGATGGGAAAAAAGGTTTGTGTATTTACAAACAATTCATCCAGATCCCACAATGACTACATTGCAAGACTTAATGACATGGGATTTGCTGTAGAGGACGAAGAAGTATATACCTCTGGTGAAGTAACGGCGGATTTTATTCAAGAAAATTATAAAGGAAAGAGAATATTCTTACTTGGAAACGAAAGACTTGTTGGAGAGTTCTTAGAAAAGGGTATTAAGGTTGTAGATGAAGATCCAGACTTATTAGTATTAGCCTTTGATACATCTTTAACCTATGACAAACTCTATAAGTTTTGTATTTATGTTTCAAAGGGTATTCCTTACGTAGCAACACACCCAGATTATTTCTGTCCTTCATCTGAAGGTCCAATGCCAGACGCTGGTGCATTAATTGATGCAGTTTATGACACAACAGGAAGAAGGCCGGATTTAGTTTTAGGAAAACCATACAAGACGGCTGGAGAAATAATTAAAAAGAGATTTGGCTTAAAGGGAAGTGAGATAGCAATGGTTGGAGATAGACTTTATACAGATATTGCCTTTGGCAATAATAGTGGCTTTGTCTCTATCCTTGTTATGAGTGGCGAAACAACAGAAGAAGATTATAAGAAGAGCAACATAAAGGCAGACTTTGTATTTGGTAGTGTAAAAGAAATACCTGTAGCTCTTAAGAAATAAAAACTTAATATATAATATTAAAATCGGGACTCAAACGAGTCCCGGTTTTTTGTTTATATAGTTGTTTAAGGATTAATAAATTCCTTGTGCTAACATAGCATCTGCAACCTTCTTGAATCCAGCAAGGTTTGCACCAGCAACAAGGTTATATGGAAGACCATATGCGTTAAGTGAATCAACGATTTGTGTATGGATACCTGCCATAATTCCTTTAAGCTTTGTATCAACTTCTTCAGAAGACCATGCTAAACGTTCACTATTTTGTGACATTTCAAGACCAGATGTTGCAACACCACCAGCATTAACTGCCTTAGATGGGTTAACAAGAACTTTGTGTGCTTGTAAGTATGCAATAGCTTCGTTTGTTGTTGGCATATTGGATACTTCATTAAGAATCTTAACACCAAGTTTAACTGTCTTCTTTGCATCTTCGAGGTCGATTTCGTTTTGTCTTGCACATGGCATATAAATATCAGCCTCAACATTACCCCATGGTTTTTGTCCTGCAACGAATTCTGCACCAAATCTATCTGCATAGTCTTGTGCACGGTTTCTATTGCTTGCTCTCATTTCTAAGAGATATGCAATCTTTTCTGGTGTTGAAATACCATCTTTATCATATACATAACCATCTGGTCCAGAAATTGTTAATACTTTACCACCGAGTTGTGCGATCTTTTGACATGCACCCCATGCTACGTTACCGAAACCTGAAATTGCGAATGTCTTGCCCTTAATGGATTGTCCTTGATGTTTTAATACTTCTACTAGGAAGTATGTTGCACCATATCCTGTTGCTTCTGGTCTGATTAAGCTTCCACCGAATGAAAGGCCTTTGCCAGTTAAAACACCGTTTTGATAGCTACCAACGATCTTCTTGTATTGTCCAAAGAGATAACCAATTTCTCTTCCACCAACACCCATGTCTCCTGCTGGAACGTCCATGTCTGGTCCGATGTGACGATATAATTCGTTCATAAAGCTTTGACAGAATCTCATAACTTCTGCATCACTCTTTCCTGTTGGATCGAAGTCAGAACCACCTTTTGCACCGCCCATTGGAAGGGATGTTAAGCTGTTCTTAAATGTTTGTTCGAATCCCAAGAACTTCATCGTGTCTAATGTAACGTCCTTTTGGAATCTTAAACCACCTTTGTATGGTCCAATAGCATTGTTGAATTGTACACGGAAACCACGGTTTACGTGCCATTCACCTTTGTCATCCATCCATGGTACTCTGAAGATGATTTGACGGTCTGGTTCAACTAATCTTTCAAGGATTTGGTTCTTTCTGAATAAGTCCTCGTTCTTTTGCATTGCTGGCTCTAAAGAAGATAAAACCTCTTTAACTGTTTGCATAAACTGTGGTTGGCCAGGATTTTTTGCTTCTGTTTGCTCAATTACTTCTGTAATGTAAGACATAGTAAACTCCTTTTATATG
>JAFZVB010000016.1 GCA_017618055.1 Clostridia bacterium
AAAAAGAATGTAATATACTGATAATCAATACATTATTTAACTTTTAAAAGTTGCAGATGTGGTCTTTTTTTAGTATCTTTATGTGTGAAAAATATTAATGATACTAAACTCACATCTGCACAGTGCAAAGTTACACATAAGTCTTTGGAAACGCAAACTTTCCAGAAAATTAATGCAGCTATTAAAGAAAAATACACCTCATTAGGGCTAAAGTTGATAGATTTCGTAAAAAACAGTAGTGGTATAGAATTGCATGCCATAACAAGAAAAAAGACATCTTGTTGTCCCTTATGTGGCAAACCAAGCAATAGCATTCATGATTATCGATTACGTAAACTTCAAAGTTTGGAGTTTATGAACAATAGAACTACTATTATAATTTCCCTTCGTCGCATGAATTGTACCAATAAGTCATGTAGCAAGAAAACGTTTATGGAACCTATAGAGATAGCAAGTCCCTATGCCCGAACAACCAAGTCAGTTGCTTTGCGGATACAGGAAGAATCGCTAAGACAGCCTTCAAGACTTGCCTGCGAAACCTTGGCAAGACAGCATATAAAAGTAAGTTCTTCTACTTGCCTGAGGAAGGCGCATGTATATGGAAAGGAAAACCCTACAGACATAGCGTGTAGTGGATACATAGCTATAGACGATCTTGCATATAGAAAAGGACATACTTATATGAGTGCCATTGTTGACCATTATACACGGCAGGTACTTGCTATGTTTGATACACGATATGGATCAGAGATAGGAGAATGGTTAGAAAAGCGCCCTTATATTAAACTTGTTAGCAGAGATGGCTGTTGGAAATACGCTTCCATTATAAAAGAAGCATTGCCTAATGCACAACAATGTTCAGATCACTTTCATCTTGTAAAAGGACTTGGAGATAATATGGCTGATGTAATACGAAAAATGATATATAAACCGAAAAGTAATCGGTTATATCCATATCCTTCTCAGGAAGAGGCCAAACAATATATAATGGAAGATTTATATGATATGGGAGTTGAGAAGCACAGAAAGAAAGTACGTAATTTCATTCATATAAAACGTATGTACGAAGAAGGTAATACGATAAAAGAAATATCTGAAAAGATGAATATAAGACCTCATCAAGTGTATATGTTCCTTAATACACAAATGAAGAAAATTATCACAAAAGACCAAATGGAAATACTTCGAAATGTTTCTGAACTATCACAAATAATAAGTAGTGGTTATATAACACCTGTTACTATAGCAAAAAAAATGGAAGAAAGACTAAGTCGTAAACTTATATGCAGGGCAACAAGAAAACTAAGAGCTAAATACACAATGCTAAGGGCAAAGATAAGAATACAAAACGAAATAATACAGAAAGGAAAAGAGAAAAAGCTGAAAACACAAACTATAAAATCATACATCATGACAGGGAAAACCAATTCCAAGAAACTCATTCTCTTGAAGGAAACGAATCCTAATGTTGACAATATCATAAAAGCATGCATAGCGTTCAAAAACATGCTTGCATGCAAAGAAGATGCACCTGATGTCGAAACATGGCTTCAAATGGTAAAGAGGTGTAGATGCCCCAAACTTGCCAAATATGCAGAAACCGTGAAAAGGGACATGAATGCTATTAAAAATACATATCTTACAAGTTACAGTAATGGAATTATGGAGGGTACAGTTAATAAGATAAAAGCTATCAAAAGAACCATGTATAATCGTGCAGGAATAGAACTATTAAGGGCAAAGGTAATATATGGTTCACACCCCCTAAATTGACGAAGAACCCACATTTTTTCGAGAACAACCTGGTCATCTCGAAGCATTTCTATAAACTTTGGATCAAAGTCATCAGCCTTGAATACTGCATTTTTAGGATTATCTTCTGCTTTCTGTTGCAAACGTTCTTCAATTTCGTCATCATCAAGTCCCTGTGCATAAAGATTATTTATGTCAAGATCTGGAGCTATAAATACACGATCATTTTCAAACATATTAATCATATATTGATTAGCATCACGGAATCGATAAATACTTGTTTTGAAGGCATAGAATGAACTTTCCAGACGCTTAACAAGACCATTTTTACGGATACTTGCCAAACTTCTTGATA
>JAFZVB010000017.1 GCA_017618055.1 Clostridia bacterium
CCATTTACATATATATGTAAATTTGGTTTAGTTAGATCTAGTGTGAAATATTCCACAACATAGTTTCCAGCTTGATCTGTTAGTTTTATAAGATAGAACCCTTCCTCTGATACATTTGGATTATCTGTTATATCTACATATTCAACTTCGTAATCTTTCTTAATTTCAATAGTATTATTAGTACTGAAATTGTCTTGTACGCTAATTTTGAAACTATTATTTACATGTCCGTAATTGTAATATGTATTAAACCCAGATTTATATGTAGCATATGGTGGGGTCTGGTCTATAGTAATTTTAACAACTTCCACATTCCCTGCATTGTCTGTAACAGTAATGGTATACTCTCCTTCCATATCAAAGCTCGTGTTTGTTGTAAATGTTTGGTCTGAAGTATCACTTCCATTTACTCTTTCATAATAACCATCATGAATACCACTTAAATTGTCTGTTACATTAACCTTTACTTGTGTTCTAACCATATCTCCGTCTTGGTATATGTTATGAGAATCATATTTCATTGTTATGCTAGGCTTTGTCTTGTCTATAATAACAGTATAACCATCACTCATATTACCAGCTTGGTCTATAGCATACACCGTATATTTACCTTCTTCACTTAGGGTTACCATACTTGTACTAGATGAATAGTTTCCTGTATTTCCTTTTCTGTAATATATTGTCCAAGGACTACCATCTTCTGCATATATCTTCACATCTTCTTTTACAAATCCTGCATTACTATTTGTATATGTATTAGAACCAACTTGCATCTTAACACTAGGTACATTTGCATCTAGGTATGTATAAAATACATCACTTGTATTTCCAGCTAAGTCTTCAGAGTAAAAATAATACATCCCTTGTGTACTTGAACTATATACCGTGTAAGACGAATTATTAGCATAGAATGTGTATGTACTTTCATTTGGCCCTTTTACATAGATTCCTTTTAAGTGTGTATCTGTTGTATAAAAGTTAAATTCTTTATTTATAGAACCTCCATTCTCAATCTCTCCTCCATTACCATACAAATATGATTCTGGATCTGTATTGTCTACATTAAAACTGAAACTAAATGTGTACTTACATACCGTAGAAGAACTAGGTGCATATGTGAACTTATATGTAAATTCATATAAACCATCTTCTAAACATCCTGTATATAATGCCTTACTTGTTGTACCAGTTAATGTATTAGAAATTAGCGTGGTACCATCCCTTTTAAGCACAAAACTTTCATGACCACTAATACTTGTATTAACCCTTGCATAAATGGTAACGTTCTTCCAGTTTATATAACTTCCTGGATTAATTGTTTGAGTTCCATCTGTATACAAGGAAAACATTTGCATCTCAACTAAGTCTCTGTCTAAGTATGTCATCTGAGATCCTGTACCACTAACTTCATTTGTATATCCTGCCGTTGTTGCTATATAAGACCAAGTACCATTGAGTAAGCAAAGTGCAGAAGTTTCTTCATTACTTGCTTTAGCAACATCTCCTGCACTTACTTGGAATATACATCCTATAAATATTATCAACACTAGGATTAACATCAGTAATACTAACCCTAGAATCACTTTTTCATCTTTACTTTTTCCCTTCATTCTTATCTATAATATTTCCTCCATTCATTCCCATATCTTTTTCATATCTTAATACTGCTCTATTTAATGCTTGTGAAAACAAATCTTCTTTGTCTCCAGTAACAAAATGCTCTTGCTTCATCTCGCAAATAATCTCGTATTCGCTCTTTATACTTCTTGCTCTGTAATATCTTTCCAATAAATAACCATCCCATTGTTCTAAAAACATCTTTGTTAGATAGTCTTTTATGGTCTTTCTTAATTCTTCATGTTTTCCTTCTTTCCTTCTTTTTTCTTCCATATATTTCATCTCCATTAAATTCTTGTTTGTGAAGTTGTAGAATATGTCTTTTTCTATGAAAGGCTTTTCTGCTCTCTTCTTTACCACAGCTTCTCCTTTTATATAACTTTTTGCCAAATAATATGGTGTAAACCTACTTCTAATTGGGTTAAATCCAAATATAGACACTATTGCATTACCCATATCTCCTGGCTTATTTAACTTCTGGAGCTCACTTGGATATATTAAAGGTCTTTCCTTTACATCTACAGACACACTCCTGTTATTTTCATTTTCTATGTTGCTAATACTTGCTCTAACTACACCGTAATTCCCACACTTCTTTGAAAACTCTTCTATGGTACTTGTATCTGTTGTTCCAATGAAAACGTGTATATTACAGTTACTTCTAATAATGTGCCCTGCAGTGTTTCCATATACCATGTCTAATTGGGCATAACTTTGTAGTACTATTACAAACCATATCTTTCTACTCCTTCCAACTGTTATCATTTGTTCTATCTTAGGTATCTTAGGAAGATTCCCAAACTCATCTAGCAAGAAATAAACGTTTCTAGGTAGAGATAGATCCTTTTCTAAATTTGCCCTAGATACCAACTCTTTATATGCATGCAAAACTATTAGAGACGCTAGTGGATGTCTTGTCTCTTTCTCATCTGGTATTTGCAAAAAATAAGCTGTTGGATAATCCGCCATTTCTTTGAAATTAGTATCATCCTTGCTAGTTAATGCACATAGAGATAAGTCTGAAAACAAAGACAATGCATTTTGTACACTAGACATATAACTCTCTCTAGTCTTCTCTGGTGCATCTAATACCTGCGTACTTAGGGTTATAGACTTACTCATAACATCTCTGTCTTTGAAATATTTCTTTAATTCCTTGCAATTTCCTTGAGTTGTAGTAGCTATCTTCATTATGTTGTAGAAGTTGTATTTTTCTTTGCACATCTCACATCCAACTGTATCTGTATCTTCTAGCATTGCCATGGCTATAGCAAATATAAGATTCTGTGCACCTTTCTCCCAAAGTGGATCTTTTTCGGTATGTATTGGACAAAGTCCAATTACTATATCATGTAAGTCTTCATATATACTGTCTTCGAACTTTTGTTTTATGGCCAATATAGCTTCTTCTAGAGTTTCCTTTGAATAATATTTCTCTCCATATAATT
Source organism: Clostridia bacterium (assembly GCA_017618055.1). Lineage (GTDB taxonomy): Bacteria > Bacillota > Clostridia > Christensenellales > CAG-917 > RGIG8124. Next base: position 3,066 of record JAFZVB010000017.1, read on the forward strand.
CGTAATATCCGTATTCTTCCTTTAGAATTACATCTTCTCTTATGTTCTTTTTCTTTTTATTCATATCCCAGATTCTTTCTAATGGGTTCCAACGTATAGATGCATACGGGTTTCTTAGGTCTATAACCTTAATCTTGTACCCTTTACTCTTCAAAGAAGATGCATGTTTTCTAAATAACTCTCCTTTAGGATCTGCAATAAACATAGATGGTTTACCTTTGGTATTAGACAATATCTCTATGCTAGGTGAGATAAATGAGGATGTTTTTCCAGAGCCTGTTGTTCCAATAACCATAGTATGTGTATTATCTGCGAAATATACCTTAAGCTCTTCTTTAACCTCCTCTGCTTTAATAGGCACTCCAGATATCTCCATATCATTTAACTCTTTGTAATTACCCTTTTGAAACATCTCATCCATCTCAGAATCCGTTAGAAAATGTACACTCTCTAAATTTGTCTCTAGTCCCACATCTTTCGGATCTCCACCTAGTATCTTTCCCATATTCTTGTCTCTCTTTTTAAGCCATATAACAAACATAGCAAACCATATTAAAAGAAAGATTAATAGCATTATCATATATGTATCTTTATGTCCAAGTACGTTCCTAGTTAAATTAACCTTCATATCGTTAATTAACATAGAGTTAATAATCGCTCCCATAATAAAAGAAAGTATTAGACTCACAGCAATTAAGACACATATCAGTATTATCTTTTTATGCACTTTTTTCTTTGTCATATTTAAGCCAAGTTTCATTGTTTTCCTTGCAAATAATCCTATCAAAGACCTTTTCTCCGTATCTGTTCTTGATACAATCTAAAACATCTCTTCCTAGTTCTCTTGGATCATTCTCTCTAATTGCCATTTCAAATCCAGCAACACCCATGTTAAATGCTCTAGCGCAAGCTAAAATGGAATTGAATCCTCTGCTTGCACAGAATTCTATTGTTTCTTTCCTTTTAAATCTCATCTTCTTTCTCCTCTTCTTCTATGTTGTTATCACTCTCCCTTTCGTTTAGATTTATATATTCTTCCTTTTTTAGATCGGATATAAAAACTTCATTTGCCCTTATTCGTTTTTCTTTTTTCTTTTCTTTTTTGTTCATCTTTATGATTGTTTTCCCTATATCGTCTTCAACCATAACTTTTACTACTGTTCCATCTAAAAACTTGTATCTAATTTCCTTCATTTACTCATTTTTGTGTATAAAAAAAGACCTAGCACGCTAGTCATGGTTATCCCACAAACTATTATTTGCTAGGTCTCTATCTCTCTATGTAGATTCTGACTCGTTAGTAAATGTTCGCTATCAGGTAGGTGTTCCTATGGACTATATCCATTCCAACGTTATTCTCCCATAGCGCTATTAGTCTTTTTCTCCTTTATCTCAATGTTGCGGAAATGCTTTATTTATATCTTCCACGATACAGGTTTGAACGAGTTCCTTCTCATCAACCTTATACCAGAAAAACCTTCCACACTTTCTACATTTTATAACTATATTTGTTATCCCAACTGCCTTGCCTTCGTTAGCACCACAAATAGGACAAGAAATAATTGTCATGCACACTTTATTTTCCTCCTTATCTTATTATTTAATATCTTTTAATACTTTTGTAGCTACACCCTGAATTTCTATGCTATCAAAGAACATATCTTCCATTTCATTATTCTCTGGATGTAATCTAGCTTTTTTCTTTTTCTTATCTACAAAAAATCTCTTTAATGTTGTTTCATCATTTATAAGAGCAACTACTATATCTCCTTCGTTAGCATCACTTTGTTCACGTACTAGTACTAGATCTCCATCTTGAATATCAGCATTGATCATACTA
>JAFZVB010000018.1 GCA_017618055.1 Clostridia bacterium
CAGATGTAGCTCACGCTGAATATGTGCCTATGGGAAATCCAATATCAACCGAGCAAGACTTTTTGGTGGCATTGGCTCAAGGAGGTAGAAAATATTTAACGCGTGATATAGGTATGCAAAATAATTATAGTTTCACCCTAACAAATGATCTTATTTTAGATTTAAATGGGTTTGGTATTACTCCTGGAAATTATAATTACATCATGATTTATACAAATGGACACGATCTTACACTTCAGTCTAGTCACCCTGGTAACGGTGGCGTTAATGCACAAATATATTTAACAATTGGTATGCAAATGGAGAAATCTACACTCACAATGAATGATGGTGTCTTCGTTTCTTCTGTTAACATTGTTCGTGAAAACGGAAGATATACACTAGACAGCCTATTTGAGAAAATAAAGTTACGTAACGGAGTTATAGAATTTCTTTCCTATCGTGAAGATACTTATTGTAATAACTACTATTCAACAACTCAAGATCTAGAAGGCTTTAAAGACAAGGTAGAATTTGGTACCGGTTCTCTATATGTAGATAAAAAGAAAGTTGCTAATGCAGAGGATTTTTGGAGTAAAGTAGATTTTGATACAGAAGCTCCTCCTGGAATTACTGGAAAGTTTGTAGCTTGTTTACCAAATCCAGATCCATTTGATACAACTTTAACATTAACAATGAAACAAGCACCAACTACCGAAGAAAAAGGTATCGTTGAGATTAAAACTCCTTATGCAGACCCAGAAGCAGAAAGAACTCATTTTGGTAGCGAAACCACAACAAACTGGTATCGTTCAATAAATGGAGGAGGATATCAAGAGTGTACAGGTTATAATGGCAATTTTGCCAACTATGGTAATGTTTTTGAAGATAAAAATATTGAACTTGGTGCAAATTCATATACATACTATACAACCGCTGTCAATGGATTGAACTTTGGTAATATCATTGTTACAACAAGTAAGTATACCATTTATTCTGCCCCATTTGCTCCATCTTCTGCTGGAGTTAGTGGTCCAGAAAATGTTGTTACAGGAAAAAGCGTTACCTTAACAGGTCACTATTCTACAAATCCAAACAACGTTGGCGGAAACATTGTTAAACAAGAATATAAGTGGCAAAAATATAATACTGCTACTGAACAATGGGAAGATATCAGCGGACAAACCAATTTAACTTATAGCCCTTCAACTGCTTCTGCAGGCACAACTCAATATAGATTCTGTGTACGTACAGTAGGCAAAGGAAACCAAGCTTCAAGTTGGAAAATGAGTGAAACATTTGAGTTGGCTGTTGGCGAATATGACTCTCCAGTTGTTTCAGTTGGTGGAACAGAAGTAACAAAGGTCGTTGGAGATAATGCTGTATTAACAGCATCTGTATCAAATGCATCCTACTTTACTGAGGGAATTGAATATCAATGGTATTATGTTTGGGCATATGCAGAGGGAACACCTCTTTATAAGGCTATCGAAAATGGTACAAAGAATGATTACACATTCTCAAATGCAACAACTGCTTCATTAACAATAGCTCGTTCAACAACAAATACCAATCCATTAATTGTTCGTTGTAAAGTAACAGGTAATGTTAGTGGTTACAAACGTTCTTCAAATACAGACGATGTATCCGTAAGTTTTATTAACTTACCAAAGCCTGAAATTAAAACACAACCACAAGGCGCATCTCTTCCAATGACTAATACAACACGTGTAATTAGTGTTTCTGCTACTACAATGCAAGGCACACTTGCATATCAATGGCAAACATCTACAGATAATGCAAATTGGAGCGACATAGCTAATGCAAATGAATATAGATATTTTGTAGACCAAAATGTCGCAACAAATGGAACATACTATCGTTGTGTTGTTTCAAATGCAGCAGGTTCAATAAATTCAGAATCAGCAAAGATAGTTATTACAGATAAAACCGTATTAAATGCAACCGTTACAAGTGGTCTTGCTGTAACATTTGTAGAAGGTAATGCAAACTATGAACTTGATAATGTTAATCGCACACTTGTTTGTCACCTTGGTGATACATTCTTAATTGGTTTTGAAGTTTCAGAAGGAAATTCAACACTAAGCAATAAAACAATTGGTACAGATTGGAGAAATGAAACTGGTCTCTTTGAAAACGGAATGGGAAAGAATTATCTTAATACAGATATGGCTGGAACATTTGAATACTATGGAAGATTCTATGCAGAGTATGATGATGGTTTAGGTCATGTTCAATCTGTCCTCTTTGATAGAAATACTGATGAGAGTTTGAGATTTATGGTAACAGTTCTTCCAAACGAAGATTCAATAGAAATTGATCCAGAAAGTCCAATTACTCCAGACTATTCAACATTATTAAACAACTATGTTTCAACAACTGCTCAAACTAACTTCCGTGGAAATCACAAGGCAGCAAATTACTATTACTTTGTTTTAGGATATCGTCTCTATGTTGGTATTCCTAATGAAGATGGAGAAGTAGTGTACTATTGCTTTGATAAGGCTGAATTCTATAATGATGCTACAGATGAATATAATAATGCATATGAACTTGAAATGGATAGATCAGCAGCAAAACTTACAGAGCTTGGATTAGAAGAAGTTCCAGATGGATACTATGATGCATATGTTGTTATGGATTATCAATCAATCGTTAATGAAAACGTTGACAACCAATTCATAGTAAAACGTGGTTCATATGAAGGACATCACTTCACACTCCCAGTTTTGTCTGAATGTGCACATACACATACAACAACAACTTATACATTTGATTATGACAATCCAGCAGAACCTGAAATTTTCATTTGGACAAAGTGTGACGAATGTGGAACAGATCTTCCTGGTGCATTTATCCGTATCTATGAAGATACTGGTGCAGCAGGACTTGCAATCATTTCTCAAGCAGCAACATGTAACGAAGTTGGAATGAAAGAACACAAACATTTCACACTTGGTGGTTATGATATTTACTACGTAAAAGACAAAGATAATCACTGGGTAGAATGTGCAGATCCAACAACACTTGTAATCCCAGCTGGTCATAATTATCAAGCAGTTGCAAAAGTAGACCCAACTTGTACAGTAGATGGATGTGATGCCCACTATGAATGTTCACTCTGTCATAAGAAGTTCATCTTAGATGGAACAACATATTATGAAGTTACAGCAGAGCAATTAGCAATTGCTTCATATCACAAGAATCTTAAGGTATTCTCAGAGTATCCAGCATCATGTTCTGAATATGGTGTAAGAGCATATTATTATTGTTCACATTGTAACAAATACTTCTCAGATGAAAATGGCACAACTGAAATCACAGACTTAACAGCATGGAAAGCTGGCGCAGGAAAGATTGAAAAAACTCCACACAATTGGGGTCCTTGGACAGTTATAAAGGCTGCAACAGAAACTGAAGATGGTATAGAAGAAAGAGTATGTGCTAATGACAACACTCATAAAGAACAACGTGCTATCACAGCTTCTGGTTATTCATATCAAACAGAGACAGATGGAACAAAGGTATTCCAAGAAGAATTAACTCCAGGAACAGCTAAAGACTTAACAGCACTCTTCACAGCCTCTAAGACAGCTAACGGCAAAGTATCTATAGAAGTTGGAACAACAACTCTTACATTTGATAAGAATGCTGTAAACGCAATTGGTGGCGGCAATGCAATCTTAACAGTTACAGTTGCAACAACAGGATTAGATGTTGAAGGTGCACAATTCGTAGTTGAAATTACATTCAACGGAAATGCATTCACAAACGGCTCTGTTTCAGTTAAGGTTCCATTCAATGCAGCAGTCCCAGCAGGAAAGGTTGCAAAAGTCTTCTATATCAACGGAGAGAACAAAGAACCATTAAATACAAAGATTGAAGGCGGATACGCAATATTTGATGTAAATCACTTCTCTAAGTTCGCTATGTTGTTTGTAGATGAACAACCAGATCAACCAGCAGTACAACCAGCAAAGAAGGGATTAAGCGGTGGCGCAATTGCAGGTATTGTTATTGCAATTATCGTAGCACTTGGCGCAGCTGGATTCTGTGTATACTGGTTTGTATTCAGAAAGAAGAAAGGTGATGCTCCAAAGGTTGAAGAAAAGAAAGAAGACGAATCTCAAGAGGAAGTAAAAGAAGAGCCTCAAGAAGAGAAAGTTGAAGAAGAACAACCAGAGGAAACACCAGAAGTAGAAGAAGAGAAGAAAGACGAAGAATAATTAGTTTGAATCTCCTTAAAAAATAAAACGCTTACCTTCGGGTAGGCGTTTTTATTAGGGAAGTTTAAGTTTTTGATATAGATATTAATCTATATTTTCTTCTGTAGGATTTTCTTCAGTAACTATATCATCACTTGTTGTTTCTTCTTCTGTATTCTCTTGGACCTTTCTTTCTTCTATCTCTTTACAGATTTGTGCATAGGTTTTTTCTGTTAGTTTGAATTTTGTAAGATAAACAATAAGACCACCAACAACAAATAACATAGGAGCAACTGTTAATACAACTATTAACCACTTGGATGTAGATTCTGGAACGGTTGCAAGGATATCTGCTATTTGTGTGGATTTTTCTTCAGCCGTTATAAGACCTAATGTTGCGTCATTTTCTATATTTGAAATCTCCTGCGTTACATCTGTTATCGCTAAAGCAAAGAACGTTAGAGAGACTATACCTTGTACAATAGCACTACTCATCTTGGCCATGAATGGTCTTAAAGAGAAGATAGCACCTTCGGCTCTTTCTCCTGTCTTCCATTCGTTATATTCAACACAGTTTTGCATTGAAACAGTTTGTACCATATAGAACATTGTTTGTCCTAAGGAAGCACCTAGACCAGAAATTGCTAGGAGGTAGAATATAATGTTGTATCCAAATAGGGTAGCACTTGTCTTTGCAAATAAACCTATGAACAACATAATGGTGTAGGATATTACTACAATTATTACGGAAACAGTACTTATTTGCTTTCTTGTGAACTTCTTTGCTATTAGAGGGTAGAACACCATTACAACAGCAGACATTCCAGACAATACAACAAATATAGTTACAAGCATTCCTTGATATCCAAATCTAATATATAAGAATATGGATAACATTGCGGATGTAAGAATTGCACCACCAGGGTTGTATAAAAGCATTGTAAGAGCTATCCAGAGTACTTGGTCATTCTTAAATAATACCTTGAACATCTTTTTTAAAGATGGTTTAGGAGCATTTGGAAGGGAAGGAGCAAGTGGTTTCTCTTTTACAACTAAGGATGTCATTAATTGGCAACCAAAGAACATTACACAGAAGACTATAGCCATAACTATAGAGCCAGTTTGAGCACTATTCCCAATTGCATGGTCTCCATATGCAAGGATAGGGAATAAAAGTGTAACAGATACATTTCCTATACCAGCAGTAATGTTAGAAAGAGTGGAGATATTGTTTCTATCTTTTTCATTGGATGTTAGTGAAGGCATCATGCCCCAGTAACTAATATCATTCATTGTGAAGGTAATACCCCAGAGAAGATATGCAAAAATAAAGAATATTACATAAGCATCTCCATATAGTGGGACTAGGAATAGGGCAAGGACAACACCAATATTGGTTATACATCCAATCATAATCCATGGTTTAAACTTACCCCATTTGGTTCTAGTAACCTCAATGATAGCTCCCATAAGTGGATCATTACATGCATCAAAGATTCTGCAAATAATAATGATTAAACTCATAGTTAACATGTTGGCTGCAGTAAGTCCTTTGGTTAATAAAGCACAGGTAAATAGTTGTGCATTTACTAGTGCATAGACCATATCACGACCCACACCACCAAGACTGTAACCCCATAGATTTCGCTTGGATAATCTTTCTTCCATTATTCCTTCTTGTGCCATTTTATATTCTCCTTAAAATCTCATTAACATTCAAAAACGAAGGTTAAAGGTCCCATTTGTACTTGATTAATTACCATATGTGCGCCAAACACACCAGTTTGACATGGTACGCCTTCCTTAATTATTCCGTCTCTAACTCTCTCGTATAACTCTTTTGCTCTGTCTGGTAATTCGGCATCTTTGAAGTCTGGTCTATTGCCAGATCTTTTGCCTAATGTACCTGCTAAACAGAATTGAGAGACTAGTAATATTTCCTTGCCAACATCTTTAACAGAGAGGTTCATCTTGCCATTCTCGTCTGCAAAAATTCTAAGGAGGGTAAGCTTTCTTGCAAGGTAATCTGCTTGTTCTTCTGTGTCTCCTTTTGCAACTGCTATAAATACAGTTAGTCCTGAATCTATATGACTAATTACTTTTCCATCTACTGTTAATGTGGTTTCTCCACAACGTTGTATTACTGCTCTCATTTATTCTTCCTTTCTTGGTGGTTTACCAAGGTATTGGTACAAATTACATTCTAATTCAGAATTGTATAACTTTCTAGTCTTATCTGCTTTCTTGCCAAAGCATTTTTCAAACCCTTTATATGATGTTATTACATATGCACACCATTCATCTAGGGAATCATATACCTTTCTAAAGTCTTTATATAATTCTTTTAGTTCTGCCTCTTTTAATAATCTTTCTCCATATGGAGGATTTGTTATTATAACTCCATGTGAGAATCTTGAACTTAGTTTTCTCATATCTTGCACTTGGAGATGAATTTTATCTTTTACCCCAGCATTTTCTGCATGTTTTAGTGCAAGTTTAATTTGAGAAGGGTCTATATCAAAGCCAGATATCCTAACTTCTTTATCTAATGTTTCTAAGTCTTTTGCTTCCTCGTTAACTTTGTCTCTTAGTTGTGGTATATTAGACCAATTTTCAAAAGAGAAAGAGCGGTGTAGTCCTGGGGCAATATTTAGGGCTATTAATGCAGCTTCTATTGGGAATGTGCCTGAGCCACAGAAAGGGTCTATAAGCACTCTGTCTGGATTCCAAACAGATAGCTCAATAATTGCAGCAGCCATTGTCTCGCGCATTGGAGCGTGTCCTACAAGCGTTCTGTAACCACGTTTATGTAATCCTTCTCCAGATGTGTCTAGCGTAACCCTGCAAACATCATTAATTAGAGATACTTCTATATTGTATATAGAACCAGACTCTGTTAAGGTATCTAGGGAATAGAAAGAACATAGTTTTTTAACTATTGCTTTTTTAGAAATACTTTGAATTGAGGAGAGGGCAAATAATGTACTTTTAATACTCTTAGCATCTACCACAACACTTCCATCTTTTGTTATTATTTCTTGCCATGGAATAGAGTAGATACCATCATAGAGTTCGTCAAAGGTTGTGGCAGTGAATGTGGATATAACAATACGAATACGGTTGCTTGTACGAAGGAACACATTACTTCTAACAACATCTAAAAAAGTGCCTTCATATGTTATTCTTCCATACTCAGCACCACTTGGATTGTATCCTAGTTTTATAATCTCCCTTTTAGTTACTGCCTCAATACCACTTGCAGATGCGGATTCTATTAGTAATTTGCCATCAAAAAAACTCATAAGTTAATAATAAGATTATTAAAGGGAATAGTCAAGATACAAACAAAAACACCACCCTAAGAAGGATGGTGCAATTGTTATATTATGTTAATAATTAGATTGTGTAAAGCTTGTCAAGATATGTGTCGCCAACTGGATCATAAATGTTTAATGCAATAACAACACTATCATTGTATACTGATGTTGCTGGAACATATTCTGCTTGAACATTATCAACAACAAGTAATTCTGTGTTTCTAGCATTTACATACTTATATGTTTGTTTGCCAATTCCGTTTGTTTGAGAAATCTTGAAGATACCTTCTCCAACATATTCACAGAATACTGAGTTGCTCTTTTCGTAGATAACGGTTGGAGATGTTAAAGTTGCTTCGTTACGTAAATCATAGACTACCCAGTCTCCTGTATCTTCTTCTACACATACATAGTCTCCAAATACTTCTAATGTTTTAACATTATCTTTTGTTAGAGAAGCAACCTTAATGTTCTTATTCATATCAAATACATAGTATTGTGATGCAACATTATCTAATGCAACTAAGAAATTATTTCCACTCTTAATTACATTGTCTACAGTTGTGAGAGTATTTAAGTTTTGGTCAAGTAAGTAAACATGTCCATCTACACTATATCCATAATATCTTTGGTTATTATTAATGATAGTGATTAAAACTTTGTCTACATCAAATAAACCTGGTGTGCTTACTAAGAAGTTGCCATCTGTATCTGCTACGTAGTTCATATAAGATCTACATACATAGTAGTTTTGGATAGCTTGTGCCTTAATTGAAAGGTATGGCTTATTGTTGTTTGCAGTGAAGACTTGGAAATTGTCTGCAATGATGTATCCTGCGAACAATCTTGACATTGTACCTGTTGGAATATCAAATACCCAGAATCTGTTTTGTAATTTTGATTCAAGTGGTCCAATTGTTTCTACATAGTCATAATCTGTTTCATCACTTGGTACTTGTCCTTCTGTTAAGAGGAATACTTTACCATTTGCAATAACCTTGTGAGATACTCTTGAAAGACCGAAGTCTAATGAAAGAACAGAAACAGCTGATGTTGAATTATACCTGTTGTAGAATAAGATTTGGTTTGTTGCGATACTTTCAAAGTAGTAGTAACCACTTAATCCTGGAACTGCTGTTCTTTCTGCATATTTATCATTTACACCGAATGTTGGGAGATTTTCTCCTTCATATTCTTCACGTGAGTAATCTTCTACACTTACTTTATATTCTGTTGAAGCATCTACTGTTTGATATAAAACTATAATATATTTTCCAAATGTTGCATCTTCAAATGCTCTATTATTGTTGGTTCTGAATGTTGGAGTTAATGCACTCAATGTTTGGAGTTGATATGTAGTTGTGATAGGACCTGTGTAAACACGCATAATGTTTCCATATAAGTCTATAGAATATGCGCTACATGCACCAGATGTATCGTTCTTATGTGCAACTTTAAAATAATAAATAGCGCCACCAGAATAACTCATTAAACCATTGTTATCATAGAGTGCGAATGAAATTTCAGATGCAAGTTTCTTGTTGAATACATCATAGAGGTAATAAACGTTTCCTAATGTATCTGTAGATTCGGTATCTAAAACAACATAAATGAGCAATCCATTTGGGGCGATTAAATAAGCACCAGTTGATTGATATCTTTCTGGTATTGTTACATCTTCATAGGATGTAGCAAGTGTGATTGAGTTTTGAACATGAACATCATCTAGATTAAGAGCAGTTTGTCCTGTTACAGGTGGTGTGGTTGTAGTTGTTCCTGTTGATGTGCCATCTGTCTTTTTCTTGTTACATGCAACAAGTGCAAAAGAAGCAACGATAAACATAGCAACAAGTAATACACACAATATAATTCTAGAGTATTTTCTATTGTTTGTTCTCATATTTTCCTCCGTATTTTTAAAATAGGTTAATAAAATTATAAATATTTATTAAAAAATAGTCAATGTAGAAAAAAACCAGAGGCGAACCCCTGGCTAATCTTTATTGTGCTAAAACCTTAGATAAGAAGTCTTTTAAACGTGGGTTTTGTGGGTGGTTAAATATTTCATCTGGTGTTCCTTGTTCTAGTATACCACCTTGAGCCATAAACATAATTCTTGTTCCAACTTCCTTTGCAAAACCAATTTCATGTGTGACGATAACCATTGTCATACCAGTATCTGCAAGTTTTTTCATAAGTTCCAAAACTTCGCCAACCATTTCTGGATCTAGGGCAGAGGTAGGTTCATCAAAGAGCATTACTCTTGGTTTCATCGCTAGTGCTCTTGCAATAGCTGCACGTTGTTTTTGTCCACCAGAAAGAGAAGAAGGGAAAGCTTCAGCCTTATCTGCAAGACCAACTTTTGTTAGAAGATCCATTGCATGTTCTTTAGCTTGAGCAACTATTTCTTTTTTAGAGGAGAATGGCAATTCCATAATCTCTCTTGTTCTAATTTCGGTTATACCGAACTTCTTACTTTCTAGCTTATTTTTCCTTTGGTTTAGACTAATGACTTGCTTTGTTAGATTGTGGTCATAAGATGCATATTCTTTACCTTCTTTTTGGACTATTGTCTTTGTTGCAAGCCATTGTTCTTCTATAGGTCCTAATTGTTCGTTTATTGCATCTATCTTTCCCTGTATTTTAGCCATGCTTTTTTCAATTTGTTTGCCATGATTCTTTAAAAGAGATTTAGCAATAGCATTTTGAATAGGGAAGAATATCTTTTGTAACTTTTGTTTTCTTAGTTTTTTCTTGTTAATTAAGATAGGAGCAAGTGTTATATTGTCCAATACATTCATATTGTTGAACAAATTGAATTGTTGGAAAACCATACCCATCTTTTGACGGTGTTCATTAATATCTACTCTTAAGTCTGCAAGGTCTACGCCATCAAAATAAATGTGTCCAAATGTTGGATCTTCAAGGACGTTTAAACATCTTAAGAAAGTGGACTTACCAGAACCAGATGGTCCAATAATAACAACCTTTTCTCCTTCATTAATTGTTTCAGTGATGTTGTCCAATACTAGGAGGTCTCCGAAACTCTTTGTTAAATTCTTAACATCTATTAATCCCATAATCCCTCCTATTTATTTCCTTTAAAGGCTTTTCCTAGACGATCTCTCCAGTCATCTTTTTTGTTGCTTAGTCTAGTTTCTTTGCCTTCTTTTCTGAGCCATTTTTCAAGCAATTTTATAAGAATTGTTATTATAATAACAAGAACGAGATAGAATAGCGCAAGCATTACATAAGGGATGATGTATTCATATGTTGCATCTGCAATACTTCTAAATGCCTTTGTTAAGTCTACAACTGCTATGAAACTTACAACAGATGTATCTTTAATTAACAATATAAATTCATTACCAATTGTTGGAAGAATGTTCTTAATTGCCTGAGGAATAATAATCTTCATCATTGTGGCAGAGTATGAAAGACCTAAAGCACGTCCAGCTTCCATTTGTCCTTTATCTACACTCATAATACCAGCACGCATTATTTCTGCTTGATATGCAGCTGAGTTAAGACCAAAAGCAATTATTGCAACTGCCAATTTATCTACTCTTAATCCAAGTGCAGGGAACAATACGAAATATGTTACAAGCAATTGTACTACAATAGGAGTTCCTCTAAAGAATCCCATGTAAATGTCTGATGTTACAGAGAAGAACTTAGGAAGGAATTTGTACTTTGGAACTACTTTAGTAATAGCAATTATAGTACCAATTACTAACCCAATTAACAAGCCAGAGACGGCGATCAGAGCCGTAACTCCGAGGCCGTCTAAGACATTGTGATATCCGCCTTTTGTAACGAATTGTTTAACGAATACTTGCCACGCTTTTTCCATTATTTATTATGCACCGAAATATTCTGTAATGATTGCGTTGATTTTTGTTTGGTTTGCTGCGATCCATGTGTTAAGTTTTTCAAGGAGTGCTGCATCTGATTTGTCTACTGCGAAAGCATATTCTTCTTCAGTAAGAGCAATGTTGATAACTTTGATGTTTGTGTTGGATGATGCAAGAACTTTTGCTGGACCTTCATCAACTACTACAGCAGCAACATTACCTGCGATTAAGTCTTGGACTGCAAGAGCAACTGTTGTGTAACCTGTTGCATCAAGGTTTGTATATCCATCAAATCCCCAGTCTTCGTCACCTTCTACATAGTAGAGTCCTGTTGTTCCGTTTTGTACACCAACTTTTGTGCCATTTGTGTATTGAGCAAGTTTTGCTTCTACTTGTGCTTTTGTTGTGAGTCCGTCAAATGTTGTGTCACTTGCTTTTACGATAACCATTTGTGATGCGTTATAGTATGTTGTAGAGAAGTTAACTGTTTGCTTTCTTGTTTCATTTACTGTTAATGCAGCTGCACCAATTTTTGTTGTTGTACCTACAGATGCTACTACTGAATCAAATTCCATATCTTCGATCTTAAGTGTGTAGCCATTGTCATTTGCGAATGCTGCCATAATGTCCATATCAATTCCTTTGAATGCATCGCCTTCTTTGAATTCAAATGGAGGGAAAGCTGCGTTAGTTGCAACTGTCAATGTATTATCTGCTTTCTTGTTACATGCTGTAAGTGCAAATGCACCTACTGTTGCTAAGATAGCTACTAATGCTAAACAAACGATAATTTTAGTTAATTTTTTCATATTTGTGTCTCCTATGTTTTGTTAGATTGGTTGTATAATAATACGTAGTTTGCATAAAATCAACTAAAAATTTATAAAAATATTAAAAAATTGCAAAAATATTTAATTTTATGCATTTTTACCCTTATTTTTATGCATTTTACAATTTTTATGCATTTTTGAGGGTAAAATAAACTAACATTGACAAAGAAAAAATTTAAGTAAGATAATATTTATAGAGAATATGGATGATAAATTTATAAAAACTAAGAAAAAATCATACACACTTTTCATAATCCTTACATGTTTATTATGTTTAGGAATACTTTTATTGATGGCTGGCGTATTGATTTTAACGTTGGCTAAGATGATGGGACTTTCTATTCCCTTTATTATTTTAGGTTGTGCGTGTACGCTTGCGGGTATGTACGGAGCACCATCTGCCAAGACTAATTACAGAACATATTTAAAGTATGAAGTTTTCATTAAGAGTGTGAATGAAGAAGGGATTAAGAGCAGAGAGATTCTAATGAATAGGCTCAATATGAGTGAAGATGCTTTTGATAAAATGGTTAATTATTGTATTAAGAATGAATTCATTAAAGAAATAGAAGAAAAGGTAGAAACAGAAGAAAAGCATATTTGTCCTAATTGTGGCAAGGAAATACCTGAAGATAGTGAGATGAAGTTCTGTCCATATTGTGGTGGAGTGTTAAAGGGAGAGGAAAATGAATAAAAAATTTCTAGTTTTAATTATCTTGGTGTTGGTATTAAGTTTATGCTTAATATTTGTTTCCTGTAACAAAAAAGAGAAAGAGATAGATCCTCCTAAAGATGCCACATATCATAGTGACAAAGTCATATATTCTTTAGATGAAGAAATAGATAAAGATGCATACCTTTCTTATATGCAAGATGGACAAGAGTATACCTATGGTATAAAGGATGAAGGTGTGGTTGTAGAAAACTTTGCAACAGATGAGTGCAAAGGGATGGTAGAAGCAAGAGTTACTCTTCCAAATGGATTAAAAACCTCATTTACATATTTTGTAACTAAAGAGGCAGAAGTACTTCAAGATAAGACCCAAACAACATATAAGAATTTGGCATACGGAAACAGATTGGATTACAAAGAAGATAGTAACCAATTATTTGATATGTATCTTCCTAAACCTTTAAAAGACATAACTGGCGAAGAGCCTGTCATGCTTTATATTCATAGTGGTGGCTGGGTATTTGGAAGCAAAGGTGAAGCAAGTTCTGGACTTATTCCTGCAATTGTAAGCAATGGTTTTGTAGTTCTTAGTATGGATTATAAACTTGCTGGAGCAGAAGTATCTATGCTAGATCAGTATCATGATATTGGTGCTATGATGGCATATCTTTGTTCTTTCTTGCCAGCAAATGGAATGGATGTAGATAAGATTGCAATTGGAGGATATTCTGCAGGTGGACACTTATCTGCTTGGTATGGATATTCTGCTCAAAATGCACTTCCTATTAAAATAGGATTTGAAATGGATATTGCAGGACCAGTTAATGTTGCAGATGAAGGATATTTAAATGCATTCTTTAATTGTGTAGATGACTATGAAGATATTCTTGCATTATTCATGGATATGTTCTGTGGTATTTTGGGAATAGAGTATGACGAGGACAAAGATTACTTTGCAGATACGGATTATTTAATAGATGTAATATCTCAATATACAGCACTTAATTATATTAATAGTAATTCAATTCCAGCTATTATGGCATATGCATCTGGAAACCCACAAACAGGCGAAGGGGAAGACTTTAATCCTTGGGGTCCATTATTTGTTTCTCAAAACGATGGCTTAGTCCCATTATCCTGTTATACAAACTTCAAAGCAAAGCTAGACGAGAATAATATAGCGAATGAATCTAAGGTATTTGAAGGGCAAGATCATTCATCTGTTTATAAAAACACTTCTATGATAGAATGGATGTGTGAGCAA
Organism: Clostridia bacterium; assembly: GCA_017618055.1. GTDB lineage: Bacteria > Bacillota > Clostridia > Christensenellales > CAG-917 > RGIG8124. The sequence goes on from JAFZVB010000018.1 coordinate 14,144, forward strand.
GTTAAAGAGTACGCAAAATTATATTTATAATTTTATAAAGGGTATTGACAAACCTATTATTCGCAATTATAATTCACAAGGCACGTGAGAACATACTGTTCAAAATCGTGAATAATATATCAAAGAGGTGTCTATGAAACAATATGACATTTGCATAGTTGGAGCAGGTCCAGCTGGAATCTTTACCGCAATTGAATTAATTAAGAACGGTAGAAAAGATAAAATCCTTATAGTAGAGAAAGGAAAGGCAGTAGAAAAGAGACATTGTCCTAAGGCAGAAACAGGTGTATGTGTAAACTGTTCACCATGCAATATCACCACAGGATTCTCTGGAGCAGGAGCTTTCTCAGATGGAAAATTATCTCTTTGTGAAGAAGTTGGTGGTGAATTGCCAGATTTAATCGGTCATTCATTTGCTCAAGAGTTAATAGACTATACAGATAAGATTTATCTAGAATTTGGTGCAGACACACATATTGAAGGTTTAGGAAACGAAGAAAAGATTAAAGTTATTCGTAAGAAAGCAATTGCAGCAGGACTTAAGCTTGTAGATTGTCCTATTCGTCATATGGGCACAGAAAAAGCACATGAGATTTATTATGGAATAGAGAAGTATCTTTTAGACAATGGTGTAGAGATGCTCTTTAATACAACTTGCACAGATATTATTCTAGAGAATAATGAATGTAAGGGTATCATAATTGGAGAAGGTGCTAAACAAGAAAAGATTTATGCTGGAAAGACTATTATTGCAACAGGAAGAAGAGGAGCAGAGTGGCTTGAAAAGATTTGTTCTACATATAATGTAGATCATGGTCCTGGCATTGTAGATATTGGTGTTAGAGTTGAAGTTAGAAACGAAGTTATGGAAGACATTAACGAAGCATTATATGAGAGTAAACTCGTTGGATTCCCAAGACCATATCAAGATAAGGTTAGAGTATTCTGTCAAAACCCATCTGGATTTGTTGCACAAGAAAACTATGATAACAATCTCGCAGTTGTGAACGGACACAGTTTTAAAGATATTAAGAGTCCAAATACAAACCTTGCAATTCTTTGCTCACATAGATTTTCCGAACCATTCAAGCAACCAATTGAATACGCAATTAAAGTTGGACAATTAACAAATATGCTTGGTGCTGGAAAGATTATGGTTCAAAGATATGGAGATATTATTGCTGGAAAGAGAACATGGCAAAGAGAGTTAGACAGATCTAACGTAAGACCAACTCTTAAAGATGCAATTGCTGGAGATATTACAGCAGCATTCCCATATAGAAGTATGACAAACATCCTTAAGTTCATAGAAATGGTAGATATGGTAGTTCCTGGCTTTGCTGGATATGAAACATTACTTTATTCACCAGAGTTAAAGTTCTATTCAAATAAGATTAAAATGGACGAACATCTCACAACATCCGTTAAAAACTTACATTGCTTAGGAGATTCTAGTGGTTGGACAAGAGGATTAATGATGGCTTCAGTAATGGGCGTATTAATGGCTAGAGAAATTATCCAAAACGACTAATTAAATTATTAATTTAAAACAATGATAGAAAGTCTCAATTAATTTTGGGATTTTCTTTTATAATTGCTTGACATATAAATATAAAGTGCTACAATATTAGCAGACAAGCATAGAGAGTGCTAACAAAATAGCATAAAGAGTGCTAATACATAATAGGAGGATAATGTTATGGATACAAATAAGTTCACACAAAAAGCTTTATCTGCAATTAATAATGCACAGATGATAGCCCTTGAAAAGAAGAACCAGGAGTTAAAGCCTGAGCATCTAGCATTGTCTTTAATACAAGATAAAGAAGGATTAGTAAGAAATATAATAGAAAAATGTGGTAGCAACGCAAGTGCAATTGAAAGAGAAGTAGAACAAACTATTAATGGATTCCCAAAGGTTTCTGTTAATGGTGATCGAGATAGTGGTTTATATGTCTCTACAAATACTTCCATGATACTTGGTCAAGCAGAAAAATTTATGAAGAGAGATGGAGATTCTTTTGTTAGTGTAGAGCATTTATTTGAAGCTATATTAGATAACCCAACTCCAGCACTTAAGAAAATCTTTAGTAACTATGATTTAACTAAGTCCAAATTCATTACTGCCTTAAAGCAAGTAAAGACACAACCAATTAATTCAGATAATCCAGAGGACACTTATGATGTTCTTGGAAAGTATGGATATGATTTGGTTGAAAGAGCAATACATGGAAAACTAGATCCAGTTATTGGCAGAGATGACGAGATAAGAAACGTCATAAGAATTCTTTCAAGAAAGACCAAGAACAACCCAGTTTTAATTGGTGAGCCAGGTGTTGGTAAGACAGCAATTGTAGAAGGACTTGCACAAAGAATAGTAAGAGGTGATGTCCCAGAAGGATTAAAAGACAAGCATATATTTGCTTTGGATATGGGTGCCTTAATTGCTGGTGCAAAGTATAGAGGTGAGTTTGAAGAAAGACTTAAAGCTGTACTAAATGAGATTAAGAAACAAGAAGGAAGAACACTTCTTTTCATAGATGAATTACATACAATTGTTGGCGCAGGAAAGAGTGATGGTGCAATGGATGCAGGCAACCTTTTAAAGCCAATGCTTGCTAGAGGTGAGTTACATTGTATTGGTGGAACAACCTTGGATGAGTATAGAAAATACATTGAAAAAGATGCCGCATTAGAGAGAAGATTCCAACCTGTTATGGTTGAAGAACCTAGTGTGGAAGACACCATTGCAATCTTAAGAGGACTTAAAGAAAGATACGAAATCTTCCATGGTGTTCGTATTCATGACCAAGCTTTAATTGCAGCTGCAACTTTATCAAACAGGTACATTACAGATAGGTTTTTACCAGATAAAGCTATAGATTTGGTAGATGAAGCCTGTGCGATGATAAGAACAGAGATAGATAGTATGCCAATAGAAATGGATGTCATTTCTAGAAAAATTATGCAAATGCAAATTGAAGAATTGGCACTATCTAAGGAAGAAGATAAGCTCTCTAAAGATAGACTAGAAGCTTTAAGAAAAGAACTAGCAAATCTTCAATCTCAATTCAATGAAATGAAAGTAAGACTAGAGGCAGAGAAGAAGGGAATCAATGAAGAGCAGATGACCAAAGCAGAGATAGACAAGGTAAATCTTGAAATAGAGAATGCTAAGAGACATGGAGACTTTGGTAAGGCTGCAGAATTACAATATGGTAAACTTCCTCAACTTCAACAAGCTCTAGAAAATCTTAAGGGTAAAGAAGAAAAAGGTAATACATTATTAAGAGATGAAGTTACAGCAGAAGAGATTGCAAAGATTGTTGCAAAGTGGACTTCAATTCCTGTAACAAAACTTATGGAAAGTGAAAAGATGAAAGTTCTACATCTTGGAGATGAATTACATAAGAGAGTTATTGGACAAGACGAAGCAGTTAAGAAAGTCTCTGAAGCAATACTTCGTTCAAGAGCAGGTATTTCGGATGAGAATAGACCAATTGGATCCTTTATGTTTATTGGACCAACAGGTGTAGGTAAGACTGAACTTGCAAAGACACTAGCACAATATCTCTTCGATGATGAGAAGAATATTGTAAGAATTGATATGACAGAGTACATGGAAAAATTCAGTGTTTCTCGTTTAGTAGGCGCTCCTCCAGGATATGTTGGATATGATGAAGGTGGCCAACTTACAGAAGCAGTAAGAAGACATCCATATTCAGTTGTTCTTTTTGATGAAATTGAGAAGGCTCATCCAGATGTATTTAATATCTTATTACAAGTATTAGATGATGGACGTATAACAGATAGTCAAGGAAGAACTGTAAACTTCAAGAACACCATTATCATTATGACATCCAACATTGGAAGCAATATTATCTTAGATAATATAGATGAGAATGGAAACTTTAAAGAAGGAACAAGAGATAGTATAGATCAAATCTTAAAATCTACATTTAGACCAGAGTTCCTTAATAGGTTAGATGACATAGTAATGTTTACACCATTATCTCATAGCAATATTGGTAAAATTGTAGACCTTATGTTAGATAAGCTTAGAGGCAGACTAGAAAGTCAAAACCTCAAACTCGAAGTAACAGACAAAGCAAAAGAACTCGTTATTGAAGGTGGCTATGATGTAACATTTGGTGCAAGACCTCTAAAGAGATACATTGAAAGCAACATTGAAACTCCAGTAGCAAGAATCATTGTTGGTGGAGACTTGGGTGAAGGAAGCACCATCGTTGTGGACGAAAAAGAGGGCAAACTTGACCTAAGTGTAAAGAAATAATAAATAAGTACTTGCAATTATGGGTGGGCATAGTATAATATGCTTACCCATTAGTGGGGGCGTTCCGTATTCGATATTATGTTTGAAGCTCGGTAAGCATGCCGTAGAGAGGCTACGTAAAAAACAAAACTAAACTTTGAAATGACAAAGAAACAAAAACATTGAGTTCATCAAGACTCGCAATCGCTGCATAATATAGTATCAGCGTCATCACCCTGGGGCTTTCTGTCCCCTCAGCAAGTGGTGTCATAAAGACAGACAACGCAATTTGAGTGCTCAGTAGAATTGTTGTTATTATGAGCTTTTCAAGCACAGGTTTGTAGGTGAGTCGGTGTGAGAGAACTTAATTCACAAACTAAGCATGTAGAAGTCTAAGGGGATGGCATGGTAGACAGGAGTTAGACTCTCCTCGCCTCCACCACAAAGGAATAGTGTCTGACTATATGAGTCGGCACTTTTTTATTTGTATAACTATCTAAAATAGTGATACAATGTCTATTGCAAAAGGGAGAAATAACATGGAAAGTGTATTAAAAGTTGAAAAACTAAATAAGCAGTATCCAACATTCTCATTAAAAGATGTGTCTTTCGAAGTTAAGCCTGGCGAAATAATGGGATTTATTGGTCGTAATGGTGCAGGTAAGACTACAACACTTAAAAGTATAATGAACCTAATTCATTATGAAAGTGGTAATATTTCTGCATTTGGTTTAGACATGACCGAACATGAATTAGAAAACAAACAAAGAATTGGTTTTGCATTAAGTGAGTTAAATTATTATCCAAATAAAACTATCCGTGATTTGATGAATGTTACAAAAAGATTCTATAAGAATTTTGATGAACAGAAATTTAATGAAGTTTGTAAACTTTTTGGTTTAGATATAAATAAGAAATTGGAAGAGTTATCTAGTGGTATGAAGGTAAAATACTCAGTTTCCATAGCTCTTTCTCATAAGGCAGAACTTTTAATATTAGACGAACCAACATCTGGACTAGATCCTGTTTCTCGTGATGAAATCTTAGATATATTCCGTGAAATAGTGAAGAACAAAGAAAGGGCAATTCTTTTCTCAACACATATTACTAGTGATTTAGATAAATGTGCATCCAACATAACATATATTCACAATGGTTCAATTCTTTATACAGGCACAAAGAACGATTTTGTAAAGTCATATTTATTTGTACAAGATAAGACAAAAAATGAATCATTAAAAGATGAATATATTGCTTATAAGGAATTAGATAACTTTACAGAAGGATTGATTAGCATAGATAACAAGGATGTATTTATCAAGAATGGTATCGAACCAAAAGAACCAGATCTTGAACAAATCATGATTTATTTAGAAAGGAGTAAGAACAATGAAAGCTTTACTTTATAAAGAATTTAAGTTAGCAATGCATCCTCTTTGCTACGTATTTGTTTGTTTATTCCCATTCATGATGCTCATCCCATCATATCCTTTAGCAGTAGGGTTCATATACATTTTGAGTTGTTATCCAGTTTTATTCTTAGGTGCAAATAAAGGACAACAAAGCAATGACTTGTTATATTCAACTCTTCTTCCTGTACGTAAGAAAGATATCGTTTTGGCAAGAATGTTAACAGTTGCAATAATGCAATTTGCATACATGATAATAGCATCTTGTCTATGCCCATTAGCATTGCTAATTGCGAAATCTAACCCTGGAACAGCGCCGGGATTAACAATTAATGGTTTTGTATCTATTTTAGCTATTGCTATTGTTGGATATTCATTGGCGGATTTGATATTCTTCCCAATTTACTATAAGAGAGGCAAGTCTATTGTTTTATCTACCTTATTCACAATTATTGGATTTGTGGTATATCTTGCAGTATTTACAATAGCAATTCCTTATATTCCAGGTGCAGAAGGATATAAGAAACTTCTTTGCGATAGTGGAATAGGAATACAATTTGCATTCCTAGGTGGAGCACTTGTAGTATATGTGCTTATTCACTTGCTAGTATATAAGGTATCTGTAAAGAGATTGGAAAAGGTAGATTTTTAGTTAGGTAATTTCCCTTTTATGAAAGCCATAACATATGTAAGAGTATCTGCTCTTTGTTTGTCCTTTTGTGCTTGGGTTATTCCATCTCCATCCCCATTAAACATTGCTAAAATGTCATCACTGTCCCCAGTTGAAAAGCTCATATGAGCCCCTGGAGTGATCATATGATGTTCATAAACTTGTGGAATTCTAGAAAGAGAGTCTGCTTTCATGTTGTCATCTAGCACATTATCATTAGAAGCTTCCAATAAAAGTGTTGGAAGGGAAGAGTTTGTTAAGGTATCAAATTGCATAACAGTTTGACCATTCTTGGTTACTTCATGTTCCTCATAGCATAGTGGAGACATAAATATTGCACCCAACATAGAACTTTCATTTTCTACAGCATAGCGCATTGCAGCACCACCACCTTGAGAGTGTCCTCCAACGAAGAATTGTACATTAGGGAATAAAGATTTTCCTTTGTTAACACAAGGGATAGTTTCTTCTTCATAATTGAGGTATGTCATACAAAGTGTTACATCTGGCATAATAACAACATAACCTTGTTTTGCAAGAGCTGTGTTAAGGTATTCATAGAAGGATGGACCAATTGCAGTTCCAACAAAGAAAATTAGACCATATTTAGGAGTTATATCCTTTGGATATGATACTTGTAATCCGTATTGTTCAAAGTCTTCAGCCTCTGGGTTCATTAAATAATAATCTGTTTGAACTTCATAATTGTTATCTTTGGAGTAGTCTACATAGTTAACAGAATCTTCTGTTGTCTTGTTGCATGCAACCAAAGAAACTAGACATGATATTGCTAATATTACTGATATTATTGTAACTAAAATGGTTTTGGATAATTTGTTCATAATACCTTCTTTGAAATGTTGTTGGTAAAATTATAACTCTAAATACCCAATTGTTCAATGAATTGAAATATTTCATATTAAATAAGATTTAATTTGAAGAAAGGAATATATTATGATATATTTTCTTTATATGGAAAACGAATTAAAGAAAAGACCTATAGACATAATTTGTTCTATTTTAGTGTTCTTAGTAACACCATTTTTCTTTATATCCGTATCCGCATTGATTCCATGTGCATTCCGTCCTTTCTATTACATTAGTGTAGACACATTAAACATTCCAGAAGAGAGTGGGTATGAAAGAGAAGTATGTATAGAAGCCTATGATGATGTAATGAATTTTATATGGGAAGGAGCAGAATTTAAGACCGGGCAATTAAAGTGGACAGAGGAAGAAAAGGGACATTTTGAAGATTGCAAACCATTATTCTTTTTGCAACTTGGATTAGCAATTTCTTGTGGTACGTACCTATTGGTTTACTTAATATTACGAAAGACAAAAGTGCTTAGACCAGCAAGGTTTAGGGATGTATCTTCTATTGCCTATGGTGGTATTGCCACATTGGTGTTTGTAGGCATTGTGGGACTAATGGCTTTAATAGATTTTGATCAGTTATTTGTAATTTTCCATATGATTGCATTCCCAGGAAAAGACAACTGGACATTTAGTCCAACATCTGAGGAAATTATTAACATTTTACCAGAAAACTTCTTCTTGGTTTGTGCTGTATTTATTATAGGACTAACAGTAATTTTGAGTGCTATTGCAGTTGGCGTTGGATTTGGTTTAAGAACCAAAAGATTTAAAAAACTTAAAGAGCAAGAGGCAAAAGAAGAGGTGGCTTAATTGCCTATATTAACCAGTTTTATAAAATAAATCCGGACAATATAAAAATTTTCTCTCTTTACACGTTGGGCGTATACGTGATAAACTAATATTCCGTACTATGTAGTTATAACTACGTGTATGTGCATTATACGTAAGGAGAAAAGTATGAAGAAAAGAAAGTTATTCATAATTCTTCTATTACTGGATATCATTGCGATTACCCTTATTGTTTGTAATGCAAAATTTGATATTTTTCATAAGGCCATAGCAAAGATTAATGCTATGATACATCCTGCCCAAGAGTATAATATTACTCCTCATGACAAACAAAAACCATCTCCTATTGACCCTGATGAGCCTGTAGATCCAGGTGAGCCAGATGAACCTGTAATAATTATTAACTACCCACTAGAAGTTACTTTTGACACAATGGGTGGCACAACTACAGATGAAACCTCTTTCTTCTTGGATGGAGTGGAGAAAACTATTGATGATTTAGTATATCCAAATTGTGATTATCTAGAATATGAATTCATAGAATGGGAAAAGAATGAATACGTTAAGATGGAAGGTGATGATGTTATCTTTGTTTGGGAGTTCGTTGCTTCTTGGGAATATAGCCCACTTACTTACTATACAAAACTTCTTTCTGTATCCAATTTTAATTTACAAGGTTCTAAGTATTGCAGAGAGATAGGGAAGGATACTACATCTTGCGAGATATTATCCAATTTCAAATATAGAAACAATGTTGCAATTGCTAAACTTTATTCAAATAGCGCTTGTACAGATGAAGTAACAGAATCTGAAGTAGCAATTAATCCAGGAGAGAATAGTTTCTGGGTTAAGATAGATGCTGGTGTACATGGTTCTGAAGTTTGGGAAGTGGAAGTATATAGAGTTATTGAGTATAGTGTTTCCTTTACAGTTAGTGGTGTTATGGATGAAATACCAGGACTAGAAGGTTTTGTTGTAAAACAAAGAGACAGGGCAACATTATCTAGAATTTCTTCTTTATTAAGAAAACCAGGATACACATTTACACCTAGTGTAAGCTTGAACACCGTTATAGATAGAGATATGGAAGTAGATATCAATGTCTCATATACAACATTCCACGTTAATTATTTAGATACAAAGGGAGTTGCGCATACTAATACGACATCCTTTACAATGAATGACGAATTTGAATTAACTCCAATTGAAAAAGAAGGCTATATCTTTAATGGTTGGTATTTAGGAGATGAAGAAATTACTAAGGTTGATGTTGGCACTACAAGCAATCTAGACATAACCGCAAACTGGACAATTATTGTGTATACAATAACCTATGATTTGTCAGGTGGCGAAGCAGAGAATGTTGAGAGTTATACAGTAGAAGATAGTGTTACATTAAATAAGCCAACAAGAAAAGGATTTGTATTCAATTCATGGAATGTATTTGATAAAGATGATAATCCATTAGCATATGATCCATCCTTTGGATACAAACAAGATATTAAGGTAGTTGCAACATATAACGAAGCATTAACATCTGCATTCTTTGGTAAGTATCCACAAGAGGTTGTTACAGATGCAGAATTAATTGCAAGATTAGATGCAGTTACTCCTGTAGATGGTATTTATAAGTTGGATGGAAATGAGTACATCTTAGAAATGGCAAATGGATTTATAGATGGAATTAAGTTTAGAGATGGTACAAGTGTTGTAAACGGACAAAACTACTACTTCAAATTAGCTCCAGTTGAATGGGTAGAATTATATTCTAACGACAATGAATATACACTAATGTCCAAATATGTATTAGATGCAAATAGGTTTGATGAATTCACAAATATTTATTATTTTGCAGAAATTTCAACTTATGTTGAAAATATGAAAGATAAAATGTTTGGAGAAGAGGAATTGTTCAACCTAGTTCAATCTAATATAAGCAATGCATATGAAACAGTAAACCAAAATCCAGATTCATTCACAAATGTAGAAGAATGGGATTATTTGGATTTAGAAGGTTATGTATATATCCCATCATATCAAGAAATTCTAACATATATGGCAGAAGCAGATACATTGGTTACAGATTATGCAATTGCAAAGGGTTGTTTATTTAATCCTATAAACTACAAAGCATTCTATTTCTACCGCTCACCATATGCAGAATCTAGACAACATTATGTTGCAGGATACAATGCTAGTGGTGAAGGTACTTCAGATGGATGCTTAGATATAAACACAGTATATGGCTTAAGAGTTATGGTTTGTGTTGAAAGTGGAGAGAAAACAGAATGAGAAAGAGGAAGGCATTTACACTAGTTGAATTACTGGTTGCAATGGCTATTTCTTCGGTGTTAATAGCAACGGTTGCCGTATCCTTGTTCTTCGTTCTAAAAACAAGCAACAATGTGCAAGATAGTGCAGATATGAACTACAAAGCTAGAACAGTTAGAGACTACATATTATCTGATACTATCCGTCCAGATATAACAACAACATATGAGTTTTCTTATGATACTAATGCTAAAGCATTAAAAGATGTTGAAAAGGATAAAGTTATAGTTTCTGGTGCATTGTTTATGAAAGTAACATTCACAGAAAATGGAGATGGATTCATTGTATGTGATATAGAGTACAAAGCAAATGAGAGCAAAGAAACAAATGATGTACTTTCGTTTGTTGTTAAAAAAGCAGAATAGAACATATTGGGAGAAAGAATATGTCTGAGAAAATAGAAGAAAATAACAGTGTAGAAAACTTCTCTGTAAACGGAGCAGATAGTGTTGCTATAGTTTATTCAAATACAGCAAAGCCTGGATTTGAAATAATATATTTCAATGCACAAAAGAAAGAGATTGGTTTTAAGAAAGTAAAATTGGATGCAGATCAGATTGTGGATGGTTTGCCAATCCCAACATTAAACCTTGAATCTATGTTAAAGCAATATATTCCAGTACAAGTTAAGAGTGTGGATGTATTGTTAGATTCAGATAGCATCTTTAAGGTAACCAACGTTTATCCTAAGATTAACTTCTTTAAGTTGTCTCAAGTATATGCGCAAGACATGAAAGAGGCACATGGAGATGTAAAGGATAAGTTTAAGACTTTCTCACAACAATATAAGAATTATATTGGTATTATTATCTACACATATTTCATCCCAGAACATCTATATAACTTTGGAATTAAACTTGCAAGAAGTCTAAATATAAAACTTGGCAAGATAGACCTATATGCTAAATTCATTATGCAAAATGTTCATAAGACTTATGGTGGAGACTTTATCTATCTTTATGGACACGAAGACCAAATAACATTAGTTATTTCATATGGTGGTACGTTGTCTGGATTTGTAACCTTTGATGGTACAAATAAAGAGAAAGTAGACGAGATGATTCATTGCTATGGAATTAAACATTTCTATGAACTTGAGAAGACATCCATAAGAACAGCATTCACAAATGTAGATGAATTGAGTAGCAAGGTTATAACAATAGAGAAGAAAGGGCTGCAGTTAGATGAAACTGTAATCGGAGGGTTAAAGAAGTGAGAAGAAAGGCATTCACTTTAGTTGAAGTCATGGTGGCATTGGCTGTCTTTGCAATAGTAATCGTTGGGGTTACTACTACAGTCATATTTGTCACTAGGATGGAAAAGAGAAGTGAGTATTTTTCTCATTTTGAAACCATTTGTCTAGATATAGACAAGTATTCAGATGAATATGGGAGAGACTGGGATTTACATTACTACGGAGAAAAGAATGACGAAGCAACAATTTATTATTCTTCCTCTTACGACATAGTACCAACACAAGAAGAGTCCAAGTTTACTCTTACATATAACTACAACGGTTCCAACCAACTAGTTATAAATGTTGTTGAGAACGGAAAGAGCAAAAAAATCATAGAAGATCTCAACTATGGAGGTAGGAGATATGCGCCATAATAAAGCAAGAAAAGGTCATGTTTTAGCATACGTCATAGTTGCAGTTGCTGTAATATCGGTAGTGCTTGCTACAACAGTTACTTTGATAGCAAAGTATTCTAGAAAGCTAACACAGCAAGCAACCCAATTAGAGCAGGTAGTCTATGATAACGAATAAGGGGATGATATGGTACTAACAATTCTCTTGGGTGTATTATTCACATTGTTGGGCTTTGTATTTGCCAGTTTCTTTGGAGTGGTAATATGCAGAGTTCCAAATGGAGAGAGCATTGTTAAACCAGCTTCACACTGTGATAGTTGTGGACACGTCCTTAAATGGTATGAAAACATTCCAATACTTAGTTACATTTTCTTGGGTGGAAAGTGTAAAGAGTGTAAGGCAAGGATACCAGTATTCTTCTTTATCTACGAGATACTTGGAGGACTAACAATATGTCTTGCTTACGTACAGTTTGGATTGAGTATAAATTTCTTATTCGCTAGTTTAATAACACTAATCCTGTTGTTAATTGGTGGATATGATTATAAAACCAACACAATACTAGATATCTTCTGGATTATCTTTTTAGCACTAACGATTGGTTGGTTTGTGTACAGAATAGTGGTGTTGAACCATGTATGGTGGCATTACTTGGTTGGTGCAGCTGCTCTTGGTGGATTCTTCTTGCTTATAAAGGTAGTGTTCTATCTTATAAAGAAAGTGGATGTACTGGGAACAGGAGATGTAATATTCATGGCTGTGGCTGGATTACTGCTTGGATACAAGACAATACTTATAGCTGTGGTAGTTGCATCTATAGTGGGATGTATCATTGAGTTGAGCCTCATTGCTGCAAAGAAGAAAGACAGAGAAAGTCCTATACCATTCTGCCCATATTTAGCACTTGGTGTGTTTGTGGCAATGGTATACGGAGAAAGCATAGTAAATCTAATAATAGGAGGATAGTGGATGGCTTTATTTTCGTGCAAAGTTATTAACGAAGTAGGAAAAGAAGAGAAGCGTATACAAGAAGCTAATGACGAGAAAAGTCTACGTGTTATTTTAAAAGAGCAAAATCTTGTTCTAGTTAAAGCAACTAAGCTTAAAGAAAAACAACCAAATCTTTTCTTAGCTGTATCATCTAGAGTTAAACCTCAAGAAGTTATCTTATTCTTGAGACAATTCTCCGTTATGATCAACTCATCCACATCTATTTCGGATGCACTTAATGCATTGAAACAACAGAACTATTCCAAACCATTTAAGAAGGTATTAATGGACGTACACAATAGTGTATTAAGTGGTATGTTACTTTCTGAGGCATTTGAAAAACACCCAGAAGTGTTCCCTTCTTTCTTTGTAGAGATGGTTGCAATTGGTGAAGTTTCTTCAAGTTTGGATAGTGTCTTAAAGTCTATGGCAGACTATTATGAAAGCAACCAAAGAATGAAGAAGAAGAGTAGAACAGCAATGGTATATCCAATCATGCTATTTGTAATGCTCTTTGTTGTTGTAGTTTTCTTATCCTTTGTAATTCTTCCTCAGTTTGCAGATATGTTCGCAGCATTTGATGGAACTGTACCTAAGATTACTGTAGCTGTACTCGCAATATCCGAATTCATACGAAATAATATTCTGTATTTGATAACTGGAATATTTGGTGGTGTATTACTTATCTTATTATTCTTCACAACACCACCAGGACAAAGAGTACTAGACTGGTTAAAGATCTATACACCAATTATTGGAAGGGTTAACAAGGCAATTATTACGGCAAGGTTTACAAGAGCATTCATCATTCTTCTAAGAAGTGGCATGAACATAACAGACTGTATGGATAACCTTAAGAGAATACTTGGAAACAGTTTCTACCAAGACAAATTCCAGTATGCAATAGATGAAGTAAAGAGAGGCAAAAAGATAGCAGAGTCTATAGAAAGAACGGGCTTATTCCCAAAGATGCTTACAGAAATGATAGCAGTTGGTGAAAAGAGTGGCAATTTAGATGAAGTGTTAGAATCCACTGCATTGTTCTATGACACACAAGTTGAATCTGCTATTTCTAAAGCAACAGCAGCACTAGAACCAACAATGATTATCTTGCTTGGTGCTGTAGTTGCATTGGTATTACTCTCCGTTTACTTACCAATGATAGACATGTATAACACAATTTAGTGGAGGAATAAATGGTTAATTCAAGTTTAAAAGAATTTTTACTAACCAAGGGAGTAATTGAGGAAAGTGCTCTAGAAGAGGCTTATCAAGTTGCTCTTAAAAATGGGTCCTTACTATATAACGAATTAGTAAGACTCAAGGTTATGGATGAGAAGGAGCTCTTTAAGTTACTTGCAGACTTCTTCAAGATGGATTATAAGTTTGCTCAATTATCCGAGCTCAACTTTGATCTTATTAGAAAGTTCCCTTTGGACAAGTTAGATGAATACAAGGCATTACCATTATATGAAGATGGAAATACAATAGTTTTTATTCTTTCAAATCCATTCAGGGTTGAAGAAGTTAAAGAATTCAGCAAATACACAAGCAAGAAGATTCAATGTGCTCTTATAGAGCAAACACAAATGGACTTGCTTATTAGATATGCAGACAACAAGATATTACAAGCAACGGCTCTTAATGATTTTATGTCCAATGACTCCACTAACGATATAACATCTACAGCAGACGGTCAATATATAGTTGAAGCACCTATTATTAAACTTTGTGACTCTATTTTAAGAGATGCAGTTAATAGAGGAGCATCCGATATTCATATTGAACCATTTGAAGAAAAGGTAACTATTAGATTTAGAATAGATGGAAAGTTACAAATAATTGATGAAATTCAACAAGCATATTACCAATCCATCCTTGCTAGATTTAAGATTATGGCAGAGATGAATATTGCAGAAAGAAGAGTACCACAAGATGGAAAGATTACTCTTGAAATAGGGGAGAAAAAATTTGACTTCCGTGTATCTACAATTCCAACGCTATTTGGAGAGAAGATGGTTATCCGTATTTATGACGTAACTCTTACATCATCATCCCTTGCAAATCTTGGTATGTCTGATGTCCAAGAAAAGTTAGTTTTAGAGATGATACACCGTCCACATGGGATACTTCTTTTAACTGGGCCAACAGGAAGTGGAAAGTCTACATCCTTATATACCTTCTTGAGATATTTAAACAATGCAGACACAAACATCATTACAGTTGAAGATCCTGTTGAAAACCAAATAGATGGTATTAACCAAGTACAAGTTAATCCAAAGGCAAACTTAACATTTGCTTCTGCATTACGTTCCATTTTAAGACAAGACCCCAACATCATAATGATTGGTGAAATAAGAGACGAAGAGACAGTTCAAATTGCTACAAGAGCAGCTATTACAGGACACTTGGTATTATCTACAATTCACGCCAACAATTCATGTGGTGTTGTTACACGTTTAATTAATATGGGAATACCACAATACTTAGTTGCAGACTCACTCCTTGGTGTTATATCTCAAAGACTTGTTAGAAAACTTTGTCCGGAGTGTAAGAAGGAGCATGAAACAACAAAGGCTGAAATGGCTATGTTAGGAATTAATAAGCCAGCAAAGATATATGAACCATGCGGATGCCAAGCTTGTAATTATACAGGGTACAGTGGCCGTACTGGTGTATTTGAATTGCTTGTATGTAATCCTAAGATAAGAGAAACAATTATGTCTCCTAACTTTACTAGTGAGCTCCTTGAAAAAGAAGCAAACATACCAAGCATTTTAGTACATGCAAGAGATAGGGTACTTAATGGTATTACATCTATGGATGAATACAAAGAGATTAGTGATTACATTGATACAAGTGCACTTGAAGAAGAAGTTGAGAGGGATCAAAACAAATGAGACTATTAATAATAGATGACGATGAATCCATATTACAAAATCTTGTAAGTGATGTTAAAGCACTATATCCAGATTTGCATGTTATAGCATATAGTGACTATGACAAACTTATGGAGAACTTAGAACACATAGATTACCAATATGTTCTTTCAGATATATTCATTGGAAATACAAATGGGCTTGAGGTTCATAATACCATTTCCAAGGATGGAAAGATTCCTGTTGTTTATATGTCTGGAGCTGACCCATCTACATATGATGTATATGATGCACCACATGTTTACTTTCTATCAAAACCAATTGAAATAGAGAAGTTGCAAAAAGCATTGGACAAGATGATTAACTATGACCAAATGCTAAAAATAAAGACAGCAGGAAAGGAAAGTTTTGTAAACCTAAATACAATTATGTATTTAGAAAGTGACAAACGTATTGTTCATATTGTTACAACAACAAAGATTTACAATACCTATGCAAAGTTAGATGAATATGATTATCTCAAACTAAAAGGATTCGTCCGTATTGGAAAGAGTACTATTGTAAACAAGAGTTATATTCAGGGCAAAAAGAGAGATAGTGTAATTCTAACAAATGGAGAAGAAAAAACTATTACAAGGAGATACCAAAAGGACATAGATGATAGTATCTAGAGTATTAATGTGCTTAACAATTCTTCTATTGGATGCAACTATCATTAGAAGATTAAAAGATGACAAGTGGTATAAGTATTTCTTGCTTATTCCATCAATTCTTTTTATAGCATTAATAGCAGCTAGAGCATATGATTTTGTTATCCCAGTTGGTGAGTATACTTGGAACGTAGACATGGTTTTTGCACTATTTATAGTGGAGGCAATAAACCTAGTATATGTAAAGTTTATAGCCAAGAAAGAAGTACATTTTAGTGAATGGATCATTCTTCCAGCGATTATAATTATAGATTTCTTTATTAAGATTATTTGGGGTGTATTTACACAGAGCGGATTCAATTACTATAACACTCCATTTGCAGATAACTATTCACAGGTATTGTTCTTAGTAAGTTATATATTTGCCTTATATACAACAATCTTCCTTCTCCTAATTCAAGACTGGGGGAAAGGTATTTGGGCAACAAAAGCAATTCTTATTCTTTTTGGATATATCATCGCTTTTACTTTGATGATGGTACAAACAGCTGTAAACATCTTAATTAGAGGACACCAATTAAGCATTGCTTTGATTGCAGTATTTGTAACTATTTTCTTATTGGTTGTTCTTATGGTGCTGTTCCTTGTTTATGAAATAAACAAATGGTATCAAAAAGAGAAAGCAAAACAAAAGAGCGCAATGGAACAAATGGAAGGATATTATGACAAGCAACTCTTACTCAACCAAGAGGAACTTATAAAGCTTAAACATGATATGAACAACTTCTTAGAAATTATTCGTTTAAAGGATGAAGAAACATATCAAGAGTTAAAGGATAGGGTTCAAAAATACAATGCAGTTTATTTCTGCAAAGATGATCTCTTAAATAAGATTCTCGTTCTAAAGGTTAGTGAAGGAAAAGAGAAAGGAGTTCAGTTCAATATTAACATTAATTTAAAAGAAGAAATTCCAATGTCTAATGTAGACAAGATATCTTTATTTACCAATATCCTAGACAATGCTATACAAGGAGCAATTAATAGTTATCATAAACTTGTGAACCTAGATTTGTCTTACGTAGACAATCAACTTAGCATATCTTTAGTAAACTCCTGTGACACACTTAAGAGCAAGCCAGACAAGGTTTATCATGGCAAGGGAAAAGAAATAATTAAGGATATCTTAAAGAAGCACAATGGGGAAAGTAATGTATATTATGCCAACCAAATGTACTCTTTAGAAATAACCTTATCTTTCCAAAAATAACATTCATTTTGTTTTTTATTTCACAAATCCTAAATTATATGCACACGTGTGCAATGTGGTATGGAAATTAGTAATCTAAAAAGATTATACTATTTAATGCATATTATGTATTAATAGGAGGCAAGAAATAATGAACAAAAAGAAAGCATTTACACTCGTTGAATTATTAGTTGTAATCGCAATCATTGCAGTTCTTGCAACAGCAGGTATTGTTGGTTATACAGTATTTACAGAGAAAGCAAAAAAATCCAATGCAGAATCTGAATTAAGCCAAGTAAAAACTTTAATTCAAGCAGAAGATTTTGAAAACAATTATTTTGAAATTGCTGGTGGAGCAATAACATTCTCAGGATTATATTATGTCGCAGATGAAATCGCATTAACAGGCGAAGATGAACAATTAGTTTCTACAATCGGTTCAAATGCAGCATATACTGCAGCATTAAAGTATATCTTTGAAAACTCTGCAGATGAAGAATTAGCAGCATTAAAAGATAATGTAAGTTATGATTCCGGAAAGATTGTTTTAATTAGCACATCAAACAGCAAATATCAAGCAGCATGGGATCTCGCAACAGATACTATCGTTGGTTCAAAAAGATAATTAAAATTTAAAATATATTTTAAAGGAGAAGCAATTATGAAAAACTTAAAGAAAAAAGCTTTTACACTCGTTGAATTGTTAGTAGTTATTGCTATTATCGCAATTCTCGCAGTTGCTGGCGTAGTTGGTTATGTTGTATTCACAAAGAAAGCACAACAATCCAATGATACATCATTAGTTTCACAACTTAATGAATATATGGCAGCAGCAAGTTCAACAGACGATATCAACACAGTTACAGATGCAAGAAATCTTTTAATAGAAGATGGTATTGACCTTGCTTCATTAAAACTCACAGCAAAAGGATATAGAGCAGCTTTTGATATCACAAGCAAAAAATTTGTTAAAGTTAATAAAGAATCCCCAGAAGATTACTCTGGTAATGCAGAAGATTTATTTGTATTTGTTTCAAATGAAGCAGATGCAACAACATTCACAAATGCTGGATATAGTGTATATCTTCAAAATGGATTCAATGCTGCAACATTAAATGTTAAGAGTGGTGTTGATGTAGGTGAAAACAATGGTATTTCAGCAATCAATTACACAAGTACAGATACAAAAGAAGTAGTTATTCGTACAAATAGTTACACAACTAATGTTACAGTAAATACAAAGGGTTCTGTACAACACTATGGCAATGTTGGTAAACTCACAATTGAAGAAGTTGCAATGTCTTCATTCCATGAATTTGGTAAAGTTAGAACAGCAGAAATCATTAAAGGAAATTTTGTAATAGAAGAAAAGGCAGTTGTTACATTAGTATCAGTTAAAGCAGAAACAGCAGGACAAGTAAAGATTGATATTGATAATCAAGGTACTGTAGAAGTAGTTGCTGGCGATGCAACAAAATATGAAGTTACTTCAACCAAAAAAGCTACTGAAACAATCGATGCAGTTATTGCTGATAATACATTAGCAATAGTTGATGGTGTTGCAAAGACATCTTTAGCAGCAGAAGATTTTGGAGATGGAAAGAAAGTTGTTTTACTTAAAGACTTTGATTCAACTGAAATCGCATTAGGTTCTTGTGAAGTAGTTGGTAATATGACAAAACTTAAGGCATCTATTTCTGGAGATAAGACTATTGTCTTAAAGAATATCCATTCAACAAATATTACAGTTGGTGCATTTGTTGGAAGTTTAACCTTAGATGGTGGATTCCTTGAATGTCAAGGATCAAACGATCAAAATGCAGCTATTAAGATTAGTAATGGTTATGGTACATATGTATTTAAGAATATGACAGTTGCTGCAAATACAAATAAAGCCATCAAGATTTCTAAAGCAAAGAGTGTTACTATTGAAAACTGCATTTTTGATGCAACAAATTTGGATAGTACTGTTGATGTAGCAGGTGCTTTCACAGCAAGATCACTTGCAGCAATTGATATTCAAGAGCAAAATGGCGCAACAGGCAAGATGACAGTTGTAATAACTGGTAATACCTTCAAGGATATACCACAAGGTGCTATTACTGGTGGTGTAGCAGATTCAGATACAGCAGGCGCAGTAAAGATTAAGACTGAAAAGGCTGAGAGATCTTCTGGTTTTGCAAAGGTCACAATTAGCAACAATACATTTATAAATAACTATCGTGATGTTGTTGTTGGATGTAATGTATATAAGACCACAACATCTACAAAGGAACAAGCAGATATGGATGCAGCAGACAATACAGTAGCAGCACCAGTTTGGGAAATCAAAAACAATACAACAACATTAACAGCAGAAGTTGTTGCAAATAGAGCAACATTAACATATTATAACAATAGTGATCTTTCTGCATCAATAGCAGAAAAAGTTGGAAGAATCGAAGGTGGATGTGCAGTATTTGAAACAGCAAGATCAGCACGTAGTTGGTTAAATGCATAATCTAAGATTCTAGGTTAAAATTAAAACTCCCTTGGTTCGCCAAGGGGGTTTTATTTATGGTCTGTTAATATTTAAATATTAAAGAAGAGATGCGGCGTCTTTATCTAAGATAAGTAAAACGTTGTCATGCTTTTGGAGAATGGATGCAGGGCAAGATTCGTCAATTGGACCCTTAACACAGTCTCTAACGGCCTTTGCTTTGTTTATGCCTGTTGCTATGAGTATTATCTTGTCTGAGTCTATAATCTCGGATAACCCCATTGTAATGGCTTGCTTTGGTACTTCCTTTATGGAAGTAAAGAAACGGGAGTTATCTCTAATGGTACTTGCAGATAAAGATACTACATGGGTCGTGGAATCAAAAGGTGTTCCTGGTTCGTTGAAACCAATGTGTCCATTAGATCCTATACCTAATATTTGGATATCTCTATGGTTTTCTTCTAGGAGTTTATGATATCTTGCACATTCTCCTTTTAAATCCTTTAAAACACCATTAGGGAAGTTAATATTGTCTGGATTAATATCAATATTGTTAAATAGGTTTACATCCATGAAGTATCTGTAACTTTGGTTGTGCTTGGAACCAAGTCCTTTGTACTCGTCTAGATTGAATGTAATAACATCTTTGTACGAGGTTTTCTTTTTCTTATAATCTTCTACCATTGCATTATATAATGGTAAAGGAGAAGATCCTGTTGGGAAACAAATAACAGAATTTGGCTTCTTTTTAAGCGTTTCTTTAATAGAATCTAGAGCAACTTTTGCAGTGTCATTGGCACTTCCAACAACTACTATCCTCATATTTTTCACCCCTTATCATTTATATCAAAATTATAACAAGTCACTATATTAAAATCAATACTCGTTATGGTGTTGTAAATTGTGGTTATTTGTATTATTATTAATATAAATAAAAATATCTTAAAGAGGTAGAAAATGAAGAACATTTTAGTTACTGGTGGCGCAGGTTTTATTGCTTCCCATACAGACGTAGTTTTACTTGAAAATGGTTATGGTGTAGTTGCTATAGATAATTTCTCTAATAGCAATATGGAACCAATTAAGAATGTAGAAAAGATTACAGGGAAACCAATTAAGTTCTTTGAAGGTGATGTAAGAGATAGAGATATACTCAACAAAATCTTTGATGAGAATGATATCTATGCTGTAATTCATTTTGCAGGATTAAAAGCAGTTGGAGAAAGTACAGTTAAACCGATTGAATACTATGATAACAACCTTATCTCTACATTAGTATTATTAGAAGTAATGCGTGCACATAATGTTAAAAACTTAGTTTTCTCATCCTCGGCAACAGTATATGGAACACCAAAACAATTACCTTTAACAGAAAGTAGTCCAATTGGTGGCACAACAAATCCATATGGAACAACAAAACTCATGATAGAAGATATGTTAAGAGACGTATATAAGGCAGATAATAGCTGGCATATCGCTCTTTTAAGATACTTCAACCCAGTTGGTGCACATGAAAGTGGATTAATTGGAGAAGATCCAAATGGTATTCCTAATAACTTAATGCCATATGTTGCAAAGGTTGCTTCTGGTAAACTTCCTTGTGTACAAGTATTTGGAAATGATTACCCAACTCCAGATGGAACTGGTGTTAGAGATTATATCCACGTAATGGACCTTGCAGAAGGACACATTGCAGCTCTTAAAAATATAGAGAAGTTCACAGCAACAGCAGTAAACCTTGGAACAGGAATAGGGTATAGTGTTCTAGATATGATTAAAGCATTCTCTAAAGCTTGTGGCCATGATATCCCATACAAGATTGTAGATAGAAGACCTGGAGATGTTGCATCCTGTTATGCTAGTCCAGACTTTGCAAAAGAGTTTATTAATTGGGAAGCAAAGAGAAATCTAGAGGATATGTGTAGAGACCTTTGGAAGTTTCAATCTAATAGATAGAAAGAAGTATATACTTAAACAAAAAAATCACCTCTTTGTAAAGAGGTGTTTTTTATTGTTAGTATAGGTTGTATTATAATTTTTCTGGTACGTAGAAGAAGTACTCTGTCTTGGAAGAGAATTTCTTGTTTCCTCCAATATAAGCAGATGGTGCACCTTTAATATTTACAGAGTTTGGCAACAATTGTGTTTCCATACAGAATGCACTTTGCTTGTTGTATTTAAATCTTCCTTGTACACCACTTAAGAAGTTTCCTGTGTAGAATTGCATACATGGTGCTGTTGTTCTAACTTCCATCTTAATACCGCTTGTTAGGTTATATGCAGCTGCAACAGGGTATACAAATCCGTGTGTATCTAGGATGTAGTTGAAATCATAGCCACCAACCAAGTTGAGGTATTTGTCATCCTTGTGAATATCTTTCCCAATCTTCTTGAATTCTGTAAAATCATAGACGGTGCCTTTAATTGGATACTTGATTCCTGTTGGAATCATGAATTCATCTATGTCTGATATATATTTTGCTGCTATTCTAACATATGTGTCTGTAATCTTCTTTGTGAAGTCTCCAGTAAGGTTAAAATAAGCGTGGTTTGTTAAATTGACAGGGGTTTGCTTATCTGATTTTGCTTCATATGAAATAGTAACTCTTCCATCTATAACATCTGAAAGGGCATACTTAACTGCAACCTTAAGTGTTCCTGGATATCCTTCTTCTCCATCTGGGGAGGTGTATTTAAGAGTGATACTATTGTTCTTGTTTATGGTTGCTTTCCAGAACTTTTTATCAAAACCTTCTTTACCACCATGTATAGATACATGAGGTTTATTTTCACAGAGTTCATATACTTTTCCGTAGTGCTCAAATTTTGCATTTCCGATTCTGTTTGCGAATCTTCCAATAACTGCACTAAAGTATGGGTTTGGTCCCATATATTCGCCTGGTGTTTCAAAACCTGCAACAACATCTACTAATTCGCCATCTTTATTTCTAACGAATAGCTTAAATATTCTTGCTCCGTATGTGATAATTTCAAGTCTTGTGCCGAATTTGTTTTCAATGGCATATGTTTCAATACCGTTTTGATCTGTGTCTACGAGATAAGCTTTCATAAACATTCCCCTTTATTTAATAGTAGTTAAATATTACACCTTCCATACAAAGTATGCAAGTACTAATATAGCCAAGATATTATATTTTGTGAAAGTTAAATTCACATTACTTCTTTTGCAATACGTTTTGTCTCTTTTGTGAAGGCATCATATTCTTCTTTCCATCTAAGTATGGCAGTGTAGTCATATTTCTTTGGAAGTTTATTTGCAAGAAGTCTACCTTCTATAGCACGTTTTATTGCAACTTCAAGTTTATCTTTTAAGTCCTTTCTAGACATAAATAAGTCATAGGAATTAGTGATGTCAGAGAGTTTGAAATCATGAATCTTATCCCATTCTTTGTTGGCCAAAGAGACCAAATTTTCGTTAATAATACCAGATGAAAAGATCCATTCTAAGTCTTCATGAGATATCTCTTCTAGGAATAATCTGAGGGTATAATTGAAGAACAAATCTTTGCCAATTTCTTTCATAAAATCATACTCATATTCCCATAGATTTTCGGCATTAAATTCTTTGTTTTTTGAGATAGTTTCAACAAGTATTTTGGCAGCAATTAATGTGGTCTCAATACCACTTCCATTTGTAGGTCTTGCCATACTTGCACTGTTGCCAATTACGGCATAGCCATCTCCTATCATCATACCAATTGGATTGCGAAGAGGAATGGTATCTCTAATCTCAAAAAGTTTCTCATTTGTAAGATAATTTTGTTTCTCTTTTATAGCATTTATTTCTTCATTAATTGTCTCTTGAGATAGGGAAGATAACTTGCCAACAAATACGTCTGCATAGTTTGGATTTGGTGCATCTTTACACCAAGAAATACCTCTTATTCCATGTGGCATAATGTATACTTTTGAAGGCTGTTCTTCGTCTGTTGTCTTCTTAAAAAATGCTCTGTATGCAACCATAAAATCATCCTCAGAGAATGTATCTCTCATTAGGAAGTGAATTGGGGTTTGTTGCTTAAACGGTGAGTTTAAACCTGCAGAATCAATAGTTAAATCTGCGATATATGAATTTGAACCACATTTCGCTCCAACCACATAGTTGTCTTTTATAATGAGTTCATTTACCTTTGTTTCAAACTTAACTGTGGCATAAAGAGAGGCTAAAGTTGAGAGAGTATAGGCAAGCTTTTTACGGTCTACATCTAGTGACTTTGCCTTCTTGTCAGACTGCTTAATATGTCCATCTCCGCTTGGTCCCATAAAGTCTAAAACTTGCTTTGGAATACAAACATCTCTAGGCATAACTAACTCTGCATTTTTGAATGTATCTTTGTTAACTGCGTCATGCCAAGGATATCCTAAATCTTCTTGTTTTTTTGCTTCAAGGAGGGTTACATCATAACCTTTCATTCCAAGTTTATAAGCACAGTATAGTCCTCCTATTCCTGCGCCAAGAATAAGTATTTTTTTAGGTTTTTTGTAATGAGATAATCTATCTTTTGCCATAGCTATTTTTTAATGTATTTGTATACCACGACACCATGTCCTGGGATGATTGTTTTTATGCTGTTATTTTCACTTGTTATTTCGCCAACAATTTGCTTAATTTCATAAGCTTCTATTTTGTCTGCAGAGGTGTAATTATCCTTTGTTAAAATGTCTGGATTGAACTTGAATGTCTTTGCAGATTTTGACTTGTTGAAGAAACAAATAGCAATACCATCTTCTAGTGGTTTTGCAAGAACATCTACCTTTCCTTTTATAATTCTTTTTGCTTGCTTGCAAAGATTGTCTTGGTCTATTGCAATTAAGTCTTTATTTGTTACTATATCCAAAACTGGTTTAGTAATCTTTCTTAAATCATTTCCAAGAACTAGTGGGGAAGCCATCATACACCAGAGAGCAAAGTGTGCCAGATTTTCATCATATGTTAACTTTCCATTTCCAACCTCAAGCATATCTGGATCATTGAAATGATATGGGGAAGCATGGTTATATAATTTTACATTTCTTCCATAAATTAACATCATCCATGGCCACCAAGCTTTAATATCTGGAGTTGTTCTCCACATATTTCCAGCAGCATAACCCCAAAGCCAAGGTTTTCTAAATCCCCATTCGCAGATAGAGAAGGTTATAGGTTTAATATCTGCTTTGTTTTCTTCTGCAACTTGCTTGGAAGCATTAACTAAAGCATATGCCATTTTCTTATATTGTAATTTTGCACTTGTGATACCATTTGTTACAGGGTTGAATAATTCAATCTTGTTGTCTCCTGCATTAAGTTTAATAACTGTTTGGAATCTTGCTGTGACATTTATTTTCTTTTGTCCAGGGCAGGTGATGTAATATCCGTCATCTCCGTTAACTTTAACAGTTATGTATTTATCATACTTTCTACCATATTTTCTAACCAAAAGGGTTATTACATATTCGCCTTCTTCCTTAACTGCAATATTAAATATTGCTTTTCCTTTTCCTGCATCCAGTCCAGATATAATAGAACCACCTTCAACTTTCTTGCAAGGCATAAACTTTGCAAAGCCTTCAAGTTTTGCATTACTGCATAAATACTTTTCTGAATTATTAGTTCCAAGTGGTGTAATCTCTATACCATAAATAATTGGAGCATATGGAGACATTTTAATGTTATGACAAAAGTCATACTTTAAATACTCGCAGCCCCATCTTGCATATGTTAAAGCATCCCTTTCTTCGTTGCCTAAGCCAGCAGGCATATCTTCACAAGTTAAAGTACCATTAGAGGAATATATTCCAAGTTTTAATCCTAAAGCATTTACATCTTTAACTAGAGCAGGGATACCTCTTGGGAATGTCGCATAGTCTGCTTGCATATTTCCGTCTTTGTCTCTTTCTCCACATTGCCAGTTGTCATCTATATTTACATAAATGTAACCAGCATCCTTAAGACCACTTTCTGCCATAACTTTTGCTGTTTCTAGAATAAGATCTTCGTTTACATGATTTGCAAAAGTATTCCATGTAGACCAACCCATTAATGGAGTTCTTCTTCCATTGGTTAAATATGGTTCATCTTTAATTTCATCTACGGTTTTCTTTACAAAAAGAGACTTTAGATAACAAATAGGACACATTCCATTTCTTTTCATACTGTACCTCTAAAATGATATTTAACTAATTATAGTCCAAAACAAATTATAAGACAACAAATCTAAATTGTACACAATCCAAAAAGTGTAATAAATATGTGGTTTTAAGTGTTTAGAATAGCCAAAAAATAATTTTTAAATAAAAATTAACCCCGTTAGAATGCGGAAAATCTTTTATTGATATACCTAAATACTTATGATAAAATATAGTTTGTATGTGCATTTATGCGCAATACGTATGTATATGTAAGAAAGGGAATTTTATAATGAGTGAAGACGATGTAAAGAAGAACGTTGGTCCACAAGCACCACAAAGACCTGGAGCTCCAGCAAGACCAGGTGCGCCTGCTAGACCAGCGCCAGTTAGACCTAGTGCACCACCTGCACCAAGTCAACCAAGTGCTCCTCCTAGACCCCAAGCACAGCCAAAAGAAGATGTAAAAGCAGCACCTGTTGCACCACATAGACCTGTTCAACCAGCAGCAAAGGTAGAGGAAAAGCCAGTAGCAAGCCAACCACAGCAACAAGCTCAAGCACAACCAGCACAAAACACAAAAACAGATATAGCTAACAAGATTGTTAGACTTGAGACAACCGCTCTTAGACCAGTTTGTTCTAAGAAAGCAGATACTCATATTTCAGCCGAAACAAGAGAAAAACTAAATTTAGGTTTTGAAAGTTTGGCAAGAGGAGAATATGGTGCTGCAGATGGTATTTTTGATGGCATTTTAGCAAAGGAAAATAATCCTGTTGCCTTAGGTGGTTCTATTCTTGCTGTTTCTGGAGCAAAAGATAAGAATACATTCAGTAAAGTTCATGCAATAAATTACACAGATTATAAAACCCTTACAAAATATATAGATACTGAAGTTAATCAAGAAGAAGCTCTTCAATTTGTTAATGTTTTCTGCGAATCTGCAGTAGAACTTACGCATCTTAAAAAATCCAAGCAATTCATGGAATGTTATAACTGCTTAAATGTTTATAACGTTGAGAGTTGTAAAAAGTTGAATAGAACTGCATACGATTACGCTGTTCTTTTAATTAGAGAGAATAGGGATATAGAAATCGCATCTAAATTGTTAGATGTTTCTGTTCCTAAACTTTGTAATGGAAGAGTATTCTCATACTATTTCGCATTTGTCCAATATATTATTGGTTCAGCTATTTCAGTAGGACTTTTTGATTTAGCAGATAAATGGATCAAGAACTTACTTGCACAAGACGACATGGACTTATACGGACACTGGTCTGCTCTTAAGGTTGAATATAAAGCCAAGACAGATAACGAGATGTTCGCTCATTTGGAAGATGCAAATAACTATGATGAAATCAAAACAATGCTAGCAAAGACTAGAAAGGAAGATTCCACTAAGTTCTTAGATACACTTCGTAGAAGAGTACAATATTTACTTAGGAGTGATGAAGGAAAAGGAGATGCGTGTGCAAGATGGATTGGCATTTTAGCCTCAAGTCCTCGTGATGATAGAATAGAACGTGCAACGGCAGATTTGGAACTCGTATTACATACAAGCACTCCAAAGGCAATGGAACCTGTATTTGCAAAGTTGGTAGACATTGTTTATAGAAGCAATTTAGAGCAATACACAGGTAGTATGTACAAATATGGTCTTAATGCCTTAGAAAAAGAGGAAGATTCAGATACAGCAGATAAATGGTTCTCACAAATTAATAGAGTAGACAGAACCAATTACAAAGGATATTTAGGAAAAATCCTTGTAAAACTTGGCTGTAAGAAGATAGATGACCTATATATCTATATGTCAGACTTCACATATTTTGCAGACATAGATGCAATGATAAAGGCATCAAATGGCAAAACACCGGTTTTGGAAATGATAGCCCCATTCTTGCTTGGTTGTACAAGATATGTATTAAAAGGTAATAGTCAAGGACAAGTTAATTCAGAGGATGGTATATTTGTAACATTCAAGGAATTATTAACCAGAATTCCAAAGGATGAATTTACTAAATCTGATTCTGTAGGACCATACGTTCTTGGAATGGCTAAAGAATGTTCGGATAAAGAGCTTTATGATCATGCAGCAGGTTTTTACAGATTATATCTTGAATACTATCCAGATGATGATGAAGTTCAATGGAAGTTAGTTAGATGTACTGTCTTATCTAAGACAGATGATGATATTATAAACCAAGACACTCTTATTGAAGATTTGCCAGAATATAATGCAGCAGTTTCAGCAGCAGAGGCAAAGAAGAGTGAGAGAGCAGAACATTATAGACAAATAGCAGAAGAACAACATAAGAGAATTAGTGGCAAAAAACACAAGAAAGCAAAGAGAAAAGGATTGATATCCTTTATAGTAATTCTTGTTGTAGTTCTTGTTGCTGGTGCAGCTGTTGGTGGATTCTTCGGTGTAAGACAAATCCTTTATAAAGGACAAGAAGGATTAACATATACAGCAATAGATGGCGGATACCAAGTAAGTGCAGATAAGTATTTTAAGGATTCAGTTGCAACTATTGAGGCTCAGTATGAAGGACAGCCGGTTATAGCAATTGCAGCTAATGCATTTAAAGGAAATGAGGATTTAAAGAAACTTTATATTCCAGACACAATTATTACAATTGGTGAAGATGCATTTAAGGGATGTAAGAATTTAACCACTATTATTTATTCCGTGGATGCTGAAGATGACGAGGAGGAAGAAGTTCCAGAATCATTAGATGCTCAAAAGAGTAACATTAAAGGCTTACAGGTTATTGAATCCGGTGCATTTAGTGGTTGTTCGGCTCTAACAGATATCTTTAATTTCACAGATACTTTAACCATGATTGGTAATGGTGCATTTGAATATTGCACAGCTTTAACTACAATTACAATACCTTCATCTGTTACTTCAATGGGTTCCAATGTATTCAACGGATGTCCAGATCTCATTATTGATGTTAAAGGTAGCAGAGATACTTCACAATGGCCATCAGACTGGGCAGGTAGTGGAGATAGCAAAGCAGATGTACACCAAGAATTTAGAATTATATATGAAACAAGAAACAACATTGGTTCAAGTTCACAAACTGTTGTAAAGAAAAACAACAAAATTGTTGAGTATGAAACAGTTCTTTTAGATAAGACATTTGAATTATTAGTTCCAGAAGAAATTCCAGGATATGTATTCACTGGTTGGTATACTCAATCTTCCGGTGGATCCGCTATAACAGATGCATATGGAAAGAGTATTAGAGGTTATAGTAAAGAATCTAGCGCATATGCACACTTTGAAGCAAAAGATTGTATAGTCCATTATGATGGAAATGGTAATACAAATATCACAGCAGAAGAAGCAGATGTAAGATCATATACAGGTGGAAGAATAGATCTTCTTCAAGATACCATCTTTGAAAAGACAGGATATTTATTCTTAGGTTGGTCTACGGATAAGAATGCAACAACACCTATTACTGAATTTATTTGCGGAACTGAGCCAAGTTACACTTTATATGCAATTTGGAAAGCAAATACAAAGAAGATTACCTTTGCACCTATGGGTGCAAATGATGGTTCTGTAATGGCAGACCAATACATTGATATAGATTCAACTGTAAAACTTAACAAGTGTACACTAGTTAAGAATGGATATATTTTCAAAGGTTGGTCTAAATACCTTGCTGCACAAAGTGTAGATTATGCAGATGAAGCTAACTATACAATGGGACATGAAAATGTAACCCTTTATGCAGTATGGGAAGTTGCAACATTCACAGTATCATTCAACTTGGATAAAGGAACAGCAACGGGAACATATCCAGAAACATATCAAACAATTTCAGCTACAATAGCAATTAGTGATCCAACAAGAGCAGGTTATGACTTCTTAGGATGGACAGGAACAAACCTTGAAACCCCAACTAAGAACTTAACAATTCCAACTGGTTCATATGGTAATTTGACATACACAGCAAACTGGTCTGCAAGAACAAATCAACTTTGGTTCAACAGAAATTCAAGTACAGCAACTGGAGATATGTCTGCAATGGCTATTAAGTCAGATGCCGAAGTAACATTAACAACCTGTGGATTCTTAAATCCAGGTTATTCATTCAAAGGCTGGGCAGAAACTGCAACAGGTGAGGTTAAGTATTCGGATGGTGCTACATATGTAATGGGACTCGGAAGTCAATATTACTTATATGCTATTTGGGAAATTGCAACATATGAAATCACATATAGATATATGGGAGGTACTGTTTCAGTAGAAAACCCAACGAGTTACACAATCAATGATACACTTGTAACTATAGTTAACCCAACAAGAGAAGGATACAACTTCGCAGGTTGGATTGGAACTGGTATTTATTCTCCAGTTATAGATATATCATTCGTTCCTGGAACAGATAGTGGCAACTATGGAAATAGAGCATTTACTGCAACATGGGATCCATTACCATACACAATTACATATTACAAGAACGATCCAGAAAAGAATGACGATACAGATGATAAGAAGAGCGATATAGTCTACACAGGAACATCATATCAATTATTACCTAATACATTTGTTTATGAAGGATATAAGTTTGTTGGTTGGGCAACAGAGCGTGGTTCATCAGCAATAGTATATACTGCAAATCAAACAATAGAATATCCACCTCAAGATATGAAATTATATGCAGTATGGAGCAGTTCATATGCGGTTGAACTCAACCAAGCAGGAACAGGATACTATATTAAATCTGTTATCAACCAAGAGCAATATATGACAATCCCAGCATTCTATTGGGATGGCAAACCAATTATTGGTATCGCAAAAGATGCATTTAATGGAAAGTCTACAATCTTAAGCTTGACAATTGCTCATGATGAAAGTGGAGAGAGAACTTCATTTACTATTGGAGAAAATGCATTTATTAACTGTTACAAAATGACACATATTGTTATTCCAGAAGAAGTAACAGAAATTGGACTTGGTGCATTTAACTCTTGTAGAGAATTGCAATCCATTTCATTTGCTGCAACAAATGGCAATGTTTCTACAAATGGAAGATATGAATTCATTGGTAACTGTATCATAGATAACAATTACCAAGTTGGTGTAGATACAACAAGAGCAGTTGTATTCGGATTTGGCAATAGTACAATGGCTACAGACCTCAACATAACAGTTATTGGTAAGAAAGCATTCAAGGGCATGACAGGACTAAGAAATATCACTCTTCCAACTGTAACAACATTAACAATTGAAGAAGAAGCATTCTTTGGTTGTACTGGTCTTGAAGCAATCTCAATTCCAGCAAACGTTGCATCTATAAATGCTTATGCATTTAGTGGATGTTCTGGAGCCGAATCATTATACTTCGCAACTTCAGGAACTGGTGAATTAACAATTGAAAGTTACGCATTCAAGAATTGCTCCAAGATTGTTTCTGTAGAAATTCCAGAGCAATGTAGTAATATCCAACCATATGCATTTAGTGGATGTAAGGGAATAGAGGCATTGTCTGTAAACAATAACAATAGATTCCAATATTATTCTAGAGATGATTCACTTGGATCTGGTGGTGTAAACTTTAATGCAATTATCAAGAAAGATGGAACACTTAATGTCGTAGTTGTTGGATGTGGTATGACTCAGATCAGGACACAAATGGATATAATTGGAGAAGGGGCATTCCATAATATGGGATATATCAACTACAATATGAACAACCTTCCAAAGGGAATTAAAGAGATTGGCAACTATGCATTCTATGGCTGTACATTTGCAACAAGTATGTTAAATACAAAGAATGTAACAAACATTGGTGAAGGTGCATTTGCTGGATGTTCAAATCTTGCAACTGTAACAATAACAGATACAGTAACAACCATTGGCTCAAATGCATTTAATAACTGCAATGCATTAACATCTATAACTTGTCCATGTACCGAGGCGAATAAACCAGCTGGTTGGGTAGCAGATTGGTACGGAAATGTAAGTGCAGATAAGATTGTTTGGGCACAAGCATAAAAAACAAAAATAAGTCTAGCATTGTGCTAGATTTATTTATATAAAGAATAACGGGGAGAACTTTATGGACACAAAGTATAACGCTTTATTTACGCCATGGAAAATTGGCAACTTAGAAATTAAGAATAGAATAGTTATGACTTCTATGGGTGGTACATCCATTTTTGGTTGGATGGAACCAAACCATTTTGACAAAGAAGCAGCACATTTCCTTTTAGAAAGAGCAAAAAACAATGTAGGATTAATCCTTCCTGGCATTGCTCCTATTAGGGATATTTTAATGGGGAAGTGGCTATATAAAGGCAAAGGTAAGTTCAAAAAACTTAAAGAGTTTATGGATGAATTCCACAAAACAGGCGCCAAGATGTTTGTACAGCTCACAGCTGGATTTGGAAGGAGTTTGGCTATAAATGATTTAATGGTTAAAGCATACGAAAATAAAGCCCTAGGAACGCTCTTAAAGCCTATCCTTAATGTAGACTATTTAACAGCTTCTGCTTCAGCAACTCCTAATAGATGGTTTGATAGTGTATATAGCAGACCTCTAACAGTTGATGAAATCAAAGAGATGATAGAAGCATTTGCTAAGACTGCAAAACTTTGTAAGGACGCAGGTGTAGATGGTGTAGAAATCCATGCTGTTCATGAAGGTTATCTTTTAGACCAATTCACAATGAAATATACAAACCAAAGGGAAGACGAATATGGTGGTTCTTTAGAGAACAGATATAGATTCCCAGCAGAGATTGTAAAAGCAATTAAAGAGGTTTGTGGAAAGGACTTCCCAGTATCTTTAAGATACTCTGTAATCTCAAAGACAAAAGACTTCGGAAGGGGTGCTCTTCCTGGCGAAGATTATGTAGAAGTTGGAAGAGATATGGAGGAGAGTAAATGGGCAGCTAAGTTCTTGCAAGATGCAGGATATGATATGCTCAACTGTGATAACGGAACATATGATGCATGGTATTGGGCACACCCACCAGCGTACATGCCAACAAACTGTAACCTAAGTGATGTTGCAGAGATTAAAAAGTATGTAGATATTCCTGTTGTTTGTGCAGGAAGAATGGAACCAGAAGTTGGTGCTAAGGCTATAGAGAATAATGAAATAGATGCAATGGGTGTTGCACGTCAGTTCCTTGCAGATCCAGAGTGGATAACAAAGTTAATGAATGATGATATAGCATCCATAAGACCATGTATTTGCTGTCATAATGCTTGTTTCAATATGGCTCACTACAATGGTGTACCAAATGACCAAGCTCTTTCAGACAATGCAGGAATGGCTAGATGTGCACTTAACCCGGAGACAATGCAATCCAAAAAATACAAGATTGTTAAGACAAAGACACCAAAGAAAATTGCAATTATTGGTGGTGGTATAGGTGGTCTTGAAAGTGCAAGAGTACTAGCTCTTCGTGGACATAAACCAACCATCTTTGAAAAGAGTGATAAGCTAGGTGGAGCATTCATACCAGCAGCTGCACCATACTTCAAAGAGAAGGATAGAGATCTAATTGAGTGGTATAAAAAAGAGATGAAAGATCTTGGTGTTGAGATTAAATTTAATGCTGAAATTAAGTCTATGGAAGACATAAAAGACTATGATGATTACATCATTGCAACAGGTGCAAAAGCAAGGAAAATTGGCACACCTGGAGTAGAGAATTCTGTAGAAGCAATAGACTACTTATTGGGCAAGAAAGAAGTTGGTGAAACAGTAGTAATTATTGGTGGTGGATTGACCGGTTGTGAGATAGCTTATGACCTATTCCATAAGGGCAAAAAACCTATCATTGTTGAGATGAAAAATGACCTAATTGCAATACGTGGAATATGCCTTGCAAACTCTAGTTATTTGAGAGATTTCTTTGCACTAAATAAGGTACCAGTTTACCTCAGAGCAAAGGTAAAAAAGATTAATGCAGATAGTGTAGAGATTGTGGACTGTAATGGCGAAAACAAGACTTTATCATGCAATAATAGCATTTTATCTGTCGGTTATGTACCAACACCAGTTTTAGATGGTAAACACAATTTGGTTGGAGATTGCTCTAAAGTTGGCAATTTAAGAACCGTAATTTGGAAGGCTTGGGACATCGCAATGAAGATATAATTTAGGGGTGAAAAAACTATGCAAGAAGTATATGATTTTTTAAAGAAATGTGGCACATATTATTTGGCAACTGTAGAGGGCACAGAACCTAAGGTTAGACCATTTGGAACAATTAATATTTTTGATGGTAAATTATACATTCAAACAGGCAAAGTTAAGCCAACATATAGACAAATAAAAGCCAATCCAAATGTTGAGATAAGTGCATTCATAAATGGTCAATGGATAAGACTAAAAGGCAAGCTTGTTGAGGATGACAGAAGGGAAGCAAAGAAGTCTATGTTAGATGCTTATCCAGAACTTAGAGGAATGTACAATGAAGATGATGGCAATACTGTTGTTTTCTATTTTGAGGATGCAGTTGCAACATTCTATTCATTTGGTGGTGTACCTAAGGAAGTGAGATTTTAATGATTAAGAATATTTGTGATTTAGTTTGTAGTGCCATTGTAAAGAGTGGTGCTAAGTATGATGTAATGTCTTATGATGATTCCTATGACATTTTCTTTAATGATTATGTTGGAGAAGATTTCATTAACTTCCATTTTGAGATAGTGGGAAATCCTAAGATAGTTGTCTTAACTTCTAAACTTCCTTTTGGATGCAAGAAGATAGATATGTCCATGGCAACGAGTGTAATTAACGATTATCTTATCAACGGAAGTTTTGATTTTGACATCAAAGAAGGATCTATAACATACAGAATTACTACTTGCTGGGTAGAGGAAATGAAAGATAGTACTCCGTTTGAGTATTTAATCTCCAAAGCAAAGGAAGATATAAAGGTTTATGGAGGATATTTAAAGGATATCCAGGAAGATAAAATAGATTTCAATACCTTACACGAGAGAATTTTTAAAAAGTAAATAGTTAAATTTCGCTATTTTGTGGTCTAAAACATATATATGCACAATATGTTGACATACGTGTGTATGTGTTGTATAATGTGCGTACCGAATGGAGTATTTCGGAATACGAAAAGGATAGGGCATAAAATGGTTTCATCATTACTTATAGCTGTAATTGCACTTGCTGTGTTGCTCATAGTAATTGGCTTAGCATTTATCAGTCGTAAGATGTTAAAATCACATATGTATTCAAGAAGAGGACTAGCACTCGTTTGTTCTTCTCTTGTAATTATGTTCCCTGTTCAATTACTCCTAGTTTTAATCTCAATTCCACGTGGAAGTTTTGTTAATGTATCAAATGCAATAGTTGAATTTGAAAAGACATTATCCCAAGAAGTTGTAGGTCAATTAGTTGGACAAAACTTAGTATTTATGAATGCTATTAGTGTCCTTTCTACTGTCACATTCAGTTTGTCTATAGCTTTCTCAGTAGTCGCTTCTGTCAACATCTTATTATTAATAAGAATTCTTCGTAGAGATTACAATCCAACAACAATTTTATTAAATTCAATAAATTATTCTAATGAAACTTTAGTAGCTTTTAATTCTCAAAGCATCTGTCGTCTAAATATATAGAATTGCCCTCAATCTATTATTGCAAATTAAGCAAATACTAGTAAAGGTGGGCAAATTTTATTATATGGAACAAACAACAGCATGCATTGGTTTACCAAATGCGAAAAACAACAAAAATATATATAGTGATTTTGGAAGAATAAATCTTCCAAGTGTTTCTATATGTTTTAAGAGCGAGAAAGACTAAGGAGGAGTGAGTATGCCATACTATTATGTGATAGCAATATGTGTAGCCGCTTTCTTAGTAGGAGTAATGCTCCTTCTTGATAAAGTTGTTAAGAGTGAAAAGGTAAAGCACTATATTCTCATCGGATTCTGTGCCTTATTTACTATCGCATTTATATGCAGATATTTAAGTGATACAGTTGCAATTAAGAAAACAATTGGTCTAAATATCTTCTCACCATTTGGAATTAACGGACAAACCGAGACAGTATTCTGTTTATTCACATTCTGGGTTACAGTCGCTGCTATAGTTGTACTTGAAACATATCCTTATTTTAAGGATAAGATTTTCATTTTAAAACATTTAGTAAAATTCTTTGTAACAACCGTTTATGTATTGAATCTTGCAACAATGAACTTGCAAATCCAAGCAATGTTCACTTCTTCTGCATTAGATACAATCCATATGGGAAGTGTATTCTTTGCATTAGAAACTGGTATTGCAATCGCAATTTGTGCAATGGTTTGGTACAAAGAGTGGAGAACACCATTTAATTGGAAAGGTTTAGGATTATATGTTCTTACAGTAATTGGAATGATGTTGGTATCCGTACCATGTTTCGCTTTCCAATTATTATTCGGAAAAGGACCAGGACACTTTATAGTAGAAGACTTCAACTTTGCACACAGAATGATTATCTATGGAGCATTTATTGTTCCTGTAATCATTGCAATCTTATTCTACAATAAAGATTATGACCATAAACGTTATGCTCTCTTGTTTATGAGTTTAGCTATTTGTATCTCATATAGCATAAGCTATGAGTTCAGAGACTTAATCAATTTAAGATCCTATCCATTCCACTTATGTAACCTAGCAGTATATCTTGTACCTCTATGTCTTATATTTAAGATTAAGCATATATACTACTTTACATTCTTTATTAATGTATTTGGTGCATTGATGGCTATCTTATTACCTAACTTAGGTAGAGATGAATTCTTATTTACTTATAGTAATGTAAGATTCTGGATTAACCACTATGATGCATTCTTTATGCCGATCTTAATTATGTTATTCAAACTTTATGACAGACCAAAGATGAAGGAACTTGGATATTCATTAATTGGTTTTGCTGGATATTTTGCATTAGTACTTTTCGTAAATGCATACTTCACATCCAAAACACCATTAAATCCAACAGACTTCTTCTTTATTAATAGTGACTTCATTGCAAGTAAGTTTGGTGCAGGAGCAAAAGAGATAAGATTAATACAACTTAAGATACCAACCAAGTGGGGAGAACCAATGGTGTTCTATCCATTATACCAAGCAATATTCTTCACGGTATATGTAGGTGTAACATTCTTAATGTGGTATGTCTACTTGGTAATGTTCCAAATAGAAGACAATATGGCAGACGTATTTGGACGAAACAAAAAAATGAAAGCAGATATGATTTTGTTAGAAGAAAGTTTAAAAGGAAGGAATAAAAACGAACCTATGGATGAAGCAGGAGCAAATAAACTAATCTTAAAGAACTTCAGCAAAAAGTATTCCACAAGTAATGTCTTTGCTGTTAAAGATGCAAATCTTGAAATAGAAGGTGGACAAATCTTTGGATTCTTAGGACCAAATGGTGCTGGTAAATCCACAATTATTAAGAGTGTAGTTGGAATACAAACAATTTCATCAGGAAGCATAGAAGTATGTGGATTTGATGTAGAGAAACAATCCGTACAAGCAAAACTTCAAATTGGATTCGTTCCAGATCACTATGCATTGTACGAGAACTTATCTGGTAGAGAATATATTAACTACATAGCAAACTTATATGGCGTTGATATTGACGAAAGAAATAAGAGAATAGATGAGTTCGTAGAAAGATTCCAGCTTCAAGGTTCCTTTGAAAATCCTATTAAGACATACTCACACGGTATGAAACAAAAGATAACAATTATGTCTGCTCTTGTACATAATCCTAAGGTTTGGATTTTGGACGAACCACTAACAGGTTTGGATCCAGACAGTATTTTCCAAGTTAAGGAAACAATGAAACAACATGCAGCAGCAGGTAATATAGTATTCTTCTCATCACATATTATTGATGTTGTTGAAAAGATTTGTGACAAGATTGCAATCATTAAGAATGGACATATTATTTGCACAGCAGATGTAAAAGAAATAGAGGAAAGTGGAGTACAACTTGAAAACTTCTATAGAACAACAATTGAAAGTTCAACAGTTGAAAGAGAAGTGGACACATCTTTCCTTGAAACCAAAAAAGAAAGCATTAAAAAGAAATTCAAATTTGGCAAAAAGAAAGATAAGGAAGATGCTCCAGTAGAAGAGGAAACTCAAGAAACAGAAAACAGTGAAGTTGAAACAGCTGAAGAACCAGTTGAAGAGACTCAAGCTGAAAATATAGAAACAGAAAGCGAGCAACAAGATAAAGAGTAATAAAGATGGAAAAAGGACAAGTTAAAGAATCCATAAATAAGTCATTCTCATCATTAAGTAATTTGACAATGATGCAGCTTAAGGAGAAAATGAATTTCTCATTTAAAGCACATCCTAAAAAGTCATTATTGTCATTATCATTCTTTTTGATAGGTTTTGCTGCGGTAATAGTTATATGTTATTTCCTTATTAACTTCGCAATGAGACTAAAGGTGTTTGACTTTAACGGTAAACTTCCAACCTCAGTATTGGTTGTTATATTTACAGTAATGTTCTTCTTGTCATTAATATTCACAACGATTAGCCTTGTTAAGTCACTGTATTTCTCAAGAGATAACTTTGTGTTATTAACATTACCTACAACTCCATCTATCGTTTTCTCATCTAAGTTGTTAGTTCACTATGTAAACGAATTAAAGAAGAATGCATTATTCTTAATACCATTGTTTATTGGTTATGGAATAAATGCTGGTTTACCAATCTATTATTATCCATGGATGCTTGTAATGTTCTTACTAATAGTTACATTACCTGTATTACTTGGCGCTCTAATTTCAATTCCAGCAATGTATTTATACCAAGCACTTAAGAAAGTTAAGGTTGTTATGTATTCATTAATTTTAATTGCTGTGGTTGGAGTTATAGTTGCAGCAGCTTATATCATTTCAATAATCCCACCAGATATTAACCTAAAGGAAACATGGGGAACAACGTATTTCCAAATAAGAGGATTCTTATTTGACTTTGAAAGTATAATGTTGCCATTTAAGTGGTTGGTTGAATTGCTAGTTGGTAAATATCTTGCAACAAGTATGTTTAGTATGAGCACACTATACATATTATTAGGACTACTTGCAACAATAGTTATTCTAGGTGTATTGTGCTTTGTTTTATCAAAACCTTTATTCTATTCTATGGCTTCAAAACCATTTGAATATAAGAAGAATATGAATGCAAGAGTAAGAAAAGAGAAGAAACTTTCACCATTCCTTGCAGTTATAAAGAAAGAATGGGTTCTTGCATTTAGAGATAGTACAATTACAACTTTAGTTGTAGAGTTGTTAATTATAATGCCTTTAGCATTGGCACTTCTTAATAGCTTATATAATGCAATGAATACTAAGTTCTTAGGAACACAATTAACGGTTATGTTTAACCTCTTTATTGTGCTCTTGTTCATGTTATCTGCAAATATTCGTATGGCAAGTGCTTATAGTAAAGATGGATCTAGTGCATATCTTAACAAATTGCAACCATCCAATTACGGAAAACTATTGTTTGCAAAACTAACAGTAAACTTAGTTGTTGGCACAATAGGATTAATGGTTGGAGTTGGAGTTTACTCTTTGTATCATGCATTAACTCCAAGCGAATATACTATGTTTGCATTTATCGCATTCTTCCTATTCGTTGCTCACTTATTTGGCAGTGCACAATATGACCTAATGAATTCTCAAGCACAACAATTTGCAACATTTGCTTCTCAAGCAAACAATCCAAATGAAAATAAATCCATTATTTCTACATTTGTTATTGCATTATTATTTGGAGGAGCATACTTCTTCTTGGGAAGTGAAAATTCCAAAACAGTTTGGATTAAATTATTAGTTGTTGCATTTGTATATATGGTAATTAAGATATACTTTTATTTCTTAAGAATTAAGGTTTACTACAAGGAGACGTAATATGAAGAAGACAGTTATTTTGGCTATATTTATTGCATATATTGCGTCTATCATGATAGTCCAATTC
Organism: Clostridia bacterium; assembly: GCA_017618055.1. GTDB lineage: Bacteria > Bacillota > Clostridia > Christensenellales > CAG-917 > RGIG8124. The sequence continues at coordinate 54,453 of JAFZVB010000018.1, forward strand.
TTTGGATTAAAAGTTGTTGAAAGGCAAGGAAATGTATATATAACAGAGATAGAGGTGTCTGGATTTGAATTTACAAATCGAGATGAGTCTGTTGATGCTAAATATAAAAAGGTTGTTCGTCTTAGTGACGCAGCTGGGAAACAAACAAATCGTTATGTTGGATACTTTATACCAGGAACTTATGATATGTCAGAAGAAAGTCTTGCATCAAATCCAAATAGGGTAAAGATTTTATACACAATCGTACCTTATAATGCAACACATTTAGAGTTATCTTTTGAATATGATAGGAACGCAGTAGAAGGTGCAGTATATTTTGATGAAAACACTTATGAATTTGTCTTTTTGAAGGCAAAAACAGTATCCATTATCATAACTTCACACGATGGTTCAAATGTGAAGGCAGATATTGGAATATCATTGGTTTTATAACCAAGAAGGAGTAAAAAATGAAAAAAAGAATCGGAGTTATTTTCTTAGTCTTTTTAGTCTTCGTTCTTTGTGCTATGGCTTTTACAGCATGTCATGGCGGAAAGTACAAAATGCAAGACTTCATAGTTGACTTTGAAGATTTCGCAAAGACTTATGAGGTTGGCGATCAAGTTGATTTAACAAAAATCAAAATGTATGCCACATTCTCAGATGGAACACAAGAGCAAATCCCTCTTGATAAAGTATCCATTAAGGTAGACGGTGTAGATGTTGCTCTTAACGAGTTAACAAAAATTACCGAAACAGTTGGAACAAAAATCGTGGAAATCAAATACTCTAACGTTGTTAGAAGTGTAACAATTAGAGTTAATGAAAAACACATAGCAGTTTTGACATCTGTCACATTTAACGATGCAAATCTAAGAAAACAATACAATGTTAATGATACAGTTTCATTTGCAGGTTTAGTTGTAACAGCTGTTTATGATGGTTATGAAAACAGAAATGTTGAACTTACAGACCAAAATCTTGCTTTCTTCATGGGAGATGAAAACATCACAGGAAATCTCTCAAGAATAACAGAGACACTTGGCGATAAGGCAATTAAAGTTCGTTACATGACAATGACATCAACAGCAGCATTTACAATTACAGTAAGTGATGTATTAGATTCAGTCGTTGTAGATGTACCAACAACATTAAAGACAAGTTACAAAGTAAATGATGCTATTTCATTCGCTACTGTTACTGCAACTGCAAATTACAGAAGTGGTAGAACAGAAGCTGCTGAAGTTAAGTATTATCTTGGTGATGATGAAATCACAAATTTAAGCACATTAACAGCAACAGCAGGCACAAAGACTGTTATAGCAAAAGCTACATATCAAGGTGTAAGTGGTCAAAAGAGTATAGCAATTAATGTTGAGAACTGGATTCAATCTATATCCCTAGATACAACAGGTGTTCAACTTGAATATGTTGCAGAAGATGCAATCACAATTCAAAACTTTGCAGATATAGTTGTTCGTGCAGTATATGCAGATACAACAGGCAATAAAAATTTCTATTTAACAGCAGATGGTCTAGAATTTGTAAATGCAAATAATGATCCAATTAGTTTTGAATCATTAACAAATACTGCAGGTACAAAAGTTATCACAGTTAAATATGAAGGAAAGAGTGATACTTTCTCAGTTGTTGTTTTAGAAAAAGATAGTGCATTGCAATCTCTTACTGTTACATCACAACCAACAGTTGCATCTTATACAGCTGGTTCAACAAATGTTTCTCTTGATGGACTTGTAATTACAGGTGTATATAAGACAGAACTTGCTAGAGATAATGATGTTATTGCTTATGCAGACTTTGCAACAAATGGTGTTAACTTATATTACAATGATGCACTCGTAACAGATATAAACAATCTAGCAAAGATTTCACCAATTGGAGCAAATACAGTTACTGTAGGTGTTAACTATCTTGGAAAGACAGCAACATTTAATCTTACAGTTACAAATAATGTTACATCATTGGAAATTGTTTCTAATGCATCTAAATTATCTTATTTAGTTGATGAAGAAGTAACATTTGCTGGATTAAGTGTAAAAGCAATTAAGAATTTCGGAGAAGAAGTTATAGCATTTGATGCTCTCTCATTCTTCAATGGAACAGCAGATTTAACTTCAGACTTAGGTGCTTTCACAGCAACACCAGGAAATAAGACTGTAACAGTTAAGTTCCAAGGTCAAGAAATTTCATTTGGTATTGAAGTAACAGATTACATTATCAACATCAGTTTATCAGGAACAACATCCTTTGTAACAGATGTTAATGTAACACCTGATTCTAAATTTACAGCATTTACAGGACTTCAAGTATATGCAAATTACAAATCTGGTGCATCCGAACTTCTTGAATCTGGATATTCATTCTCAGGAAATGCAATCACTGTTCCAGGAGTAAAGACGGTTAAGGTAACATATAATACATTTGAAAATAGTGATATTACTCTTACTGTAAGAGAAGTATTAAATAGCATTGAAGTTGTTGATTCATCCATTCCTACTAAGATTGTTAAGAATGGTGAAGTTGAGAAATACCTCATCGGAATCACTGTATTAGGACATTATGCATACAAAGGTGACGAAGAAATTATTATCCTAAATGATAATGGACAATCATTCTTATATTCTAAGGTAAGTTTCGCTATCAAAGTAGCAGGTGAATATCAAACAATTAACCCATTGGATATGGAATCAATTGCTAATGAATCTGGAAATCGTGAACTCAAATTAACATATACATATAATGATTACACACGTTCAGATGAATTCATTCTTAATGTTCTTGTTAGTGGAAAGGGTGTAGATGAATTCGCATTACCACAATCATTAGTTAACTACAATGCAACTCTTGCATATGGTAGAGCAAACCAAGACAATGTAAATTCAAAGCAATTTGAAAGTGCACTCTTTGTTAACGATGAAGAAGATTACTTAGTAGGAAATGATAATCCATATAGATTCGTTCCAACACTAAGCCAAGTTGATATTATCAATGAAACAACAAACACATTATCTTCATTTGAAGCAACAAGTACAATTTACCTTAAAAATGGAGTAAACTTTATTGAACTTAGCTATGAGCAAACAGGAACATATACAAAGAGATGGTATCATGGTTCATTTGATTATGTAATTGAAATAACAAATGAAAATAAATATCAATTCTTAGATGATGCAGAAAATCAAAGTTTCAAGATTTCTGTATTACCAGATGCAAATGAATTTGTTTATGACCCAAGCGATGTAAACCCAGTAGAATGGACTGTAAAAGTTATCAAGGGATATAATCTCTATGATTCTAAGGAAATCTGCTTACTTGAACAACCAAGTGAAGCAACACGTGCAATTAGATCAAGTAAATATCCAGCAGGAAGAACATATTGGGATTCAATTAAGACTCAACTCGGATTAACTGGAAAGAGATATTCATCTATTATCTTACACGATCAATTAGTTGTAACAAAAGATGACCTTCCAACAGATTTCTGGTTTGAATTACCAAATGATTATCCAGTATATTACGAGTACACATTCTCAGAAGACAAAGTATACAAAGATAAGAATGGTAATATCACTGCATCATATACTGCTGGACAAACTGTAAAATTTAAGCCAGAAGAAGTTCCAGAAGATTTGGGTGGACCATTAGATAGAGCATTCCTTTGGGACCAAGAATGGGGATTATTACAATATGATATGAATAACGGAGAAGAATTTGCAATTCATGGTAACTTCTTCAGTATTGATTTATCCAAACTCCCATTAGTATGTTCATTTGAACCTAATATTGAACACCCAGAAAACCGTGATGCTTATTATATGGATTGGATGTCCAAGATTTCATTCTTAGACGTTAGAGGATATGACGTACGTTATACAAATGGTGTTAATACATATCTTGGTGGACAAAAACGTTACTTAACAGACCTTGGAGAAACACCAACAGAAGATGCAGATCATGACGAATACTTCTCATTTGATAACTTCATGGTAAGAGGTAATGCATCTCCAGTTCAATTATTACTCCATAGTGATACTCAATCAGCAACATGTGAAGCAACAAATCCTTTACATCAGAACCCAATAGGAAATCCTATTTATGGTGGTGGTATTATTTTCGTTAAAACACACTATTGTCATTCCGATATTACTAACATCAATGCAAACTCTTGCTTCATTTCATTCTTCAGCAGAGACTATACTGTAAGTAATTATACAAAGCTTAAGTCATATGACTCATACCTTAATGCGGTATATGCAAATGGTGAAACAGATATTACAATTACAAACTGTCACTTCAAACGTGCTGGCGGACCTCTTATGATTCTCACACAAGGTACAGACGATTTGAAGAATGATGGAGAATTAAATACAAGTGACTATATTGAAATTCCTAAGATAGTTGTAAGTAGTGATAGTGTTCTTGAAAACTTTGTAGCTGGTGAAGAAGTTTGGTTCAACCTATTCGCTCCAGGACAAGTATCCTTACTAAAACCTCTTGATGGATTACTACAAGCTTATTTCCACAAGACATTCTTACAAGGAAATACATTCAACTTGATTGCAGTCTCATCTCAAGGACAAGCTTACTTATCATATAAGGGAGACAAAATGGATAGACGTTCAGCTGGTGGTCCATATAAAGAATCATATCTTGATGAGAATAAGACAACATTTGATAAAGTGTGCGATATAATTGAAGATGAACATACTGGCGGATTCCCTGTATTCACAGTTTCAGACACAATAGCTGCAGTAGCACAAGCAAGTTCATATTATTTAAAAAATGCAAGTGGAACTGAATTGTCTGGTGAGACAGGAACACCAACTATAATTGAATTTGGGTATACACCTCATAGCTATATTACAATTCACGTTGGAACTGGTGGTTCAGGATTGGGTATCTTTACAGGATTATATGACTATGCAGGTTAATTCCTAAACAATACCTTAAGGTATAACACATTACACCCATGGCGTTTGCTGTGGGTGTATTTTTTTGTATATTGTGCTAGAATATACAAGAGGTAAATTATGAACAAGAAGTTAACCATTATTGTTTGTATAATCTTGGTATTAGGTTTAATATCTGCATCCATTGGGATAGGGTATTACTATGGTGTTTATGAAAAGAATATTCAAAAAGAAACACATAATATTTTCTATGACTATTATGTAGCTAAGGTTGCTCAGTTTAAAGAAGAGAATAAGACTCTTGGGGAAGTAGATGTTGCTTTCTTGGGAGATAGTCTTACAGATGGTTATCCTGTTCAAAATTGGTATCCTCAGTATAATGTTGTAAATAGGGGAATTGGAGCAGACTCAACGTGGGGATTAGAAGAGAGATTGGATTGCTCTGCATATGATGTTAACCCTAAGGTCATTGTTATGCTAATTGGTATAAACAATTTGGATACTATGCTTCAAAACTATGAAAGAATAGTACAAAAGATAAAACAAAATCTCCCAAGTACAAAGATTATTATAGAATCCATAACTCCAGAATCTGGAGACTTCGCATTTAGAAATCCGCAAGCCATTACAAATAATATAGAGCTTAAAAAGATTGCAGAAAGAAATGGATGTACATATATAGATATGTATTCAGAACTTCTAGATCCAAATACCAATGAACTCAAACTTGAATATACTATAGAAGGATTGCATTTTACAGACCAGGGATACAAAAAAATAACTGGCGTTCTCACACCAGTTATTGCCTCGTTATTAGGTTTTTAATTATTATCCAACCATATTCTTTAACATAGCAGGTCTCTTTGTTGTTATATTATCTGGAGCATAATATAGTGCTCTAGTTGCAAAATATGAATCATTAATTGTCCAGATGGATACTAATAATCCATTGTCATGGAATGTCTTAACAAGTTTCTTGCTAATGAACATTTGATGCATATTAATTCCAATAGCACCTTTGTCTTTAACTGTTTGTACTAATTCGTCTAAATATTTTTGGTTATTAATCTTTAGAAGGTTTGGATAACAGTTGTAATAGTATGCAATTCCTGGGCATCCCGTCTTCACAGCCTCTACAAACTCTTCTTTTACTCCGGTAAAGAAAACCCTAAGGTTAAGGCCATAAGTTGTAATTAGAGCCAATACAGCAGGCATATTGTCTGTTTGTTTAACATCTATGTTAGCCCTGAGTGTTGGATGTTCTGCCAAGAACTTACAAGCATCTTCAAAAGTTGTTTCGCCACCTTTAACTTTTCCATGTGCAAGAACTGGTTTGTCTCCATCAAAGCTGAGGTCAAATTCAATAATGTCTGCACCAGCATTGTATCCTGCTTCCATAGATTGTACTGTGTTAGCTTTGGATCCTTCACAACCTGTATGTGCTGTAATTGTCATATATGGGTTTGTATCATGCTTTGTGTATTTGAATACACAGAATGAAATTACAAAACAAGCACCAACTATAATGCCTATCATAATAATTGCAATAATTGCTTTAAATAATGCTTTCATAATTAATCCTCCACAAATCATTATATCATAATTTGAAATTTAATGATATAATTAAAAAAATATGATGATTATTTAGCAACGAAATAAAGGAGGAGACAGCTATGCCATATATCAACATTAAAGGTTATCCAAAGGATGAAGCAACAAAGAAGAAAGTTGTAGAGGAAATAAATAATATATTTATTAGAGAGTGGGGTTGTCCTCCAGGAGCAATTTCCATAGCAGTTGAAGAAGTAGATCCAAAGGAATGGGAAGAAAAGGTTGTAGAAGGACAGATTAAGCCTAACAAAGACAATCTATTCATATTCAACGGAGAAAAGCTAAAATAATATAAAAACTTGTTATAATTACAGCTCAACTTTAAATGGTTGGGCTATTTTTTATTTAAATAGAGTAAAAATGGATTTTTGTCCATTGTGGAGGCATTTATCAAAAATATATAATTTCAATAAAGTGATAAATATTATTTATAGGAGATAGATTATGAAAACAAAAAGAATAAGCTTTCTAGCACTCATTTTGGTTTTGGCGTTTATTCTTACCATGTCTGTTGTTCTTATTGCAACTAGAGATGTATCTTATGCAGCATCTCATTCGGTAGGATTTGCAATTAAGGAAAAATCAGATGTTTATTTTGTTGAAACAGGTAACAATAAGGTTCAAAACACAGTAACAGGCAATGATGGAAAAATTCCACATTTACCTGAACTATATAGAACAGATTCTTTAGATTTCCGTTTTGATGGTTGGTACATATCAAATACTGAAACTCTAGTAACAGAGGATACCGTTCTTGATAGTGATGTAACTCTTGTTGATAGATGGACCTATATAGCTTTTGATTCCGGAAACAAGGTTTCAAATATTACTATCAATAACCCAGCATTGTCTGTAGGAACCAAGCAAGGAGAATACTCCGGAACTGTGGCAACTGCAAACGTAGATGGTATAACTGCAACTAGTGGTAAATCTTTCACAATCTATAAAGGTCTTAATAAGAGTGGAAATCCACTTGAGGGAGAGGAAGAAGTTGAGATTAACAAAAACTATTCCGTAGTAACAACCGTTACATTGAAAGATGGATTTAAATTTGACGACCAACTTCATATCACTGCATCTAACGGCTTGGCAGCAGGTGAGAAATATAAGGGCAACTTCTGGACAACAGGTTGGAGCACAGATGCAACACAAGTTGAAGTAATTATTAACTTTGTTAATAGTGGAGAGTATTATTTCTTACAACAACCAGAATCTCGTAATTTAGAGAACTATGCAGAGTATCATTATTATTATCTCTTAAACGATGAAGGTTCAGACCCACTTCAATCTGTAGTATTACAATATAAAGACAACTCAGATCAATGGGCAATATTTGGACCAGCAACTAATGTTGTTTCTCCATATGTAAATAAGACACATACATTCCGTCTTGTAGCAGCATATGAACATGGAACAATTTATAGTGAACCTTGGACAATTACTTGGTCTGTAATAGATGCAACAATAGATGAAATTAATTTGGGTGTCACTATTCCAAAGGCAGGCGCAAATGCAGACTATACAATAAGCAATAGCAATTGTCGTTTTGTTTTATCAGATATAAATGATACAACAACAAAGAATGGTGTATCTTGGACTGGAAGCACTTCTGGTGCATTGCCAGTAGCAAGTGCAACATTTAACAATGCTGAAGACTATACACTTTCAATTAAGTTAACTGCAAGAGATGGTTATTCATTTGATGTAGCTAATATGAATGCATTATTCAATGGAAATTATGTTGCAACAGCTACAGGAACTTCTAGTGAAATAACTATTTCATATACATTTGAAAAAGATGCACCTTTAACTCATACAGTATACTTTAACGAAAGTCTACATGGAACAGGAACGATGGCACCAGTTGATGTTAATGACGGAGCAGAGTACATTCTTCCAGATTGTACATACACACCAGAAACAAACTATGAGTTTGCTGCTTGGTCTATTTCTGAAAACCTTTATAAACCAGGAGATACAATCGTTGTAAATTCTAACGAACATGTATTTGCAGTATGGCAAGCAACAAGTACTCCAGCATCTGAAGGCTTTACAACTCAACCAACAGGTGGAACAACATCTGCTCATTCTTACTATACAGTAAGTTTTGAACTAGATAATGCAATTTCTTATGATAATATATCCGTATTGGAATATGATGAAAATGCAGGAACTTGGAGTGGTATGCCTATGGTTCGTGATTTGCAACAAATAGTAGTAGATGGAAAAATTAGGAAGGTAAGTTTCTATGCAGAAGATGTTTGTGCAAAACTTTTAAGATTATATGCATATAATTCCAGTATTGCAGTTGCAAAGAGTGATACTTTCACAGTTAGTTGGACACCATCTGAATTAACAAAAGAACCACAAGGTATAACTCTTACAGTAGGTTCAACTTATACATTTACATGGGATGCAACATTTGATGCAAGATATAGAATTCTAGAGTATGATACAGAGTATTCAGATTGGTCTTTAATTGCCGATACAACAGACAAGTCATATTCTGTAACTTCAGACACAGTAAAATCTGTTACATATCAAGTTTGTGCAGATATACCATATACCATAGCAAATGGACAAACCAACTATGTCTTTGATGTAGTAGTTAGCCAATCATTTATTGTTAGTTGGGTAGAACCAGCACCAGTAGAGTATATGTATTCATATTATCCAGGCGAGGCTCAAGGTTCCCCAGATTCAGATTATGCAGAAGATGGTGAACAAATCACATTGTTGGCTTGTATGTTCTCAGCACCAGATGGCAAGCAATTCGCAGGTTGGGCAGTAGGAAGTATAAGCGCAACACCTTTAAAACAACCAGGAGATAAGATTGCAATTACAGCCGAGACATATATCTATGCAATCTGGGAAGATATTCCAGCAGCAACATATACAGTATCCTTTAATGCAAATGGTGGTACAGGAAATATGGCTGATGTTGCAAATGTAAGCGGTAGTTATACACTTCCAGCAAACGGATTTACTGCACCTGTTAATAAACAATTCAAGGGTTGGGCATTATCTTCAACCGGAGAGGTTATTGCAACAGCAACTATTAACGTTACAGCAGCAACAACTTTATATGCTATTTGGGAAGATATTCCTGTAGATCCATCAACAATAATTGATGAAGACATTACAGAGCAACAAGCAAGTGCAGGATACAATACAACAGCATTCGCAGATGCAAAAGCAGCAGGAAAGACAGTTGAACTAACAATTGGAACATCTAAAGTGTCATTTGATAGTGCAGCAGTTAATGCAATTGGTACTGCAGCAAATGTAACATTCACCATGACAACAAGCAATGATGTATCAGATGCTGGAATAGAGGGAGCACAACTTGTAATCAATATTACATTGGATGGATTCACAGCTGGAAATGCAACAGTAGTAGTTCCATTCACAACAGCTGTACCTCAAGGAAAAGTTGCAAAAGTTTACTATGTAAATGGAAACACAAAGACAGATATGAATGCAGTATTTGCAGATGGAAAGGTAACATTTACTATCCCACACTTCAGCAAGTATGTTGTAGTATTTGAAAATGCTGTTCAACCACAACCAGCAAACCCAGATCAACCAGAACAACCTGAGCAACCTGAACAACCAAGTGTCCAACCAGCAAAGAAGGGATTAAGCGCTGGCGCAATAGCAGGTATTGTTATCGCAATAGTAGTAGTACTCGTAGGTGCTGGAGTTGCAGTTTTCTTTGTTCTTAAAAACAAGAAATCTTCTAAACCACAAACCGAAGAAAAGGCAGAAGATGAAGTAAAGACTGAAGAATAAAGATAATTGAGTATATAAAAATAGGAGTCACAAATTAAGTGGCTCCTTTTTTTGGCACTCCCTGCGGGAATCGAACCCACAACTAGCCCTTAGGAGGGGCTTGTTATATCCATTTAACTAAGAGAGCGTAGAATAGATTTTAACATATTCGTATATTATTAAAAACTATTTTTTGTATTTCAATAGTAACTCTTTGTCTTCCTTGCTTACTCTAAAACTATCTCTGCATTTAGATATTGCTTTGTTTACAGTGAATTTTTGTAGAGAAGTGGTGGAGAGATATTCAAGAGTGTCATCTCTTCTTTTTATAAAGGCATCACAAATGAACCATGCAATACACATATTAACATAGTATTCTTCTTCGTCCTTCATTTCTTCTAAAAGAGTAAATATCTCTTTGAGATAATCTGTTTCTATAAGTTTAAAGAAAACAAGAATTCCACATCTTCTTTTGTATGTATATTTGGATTTTAAAGAGTCTTTAGCATAATTGAACCAAGTGTCCATATTTTTCTTGTTAATATAGAACTTTAGAGAGTCTGTATGGGCCCAAGAATCGCATTTAGGAAGATAATTGTCCAAGTATTCAATTTGAGCCTTTTCGTCTTTTATAAGGCTTATAATGAGTCCTATAATAATAAACTCTTCGTAATTTAGACATGGGTTGTTATTTATATAAGATAAATAATTGCCCTTAAAGATTTGTTTTGCCATTAAACGAAGTGTGGGGGTTGGGATACCTAATACTTCTTGGTTTGTGTTTACTATCTTCTTTTCAAATATTGCTTTTTTTGGATTAGATAAAGAGAGGAGATATTTCTCAAACTCTTTAAATGTTTCCTTAGTCCAATTTTTTTTCTTTAAATCCATAATCTTAAAAATAGGGGAGGACCAGATTTAGATCCTCCCACTATATCATAATACTTAGGTATTATTCGTCTTTGTTGTCGTCTTCATGCTTGTTTTCTAAACTGTATTGTGTTTCTTCAACTGACTCTGTTGTTTCAATTGTTTCTACAGTTGTGTCTTCAATTGCAGTAACGTTTTCATCTGCAACGATTTCACCATTTTCAGCTGCTTTTGCTTCTTTTCTTCTCTTAATCTCTGCAACAGCTTCTTGTTGTTCTTTTTCATTGAACTTGTAGAAGAAGAATGGAATTGCAGATGCGATGAATGAAATAGCAGCAACGAGCATTAACATAATCCACATTGTGTCCTTACCTGCAGGGGAAAGAGCACCTGGGTTGTTGGATGTAACACCAGCGAGTGAATAACCAAGAACACCAATGAATGCACCAACAGCCATACCTATCTTACTAATAAATGTTTGCATAGCAAAACAGATACCTTCTGCACGTTCGCCAGTCTTAAGTTCTAGGTACTCAACGGTATCACCAATCATAGCATATGAAAGGATGTTAGAAAGACCAGAAGGTACACCAGAAATAATAATTGCTATTAATGCAATAATTAAGATCCATGGTTTGTTGTAGTTTCCTTGGTCAAATGCAACACCTAAGATGAATGCTACGAGTAAGATTGCACCACCAGCGATGTGTGTCCAAATGTATGAATGACGTTTACCAATTTTCTTTGTGAGGAATGGAACCATTAAGGATGCAACAAGTCCACCTGGAACAATTGCAAGTGTCATAATGGTGTATAAACCTTCACCTTGCATACCGAGTAAGTTAACATCGGATAAAACGTATTTTGCGAAATATAAACCACCTGTGTATGTGAAAGCCATACGAGCAGATCCTAAGATGCCAGAAATAACAATGAGCATTAATGGCTTATTCTTAAATAATAATTTAAGGTTGTGCTTAAGTGATGGTGGAGTTTCTATGGATTGATTTCTTTCTCTTGTGAATGCAAATCCAACATAGAAGAGTGGTACAGCAACAATACAACAGAGTATAGCGGCAACGAAGTAGATGTATTGTAATTTTGTTTGCATAGCTGCTCTAACACCTTCAATAGCTTCATGCAAATCCATACCAGAAACGATTGTTGGTTTGAGTTCTAATACTTTAACCCAAGAATCATTTAATGCTTGGAAATGATCATAACCAGCATGTCCTGCAATCCAAGTTGGGATGTTTGCAATAGTTGTATAGTCTATTTCACCACCTTGTGCAATAGCTGCATATTGGATGTTTGTGATTAAGTTTTGATATGTGCTTACATCTCCTGCTTGAAGAGCTGTCATATTAGATGTTACTTGTGGTACAACGATTGTTACGATACCAGCACCTAATGTACAGATAAGACGAGCAATTGTTAAAAGGTTTCCACGTCTATATGTGTCGTTAGACATTGCAGTGGAGAGTCCCCAATATGGAACGTCACAGATTGTATAAACAACACTCCATAAAACATAAATGATACTAATTGCAGCAAATCCGCCACCTTGTCCTGCTTTTGCATACCAAGGTAAGAAGCAGAGAATTGTCATAATTGCAATTGGTACAGGCATCCACTTTAAATATGGACGGCATTTACCCCACTTTGTACGAGTTCTATCTACGATAGATCCCATAATTGGGTCGTTCATTGCATCGAAAATACGAGCAAATAACATTAAGAATGCTACCCATAATGCAGGATAACCAATAGCATCTGTCATGAAGACGGTAAGATAAGAACCGACTATAGTACAGATTAAGTTTTGACCGAATCCAGCTAGAGAGAAGGCTATACCTTCTTTAGGTTGAAGTTCACCATCTCCAGGAGTGGAACCGAAAAGTTTGTGCAGAAAGTTTTTCTTTACTGCAGGTGTTTCTTCTGTTGCCATAAAAAATCCCCTTTATATTAATTTTTGTTTTTGTTCTTCTTTTCTGCCTTTTCATTTTGTGCAATGATTAGGGCATATGTTTCTTCTAAATCTATACCATTAGAAATGTTGTCATAGATTTTCTTTTCTTTCTTTGCTTTAACCTTTTTAACAACAATTGGTCCGAGCCCAGCAATTGCCATAATTACAATACCGACTACCAATGCTGCAGAACCTAGGTTCATACCAAGAAGTGCAAGGGCAATGGATAGTACTATCATAACAAGACCAGGTATAGCAGCAAGTTTAAGGTTCTTTACTAAATACTTACCACCAAGAGCTCCAAAGAGTGCATAAACAACACAACCAAATGCATTGTTTAAATAATTATTACTTTGAATCCAGTCTTGAAGTGGAGATACTGCTAGTGCGACAACAATGATAAGAACTATAAGAACAGTAACTAGTGAACTGACTGCAATAGCAATAGTTGCAACAAGCTCTTGTTCTTCTGAACCTTGTTTTGTTTCATATATTTCATGTGCTTTAACAACGCATGGGATTTTCATGTTTGCGAGGTTACCTGTGATGAATGCAAGGTATTCGCCACTTGTTCCAAGCATTGGGGAATAAATGATTGGCTCTAGAATGCCGGTTGCAAAGTTCATAAGAAGTAGCACGATTAAACCAGAACCTTCAACTCCTCTAAATACAGCCCAATTCATTTCTCCTTCATTGCATATTCCAATTATAATTGGAACAAGAATAATTAGTATAACTCCCGAAAGAGTCCAAATGCGTCCCATAAGATGGAGTTTTATGTTGTAATCTAAAGTTGTCATTCTTTTTTCTTTAGCCATAACACACCTTCACTATAGTACTAAGTGCACAATGTTTGTGCTTGTTTCAACAAGTGTTGGATCCCAACCATTGTTTTTTGCAAAGAAACTAATTATACCAACAACTAACATAGCAATTAGCATAGCTACAGGGACAGATAAATCATCTAAAAATTTTAATTTTGGATTTTTCATCAAGAACTCAAATATAGCCATTATTATTGCAGCAACCACAATTGCAATTAGATTGTAATAACCGTAAATGGTTGTCCAATTAGGTACGGGGTCTTCAATGCCTTCTATTTTTGTGTGTCCAAAGACCGTGGATAATGCCATAGAGAAGTAACCAAGAATGAGTCCAATAAAGACTACGGAGAAAACCAAATCCCCAATATTATTCTTTTTCCCTTCATTTAGCATTTCGCTTTCTGAATCCAATTTAATTGCTGCCAATTTTGCAAACTTTGGTTGAAGTTTTTTGTAAAATGTAGATACGAACAGTGGTCCCCAAATAATACCAATGGTCATTATAACTGCAATTGTTAAGAATTCAGAACCAGATATTCCACCTTGGCTCATTAAGATAGTTAATCCATTCTTTGAATTTGTTATAGCATTTGCAGCGCCACCAGCCATTTGTGCTTCATATTGGAGTGATCCAATAACGGAAAGTCTAATAGCTGGGAATGCAATTCCTAATGCACCAACTAAAGTTACAACACCAATACCGATTCCAATTGCTGGGAGAATAGAGAAAGTAATGGAAGATGTAATAACCTTCTTGATTTTTCCCATATCCATGTTTAGTTTCTTGGCTCTTCTAATTGAACGGATCAAATAAAAAATAGATTCAAAGGTAATAAATGCAACAATGGCACCATAAAGAAGATACATTACCCAAGAATTTTTCCCGTCAACTCCGCTTAGAATTGTACTCATATTTCTCCCTTTCACGCATAAAAAAATAAAACTTATAGAATAATTTTATATTATGAACACACTTTTTTCAATATGTAAGTCAATTTTGTTTTTATTTTGTATGTGGAGTTGTATAATTAAACCAGTTGTTGGAGGTGGATTATGCGTATCCATATGATAGAAAGAGAAGAGGCAAAGGGAGAAGTTTTGGAGTGTTATGATGGCCAAGTAAATGAACATGGCAGAATTACTAACATGAAGAAGACACTTTTAAATCACGTTCCTTCATTCAAAGTGTTGATGGAATGGTACCCATTAAAAGATGAAGTTGTTAAGGTTGTTGGAGAGTTTTCAACATATGTTTATGCACACGCAATTTCTACACAAAATGAGTGCTTAATTTGTTCAACCTTCTTTAGAAGAATTATTATGGATGCAGGAAAAGATCCAGACAACTTAGAACTCACAGATACAGAAAAATTATTGGTTGAATATGGCAGAGCATGTGTAAACCATCCGGCAGTTGTATCTGACGATTTATTCAACAGAATGAGAGAAAGATTTAGTGAGAGTGAGATAGTGCTTTTAACTTCATTTGCAGGCATGATGATAGCTACAAATTTAATTAATAGTGCACTTGAAGTACCACTAGATTCATACTTAGATTATTACGTAAAAAAATAGAGGAAATTATGGGCGAATTTGAAGGAAAAGTTGTATTCATTACAGGCGCAGCAAAAGGACAAGGAAAGGCAGTTGCTTTAGCATTTGCTAAAGAAGGAGCAGATATTATTGCTTTTGACCTTGCAAAACCTATTACATATCCAAGATACAATTCCACAACATCTCAAGACTTAGAAAACCTAAAAGTTGAGATAGAAAAACTTGGTAGAAAATGTGTTGTATATGGTGGAGATGTAAGAGTAGAAAAAGACTTAGAAGAAGCAGCAAAGAAAGGTGTTAATGAACTTGGCAAAATAGATATCTTATTTGCCAATGCTGGTATCTGTGCTTATGCTTTTGCAGACGAGATGACAGAGAACGAATGGGACACCATGATAGACATTAACCTTAAGGGTGGTTGGCTTTCTGCTAAAGCTTGTATCCCATATATGAAAGAAAAGAAGAGTGGTGTTATAATCTTTAACTCATCCGTTGGTGGATTAAGAGGTATGAGAAGATTAAGCCATTATGCAGCATCCAAGTGGGGCTTAGTTGGTCTAACAAAATCTCTTGCAATAGAACTTGCTCCATACAATGTAAGAGTTGTAAGCTTACATCCAACTGGAGTAAATACTCCAATGAATGATGGACTCGCAGAGATGGAAGGCAAAACACCAGAAGAAATTGCAGAGGCAAGTGCAGGAAACCTCCTTCCAGTTCCATGGATTGAACCAGAAGACGTAGCAAACTCAGTATTATTCATTGCTTCAGATAAAGCAAAGTATATAGATGGCAGCCAATTTGTTTTGGATGCAGGATTATTAACTAGATAAGCAACCATACTCCATTGCAATTTGGAGATATAACGAATGATACCAACCATAATAGTTGCCTTGATAACATTCATTGCAATTACGGTTTCAATAATATTATTCCCAAGTATTAAACTTAAAAAGAGTGTTATTGGGACATACTGGATAATAGCTCTAGTTGGGGCTATTCTTCTTTTGTTATTGAGATTGGTCCCTATAGAGGAGATATGGAATTCATTAACCTCAGATACATCCATAAACCCACTAAAGATTTTGGTATTGTTCTTATCTATGACTTTCTTATCTATATTCTTGGATGAAGTTGGCTTATTCCATTACCTCGCTAGAAAGGCAGTTAAGATTGCAAAAGGAAACCAATTTAGTTTATTCATAATCTTCTATTTACTTACAGCAGTCCTAACAGTTTTCACGTCCAACGATATAGTTGTTTTAACTCTAACACCATTTATTTGTTTCTTCTGCAAGAACACAAAAATAAACCCAATACCATATTTGGTTGGGGAGTTTGCAGCTGCAAATACTTGGTCTATGATGTTAATAATTGGAAATCCAACAAATATATATCTTGCTACATCTGCAGGCATTAATTTTGTAGAGTATTTCAAGGTTATGGCTATACCAACACTAGTAGCTGGTGTAGTACAAATTGCACTAATTATTCTCATATTCAATAAGAAACTCATAAAGCCATTAGAACCACAAGAAGATCCTTTCGCAATTCAAAGCAAAGTAGATTTAATAGTTGGTGTAGTACATTTATTTGTTTGTCTAGTTTTCTTAATCATCTCAAGTTATATCCATGTAGATATGTATTTGGTATCCGTAATTTGTGCAGGATCTTTACTCTTATACAATCTCATTATGAGACTTGCAACAAAGAAGCATTGGAGATATGTAACGGATTCAATTAAAAGATTGCCTTGGGAACTTATACCATTTGTTCTTTCTATGTTTGTAATTGTTGTTGCATTGGAATACCAAGGGATTGCACAAAAGATGGGAGAAATTCTAGGAAGTAAGTATTCAGAGTGGACTTACGGTGCATCTTCATTTGTTGTTGCTAATATTATTAATAATATTCCAATGAGTATTTTGTACAGTACGTTACCAAATGCTTTAACTGGAACTACATATTACAAAGCTATCTATGCATCTATTATTGGAAGCAACATTGGTGCATTCTTAACTCCTATTGGAGCACTTGCAGGAATTATGTTTACAGATATAACAGAGAAGTTTGATGTAAATTACGGATTTAAGCAGTTCATTAAATATGGTTTCATAATTGCTATTCCAACCATTGGAGCAGCATTATTATTGTTAATGTTTATTATATAAAAGTTGCATATAACATTTTTAAGTGCTAAAATTATTGTACCCTAAAATATTTCTATGGAAGTTGTAGAAACTGTGCGTTAAGTGCCAAAGGAACGGGGGGTGTCCTTGGACGAAAAGTATAATGCTTGCGGTACAGATTTCGCTCCCGCTTCACTTGCGAGAAGTGCTTCCACAATGGGGAGGTGCTTCGTGTTTTATAAAGAAGCTCTAAACTACATTATGAATATTTCTAGACTAGGCTCAGAATATGGGCTAGATAGAATGCAATTAATTTGTGATTCCTTTGGAAACCCAGAGGATAGTTTAAAGTTTATACACGTAGCAGGAACAAATGGCAAAGGAAGTGTAACAGCATATCTTACATCCATTCTTAAAGCAAATGGATACAAAGTTGGAACATATAACTCTCCATACATTTATAACTACAGAGAACGTTTCCTAATTAACGGAGAGATGGCTTCTGAAGAATTAGTTGCAAAGTATTTAACTTTAGTTAAAGAGAGAATAGAGGCATTACAAAGAGATAACCCTAAGTACTATCTAACGGCCTTTGAAATAGAGACCATTGCAGCATATCTTTTATTTAAAGATGAGAAGTGCGATATAGTCGTTCTTGAGGTTGGTCTTGGTGGAAGATTAGATGCAACTAATGTAATTAAGAATAAAGAGGTAGCTATCATTACTCCAATTGGTTTTGATCATTGTGCACTCTTAGGAAATACATTAGGTGAGATTGCTGGAGAGAAGGCTGCAATTATTAAGGATGTTGCAGTAACTTCAATGCAAAGCAAGGAAGTAATGGATGTAATAGAAAGCCATTCCAAGAAATTATATATTGCTTCCACACCAAAGGTTATTTATAGAGATATAGAAAATGGACAAGTAATTGAGATAGATGGAGAGGAATATACAACACATCTATTGGGAGAATACCAACAAGAAAATCTTGCTATTTCTCTTTGTGCTATAAAAGTCCTAAAAGAAAAAGGATGGAAGATAGACTTAGAGAAAACAAAGAAAGGTGTAGAGGAAACTAAGTGGGCAGTTCGCTTTGATGTTAAGAAAGTAAACGGAAAATATATTATCTTAGATGGTTCTCATAACCCACATGGAGCAAAGTCTTTGGCAAGTACTCTTAAGACATATTTTGCAGGTGAGAAAATTCATTTTGTAATAGGAATGTTAAGAGACAAAGATATGAAAGGGATACTAGGATTATTGCTCCCATTATCCTCAAGAACAACCTTTATACAGTCTTTGTCACCAAGAGCAGCAAGCACAGAAGAACTCGTACAATTGGCAAAAGATATTGGTTATGAATCCAGAGAAATAAAGGATATAAACGAAGCGATTAAAGAAGAATTAAATGGAGATTCTAGAGTAATAGTAGTATGTGGTTCATTAACGCTTTTTGAACAAATCACTACTATGGGAAATTAGTAATAAACGGAGGTTTAAGTATAGATTATGCAAAACAACGTAGATAAAGAAAAGATTGAACAAGCCGTAAAAATGATACTTGAAGCTATTGGTGAAGATGCTAATAGAGAGGGTTTAAAAGATACTCCTTCTAGAGTAGCAAGAATGTATGAAGAAATAACAGCAGGATACAACCAAGATCCAAAAGATTACCTTTGTAGAACATTTAACTTTGACGGTGAAGATGTTGTCTTAGAAAAGGATATAGACTTTGCTTCCACTTGTGAGCATCATCTTATGCCTTTCTTCGGACACGTTCTTATTGCATATATACCAGACGGAAAAATCGTTGGATTAAGTAAGCTTGGAAGATTAGTAGATTGCTTTGCTAAACGTTTACAAATGCAAGAAAGACTCACAGAACAAATAGCAGATGCAGTATTTTCTGAATTGAATGCAAAGGGAGTTTTGGTTATAATAGAAGGTGAGCATACTTGTATGACAGCACGTGGAATTAAGAAAGTTGGCACTATTACCAAGACAATGGCAACACGTGGATATATGACAAACGAGATGATATCTCACATTTTAGAGATTGCAAAATAAGGGAGAAATAATATGATTATTGGCAAAAAAGAATTTACAACAGGTACTCACATAATGGGAATACTTAATGTTACAGAGGATTCCTTCTATGAACCAAGTAGATTAAAGAATGACTTGATTGAAAGAGTATACTGTATGATTAGAGACGGTGCTGAGATTATAGATATTGGTGGACAATCTACAAGACCTGGTGCCGAAGTTATTAAATCTCCTGTTGAATTAGGTAGGGTTTTACCAGTATTAAAAGAAATTAAAAAGCACTTTGATATCCCTGTATCTATAGATACATTCTATTCCAACGTTGCAGATGTTTGCTTGGATAATGGTGCAGACATGATAAATGATGTAACCTGTTTCTCAGATTCTAAGATGGCAAAGGTTATTGCAGACCACAATGCTGCAGTATGTATTTGTCATAATAGAAGAAATTCTCCAAAGGATTCAAAACTTATTCCAGACATTTTAGAAGGACTTCAAAAGGCTATAGATAAAGCAAGAGGCGTTGGTATTAAAAAAGAGCAAATCATCATAGATGGTGGTATTGGTTTTAATCTTAATCCAAGTGAAGACTGGGAATTATTATTAAAGTACGGACAACTTAAACAATTAGGATATCCATTATTACTTGGCACATCTAGAAAATCATTCTTAGGTGGAGAGGTTGAAGATAGGCTTAATGCAACAGTTAATACAACAGCTCTTGCAACAAAGAAAGGATACTTATTTGTTAGAGTCCATGATATAGCAGAGAATAAGGCTGCAATAGATGCATTGTCATTTGCGATGGAAAGACCAGCAGAAGAAGCCCCAGAAGAAAAGAAAGGTGTTTCTCTATATGACCTCGTAACAGACGTTGAAAGTGGCACAAAGAAAGTAGACCTTGAACAATCTGATATCATGGCAGAAGAACAACCTCAGGAAGAACAACCAGTAGAAGAAAAGACAGAGGAAGTAGTAGAAGAAGTTCAAGAAGCACCACAAGAAGAGGTCCAAGAAGAAGTAGTAGAAGAAGAGGAAACTCAAGATATAGAAGCATTCAAAGAGGAAGTTAGAAAGAAGGTGGATTACAAGCCGGGCAGAGGACTTCCAATGAGGGATGATATTAAAATATCACGTTTCGGTAGTGATGATGATACAGACTATTCAACATACTAATGAAAAAATATCTAAACAATAATTCTCACATCATTATTAAGGGTCTTGAAATAGAGGCTTGCCATGGAGTTAATTCAGAAGAGAAAGTCAATCCACAAAAATGGGTTGTAGATATAGATATGCTTGTAGATATATCTAAGGCAAGTGAAAAGGATGATTTAAACGAGACCATTAATTATGCAAAGGTAAGTAAGCTTGTTGTTGCTTTCTTTAAGAATAATTGTTTTAACCTTATAGAAACTTTAGCAGATAGATTATGCAAAGAGATTTTAGCCAATTATGAAAGCATTAAAGAGGTAGAAGTAGAGGTTAAGAAACCAAATGCTCCTATGAACCAAATCTTTGAGTACGTATCAGTTAAAGCTAAGAAAGAAAGAGTGCTTTGCTATATAGCATTGGGCTCTAATATTGGAGATAGAGATAAGTATTTAGATAATGCTATTAATGCTTTAAAAAACACAAAAGATATAAAGTTCATAAAGGAAAGTAAGAGACTAAACACTAAGCCATATGGTGGCGTTGCAGATGGAGATTTTATAAACTCTGTCGCAGAAATAGAAACAACTCTTACACCAAGAGAGCTCTTAAAAGTTTTAAATGAGATAGAAGCAAACGAGGGAAGAACAAGAGATGTTCATTGGGGCAATAGAACTTTGGATTTAGATATTATCTATTACGGAGATTATATTGTCCAAGAAGAAGATTTAATCATTCCTCATATAGATATGCACAACAGAATTTTTGTTCTAGATCCACTTTGCAAACTCTGTCCAAAGAAGGTTCATCCTTTATATGGTCTCACAACAGAACAATTACTAAATAAACTCTTAAATATATAGGTATTATATGAAATATAATTTTTACAATGCAGATGGTGCAAATTGTGCTCCAATTACAAACGAATACAAAGGAATAAACAACCCAAGAGATTTATATGATGCACTCTCTAATATATGGTGCGAATATTCATGTGCTCCAAGTTTAAGAAATGTTTGGAGTGAAGAAAATAAAACAGCAGGACAATGTTCTATAACAGCTTTCTTAGTCCAAGACATCTTTGGAGGAGAAGTATACGGAATTGCTTTAGAAGATGGTGCAAGACATTGTTTTAATAAGGTTGGAGATTGTATCTTTGATTTAACAAGTGAGCAATTCGGTGGAAAGGAATTGGATTATTCTAAATGTGAGCTACAATCTAGAGAAGAACACTTTGCAAGACAAGAAAAGTATGAAAGATACCTCTATCTCAAGGAAAAACTTAAAAATAGATAGACAATTCTTTAAATATTTATATAATATACAAGCAGCGGAGTTCGGCCTCTAAATCCTTCGCTTAATAAAATAAAACCAAGGAGAAACTAATATGGAATTACAAGAATCTAAGAGAGATTCTAAATTTGTCTTATTTTTTAAACAAACCAGAATTTTATTAAGATCCATACCATCTCCTGTCGTTGCATTATTCGTTGTGTCAGTTATTGCTATGAATATCTTAGCAAATAAGACATTAGTTCAAACAGAATATTTGGCAATAGATGGTGGAATCCTAATATCATGGTTATCATTTTTATGTATGGATGTTGTAACCAAGCATTTTGGCCCTAGAGCATCTACTAGAATGTCTATATTCGCCACACTAGTTAACTTACTAGCATGCTTGATATTCTTTGCGGTATCTAGAATTCCATCCAATGCAGACGATTATACAGCCTTTGACACAATTATTGGTGGTACATGGTTTATATTATTAAGTTCTACAATTGCATTCGTTGCATCTGCTTTCCTTAATAATTTCATGAACTATTTAGTTGGAAAGGCATTTAAGAAGAATCCAGATGGTGGACCAGCATTCTTTATAAGAACATATGTATCCACATTCATAGGACAATTCTTTGATAACCTAATATTCTCACTATTTACATTTATGTTATTTGCTCCAATCTTCTGGGACGGATTCCATTGGACATTCATTCAATGTGTAACTTGTTCTTTAATTGGTGCAGGACTTGAATTGGTTTGTGAGATTGTTTTCTCACCAATTGGTTATTATGTATGCAAGAATTGGAAGAAGAATGATATAGGAAAAGAGTATTTTGATTTTGTAGGAGGAGAAGTTGCAAGATGAGAATTTTAATTACAGGATCTAGTGGTGGCATGGGAATAGCTTGTGCAAAGAGATTTTTAGAAAACGGGCATGAAGTATTTGGCTTAGATATTATGCCAAGCAGAATAAATAATAAGAATTACCATCATTGTATAGTAGATATATCAAATAAGGACAAACTTCCAGAAATAGATGGAGTAAACATTATTTTTAATAATGCAGGTTTACAAAACTCAGAAGACGATATAACAAATAACTTAAAAGGTACAATATATGTAACAGAAAAATATGGCATTCAAAATGATATAAAGTCCATACTTTTTAACGCTTCTGCAAGTGCACAAAGTGGTTTTGAATTCCCAGAGTATGTGGCAAGCAAGGCAGGTATTGTTGGATATATGAAGAATGTTGCAACACGTATTGCAAAGTTTGGAGCAACAGCAAACTCCATTTCTTTAGGCGGTGTAAAAACAGACCTTAACAAAGTTGTTATGGAAGACAAGAAAGATTGGGAAGATATTATGGCTGTAACACCATTAAAAAAGTGGATGAGCATAGAGGAAGTTGCAGATTGGGTTTACTTCTTAACAGTTACTAATAAGTCTATGAGTGGAGAAGACCTCTTAATAGATAACGGAGAATATAAATTGAACTCGTCCTTTGTTTGGCCTGGATACAATAACTAATAAAAAAGCACCCAAAAAACTGGGTGCTAATTTTTTAGTCTATCTTTCTGGGTTTCAATCTTACTTTTTCTTTTACAACCCAAATAATAACCATTATTAATGCAAATCCGACAATTGCTATTGTGCACCAGATTAATACCCATGGTACATCTTTACCAGTCTTTGCATTTTCCCACATCTTGATAGCAGCTTCAGATCTATCTCCAAAGTCTCTCATAACACCAAGTTGTGTTGTGTCTAATGTTGTTGGATATCTGCCTTCATCTTCAAAGTATTCAAAGTCATAATCGCCATCATTATCTTCTACAGCTAATGCATATTCGTTATCTACTAATACTTCGTATACTTCTTCATTTATGATTTCGAATCCATCTTCGCCATCATGACCTTCCTCATAAAGGATGTCTCCTGCTTCATTGCATTCATACATCATTCTATTTCTATCTACAGCAGATGTGTATCCAATATAAATGGAATTATATATAGCATTGTCTGGATCATTCATATAGTCTATGAACATTAATGCAGCTCTCTTGTGACTTGCTGATTCTGGAATTACCCAACCATCAAACCAGATGTTACCAGTTTGTCTATCGAGTTCATCTCTAGGAACATAGTAACCAAGATAGTAATCTTCTGCATCATCGTCATAGCTTTCTTCAACAGCCCATAAAGCATCTCCAGACCATGCTAAGTCAACATAAACGATTTCATTTAACATATCATCTTTACCAAAGTCTACTTCGTAACCACTAATATGTTCTCTTTGGTTTGTTAATACTTCTTCAGCAGCGTCTAACATTACTTGGTCTGTGCAGTTAATTAACTCTCTAACACTCTTTGTTTCATATCCTTCAGGGAGGAGGCCATAATCTCTCATATACATAACAGCTGCACAGTATGTATCTCTAACACTATCTTTTACTAAGATCTTGTTTTCAATGTCTGGATTATTTCCTTCGTTCCAAAGAATACCCCAACCATATTCTTCTAATTCTTCTTCAGATACGTACTTCTTGTTGTATAAAATACCTAATGTACCCATCATGTAAGGAACAATATAGTTTTCCATAGAAGCAGTTCCATCTCCAATTTGAATTGAACTGAATTCAGCCTTAATTGCATCTGCAAAATCTGGATCTGTGTTTTGGAATGTTGTGTTAAGATTATGTAATTGTAGAATTTCTCCATTAGGTAAAGTAGAACCATTGTATTCATTAATTAATGAAGTGATATTAGCAAGCTTTTTGTTTACCATTAATTTTTGTACAGCATAATCACTTGGGCAAATAAGGTCTACGCTTTGTGCATCGTTATTTAATACTTTTGCAAGCATAGTTTCATTTGTATCAAATGTAGTGTATACAATGTTAATGGAATTGCCTGTTACTTCTTTGTAGTATTCCTTAAATGCATCTATTCTGCTTGTTTCCTTGGAATCATCAATATAATCTTCCCAGTTATAAACAACAAGTGTATCTACTGCATTGCCATCTTCGTCTGTCTTATCACAAGCAACAAATATTGTTAATAATAAGCAGAGAACTAATACTAAAACTATATACTTAAAGGATTTTCTCATTATTTACCTCCTTTAAAGCTTAATGTCTTAGCTTTCTTTGCCTTTGTTGCACTAACAAGGTTAACTATTAATACAGCAGCAAGAACTACTACGATAATAATTGAGAATATTGCATACCAGAATGGTTCTAGACCTTGAACTCTTGCATCTGAGTAAATGAATGTGGAGAGTGTGTCTATACCTGTTCCTGCACCTTTGTTGATTTGTGTAATAATGAAGTCATCCAAAGATAATGTGAATGCCATAGCAAAGCCTGAGATAATTCCAGGTGTGATCATAGGAATCATAACTTTAACCATAGCGTATGCTGGTGTTGCACCGAGGTCTAGGGCAGCTTCATATACGTTTGGATCCATACTTTCAAGTTTAGGAAGAACGGATAATACAACGTATGGTGTAGTGAATGCAATGTGTGCAATGATAAGTCTTACATATCCTTCTGCGAAACGGCATGTAACAAAGAATATCATGAATGATACAGCCATAACGATTTCGGAGTTGATGATAGGGAATTGGTTAACTGTTTCAACTGCATGTCTGAATTTCTTTCCAAGTGCATGGATACCAATTGCTGCGCAAGTTCCCATTATTGTTGCAATAACTGAACTTACAATAGCAATTAAGAATGTGTTTCCAACAGCTAGTCCAAGTGCCTCAGCCTTATCTGATGTTACTATTTGTTTATACGATTCAAATGTGAAGCCATTATCAAAGTTGAAGTTTGAACTTCCTGAGAATGAGTACACAATAATGAATACTATTGGTGCGTATAAAATCGCAAGGAGTATAAAGAGATAACTCTTTTCGAATATTTTCTTTACCATAATGTCCTCCCAACGTTTTTATTCTTGTTGTATCTATTCATAATGAATGAAGATACTAATACAAATACTAACATTACTAAACTCATAACGGATCCAACACCATACATGTCTTGTGAGAATTTCAATTCGATGGAATCACCGAAGAGGAATATCTTTCCGTTAGAGAGTAATTGTGAGATAGCGAATGTTGAAATGGTTGGAATAAATACCATTGTAATACCACTTAAGATACCGGAAACGGACATTGGGAGAATAACCTTAAAGAATGTTGTTAAGTCATCTGCACCAAGGTCTCTTGCAGCTTCTGTATAGCTCTTGTCTATTCCAGAGATAACTGTATGAAGAGGTAATATCATAAATGGAAGGTAGTTATAAACCATACCAAATAAAACTGTTCCCATTCCAAGTTCTACGTTCATTGCCATGAAAATTTCTTTTGTTGCAAGTGTTCTAATTAAGAAGTTTACCCACATTGGAAGGATGAAGAGTAATACCATAACCTTGCCACCACTCTTAGATTTGGAGAGGAAGTAAGCAGCAGGGTATCCAATGAGTAAGCAAATAGCTGTTGTAATAACACCTACAAACAATGAGTTTCCAAGAACATATAACGAACTTCTAGAAGTGAAGAATGTTTGGAAGTTGCTCAATGTGAACTGGTGATCATTGTCTAAGAAAGCATAGACAAGAATCATGACCAGTGGTACGACAACAAAGAGTAGCATAAAGAGAATGTAAGGGTAACTAAATACTCTCTTTGTCATCTTGAATTTTTTAGTCAAAGATTTTGCCATTTTTCTTACCTACTATTTCTTTGTTGTTTTGTTTTGTGGATTTCTTGGTTTGCCAGGATCTCTTTCAAAAGTTACTGGTTTTTTTGTTGTTTTCTTTGATGCAGGTTTCTCTGTCTTTTCAGCAGAATCGGTATTTGAAGTATCTATTGTATCTTCTACAACCTTTTCTTCTGCAGATTTAGCCTTTTTTGCAGGAGCCTTCTTGGGTGCTGGTTTTTCCTCTTGAACTGGTTCTTCAACAGGTGTTTCCTCAACTACAGGCTCTTCTATTTTTTCTTCTTCAACAGGTGCTTCCTCGATTGGAGCATATCTTTCTTGTTCCATCATTTCAGCAGCATCTTCAAGGGATCTCTTAACTGGTGCTTCATAGTTTACAGCAGCTGGATCTTCTTCCATTGGGATAGTTTCTTCAACTACAACTGGTTCTTCTTCCTCAGCATTTTCTTCTTCATAACGTTGTTCAATTATGATCTTGTCTTGAGGGATATTAATACCAACTCTATCTCCCTTGAGCCATTCATAATCTGTATCTACGAAGAAGTCATAGTTGTCATCTGTCTTAACGATACATTGATAATAACTTCCTTTATAGATTGCACTAACAACTGTTCCTTCGATGATACCATCTTCTGGGTCGTCTGTGATTTCAACATCGTCAAAGTCTACTGTTGCTGTTACTAATGTGCCAGCATCGAGAGTAGAGTTACAATCAAAGTGTCCTCCACAGATATCAACAACGTTTTCTGAAATCATATATGTTTCAATTGTGTTGATAATTCTTGCCTTGTGCATGATGTGGAAGTCAAATGGTTTAATGTAAAGTGTGATTTCACTTCCTGGTTCAAAGTATTGTGTATTGTGTACAACAAGTTCATTTTCACCAGCTTGTACAGTAATTAAGTAGTGATCTCCTTTGAATACACATGAGATAACTTCTGCAGATACTGTATTTTCTTTTGCATTCTTAATTTGTATATCTTCTGGACGGATAATTACGTCTACAGGTTCATTCTTCTTGAATCCTTTGTCTACACATTCAAAGATTGTTCCACTGATATCTACCTTGAAGTCATCAACCATAATGCCAGAGAGAATATTACTTTCACCGATGAAGTCTGCAACGAATGCATTAGCTGGTTCGTCATAGATTGTCTTTGGTGTAGCAATTTGTTGAATTAATCCATCTCTCATAACGATGATCTTGTCAGACATTGTTAATGCTTCTTCTTGGTCGTGTGTTACGTAAATGAATGTAATACCGAGAGTGTTATGCATATTCATTAATTCAAGTTGCATATCCTTTCTCATCTTTAAGTCCAATGCTCCGAGTGGTTCGTCTAAAAGCAATACTTCTGGTTCATTAACAATAGCTCTTGCAATAGCAACTCTTTGTTGTTGTCCTCCAGAAAGGGAAGTAACGCTTCTGTGACCATAGTCTTCAAGGTCTACCATCTTAAGTGCAGCATTTACTTTCTCTTTAATTTCTGCTTTTGTGTATTTACGGAATGTTTGAACTCTTTCGCCTTTCTTATTGAACTTCATTCCATCTGGAACTGCTTTAAGTTTTAAACCGAAAGCAATGTTCTTGAAAACGTTAAGGTGTGGGAATAATGCGTACTTTTGGAATACGGTATTAATCTTTCTTTGATATGGTGGGATATTAGTAATATCTTTTCCTTCAAAGAGGATAGTACCTGATGTTGGATTTTCAAAACCAGCAATCATTCTTAAAGTTGTTGTCTTTCCACAGCCAGAAGGCCCTAAGAAAGTAACGAATTCGCCACGTTTAATATTAAAACTGGCGTTCTTTACTGCGTCCTTACCATCGTAAGTCTTTGTTACATTTTTTAATTCAATGATATAATCTTTTTTCTCTTCGTTTCTCATTTCCTCTCCTTTTTTTATATTGAATTAAAATGTTGGTGGTGAGGCAACCCAAATAAAGGTAGCAACTTCATCTGTGTTGTTCTCGATGTTGTGAGGTTTGTCTGATGAAAAATAAAATGCCTGTCCAGCCTCAACTTTGCTCTTGTTTTTGCCTATAACTAAAACTATTGTGCCTTTTAAAACGTATCCAAACTCTTCGCCATCATGAGGGATGTCTTCTTCCATAGTGGAGTGTGGTTTTAAATCAACACGAATAGGTTCCATTTCATTTTTTTGTGCATTTGGAATTAACCAGTTAATAGTGTAGTCTTCGGTTTCCTTTTCAATGAAGTCTTGTTCGCCAAAAACTATCTTGTCTGATTTGGTCTCTGAAAAGAATTGTGCAGGTGTTGTCCCTAGTGCATTTAGTATGTCTAAAAGGGAAGTAATAGATAAAGAATTGTTGTTATTTTCAACCTGCGAAATAAAACCCTTTGTGAGTTCACATCTGTCTGCAAGTTCTTCTTGTGTAAGACCAACTTGAAGGCGTAAATTTCTAATTTTTTCACCAATATCCATGTGCACCTCTTTGGTTTTGTTAAAGTAATTTTTTTGTTTAGTAAAAATAAACTTAAATGCATTATATATATTGTATATATACGTGTCAACAAAAATATTTAAATATTATTAGAAATTAATAAATAAAATTATTGTGCAATTTTCATTAAAATAGGGAAGTGATCGCTAGAATAAACTCCGCCATAGGTTTTATCTACAACTTTATATGAATTTACGGTTATATCGTTTGAGATGAAGAAGAAGTCTATTCTTGCATTATTAAGTATTTTCCCATAGCTATGGTATGTTGCACCTGGACCAAGATATGTTTCTCCAGCAACGAGTTGCGCATCATTTAATCCTTGAGATAAAGCATATTCATATGTGTCACTTCCAACGAAGTCATTCATATCCCCCATAAGCATAAATGAGCCTTGTGCAATTTTGTCTCCAAGTCTATCTAAAATAACACCAATTCCTTTAATACGAGCTTCTTCTCCTACGTGGTCTAGGTGGGTATCTACTATAGTATATTTTTTGTTTGTAACAGTGTCTGTAACATAGGCGTAGGTGGCTACTCTTATACATGCAGCATCCCATCCGTAACTTTGAACATCTGGGGTTTCGGAGAGCCAGAACCTACCACTATCTACTATGGTGAATCTATCACTTCTAATAGCAATAATAGCACCTTCGTTTTCGCTACCTTCTCTAAATCCATCTATGAAAGTATATCCTTGTAAATGTTGTTTTAAGAATTCATATCCAATTATTTGAACTTCTTGGAAAGATATGATGTCTGGTTCGTTTTCTTGCATTTCTTTTATGATTAGAGGAGATCTATAGAAGAAACTCTTTTTGAACAAGTCATCAAAAGTAAAACATCTAATATTAAAACTCATTACTGTTATTTCATTAGAATCTGCCTTTTTAGATACATCATAATTTTCTTTGCAGAGAGTATAGCGGGAATAATAACAATAGCGAACACAAGTCCAAACAACTGCACCCAATAAAGATGCAATTAAAAAACAAATAATAATTATGTTTAAGACTTTAGTTTTCATACTAATTGCATTCTAAACTTTTTGTATTCAAAAAACAATATAAAAAAGCCCCAAATCTTGCGAAATGAGGCCAGTTTATTATAAATTTTAACGGTATTAATACATTCCGTCCATTCCACCTTGTGGAGGAGCTACTGGAGCTGGAGGTGTAGGAATATCTGTTACTAATGCTTCTGTTGTTAAGAGTTGAGCTGCAACTGAGGATGCATTTTGAAGAGCACTTCTTGTAACCTTAGTTGGATCTATAATACCAGCTGCTATCATATCAACATATTCATCTTTTGCTGCATCATAACCATAATACTTCTTCTTAGATTCAAGTATCTTTGCCTTTACTACGCCACCATCAATACCAGCGTTCTCTGCGATTTGTCTAATTGGAGCTTCAAGAGCTTTGATAACGATATAAGCACCTGTCTTAACATCTCCTTCAAGACCTTCGCATTCATTCTTTAATGTATTAATAATGCTGAGGAGTGCAACACCACCACCAGGAACAATACCTTCTTCAACAGCTGCACGTGTTGAGTTAAGAGCATCTTCCATACGGAGCTTTTTGTCTTTCATTTCAACTTCTGTTGCTGCACCAACACCGATAACTGCTACGCCACCAGCGAGTTTTGCAACTCTTTCCTTGAGTTTTTCTTTCTCATAATCTGAAGTTGTGTTGTCGAGTTGATTTCTGATTTCTTTAACTCTGTTTTCAACTTCTGTTTTATCTCCAGCACCATCAATAATTGTTGTTGCTTCTTTGCTTACGATAACGCTCTTTGCTTGTCCAAGCATATCTAATGTTACATCTTTAAGTTCATAACCGAGATCGGATGAAATATATGTACCACCAGTAAGAATTGCGATATCTTCAAGATAAGACTTTCTTCTGTCGCCGAAGCCTGGTGTCTTAACTGCACAGCAGTTAAATACACCTTTAAGTTTATTAACGATAATAGTTGTTAATGCTTCGCCTTCGATATCATCAGAGATTATTAAGAGTTTTAAGCCGTTCTTAACAATTTGTTCAAGAAGTGGAAGGATTTCTTGGATGTTGCTAATCTTCTTATCTGTAATAAGGATATATGGATTGTCTAATTCAGCTTCCATCTTATCTGTATTTGTTACGAGATAAGGGGATACATAACCACGGTCAAATTGCATACCTTTAACAACACTTAATTCTGTTGTCATACCTTTGCCTTCTTTGAGGGTTATAACACCATCTTTACCAACTTCTTCCATTGCATCTGCAATAAGGTTACCAATTTCTTCATCACCAGAAGAGATTGCTGCGACTTGAGCAATAGATTTCTTATCTTTAACAGGTTGTGATAATTTCTTTAATTCTTCAACTGCTTTATCTGTTGCAAATTGAATACCTTTCTTTAATACC
>JAFZVB010000001.1 GCA_017618055.1 Clostridia bacterium
TAGAATGATAGACCAAGGTAGTTCAGAGTTAAATATTATTGTTGGTGTTGATACTTTTGATTACGAAAAAGCAATTAATGCAATTTATCACGCCTTTATGGATTAAGATAAAATCTTAAATATAAAAAAGTCTCTCACAAAAGTGGGAGATTTTTTATTTGCTATCTTGTTTTCTAATTTCAGCTCTTCTAATCTTTCCTGAAATTGTTTTTGGCATTTCGTCTACGAACTCAATTACACGAGGATATTTATATGGAGCTGTAACTTTCTTAACATAGTCTTGTAATTCTTTTTTAAGAGTATCTGAAGGGGTGTAGCCTTTGGCTAAGATGATTGTAGCCTTAACTACTTGTCCACGTAATGGATCTGGTACGCCGGTTATAGCACACTCTAAAACGGATGGATGTTCCATAAGAGCAGATTCAACTTCAAATGGTCCAATTCTATAACCACTAGATTTAATGATGTCATCCTTTCTTCCAACATACCAATAAATTCCGTCTGAATCTCTCTTTGCTAAGTCTCCAGTATGGTAGTATGTTCCACCTCTTGCTTCCTTAGTTCTTGCTTCGTCATTCTTATAACTTTCAACTAAGCCATATTGATGTGGTCTAAGTTTAATACAGATTTCACCTTCAAGATTATCTCCAAGTTCGTTATCCATATCATCTAAGAGAACTATATCATATGCAGGGGATGGCTTTCCAAGAGAACCAACCTTTGGTTCCATATACTTAAATGTAGCAAGAATAACTGTAGACTCTGTTTGTCCAAATCCCTCGTAAATTACATGACCTGTTGCATCATAGAATTGTTTTGCAACTTCAGCATTAAGTGCTTCACCAGCTGTTGAACAATGTACTAATGAAGAGAAGTCATAAGAAGATAAGTCTTCTTTTGCAAGGAATCTATAGATTGTTGGAGGTGCACAGAATGTAGTAATTCTATATTTATGAATAAGTGGAAGAACGTCTGTAGGAGTGAATCTTCCGTTATAGTCATAAGCAAATATTGCTGTACCTGCTATCCATTGTCCGTAAATCTTACCCCAGCTGCACTTTGCCCAGCCTGTTTCAGCCATTGTAAAGTGAAGTCCGTCATCTTGTACATCTTGCCAGTAATATGCTGTATAAATGTGTGCTATTGGATACTCAAAGTTGTGTTGAACCATCTTTGGCATACCTGTTGTACCAGATGTGAAATAGCAAAGCATGATGTCCTTTTGAGAATCTATTTCTGGACGAGAAACAGATAGTGTTTTAGGGAACTTTGTTATCTCTTCATCAAAGCAAGCATAACCATTAACTGGAGTTGTGTAAATTACACTATTAAGGGTTTTACACTGCGGAAGTGCATCGGTAATGTGCTCAATTACGTCTAATTCGTTAGTTGCAATGAGTGCCTTTGCTTCAGCAGAATTACAACGATAATAAACATCTTTTGGAGTGAGAAGATGGGTTGCTGGAATAACAATGATACCAAGTTTACAACAAGCAACAACTATAACCCAGAATTCCCAACGTCTATTAAGCATTGTCATGATGTAATCACCCTTCTTTAATCCTAAAGAGAGGAGATAATTTGCTGTTTGATTACTTAATTCTGAGAGATCCTTGAAAGTTAAAATCTTTTCTTCTCCAACTGAGTTACACCAAACAAGTGCTCTTTTCTCTGGGCAGAGTCTAGCATACTCATCTACTATGTCATAAGCAAAGTTAAAGTTAGAAGGAACATTGAGCTGGCTTTCAGCTTTCATTTCTTCATAACTATTGAAGTCTACCTTGTTTAAAAATCTGCTTAATAAGTTCATAGTGCAGCAATTTTAACACAATTTTTTATAATTGTGTACTATTTTTTACTCTTTTTGTTTTTCAAAAGGTTCTTTTAAGACAAATCTTAAAAATACTTTTGTTGCGAAAAGTTTATAATTGTGCTACAATTATAGGGCCAAAGGAGAAAGTTTATGTTGGACAACGAAAAGAAAATAGTATGTAAAGCATTAATGGAATTATGTGGCTCAGACGGTATGTTTAAGGTTGTTGAAGCCGAAGAAATTATGGAAAGAATGCCAGATGTCTACATGACAAAGGTACAACTTAGTTCCATTATTAGAGACTTAAAAGAAAGAAACTACATCAAGGTTAAATACTTTACTCCAGATGAGTATTGTATCCAAGTTTTACCAATTATAGAGAAAGAATTTGAAGCACCAAAGTCCGATTTGCCTCCTATTCTTGCTATGGAAAAAGGTGAAGCACCTGAGGTGGAAGAAGCTCCAACAAACAACGATGTTGTTTCCGAGGCAACTTTAGTAGCAGAAACAAAGAAAGAAACTCCTGTAGTTAGCAAAGGATTAACAAAGAAAGTATTCTTACTTGCATTACTTGGATCATTCCTTGGTGGTGCAATAGTAACAGCAATAGCAATCATTATTCAAAAATTCGTATTTTAGTATATGGCATTAGAGAAGCAACACGTATTAACCAAACAAGAAAAAGCAGTAATGCACCTTGTATATTCCATTTCAGAAAAGAACAATGGAATGTGTTTGCTTACTCCAATTGAAATCTTTGAGCAACTCCCGCTAGACCTAGAAATTAGGGAAGAGGACTTATGGCCAATACTTAGAAACTTAGAAATAGATGATTATTTTGACGTAACACCATCAGATAGAAAGGGTGAACTCGTATATGCTATTAACATGCATCAAAAAGGACTTGCTTATGCAAGAGTTGAGAAATCCTTTAGAAATAATTTAGCATTCAAAGTTGGATTAACAGTTGGATTAGCACTTTTATCTGGCTTAGTAGCATTAGGTTTAAGATTATTATTCCACGCATTAGGAATTTGGCATTAATATGGAGCAAGAACACAAATTTGAACTGGTTTCTAATTATAAACCATGTGGAGACCAAGTAGACGCTATTGATAAGATTGTAGATGGACTTGAGAATGGATTTAGAACTCAAGTTCTTTTAGGCGTTACTGGTTCAGGTAAGACTTTCACAGCGGCTAACATTATTGCAAAAGCCCAAAGACCTACCTTAGTTATTGCCCATAATAAAACCCTTGCAGCACAACTTTGTAATGAGTTTAGGGAATTTTTCCCTAATAACAGAGTTGAGTTCTTTGTATCTTACTATGATTATTACCAACCAGAAGCATATGTTCCTAGAACAGACACATATATAGAGAAGGAACTTGAGGTCAATGAGGAAATAGATAGATTAAGAAACTCTGCAACAGCTTCACTTTGTGAAAGAAGAGATACAATAGTTGTTGCCTCAGTTAGCTGTATATATGGCTTAGGTGCTCCTGTAGAGTATTTCTCACAAGCAGTTTCCATTAGAGAAGGAGACGAGTTAGATAGAGATGAGCTCTGCACAAGATTGGTAGACATAAGATACAACAGATCAGACATGGACTTTGTACGTAGTACATTTAGAGTTAGAGGAGATACCGTAGATATATTTCCAGCTTGGTCTGCCGAGACAGCAATAAGAGTTGAATTCTTTGGAGATACTGTTGAAAGAATATGTGAAATAGATTCTTTAACAACAAAGGTTATAAATGAACTCAAGAGTACTGTTATCTTCCCAGCAACACAATATGTTATTGGAGGAGATAAGGAAGCAATATATGAAAAGATTCTTGCAGACAAAGCAAAGCAAGTTAAATACTTCCAAGATAACAATAAACTTATAGAGGCTCAACGAATTGAGGAAAGAGTAAACTATGATATAGAGATGATTAGGGAAGTTGGATATTGTTCTGGTATTGAGAACTATTCAAGATATTTTGATGGCAGGGAACCAGGACAACCACCATACACTTTATTAGACTTCTTCCCACAGGATTTTATTGTATTTATAGACGAATCTCATATGACAATACCTCAACTAAGAGCAATGTATAGTGGGGACTTATCTAGAAAGACAAACCTAGTTGAATATGGCTTCAGACTACCAGCAGCATATGACAATAGGCCACTTAAATTTGAGGAATTTGAGAGTCATTTAAAGCAGATAGTTTGTATGTCTGCAACCCCTGCAAAATACGAGTTAGATCTTGCCGACCAAGTAGCAGAACAGCTCATTCGTCCTACTGGTTTATTGGATCCAATTGTTGAAGTTAGAAAAGTTGATGGACAAATTGATGATATCATAAACGAGATCTTTAACACTACAAAACATAACGGTAAAGTATTGATTACGACATTAACTAAGAAAATGGCAGAGAACCTAACTGAGTTCCTAAAAGAGGCAAATATACGTGTAAGATACATGCATTCAGATGTAGATACATTAGAAAGAATAGAGATTGTTCAGGCTATGCACAAAGATGAATTTGATGTACTTGTAGGTATCAACTTATTAAGAGAAGGATTAGATATGCCAGAGGTTGAATTGATATGTATCTTGGATGCAGATAAGGAAGGATTCTTAAGGTCTGAAACATCCTTAATACAGACTATTGGTAGAGCTGCAAGAAATGAAAATGGTAGAGTAATTATGTATGCAGATACCATCACTGGTTCTATGCAAAGAGCAATAGATGAAACTAATAGAAGAAGAACTATTCAAGATAAATACAATAAAGATCATAGCATTACACCAAAGACAATTAAGAAGACATATTCTAATACTTTGGAGATAACCAAGAAGAAACAAAGAGACGACAAGTATACTGCAAAGGATATTGTACGTGAGATAGAAAGAGTAAAGACTATGATGCAAACAGCAGCAGATGCTCTAGACTTTGAAAAAGCAATTGAATTAAGAAATGAACTAGCCGAATTAAAGAAGCTATTAAAATCAATAGGGTAATATATGAACGAGATTAAAATTATTGGCGCAAAGGAAAATAATCTTAAGAACATTAACCTAACTATACCAAGAGACAAGTTAGTAGTGTTCACAGGTTTAAGTGGAAGTGGTAAGTCATCACTTGCTTTTGATACTATTTATGCAGAAGGACAAAGAAGATATATGGAGAGTTTGTCTTCATATGCCCGTTTATTCATTGGACAAATGAAGAAGCCAGATGTTGCACAAATAGAGGGATTATCCCCATCCGTTTCCATAGACCAAAAGACCACATCCCATAACCCTCGTTCAAATGTTGGTACAGTTACAGAGATTTATGACTATCTCCGTTTATTATATGCAAGAATAGGTCATCCTCATTGCCCACAATGTGGAAGACCAATAGAAAGTCAAAGCGTAGATGAAATAGTAGATAGAATCTATGCAAGAGAAGGAAGTAAGATTCAAGTTCTTGCACCAGTTGCTCGTGGAGAAAAGGGTGAATATAAGAAGCAACTCGAAACCTGGAAAAGAGCAGGTTATGTTAGAGTTAGAATAGATGGTGAAAATCACACATTAGATGAAGAGTTTAATCTAGATAAAAACATCAAACACAATATATCTATTGTGGTAGATAGAATGGTTATAAAAGAAGGTGTAGCAAGAAGGCTTACAGACGCTGTAGAAACAGCTATAAAACTTGCTAATGGTTTAGTTGTTGTAGACTTTGATAGCAATGAAGAATTGTTCTCAACTCTTTATGCTTGTCCAGATTGTGGCATTTCCTTTGAAGAATTATCTCCAAGACTATTCTCATTCAATAACCCACATGGTGCATGTCCAAAATGTACAGGTTTAGGATACTCAAGTGAAATAGATCCTAACCTATTGATTAAAGATAAAAATTTAACATTAAGAGAAGGCGCAATTAGAGTTACTGGCATGTTTATTGGTGAGTCTTCCAAATCAGACCCATCCTTTGCAGCACTAGCACATAATTTTGGTTTTTCTTTAGATGTTCCTATTAAAGATCTTCCAAAAGATGTCCTCAAACTCATTTTCTATGGAGAAAAGGGAATGAAGACAAAGATGAAATATAAGAAAGACTATTCTGCATATTGGGGAAGAAGTGCTTCTAACGAATGGGAAGGTATTGCTAATTACTTAATGCAAAGATACAACAAGACAGATTCTGAGAATGTTAAGATGGAAATATCTCAGTATATGAAGCAAGTTCCTTGTACAGCATGTGAAGGAAAGAGACTTAAAAAAGAGGCATTAAGTGTAACTATTGGTGGAAAGAATATTTGGGATGTATGTAATATGTCCGTTGCAGATTTAAGAGTATTCTTCCAAAATGTAGAATTAACAGAAACTGAAAAGATTATCTCAAAGAGTATATTAAAAGAAATAGATGCAAGACTTAAATTCCTTTGTGATGTAGGTTTAACATATTTGACACTATGGAGAAGTGCATCTACATTGTCTGGTGGTGAAAGCCAAAGAATTAGACTTGCAACACAGATTGGTAGTGGTCTTACAGGAGTTCTATATATATTAGATGAACCAAGTATTGGATTGCACCAAAAAGATAACTCCAAACTTATACATAGTTTGCAAGGATTAAGAGATTTAGGAAACACTTTAATAGTTGTTGAACATGACGATGAAACTATGCGTTCTGCCGATTATATAGTTGATATTGGTCCAGGAGCAGGTGTTCATGGTGGTGAAGTTGTTGCACAAGGAAGTGTTGATGATATTATAGCATGTTCAGAGTCTATTACTGGCAAATATTTATCTGGAGAATACTCCATAAATGTTCCTATTGCTAGAAGAAAAGGAAACGGCAAGTTTATAAGCGTATATGGTGCTAGACAAAACAATCTTAAGAATATAGATGTACAAATACCTCTTGGGACATTTACTTGTATTACAGGTGTATCTGGAAGTGGTAAGTCTTCTTTATTAAACCAAATAATAGTTCCAAAACTTTCAAAAGAACTCAACAATGCAATAGTAGATGAGGGGGATTATGATCGTATAGAGGGATTCGATGCCTTGGATAAGATTATAGATATAGACCAAAGCCCAATTGGAAGAACTCCAAGAAGTAACCCTGCAACATATACAGATTTGTTTGCAAACATTAGAGAATTATTTGCATCCCTTCCAGATGCAAAGGCTAGAGGATATGGGCCAGGAAGATTCTCGTTCAATATGGCAGGTGGAAGATGTGAACACTGTAATGGTGATGGTGTTATGAAAGTTGAAATGCACTTCTTACCAGATATTTATGTTCCTTGTGATGTTTGCCATGGTGCAAGATATAATAGAGAAACACTTGAAGTTAAATATAAAGGAAAGAGCATTAGTGATGTTCTTAACATGACAGTAGACGAGGCTCTAGAATTCTTTAGAAACGTTCCAAGAATAAAGAATAGAATACAGACTTTATATGATGTAGGACTTGGTTATATAGCGTTAGGTCAATCCTCAACAACACTTTCTGGTGGTGAAGCACAAAGAGTTAAACTTGCAAAGGAATTATCTAAGAGAAGTACTGGTAAAACAATATATGTTTTAGATGAACCAACAACTGGTTTACACACTCATGATGTTGCAAAACTTATTGGTATCTTACAAACACTTGTAGACCAAGGAAATACTGTTGTAGTTATTGAACACAACTTGGATGTTATTAAGGTATCTGACTACATCATAGACCTTGGTCCAGAGGGTGGAGATAATGGTGGTACGGTATTAGTAACTGGCACTCCAGAAGAAGTGGCAAAAGAACCCAATAGTTATACTGGGCAGTACCTAGATAAAATATTAAGATAACAATTACTGATTAGACCTGAGTGCAACAACCGGGTCTTTCTTAGACGCGA
Source organism: Clostridia bacterium (assembly GCA_017618055.1). Lineage (GTDB taxonomy): Bacteria > Bacillota > Clostridia > Christensenellales > CAG-917 > RGIG8124. The sequence continues at coordinate 7,700 of JAFZVB010000001.1, forward strand.
TAATTGAAGGAATAAATCCAGCAAGAACATTAAGTACTATTGCTAAACCAATTAATACAAATGCATGCCACCATGCTATCTGTGCAAAGTTAGCCGGAACTTGCGAATTGATATGGTGTAATATTGCATTTATTGGGAAGTCTAATATCCAAGCGATAACAATACCTAATACACCAGAGACCAATCCTATAATGGTGGTTTCTGCATTGAATACGTTGGCAATATCTAATTTCCTTGCGCCAATAGAACGTAATACACCAATCTCCGTTGTTCTCTCCAAAACGGATATATATGTAACAATTGCAATCATGATTGAAGATACAACTAGTGATATTGCAGCGAATGCAATAAAGATACCAGATACTATTTTAACAATCCAATTTACAATTGTACTTACAGTACCAGCAGCATCTGTATAAGAAACTCTTAAAACATAATCTCCTGTTTCATCACATTTTGCATTCCATTCATCTAAATAGGCTAGTGCTTTATCTTTATCTTCAAAAGACTTTGGATATAAATAAATAGAGGAAGGCATTCTTGTAGCACCCAATCTTTGCAATTGAGTTTCATATGCTGAGTCCAAGATTGTTAATACACTTTCACTTGTTAATCCTATTTCTGGAATTAGTTCAACCATCATAGCAATAAGACCTTTTAGGGTTGAAGTTGGAATATCTAAATCATGTGATATAGTTGCCATTAATCCATTAATGGTGTCTTCATCTTGAATGTCTTCTACAAGTTGTGTAATTTGTTCATCTGAATATGTTCCACCAAGATATTCTTTTAATCTTTCAACTGTCATCATAGATCTAAATGTGGTAACCAAGTCTTTTTCATTTATGCCATATCCTGTTAAAACTGTAACAAGTGAAGAGAAGTCTGCAGAGAAGTCGTTGCCATTTAGAACATTATAAATGTTATTAGCCAATTGAGCTTGAGCAACATCTGATTCCATACAGTTGTCAAGATACTTTTCAGATAATTCTTTAGTATATGCTAAACCACTTGGGATAAATGGGATGACAACATTCTTATTTGGTCTTATTACACCAACAATCTTTAAATCTATGTTATCTTCGCCACTTGGTTCATTATATGCATCTTCAGTTGAGTATCTAGTGAATAAATTCTTCCCATCTATTGTTTCTGGATAATATCTATTATTGTTTGTAAGGATTGTGTATTTATTTGGATTTGTGGTTTCGTCATACACAAACTTAGAGAAAGGAATATTCTTAAATTTCATAGAGTCGTCTTTATAATTTAATTGGTAACCGAGCAATTCCAATACATCTGCATAGATGTAGTTGTATTGATCTACGACAAGAACGATTTCATCATAATTCTCTGGATACTTACCATAAATTACATCATATTGACTCTTTACAAAATCCGAATCCAACAATTCATTCCAATACCTTTGTGAGTTTCTATTAGTAATATTAATAGAAGTTAATTCACCTCTATAGTTATGTGTTACCATAGTTGGTTGGAAAGAATAAATATATCTAATTGAGTTTAGTAAGTTTGTATCTATTTTAGATACATATTCAACGTATTCAGGACTAAGAATGTTTGCAGAGATTTTTATGCCGCTATTCAATTCTATTGAATAAGGGACAACTTCATCATTGTCTGGATATTCTTCGCCTTCTTCTTGAACCATATTTATAAGGGAATCTGTATCTACGCTAATAGATAAACTAGAAATCATAACAGGCATATTAACAAGTGTGCTTGTTTGTAAGTCTTTGATATAGATATCAAAACCATTGGTTAAAGAAAGAACAAGTGCAATACCTATAATGCCGATTGAACCTGCAAATGCAATTAGTCCAGTTCTAAATTTCTTTGTCCAAAGGTTTCTTGCAGAAAGAGCAAGGGCGGTGAAGAAAGACATAGATGCCTTCGGTTTCTTTTCCTTAACCTTTTTCTGATTTGGATCTATTGGTTTTTCTGGAGTAGGGGTAGAGATGGTTGCTACGAACTTGCTTGTTTCAACATCAACCAAAGATGTATCTGGCTTTACTTCTTCAGCCTCTTCTTTTTTAGGAACGGCAAGTTTTTTCTTATTGGTCCTATTCTTCCAGTTATATTGTCTCTTGACTTGTGCTTGTTTCATTGGAGTGAGGGCTTTGAATTCAGCCTCTTTCATCCCATAAACAAAGACTTCCTCTTTTTGTTCTTGTTCAATTGGTTTAACTGGTTCTATCATGACAGGCATTCCATCATAAGGATTGCTATCTGAAATAATAGTTCCATCTAATAACTCAATAATACGAGTTGAATATTTTTGAGCAAGTTGAGGATTATGTGTAACCATAACTACAAGTCTCTCGTCTGAGATTTCTTGTAATAAGTCCATAATTTGAACGGAAGTTTCTGTATCCAATGCTCCAGTTGGTTCGTCCGCAAGAATGATTTTAGGGTTATTTACTAAAGCTCTTGCTATAGCAACTCTTTGGCATTGTCCACCTGAAATTTGAGATGGTTTCTTTTTAAGTTGTTCTCCAAGTCCAACTCTTTCAAGGGCAGCAATTGCCATTGCTTTTCTTTGAGATTTACTAACACCAGATATGGTTAGAGCAATTTCAACATTTTGAAGAACATTAAGGTGTGGAATTAAGTTATAACTTTGGAAAACGAAACCAATGTAATGATTCCTATAAATATCCCAATCTCTATCCCTGTATTCTTTTGTGGAAATTCCGTTAACGATTAAATCGCCTGAGGTGTATTTGTCTAAACCACCAATGATATTAAGGAGCGTAGTCTTACCACATCCAGATGGCCCTAAAATGGATACCAACTCACTTTTTCTAAAGTTGATACTTACTCCTTTTAGAGCATGAACTGTATTGGAAGGCAATACATAATCTTTCTTAATATCAAATAGTTTCAGCATAGATGTACCCCATATCTTAAGATAGGTTTCTATTTTATTTAATCAAATAGAAATTGTCAATTTTTGAATTTTTAATGCATTTTCAAAAGAAAATATGGTACAATAACGGAGGTGGAATAACTATGGATAGTATGTATACAAGAACACAAATGTTAATTAAAGAAGAAGGAATTGAGAAGTTAAAGGCTTCCAAAGTTCTAGTAATTGGCCTAGGTGGAGTAGGTGGCTATGTTGTTGAAGCTCTTGCAAGAGCTGGTGTTGGACATATTGGTTTGGTAGATAATGACACACTCAAAGAAAGTAATCTAAATAGACAAATACTTGCAACCACAAAAACAATAGGTATGCTTAAAACGGATGCTGCAAAAGAGAGAATATTATCCATTAATCCAAACTGCATAATAGACACCTATGCATGCACTTATCCATCTGGTGAAATAGATATTTCAAAATATGATTATATTGCAGATGCTATAGACACAATCACATCCAAAATAGCTCTTGTAAAAGAAGCAGATGAGAAGGGCATAAGAATTATTTCTTCGTTATCTACTGGGAATAGGATAGAAGGAACATATTATGTAAAAGACATATATAAAACAGAAAACTGTCCTATGGCAAAAGTTATGAGGAAGAAATTAAAAGAGTTGGGAATTAAGAAATTAAAAGTAGTTTGGTCTCCAGATGGGGCAATGGAGGGAAGTGAAACACTAGAAGAAGGTGGAAGGCACATTCCAGGAAGTATATCATTTATCCCAGGCATTGCTGGTTTAACTATTGCTGGAGAGATAATTAGAGATTTGATAAACAATTAAAATAAATCCTTGTATTTTACTATTAACTCAGATTTGTCATGAACATCTAACTTTTGATAAATAGATGTTAAATCCTTTTTAATTGTGTTTTCTGAGAAGAATAATTCAGCAGCTATTTCTTGACGTTTCTTGAGTTTAATGACCAATTCTGTAACCTTTAACTCCCTTTCTGTTAAAGTTGCAAGTCTAGCTTTTCTTTCATCTTCAGTATTTGTTCCTGTATTTTCTTGTGTTTGAGATACAGGAGTAGGATTCTTCTTTTTGACACATAAAACAATAACTACAACAATAATTATTACACCTACTGGAACACAAACAGCAACAGGGATAATCCAGGTATTTGTTTCTTTTGGTTCATCCTCGGTTGGCAAAGAACCTATTTGAGCAGATTTGGTTGCATTTTCAAACATTGAATCCCATTGTGAATAAACAGATGCAGGAACTTCATAATCTGCAAGGCTTCCTTCTATTGGATCTAGTCCATTGGTTGAACAATTATTTAACATTTCTTGTGTTACAACACCATCATTAATTGCTTGTGCACTATTTGCAATGTAATTGAAATCATTTGGTTTAGGGGAGTATTGATCATTTCCAACAATAAAACATCCTTTAAGACTTACAAAACCAATTTCACCTTTTGTAATATCTTGTCTATAGAAACTGAATGTGCTTGTATCTGTGGCAGTATTGTTTGCAAATGTTGAGAATAAGAATTCAACGACACCACCATTATTTGCTTTCATCCAATATGCATAATTCATTACATATAGAGAAGAACCTTCAGCAGATGCTGTATTGTTATATATTTCACAGCCTATAAACTTAATTGGTTGTCCAGATAAACTATGTGCACAAATTGCACCACCATATTGAGCTGAGTTATTTTTAATAACTGTATTTACAATTTTAAACTCTCCAGATCCAGAGAACTTAGGTGAGATGCCCAATCCGCCACCAAATATAGTGGAGTTATTTGAGATAACAGAATTTCTCATATATCCATTTGCTCCACCTATATAAACACCACCACCACAATTTTGTGGATTTGCAGTATCCATATCTAGAATATATGAGTTATTATCATGGACATTAACATTATCTATACTAAGTTCACAGTGTGCAACTGAGAAACCTGCACCTTTATATGCTGTATTATGAAGCCATTCTGAATTAGTAATAGAAACGTTCAATTTATCATTAGAAACATGGACTGTATCTGTTTGTGAGAAATTATTTTCAAATTTACAATTTGAAATATTTACATTCTTGGTATATGCTCTCCATTCATTCTCAACATAGATAGCAGGACCAACCATAGAACCGTAATTATAGATATTACAATTTAAAAGAGATAAATCATAATAACCATATGAACCATCTATACATATTTTATCATCTCTGTCTGCAAAGAGATCATCAAAGGTAAGAGTTGTGTCTGTTAAATAGTTTGCAGGTGGAGTGTATTTGCCATCAAAAGTAATGTTTTCAAATGTAACAGTTATGGAGTTTGGCTCAACTATAGGTCCAACAATCTTAAAATATGCACGAGAAAGAGTAGAGGATTGTTTGCTAGATATTATAGTAACATCATAATTTAAGGAGACGGTTGCTTCCTCAAAATCTATATCATCTGTTCTAATAACACTAGTCTTATTAGCAAGAGCAGCCATAAATTCATCTTTTGTTTGAACATCAGCCTCTTGGGCATATGCAACGTCTTGATTTGTGTTAAAAGATGCGAAAATTACTACTGATGTTAGTAGTGTTAGTAATGCGATTAGAAATAATAAAGAAAAGTGAAATGTACGTCTCATGCCTTGATTATAACAAAGGAGTGTTATTTTTCAAATGTATGTTTGGGTATTTTAGTATACCCATTTGGGTAAATAGTGTTTTTTGGAAATGGTTTAATCAAAGATTAAAAGATTAAAGATGCCACAATTTATAAAGAAAGATTTTTCTTATTTGTCCTTTGTTGGATAAGAATGGGTATTGCTTTGAAATAGATAAAAATAACCATTAGGGTATGCAAATATACCCACCCTAATTATATAAATGCGAGAAAGGAAAATGTAAAATAGATTTACTATTATATCTTTTTAATAGTTTTTTAATTTTATAAAAAGGAGACAATCTTATGGCAAAACGTACAACCATAGTTTCTGTGGCGTTAATTGCTGTACTTTTAGTATTAGTGTGTTTTTGTTTAATATTCACACTCAGCAATAACAATGCAGATGTAGCTCACGCTGAATATGTGCCTATGGGAAATCCAATATCAACCGAGCAAGACTTTTTGGTGGCATTGGCTCAAGGAGGTAGAAAATATTTAACGCGTGATATAGGTATGCAAAATAATTATAGTTTCACCCTAA
>JAFZVB010000019.1 GCA_017618055.1 Clostridia bacterium
CCTGTTTCAAGGTCTATGTATCTAACATATAGTGAAATCTTGTTGTTCTCGTTAAGTGCATTCCAAAGAGTGTTTGTAAACTCATCTATATCATTTGGAATTGCAACTCTTTCTGGTTCGCCTTGGAATGTTGGAATTGGGTTGCCATCTGTTACATATGTGTGGATGAAATGTCCAAGTCCGTTAATTGGCTCGTATTCAAATGTGTATCTGTTACATGCGCTTCCGTTTTCATCTGCAGACTTTAAGATACTCATCTTGTATGCATATCCTCTGTTGAAGAATAACATTGCGCTTATTCTTGGAGTATAGTTTGGTGCATCTGGTTCAAACTCACGTGTACGTAATGCCTTACAGAAACATTTGCCCTCTTTTACAAAGTTGTAAATTGTGTCTGTTTGGTCTCCGTTTGTAACGATTAATCCATCTTCACATTTTCTAATTGCAGCATAAATGATTAAGCTTGGATCCTCTACCTTGCTTGCATCAAATGGTTCTGTATAAACATCATCTCCCTTTTCAACGAAGATTCTGTTTCTTGAATTAGCACTTCTTCCCATAATGAAGTATGCTGATACTGCCTTCTTTCCATCTGCGCTCTTTCCAACTACGATTCCTCTTCCTACATATGGATTGTCCTTGATTAATTCACCAATGTCATTAATTTTGTAAATGTTCATTATTTTTTCTCCTCCAAAATTTTCTTAGATACTTTTTCACATGCAAGTGGTAATATTTGCCACTCTGCCTCTTCCATTACTCTTTTTTGTAGCGTCTTTGCATCATCACCATCTTGAATATAGACGGCCTTTTGCATTATTATCTCGCCACCATCTGGCACCTCGTTAACGAAGTGTACCGTTGCTCCTGTTACTTTAACCCCATAACTTAATGCAGCCTCGTGAACTTTGAGTCCGTAAAAGCCTGCCCCACAAAAAGATGGGATTAAGCTTGGATGTACGTTTATAATTCTCTTATCAAATCTTCTTGTAAAGTTCGCACTAAGAATAGATAAGAACCCTGCAAGAACTATAAGATCTATTTTGTTATTTTCTAGTAAGGCAATAATCTTGCTCTCAAAATCTTCTTGCCCGTTATCTTTAAGCACTACCTCTGCTTTAATACCGTTGTTCTTTGCTCTCTCTAAAGCATATGCATCCTTTTTGTTTGAAATTACTAAGACAATCTCGCCGCTCTTAATAATCCCACTCTTTTCTGCATCTATTAAAGCTTGTAGGTTTGTACCACCACCGGATACTAATACTGCTATTCTTGTTTTTTCGCTCATAGTAGTGTAACTCCGTCTTCACTCTTTATAATTGTTCCAATCTCGTATGCATCTATTCCATTGTCTTTAAGTATGGATATTGCTTCTTTAACGTCTTCTTTAGATACAACAATGCTCATACCAACACCCATATTGAATGTATTGAACATGTCTCTTTCTGCAATACCGCCTACCTTTTGGATAAGCTTGAAGATTGGTAATACCTTAACATCACTCTTCTTAATTTGTACGCCTAAGCCCTTTGGTATGGATCTTGGCATATTCTCGTAGAAACCACCACCTGTTATGTGGCTAATTCCTTTAACCTTAATCTTGTCTAATAAGGCAAGTACTGGCTTTACATATATCTTTGTTGGTGTTAATAATGTCTCACCTAAAGATGCACCGCCTAATTCTTCAACTGGTTTTTTAAGGTCTGTATTCTCTATATCAAAAACCTTTCTAACTAAAGAAAATCCATTTGAATGTACTCCTGAGGATGGAAGGGCTATCATTACATCTCCCTCTTTCATTGTGGTCTTATCTATAACTTTTTCTCTTTCAACAATACCAACTGAAAAACCTGCAAGGTCATATTCATCTATTGGATAAAATCCTGGCATCTCTGCTGTTTCGCCGCCAATAAGTGCACTGCCACTTTGTACACAACCATCACAAACACCCTTAACGATTTGTTCAATCTTCTCTGGATAGTTCTTACCACAGGCAATGTAGTCTAGGAAGAATAAAGGTTTTGCACCGCAACAGATAACATCGTTTACACACATGGCAACACAGTCAATACCAATTGTGTCATGCTTGTCCATTAAGAATGCTATCTTAAGTTTTGTTCCTACACCGTCTGTTCCAGATACTAATACTGGGTGTGTGTATCCTGTTAAATCTAATGGGAATAAACCACCAAATCCGCCAATCTCTTCTGCACCTTGTGCATAAGTTCTTGCAATGTGCTTCTTCATTAACTCAACTGCTTTATATCCAGCAGTAATATCAACACCAGCCTCTTTGTAACTTTCAGAATAACTCTTCATAATCTCTCCTTATTCTTTTCCGTTCCAGCAATATGTACAAAGTTTGCACTTGTCTATACCAATTGAGTTCATCATGTTCTCTAAGGATTGGTATTCAAGGGATGTGAATCCGAACTTGTCACAAATTGCTTGTCTCATCTTCTTGCCTCTTTCTGTATTTGAATCAGCGTATTCATCTATATAGTTCAAGCCCTCTTCACCTTCTAGCTCAACAATTATTCTTCTAGTTAATAATTCTCTATCTGAGGTTGCTCTAGAAAAGTTTAGATATTTGCATCCAAACATAATTGGAGGACAAGCAGAACGCATGTGAACGGCTTTAGCACCGTTATTATATAAGAAGTTTACAGTCTCTCTTAATTGTGTTCCTCTAACAATTGAATCATCCACGAATAAAAGGGATTTGTCTTTAATCAATTGCGTAACTGGAACTTGCTTCATCTTGGCTATCTCGTTTCTGTCTACTTGCTTTTCTGGCATGAAGCTTCTAGACCAAGATGGAGTATATTTAATGTATGGACGTGCAAATGGAATACCACAACCATTAGAATAACCAATTGCATGTGGGGTTCCGGAATCTGGTACACCACAAACATAGTCTACACCTTTGTTGTTTCCTTTCTTGCAATCATCTTGTGCAAGTAAGGCGCCATTTCTAGTTCTCATTACCTCAACATTAACACCTTCATATGTAGATGTTGGATAACCATAATATGTCCATAAGAATGAACAGATTCTCATTTCTTCTCTTGGTGGGACTATTGTCTTAACACCATCCTTTGTCATTTCAACAATTTCAGCTGGTCCTAATTCTCTAAAATCTTCATATCCAAGCTTTTGGTATGAAAAAGACTCAAATGCAAGACAGTATCCGTCTTCATTCTTTCCAAGTAAGATAGGAAGTCTGCCCATATAATCACGAACTGCAATAATTCTTTCATCTTCCATTAAGATGAGTATGTTTGCTGTTCCCTCTATTCTAGATTGGGCATATCTAATACCTTCAATGAAGTCTTCTTTACTCTCAATTAATGTTGCAATTAATTCAACTGCATTAACCTCACCACCAGTTGAAACACCGAAGTGTCCGCCTTTTTCATGTAAGTGTTCATCTACAAGTGCTTCTAGATTATTAATAATGCCTACATAACAAATGGCATAAACACCATGTCTGGATTTAATAATTAAAGGTTGTGGGTCATGGTCTGAAATTGTACCAATTGCAGCATTTCCCTCCATTACATTGAAACTGCTCTCAAATTGTGTTCTGAATGGTCCTTTATCTAAGTTGTGGATCTTTCTTTGAAGTTGTCCATCTGGTCTACAAACAGCAAGTCCTGCACAAGCTGTTGCAAGATGTGAATGGTAATCTGTTCCAAAGAATACGTCCTTTATACAATCTCTTTTGGATACTACACCAAAAAATGCTCCCATAATAATCTCCTATATTAGCCGAGAACTCTCTTCATCATTTCTTTGTATGCGTCTTCAACTCCACCCATGTCTCTTCTGAAACGATCTTTGTCTAATTTCTCATGTGTTGTTGCATCCCAGAATCTACATGTGTCTGGGGAAATTTCATCTGCAAGAACGATTTCGCCATCTTTTGTCTTACCAAACTCAAGCTTAAAATCAACTAAGTCAATGTTAATAGATGCAAAATACTTCTTTAAGAAATCGTTAATCTTGAAAGACATAGAAGCAATTTTGTCTAATTCTTCTTTTGTGCAATATTCCATTGCTAAGATGTGGTAATCATTAACCATTGGGTCGTTTAATTCGTCACATTTGTAGCAGTATTCTAATACTGTCTTTTTCATTACTACGCCTTCTTCTAATCCAAGACGTTTTGCAAGTGAACCTGCTGCAATGTTTCTAACAATAACTTCTAATGGAACAATCTTAACTTTTTTTACAAGTGTTTCTCTTTCAGATAACTCTTGTACATAGTGTGTTGGGATTCCTTCCTTTTCAAGTTTTTCCATTAAGTAGTTGCTCATGCGGTTATTAACAACACCTTTTCCAACAATGGTTCCTCTTTTTACACCATTGAATGCTGTTGCATCATCCTTGTAGGATACAATAACTAAATCTGGATCGTTTGTTGCGAAAACTTTTTTTGCTTTTCCTTCGTAGAGTTGTTCTCTTTTTTCAATCATTTTTTTATTCCTCCGATTTTATCGTTTTTTATCTTAATAAAATAAAAATCCGCAGATTTCTCCGCGGACCTCTCTTTATATATTATACTTTTGCTCTATTTCTGCGTTCTTTTCCAAGACTTTTTGCTTATTCTTCTCTCTGTAGTCTGCAAGTTTCTTTCTTAATTCCTTGTTATCTACCGCTAAGATTTGGATTGCAAGTAGTCCCGCATTTGCCCCGCCATCTATTGCAACGGTTGCAACTGGCATACCGGAAGGCATTTGGACGGTAGATAATAATGCATCCATTCCGCCTAAGTCTCCGCTCTTTATTGGTATTCCTATTACAGGAAGTACTGTCTTAGATGCACAAACTCCTGCTAAATGTGCGCTCATACCCGCAGCTGCAATAATAACACCAAAACCATTTTTCTCTGCCTTTGAGACAAAGGAAGAAACTTCTTCTGGTGTTCTGTGTGCTGAATAAACATGGACTTCAAATGGTATGTCAAAAGAAACTAAAGTATCAATAGTCTTTTGAAGTACTGGTAAATCGCTATCGCTACCCATTATGATAGCTACTTTTTTAAGCATATCGTACCCCTTCGCGCTTGCGCTAATAAGATTATAGTAGGATTATAAAAAATTAGACGGGTACGTGTCAAACAATTAATAATTGTTTTA
>JAFZVB010000020.1 GCA_017618055.1 Clostridia bacterium
CACGTTTCTCCAACATCTGCCTCCATTGGAAAGATACTCCCAGAAAAATTAAAGAAAGCTTGCTTTGTAGATGACATTGAGGGATTAGATGATTCTCCAATTGCATGTGCATATGCAAGAGCAAGAGGAACAGACAGAATGTCTTCATTCGGAGACTGGATTGCACTATCTGATACTTGTGATGCAGTAACAGCAAAGATTATTGCAAGAGAAGTTAGTGATGGTATTATTGCTCCAGATTATACAGATGAAGCACTTGAGATTTTAAGACAAAAGAGAAAGGGAACATACAATATCGTTAAGATAGATCCAAGTTATATCCCACAAGAGAGAGAAAGAAAGCAAGTTTTTGGAATCACCTTTGAACAAGGCAGAAACAATTACAAGATTAACAAAGATATGCTCACAAACATTGTAACAGAGAACAAGAATATTCCAGATGATGTTTATGAAGACATGATTATTTCTCTCATTACTTTAAAGTACACACAATCCAACTCAGTATGTTTTGCAAAAGATGGCCAAGCAATTGGTGTAGGTGCAGGACAACAATCCAGAATCCACTGCACAAGATTAGCAGCATCCAAAGCGGATTTATGGAACTTAAGACAAAATGATAAGGTATTGAACTTACCATTTAAAGATGGTGTAGGAAGACCAGACAAGAACAATGCAGTAGACCTCTATTTATCTGACTATGATAGCAGAGACGTACTTGCAGATGGTAACTGGCAAAAATATTTTGCATACAAACCAGAACCATTCACAAGAGAAGAAAAAGATGCATATTTAGCAACTATTTCCGGCGTAACATTAGGTTCAGATGCATTCTTCCCATTTAGCGATAACATTGAAAAGGGTGCAAGAAGTGGTGTTAGCTATGTTGTAGAGCCAGGCGGATCTGTAAGAGACGACTTAGTTATTGATGCAGCAAACAAATACAACATGGTAATGGTATTCACAGGAATGAGATTATTCCATCACTGAGATTGAGGTAATTTATGAAGATAATGGTAGTAGGCGGTGGCGGAAGAGAACATGCTATCGTCAAGGCTATAAAGAAGAACAAAGATGTAGAGACTATCTATGCACTACCAGGCAATGGTGGTATAGCACAAGATGCTATATGTATTCCTATTGGTGCAACAAAAATAGACGAGATAGTTTCATTTGCAATAGAGAACAAAATAGACTACGCAGTTGTAGCCCCAGATGATCCTTTAGTACTTGGACTTGTAGACAAGCTCAATGAAAAAGGTATTCCATGTTTTGGTCCAAAGAAGAATGCAGCTATTATTGAAGGGAGTAAGATATTTTCTAAGAACTTAATGAAGAAATACGGCATCCCAACAGCAAAGTATGAAACCTTTGATAACGAAGATGCAGCTATAACCTATTTAAAGGCCCAAGAAATGCCAATAGTTATTAAGGCAGATGGATTAGCTTTAGGCAAGGGAGTTTTAATTTGCAACACCCTAGATGAGGCCATAGAGGCAGTTCATTCCATGATGTCTAATAAGATATTTGGTGAGAGCGGTTTAAGAGTAGTTATAGAAGAGTTCCTAACAGGTCCAGAGGTTTCCGTATTATCCTTCACAGATGGAAATGTTGTAGTGCCAATGGTTTCATCCATGGACCACAAGAGAGCATTGGATAATGATGAAGGCTTAAATACTGGCGGTATGGGAACTATAGCTCCAAATCCATACTACACAGATGCAGTGGCAAAGGAGTGTATGGAGAAGATATTCATTCCAACCATTAACGCAATGAATAAAGAGGGAAGAACATTTAAAGGCTGTTTATACTTTGGTCTCATGATAACCAAAGATGGTCCAAAAGTTATTGAGTATAACTGCAGATTTGGAGATCCAGAAACACAAGTTGTTCTTCCACTCCTTGAGTCTGACTTATTAACAATTATGCAAGCAACAACAAACGGAACACTTAAAGACACAGAGGTGAAGTTTTCTAGCGGTGCTGCATGTTGTGTAATTATGGCATCTAAGGGATATCCAGTATCTTATGAAAAGGGATTCAAGATAGACCTTGGTGGTGTAGATGGAGTTTATGTATCTGGAGCAATTGCAAAAGAAGACGG
>JAFZVB010000002.1 GCA_017618055.1 Clostridia bacterium
TAGTTTGGAAGAATACATAGCTCTAGTAGAAGATTGGATTGAATTCTATAATACAAAGCGTATAAAAAATAGGAAGAAACATTGATTCCTTCCTATTTATACCTTTTTTATTTAAGTGTCACTTTTGGGGTTCACTTCAAAAGCTTCCACCTTTAATATATTGTTTTTATTATAAATTAAATTCCATAATATTTTTTAAGTTCTACAACAGCACTATCTAACACTTCTGCATTTATACAACTAGAAATCTTTGTTTCAGAGGTTGTAATTGCATATACGGTTGCTCCGAGGTTATGGAGGATAGATAATACTTCAAGTGCAACACCGCTCTTGTGCTCCATTCCAGCACCTTCTGTGTTAAGTTTAACACAACCGGAAATTGCAGTGTATTGTGTACCATTTGGTATCATATTTCTAACTGCTGGAAGATCTTTATCCTCAAGAGAGAAACCAATTGTTAATGTGCCATTTGGATTTACGTTTTGAGATATCATATCTAAAGATATGTTTGCATCTTTAATATGTTGTAATAATGTTAAGAAGTCATTTGCTGTAACATATGGAAGTTCAACAAAGGATATATCTTTGTCTGCTGTAACGGATGTAACTGCATAGAAGTTTCCAATGATTGAATGCATATCATAAAGACCATTATCCTTATCCATTAAATACATAGCTGCACGAAGGGCCCCTTCGGAGAAAACTTCTTTGCTTGCACTTTCGTGGGAAAGGGTAACTGTTTCGCCTTTGCCAATAAACATAACATCATGCTTGCCAACTATAGAACCACCTCTAACTGCATGAATACCAATTTCATTCTTTTCTCTCTTATGAGCAGTTTCATGTCTGCCAAATTGTGGTACTAGTGGATTATCTCTAACTGAGTTAATATCTTGTGCAAGAGTCATAGCTGTTCCACTTGGAGCATCTAATTTTTGGTTATGGTGCATCTCGATAATTTCTACATCATAATCTTCGCCTAAGAATTTTGCTGCCTCTTTTGCGAGGTTGGATAAAAGGTTAACACCTAAAGACATATTGGAAGCCTTAAAGATTGCTATCTTAGTGGATGCGTCTTCTATCTTCTTAATTTGTTCAGCGGTATGTCCTGTTGTTGCAATAACGAGTTTAGTATTAGAAGATACTGCAAATGCTAATAATTCATCTAAAGAATTTGCTCTTGAGAAGTCTATAATAACATCTGCCTTTTCTTTAATTTCTTTTGTGTTTGCATATACAGGGAATGGCAAATCATCTGGGATGAAAGTATCTATGCCATAAACTATCTCAAAGTTCTTTGAGCCTATTAGTGATTTATATATTGTACGGCACATTCTACCAGCCGCACCAGATAAAGCTATTTTAATCATATTATCTAAGTTCTTTTAATTGAGCGAGAAGTGTTTCTGCGTTCTTGTCTGTCATACGTGTTAAAGGAAGTCTAATTGTTCCATCTGCAAATCCTAATTCTTCAGCAGCTCTTTTTACTGGTATTGGGTTTACTTCGCAGAATAAAGACTTAACGAATGGTAACATCTTTAATTGCATATCTGCAGCAGTTGAAAGATCTCCTTCAAAGAATTTGTCACACATTGTAGAAACGAATGCAGGAATAACATTAGATGCAACCGAGATAATTCCTTCGCCACCCATTGCCATAATAGGAACAGTAATTCCATCATCGCCAGAGTATACAACTGCCTTTCCTTTTGATAAACGGATGCATTCTTCAATTTGTTCCATATTGCCACTTGCTTCCTTAATTGCAACGATATTTTTGTGTTCTGCAATTTTTGCAAAAGTTGCTGGAAGGATGTTGACGCCTGTACGTCCTGGAACGTTGTAACAAATGATTGGAAGGTTTACTGCATCTGCTATAGCTGTATAGTGAGCAATAAGTCCATCTTGTGTACATTTGTTGTAATATGGGGTAACGATCAATAATGCATCTGCACCCATTTCTTGAGCAAGTTTGGACATTTCAATTGCAGCAGCAGTTGAGTTAGATCCTGTTCCAACTATGATAGGTAATTTTCCTTTTAGTTTTTTAACTGTGAAGGAAATAACGCCTTTTTTCTCTTCTAAAGACATAGTTGCTGGTTCACCAGTTGTGCCAAGAATAAGTATTGAGTCTACTCCATTGTTTACTTGATCATCCAATAATTTGTCTAGACGTGCATAATCTACTCCGTCTTTATTGAATGGTGTTATTAAAGCTGTTGCAACGCCTTTGAATATCATCTTATGCCTCCATATCTTTGATAAGAGCTTCTACAATTTGTACTGCGTTAGTTGCTGCACCTTTACGGATGTTATCTGCAACGCACCAGAAGTTGATTCCGCTCTTAACGCTTTCGTCTAATCTAATACGTCCAACATAGACTTCATCATGGTCTTCTGAATCTAATGCTGTTGGGTATAATGCTTTTTCTCTATCGTCTACAACGATAAGGTTCTTATGGAAGTTCTTTAAACAATCCATAACTTCTTCGATTGTACATGGTTTCTTGAATTCGACGTTAATAGACTCGCTATGTCCATAGTATACAGGAACACGAACTGTTGTTGCTGTAACTCTTAAGTCTGGTCTATGTAAGATCTTTCTTGTTTCGTGTATCATCTTCCATTCTTCTTTTGTATATCCATCTGGAAGGAATACATCTA
This sequence comes from Clostridia bacterium, assembly GCA_017618055.1. Lineage (GTDB taxonomy): Bacteria > Bacillota > Clostridia > Christensenellales > CAG-917 > RGIG8124. Next base: position 2,665 of record JAFZVB010000002.1, read on the forward strand.
TATGTGGAACTACATTATATGCGATTGGTCTTGGTATCTTCTTTGGTGGTTCGTTATGATCTATACCATCTTTGAGGTCATTATAACCTTGAAGGCCAGCGCCAGATACTGCTTGGTATGTAGAATAAACAACTCTTTCGATACCGAACTTTTCATCTAATGCCTTAAGAGGAAGCATTGCTTGAATTGTAGAGCAGTTTGGGTTTGCGATAATTCCGTTATTCCATTTAATATCTTCTGGGTTAACTTCTGGAACTACTAAAGGAACATCCTTATCCATACGCCATTGAGAAGAGTTATCTACAACGATTGCACCTGCTTTAACGAAAACTGGAGCAAAATCTTTAGATGTGCCGCCACCAGCTGAGAAAAGAGCAAAGTCTACTTTTCCTTTAAGAGCCATTACGTTATCTTCTGTGAGTTCGATAACTGTGTATTTCTTTCCCATAAAGTCTAATTGTTTACCAGCACTTCTTGCTGAAGCGAATAAATAATAGTTTTCTACTGGGAGTTGACGCTCTTCTAATACTTGGAGGAATTTTCTTCCAACCATTCCTGTTGCACCGACTACTGCTACATTGTACTTTTTCATTTTTTATCTCCTTAGGTTCCCTTTTCTAGATAAAGGGAAACACCTTTTTTACGTGTTATTGTAAAAAAAATATCATTAAAGCAGCAAATTGTCAATGATAAATATATATATTTAGTTGTACAAAACGATTTCATATTGTAAAATATACGAAATTACGTTATGGAGAGACTATGGGACTTTTAGATAAATTAAGAGAAGCAAGCGAGCAACAACAAGCCCAAGGAAATGTTCCACAAAGGGAGCATAAGTTTGTTGCAAAGGGTTGGTTTACACCAGCAGAGGTTAGACCAGAACCTGAAGAAGAAACAAAGGTAGTTATAGCAGGATTAAGAGAAAAGATCGTCAAGAAAGAGTATTCAGATACTTATTTCAGACGTGCATTCCAAGTTATTAAGGGAGACTATGTATTACTCCTTAGATGTGCTGCAATATTTATTGTTTCTGCAGTCCTTGTTCTTTTAACAATCACCTTAGGTCTCACATATTTTGAAAAATGGGTATTAAGTGGTCCATACAACTTTATGGCGGGAGTTGGTATTGGTTATCCAGGAATTGGAGACAACCTTTCTTTAGCTATAGCTAAACAACAATGGGAAGTTTATGAACCAATTATGCTTATGGCAGCTGCAGTAGGAATTCTTACATCCATCTTTATGGCAGGATTCTTCTATTGTGCAAAGCGTATTTATTTCCAAGATGTATTCAAGAAAGTTGTAAAAACATTCTTTATGGGTGTTGCAAAGTATTGGTGGAAATTCTTAATTTGTGTAATGTGTGGTGTACTCATAGTTGCAGCAATGGCAACCACAATATTCTATCTCTTACAACAACAAGCTCTTGGTACAGCAGGTGCTGGTGCATATTGTGCAGTTGTATTTACATTCGTTTTCGGTTTTGCACTCTTACCAATTCCAATGACAATGATACCTCAATTTGTTGTCTATGATTTGTCTTTCATTAAGACATTTAAGAATGCAATAGTATTTATACTAAACCAACCAATTTCAATTATATTCACATCCATTATTGCAATAGCTCCAGTATGTGCAATGTTCACATCTATGGTATGGCAAATCATCGTATTCATAGTATGTGCAGTTATTGGATTTATTTTATGGGCATTATGGCTCATTGCATTATCCAAGCGTTCAATGGATAAATGTAAAGGTTATGTCGCATTTGAACAAAGAAAGGTTCAAGCCGCAAACAAGCAAGCACAAAAGAATGCTCCAGGTGGGAATAAGAAAAAGAAGCCAGTTCAATACCAAAATCCTAAGAAGAAAAAGAAGAAATAATGGGATATGATATTTCCTTACAACTTACAGCGGGACAGTATCTAGATTTAGCACGAAAAGCACCAAAAAACAAGTCCCACGAGATTGAAATGGTATATTACCATAAGGCTATAGAAGTTGATCCAGATAATGTAGAAGCACACCTCAAATTAGGTCAATGTTTTGAAGAAATTGGAGAGATGATTGTAGCCGAGATTGAATATATTAAAGCATTTACAAGTCCAAAGTGTGATGAAGTTAAAAGATTTGATGTAGCTCTTGCTCTAGGCAATTTAAGTCTTAAGAGAGGAGATATTAAGTCTGCAAAATATTATGCAGCAATTATGGGCGAAGATGTTTCCATTACAAACCAAGATGGCGAAGAAGTTGAGGATGAGGACGAAGAAGACGAAGACGAGGCAATGGAAGAAATAGAAAAAATGCTAGAAGATGGCGTTATCCAAGGTGTTTCTTCACTCAATGTTGTTCCACCTAAAAACTCATTTGCATATGGTATTGAGCAATTAAAAGAAGCAGACAAACTCTTTAAGCAACATGAACTTCAAAAGGCTATGGATGTTTTAGAAGAGATCAATCCAGACAATGCACTTGTTAAAGACAATGCCATTATGGCATTGATATATGCTCATCTTGCAGAAGAAGACTACGAAGGAACTATAAATCTCTGTGAGCACTATTTAAACACAACAGGGATGATAGACATATATGTTCCTATGATGCAAGCATATTATCATATGGACAAGCTTGACGAGGCTAGAAAGATTCTTTTAAAAGTTGCCCCTAAGTTCAAAGGAAAATATGAAATCTTAAAGATGGCTTTAAGGCTAAATGAACACACAATAGTTCATGATTTTTCTAAAGAAAAACTTGAAAGAGATATGCCTTTTTCTGACATAAGAGTAATGTATGGAAAATCCCTTTGGAACCTTGGCAAAAAGGAAGAAGGAAGAAGACAACTTGGTATTGTTAAGAACGAATATGGTCCATATTTCAAAGGCTTCTATTTCCAAGAAGAAATGGATAAAGGCGAAATACTTCCTTATGACAGAATAGGAATAACCAATTTTATTCCATTTAAGGATTTAATTGCGCTTAAAAAAGATATTCTCAAAACCATTGAAGATGCAGGAGAAAAACTAGACGAAGAATTAGATAAGAATCCAGATTTAATGTATTACATTAAGTTTTTAGTTATGTTTGGACCAGCAGACTTCGGAGAGACACTATCTCAATTATTATTCCAAATGAACACAGACAGCAAGAGAAAGACTGAAATCATAGACTTTGCTCTTTTATATGGCAATTATGCATATCCAGTTTCAATGAAGTTCTTGGAAGACAAGATTATTCATAAGAGATGTGTTTGCCAATGTGTTAACGTTAACGGAAGAGTTATAGAAATAAACTTTAAGATAGATGAAGACAAGTTCTTTGCGCTTCCTGTACTTGTTATAAGAGCAGCTATATGTGCATTTGGAGATATTGTTTGGGGAAGTGTAGACAAGACTGCGGAAAGAGTTAAAGTACTCGTAGATATATTAGAAGGGTTCTTCTTTAAAGAGAACGAGAAAGCAAAACCAGAGTGGGTTAGAGATGAACTCAATTATTTAGGAAAAGCAAGGAGTATGCCTGCTATAGTTACAGCTTTGGTTGCAAAAGTAGACTCTGTTGTAGATGAAACAAATGTGGCAGATGAACTCAGAATTCAACTCAAATATAGAGATGCATCTAAAGATACCACCGAAAAATATTTTAGAATAATGTTCCCAGGGGAGTTAGAATAATATGGCAGATTTAAAAGAAGAAATGTTAGAAAATCTTTCTTTGTTACAAGACGAAAGTGTTCCATATGATATCAAATTAGATTGCTATGATTATTTAATGGACGGATGTGAAGATATCGTTGATGAAATGATAGAAGCATATAGAAACAATGGCACATCAGACATTGCAAAGATGCTCCTTGAAATCTTATCCAATTATCCTGGTCATGATGAAGTTTATTTTGCACTAGTTAGTTGGCTTTATAGAGGAGATGATGTGCCACTCTTTGCACACCTTATTGGTAAATATGGAGATGAAAGAGGACTGGAAGCACTCCAAGGATTCCTAAAGGAATATGAACCAACATATAATGAGTTTATAGAAATTAGAGCAGCTATTGAAGAGTTGGGTGGAGAAGTATCTGATGAAGATACACCAGACTTTACAGAAGATCCACTATATAAGGCTGCAATATATGACGAGTCTGAAGAAACGGACGAAGAAATTGGCAAGAGAATCCTAGATAGACTTACAAATCCAGACAACATAGATGATGCTGGAAACGGGGATCAAGATGATAATAGATAGCCACGTACATATATTCCCAGATGCTATTGCAGAAAGAGCAATTTCAAAACTGGTACAAGCATGTTATCAAACCCCAAACACAAATGGGACAGTTTCAGATACTCTTAGAAAAATAGATGAATGGGGAATAGATAAGATATGGGCTTTGGGTGTGTCTACAAATGCAAAGCAAGTACATAATGTAAATGCTTTTTTAAATAGTATTCGTTCAGAGAGAATTGAGCCGCTTGGTTCTTTGTATCCATATTCAGAAAATGTAATGGATGATTTAAAAGAAATTGAAGACTATGGTTTAAAGGGAATTAAATTGCATCCAGAGTATTCTAAGTTTAATCCGGCAGATGAAAGAATTTATCCTATGTATGAAGAGATGGAGAAGGCTGGACTAGTATGTTTATTCCATGCAGGATATGATGTTGCTTTCCCTGGCTCTTATTTGGCTGCACCAAAAAACATTGCAACTGTTGCTAAAATGTTCCCAAAACTTAAGATAGTAGCGGCACATCTTGGCGGATATGAAAGTGGTGATGATATCATTGATGAAGAAGTTGGATGTAGCAATATTTATGTGGATACAGCATTAATGCATATGGCTCATAAACCTGATCATATTAAGAAACTTTTTGATAGTTTTGGTCCAGAAAGAATTCTTTTTGCTACAGACTGTCCTTGGTCAAAACCGAGCATTGAACTAGACATATTAGATAGTTTAAATATTGATTCTGCAAAGAAAGAGTTAATTTTACATAAGAATGCAGAAAGCTTAATTAAGTAAAATTGGAGGGCTATAATATGGAATCTAAAGTATATTTTACAAGCACAATTACACCAGAAAGAATTATTGATATGTACAATGCGTTAGGTATCAAACTTGAAGGCAATGTTGGTGTAAAAGTACACTCTGGAGAAGTAGGAAATCAAAACTTCTTAAAGCCATCTTTTTTAAGACCAATGATAGAATATGTTAATGGTACAGTTATTGAATGTAACACAGCATATTTTGGTCAAAGAAATACAACCAGAAAACACTTAAAAACTTTCAAAAAACATGGTTGGACAGACTTCTTTACAGTAGATCTTATGGATGCAGATGGAGAGGATATTGTTTTAGATATTCCAAATGGCAAAGCAATTAAAAAAGACTATGTTGGAAACCACTTAGATAGATATGACTCCATTCTTGTTTTGTCTCACTTTAAGGGACATCCTATGGGAGGATTTGGTGGAGCATTAAAGCAATTATCTATTGGCTTTGCATCTTCACGTGGTAAGGCATATATTCACTCTGCGGGAAGAACAACTAACCAATATTTCCTATGGCAAAAATTACCACCACAAGACACATTCTTAGAGGCAATGGCAGATGCAGCAAGTTCAGTCCATAAGAAATTTGAGGGAAGAATTGCATATATTTCCTTAATGGTCAATATGTCTGTAGACTGCGACTGTTGTGCAGTTGCAGAAGATCCTTGCTTAAAGGATATTGGTATTCTTGCATCTTTAGATCCAATTGCACTAGACCAAGCTTGTGTTGATTTAGTTCAAAAGAGTACAGATGTTGGCAGAGACCATTTTATGGAAAGAGTTAACAGCCGTCATGGAATACATACAATAGAAGCAGCAAGTGAACTTGGATTCGGTTCAAGAGAATACGAACTTATTTCCATAGACTAAAACTTAAAAATGGATATAAAAAATAGCATGGCGATGAACCATGCTATTATTTTTTTGATGTTATTGAATACTAGTATTCAAATTGTTTTGCAAAGTATGCATCCAACTCGTCAACTTTAATTCTAATTTGTGACATAGTATCTCTTTCTCTAATAGTTACTGTATCATCTTCAAGAGTATCGAAGTCTACTGTAATACAGTATGGTGTTCCGATTTCGTCTTGTCTACGATATCTCTTACCAATTGAACCAGATTGATCAAATTCACAAGAATATTTCTTAGAAAGATTTGCATAAATTGCTTCTGCCTTTTCGTTAAGTTGTTTTTGAAGTGGGAGAATTGCAACCTTGATTGGAGCAAGAGCATGATGTAAATGAAGAACAACTCTTGTTTCTCCTTCAACCTCTTCTTCCTCATATGCGTTGCAGAGGAATGCAAGTAAAACTCTATCTGCACCAAGGGATGGTTCAATTACATATGGAACATATTTTTCATTTGTAACTGGATCTTGATAGCTTAAGTCTTTGCCAGATGTTGTGATATGTTGTTTAAGGTCATAGTCTGTTCTATCTGCAACACCCCAAAGTTCTCCCCAACCAAATGGGAATAAGAATTCAAAGTCTGTTGTAGCTTTTGAGTAGAAAGCCAATTCTTCTTTGTCATGGTCTCTTAATCTAAGCCATTCTTCTTTGATTCCTAAGTTAAGTAACCATTGATGGCAGAAATTCTTCCAATAGTTGAACCATTCTAAATCTGTTCCTGGTTTGCAGAAGAATTCAAGTTCCATTTGTTCGAACTCACGAATTCTAAAGATAAAGTTTCCAGGTGTGATTTCATTTCTAAATGATTTACCAACTTGTGCAATACCAAAAGGAACCTTTTTTCTAGATGTACGTTGTACGTTCTTGAAGTTTACAAAAATACCTTGTGCTGTTTCTGGACGAAGGTAAATTGCGTTTGCTGTATCTTCTGTTACCCCTTGGAAAGTCTTAAACATAAGGTTGAACTTTCTAATTGGGGTGAAGTTGGAGTTTCCGCAGACTGGGCAAGGAATCTTGTTGTCTTTAATATATTGTTCCATTTGTTCTAATGACCAGGATGCAATATTTTCTTCAATACCTTTACGCTTCATATAATCTTCGATTATGTTATCTGCTCTGTGTCTTGCATGACATTCTTTACAATCCATTAAAGGATCTGAGAAACCGCCAACGTGACCAGATGCTACCCATGTCATTGGGTTCATAAGAATTGCACAATCTATGCCAACATTATATGGATTTTCGATAACGAATTTCTTCCACCATGCTGCTTTGATGTTGTTCTTTAATAAAACACCGAGAGGACCGTAATCCCAAGAGTTTGCTAGACCACCATAGATCTCGCTTCCTGGATAAATAAATCCACGGCTTTTGCATAGAGCAACTAATTTGTCCATTGTTAATTTTGAATCTGCCATAATTTAGCACCTCATTAATTTAGTTTTTATATAATAAAAAGATAGAGAGGTAAAAGTCAAGAAAAATGAAATAAAAACACACCTAGTTTAATTATTATTGCCTATTAGCCCTAAAATTGATATAATCTATTTTAGTTTTTTAATAAAGCGAGGAAAGATATGCTATTAGTTCTAGATATAGGAAACACTAATGTAAAGATTGGTATCTTTAAGGGAAGTAAACTAATATCCACTTGGCGTGTATCCACACAAGCATCTCACACTGCAGATGAATATGGTATGATGGTTTATGATTTACTTAAGTCTTCAGGAGCAAGTTTTAAGGATATAGATGGTTCTATTATGTCTTCTGTTTCCCCAGCACTTAACTATACCATTGAACATATGTGCCAATATTATATGCACAAGAAACCAATAGTTGTTTCAGACCAAATTAAGACTGGCGTAACAATTAAGTACGACCACCCATCAGAACTTGGATCAGATAGAATAGTAGACGCAGCAGCTGCATATAAAATATATGGTGGACCTGCAATAGTTGTAGACTTCGGTTCTGCAACCACTTTCAATCTTGTAACAAAAGATGGTGAATTTATTGGTGGAGCAATTAGTCCTGGTATTAAGACAGCAACAGATTCTTTAGTAAACGTTGCAGCTAAACTTCCAAGAGTAGAACTCTTGAAGCCAGAAAACATTGTAGGAACAAGTACAAGAAGTGGTATGCAAGCAGGTATTGTATATGGTTATACAGGTCTTGTTTCTTATATGGTTAACAAATACAAAGAATTACCAGAGATGCAAGGCGCTAAGGTTATAGCAACTGGAGGTTTGTCTGAACTAGTATCAAATGTAGAAAATAACATCTTTGATGTTGTAGATAGAAAATTAGCCCTTGAAGGACTAAAAATAATTTATGATTTAAATAAATAACTTGGAGTAAATTTATGAAAAAAGTTGGAGTAGCATTATTAGGAGTTGGAGTTGTAGGTGGAGGCACCTACGAAATCCTTACAAAGAAACGTGAATATATAAAACAAAATGACGGCATAGACATTGAAGTTATGCACGTATTAGAAAGAAACACAACAAGATGTGATGAACTTGGTATTAATCCTGCTATAGTTTCCACAGACATTACTAACATCACAAAGAACCCAGACATTAAAATCGTTTGTGAATTCTTCGGTGGTATTGAACCAGCACGTTCATTCATTATTGAATGCTTAAAAGCAGGAAAGAGTGTTGTTACAGCAAATAAAGAAATGTTCTCTAAGAACTGGCCTGAACTTGAACAAATAGCAAGAGAAAACAATGCTGGATTATACTTTGAAGCAAGCTGTGTTGGTGGTGTTCCTATTATTCATGCATTAACAGATTCAATGCAAGGAAATAAAGTTCAATCCATTAAAGGTATTGTTAACGGAACTACAAACTACATTCTTTCAAGAATGAGTGACGAAGGCGTAGACTATGCAACATGCTTAAAAGATGCACAAGCTTTAGGATATGCAGAAGCAAACCCAACAGCAGACGTAGATGGTTTTGATGCAATGTATAAGTGCTCAATTCTTTCTTCATTGGCATACAAAAAGAGAGTTCCATTAGACAAGATTTATAGAGAAGGTATCTCACAAATCAAAGTTGAAGATATTAATTACGGAAAAGAACTTGGATACACATTAAAACTCTTAGCAATTTCTAAGAACTATGACAAGATTGAAGCAAGAGTCCACCCAGTATTCCTTCCAAACGAACATCCACTATCTTCTGTAAAAGGATCCTTTAACGCTGTTTATGTAAATGGAGACAACGTAGGAGACTTAATGTTCTATGGCCGTGGTGCAGGTGCTCTTCCAACAGGAAGCGCTATTGTATCAGATGTTATCTTTGCAGCAGCACAAGATAAACCAAGAAGATTTGCTTGGGAAGAAGTTAAAGAAGTTAATGATGCGGACTTTGAAAAAGAATTCAGTTCAAAATACTATGTACGTATCACAGTAAAAGATGTTTCTGGTATTCTTGCAAAAGTTTCAGCAGCATTTGAAAAGTTCAATGTCAGCATAAATGCTGTTATCCAAAAAGATGCAAAAGACAATGCAGAATTGCCTATAATCTTTGTAACACATTTAACAACAGAAAGTTCAATGCAAGCAGCACTTAAAGACATAGAAGGAATAGACGGTGTTGTAGAGGTTGCAGCATTAATTAGAGTTGAGGACTAATATGGCAAAAGCCCCAATAAATAGAAGTTCAGGTGTTCTTTGTAATATATCATCTCTTCCAAGTGAATTTGGAATAGGTTGTTTTAACAAAGACGCAGAAAATTTTGCAGATGTATTATTAGATATGGGATTCCATTGGTGGCAAGTCCTTCCTATTACAATGATAGGTTATGGCAACTCCCCATATTCTTCCTTGTCTACATTTGCAGGAAACGCATTATATATAAATCCAGCAGAGTTCTGTAATCTCGGATTACTTTCTTGGGATGAATTAAATTCATTTAAATATTACGGAGAGCCTTACAGGGTAGATTATGATTTTGCAAGAAATAACATTGCAAGATTATTAAATACTGTAATACCAAGACTAACACAAGAGATTAAAGAGAAAATTGAAGTTTGGAGAAAAGAAAACGAGTATTGGATAGAAGATTATGCTCTATATATGGCACTTGCAGAAGTATATGGATATAACTGGAGAAACTGGGATAAGCCACTTCAAGCAAGAGATAAGGCCGCATTAGATAAGAAAAAAGCAGAACTTAGCAATAGAGTATTCTATTATGTCTTTGAACAATACGAATTTTTCCGTGAATGGACAGCACTAAAAGCAAGTATAAATAAAAAAGGCATTAAGATTATTGGAGACATCCCATTCTACGTAGCAACAAACTCTGTAGATGTTTGGGCAAATCCAAAAGAATTCCAACTTGGTGAAGATCTTGTAGAAAAAGCAGTTGCTGGTGTACCACCAGATGCATTCTCAGATGTAGGTCAAATTTGGGGCAATGTATTATATGACTTTAAGGCACAAGCTAAGAGTAAATATTCTTGGTGGAGACTTAGAATTAAGCACAATCTTGAGATGTATGATGCATTAAGATTAGACCACTTTAGAGCCTTCTACAACTACTTCTCAATCCCAGCAGAAGATACAGATACTGCAAAGAACGGCCATTGGGAAATGGGTCCTGGAATGGAACTTCTTAATTACTTTAAGAAAGACAATCCAAAAGCATTCTTTATTGCTGAGGATTTAGGATTAATAGATGACGAATGTAGAGCATTCATAGATAGCACAGGCATTCCTACTATGAGAGTATTCCAATTCGGTTTTGATGGAACTCCAAGCTGTAATATCCCATATAATTACGAAGTAAATACAGTTTGTTATAGTGGTACACATGACAACAATACACTTCTTGGTTGGCTTTATGAAGTACATCCAGGAACAAGAGATTATGTTCTTAAGTATTGTGGTTACGAAGGTGCTGGATGGGGCATGGGTGGTCCACAATGTGGTTCTACTAAAGCAATACTTAAAGCACTTGCTATGACATCATCTATTCTTTGTATATTCCCAATTCAAGATTTACTTGGATATGGTGGGGATACTAGAATGAATATACCTGGTGTGGCAGAAGGGAACTGGATGTTTAGAGTACCTTTTGACCAAATTATGAGTATAGATAGAAACTTCTTCCTAGACGTTAATAACACTTATGGAAGAAATAGAGGACAAGACTAAAAGGAGATATAAAAATGGAAATATTTGAAAAATTAAGAGACATGATAGCAGATCAATTAGCATTAAACAAGGATGATATTAAACCAGAAAGCAATATCATTAAAGATTTACACGCAGATAGTTTAGATTTAGTTGAAACACTAATGAATATTGAAAACGAATGGGGCATCACCATCGCAGATGACGATGTTGCAGACATTGAAACAATACAAGACGTTGTAGATTTAATTAACGCTAAACTTTAATTCTAGAAATAATTTCGTCTGTGAACTCACTAGTACTTTGTTTCATAGATGATATATCTTGAGTACCAAAACCACATTCAATAGCGGAGGCCACTGCATTTTCTATTGCACTGGCTTCTTTTTCTGCATTAAGGGAGTGTCTAAGCATAAGTGCAGCAGATAATATAGTTCCTGCGGGATTACATACGTTCTTTCCAGCAAGTGTTGGAGCAGAGCCATGAATTGCTTCATATAATCCTAAACCTGTTTCGCCAACTGATGCAGAAGGAGCGAGCCCTATTGAGCCTACAATGGCAGCAGAGAGGTCTGAAAGGATATCTCCAAACATATTGGAAGTTACTATTACATCAAATTGTGTTGGGTCTAGACATAATTGCATTGCAGCATTATCTACAAACATCTCACTAACTTGTACGGTTGGATAATCTTCATTAATATCTGTTACGATTTTTCTCCAAAGTCTACTGGATTCTAATACGTTTGCCTTGTCTACTAAGCAAAGCTTATTTTGTCTTTTTTCTGCAATTTCATATGCAATTCTTGCAACTCTTTCTATTTCAAGTTCGGAGTAAGACTCTGTGTCGTAAGCTTCTCTTCCAAAGGTCTTATTATTTCTATAACCTCTGTCTCCAAAATAAATACCACCAGTTAATTCTCTAACTATTATAATATCCACACCATTTTTAATCTTCTCATCTTTAAGAGGAGAGAAGTGTGTAAGGGAAGGATATAACTTCGCTGGTCTAAGGTTAGCATAAACATTCATTGCCTTTCTAATTCCAAGTAGTGCAGCCTCTGGTCTTCTTGGACAATCATCCCACTTTGGACCACCAACAGAACCTAATAATACTGCTTGGGAAGACAAACATGAATCAACTGTCTCTTGAGGAAGTGGATCTCCTGTTGCATCTATTGCTGCACCACCAATTAACTCTTCCTTAAAATTAAACTCATGTCCAAACTTTTCTCCAATTGCTAATAATACACGTTTTGCTTGTGCTATTGTCTCTGGACCAATGCCATCTCCTGGGAGCAATGTAATGTTATATTTCATGCTAGTTTTCCTCCTTAATTAAGTTCATAAGACCACCAGCTTCTATTATCTTTTGTACGTATCCATCTAGCGTTGGAAGAGGATATTCTTTACCTGTTGTAACATCTGTTATTTTTGCAGAATCAATAGTTAATGTGTCATTTTGTGATATTTCATCTGCCATTCTTGCATCTTCAATGACAAGTAATCCAGTGTTAATTGCATTCCTAAAAAAGATTCTTGCGAAGGATTTTGCAATGACTATTTTAACTCCAGAAGCCTTAAGTGCAAGTGGGGCATGTTCTCTAGATGAACCACATCCAAAGTTATATCCACCAACTACTATATCTCCTTCTTTAACGAGGGCATGGAAGGAAGCGTCTATATCTTCCATTGCATGTGCTTTTAGGTTTTCATTGCTTGCATCATTTAGATATCTTGCTGGGATAATAACGTCTGTATCTACATTATCTCCGTACTTAAAAACTCGTCCCATATTAATCCTCCGGTGCAGATAAGTATCCATTGATTGCACTTTGTGCAGCAACATAAGCAGAAGTTAGATATATCTCACTAGTCTTTGCTCCCATTCTTCCAACGAAGTTTCTATTGGTTGTAGAGCAAGCCTTTTCTCCATCTGCAAGTATTCCCATATAACCGCCTAAGCATGGTCCACAGGTTGGAGTGGAGACAACAGCACCAGCGTCTAGGAATATATCTACTAGTCCTTCTTTTATGCATTGTCTATATATCTTTTGTGTGGCTGGAATAATGATTAATCTCAAGCCATCTTTTTTCTTATGTCCTTTAAGAATGGATGCAGCTGCTCTCATGTCTGAAATTCTTCCATTAGTACAAGATCCAATTACTACTTGGTCTAAATAAACTTTTTCTTTTAAGTCTTTTATAGACTTAACATTGGATGGAAGGTGTGGAAAAGCAGCAACTGGTGTTAAGGAAGATAGGTCTATATCTATTTCCTTGCAATATACTGCATCTTTGTCTGGTTCAAAGATTATATAATCTTTAGCACCAACATCTTCAAGGTATTCCTTTGTTAAACTATCTACAGGGAAGAAAGCATTTTTAGCACCACATTCAATTGCCATATTTGCTATGCAAAGTCTGTCGTCCATAGAAAGAGAAGATATATCTCCAAAGAATTCTAAAGACTTATATGTAGCACCATCTGTGCCTAGCATCTTAATAATTGTTAAGATGACATCCTTTCCTGTGACATATTTTTGTAATTTGCCTTTAATATTAACTTTAATTGCCTCTGGAACTCTAAGCCACATCTTGCCTGTAATCATTGCAGCAGCCATGTCTGTAGAACCTATTCCTGTTGAAAAACAGGAAAGAGCCCCATATGTGCACGTGTGTGAGTCTGCACCTATGATAAGCATTCCGGGTTTTGCAAATCCTTTTTCTGGAAGCAAGGCATGTTCAATACCCATATCTCCTGCATCAAAGAAGTTTTTAATACCATTTGCCTTGGCAAACTCTCTGCAAGTCTTACACTGCTCGGCAGATTTAATATCCTTGCAAGGAACAAAGTGATCCATAACAAGAACAACTTTTTCTGGGATAGTAATTTTCTTTCCAGATTTCTTAACTTCTTCTATAGCAACTGGGGAGGTGATATCATTGCCTAAGACTAGGTCTACATCAACAGTAACCAAGTCTCCTGCTTTTACATCATGTCCAGCATGTTTTGCTATAATTTTTTGTGTGGCTGTCATTGACATAGTGATTACTCCTTAATGCTAAGTCTATATTCTAGTGAATCTACAAGAGCTTTCCATGAAGCCTTAATAATGTCTGTTGAAACTCCAACTGTTGTCCAAGTTCTATAACCATCTCTAGATGTTATAGAAACACGAACCATTGCACCTGTTGCAGAAGCAGAGTCTATTACACGAACCTTATAGTCTATCAAACTTACGTTTTCAATTTCAGGGTAGAATTCAGAAAGAACCTCTCTTAATGCTTTATCTAGAGCATTAACAGGACCGTTTCCGTCTGCTGTTGCACTCTTTATTTCGTTGCCTACTTTAAGAGATACTGTAGCCTTATTGATTCCGTCTGGGTTAGATTCTGTAATCTCATATTTCTCTAAAGAGAAACTTGGTTCATAAGTACCCATAGCTTTTTGTGCCATGATTAAGAATGAAGCATCTGCGCCTTCAAATTGATAGCCTTCTTTTTCTAGTTCTTTAACTCTATTTAAAATGTCTTGAACTTTTGGGTCTGACTTGTTGATGAAAGGGAAGTAGAGCTTAAGTTTATCTACGATAACACTTCTACCACTAACCTCAGAAACAAGAATATGTCTCATATTCCCAACTTCTTCTGGTTTAACGTGTTCAAAGGTATCTGTCTCTTTCATAACTGCGTCTGCGTGTGTGCCTGCCTTATGCGAGAATGCAGCAGCACCAACATATGGCATACTTGGATCTAGGATGATATTACATATCTCTGCCATTGCATTTGCTGTGTTTGTAAGACTCATTAAGTTAACATTTGTCTTCATATTTAGCTTTAAAGCTAAGTCTCCAATTATTGTTGAGAGATTAGCATTACCACATCTTTCTCCAAAGCCTAATAATGTGCCTTGGATATGTGTTGCACCTGCAGAAACAGCCATTAAAGAATTAGCAACAGCTGTGCCTATATCATTATGGCAGTGAATACCAATTTTAGCGCCATCAAAAGCTTCAACACACTTTTTAACTATGTCATAAATCTCTGTTGGAAGAGTAGCACCCTTTGTATCACAAAGAACCAAAGTATCTGCACCAGACATAAATGCTGTCATAAGTGTTTGCATAGCATATTGTGGGTTTTCTTTATATCCATCAAAGAAGTGCTCTGCATCATAAATAACTCTCTTGCCACGTCCAGATAAGAATGCAACGCTTTCGCCAATCATATTGAGATTGTCGTCTTTTGTTGCACCTAAAACATTCTCAACTTGAGATACCGAGGACTTACCATAAATACAGACCACATCTGTATTGGCCTCTAAAAGAGATAATATTCCAGTATCTTGTCCTACAAAGACATCCTTTCTTCTTGTTGAACCAAAGGCAACAAGTTTACTAGACTTTGTATTTGCAAAGAATTCTGCATCCTTTGGGTTAGAGGATGGATCTCCACCTTCTATTAGGTCTATACCAAGATTATCTAGAAGTTCAAAGATATTTTTCTTATCTAATTCAGAGAAGGATATGCCTTCACTTTGTGCACCATCTCTTAGGGTTACATCATAGAATTCTAACTCTGCCATAATTAACCCTCCTGTAATAACTTGTTAGTTGCATTTATATATGCAATTAAAGATGCTTCCAAAACGTCCGTTGAAATACCTTTTCCGTTTCTAATTACATCTCCGTTTGC
This sequence comes from Clostridia bacterium, assembly GCA_017618055.1. Lineage (GTDB taxonomy): Bacteria > Bacillota > Clostridia > Christensenellales > CAG-917 > RGIG8124. The sequence continues at coordinate 18,464 of JAFZVB010000002.1, forward strand.
AAGCTTAATGGATGCAATACCAAGAGCGTCTTTACCACGTGTAACTGAATGTACTTGGTAATCTAAGAGTTTGTAGTCATGACCAGTTAGAGAAGCTATAGCTTTAAATGATGCATCTACAGGTCCGTCTCCAGTCATGTGCTCACTAATAATCTTGCCTTCTGTTTCAAGTGTAATAACAGCACTTGCAGAGTTCTTGTAAGTTGTAACCTCGTAGTCTTTAAGAGAATAAATTCTCTTAATATGTCTTCTAGTTTCATCTCTAAGCAAGACTTCTATATCGTATCTTGTTATTAATTTCTTTCTATCTGCAACTTCTTTGAAACGAGTGAAGTATTCTTCAAGTTGTTCATCTGTTAGGTTATATCCCATTTGCTCTATGACGTCCTTGAATGCATGTTTGCCACTATGCTTTCCAATTACTAAGTCTGTAACAGGAACGCCAACATCTTCTGGCGAGATGATTTCATAAGTTGCTTTATTCTTAAGAATACCATGTTGATGTATTCCAGATTCATGTGCGAATGCATTTGTTCCTACAATAGCCTTGTTTGGTGGTATTCTAATACCAACAACACCAGCAACCATATTGGAAGTGGAGTAAATGAGTTTGGTATTAATATCTGTGTATGCATCAAAGTGATCTTGTCTGGTCTTAAGTGCCATAACAATTTCTTCTAGTGCAGCATTACCGGCTCTTTCTCCAATGCCATTTATAGTACACTCAATTTGTCCAGCACCAGCTTCAACAGCAGCAAGGGAGTTGGCTACAGCTAAGCCTAAGTCGTTGTGGCAGTGTACAGAGATAACTATGTCATCAATTCCTTCCACGTTTTTCTTAAGATAAGAAACCATTTCCTTTATCTCGTGTGGGTATGTGTATCCAACTGTGTCTGGGAAGTTAAGTGTAGTTGCACCTGCTTTAATAGCAACACTAGCACATTGTGCTAGAAATTCTACAGATGTACGAGAAGCATCTTCAAAAGAGAACTCAATTGTGTCTATGAATTGCTTTGCATATCTTATATAAGTGTCTATTGTTTCCAAACACTTTTCTTTTGTCATGTTGAGTTTATACTCAAGGTGAATAGGGGATGTTGCAATGAATAAATGAAGGGTAGGATTTACTGCATCCTTAATTGCTTCCAAGCTTCTATCTATATCTGCCTTGTTGCATCTGCTCAAAGCACAGACTGAAGCATGTTTAACAATCTTTGCAATTTGGTTAACAGAGTTAAAATCTCCATCGCTACTTGCAGGGAAACCAGCCTCTATTACATCTACACCCAATCTGTCCAATTGCTCTGCAATATCCAATTTTTCGGATATATGCATACTGCATCCTGGAGATTGTTCGCCATCTCTTAATGTTGTGTCAAATATCTTTATCTTTCTCATAATTTCTTACTCATAACGGCAGAACCTTTTTCAAGAGCAGTTCCACCAGTTCTTGCTACTTCAAGTATTGTATAACCGTTGGTTATAACTTCCATAAATGCATCTATTTTTTCTGTTGATCCAGTTAATTCCAAAATCATTGTATCTGGGGAAATATCAATTGCCTTAGAACCAAATAGGGTATTTAGGTTAACTATGTCGCTACGTTTGTCTGCACCTATTTCAAGTTTTACTAAAAGTAATTCTCTAAATACAGATTTAACATCTCCGAGACATAATACCTTAACAACTTCTTCTTGCTTTTCTAGTTGTGCAATAATTTGCTTTGTGGAAGAAGGAGTTTCTGTAATAGCTACTGTCATACGTGAGAATCTTTCATCTTCTGTAGCACATACGTTCAATGCGTCAATATTGTATCCACGTCTAGAGAATAGACCTGCAATACGGCTAAGTACGCCTGCTTCGTTCTTTACAAGAACGGAAATGATTTCTTTTTGGACTTGTTCTTCTTTCATTTTACATTCCCTCATTTATTGATATTCTACAATCTATAACCACCGGAAGAGTGCCATTTAGTGCTTCGTCTAGTTTTGCATTTATATCATCTTCTTCCAGTATTCTTACGCCTCTTGCACTCATTGCATTTGCTAAAGCAACATAATCTGTGCCTAGATATAATGAGCTTTGAGGAGTCTTTTTGCTTCCATTTGCTAGTTGCATCTTTCTAATTAACCCAAGAGAGTTGTTGTTGAAGATACAAACTATTAGTGGGATATCATGTTTTACGGCAGTAGCAAGTTCGTTGAAGTTCATATTAAATGAACCATCTGAAGTAATTGCCATAACCTTACCACGAGTTGCAAAGTGTGCACCAATTGCAGCACCCATACTGAATCCCATAGTTCCAAGACCACCAGAAGTTAAGAATTTTTCTGGAGTCTTAAATTTATAATTTAAAGCAGTCCATTGTTGATGCAATCCGACATCTGTTGTGATAGTAACGGTATCTCCAAGTTTTTCACAAAGTGCATCTATGATTTGAATTGCTCTAGGTTTTTCTATTTCTTCTTCCTCCAAGGTATCCTTAAATACCCATTCGTCTTCTGGTTGAACCTTAACTAGAGGAGTGAGCTTTTCTAATACTTCCTTAACATCTCCAACTACTGCAACAGTTGAGTCTATGTTTTTGTTTATCTCAGATTTGTCCATATCTATTTGGACAACTGGTATTTTCTTTTTACGCAAGTACTTAAATGCAGAGAAACGGCTATTGAATCTTGCGCCAAGTGATATAAGGAGGTCACATTCTTTTATTGCGGCAGTTGTTACAGGGTTATCATCTGAAAGTACTCCAAGATAACTGCCATCGTAAGGATCATAGCAACCTATACCCATATATGATGTACAAACTTGAGCAAAGGATTGAAGTGCAAATTGAGCAACTTCTTTCTTAGCACCACTATTCTTAACACCACCACCAACATATAGGAGTGGTTTTTTGGATTTGTTAATTAAATCGGCAGCAGCTTTAATGTCATCTTCATTAATAACTGGCTTTGGTTTAATATCTAATGTCCCAGGTGTATATGCTGCGCTCTCTAAAAGGATATTGGATGGGATATCTATTAAAACTGGTCCCATTCTTCCACTAAGAGCAATAGAGAAAGCCTTTCTAATTGTTTCTGGAATTTCTTTTGCAGATTTAACGATTGTAGACCACTTGGTAATTGGAAGAGTAACACCGAAAATATCTATCTCTTGGAATGTGTCATGCCCTAAGCAAGATAGTGGTACGTTTCCTGTAATTGCAACGAGTGGAATAGAATCCATGAAGGCATCTGCAATACCTGTAATGAGGTTCGTTGCCCCAGGTCCAGAAGTGGTTAAAACTACACCAACATTATGTGAAGATCTAGCATATCCTTCAGCAGCAAAACAAGCCCCAGATTCATGGGCTGTTAATATGTGTCTAATGGAACTAGATGAAAGTGAATCATAGATAGGAAGAACACTAGCACCAGGGTAACCAAAAATGGTCCTAACACCTAAGTCAGACAGTGTTTTAACTAATAAATCTGCACCGTTTGGCATACGCACGCCTCCTATTATAATTCTAAAAAACTATTGTATAAGATAATTGAGAGTTAGTCAAGATGTAGCAAAAAAGAGGGCATTTTTTAAGGAGAAAAATAAGGGTAAAAATAGGTATTTTTTAAAAGTTAATAAAAATACTTTAATATGCAAAACAAATACTTTATATAATGAAAATGAAAGTATTAAATATTTATTGTGCAAAATAATAACAAATTATAAATTTATAAAAACAGGGCTAAAATCGCCTATAAATTTTGTCATTTTCTAGGGGTAGAATGAGCGCATATTTTTCTCACACACGCACAAATATATCTTTACATAACTTATAAGGAGTGATAATATAGTAAAACAAAAAAAATAAAATGGAGTTATATTTTGGACTATAAGGGACTACTAAAACACCTAGAAAATGTGTCTAATAAGAAGGAGAGTTTTGCTCCTATTTATCTTATTTATGGTCCAGATGGATACCTTAGATACAATGCTGTAAAACAGATTGAAAAGTTGGCTGTAGACGAAGAATTTAATGCTATGAATGTTGCCAATTTTACAAACGAAAGTACAGTACAAGACATCTTTGATTCATTAACTCAACTTCCATTCTTTGGTGATTATAGAGTAGTAAATGTAACCCTTCCTTTTGACCAAGAAAAGAAGACTGCAGACGGTGAGAAAACCGAGAGTGCAAAGAAGTTCTTAAATGCTTTCTATGATTATTTGGAGAGATATCTAGGGGAGATAAATACATCTACTATCTTGGTAATTCTTTCTGATGATGACAAACTAACTGAAAAATACAAGCAAATAACTTATGTAAACTGCACCAAGTTAGATGTAGTCGCATTAAATGTGGAAATACAAAAGTTATTAGAAGAACCACCTGTATGTCAGATGGATCAAAATGCAATAAACAATCTAATAGACCGTACTATGTCTGATATGACAAGGATTTCAAATGAGATTCCAAAGTTAAAGGCATACACAAACGGGGCAAAGATAACTCTAAGAGATGTAGAGGAACTAGTAACTAAGGATGCAGAGTATGCAATATTTGAGATTTCCAATGCAGTATCTGCAAGAGATGCAGATAAGGCAATAGTTGTTCTCAACAATATGTTAGATAATGGTATAAAGCCAATGACTATCTTAGGCACATTATATAATGCATATAGAAAGATGCTTCATGTAGCTTTACATCCAGATGATTCTAGCCCAGAGTTCTTAAGAGCAGCAGGAGTTAGCTCCACAGGACAGTTGTATCATATTAAGAGTAGTCTAAAAGACTATACACAGGTCAGATTAAAGAAATGTGTTGATTTGATACATAATGCACAAACAAGAGTATTGGCTGGAGATAACGAAGAAAGCCAAGTACTAGACGAAGTAATACTAAATTTATTAGTGATATGATAGAAGAAAACAACAAAAAAACTATAGGAAGATTTTATCCATTTGCAATAGTACTAATTGTCTTTGCTGAGATAGTTAGAAACCTTTACTATATTTTGACTACAGATGTTCAATCTATAGATGTTTCTAAACCAGTTGGATATTTTGTACTTATTCTTTATGTAATTGCTCTTAGAGCAATAGTCCCTGGATTAATAGATATGTTGATTACTCTTATTATGGGATCATCCTTAGCTAGACGTGGCTTTAGAGAGATTATGTCTAGAAGAGATTTCATGACAATCACTTTATTCTTCTTGGCTGGGGCAAAGATAGTTGCAGGATGTGTAGACTTATTTGGATATCTTAGTGAGACAGCATATATTTATTCTGTTGCAATGGCAGATGTAATCCTTATAGGATTAGCAATGGCATTAGAATATTTCTGTGTTATTGCTCCTAAGTTAGATGCATATAGAAAGAAGAGAATAGTTTTTGGTGTATTGAGCTCAATATTCCTAATTTGGCAAGCAATAGTTACAGCTGGTCCATGCTTGGTTGTAATACTCATATATTACTACCAAAACGTTCCAGAAATTGCCACATTGTTTGAGGACTATAAGTATGCAGCAAGCGATGTTATACCTTGCTCAATAGCACTTGGAATATATGGATTATTGCTAATAGCAATACTTGTATATAAATTTGTACTCGGAAAACTTATGGCAGGAGAACAACCAAATGATGGCGGACCAACCATAAGAGTAAGAGTAGAAGAAACCCCACCACAACCACAACAAGATATAGATCCTTTTGAGGAAGTAGATGATTGGGATAAGGTTGATAAAGGGGAAGCAACAAACGCAGATATAAATAACGACAAAGATCCATTTGATCTTTAATTGTTTGGGAGAATAGAACAATGAGTTACAATTTTGTAGAGTGGGCAAAAAACATTAATTACTATGCAATTATTGATGCAGTAATTATTTTAACAATCTTTATCTTATCCATTGTTTTCTTTGCGTATAAACGCAATATGGCAATTTTAATAATTATGATAATGATAATGGTTTTAGATATCGCAGTTAATGTTTTATCTGAATTATATGGTGGAAGTGTACTGGTTCCAGCAAAATACATAATGCACTTTATGATGATATTTGCAACCGTACTTCCAATTGTTGTATATAAGGCAGACTTAAAGATTATCGTACAAAAGATTTCAAATCCAAGAGGATTTAGCGTAGGTGAGAATGCAAGTACAGATGATGATTTAAGAAACGCAACAATAGACATTTTAACAGCTTGCCAAGATATGTCTAAGGCAAATACTGGTGCAATCATCTTAATAGATGAAAAGAAAGAAATTACAGATAACATTATTGAAACAGGAACTAGACTTGGTGCTACATTATCCGCCCCATTGCTCATCGCTATATTCAACACACATGCACCACTCCATGATGGAGCAGTTATAGTTCGTGGAAATAAAATCATAGCAGCTGGTTGCTTCTTAACACTTACACAACGTCATGTTAACAAGGAATTAGGAACAAGACACCGTGCAGCTATTGGTGTAACAGAAGAATTTAAATCCGTTTTATCTATCGTCTGTTCTGAAGAAACAGGTATTATCTCTATTGTTAAAGATGGACAAATCCAAAGATATATGACAATGGATAAATTAAAAGATGAAATTGAAACAGCTTATGGTATTGCTCCACAAGCAGCACAAAATGTATACAGAGACAAGAAATATTCAAAACGTTTTGATCAATAAGGTGAAATATGAAGACATTAGGTAATTATCCAATTTTGATACCAAAGAAAGGCACAGACATGACAAAGTGGTCTGTTGTTAGTTGCGACCAATATACATCCGAAATGGAATATTGGGATAAGCTTTATAAAGAAGTAGGAGATGCTCCAAGCACTCTTAAAATTATATTCCCAGAAGTTTTTCTTCCTTTGGAAGAAGGTACAGAGAGAATTAAGAAAATAAATGAGACAATGACAAAGTACATTGAGTCTGGTTTATTTGAAGAAATAAAAGACAGTTATATCCTAATCAAGAGAGACACTTGTTTAGGACATAGCAGACTTGGCTTAGTTGCTCCAGTTGATCTTGAAGACTATTCTTTCATTCAACCATGTTCATCTGTTATTCGTTCAACAGAAGATGTTGTAAGAGATAGAATACCTCCAAGACTTAAGATTAGACGTGGTGCTCCAATAGAATTACCACACATTATTCTCTTAATAGATGACAGAAAGAAAGAGGTTATTGAACCACTTTGGGAAGAGAGAGATAACTTTGAAAAGTTATATGACTTTGATCTCAATATGAATGGTGGACACATTGTTGGATATAAAGTAGTTGCAAAGAGAGTACAAGGAATCTTTGAAAACTATGCAAACAATACTGTAAAGAACCTTTATGGAAAGGAATCCAATTTTGTATTCGCAGTTGGAGATGGGAACCACTCACTTGCAACAGCACAAGCATATTGGAATGAAATTAAAGAAGATTTAACCGAAGAAGAAAGAAAGACACATCCAGCACGTTTTGCTCTTTGTGAAATTGAGAACTTACATTCTGAGGGAATCTTATTTGAACCTATTCATCGTTTTATATTCAATGCAGATAGAGATTTTATAGACTATTTAAGTATTAACTTAAAAGGAGATGCAAAAGTCAGAGTATTTGGAAATGGAGAACATAGAGAAATCAATGTAGATTCCAACTCTGCAAAAGCTATCGCAGACATACAAAAAGTAGTAGATAGTTATATAAAAGAAAATAACGCATGTAGTGTAGACTACGTACACGGAGAAGAATCTTTAAATAGTGTATCCAAGAATAACAAGGGTATTGCTATTTATATGCCAAAACTTGAGAAGGAAGATTTATTTGGATATGTACAGGATAATGGAACATTATGCAGAAAGTCATTCTCAATGGGTGAAGCAGATGAGAAGAGATTCTATCTAGAAGCAAAAAGAATCTAATAAAAGGACAAAAAATATGAAAGTTTGTAAATTTGGTGGAACATCAATGGCAAATACGGAAACCATTATTAAGGTTGCCGAAGTTTGCAAGAGTGATAAAGATCGCAGGTATATAATCGTTTCTGCTCCAGGTAAAAGAGATACTGGAGACATTAAAGTAACAGACTCATTATATGCTTGTTTCAAAGCAGCACAAGAAAGAGGCGAGTGCGAAGAAGAAATGAATGTTATTCGTAAACGTTTTGCAGATATAGAAGCAGGACTTGATATAGACATAGACTCTTCAGCACAAATAGAAGATATAGAGAGAAACGTTCTAAAGAACGGAACAGCAGATTACATTGCATCTCGTGGAGAATACTTAAGTGCACAAGTACTAGCTGCATATCTAGGATATGAGTTCGTAGATACAAAGGACTTAATTAAGTTCAATGACAATGGCGAATTAATGTTAGATTATTCAGCAGATCTCTTAAGAAAGAGATTAAGCAAAGTTAAGTATGCAGTTCTTCCAGGCTTCTATGGTTCAGATGCAGATGGTAATGTTAAAACATTCTCTAGAGGTGGTTCAGATATCACTGGTGCTATTGTTGCTAATGCAATGGGTGCAGAAATATATGAAAACTGGACTGATGTAGATGGATTCTTAACAGCAGACCCAAGAATAGTTACAAAACCAGAAAAGATTAGCTTTATGAGTTATAAGGAACTCAGAGAATTATCTTACATGGGTGCAGAAGTATTACATCCAGAATCTGTATTCCCAGTTCGTTTAGCAGGTATCCCAATTAATATTAGAAATACATTCAATCCAGAACATCCTGGAACAATGATTGTACCATCTAATAAATTGCCAAAAGAACACAAGATTATTACTGGTATTGCAGGAAAGAAAGGATTCACAATTATTAACATAGAAAAAGACTTAATGAATACCGAAATTGGTTTTGGTAGAAAGGTTCTTTCAGTACTTGAATGTGAAGGTATTCCATGGGAGCATATGCCTTCTGGAATAGATACGTTGTCCGTAGTTTTAAGAGATGAATTAATCCTTGGAAAGATGCAAAGAATTATTAATAACATCAGAGAATCTACACAAGCAGATAACGTTGAAATTCATAGTGGATTATCTCTAATTGCTATCGTTGGTCATAACATGGCAAGCAGACAAGGTACTGCACAAAATGTATTTGAAGCACTTGCATATAACCACATTAACGTTAGAATGATAGACCAAGGTAGTTCAGAGTTAAATATTATTGTTGGTGTTGATACTTTTGATTACGAAAAAGCAATTAATGCAATTTATCACGCCTTTATGGATTAAGATAAAATCTTAAATATAAAAAAGTCTCTCACAAA
>JAFZVB010000021.1 GCA_017618055.1 Clostridia bacterium
CCTTGGTGGTGATGACTTTGATAACGCTCTTTCAAAATATATTGTAGACGAATTCAAAGCACAAGAGGGTATTGACCTTTCACAAGATAAGATGGCAATGCAAAGAATTAAAGAAGCAGCTGAAAATGCTAAGATAGACTTGTCTGGTGTAACAAAGACTTCTATTAACTTACCATTCATTTCAATGAAAGATGGTATGCCAAAGCACATCACAATGGATATTACAAGAGCAAAGTTTGATTCTTTAACAGCAGACTTAGTTCAAAAGACAGTTGGTCCAGTTAACCAAGCAATGTCTGATGCAGGCTTAAAGTTCAGCGATATCTCTAAAGTTGTATTCGTTGGTGGTTCAACTCGTATCCCAGCAGTCTATGACTGTGTAAAGAAATTAACAGGAAAAGAACCATATACAGGTATTAACCCAGATGAATGCGTAGCAATTGGTGCTGCAATTCAAGCAGGTGTATTAGGTGGTGAAGTTAAGGATATGTTATTACTTGATGTAACTCCATTGTCCTTAGGTATTGAAACACTTGGTGGTATTTCAACAGTTCTTATTGAAAGAAATACAACAATTCCAACAAGCAAGTCTCAAATATTCTCAACAGCTGCAGATAACCAAACACAAGTAGACATTCACATTCTTCAAGGTGAAAGAAAGTTTGCTAAAGACAACAAGACACTTGGAAGATTTGAACTCTGTGACATTCCACCAGCACCACGTGGTGTACCACAAATCGAAGTTACATTCGATATCGATGCAAATGGTATTGTTTCTGTTAAGGCTATGGATAAGAAGACAAATAAGTCTCAATCTATAACAATTACAGCATCTTCTAACCTCAGCAAGTCTGATATAGACCAAGCAATTAAGGATGCAGAGAAGTATGCAGAAGAAGACCAAAAGAGAAAAGACTTAGTAGATAGCAAGAACGGTTGCGAAAACGTAATCCTCGCAATGGAGAAATTCATTGATGAAAACGGAGAGAAGATTTCCGAAGAAGACAAGACAGCAATGAAAGATGCTATTAAAGATGCTAAGGAAAAACTCGAAAAAGCAGAATCTAAAGACGATGTAGATACAATCGCAAAAGATTTAAGCAAAGTTACAGACCCAATCATCACAAAGTTCTATCAAGAGAACCCAGATGAAATGAAGAAGGCTGCAGAAGCTGCTGGTATCGATCCAAACAACATGGGTGGAGCACCAGGAGATGAAGGTCCACAAGATAACGGTGGAGACAACGGTGAGTGGCACTAATCTAAAAGATTAAAACTTAAAACTTGGCTCGGATGAAATACTCCGGGCCTATGCAATAAGAAGAGAATTATGGCAGAACAAGATTTATATAAGATACTAGGCTTAGATAAAAATGCTTCAGATCAAGAGATTAAAACAGCATATCGTAATCTAGCCAAAAAATACCATCCAGATTTGTACACAAATAAGTCTGATGCAGAAAAGAAGGAAGCCGAGGAGAAATTCAAGGCTATTAACCATGCTTATTCTGTACTTTCAGACCCAGAAAAGAAACAAATTTATGACCAATATGGTTCAGAAGATGGTCCTCAATTCGATCCAAACGCAGGATTTGGAGGATTCAGTGGTGGATTTGGTATGAATATGGAAGATATTTTCTCATCCATTTTTGATAACTTCGGTGGTGGAAGATCTAGTTCAAGAAGAAATGGACCTGCAGATGGCAGAGATATCGAAGTTGAACTTGAAATCACTTTTGAAGAAGCAGCATTTGGTTGTGAAAAGACAATCCGTATAAAGAGAGAAGAAAATTGTCCAGATTGTAAAGGAACAGGTGCAAAAGATGGCACTGCATTAAAGACATGTCCAAACTGTAATGGTTCTGGTTATGTTTCTCGTATCCAAAATACAATACTTGGCCAAATGAGAACTCAAGGTGCATGTCCAAACTGTAGAGGAAAAGGTAAAATCATTACAGAAAATTGTAAGACTTGTAACGGACAAGGAAGAGTACAACAATATAGAGATGTTAAAGTTGTAATTCCAGCTGGTGTAGATAACGGACAACATAAGATTATGCGTGGAGAAGGACATCATGGAATTAATGGTGGAAGCCGTGGAGACTTACTAGTTTACCTTAAGGTAAAACCACACAAATATTTCAAGAGAAGAAATGCTGACTTAATGGTTGAAATGCCAATTTCTCCAATAGATGCAATACTTGGATGTACTCTAACAGTTCCAACACTTAAAGGAGAAACCACAATTAAAGTTCCTGAGGGAACACAAAGTGGAAAGATCCTTACAGTAAAAGGACAAGGTATTAAGAGATTACAAGGTGTAGGAAGTGGAGACTTGTATGTAAAACTCAATGTTGAAACTCCTGTATCTATAACAAGGGAACAAAAAGACTTATTAAATAAACTTAAAGTAAGTTTTGATAAGAAACAGTTCCCACAAAAGAAAAAATTTGACGATTTGACTGGAAAGTAATGAAGTATACAAAAATTACGGTAGTAAGCAATAGAAATTCAAGTGAAATTATTGCACAAATAATGTTTGATTTAGGTTCTGACGGGGTCTCAATAGATGATCCCGCAGATTTATATGATCTAGTAGAAAGTGGTTCACTTTGGGATTATGTTGAAAATAGAGATAGAGTTAACAGAGAAGATGTTGTATTAATATCGATGTTTGATACCATCCCAACCACAAAACTAGATTCTCTTAAAGAAGAATTAGAAAGAATTAAAGAGTATGGTTTTACATATTCAAATATAATTACATCCGAAATAGATTCTAAAGAATGGGAAAGTGAATGGAAGAAGTATTATACTCCAATTTCATTCCCAGGATTTACAATTGTTCCAGTATGGTTAGACTACGAACCAAAGGAAGGAGAAAAGATTATTAAATTAGATCCAGGTCTTGCTTTTGGTACAGGTTCTCATGCAACTACTAAACTTTGTTTAGTATATTTTAAGGATTTTACTGGAAAGGATGTTATAGACATTGGTTGTGGCTCTGGTATTTTAGGAATTACAGCATCTTATTTGGGTGCAAAATCTGTTTATATGTGTGATATAGACCCACAAGCAATACAAGCAACAAATGAAAACGTTGCACTTAATGATATAGACACAAGCACTATAACAGTTGAAGAAGCAGACTTATTAAAGACAGACAAAAAGGCAGACGCTATTGTTTCCAACATGACAGCCGAAATCTTAAATAGACTTGCTCCATTCATTATGGACCATCTTAATCCAAATGCGGAGGTTATTATTTCTGGTATTTTGGAAGATAGAATGGATGAGGTTATAGAAAATTATACAAAGATAGGCTTAACAGTTGTAGATATACAAGCAATTGGAGAGTGGAGAGGAATTAAACTTCAATGGAAATAAAGAGATTTTTTGTAGATCCTAGCTGTATAAGAGATGGAAAAGTATATGTAGAAGGAAGTACATATAAACATTTAGCATTAGTTTTAAGAGCAAAAATTGGATACAAAGTAATAATTTGTGTCAATGATGGCAAAGAACTAAATTGTACAATAGAATCTATTTCCAAAGACAATGCTATATTAAATATAGACTCCGAAGTAATTGCAGATGCAAGAAAGGTTGGAGTTACACTATATGCAGCACTTTTAAAGAATTCCAAATTAGACTATGTAATACAAAAAGCAGTAGAACTTGGAGTAAAAGATTTTGTTCCTTTCACATCCAAAAGAACTGTTGAGACAAAGTTTAATATAGAAAGAGCTAGAACAATAGCCCTAGAATCAGCTCAACAATGTGGTTCTTCATTCCTAACTAATATTCATGAACCTATTTCTTTTGAAGACCTTTTAACAAAGTTAAACAATCATGAGATATCCATATTGGCATATGAAGATGAAAATAAGGTCACCATTTCCTCTGTATTAAAAGAAGAGACGGATATTGCATTAGTTGTTGGCCCAGAAGGTGGATTTGAACCTGAGGAAGTTGAGAGCGTTAAAAAGATAGGTGCAAGGGTAGTTACACTTGGAAAGAGAATATTAAGAGCAGATACGGCAAGTATTGTATTTTCTGCATTAGTTTTAAATGCACGTGGTGAATTAGACTATGATTAAGAAAGTTTGTGTATTATCTCTTGGTTGTAAGGTAAACCAATATGATTCTGAAGGAATAATGGCTCGTCTTAAAGATGAAGGTTATGAAGTATCAGATGAACTTGGATATGCAGACATTTATGTAATAAATACCTGTGCTGTTACAAACGAGGCTGAACACAAATCAAGACAAATGATTACACGTGTTAAAAAATACAATCCAGATGCTAAGATTTATATATGTGGATGCTCATCTCAAAACAATCCAAAACCATTTGAAAAAGAAAATGTTGAGGTAATTATTGGAACTTATGGTAAGAGTTCTATTCTTGTAGACAAAATATTAAATTATTCACAAAACGATATTCTAACCACTTGTTTTGATATTCCAAGAGAGTATGAGAACACTCCAGATGCACTTTCTTTAATGACAAGACATTACATAAAAGTACAAGATGGTTGTGATAATTATTGCTCATATTGTTTAATTCCATATGTTAGAGGACATATTAGATCCAAAGCACTTCAAGACGTTGTTAAAGAGTGTGAACAAAATGCCAAGAATACAAATGAGATTATAATAATTGGTATTAATCTTTCTGCATATGGAAAAGACTTCGGGTCATCCTTAAAAGACCTAGTTATATCTTTAAAAGATATAGATGCTAGAATTAGACTTGGATCTTTAGAGGTTAATGTTATAGACAGAGAGTTTTTAGAAGCAACAAAGCAATTAAAGAAATTCTGTCCTCATTTCCATTTATCTCTACAAAGTGGGGATGATACAACTTTAAAGAGAATGAATAGGCATTACACATCTAAAGAATATTTAGAAAAAGTTGAGTTAATAAGAGAGTATTATCCAAATGCAGCAATAACCACAGATATTATTGTTGGATTCCCAGAAGAGACAGACGAGCAGTTTATGAACTCACTTAATTTTGCAAAGAAAGTTGAGTTTGCAGACATCCATGTTTTCTCATATTCAAAAAGAGACGGAACCGTTGCTGCAAAGATGAAACAAGTTAACGGAGAAATTAAAGAAGAAAGACAAAAAAAGTTATCTTTAGTTAAAGAAGAATTAAGAAATGCTTATTTTAATAAGCAAATTGGATTAGAATTAGAATATATCCCAGAGACATTAGAAGATGGATACTGGGTTGGACATACAGACAATTATGTAAAAGTATATTGCAAAAATGGTACAAAAGGGGATATAGTAAAAGTCAAGGTTAAATCTTTATACAAAGATGGAGTCCTTGCTGAATAAATTAAAATTAAAGGAGATAAATTATGGAAGATTGCATTTTTTGTAAGATTATTAAAGGTGAAATACCATCAACAAAGGTATATGAAGATGAAGATATGGTAATTATCAAGGACATTGCTCCACAAGCACCTATACATCTTTTATTATTACCAAAGCAACACTTTGCAAACATTATCGAGATGACAGACGAACAAGCTGTTTTAGTTGCAAGATGTATTAAGAAATTATCCACAATGACACATGAACTTGGATTAGATGGAGGATTTAGACTCATATCTAATAAAGGTAAAGATGCATGTCAAAGTGTAGAGCATTTACACATCCATATTCTTGGTGGTGCACAATTAGCAGACAAAATGGGTTAATTTTATATAATAGTGTTTGACTATTTATATAATTTAGTATAATATTTGTACACGAAATATGTTCCGAGGAGGTGAATTAAGATGTCAACAGTAGATGTTAAAGAAGGCGAATCATTAGATAACGCAATTAGACGTTTCAAGAGAAAGTGTGCTCGTGATGGCATCATCGGTGACCTCCGTAAAAAGGAAGCATATGAAAAGCCAAGCGTAAAGCGTAAGAAGAAAGCTGAAGCAGCTAGAAAGAGAGCTTATAAAGCACAATAACACAAAATGCCATGTTGAAATATACATGGCTTTTTTCAATCCTTGGGGGTATAGCTCAGTCGGTTAGAGCGCATGTTTCACATACATGAGGTCATTGGTTCAATCCCAATTATCCCCACCATTTAATTTTCATATATTGACAATCGCACTTATTATATTATTATAATAATAGTATGAAAAACCTTGTGTTCTCTTTGATAATTATTATTCTATGCTTTTGTTTAGTTGGATGTTCTGGAAATAATAAAGAACAGCCAGAACAAATAGTTATTGATGAGTCTATGTCATTAGATGAAGCATTAAATTCAATGAAAAATACATCAAGTTTTATTTGCGATGAATATATGACCGATGAGGGCACAACATATTTGGAAAGACGATATCGTTATGAGATAAATAAAGAATCATGCGAAGTATATAATTCAGATGGAATGCTTATTTCTTATATTGCATCTATATATGAAGATGGCAAACTATATCATATATCAAAGGATTATATACATGGTGGCAAATCATGTGAATATTCTTTAGAGGATTACCATCAAAACAACATTTTATATGGGATAAATAATATTGAACATATTATGAGTATATGGGGAACTCCAGATAAATATGTGATTTCCACCAACCAGTTCTCATGTGAAAAACCAGCAATAAGGAAAATGATAGTATATAATTTCAATAAAACATCAATTGCATTAGATCCTGAATTTGTTTTATATAGATATATTGCCACAAAAGCAAACCCAATTGTTTGATGATAAATAATTAACATCAATCATAAATTTACACATATTCTATTGCTTCCATTGTGTAAAATTACACATTTCAAACGTAAACTGATGTGTAAAAATAAACATTTATATGTTATATGTGCATTTTTTTGTTTCCTAAAACAAAAAATATGATATATAATAAGTGCAGAGGTGTACTATGAAAAAGAAACTTTTTATATTGCTTATCGCATTAGCATTAATAGTTAGTTGTGCTTTAGCTTGCACAGCTTGTAATAAAGTTGCACCAGGAGCATGGGTAACATTAAAGAATGAAGGTTATACAATCTATACATCTCATGCATATCCATCTGGTGGCTATCAAATTATATTCTATGAGAATGAAGCTGATGCAGAGGGAGATACTCACGTAACTAATGCTGCAATTTGTATTAATTTCTATCCTGGAATATTAGGAGCAGATACAAGAGGAGATATTAGAACTACTATAGTAGATATCGGTAAAAAGTATTGCGAAATGCATGTTTATGTCTATAAAGACAAAGCAACTTATTCAGCATCAAAGAAATTCTATCTTAATGGTGTAGAGTTAGTACCTTCAAATACTTATGATTGTGAATATTTCATTTCCTGGACATATGAAAACTTCAGTCCTAAGAGAGGAAACCCAGGCGGACATTTAAACGATATCATTAACGAAATTGAATATAAATAAAAAGGATATAGAATATGGCAACAATTAGTAGTATTATACCTGAAATACATCAACCAAAAAATGGTCTTCTTCCTATAAACATTTTTGATAGAAATAAGCTTAATGATCCTAATACATTAAACAAAGTTCCTCAAAAAATGGAGAAGACTATTTATAATACTGTTAATTGTTTAGTTAGATATTTCTTAAAGAGAGATGCAGTTTCTGCATTTGAACCATGTTTCTTAGGTGCTTCTTTCATTAGAGAAGAACATAAGGCACAGATGATTGCTAAAAAAGTTACAGGTTTGGATGATACTTCTATTATCGCCTGTGTACATTTGGCATCCTATGAAGAATGTCTTAAATCTGTTTCTGAATATAGATACATAGAAGATAAGGAAATAAGTGCAGAAATTATTAAAAATATCAAGGTATTATTCAATAGAATAATGTCTTTCATGTCTAGATATGGTTCAAAGATTATATATAACCATACTTTAGAGGGTGGATATTCAGATACAATAGATACGGGTGTTGTTCCATTTGTAACTAGTGAAAGTTTATTAATGTTATCTTTCAATGAAGTAGAACCAACACCAGAAGAAACTCTTGAAATGCTTATATATTTTGTAATGGGTAGACATTCTATTTATCCAACTTTAAAAGAAATAAAATATGTATCTTTCTTTAACCCAATTACAAATACATTCTATAGATGTAGTGCTGCTTTAATTAGTGGTACAGCAATGACTTTAGTTGAAGAAAAAGTCTTAAAGTATAATGAAAATCATTATAATGTTGAAAGCAATAAAAAAGTAGACGAATTCTTATCTATAAAAGATGCTATAGAATATCTCGGAATAGATGAAGCAAAATTTGATAAAATAGTGAAGTCCAAACAACTCATTATAGATAAGGAAGAAAATAAAGTATCCGTAAAGAATCTTAATGAATATGTTCAAAATAAGAGGATGACAAACAAACTAGTATGGATACTTTCTTTGACATCCATACTAGCTATTGTAATTTTAGTAGTTATTTTGTTAACTGTTAAATAAATTTATTTATTTAAATTTTCAAAGAAGAACTCAGCCATTCTATCATTTGTTTCCTTTGAAACATCATAATAAGGATTGAGAATATTATATACGTGTTCTATCTTATGATCTCCTTCCATCTTGTCTGGATAGTACATATATACCATATCTGTGAAGTTCTTTTTCTTTAAAACTTTATATAATTCCATATTGCCACTCTTAAAGATATCTCCCTTAGCTGTGTTCATGAAGATAGGTGGACAATCTTCTGGAATGTATTTTAAGAAGTTTGTTTCTTTATAAAAACCACATTTTTTAAATCCTTTTCCATATAATGGTTTAATGTATGCATTTAAAATTGGATAGTTATATCTTGTAGGGTTTAATACAGCACAAATTAAAGAAATTGCTTTGAAGTTAAGGGTAGAAGATACACCATATACTTCTTGTAAGTGTTTATTCTTAATAATTGCAACTGTCATAGCAGCAAGCCAACCACCAGCACTGTCACCACAGATAACTAAGTTATCTAAATCGAAATTATACTTTTCTGCATTCTCCTCAATCCACTTAAGCTGTGCAAAGACATCTTGGACTATATCACGTAAATTGTATTGACGTGCAAGTCTATAGTTGCCAGAAATGACTTGGAAGCCTTTAGTTGCCATAATGAAGTTGAACTCTTGGTTTATTTCTTTCTTGCCATAGTACCAACCACCACCATGGATATCAAAAATAGTAGGGAGTTTCTCATCTAATTTGTCTTCTGGTTTATAAACATCTAGAAGATGATATTCGTCTCCATCATCTAAATAAGGAATATCTTTAAATGCTTTTATTCCTTCTGGATAAACTGTTCTTGCTATTCTTGCTTTGTCTTGTTCTGCTATAAAAGCCCAAAATTTGTCTATAAGCTTATTCAAACACATAATATTAACCCCTTATTGTTAATAAATATATTATATATTTAGACGTGAGATAATTCAATATTAGAATCTAGACCAAGCTCTTGGATATAATAGGAGTAGTATTGGGAATAATTCCAATCTTCCTGCGAGCATATCAAATGCAAGTACTACTTTAGATACCCAGTGTAAATCACCGAATACACCAGGACCAATATCGTTAAAGCAACTTGCTACGGAAATTGTTAAATCTAAGAAACTGTTATTACCATTTGGTAATAAACAAACAAGAGCAACAGAGAAAACGAATATCCATATGTATAATAAGAAATAGTTTTTAGTGGAGTTGAGTAATTCTTCAGAAACAGGTTTTCCGTTCATTTTAATGGAAAGAACCCTGTTAGGGAATGCTGTAGATCTAATACCTTTGAAGCCACTCTTCATGAGCATTACGAATCTTGAAATCTTTAAACCACCAGATGTACTACCAGCTGAGCCACCAATGAACATCATACCAAGTAACAATACCTTGCTGAATAATGGCCAGTCTAAGATGTTTGCAGTTCCATAACCAGTTGTGGACATTGTGGCAATAACTTGGAATGTACCATATCTCATTGCATCGCTGAATGTTTGATATACTTGTGCGGAGAATACAATACCACTAATTGCGAACATATTAAGGATAATTAGTAACATCATTGTTCTAAATTCTTCGTCTCTGAATGCACTCTTGAATCCTCCTTTCATTATAATGAAGTAGAGGTTGAAGTTCGTCATACAGAGGAACATAAAGATGGTAATTATTATTTCATAATAAAGTGAATTGTAATAGCCTATGGATAATGCTTTTGTGGAGAATCCTCCAGTAGCCGTTGTGGTTAGAGAGTGGAAGACACAATCAAATAATGTCATTTGATGTTCGCCATCTGCTGATCCAGCACCACATACTGTTCCAACGTATAAGAATAAGAATTCTGCAACTGTTATTCCGATATAAATACCGTATAAAATTCTTGCATTAACTCTTGTTTTAGAAACGAGTTTACCTTTAGATGGACCAGGCATTTCTGCATTGAAGATAGGTGAGGATATGGATTCATCCTTTCCAAGTAATGCTGTAATAAGAACAACAATACCCATACCACCGAGCCATTGAGATATTCCTCTAAAGATTTGTAAACTATCTGGAATTGCATCTGTATCTAAAGCAAGGGAAGCTCCTGTGCCAGAGAAGGCGGATGCAGATTCAAAGAAAGCATCTGCAAAGTTTTCTATTCCAGGGATTTTGTAGAACATGAATGGTATTGCACCAATAACAGATGCATATAACCAACAAATACCTAATGAAACAATACCAGTTTTTGCATTAAGTGTGGTTACGTCTACTTTTTTAGAGAATACTCTTAAAAGAAGTGTAGTGATACCGATTCCAGCGAGTACAGCAATCATAATAGCCCACATATAAACTATTTCTATACTTTCATCAAGGGCTAATCCTAAGGAAACAAAACAGGCAACCGCAAGGAAGTCTGAAATTATTCCAATGATTCGTATCGCAAGTTTATAATTCATACTTTATCCTAATATATCATTCAAATCATCAAAGATGTTGTTTGTTGTTACAACAATAACAGAGTCTGCAACTTTGATCTCATCATTACCAGTTGGTAAAATGAATTCACCTTCTCTAATAATTCCACCAATAAGAACATTTTTCTTGAACTTAATGTCTTTAAGAGGAGTATTGAGAGCCCCGAATGTTTCGCCAGCAGTGAATTCAAGTGCTTCGGCTCTATCATCAGAGATTTTATGAATCTTTTTAACAATATTGTCTTCTTCGCCAGTAAATGTTCTAACAAATGTAACAATTTGCTCAGCTGTAGATAATTTTGCAGAGATGATTGTATCTAATGCAGGAGATGTTGCTGTCATTTTTAAATAAGCATCATTATCAACCTTTGTAATAACTTTTCTTACACCACTAGAGTGTGCATAAGTAGAAAGCATAATATTGGTCTCATCATTGTCTGTAAGTGCGATAAATGCATCTGCATTCTTATATCCTTCAGAGTTGAGAAGTGCTTGGTCTGATGGATCTCCATGTATTACATCTATATGGTTGAGATTGTCTGCTAAGAACTTACATTCATCCTTGTCCGGAGAAACGATTTTTACATTGTATGCAATTCTATCTAATCCTTTAGCAAGATAATATGTAATCTTAGAACCACCAGCAATAAATACTTTGTGAGTCTTTTTGTTAATTTTTAAATCTTGGAAAAGGGAACGGATGTTTCTTTCTGTAGCAGAGAAGTATATGATATCGTCTTCTCTAAGTTTAATGTCACCATTAGGAATAATGATTTCATTATTTCTTAGTACTGCACAAATAAGAATTCTTTGCCTGATATAAAGATGTAAATCTTTAATAGTTACACCGTTTAAAATGCTATCTCTTTTAATCTTTGTCTCAACTAAGTCTGCATTACCATCTGAAAAGTTGTGGATATTTATAGCGGAAGGGAGTTGTAATATATTAAGAATTTCTTCGGATACTTGATATTCTGGGTTAACCATCATAGAAATACCAATGTTATTTGTTTCGTTTGCCATTGAGATATATTCAGGGTTACGAACTCTAGCAACGGTATTATCTATACCAAGGCTCTTTGCAACCATACATGCAAGAACATTAATTTCGTCTTTTTCTGTAACTGCGATGAAGATATCACAATTCTTAATACCAGCTTCGAGAAGTGTATCTAAACTTCCACCATTACCAACAAAACCATTAACGTCAAATCTATTAACTGCATTTTGAACGTTCTTTTGGTCGCTGTCTATTACAGTAATGTTATGACCTTCACGAATTAGTTGTTCAACTAACTCAGATCCAACACTTCCTGCTCCTACTATAACTATATTCATATTTTACTCTCCCACTTTTCAGTCATAATATTATACTCTCAAAAAGTATAATAGGCAAATATTTTAAAAAATGGTCTAAAATACAAAATTAAGGCACTTAATTTTATTATTCAATTTTATGAATTATCAGGTTAGATATTGCAATTTAGTGTACTAATTACTATAATTTTATGTGGAATTATATTAAAAATATAAAAATAAATTTTTTTAAGGGGAATTATTTATGTACGACAAACTTTTTACACCTTTCAAAATTGGCAATTGTGAGATTAAAAACAGAGTAGTTATGTCTCCTATGCTAGTTGGAATGGGACAATTTGATGGCAAACCAACAGAAATGTTAATGGATTATTATGAAGAACGAGCCAAAGGTGGCACAGGTTTAATCATAACCGAAATTTGTAGAGTAAATGATGTTCATGGTGCAGCTGCATTTGCACAACTTGCAATGTCTCATGATTACCACATCGCACCAATGGCAGAATTTGCAAAGAGAATACAAAGTCATGGTGCAAAACTCTTTGTACAATTACATCACCCAGGCAGACAAAATGTTGGACTTGCAGTTGGAACAATACCACTTTGCATTAAAATGCAAAAGATTTGGAAAGGATATGCAAAAACATTATATAAACTCGTTCCAAAGGTAAAAGATTTCTTAATGGGACACAATATTTGTAAGGCATCTGTTTCTGCTAGTGCTTGCGAACCAAGTTTCTTTGCTGGTGGAAAAGTTAGAGCACTTTCTCATAAGGAAGTTAAAGAAGTAATACAACAATTCATAGATGCAGCTGTAAGATGTAAGAAAGCTGGTGTAGATGGTGTAGAACTTCACGGAACACACGGATATTTAATTCAACAATTCTTATCTCCAAATACAAACCAAAGAACAGACGAATACGGTGGATCTTTTGAAAACAGACTTCGTTTCTTAAGAGAAATTGTAGAAGGTATTAGAAGAGAGTGTGGAGATTATCCAATTATTGTTAGATTAACAATAGATGAAATGTATGACAAGATTGGCAAACCGGGAAAAGGATATACAGTAAAAGAAGGTGTTGAGATTGCAAAAGCAGTTGAGGCAATGGGTGTAGATGCTATTGACGTATCTTCAGCAGCATATGATACATTCAATTACTGGCTTGAACCAACATCCTTTGATTGCGGTTGGAGAAGATATCTTGCAGAAGCTGTAAGAAAAGAAGTCAAAATCCCACTTCTTGCTGCAGACTTAATTAGATCTCCAGAACTTGCAGAGCAATTATTAGAAGAAAATGTACAAGATTTCGTATCGTTAGGTAGACCACAAATTGCAGATCCACACTGGGTAGAAAAAGTACAAGGTGGACATCCAGAAGATGTTAAGAGATGTATTTGTTGCTTATACTGCATACAAAGTATGCAAGATAATGCTTACATTGGTTCTCATGCATTCTGTTCTGTTAACCCAACAGTTGGTTCTGAAAAAGAATTCTATACAGACGGCTTAGTAAAAGACGGAGACGGAAGAGTAGTAGTTATAGTTGGTGCTGGTCCTGGTGGATTAATGGCAGCTGAAATGCTAGGAAGAAGAGGTTTCAAACCAATAGTACTTGAAAAAGAAGAAAAAGTTGGTGGACAATTAACACTTGCTTCAATGCCACCTCACAAAGAAAAGATTGCATGGTGTTGTGAAGACTTACAAACAGCTGCAAAGAAAAATGGTGCTGAATTAGTATTTGGAGTAGAAGCAACTCCAGAAAAGATTGCAGAATATAAACCATATGCAGTTATTATTGCAACAGGTGCAACAGCTGTTAAACCAAGATCTATTGAAGGTGTAGGAAATGCTAATGTTTATACTACAACAGATATCTTAACAGGAAAAGTTGTCCTTAAGGACAAAAAGATCGCGCTCATCGGTTCTGGTATGACAGGATTAGAAACAGCTGAATTACTTTCCGAGAACAATGATTTAACAATTGTTGAAATGGCATCTGAACTCGCTCCAACAACTTGGTTCCAATTAAGATTAGATTGTATACCAAAACTTGAAGCAAATAACACAAAGTTTGTAACAAGCCATAAACTTGATAAGATTGATGACAAGGGAATAGTTGTTTCTCCTGTTGAATTCAAGAAAGGAAAGATTAATGTAACTGGTGATCCAGAACACATTGATTGTGATGTTGTAATTCTTTCATTAGGTTCACGTCCTGTTAATAATCTTGTTAAGGAACTTGAAGGTCAATATGAAGGTAGAGTTTATGCTATTGGTGATGCTACAAAGATTGGTAGAATTGCAGATGCTACAGCAAGTGCATACAAGATTGCAAAAGAATTAAAATAGGCGGTTAGAATATGGGTATTTTAGAAAATAAGCTCGAAGATATAGGTAGATTAATAGAGCAAGGACTAGATAGCGAAAACATGATGAAAGCTCTTGAAATTATAGGGATTCCAAACTATAACAAAGAACTTATTGAGTCCTTCAAATTATGGGGAGATTATCTTCCTAGAGGGATAGATACTCCATATACAGAAGAACAAAGAAATATGCATATTTTGTGGGAGTGTATAGATAGAACTCCTTTAGGAATTAATGTAGATTTCGCAATTCCTTTTAGACAAATTATAGCCACAAATTTATTTAAGAGTTGTGGTGCAGGATTTATTGCTAATGAAGGATGTAGATTCAATTATGGACATCTTATAGAAGTTGGAAAGAATGTTTCTTGGAATCATGGTTGCTATTTAGATAGCAAAGGTGGAGTAAAATTTGATGATTTCTCTATTATTACAGAGTACACAAAGATATTCACACACGGGCATTCAGAGCAAGATCATGAAGAAAGAACATATAAACCTGTTGTAATTGGAAAGTATGCTAAAGTATATACAAATTCTACAATACTTCCTGGAGTAATAATTGGAGAAGGTGCAGTAGTTGCTACTGGAGCAATAGTTACAAAAGATGTAGAGCCATATACATTGGTTGGAGGTATTCCTGCAAAAGTAATTAGAAATAGAAAGTATGAAAAGAGTGGGGATGCTGAGTTCAACCAATATATGTTTGTTGATGCATTATTCCAATCTAAAGACGACTAATTCTTAAATATTAAATACTTTGTATTTAAAAAAGGCATATAGATTACTCCGTATGCCTTTTATTTTATTAAGTTTAAATGTGATTATTTTCTTTCGTTTAAGAATTCTTCAATTAAATCAAGAGCTTTCTTAATTGCATCAATAGAATATGCATAAGAAATTCTTATAAAGTCTTTACCACTTTCACCAAATGCTCCACCTGGAACTACAGCAACGTTCTTTGCGTCTAATAGTGCATATGCAAATGCTTCGCCATCTAATCCTGTGGACTTAACACATGGGAATGCATAGAAGGCACCACGTGGTTCAAAGCATGTTAATCCCATTGCATTTAATCTAGATACTAAGTATTGTCTTCTTTCATTATACTTTTCCCTCATATATGCAACTTCTTTGAAGTTGTTTTCAAAACTATCATTAAGTGCAGCAAGTGCAGCATATTGTGCAGCTGTTGGAGCACACATTATTCCGTATTGGTGAATCTTATATACAACAGAAATGATTTCCTTTGGTGCAAGAATATAACCAAGTCTCCATCCTGTCATAGCAAATGCTTTAGAGAAACCAGATAAAACTATTGTTCTTTCTCTCATATTTCCAAGTGATGCAATAGATGTGAACTTAATATTGTTATATGTTAATTCACCATAAATTTCATCAGAGAATACGATTAAATCATTCTTTTCAATGATTGGAACGAGTTTTTCAAGGTCTGCTTTTTCCATAATTCCACCAGTTGGGTTATTTGGATATGCAATTAAGATACCTTTTGTCTTTGGTGTTATAGCAGCCTCAACTGCATCTGGCATAAGTTTGAATTCGTTTTCAATTGTACACTTTACAGATACTGGTTTTGCTCCTGTAAGAGAAACTAGTGGCGCATAGCATACAAAACATGGTTCAGGGATAAGGATTTCATCGCCAGGAGCACAAATTGCTCTAAATGCTGCGTCAATACCTTCGGATGCACCAACTGTTAAAATGATTTCGCATGCTGGATCATATTCAACACCGATGAATTGTTTTGTGTATTTTGCAATTGCTTTTCTTAAATCCATTAAACCTGCATTAGCAGTGTATTGTGTTTTTCCATTAAGAATGGAATATATGCCTGCTTGGCTAAAAGCCTTTGGTGTAATGAAGTCTGGTTCGCCAACACCTAAAGAAATACAATCTTTTCTTGTTGCTGCAATTTCGAAGAATTTTCTGATGCCACTTGGCTTCATGTCTCTTGCTACTGGATTCAATTTTTCTGAATAGTTAATCATAATTTTTTCCTCTATATATTAATTTTTAAATTTCCATGTATCATTTTCTTTAACAAAATATTTGTCAAAGTATGGTAAAATAAAGTCTAAAGACTTTAAATAACCTGCATATGCTGTTTTAAATTGTGTCATTATAGACCAAGCATGATTTGCAACTTCTTTGTTTGCTTCAAATTGGTCATATGGAACATTCTTTTCTTTAAGTTCTTCCATAAGGTCGAAACTTTCATATCTTAAATAATCTTTTGCACCCCATATAACAAACATTGGAGGGAAGGATGAAGTAATAGTTGGAATTGAATCTTTTCCATCTTCGGTTTTTAACCATTCATAGAATTCCTTTCCAGATTTTCCAACAAAAGCCTTACACATCATAATAATGTCTGGGAACTTAGATTGTTTTTTAGTTTTATCTGTCATCCTATTAAGATCAAAAGCACCACAATGTGAGATAATTCCTTTAACTTTAACATTTTTAATATGTCTAAAGGAAACGCCAATTCTTTCCATCTTTTCTGGATTGTTAATAAGGTCTGCAAACATTGTAATAAAATATCCACCTGCACTTTCACCAGCTATTAAAATATTCTCGGTATCTATTTTATAGATATCTTGCTTATCTAAGAGCCAGTCTACTGCGTCAAAACACTCTTGAATTGGAGTAGGATAAATTGCTTGAGGTGAGACGGTGTAATCAATAGAGAAGGCCAGGAAGCCTAATTTGGCATAATTTTGTACTTGTTGGTTTCTCATATCCAACTTTCCAGAAATATAACCACCGCCATGGATATAAATGAATAGAGGTTTCTTTTCATCTTCCAAATCTCTTCTATACATAATATTGGCAACATTGGCCTTAGAAGAACCATATTTAATCTTATGGATATATTCTATATCATTCTCAATTTTTTGGTTTGTTAAAGACTGAGCTAATAACTCTGTGAAGTTATACCAATATTGTCCAATTTGAGCTCTATTTTTTAAAGATGTCTTCATTATATAAACCCCTTACCACAAGAATTATAATTCTTAGATAAGTTTCTTTCAACAATATTATTCAAAATTTAACTAATTATTTACTATTAATTTGTAATTTATAGTAACTTTGCCTATAATTTCTTGATAGTGAGGATAAAATGGCAGGAAATAGTAAAAGAAAAGTTCTTGTATCTTTATTTACAACTATCTCCATAATAGTTCTTTTAGTTGGTGCATTTTTCATTTATTGTGGAGTTTATTATCATGCAGATAAAGATGCAGTTAATTCTTATGTAGAATCTCAAAATATTACAAGAGAACAAGTAGATAAAAATACAATAGTATTTAAGGGTGATTCTGTTTCATCCGGTTTGATATTTTATCCTGGTGGTAAAGTAGAGTGGACTGCATATGAACCACTAATGGCTGCTTGTGCAAAGAGAGGAATATTCTGTGTATTACTAAAGATGCCATTAAATCTTGCTATTTTTAAGAGCAACGCAGCAAAAGGGATAAAAGAGAGGTTTCCTGAAGTAAATGAATGGTATTTATGTGGACATTCCTTAGGTGGATCTATGGCTGCTAGTTATTTATCTAAAAATATTAATGATTATAAAGGAATAATATTCCTTGGATCATATTCGACATCAGACATTTCATCATCAAAAGTATTGTCTATATATGGAAGTGAAGATAAGGTTATGAACAAGAAAAACTATGATAAAAACAAATCAAATCTTCCTTCTAATTTTACAGAAAGAATAATTCAAGGCGGTTGTCATGCATATTATGGAATGTATGGATATCAAAGGGGAGATGGAACTCCAACAATATCTAATATTGAACAAATAGAGATTACTGCAAATTATATAAGGGATTTTATATTAATATAAAAATGGTCTGGGTGACTGGATTTGAACCAGCGACCTCTTGAACCCCATTCAAGCGCGCTACCAAACTGCGCCACACCCAGTCTTATAGATCTTTTTGTTTCTTTCTTGTGATATTAGTAATTACGAAAATAGCACCACCAGCAAAGATGGTAAGAATTGCTAATACTATACCAATGATTTGTGCTGAAGTTAATCCACTTAATTTAACATCTGTAACCTTTGTATATCCGGCTTGTCCGTTATATTTTACATAGTAAAAACCATCAATCTCATCATAAACTTCTATTTTTTGTCCATCTGCAATAGTCATAATAACAGGACTATCTTCATTTGGGGTAGAATAGAGCTTTATTTGGCCTCCAATACGCTTTGCTTGTGCTTTAGCATAAGTTGGTTGGTCTACTTGTTCTTCGTTGTTATAGTTCGTTACAGCGTCTCTAAAAACATAGTATATTTTGTCTTCATATTTGACTTTGAACCATCTCTCGTTATCGTAGTCTGAAATAGAGGATAAGTATTGTAACATTACGTTTTGTCCAACAGTTATGTAATCAGATGTATCAATAGGGAATGCATATAGTTTTACATTGCTTGCAATTGTTACGACATAATGGTCTACATCTTCTGGTATATTTAACAAAGTTAAATAATCTGCATTAAAGTATCCATATTGGTTGTTGTAATAACCATATACTAAACCATTTATTTGAGAAGCATTTTCAAAGATAGGAATGTATGCGCCTTGTTCAACAATAAGTGCATCTTCTAGAATGTTTGGTTCTACAAAGAATAATGTTTTTGCATTTGTTGTATAGATATTACATACAGCATTTTCAATGGATGGAACTGGTGTTGGTACTACAACATCTGTATGATCCATATTAGCTTTAGCTATAAATGAATCCTGAGAAGAGAATACAATCTTATCTGCTCCTGCAAACGAGAAGTTGTTAGGAACAGATGTGTAAATATCATTTGTTAGAGTTAGCGTATCTGTTTTTGCAAAGGATACTGCTCTTCTTTCATATTTAATAATCTTTGAGTCTGCTGTGAGAACATATATGTTTCCAACAGCATCTACTTTGAAGTGTAGTGCATTTGTTATATCCAAATTAAGAACAACGAGTGATTCTACACCTTTATCATTAAAACATTTAATGATTTGATGTCCATTTTCTTCAACAAGAACATAAATAAAGGAACCATCTGCTGTTGTGGAAATATCTTTTGCATTGTTAACATCTATAAGTTTATAGAATGAACCAGAGTATAATGTGTAAATACTTGTTTGATTTCCTTTCTTTCCTAAAATATAGAGTTTTTTCATCCATGTCATAGCAAGTGGAGTTGTGCTATCTTCAAATGAATATGTGGTTTTCTTTGTTGTTAATTCATACTCAACAATATTTTTTCCGGAGAGTACAAACCATCTCTTGTTACTTGCAAAAACTAATTCTTGTGGTTTAGAAATGCTAATGGATGTAGTGAAGGAATAATCGGTTTCATCAAATAATAAAACTCTGTTGTTGTTTTGGTCTGCAACATAAATTGTTCCGTTATTAAGTACTACATCTGTTGGGTTATTTAAATGGTCTGTATCCGAACCAACTTTTGAATAATAATTTATTAAAGAGAGGTTGGTTTTGTCTGAGTTTATATTATAAATATAAATCTTATCTCCAATGATACAGTAAATATCATTTCCAAATACTATGGATTGAGATAATGAGAAATTATTAACATCAAATAATTTGTTGCATGTATTTGCATCATATACGCTTAGTTTTTCTAGGGATTTATAGTATGCGAAAATATATGTTCCATTATATGAAAGGAATTGTGGGTTTACATCTCCAATATTTTGACTTGCATTTACAACACTTGTTGCAAGAGAGATAACACTTAATTCCACACCAGTTTCTGTATTGTTAGAAACAACTATTGTCTCTCCATATCCAAATACTCTTGCATATCCAACTAAACGATCCATATAAATATTGGACATATTGTTATAGATTGCAAAAGTGGAATCATATACGGTCAAATTGCCGTTTAAGGATTTTACATATAAATATGTACCATCTGAGGTTATAGATGTAATTGTTCCTGCTGGAGAGTTGATATCCACATTCTCAAATGCTGAGTTTGCAGTAGCTAAATCTTTCTTTGCATACTTTGTTACATCATTCTCACTATATTGAATTAAAAGATTGTTTTGGAGAACCCAGATGTTTTTAATTGGATAATATGTTGTTAAGTCTATGATAGATCTTGTTTGTTGGTTGTCTATTGTTAATACTTTCTTCTCAGTTTCATCATATATTGCAATGTAATTGTTGCTTTTAGCAACAAAGGTAGGATTGCTAAATTGTATATAATGTGTTGTAGGGAAGATAATATCAAAGTCTGAGACTATATCTTGGGCAAAAGATTTCTCTGTATTAAATGAAAATGCAACTGTTAAACAGATTGCAAAGCATAATACAAATAAAATGGATAGTAAGATTGTTTTATATATAGAGACTTTTGCCATAGGTTTATTATACAAATGTTAGTATAATAAGTCAACGGAGAACGAGTTATTGCTCACGAATAAAAAAAGTGTTAAAATAGTAACGATAAAGGAGTCGTATGAGCACAAATAAACAAAATAAAAAAGGTAAGCCTTTTAAATATAAAAAAAATTACAATCCAAACAACAAACAAAAAGAGCAAGAAGTATTGCCTTTTAATGTTGAATTATTAGAACTTCCAATTGAGGAGTTATCTTTATCAGATTTTACCCTTGAATTATTAAAGAAAAATAGGATTAATGTCGCAGCTGATCTCTGTAGAAAAACAGAGAAAGATATGTACAAAATCCAGAACCTTAATAAGAAAATCTTATTAGAGATTAAAAAAGCCCTAAATGAGAAAGGTATGTATATTAAGGGAGAAGGAGTAAAAGAAGAGAAAGAAGATAAACCTCAAGTACCAGAGAAAAAGGGTTCCAAATTTGCTGTAGCAGCTGCAAAAGATGCTAAGAAAGAAGAGATTTCAGAAGATACAGAGGATGAAGTAGAAGTATCTCAAACAAAATTAACAACACCACTAGAATGTAAGAACTGGAGAAAAATCCAAAAGGGTGGCAAATGGGGATTCTATGATGGCTTCAAAACTGTAATTCCATGTATGTACGATGAAGTTTATGGATTTGTGGAAGGACTTTGTTCTGTTGAATTAGACGAAAAGTGTGGATATATAGACACAAAGAACAATATCGTAATAGATTTTAAGTATGATTTAGCAATGAGCTTTTCTGAAGGACTTGCTGTTGTAGAAAAAGGTGGAAAGTGTGGTTACATTAATAACAAAGGTGAAGTTGTAATTCCATTTATTTATGATGCAGCAACTAAGTTTGAAGAAGGCGAAGGCAAAGTTAAAAAAGATGGAAAGTGGGGAACCATTGATACATCTGGAAATGTAGTTTGGATAAAATGAAACTAGCAAAGAGCAACTTAATAAAAAGAACGATTTTAGTACTAGTACTAATTTTATCTTTTTGTATTGCTTTTTCAATGGCAATTACATCCAATGTTGCATATGCTTTAAACCCAAATTCTTATTTAGATGCACTTAATAATTTTGGATATGAAGGAACTGCACCAGAAGATTGGTGGATGGGTTCTAATTATCTAAATATGTTTGCAGTAAAGAGTGTATTTAACCAACAAATAAAAGCTGAGTTAGATTTGGATTATTTGGAGGAACATCCAGTTGTTATTGCTGTTATAGATACAGGTATCCAATATGATTTAGATATGTTTACAGGTCTCTATGATGAAAACGGAGATCAATTAACAAGTATTACAGATCCAGAATACATCTCACCATATGATGTTTTCTATAGAGATTCAGATGGAAATATCATCGGAAAGAATGCTGCAAGTAATAAAAATGGAGACCCTCAGGACGATATTATGGATAAGTCTCCAGAAGGTCATGGAACTCACGTTTCCGGTATTCTAGCCACGTTAATTCATTATATGGACCTTGAAAAATACATAAAAATTATGCCAATTAGATCCTCATTTATTAAGGATGGTGCAAATGCATTTAACAAGGATAATGTATTAGGAACTAATGGTGCATATAGGTTTGCTGTTTCAAATGGTGCAGATATTATTAATATGTCTTTAACTGCAGATGCAGACTGGAATTCAAATCTATTTGAAACATATAAATCTTCAGTTATAACAGTTGCAGCTGCAGGAAATAATGGGAAGAATTCATCCGTTACAAAGTATTATCCTGCAGGTAATTCTAACGTTGTTGGTGTAATGAATTATACACATAATGGAGATTATACAGATATTCAAAAATACTCATCTTCTAATTACGGAGATATCTATGATATCTTTGCTCCAGGTGGAGAGATTGTAAGTACAGTTTCTGAGAGTGCTACAGGTGTTAAGTTTGAACAAGATGGACAAATGTATGGAAAACTAAGTGGCACAAGTATGGCTACACCTATAGTTTCATTTGCAGCTGCTTTATTAACATTAAAATATAGAGGATTACAAGGCGAGAATGGAACCGAAATTCCAGCTAACGCTATAAAGGAATTCTTACTTAAAGAACAAAAGACAATCGAAATTGGAGATGTAAAATACAAAGTATTAGACCTCGAAAAGACTATCACAGAAGATTTCTTAGATGAAACAGATGAAGAAGTTATTATTACTCCTACATCTATTAGTATTTCAGCAAAGACATCAGACTTAACTCAAACTTTAGACGAAGTTCATGCAATTACCTTAACTGCAGACTTAGAACCAGTTAATTATGAAAATGCTCCATATATTTATTGGGTTGAATATGATAATGACGGAAATGAAACTGTAGTTGGAAGAGGAAAAACTATTCAATATGCTCCACATCGTGAGGTTGGTAGCACAAGAGTTGAAGCAAGAATGGATTATAAAAATCCAGGTTCTGGTCCAAAATATTTGTATTCTCCAACAATAACTATTGAAGTTAGTTATTATAGACTTACATCTACAAAAGCAATTATTGTATCTAATGATTCAATAACCACTGCAGAAAATCAAACAATTAAGAGTGGTGAGGCTGTAAATTTCTCTGTTGCTAAATATGAATATTGTAATAAAGATCAGGTTACAATAGAGTGGTATGTAAATGGAGAACTAAAAAGTACAGATCCATACTATGAATTCAAGGAAACAAATCCTGGTGAATATGAAATAGTAGTTGCAGTTAATACAATTAAGAGTGCAAATAGTACAAAAATCGTTGTTGAACCAAGTAATGAAGGAAAAACCGTAAAAATGGAAATGTGGAAAATCTGGTTAATCTCTACAGCTATTACTGTTGTTATCGCTGCTGTTGTGATTATCCTATTTGTTAAGAGAAAGAAATAATCAAAAAAGGGAAGTCAATTAAAATAAAATAAGCCCAAACTATATAATTCGGGCTAATTTTTTATTATATAGATATAATAATTATTTGCTAAGGTTGGATAAAGAACGTCCTACTGTTGCTTTCTTTCTGTTAGCAGAATTCTTTGTTAAAACACCTTTTGTTACACCTTCATCAATTGCAGAATAAACTGTTGGGAGGAACTTTTCAGCTTCAGCCTTGTTTCCAGCTGCGATTAATTCATTGTACTTCTTAATTGTGTTCTTAATATAAGATTTTGCAACAACGTTTTCATCATGTTGTCTTTGTGATACTTTAACTCTTTTCTTTGCAGATTTAATGTTTGGCATTTATATGTCTCCTATTTTTTTCCTAAAATTGCTTTGTTATCTTAACACATCATAAAAAACTTGGCAACCACTTTACTAACTTTTTAATAAAA
Source organism: Clostridia bacterium (assembly GCA_017618055.1). Lineage (GTDB taxonomy): Bacteria > Bacillota > Clostridia > Christensenellales > CAG-917 > RGIG8124. The sequence goes on from JAFZVB010000021.1 coordinate 24,369, forward strand.
ATTAGTTATATTTTTGTTGAATTGTTGTTAAAAAAGTGTTTGCCTATAATTTATAAATATTATATCATATATAACGACAATTAAAAAAGTTGTAATTTAGAAAATACTTATAGAGGTGAAAAATGAACGATTATTCATTCGAATTTATTAGAAACGTTGCTCTCATCGGACACTCTGGTGAAGGTAAAACTTCAGTTGCAGAAGCAATGATGTTTACAGCAAAAACAATCGATCGTCTTGGTAAAGTTGATGACGGTACATCAACAATGGACTATGATGATGAAGAAATTAGACGTAAGATATCTATTTCCATGGCTCTTGGTTACGCAATTCATCGTAACGTAAAGATTAACATCATGGACGTTCCAGGATTCTTCGATTTCGAAGGTGACATGGTAGCAGCATTATCTGCAACAGATAGCGCTATTATCGTAACACAAGCTTCTGGATCCCTTACAGTTGGAACAGAAAGAGCAATCGATATGTGCAGTGAAATGAAAGTACCAGCATTACTTTTCATTAACGGTGTAGACAAAGAAAACGCAAACTTTTTTGAAACTATTGATGCAATCGCAGCAAATTATCCATCAGTTATACCAATCGAAGCTCCTATCATGACAAATGGTAAGATGACTGGTTATGTAGATATTCTTACAGGTCAAGCATATGACTTAAAGAAATCTAAGATCGACACACCAGCAGACTTAGCAGGAAAGGTAGAAGAATTAAAAGGTAAATTAATGGAAATGGTTGCAGAAACAGACGAAGAATTAATGATGAAGTTCTTCGAAGGTGAAGAATTTACAATGGATGAAATCAAGAAAGGTTTCTTAGTAGCTATTGATAACGGTTCATTTATTCCAGCAATCGCAGGAAATGCAACAGTTGCTCCAACAGGAATTGTTAACTTAATGGACAGAATCGTAGACTTATTACCAAACCCACAACAAATCCATGAATACAAAGCAACAAAAGACGGAAAAGAAATCTCCTTAAAGGTAGATCCATCTGCTCCATTTGCAGCACAAATCTTCAAGTCTGTTGTAGACCCATATGCAGGAAAGATGCAAATATTTAAGGTCATCACTGGTAAAGTATCAAGTGGAGACACAGTATGGAATGCAACACAAGGAAAGCCAGAAAGAATTGGTACAATTTATGTAATCAAAGGAAAGAAACAAGAATCTGTTAACTCTTTAGCAGCTGGTGACATCGGTGCTTTCTCTAAACTCGCAGTTACATGTACAAACGATACACTCTGTGATTCAAGTGCAAAACTTGAAATAGCACCTATTAAGTTCCCAAAACCTGTTATTTCACTTGCTGTTACAGCACCAAAAGATGAAGAAAAGGTTATTCAACAACTTATTAGATTACAAGACGAAGATCCAACATTCAAAGTTGAAAAGAATATTGAAACAGGAGACGTTCTCCTTTCAGGTCTTGGTGAAGCACAACTCGAAATTATGTGCAAGAAAGTAAAGAACAAGATCGGATTAGATTCAGCTACAAAATCACCACGTATCCCATATCACGAAACAATTCGTGGAGTTGCTTCTGCAGAAGGTAAACACAAGAAGCAAAATGGTGGTGCAGGACAATTCGGTGATGTATGGATTAAGTTCGAACCAGGTGCAGCTGATGGTGAATATGAATTCGTAGACGCTATCGTTGGTGGTGCAGTTCCAAATAACTTCATTCCAGCAGTAGATAAGGGATTAAGAGAAGCTATCTTACATGGTGTATTAGCAGGATATCCAGTTAAGAACTTAAAGTGCACACTTTATGATGGAAAATATCACCCAGTAGATAGTAAAGAAATCGCATTCGTAACAGCAGCAAGACTTTCATTCCAAGAAGCTCTTCCAAAGGCAGATCCTTGCTTCCTTGAACCAATCTACAGAGTTGCTATCACAGTTCCAACAGAATTCCAAGGTGCAATTCTTGCAGACGTAACAGGACAAAGAAGAGGACAAATTATGGATTCCAACACAATTGGAAAGAAGACAACTATTACAGTTGAAGCACCATTTGCAGAAATGTATCGTTATGCAACAGACCTTCGTTCAATGACACAAGGTAAAGGTCGTTTCACAATGGAATTTGTAAGATATGACCAAGTACCAGCAATGTACAACAAGCAAATCATTGAAGATGCTAAGAAGAGAGCTGAAGAAGACGAAGCAAGAAAGGCAAATCAATAATTTGAAGAATAATTTTTCACTATAAAAATAAATGGCTATCTTTAATTAGGTAGCCATTATTTATTTATTAAAAGGTTTAATTATTATTTGTTATATAGAAGTGGTAGACATTGTTCAATGTACATACCGTATCTTAAGTCTGCTTTTTTAGCAAGAGAGAACTTAATAACTTCATAGCAGAAGTTTACTGCAGCTTGTGCAGATTTCTCTTTTGCCATACCAGACATCATCTTTCCAATGAAAACTGAGGAGAGGATATCTCCAGCACCATGAATGTAACTATTAATCTTCTTATTATATTGGAATGTAATACGTCCATTATCTAAGAGAGCAGTACCCATTCTATCTTCGTCTGGGGAAACACCACTTAAAAGAACAGTTTTATATCCATTACTATTTAAGATTTTAAGAATCATTCTAGCATTTGCTTCATTTGGCTCTAATTGTTGGTTAATACCAGCAAGCATAGTTCCTTCTGTGAAGTTTGGCATAATAATATCTGCTAGTTTACAAAGTTCTATCATCTTTCTCTTATATGCATTATCAAAGATAGCATAGAGTTTACCATCTTCTGCCATTGCAGGATCTACAGCAATTAAAGTTCCGTTCTTTTTTAAGGATTTTACAATCTTAATTGCAGCATCTGCTGTTTGCATAGAACCTAAGAAACCAGAGTAGAAACAATCGAATTTAATTCCGAGTTTTTCCCAATGTTTATATGCAGGAAGCATATTGTCTGCTAAATCTACAAAAGTAAAACCTGTAATTCCAGCTGTTTGTGTGGATAAAAGGGAAGTAGGGAGTCCTACAATTTCCTGTCCGCATGCATTAATAATTGGTATTGCTGCTGTTAGAGAGCAACGACCAACTGAAGAATAGTCTTGTACTGATAATATAGTCTTATGTGCCATATTTTACCCCTTATTCATTATTTCCGTTTATATAATAAACAAAGAAAAATTATTTTTCAATATTGAAATATAATTTCATAGTAATTTTAACAAGTTGTCAAGAACTGAATTAAGTGTTATAATCCATATCACTGTGCTAGATGGGGAGTTAGCGGTGCCCTGTAAACTGCAATCCGCTATAGCAGTATTGAACGCTATCCTAGGCATATCTTATGGCTGGTTGCACATAACAAGGAATGTTGATAACAAGGTCCCGTGCAATATCATGCTGTGAACCATGTCAGGGCTTGACCGCAGCAGCATTAAGCAGATTTTGGTGTGTGCCATGGGGAAACTTTGAAGGAGTCACCTACTATGTTACCACAGCGGTTTGGTATGACGAAGATAGTGCACAGTATATAAATTATGGCATCCGAATTGGACGCCATATTTTATTTTATAAAATATTTTTTAGATTATTTAACGTCTCTATCTCTAAATGTAAATACGCTTATGATATTGCAAAGAAGTATAAAAACAAATGGAACAAGTATTATTTCTATTGTATTTGCAGAGGATAATTCTCCTGTGCTTCCTGCTAATGTTAATAGACCAGATGGGATGCAATTAAATATTTCTCTAGCAACACCTTCTGTGAATAATGCCCCAGCTGATGTTATAACACCACCGAGAATATATACACCAATACATGCACCAATAGAACCACCAAGGTTTCTAATAAGATATGCAACCATCATATATATAGAAACAATACTAATATTTACATAGAGAGTAATTGCTATGCCTCTAAAGAAATAACCAACGTCTTGTGCACTAAATCCTTTAATTCCGAAGAATATTGCAGAGAATAGTGTGGATAATACATATGCTCCAACTGTATAGACAGCGGCAACTCCAGCCATGACTATAAATTTAGAGAAGAACATATTAACTCTATTTGCACCTCTAGAAATTCTTATTTTAGTCATACCAGATTTGAATTCTGTGCAGACAAAAATTGCAGATGCAACCATAAGAATAATTGGAAGGTTAGATTCACTTGGAGCAGTGAACATTAGGTATTTACCTAATATATCTCCATCTAGTGGTATTGTATTAGTTGGATCTACTTCAACATTGCCTTTTTTAGCAAGTATTACAAGTGCCAAGAATAATACATATAAAAGAAGCATTATACCAAAAATAATTATTGGCATTAACCAAAGCCAGTTGGACTTTTTGAGTTTATAGAAATCAGTTTTTAGATAATTAGAAAATTTCATCGTGACTCTTTGGACCTCCTAGCATTGATATTAATTGTTCTTCAAGGTTACCTTCACATTTTGCTACTTCAGTAACTTTGACACCACCCATATTAAATGTATCTTCAATATAAGATATAGTTTCATCTTCTTTGAAGATGTGAATTGTATTTCCTGGTAAGATTTGGAAGTCATTTCCGTTTACAAATGTTTGAGCGAGAATAGGTACAGCCTTCTTAATATCGTCTACAACAACTTTTATGAATGGTCTTGACATCTCGTTTAATTCTTCTCCTCGAATCTCTCTAACAAGTTTACCGTTGGACATAATGCCATAACATGTTGCCATCTTTGTTAGTTCTGCGAGTAAGTGAGAGGAGATGAGGATTGTAACACCACATTTTGTGTTTAAATCCATTAATAACTCTCTAATCTCAAAAATACCGGTTGGATCCATACCATTTACAGGTTCGTCTAAGATTAGAATCTTAGGATTGCCAACTAAAGCCATTGCAATAGCTAATCTTTGTTTCATACCAAGAGAGAAGTTTTTAGTTTTTTTCTTATCATCTGGATCTAAAGAAACACATTGCAATAATTTCTTTAATCTTTCATCATTATCTATTCCTAATGATAGTGCAACGAACTTCATATTTTCATATGCAGTCATTGATGGATCATATGAAGGGAAGTCTATTAAAGAACCGATTCTTTTTAGTGCTTCTTCATGTTGCATTTCTAATTCGTCATCATAAATTGTAAACGAACCAGATGTTGGTTTTGCTACACCAGTTAACATACGTAAAAGGGTAGTTTTTCCAGCACCATTATTACCAATTAATCCGTAGATATCTCCCTTGTAAATTGTAAGGGATACTTCATCTACAACCTTGGTGTCTTTATAAACTTTTGTGAGTTTATTTGTAGTAATTGCGTTCAAAATCTTTACCTCTAATTAATAATGCATATATTATACATAGTTTTGAGTTTAAACTCAACAATTTCATAATATAAATAAATTTGACAAGGGGTTAAAAAGGAGTTAAAATTATGGGGGTTAAAAAGGAGTTAAATTATGGACTATAAAGAGATTGTAAAAAGACAAAATGAGATTAAAAATCAGATAAAAGATTTACCTAATGGATATCTTACAAAGAAAGTAATTTCTGGAAAAACATATCATTATTTACAATGGTCTGAAAATGGAAAAAAACTATCTAAATACATACCTGAAAAAGACTTAAAGCAAGTCTCTAATTCTATAGAATTAAGAAAGAAGTTGCAAGAAGATTTATCAGAATTAGAAGATTTAAAAGGATCCATAGTTGGTGGAGATAAAAATAGTAGTGTGGATACTAGAACACAAATGTATTTAATGCACAAAAATAAGCAAGTTGCATTAATTGAAATTAGTGATTTGCATGGATATATTACAAAAGTCATTGAAGTATATGAAGAAAAGCATCTACCAGTTGGAGTTAAAAATGATAGGATGATAAGACAAACATTGGATGATTGGTGGACTGAAAGATCAATCCCTTTATCTCGTTCTGGAATTAAAGAAGTTTTAGATAAAATACATATTGAAACTCCACAAATGTTATTAACTAAATGTAATGGATTAAGCTTATCTGATCAATACTGGATTTGCTATCCAGGTAGAGATACAAATTGGAATGATATTAACTTCTTTGATAGCAATTTCTCTGAAGATATAGGAAAGATTATTTTTGGCGAAAAACGTAATTCTAACAACCTTAATTTTGCTTCTCCTGATATCACATCAGATGGCAATTTGAAAAAAAGATGGAGAATAATTGATGGCAAAAGATGTCTAATTAAAGGTGGTTCATATCCATTTAAACAGGAGCCTTTTAATGAGGTTATTGCATCTGAAATTATGGATAGATTGGGTATTCCTTGTATAAAATATTATGTAGACTGGTTTAATAATATACCTTATTCAGTTTGTGAAGATTTTGTTAACAACGAAACAGAACTTATTCCGGCATGGAGAATTTTCTTGCACAAAAAGAAAAGGAATAACATTTCTCCATATCAACACTTTTTAAGTTGTTGTGAAGATTTGGGTATTAAAGGCGCTGTAGATTTCTTGGATAGAATGTTTATAATAGATTTCATAATTTTAAATGAAGATAGACATTTAAATAACTTCGGTGTATTAAGAAATGCAGAAACATTGGAGTGGATTGGATTTGCTCCTATCTATGATAGTGGTTCATCATTAGGGTATAATAAGGTTCCATTTGAAATTTATTCAGGTGAAGGAGTAGAGTGTAAACCATTTAAAAATAGACATAATGATCAACTAGATTTAATTAAATCTTTAGATTGGTTGGATTTAAGCAAATTGGATGATGTAGACCAAATAATAGAAAGTGCATTTTCTGACCCAAAAGCAGCTAATTTTATTGATGAAAAGAGAGTGAAGGCGATTAAAGATACTGTTAAGAGCAGGATTTTGTATTTAAAAAAAATATACTAAACAATCTTGAATAAAAAAATGGAGCGGATGACGGGAGTCGGACCCGCCTCACAAGCTTGGGAAGCTCGTGTACTACCGATGTACTACATCCGCAAAACTACGATTATTCTATAAATATAGAGTTTTTTTGTCAATTTTATACAATATTGTATTTTATTTTCATTGACTTTTTGCGCACGCAATAACTATAATCTTACAAAAATTATTTTATTTATATAGAGGAAATTAAAAAATGTACAAACCAGTTGATTCAAATCTTAACTTTGTAGACAGAGAGAAAGAAGTTCTACAATACTGGAAAGAAAACAAAATCTTTGAAAAAAGTGTAAAGATGAACGAAGGTAAAGTCCATTTCAGTTTTTATGATGGACCACCAACAGCAAACGGAAAACCACATATTGGTCATATTTTAACTAGAGTTATGAAAGACATTATCCCACGTTACAAGACAATGAAGGGATATTATGTTTTAAGAAAAGCAGGTTGGGACACACATGGTCTTCCTGTTGAAATCGAAGTTGAAAAGTTATTAGGTATAAATGGCAAACCACAAATAGAGAAATATGGTATTGAACCTTTCATTAATAAATGTAAGGAATCTGTATGGAAATATAAGGGTGAATGGGAAAAGATGTCTGATCGTATTGGATACTGGGCAGATATGGATAATCCTTATATCACATATGATGACAACTATATCGAATCAGTTTGGTGGGCATTAAAGACTATTTCAGATAAAGGTCTATTATATAGAGGACACAAAATCGTCCCATATTGCCCACGTTGTGGAACAGCACTTTCATCTCACGAAGTAGCACAAGGATATAAAGATGTAGAAGAAACATCAATTTTTGTTAAGTTCAAGGCAAAAGATCAAGAAAATACATACTATTTAGTATGGACAACAACACCTTGGACATTACCAAGCAATATTGCTCTTTGTATGAATCCAACAGCAGATTATACAAGAATTAAAGTTGAAGATGGAACAATCTATGTTCTTGCAGATGCATTAATTCCTACATTATTCGAAGAAGGAACATATGAAAAGTTAGATACAAAGAAAGGAACAGATTACGAAAGAGCACCATATGAACCAATGTTTGATTTTACCGATGCTAAGACAAAGGCAAAAGGATACTTTATCACTTGTGATAACTATGTAACATTAACAGATGGTTCTGGTATCGTTCATATCGCACCAGCATTTGGTGAAGACGACTACAATGTTGGAAAGAATTATGACCTTCCATTTGTACAATTAATAGATGAAACAGGCCACTTTAAAGAAAATTGTGGAAGATATACTGGATTATTTGCTAAAGAAGCAGACAAACTCATTATTGAAGATCTACAAAATGAAGGAACTCTCTTTAAAGCAATGCAATTCACACACTCATATCCATTCTGTTGGAGATGTGATACACCTTTACTTTACTATGCAAGAGAAAGCTGGTTTGTTAAGGTTACAGCATTAAAAAACGAATTACTCAAATCCAATGCATCAGTTAACTGGATGCCAGGAACAATTGGAACAGGTAGAATGGGTAACTTCCTTGAAAACGTTATAGACTGGGGTATCTCACGTAACAGATATTGGGGAACACCATTACCAATTTGGGTATGTAAAGATTGTGGAAAGGTTCATGTAATTGGTTCAAGAGAAGAATTAAGAAAACTCGGTGGATTAGATCATGATATAGAATTACATCGTCCATATATCGATGAAGTTAAATTCAAATGTCCAGATTGTGGTGGAGTTATGGAAAGAACACCTGAAGTTTTAGACTGTTGGTTTGACTCAGGTTCCATGCCTTTTGCACAATGGCATTATCCATTTGAAAACAAAGAAATATTTGATAATCAATTCCCAGCAGACTTCATTTCTGAAGCTATAGACCAAACAAGAGGTTGGTTCTACACATTACTTGCTGTATCTACATTATTATTCGGAAAATCTCCATTTAAGAACTGTATAGTTCTTGGACACGTAAATGATAAGAACGGCAAGAAGATGAGTAAACACTTAGGAAATGTTGTAGATCCTTGGGTAGTATTAGATAAACAAGGTGCAGATGCAACAAGATGGTATTTCTACACATCTTCAGCACCATGGCTCCCATCTAGATTTGCTCCAGAGACAGTTTCAGAGTCTCAACGTAAGTTCATGGGAACACTTTGGAATACATATGCATTCTTCGTATTATATGCAGAAATAGATAAATTCAATCCAACAGAACATAAACTTGAAGACCAAAAGCTCAATATTATGGACAAATGGATTCTTTCTGAACTTAATGCATTAATTAAGTTTGTAGACGAAGGATTAAACGAATACAAGATTACAGAAACATCTAGAAAGATTGAAGAATTCGTAGATATGCTTTCTAACTGGTATGTAAGACGTTCTAGAGAGAGATTCTGGGGAAGTGAAATGACAGCTACAAAAGAAGCTGCATATACAACTTTATATACTGTTCTTTCAACACTTTCTAAGGTTATTGCTCCATATACACCTTTCATAGCAGAAACAATATACCAAAACTTGGTATATAACTTCGACAAATCTCAACCAGAATCAGTACACCTTTGCTCATTCCCAGTAGCAGATGAGAATTACATCAATGAAAAATTAGACGCTGGAATGGAAGATGTATTAAAGGTTGTTGTTCTTGGTAGAGCTGCAAGATCTAAGATGAATCTTAAGAATCGTCAACCACTCTCAAGACTTTTATACAATGGCAAGACAGAGCTTGAACCAGAATTAAAAGAACTAGTAGAAGACGAACTTAACGTAAAAGAAGTTTCATTATCTAGTGGTGAAGACTACATAGATTACGAAGTAAAACCTCAACTTAAGACAGTTGGTCCAAAATATGGTCCATTACTCGGACAAATCAAAGTTCAATTACAAGAAAAAGCAAAGGAAATCGTTAATGCTGTAAAACAATTCAACAAAGCAGTATTCAAGATTCAAGACAAAGAAGTTGAACTCACAGAAGATGACCTCTTAATCTCTGTAAAGAATAAAGAAGGATTCTCCGCAGAGTCAGATGGTGAAACAACAGTTGTATTAGATACAAAGCTCACACCAGAACTTATTAAAGAAGGTGTAGAAAGAGAACTTGTATCAAAGATACAAACAATGAGAAAAGATGCAGGATTTGAAGTAGTAGACCACATCATTATTGGATATGAAGCAGAAGGTCTTGCAAAAGAAGTTTTAGACAATGCTACATTCTTAAAGGATGCTCTTGCAGATGGTATCCAAAACAAGGTAGATGGATATACACAAGAATGGAACATCAACGGAGACAAAGTAACATTATCTGTTAAGAAGGTATAACATGAGAATAGCTGAGGACTGGAAAGAATACGAGGTTATAGCCACAGGTGATGGTGAAAAACTTGAAAGATGGGGAGATTATACGCTCATCCGTCCAGATCCTCAAATTATTTGGCATGCAAAGAAACCACTAAGAAGTTATCCAAATATAGATGCAATCTATAAAAGATCTTCCGAAGGTGGTGGAGCATGGAATTACATTAATCCTATACCAGAAGATTTCGTTATTTCTTGGAATAATTTGAAATTCAAATTAAAGTTAATGGGTTTCAAGCACACGGGGTTATTCCCAGAGCAAGCTGTTAACTGGAAAAGAATGCAAAAACTCGTAAAAGAGAGTGGAAGAGAAATAAAAGTACTTAATCTTTTTGGTTACACTGGTGCTGCATCTGTTGCTCTTTTAGAGGTTGGTGCATCTGTTACACATGTAGACGGCGCTAAAGCCATGGTGGAGAGAGCTGGAGACAATGTTAGATTAAGTGGTTTAGAGAATGCTAAAATGCGTTACATCATAGATGACTGCTTTAAATTCTGTAAGAGAGAATTAAAGAGAGGCAACAAATATGATGCAATTATTCTAGATCCACCAAGTTTTGGAAGAGGTCCAAACGGAGAAAAGTGGAAATTAGAAGAAGGTATTTCTGAACTCATAGAATTAGTTGTTTCATTACTTTCAGATGAACCATTATTCCTTTGTTTAAATTCATATACAACAGGAATTCAACCAGGTGTTATGGCTAATATACTTAGAATTGCACTTGGAGATAGAGCAGAAATAGATGCAGACGAGATAGGAATACAAACAAAAGAAAAGGATATAATCCTTCCAGAAGGATGTACAGCCTTTGCAACATTCAAAAATATTAAAAAGTGAGATATAAAAATGGCCATTACTTACAAAGATTTAAGAATACTATTTGAAGACAACCACATAATAGTTGTTGAAAAGCCACAAGGAGTTCTTTCACAATCTGACGCTTCAGGCGAACCAGATATGTGTACTCTTTTAGCACAATATAGAAAAGAGAATGAGAATAAACCAGGAGAAGGATTTATCGGCTGTATACACAGATTAGATAAAGATACTGGTGGTGTAATGGTATTCGCAAAGACAAGTAAGGCTGCAGAAAGATTAAACGAACAAAAAGAAAATGGCACATTTGAAAAGAAATATCTCACAGTTGTAGAAAAAGAAGTACCAGGAAAGAATGGTACACTCATACATTACTTAAAACAATACGAAGGAAAAGACAAAGTTAGTGTAGTACCAATGGCAGAAGATGGTGCTAAAAAAGCTGAACTTGAGTACAGAGTATTAGATGTTAAGAATGATTTATCTCTTTTAGAGATAAGATTAATAACAGGTAGAAAGAATCAAATCAGAGTACAAATGGCAACCATAGGACATCCAATTGTTGGAGATGTAAAATATGGAAATGGTTTGAAGTATAAGATGAAACTCCCTCTAGCATTGTGGGCAAGCGAATTAAAGTTTGCTCACCCAATTAGCAAAGAAACTATGGTATTCCGTGTATATCCACCAGAAATATTACCATGGACAGCATTCAATGTAGAGAAGTATCTACTTATAAACATGAAAAATTGTGATAGATGGAGCGAAGAGGACAAATAAATGGAGTTTTTAAACAAGACAGTCGGGCAGATAATTAATGAAAATGCCATTAAATATGCAGACAGAACTGCAATTAAATATACTACAAACAGTTACGAGAGAACTTGGAAGGAATTAGATGAAGAATCCGACCAAATAGCCAAAGGGTTTATGGCTCTCGGTGTTAAGAAAGATGACAAAGTTGCAATTTGGGCAACAAATGTACCTGAATGGTTTTTAACTTTATTTGCATCTGCAAAAATTGGTGCAGTTTTAGTTACAGTTAATACAAACTATAAAGTTTTTGAAGCAGAGTATTTACTTTCCCAATCTGATACCAAAGTATTGGTTATGATAGATGGATTCAAGGGAAATAGTTATGTTGATACAATTTATACTCTTGTTCCAGAACTTAAAGATTCAAAAGATGGTGTGGTAGACTCTAAGAGATTGCCATTCCTTAAAACAGTTGTATTTGCAGGAGAGAACGAACCACAAGGATTCTTAAACTTTAAAAAGTTAAAGAAATTAGGTGAAAGTATCTCAGATGAAGAATACAAAGCAAGACAAGCAACACTAGATCCACAAGACGTTATTAATATGCAATATACCTCAGGAACAACAGGATTCCCAAAGGGTGTAATGTTAACACATTACAATATTGTTAATAATGGTCTTACAATTGGAGACGGTATGGCATTTACACCAGATGATAAACTTTGTATTGTTGTACCACTTTTCCATTGTTTCGGATTAGTTCTTGCTACAATGGCTTCTATAACACATGCTACAGAAATGGTTCCTGTTGAGGCATATTCTCCAGTACCAGTAATGAATGCATTATCTTCAGAACATTGTACAGCTGTTCATGGTGTTCCAACTATGTTTATTGCTATGCTAGAACACCCATTATTTAACCAATTTGACTTCTCAACAATGAGAACTGGTATTATGGCTGGTTCTCCATGCCCAATTGAGGTTATGAAACAAGTTGTAGAGAAGATGAATATGAAGGATATAGTAATTGTCTTCGGACAAACTGAAGCAAGCCCTGGATGTACTATGACAACTACAACAGACTCTTTAGAGAGAAGAGTATCCACAGTTGGCAGAACATTCCCAGGAGTTGAATGTAAAATCGTAGATCCAGAGACAAACAAAGAACTTCCTCCAAACACACCAGGAGAATTCGTTGCACGTGGATATAATATCATGAAAGGATATTACAAAATGCCAGAAGCAACAGCACAAGCAATAGATAAGGATGGATGGTTACATTCAGGAGACTTATGTACTTGTGACGAAGAAGGCTACTACAAAGTAGTAGGAAGAATCAAAGATATGATAATCCGTGGTGGTGAGAACATTTATCCAAAGGAAATTGAGGAGTTCTTATACACATGTCCTAAGATTAGTGATGTCCAAGTTATTGGTGTGCCAAGCAAAGCTTATGGCGAAGAAGTTATGGCTTGCATAGTTCTTAAGAAAGGTGAAACCATGACAGAAGACGAAGTAAAAGAACTTGTAAAAGCAAGCATGGCAAGACACAAAGTTCCAAAGTATGTATGGTTTATGGATCAATTCCCAGTTACAGCAAGTGGAAAGATTCAAAAATTCAAACTTCGTGAACAAGCAATTGAAATGTTGAAGTTACAAGAAGCAGCTGCTATTGAAACAGCATAAGGAGGGAAAATATGAAGATTTGTTATTCTACAATAGGATGTCCAGATTGGGATTTTAAAGAAATTTTCTCATGTGCAAAAGATTTAGGATACAATGCTGTAGAAGTTAGAGGTATCTCAAATGAATTATTTGCTCCTGCAATTAAACAATTTTCAGAAGGTTTAGAAAAGACAAAAGATTACTTAAAAAGTATTAATATTGAAATTCCTATTTTCACTTCTGGTGCTTGTTTGGCAGATTACACAAAGAGAGGAGAATCTGTTGAAGAGGCAAAAGCATATATAGATTTAGCACAAAAATTTGGTGCAAAGTATATAAGAGTTATGCCAACAGACAAACCATATGACGATGGAAATGCAGATATTAAGCTTTGCTTAAAACAATACAAAGAAGTACTAGAATATGCTAAAGGAAAGAATGTTACACCTTTAATGGAAACAAACGGAATATTTGCAGACACAAAGGTATTAAAAGAATTCTTAGACCAAGCCGGAGAGGGTGCTGGTGCACTTTGGGACGTACATCATCCATACAGATATAATGACGAAACTATTGAACAATCCATTACAAATCTCGGAAGCTATATTAAACACGTACACTTAAAAGACAGTGTAATAGAGAAAGGAAAAGTTAAATATAAGATGATGGGATATGGTGATGTTCCAGTAGAGGAAGCAATTAATGCATTAAAAGAGAACAATTATCCAGGATATTATTCTTTAGAATGGGTTAAGAGATGGAATCATGACCTTGAGGATCCAGGAATAGTTCTTTCACATTATGTGTACTTTATGCACAGATTCAACTAATTAAATTTCCATCCTTCGGGATGGATTTTTTATTAATTCTATTTACTAACAATTGCAAAGAAAATCCTAGTAATAACACAACAATTAATCCTGCAAAATAGATTAAAGCAGATAGGTATGAGTTAGAAACTATAACTTGGTTATAGATGTTGTGCTTTCCATATAAAGATAATCCAAAAAATGCAGTATCAAAAATCACATTAATTATCATCATTGTTAATGCAACACTTATTATAATAGAAGAACTAATTAACGTATTTTTTATATTTAATTCAACTTGTTGAGATTTTATTATGTATATACCCCAAAGGAAGAGTGATAAATGTGCAATATAATCTAACAAAAAATGAGGATGAAAAGTATATGAAATTGAATGAAAGTATATACAGTTTATGAAAGGGGATAAAAACATGCCAACAGACAATAGGGATATTAGCAACAAATAATATTTTTTTGGTGTTTTGGGCAAGATAAAATAAATCGGTAAAATAAAAAACATAAATGGGCTAACATTTGCAGTTGGTAATACATTTTGGAAATTCCAATCATAAAATCCAACATCAAGATAGATGATCAATGCAAGAGAGATATAACATATATATGTTATAATTATGAAAAATAAGTTTGTTATTTTTGAATTTTTGAATTCAGGCATTAATATAATTACAACAATACATAAAATTATTAAAATGCAAAGTGTAACTATATACATTTTTCTCTCCCAAAAGTTAAAATATTAGATAATTTAATTATAACTATGATACTTTCTGTGTTTCAATATTTTGTTCTTTCTTTTTTTATTAAATATTTAATAGCTTTTTCACATAGTCCGAATATTGCTGCAAGAATAATTGTTGCAGGGAATATTATTAGATGTGCTACATAAAGAGGAACTTTGGGCCATAAAGAGAAGAGAATCTACTTTAATGAGTTCTTAATAGGTGGTTTTGTTTTCCTTTTAACAGAATGGATTAATAAAGGATGCATTGAAACACCAGAAGAAATGGTGCAATTATACATGGTCTTTTTGGCAAATTTAAGATTTAAGATAGAAGTTTAAATAATTCCTTAATTTTATCATCATAAGAATAGATTTCTGATCCTTCATTAAACTTTTTATTATCTATTAATTTTTGCTTGTTTTTCTTAACAGCAAGCATTTGAACAGAATCTAATTTTATAATGCTATTTATAATATCATTCTTTGTAATGTCTAAATGCAAGAGTAATGGGATACCAATCTTTCTTGCTGTTACTTCTGGAGTGTCTGGATCTGACACATATTCAAGTATTGTTTGTACTTTTTCATGGTTAGTAGAAGATAAGACCTTCGTTGTTAATAAATTAAATTTATTAGACAATGTAGAATCGTTTGTATCATCATCTTCTGTATATTTCAATATTGGTATCAAGTTTACATTTAGTTTAGCTTCTTTGGCTTTATAATAAGTTTGAACAAGTATTTCGTTGTTGAGTCCGGTTAACATATTAGATATATCTGCATTTTTGTTACTTTCAGTCTTATTTATCTTTAATACATTATTCCCAACTAAGAAAGAATCATTTCCCTCAGATGAAAGCAAGTCTTCTGCCATATTTATATCTTCCATATCTTCAGATAATACTGGACATGCAAAATTAAATGTATTATTAGAACCAAATAGGTTAATAATTTTAAGTAGAGCAAGAGATAATAAATCTTTCTTGCAAAGTGTAAAAAGTGAAGGAATAGCTAGAACTAAATCGGCACCACCATCTATAATATCATTTTCTAAATCCACTTGGTTAGATATTAGAAAAGTGCCATCATTTTTAATATTTTTGTTTAAAAGAACACACATTAAATCAGGCTTACAAATTCGTTTTGCCTGCTTAATTTCTTTAATGCAATTAGCATCAAAATTATTATATTCTCCTAAAATAAAACAAATATTCATAGACTATCCTTTTTCTGTTGCTTTTAAAAATGCAAATCATTATAATTAGAACAATTATAACTTTTAAAATAATACACAAATATAAAGGAGAAATCAAATGTCTTTCGTTGAGAATTTATTAAGTAGAGCAGCAAAATACGGTAAAACAATCATGTTAGCAGAAGGTGACGACAAGAGAGTCGCAAAGGCTGCTGAAATTTTAACCGCAAAGAAAGTATGTAAAGTTGTATTAGTAGGAAATGAACAAGCAATCAAAGCAAAGTTCCCAGAAATTAATCTTGCTGGTGTTGCTTTTGATGATCCAGAAACAAGTGCTAACACAGCAAAATATGCAAACCTTTTATTCGAACTTAGAAAAGCAAAGGGTATGACAGAAGAACAAGCTTTAACTATGGTTAAAACAAATAGAATGTTCTATTCTGCATGTGCTCTTAAGTCCGGAGATGTAGATGGTGTTGTAGGTGGTGCAGTTTATTCTTCTGCAGACGTATCTAGAGCAGCATTCATGGTAGTTAAACCAGCTCCAGGAATCTCATCTGTTTCAAGTTGCTTCATTATGGTTCCACCAGCAGAGTTCAAATATGGCAATCATCCATATATTTTCTCAGACTGTGCAGTTATACCATATCCAACAGCAGAACAACTTTCAGATATCGTTGTAGCAGCTGCTGATTCTTGCAAGAAGATTCTTGAAATTGAACCAAAGGTTGCAATGCTTTCATTCTCAACAAAAGGAAGTGCAAAACACGAATCTACAGAAAAGGTCATTGCAGGTTACAATCTAGTTAAAGAAAACCATCCAGAAATCGATGTAGATGGTGAATTACAATTGGATGCTTCTATAGTAGAGGTTGTTGGAAAACAAAAAGCTCCTGAAAGCAAAGTTGCTGGACAAGCTAACACATTAGTATTCCCAAATTTGGATGCAGGTAACATCGGATATAAACTTGCACAACGTTTCGGAAACTGTATGGCAATTGGACCAATTATGCAAGGTTTGGCATTACCACTTAATGACTTATCTCGTGGTTGTGTTGCAGAAGATATCGTTGCTGTTGCAGCTATCTCAGTATTACAAGGAATTAAATAAGATTTATACAAAGTATAAAAGTAGGAGAAAATAATGAAAATATTTGTCGTTAATGCAGGAAGTTCTTCATTAAAATATCAAGTAATGGATATGGATAATGAGACAATGCTTGTTAAAGGAAATGTAGAAAGAATTGGTATTGCTGGATCTTTCATTAAACAAAAGAGACCAGATGGTGTAACTTATGAGGTTTCAAAAGATTTAGAGAACCATTCACAAGCTTTACAAATGGTCTTTGATGCTATCACAGATGAAAAATGTGGTGTTATTAAATCATTAGATGAAATTGGTGCAGTTGGTCATAGAGTACTTCACGGTGCAGAAGATTTTACAGAATCTGTTGTCGTTACAGAAGAAGTATTAAAGATTTGTGACAAGAACACAGAATTCGGACCACTTCATATGCCAGCAAACGTTGGATGTATTAGAGCATGTATTGCATTAATGCCAAATACTCCTCAAGTTGCAGTATTTGATACAACATTCCATTCAACAATGGAAAAGAAAGCATATTTATATGCTATACCATATGATCTTTACATAAATTACAAGATTCGTAAGTATGGTTTCCACGGAACATCTCATAACTTCATTTCACACGAAGCAATGAAATATTTAGGAAATGACAAAGCAAAGATCATTACATGTCACCTTGGAAATGGTGCTTCCATTGCTGCAGTAGATGCTGGTGTATGTAAAGATACATCCATGGGCTTCACACCTTTAGAAGGTTTAGTAATGGGAACAAGATCTGGTAATATCGACCCAGCTGCTGTTGAGTTTGCAAGAAAGAAACTTGGACTTAAAGCAGAAGAAGTTGTTAATTTCTTAAACAAGAAATGTGGTGTTTTGGGTATCACAGGAAAAACATCAGACTTTAGAGACTTGGCAGAAATGATTGAAAACGGAGATGAACAAGCAAAGCTTGCATTGGATATGTTTGCTTGGAGAATTCGTGAATACATCGGTGCATATTCCGTAGCGCTTGGTGGCGTAGATGCAATCGTATTTGCTGGTGGTATTGGAGAAAACAATGCAGCTGCAAGAGAACTTGTCTTAGAAGGATGTGAAGTATTCGGTGCTAAGATAGACAAAGAAAAGAACAAAGTTGCATCCACAGGAAACATTGAAGATGTAACAGCAAAAGATAGTAAAGTAAGAATTTTAATTATTCCAACAAACGAAGAATTGATGATTGCAAGAGATACTTTAAGATTGGTTTCACAAAACTAGTTTTATCGTTTGACAATAATATAATAATTTAATAAAATACTATCGCAATTAAAAAAGATATACGTAAATCGGAGGATATAGATATGGCAGTCCCAAAGAGAAAAACTTCAAAGAGTAGAACAAATTCACGTTTCGCAAATTGGAAGACAAAGAAGGTTAACTTAGTTGAGTGCCCACAATGTCATGCACTTATTAAGCAACACACAGCTTGTCCAAAATGTGGATATTACAATGGCGTTCAAGTTTACGAGCCAAAGAAAGAAAAAGCAGACAAAGAATAAGATAAAGCTGAGAGACTTTAAAAGGTCTCTCTTTTTATTATATAGGTTATGACAAAAATAATAGTTGATGTTTACGGTGGAGATTATGCACCAAAAGAAATATTAGACGGATGTGTTGCAGCACTTCAAGAAGAAAGTGAGCTCTCTTTAGTATTATTTGGCAAAGAAAATGAGATTAAAGATTATTTCAACACATTAAATGATGTAAAAATCCAAGAAAGAATTGAGATAGTAGAGGCTCCAGAGGTTATTTCTAACGAGGAAGCACCTACAGAAGCAGTTAGAAGAAGACCAGATAGTTCTTTAGTAAAGTCTATGAGAAGACTAAAAGAAGATGATTCTTGTGAAGGTTTCATTTCTGCTGGTTCAACAGGTGCAGTATTAGTTGGAGCAACACTTATTGCAGGAAGAATTCGTGGTATAAATAGACCAGCACTTGCTCCATTACTTCCAACAGTTACTGGAAAACAAGTAATTTTAATAGACTGTGGTGCAAATATTGAGTGTAAAGACATAAACTTATTACAATTTGCACAAATGGGAAAGGCTTATGCTCTTTGTAATGGTGTAGAAAATCCAAGAATAGGATTACTTTCCAACGGTGCTGAGGATCATAAAGGTACAACACTTAACCAAGAAGCATTTAAGTTATTAAAAGAAGATAAATCCCTTAATTTCTTAGGAAATTGTGAAGCAAGAGATATCTTATCTGGCAATTATGATGTAGTAGTTTCTGACGGATTTAACGGAAATATAGCTCTTAAGAGTGCTGAAGGAACAGCAAATGCTGTATTTTCCTTATTAAAAGAAGGAATTATGAAAGGTGGCCTAAGAGCAAAACTTGGATATTTGATGTTAAAACCTGTATTCAAAGAATTAAAACACAAGGTAGACTACAACGAAAATGGTGGTGCTTGTTTTCTTGGTGTAAACAAAGTTATTGTTAAAGCACATGGTGCAAGTAAAGCAAAGTCCATCAAAGCAGCCTTGTTACAATGCTTCAAACTCATCAAGAGCGATGTTGTAGGCAAGATTAAAGAAGGAATCAGCGTAGAAGAATAATGGATATAGAGAGGATTGAGAAGGCTATAGGGTATACATTTAAGGATAAGAACCTAATTATTAGGGCTTTTACCCATAAATCTTATAATACCAATCCACAATGTAACTATGAATCTCTTGAATTTTTAGGAGATGCAGTTATTGAATTGATAGTTTCTGAAAAACTCTTTTCTCTCAATCCAAACTTATCTGAAGGTAAACTCACAACACAAAGAGCAGCACTTGTTATGAAGAAAACACTTGCAGATGCAACAGACAAACTAGGCATAGATGATGAGATGTTGTTTGGAAAGGATGCAATTAATGCAAATATAATGAGTGATGACAAGAGAAAATGTGATCTATTTGAATCCATAACAGCAGCCATTTATTTAGATAGCAATTCCTTAACAAAAGCAAGAAAATTTGTTCTTAAGAATTTAGGTAATAAAATACCAAATATATCAACAATTACGTATTCTAACCAAGCGAATTACAAATCTGAGATTAACAGATTATATCCAGGACCACAAAACGTTGTGGAGTATAAATTGAAAGAAGAGAAGATATTAAAAGACCATTCTCATTTATTTATTGTTGAGCTTTATATCAACAAAAAATTAGTTGCAACAGGTGATGGCAAGACTATTAAATCTGCCCAAGGAAATGCAGCTAAAATCTTTTTGAAAAAATAATATTTTATTGAAAAATCCTATAAAAAAGGTTTCACGAAACATTTAATTTAATAGTTGTATATTTGTAAAACATTTGTTATAATTTATTTAAATTATATAATTTTAAGGAATTTTAGTTATGAATCTAGAAAAAATTGAATTTCATGGTTTTAAGTCTTTTGCAGACAAAACAACTATTGAACTTAATGAAGGTGTAACTGCAATTGTTGGACCAAATGGTTGTGGTAAATCCAATATCGCTGATGGTGTAAGATGGACACTTGGTGAACAATCTTATAAATCATTAAGAGGTAAAGGTGGTATGGCAGACGTTATTTTCTCTGGTTGTGATACTAGAAAGAGTTTGTCATATTGTGATGTATCATTATATTTTAATAATGAGGGTGGAAAAGTTTTCCCTAACTTAAGTTATGACAAAGTTGTTATTACAAGAAAGTTAGATAGATCTGGTGTTTCAGAATATCTTTTAAATAATAATAGGGTAAGACTTAAAGATATTATATCTTTATTACATGATACTGGTATTGGTAAAGAAGGTTATTCAATCATTGGACAAGGTAAAGTTCAAGAAATAGTTTCTGCAAGACCAGAAGATAGAAGACAAATATTTGAAGAAGCTGCTGGAATCAGTAAGTTCCGTGCTCAAAAAGATGAAGCAGAGAGAAACCTTGAAAAAACAAAGATAAATCTTCAAACACAAAATGAAATTATTGCTGAAATAGAGAAACAACTAAATCCTTTAAGAAAACAAGCAGAAAATGCAAAAATATATTTTGCTTTAAAAGATCAATTAAAGAATGAAGAGGTCAACTCATATATTTATATGTATGAAAATAACCAATCCATGAAAGATAGAATTAAAGCAAGATTAGATAAGATTGAAAAGGATCTTATTGATGTACAAAACAAATATTCTGATATTTTCCAAGAAGGAAGTGATTTATTTAATGAAAACAGATTAATGGATGCTTCCTTTACTCAAACTACAACTGAATTGACCAATTTAAAGGTTGATGCTGCGCATTTGGAAGGGGACATTAAACTTATCCAAGAAAAATTGGCAAACTTGCAAGAAACCAAGCAAAGATTAGACCAAGAGATGTTTGAAAACAAAGAAGCTTTTGCAAAGAATGAAAAAGATACTTTGGAAACAAAAGCAGAAAGAGATAGAGTTGCAAAAGAATATGAGGAATTAAAACAAGATTACGATGTTGCAAACAATTTATTGACTGCTTTAAATGCTACATTAGAGGGTTCAGAAAGTGCATTGCAAGGTTCTAACGAAGCATATATTTCTTCTTTAGAAGAATTAGGACAATTACAAAGCAATTTGGTTATGTATAAGTCTACAAATGCTGCAAATGAAGCTAGACGTCAATCCTTGTTAGATATTGTAAAAGAACAAAAGGCAGAATTATCTTCCATTGATACTGATTTTGCTATTGCAAATTCAAATTACAATAATGCAATTCAAAAGAATAATGAAAAATTAAGTGAGAAACTTGAGGCAGATAAAGATAAGCAAGATGCAACAAATTCTATAACTGAAATAGATGATACTATTAGCAAATTAAAGTCCAATGTAAATACATTTGCTATGCAAAAACAATTCTTCCAACAAGCAAAAGAAGGATATTCTGGATATAGTGATAGTGTTAGAAGATTGATGAATGATGCAAAGTTAGACATTGGAATTTCAGATAAAATCATGGGTGTACTTGCTGAGGTTATGGAAGTCCCAGAAAAATATGCCAATGCGATAGAGTATGCCTTAGGTACAAATTTACAAACTATTCTTGTAAAGAATACAAATGATGCAAATGAATTAATAGATTATCTCAAACGTAAGCAATATGGAAGAGTAACATTTAGACCTTTGACAAGCTGTGCAGAAAAGACATTAGTTGGTCCAGATAAACTTGTTTTAAATGAACCTGGTGTTATTGGTATTGCTTCCGAATTGATAAACTGCGAAAACAAATTTAAACCATTTATTAGCTCTTACTTAGGAACAACAGTTGTTGTAGATACTGTATATACTGCAGCATCTATTCAAAGAAAGTATAACTTCAATTTCAAGATTGTTACATTAGATGGTGATATCTATGCACGTTCTGGTGATATTACAGGTGGTTCTACAAAGGGAACAGCTGGCTTATTATCTTTAGACCAAAAGATTAATGATGCAGAACAAAAACTTCAATCCGCACAAAAGAACCTAACACAAATGGAACAATTGAGAGTATCTAGAAATCAAGAAATTAATGATTTAACTCATAAAATAGATGAACTCACTATTGAAATTGGTGAATTAAGAGTTTCTATTGGATTATATGAAGATAAAGTTGAATCTTGCAAAGCAAGAAGAGAAAAGATTGAACCATTATACAATGACAACTTAAAGGAATTAGAAGATTTAGACAAATCCATCAATGATTTAAATAATAAAATTTCAGCAATTGAAAAACTTCAAGATGATGTAGAGAAAAATAAAGAAAAATATAATGCTTTATTTGCTCAAAATAAAGAAAAGAGCGGTTCTCAAAAGTCAGAAAGAGAAGAATTAGTTGCAAAAGTTATGGATCTTGGAACTAAGAATGCTGAAAAGAAAGCAGAATTAGATAGATTGGAAGCTGAATTATACAGATTAGACAAAGAAAAAGCAGATATCGAAGATGAAAAGAGAGATATTGAGGCTGATTTAGCAGAAAATAAAGTCTACTTAGATAATATTGCTGGTTCACAATCAAAGAATTTATCTCCTGAAGAATTACAAAGAATTGATGAATTAGAAGATAAATTAAAAAACATGGAACAAAGAAGAAAAGAAATCTCTGATAGATTATCTGAAATTGAATTACAAAAGCAAACATTTATCAATATTCAAACAGATTTAAAAGAGAAGAAAACAAAAGAGGAATTTTTGCTTCAAAAATGTGATGATGACGTTGTCGCAATGCAACAATATATTCTAGAAGAATATGAGTTGACATATGGCACATGTTTACCATTAAGACAAGAAGATTACGAATACAACGGATCCAAGACAAGAATTCTTGATATTAAGAGAAGTATTACAAAACTTGGAGATGTTAACCAAACCGCAGTTCAAACTCTTGCAGAAACTGAAGAAAGATACAACCAAAATATAGTACAAAGAGAAGATATTCAAAAGGCTATTGCAGATATCGAAGAAGTAATTCAATCCTTATTGGGTGAAATGAGAGATAAGTTTATCGAAGCATTTAATAAAATCAGCGAGAACTTCCAAACAATATTCGTACAATTATTCGGTGGTGGTAAAGGTCAATTAAGACTTAATATGGAGAATACAAACGATGTATTAGAAGCTGGTATTGATATTTATGCTTCTCCAGCAGGTAAGAGAGTAAGTAATATTTCATTACTTTCAGGTGGTGAGCAATCATTAACAGCTATTGCAATCTTATTCTCAATTATTGCACTTAACCCAATGCCATTCTGTATCTTGGACGAAATTGACGCTGCTTTAGACGATACAAATGCAAACTTGTTTGCGGAATTCTTACAAAAGTATTCCGAACATACTCAATTCGTTGTTATTACACACAAGAAGCCAACAATGGTTAAGGCAAATACATTATTCGGTGTAACAATGCAAGAAAGAGGTGTTACAAAGTTCGTTACAGTTGAACTTGAATCTGCAGAAAGATTCATTCAAGAAGAAACTAAGAGAATTGAAGCAATGAAGAAATAATAGGAGTTAATTAAATATGAATATATTTAAAAAGATAGCAGAAGGAATTAAAAAGACAAAGGATAATTTTTCTAAGAAGTTATTCTATGCCTTTTCTGCAAAAGAATTAGATGATGAATTTTATGACAATTTAATGGATGCACTTCTTGCTGCAGACGTAGGTGTAGAAGCTAGTGATAAAGTAATAGATGATCTTAAAGACAGAACATTCAGACAAAAGATTAAAACACCAGAGGAATGTAAAGACTTATTAAAAGAAATCTTACAAGAAGAAATAGACTTTGAAATTCCAGAGTATGAATACACACCACTTGTTCTTCTTATTGCTGGAGTTAATGGTGTTGGAAAAACAACAACTATTGGAAAACTTGCGCATAACTTCATAGAAGAAGGCAAGACTGTTATTGTTGCTGCCGCAGACACATTTAGAGCAGCTGCTAGTGAACAACTTGAGATCTGGGGACAAAGAGCAGGGGTTAGAGTTATTAAGCATGGGGAAGGCTCAGATCCAGCCGCTGTTGTATTTGATACTATTTCAGCTGCAAAAGCACATAATACAGATGTTATCTTAATAGATACAGCTGGAAGATTACACAACAAAGTAAACTTAATGAACGAATTAAAGAAGATTTGTAAGGTTGTAGATAGAGAATTGCCAGATGCGGACTTTAGAAAGTTCTTAGTATTAGATGCAACAACAGGACAAAATGCGGTTGCACAAGCAGAGATTTTCTCAGAGTGTATAGATACAGATGGAATAATTCTAACAAAGTTAGATGGTACAGCAAAGGGTGGTGTTGTAATAGCAATTTCTAACAATCTTGAATTACCAGTTGTATATGTTGGAGTTGGTGAAAAGATAGACGATTTAATCCCATTTAACGCTGAAGATTTCATTAACGCATTATTCGAATAACCTCAAAAATACGCTAAATACTTTAAAGCCAGATATGAAATATTATCTGGTTTTTATAAGTACTTTTCACAAACTTCCTATTTATTTCCTCACAAACTTCCTATTAATTTTATAATATTCTTCCCATTTATTGTTTACTTTTACTCGACTATGTTTTCTCCATTTGCTCGATTGAAAACCTCATATTTACTCGATTTCGCAACAATTATATACCATGTATATAAATAATTAACTTACCCTTGTTTTATATTTATTAATATTATTTTTAGTTGACAAGTATTATTTTAGATAATACAATATGACAAGTTAAAATACTTTACAAGGCGGAAAGACTTTACACTTATGGAAAGAAATAGATTCAAATATTGTGAATTAAAAGCATATTACGGCGGCTTACTTACAGACAAGCAATCCGAGATCTTTACATTACATTATGAAGAAGACTATTCACTTGCAGAAATAGCAGAGAAGTTTAATATTACTAGGCAAGCAGTTTTAGATAATATTAGAAAAGCTGAGAAAGTATTAGACAACGCAGAGCAAAAGATAGGTCTAGTTGCCAGAGATAATAAAATTAGAAAACTTATGGAAGAACTAGAACAAGCAATTAAATCTAATGATTTAAACAAGGCAACAGAAATTATTAATACTGTTAAGAAGACAATGGAGGAATAACATGGCATTATTTCAAAACTTATCCGAAAGAATGAACCATATTTTCTCTAAAATGAGAAATAAAGGTAAGTTAACAGAGCTTGAAATTAAAGAAGCAATGAGAGAAATTCGTATTGCTCTCTTAGAAGCAGACGTTAACTTTACAGTAGTTAAAAAATTCATAGATACAGTATCTCAAAAAGCATTAGGTGAAGATATCCTTAAATCTTTAACACCTACACAAGAAGTTATTAAGATCGTTAATGACGAATTAGTAGCTTTAATGGGTTCACAAACACAAAAGTTAATGGTTGCAGACAGACCACCAACAGTTTATATGATGTGTGGTTTACAAGGTGCTGGTAAAACAACAATGTGTGGTAAACTCGCTGGATACTTACAAAAGAGTGGCAAGAAAGTATTACTAGTTGCTGGAGATATTTATAGACCAGCTGCTATTGAACAATTAAAGGTTGTTGGAAGAAAGGTAAAGACTGAAGTCTTTGAAATGGGACAAATTGATCCTGTTAAGATTGCAAAGAGTGGTATAGACTTTGCACTTAAGAATGGATATGACACAGTTATTATTGATACTGCTGGTAGACTTCACATTGATGAAAAACTAATGGATGAGTTAGTAAACATCAAGAAAGCAGTAAATCCAACTGAAATTCTTTTAGTTGTTGATAGTATGACAGGTCAAGATGCTGTTAGAGTTGCGCAAGACTTCAATAGCAAGTTAGATTTCACTGGTGTCATCATGACTAAGTTAGATGGTGATACAAGAGGTGGTGCAGCATTATCTATTAAAGCTGAAACAGGAAAACCAATTAAGTTCCAAGGTACTGGAGAGAAGATGGAAGATATTGAACCATTTCATCCAGACAGAATGGCAAGTAGAATACTTGGAATGGGAGATGTTTTAACTCTTATTGAAAAAGCACAAAATGCATTCGATCAAGAAGAGGCAGAAAAACTCGCACAAAAAATCAGAAAAAATACATTTACACTTGAAGATTATATGCAACAATTAGATTCCTTAAAGAAAATGGGAAATATAGAAGATATGCTCGCTATGATTCCTGGACTTTCTGGAAAACTTAAAGGTGCAGATACAAGTATCGATGAAAAACAACTCGGAAAAACAAAGGCAATTATTCTTTCCATGACACAAAAGGAAAGAAGAAACCCAGATATCATTCAATCATCAAGAAAGAAGAGAATAGCTGCTGGTAGTGGTGCTTCAATTCAAGAAGTAAACCAATTATTAAAACAATTCCAAGCAACTAAAGATATGATGAATAGAATGTCAAAAGGAAAAGGTCTAAGAGGATTACCTCCTGGATTTAGAATATAACAAAACAAAAATCATAAATTTGCAAAGCAAAAGGAGAATTAAAAATGGTTAAAATCAGATTAACAAGAATCGGCAAAAAGAAGCAACCAGCATATCGTATTGTTGCAATCGACGAAAGAAAGGCAAGAGACGCAGAATATCTCGAACAAATCGGATACTATGATCCAACAAAGGATCCAAAGATCTGTGACATCGACAAAGACCTTGCAGCAAAATGGTTAAACAATGGTGCTCAACCAACTGATACTGTCCGTAGATTATTCAAGAGCGAAGGAATCATTAAATAAGATGACAGAATTAGTAGAATATATCGTTGAACATTTAATCCCAGACGGGGAATATGTCATCGAGAACAGAGATGGTGAAAAGGGACCAGAGATTGTTATTATCGTTGCAAAACACGATATAGGTAAGATTATTGGTAAGAAGGGCAGAATTGCTAAGTCCATTCGTACACTAGTCAAAGCTGCAAACGGAGACAATCCAATTCACTATAACATCATTATCGAAGAGCAACCAGAACAAAGCGAAGAATAGAATATGAAAGAATATTTCCAAATAGGTAAAATAGTCCGTCCTCATGGCGTAAAAGGCGTTGTGAGAGCACAAACTTATACATCTAATCCAAATAGATTCAAGTCCTTAAAGGAATTATCTATCGAAGGTACAATTTATGAAGCAGAGAGTATAGTAATAGACTCGGATGGTTTTATGTTAATAAAACTTAAGGGAATAGACACTATGGATGCTGCTGAAGGATTGAGAGGAAAAGGTGTTGTTGTTAAAAGAAGCCAACTTCCTAAACTTCCAAATGGTAAATACTATATCGACGATTTAATTGGATGTGATGTATTAGTAGACGGAGAAAAAATAGGCACTTTAACAAAGATAGACCAATTTGGTTCTGCAGATGTATATGAAGTTCAAACTTCAAAGGGAAATTTAACATTCCCAGCACTAAAAGAAGTATTTAAGTCTATTGATGTAGAAAAGGGTGTCATTAATCTTAATGGAATGATTCTTAATAGGATTTCTATTTACAACTAAGAGGTCTATTTTGAATTTCGATATCCTAACAATATTTCCAGAATACTTTGACGTATTAAAAAGTGGTTTAATAGGGAAAGCCATAGAAAGTGGCAAATTCTCTGTTAACATTGTTAATATTAGGGATTTTTCTCAAGATAAGCATTTTAAAACCGATGATACGCCATACGGTGGTGGCGCAGGTATGGTTATGACGCCTGATCCACTCGTGAGAGCGATTGAAGGAACAGATCCGAATCATAATGCAAAAAGAATCTATCTTTCTCCTAAAGGCCGTACATTGAACCAAAAAGTGGTACAAGAATTGGCAAAAGAAGAAAGACTTATGTTTGTATGTGGTAATTACGAAGGAATTGACGAAAGAGTAATCGATCTTTGTATAGATGATGAAATCTCCATTGGAGATTATGTCTTAACTGGAGGAGAACTCGCATCCTTAGTATGTCTTAATGCAGTAGCAAGATATATAGATGGAGTTTTACATTCTAGTGAAAGCACATCTGAAGAATCTTTTTCAACAAATCTTTTAGAATACCCACAATATACAAGACCAGCAGAGTATAGAGGATTAAAAGTTCCAGAAGTTTTATTAAATGGTAATCATAAGGAAATTGCAAAGTGGAGATATGAAAAGGCTTTAGAGATTACTAAAGAAAGAAGACCAGATTTACTAGAAAAAGACAAAGAAGATAAATGAACATAAATTGGTTTCCTGGACACATGATGAAAGCTGTTAGGGAGATGGAGGAAAATCTATCTCTTGTGGATGCTGTTGTCTATGTTATAGATAGTAGAGCCACAAAAAGTTCAGCAAATCCTGAGTTCGACAAACTAATAAAAAACAAACCAGTTTTATATATCTTTAACAAGAGTGATTTGGTAGAAAAGAGTAATCTAACCGCCTGGATTAACAAATTTAAGGCAGAAGGAAAGGAAGCAATATCTCTAGTTGGAACATCTTTAAATCCAGAAATTGTAACATCTGCATTAAAAAAAGCTTGTGCAAATAAACTCAACAAATTTGCAAACAAAGGAGCAAAAGTTAGCATAAGAGTTATGGTAATTGGAGTTCCTAATACAGGCAAAAGTACAATAATAAATTCAATTATTGGAAAGGCAAAAGCAGTAACAGGAAACAGACCTGGAGTTACTAGAAGACAAGTATGGTATTCCATATCTGGTGTAGACTTTTTAGATACACCTGGTACACTTTGGGGAAAGTTCCAAGATAACAATATTGCACTTCATCTTGCATACATTGGATCTATTCGTGGAGAAGTATTAGATAAGCAAGAACTCGTAAAAGAATTTCTTAAAGAAATTAAGGGTGAATATTTACCACTTCTTCAAGCAAGATACAAAGTACAAGATATCCCAGATGATATGGATTTGGCACTTGAACAAATTGCAAAGTCTAGAGGATGGATTGTTAAGGGTGGAGAGATAGACCTAGAAAGAACAGCAAATGCTATTTTAGACGATTTCAGAAACGGAAAAATAGGCAAAATCATGTTGGAGAAAGCATAATATGGTTAAAGCTGAAGACTTAATGAAATATGAAAATGAACTCTTGGCAAAGGGTTACAAATATATATGTGGAGTAGATGAAGTTGGACGTGGTCCTCTTGCTGGTCCAGTATGTGTTTGTGCTGTTATTATGCCACTAGATGATTTAATACAAGGTGTTAATGATTCTAAGAAAGTTAGCAAAGCTAAAAGAGAGAAATTATTCAACGGAATTAAGGAAAAAGCAATAGCATATAAGTGTGTTTTATACGACAACAATAAGATAGATGAAGTTAACATTCTCAATGCTACAAAACAAGCAATGAAAGAAGCAATTTTATCTTTAGATGTTAAGCCAGATATCGTTTTAATAGACGCTGTTAAATTAGATATCCCATATGAATCTATGCCAATTATACACGGAGACGCAATATCCTATTCTATTGGTGCTGCATCTATACTTGCAAAGGTAACAAGAGACACATTAATGGAAGAATATGCAAAGCAATATCCTGAATATGATTTTGAGCATAATATGGGGTATGGAACAAAAAAACACATCGAGGCCCTTAAACAATATGGGCCTACACCTATACATAGACAAACATTTATACAAAAATTTATAAAATAAACGCATATTTTAGTTGTCTATAATAAATTATTATGATAATATAACAAAACGTTATGACCGAGGTGGTCCGCTGTTAAACTCTTACAAGAACACCTAAATCTGAGTCAAAAGGAGAAATAAAATGAACAACATTATCGACACATTAGAAAAAGAGGGTATTAGAACAGACCTACCAAAATTAGAAATTGGTGACCACGTAAAAGTTTACTTCAAGATTATTGAAGGTAACAAAGAACGTTTACAAGCTTACGAGGGAACAGTTATTGCAAAGAAGAACGGAAGCATCCGTGAAACAGTAACAGTTAGAAGAATCTCTTACGGTATTGGCGTAGAGAAGACATTCCCAGTAAACTCACCAAAGATTGGATCTATCGAAGTTATTGGACATGGTCAAAATCGTAGAGCAAAGCTTTATTACCTCAGAAACAGAACCGGTAAGGCTGCTAAACTCAAGAAGATCTAATAAAAACCCGAGGTTAACAAATGAAAAAGAAAGTTATATTACTTCTTGCTATAACGCTAGTATGTGTACTGGCGTTATTTGCTTTAACAGCATGTAATAGCAATAAAACTGAAGTAGGTAAGGATATTTTTGCTTCTTTAAACGGAGATTTTGAATATGATACCATTACTTCAGATATGACTATTTCTTTCTGGCATAGCACACTTGCAAATGGTTCTTTAGCTATTAAACCAACTACAGCAGCCGAAAAAGATTTAGATGATTTCGACTTAGGAGAAGGTTATTTAGATATTAAGTCCACAGGTGATTTCAACTATGTATACCAAACAATAGAAGTAGACAAAAAGGCTATTTACAAAGTAACAGTAGATTTAAGAATCAGTGGAAACATTTCTACAAATGATGGTGCTTATATCACATTTAAAGAAAACTTAGACTATAAGTTCATCAAGGCAACATCCGCATCAGATACAAAGTATGGCAAATGGAAGAAGGAAACATTCTATGTTCGTCCAAAGAACATGAATAATCTTACAATTTGCTTATGCATTAATACAGGATCTCAAACAGATACAGTTCATGCATACTATGACAACATTACATTTACTAAAGTAAATGCTAGCGATGTTCCAGATGAAGCTAAGATTACAGATATAGTTCAAACTAAGGATTCCGCTACATACAATTCAACAGCAACAGGTATTGCTTTCATAGTAGTTCTTGCAGTTTTATCATTATGCATCCTTTATGCTGCATATATCATTATTAGAAGACTCTATGCAAAACAAGATTGCTTTGTAAGTATTGAAGATACAGCAGTTTCCAAGAAAGATACATCTAAGGCTAAAGATTTCTTCAAGAATCCTTGGACAATTGGATGCATTTTAATGCTTGGAACATTCTTAGTTAGATTAATACTTTTACTCACAACTTATGGTATGGGTAAGGATATGACTTCTTTAATCGGTCTTGGATACAATGTAAGAAAGACAGATTCTTTAATTAATGCATACAACAATGGAATTATTTCTGGCTCAAGCAATCCAAATATTGCTCCTGGTGCATTATACATCCTTGCAATCATTGCAAATATCGTAGATCCAGGTGTTAACTTATTTGGTGCATCAGTTCTCGTAAGACTAATTGAAGTCTTTGCAGATATGGCAATTGTTGGAATGATTTATTTCTTCGGAAAGAAGTACGTAGGAAATAAGCTTTCTACAGTTTACGCTGGTTTATATGCAATTCTTCCAGTAACATTTGTATTAAGTGGTTATGTAGGCACATTTGAGTGTTTAGTAATTGCTCTTACTCTTTGTGCAGTCTTATTGATGATAGAGAAGAAGTATATTCCAATGTTTGTTGTTATTACACTTGCTGCAGTATTAAATATTGAAGCATTAGCAGTTGCACCAATCATGGTTGCATACCTTGCATATCAATGGTACAAAGATGACAAGTCCCTTAAGAAAGTTACAAAACTCAGAATATTACTTCCTGTTGGATTAGTTCTTTCATTCGTTCTTGCTTACATCTTAGTATTACCAGTTGCAATTGGTAACATTAAAGCAGCTCCATTTGGTGGATTCCAAATCATGGTAAATGAATTATCTGCTAATACAATATTTGTAAATAACGCATTCAACCTTTACAGTATGGTTGGTATGAATATGACAACAGCAAATAGTACAGCTTCAATCTTGAACTTAGTATTCTTACTAATCCTTGAAGTTTATGTAGTTTCATTATACATTCACAACAAGAACAAGATGGAAATTTTACTCCTTTGTTCATTCGTATTCGCAGTTATAGCAGTATTCACATTAAAGATTACATTCACATACTTAATCCTTGCTATTGCATTCGGTTTAGTATACACAATGCTTTCTGGAGACAGAAGAATGTACTTCATAATAGGCGTATATTCAATCTTATTATTCTTGAATGTTGCACAACTTACAAACCTTTCAGGTTTATTTGTACAAAATCAAGCAATAGGATCCAACACAGAAGCTTATGCAAATATCGCAGTTGCTTCATATTATGAATTAGATGCATTCTTAATTATCTTCTCAATCTTTGCAGTTCTCGTAACACTTTATTATTTCTATGTTTCATACAACATCACAAATAGTGAAAAGATTAAAGATATCAAACCATTGTCTGTTCCTTATGGAGTTTACTTAAAGTCAACATTCAAGAATTTAGGTTCAAACATAAAAGGAATATTCACTAAGAAAGCTGATAAAGACGAATAATTAGATTAAAGTGCAGCGAACAAAAACGTTGCACTTTTTTCCTTAATCGAGATGGATCAAAAGCACATTCGTAATTTCTCAATAATAGCTCATATAGACCACGGCAAATCAACCTTGGCAGATAGACTTATTCAATCTACTGGCACAGTATCCGAAAGAGATATGCAAGACCAGTTATTGGATAATATGGATATCGAAAGAGAAAGAGGAATTACAATTAAACTTCAAACTTGTAGGATGTTTTATAAGTACAAGGGAGAGGAATATTTGTTTAATTTAATAGACACTCCGGGACATGTAGACTTTACATACGAAGTAAGTAGGTCTCTCGCAGCCTGTGAGGGCGCTATTTTAGTTGTTGATGCATCTCAAGGGGTAGAGGCTCAAACATTATCTAATGTTTACCTTGCCTTAAATAACAACTTAGAGATTCTTCCTGTTATTAATAAGGTTGACCTCCCATCTGCAGATCCAGATAAGACAAAGAAAGAAATAGAGGAGCAAATTGGAATAGATACTGAAGGATGTCCTTTAATTTCTGCAAAAGTTGGACTAAACATCGATGATGTATTAGAACAAATTGTAGAAAAGATTCCTGCTCCAAATGGCGACATTAATAAGCCATTAAAATGCTTAATTTTTGATAGTTATTATGATAACTATTTAGGCACAATTTCTATGGTACGTGTTTTTGACGGTGAAGTTAAAGCTGGAGACAAGATCAAGATGATGGCAACAGGAAGAGTTTTTGATGTTGTTGAAGTTGGAATATTTAATCCAGGGCCAACACCAATGAAATCACTTCAAGCTGGAGATGTAGGATATATATCTGCATCTGTTAAAGACGTTAGCGAGAGTGAAGTTGGTGATACCGTTACACTTGCAAACAATCCATGCAAAGAAGCATTACCAGGGTATAAGAAAGTTTTACCTATGGTATTTACAGGAGTTTATCCTGCAGATGGTGCAAGATATAATGATTTAAAGGAAGCTTTACTAAAATTAAGACTAAATGATGCATCCTTAACATTTGAACCAGAAACATCTGTTGCTCTTGGATTTGGATTTAGATGTGGATTCTTAGGTCTTCTTCATATGGAAGTTATAGAAGAAAGACTAGAAAGAGAATTTAATTTAGATTTAATTACCACAACACCATCTGTTAAATATTTAGTTACAAAGACAGATGGAACACAACTTGTTATTGAATCTCCAACAGCACTTCCACCATCTACAGAAATAGATTATATAGAAGAACCAGTTGTAAGATGTAACCTCTTTACTCCAAAGGAGTATGTGGGAACAATTATGCAACTTTGCCAAAATAAGAGAGGCGAATATGTAACTCTTAATTATGTGGATGAAAATAGATGTGAACTTATATATAGAATGCCTTTAAACGAAATAGTTTATGACTTCTTTGACAAGCTTAAATCTAGAACAAGAGGATATGCTTCTTTAGACTATGAAATGGATGGATATCAAAAGAGTAATCTTATTAGATTAGATATGCTCATTAACGGAGAGCAATGTGATGCTTTATCCATTATTGTTCATAAAGACTTTGCATATGGTAGAGGAAGAGCTCTAGCAGAGAAATTAAAAGAAGTTATTCCAAGACAAATGTTTGAAATTCCTATTCAAGCGGCAATTGGTGGAAAGGTTATTGCTAGAGAAACCGTTAAAGCATTTAGAAAAGATGTTCTTGCTAAGTGTTATGGTGGAGATATTACAAGAAAAAAGAAATTGCTTGAAAAGCAAAAAGAAGGAAAGAAGAGAATGAGAACAGTTGGATCTGTTCAAATCCCATCCGAAGCATTTGTACAAATTCTCAAGGTTGATGACGATAATTAATAGGTGAGAAATGGAATTATACATTCACATCCCATTCTGCAAAAAGAAATGCGATTATTGTGATTTTTATTCTATTATTCCAAGTGTAGAGTACAA
Organism: Clostridia bacterium; assembly: GCA_017618055.1. GTDB lineage: Bacteria > Bacillota > Clostridia > Christensenellales > CAG-917 > RGIG8124. Next base: position 59,476 of record JAFZVB010000021.1, read on the forward strand.
TCCTACATCTTATTTTCCTTATTTATTAAAAGAAATTGAACTAGCTTCCATAAAATACAAAGAAAAAGAAATTACAACCATATTTATTGGTGGTGGTACGCCTTCTGTATTGTCTTCTGAGCAAATTAAGACATTATTTAAAGTAATTAGTCGTTCCTTTAATTTAAGCAATGTAAAAGAGGTTACAATTGAGTGTAATCCAGAGAGTGCAAATGAAGAATTCTTTAAAACTTGCAAAGAGTGTGGAGTAGATAGAATTAGTATTGGTGTACAGTCTTTATCCGACATAAATTTAAAGGCAGTTGGAAGACTGCATGACAAAAAGACAGCGTTAGAATGCTTAAAACTTGCAAATTCTTATTTTACTAAGGTTTCTTGTGATATCATAGTTGGACTACCATTTGATACAGAAGAATTGGTTAAAAATGAGGTTAATGAACTAGCAAAATATGTAAACCATATGTCTTGCTATGAACTCATGTTAAATCCAGAAACACCGCTATATTCAAAGTACATTTGCAGTGAAATTAAGCTTCCAAATGATGACGAAGTTGCATCTCTTTTTGAAACAGCTTTACAAATATTAAAAGAAAACGGATTTGAAAGATATGAAGTTTCCAATTTTAAAAAAACTCATGAATCTTTACACAACAAAGGATATTGGGAAAGGGAAGAATATTTAGGTTTCGGACCAGGTGCACATTCCTTCATAAAAGAGAAAGACGAGATTAGATTTGAAAACAAAGAAGATATATGCACTTATATCTCTAAAATAAATACAGCAAATACATATCCTTATCAAGAAATTGAGATTTTATCTCAAAAGGATATAAAAGAAGAACAAATTTTCTTAGGATTAAGGACAAAAGAAGGAATTCCGGAGTCTTATTTTACTAAGGAACAGCAAGAAAAATTTAAGGATTTTATAGTAAAAAGAGGAAATAATATTGCACTTAATGATAAGGGATTAGCTGTAATGGATTCTATTACAATTGAGTTATTCCCAAACAATTAATTTTAATTATTTGTTTTTTCATTGATTATGTAAAATGAAAGTGTTATACTCTTATTAGTTTTTACGGAGGATTTTTAGATTAATGGTCCCTTTAGATGATTTTAAATTATCTGGTAACCCAGTTGCACCACTTGCTTTAATAGCAACTCCAGGTGCAGAAGATTTTGCAAAACTCATAGACGAAAGATTAAAGAGCTTATTCAAAGACACAGACTTTGGACCACAAAATGGAAAAGATACATATATTATTGATTCCATTTATCCAAGATTTACATCTGGTGATGGTAAGGCACTTCTTAACGAAACTGTAAGAGGTAAAGATCTTTACATTATTACTGACGTTGGTAATAGAGGAGTTACATATGATTTCTTTGGTCAAAAGATTCCTATGACTCCAGATGAACACTATGCAAACTTAAAGAGAATTATCTGTGCATGCCAAAATAAGCCAACAAGAATTACAGTAATTATGCCAATGCTCTATGGTGGCAGACAACACAGAAGAAATGCAAGAGAAAGCTTAGACTGTGCAATGATGCTTCAAGAATTACAATCTTTAGGAATTAAAGACATTATTACATTCGATGCACATGATCCTAGAGTTCAAAATGCAGTTCCATATATGGGATTTGATAACTATTTCCCACATTACCAAGTATTAAAGCTCTTAACTAAGAATTTCCCAGACGTTAAACTTGAAAAAAATAGTTTAATGTGCATATCTCCAGATGAAGGTGCTATGGGAAGAAACATTTACTATGCATCTGTTATGGGTGTTGATCTTGGTATGTTCTACAAGAGAAGAGACTATACACAAGTTATTAATGGTAGAAATCCTATTGTTGCACACGAATATTTAGGAAATCCAGTATTAGGAATGAACGTATTCGTAGCAGATGACATCATCGCAACAGGTGATTCCATTTTAAAACTTGCTAAAGAAATTAAAGAAAAGGGAGCAGAGAAAGTCTTCTTAACAGCTACATTTGCAATTTTCTCGGAAGGCGTAGAGAAGTTCAATAAAGCTTATGAAGAAGGAATCTTTGATGCAGTATTCTCAACAAACCTTACTTATACACCTCCAGAATTAGAAGGATGCAAGTGGTACTATAAAGCAGATATGTCCAAGTACACATCAATTATTATTGCTGCATCTAACTTCAATGAAAGTGTATCAAACTTAATAGATCCAAGTACAAAGATCAACGCATTACTTGGTAGAATCTAAGGAGAGACAAAATGAAAATACAATGGTTAGGGCACTCCTGTTTCCGTCTAGAGGAAAGCACTGGTACCTCAATCATCATCGATCCATATCATCCATACGTTGGATATGAAATGCCAAGAGTTACGGCAGATGTTGTAACTATGTCTCATGGCCACAAGGATCACTCTTATTTAGGAAGTATTGAAGGTAATCCTCAAATCTTAGATAAGGCTGGTTTCTATGAAGTTGGTGGAGTACATATGTATTCACAAAAGAGTTACCATGACGATGCAAAGGGCACAAAACGTGGCGAAAACCTCATATTCAAATATAGACTAGACGGTGTAGACATTTGTCATATGGGTGATATAGGGGAAGAATGCAACCCAATGTTAGTTGAAAAACTAATGCCAATTGACGTTTTAATGATTCCAGTTGGTGGAACTTACACAATTGATGCAGAGCAAGCAAAAGAATATATCGACAAGCTTATGCCAGATATAGTCTTGCCAATGCATTATAAAACCAAAGACTGCGAATTCGACATCGATAGACTAGATAATTTCTTAGATCTATTTGATGAAAAAGACATTATTTACATGGATACGGATACTTTAGAGTATGACCGTGCCGATTTTGATGGACAAGATACAAAAATAGTCATCTTAGAAAAACCTAATTAAGAATTATTCCATACGGAGATAACCTCTCCGTGTGGATTAAGATATTTTAAACCCCAAAAATTTATTGATATTGTTATATATAACAAAGGAGATTTTTATATGTCTAATTACACAGAGAAAGATTTAAAGGGTAAGTCTGTTGCTGAGCTCAAAGAAATTTGTGCCGAGTTAAAGATTGAATTACCTCAAAAAGCTTTAAAGGGAGATTTAGTAAACCTTATATTAAATGCTCCTAAGACAGAAGAAAAGAAAGAAGAGGTTAAGAAAGAGGAACCAAAGAAGGAAATAACACCTGTAGAAAAGAAAAAAGGTGGATTCATTGTTCCAAAGAAAGCAGATGGTTTCAAACCAATTCAAATTGGAGAAAAAGAACCAAAGAAGGAACCTCCTGTTGAGGGAAAGAAAGAAGAGGAGATTATAAGACAAGGCTTCCTAGAAATTAACCAAAATGACGGATATGGTTTCATAAGAGCAACATATGATGGAACTTCAGATAAGGATGCATATGTACATCAATCCAAGATTAAGATGTATCAACTTAGAAAAGGAGACTATCTTGTAGCAAAATGTAAGGTATTACAAGAAGGCAAATCCGTATCTGTTTCTGAAATAATCTCCATAAATGGAGAAGATCCAGCAAAACTAGGAAAGAGACCTCAATTTGATGAACTTATTCCTATATATCCAGATGAAAGATTAAGACTTGAAATTCCAACAAAACCAAAGGAATTTGCTATTAGATTAATAGACCTTATCTCACCAATTGGTAAAGGACAAAGAGGAATTATTGTTTCACCACCTAAAGCAGGTAAAACAACACTTTTAAAACTCATTGCAAACTCTATTTCATTTAATTATCCAGATGCAAAATTATTCGTTTTATTAATAGATGAACGTCCTGAAGAAGTTACAGACATGCAAAGAAGTATCAATGGAGAAGTTGTTTATTCTACCTTTGACGAAGTTGCAGAGCACCATATAAAGGTTGCAGAGGTACTTTTAGAGAGAGCAAAGAGATTAGTTGAGAGCGGTAAAGACGTAGTTATACTATTAGATAGTATTACAAGACTTGCAAGAGCATACAATACAAATACACCAACATCTGGTAAGACATTATCTGGTGGTGTAGATCCAACAGCTTTACATTATCCAAAGAGATTCTTCGGTTCAGCAAGAAATATTGAAAATGGTGGTTCTTTAACCATTATTGCAACAGCACTAATTGAAACTGGAAGTAGAATGGATGAAGTAATCTTTGAAGAATTCAAAGGAACAGGTAATATGGAAATACACTTAGATAGAAAGTTAAGCGAAAGAAGAATATTCCCAGCTATTGATATTTCCAAATCTGGCACCAGAAAAGAAGAATTACTTATGTCTCCTAACGAACTTGCTGTTGTTTGGGGCATTAGAAAGATGTTGTCAGCTAATGATACAGCTGAGTCTACAGAATGGCTTATAAACCAAATCACAAAGACAAATACAAATAAAGATCTCATAGATATTTTACAAAAGAACTTCTCATTATATGAAAAAGAGGGGTTCACATTTAGAAAACCAAATAATATAATGTAAGTGAAATTACTTATGAAAAGGGGATAAATTATGGAAAAAACTTATATCAGTTACTTAGATGTACCAAAGCGTAATCAAGTTGAGTATCAAACAAAGACACCACTTTTAGCAGAAGATGGAACTCTATTAGTAAAAGGTGGCTGGGCTAGACATTGTTTATTTGAATACAATAGAGACTATTCAAAGCCAAACAAGAGAAAGAAAGAGTGGGATTTCTATCAAATTTCCAATGGAAAATATATGCTTCAAATCTCATTTGCTAACATTTCTATTGCAGGATATGGCTCAATTTGTTTAGTAGATATTGAAAAAGGTGAAACAATTGCAGCTCCAATGGCATTATTTGTTGGAGGAAATGACAAATATATCTTGCCAAACTGTTCAGACCAACCAAGTGTTGTAGATTTTGTTGTAGGGAAAGGACATTTTAAGTTTGTAACAGAAGAAACAAAGAGAACACTTTCAGTTCAAATGGAACAAAAAGGTGTACCTGTTACAGCAGAATTTGAAATGGATATGATGCCAGGACTTGAAGGAATTACAACAGTATTACCATTTAAAGATTATCCAACACGTTATTTCATGACAACCAAGATGGTTTGTATGCCATGTGGTGGTGTTTTAACAATTGGAGACAAGAAATATGAATTCTCTAAAGAGGATACATTCTGTTCCTTAGACTGGGGTAGAGTTAACACACCATATAAGCTCGTATGGTATTGGGGTTCAGGCTCAACATATGTAACAGATAAAGATGGAAATAAGCATCCATTTGGATTTGAAATCACATGGGGTATTGGAGATGAATCCAATGCAACAGAAACATGTATATTCTACGATGGAAAAGTACATAAGATTGGTTCAGTAGATGTTAAGACATTCCCAAAACCAGACAAATATATGAAACCATGGGAATTCATTTCAGAGGACAACAGATTTAACCTCACAATGACACCATTCTATGATCACCATTCAGACCTTAATATCATCAACTTACTTAGAATGCATTCACACCAAGTACATGGAAAGTGGAACGGAAATGTTGTTCTTGACGATGGTACAGTTGTTGAAATTAAAGATATGTATGCATTCTGTGAATACGTAGAAAATAAATGGTAATTATATAACTTGTTATATAAAGATTAGGGATTTGATTAATTTCAAGTCCCTTTTTCTTATCATATAATATAAAATCACCCTATAATCACCCTACATTTTCGTAATTAAGATGCTTAAAATGTATTTATAAAAATTCATTTTACAAGGAGAAATTAAATGAAAAAGAATATCTTAAGTATTTTGCTAGTTTTAGTGCTTGTAATGTCATTAGTATTTGTATTAGTTGCATGTAATAACAGCAATGATACAAAGAATAACACTCAAACTCCAACAACAAATGGAGATAGTGGCAACAATGGTGGCAATAGTGGTGGCCAACAAGGCGGAGGAGACTCTGGAGGTCAGCAAGGTGGTGGTCAACAAGGTGGAGGCACAGGTACTTCATCTGTAACATTTAATACTGCACAACAAATTGCTACAGCTATTGGAACAACTTTTAAAATAGTTGCAACAAATCTAAGTGGAAATGCTCCAACAACATGCGTTAGTGATGGTACATATTTTTATGTAGATAATTCATATGCAAAATTCTCAAAGAAATATGGAGACAATAATTTCCAATATTATGCTCAAACAGCAAATAACAAATACATTAAAATGTATTCAACATTTTATGATAATGATCCACTAATTTCTGTATTATCAACAGGCAACTTAGAAGTATTATTTATGTATGCAGGACAAACAATTTCATATCAGAATATGGAAGCAACAACATTCCTTTCACGTCCAGCAAAGAAATATACATATTTAAGTACAAATCCAACTAATGCACAAATTACATATACAGAGGAGATTATAGTTGACGATGCAACTGGTGCATGCTTAAAGCATGATGGTTCAGGATCTTCTAAGGATAGTTTCACAAATGGTACAGTTAAGGTTTCTGCACAAGTATCAGATTTTACTTACGGAACAGCAAATGCTTCTGCAATTCAATCATTCTTACAACCATTTATTGATAAGGTTGACGTAAATGAATGGGATACAACATTCTTGGCAACTATTGGATTAGATGATTTAAGCGCTCCATCTACAGCAGATAATATTTATATGAGTTATTGGTATAGTGGAGATAGCATGAGAACAAGTACTTATCCAGATTGGACAGTAATATATACAATTGAATCCGCAAGTCAATCATTATTACAAGATACAATGCTAGCATATTTACAATCCGTTTATAATGCTGGTGCAAAATTGGATTATAATGGAAATGTCGAAACTTTTGATAACTTGTTTGAAGATTATTATGGTGATGGAAGAAAAATATGCTTAGATGCATATGTTCAAGGATATGCAGACTATAATGTTGAAGCAGAATGTACATATAATGCTAATGTTGACAATCCATATTGGAAAGTTGAGATAGAATTTCAAAGAACAGATTACTAAAATGTATTTTATTTGAATAAAATAAGGGTTGTTGGTTAATACTGGCAACCTTTATTTTTTATGGTTTATATAATATAATATTATTTACTGTAAAGGAGACAATTATGTTAGGCGCAATTATTGGAGATATAGTAGGTTCAATTTATGAATTTAATAATATAAAAACAAAAGAATTTCCTTTATTTGGAGATACATACGAACAACCATTTTTTACAGATGATACAGTAATGTCTTTAGCTATTGCAGAATCTATTCTTCAATGTAATGGAAACTATGATAATCTATCCAAAACATGTGTTGAATATATGCAATATATAGGACAAAAATATCCATTCTGTGGTTATGGTGGTAAATTCTATTATTGGATATTTTCAGATAATCCTCAACCATATAATAGTTTTGGTAATGGATCTGCCATGAGAGTAAGTGCTTGTGGATTTGTAGGAAAGGATTTAGATGAGGTCAAGTATTTATCCAAGAAAGTAACTGAAATCTCTCACAACCATCCAGAAGGTCTAAAAGGTGCAGAAGCAACAGTTGTTGCTATTTATATGGCAAGAGAAGGGAAAAGTATACAAGAAATTAAAGATTATATAACACAAAATTACTATAAAATAGATTTTACATTAGATGAAATTAGACCTACATATAGATTTAATGAAATATGCCAAGATACTGTTCCTCAAGCACTTGAAGCATTCTTTGAGTCTACATCTTTTGAAGACGCTATACGAAATGCTATATCTATTGGAGGAGATAGCGATACATTAGCTGCCATCACAGGTGGCATAGCTGAAGCTTACTACGGAATTCCTAAAAAAATTAGAGATGAGGCAAAGACATATTTGGATAAAACACTCAGTTTCATTTTGGATGAATTCGAATCAAAATATCCGCCTAAAATCCTATAATTTATTTTATATTATAAAATAATAATACTGCCAGGTTACTAAATTTCCCGGCAGTTTTTTAATTATTAAATGAAGATTAAAAATTTTTTTTATTTTTTTAATTTTGTTTTAATTAAGACCTTTTATTATTAGAAATGTAAGGAGAAAACAATGGATGCATTAAAGTTTAAAAGAGTAGAAATGAAGTACCTTCTAACACTTGAACAATACAAGTATGTGCAAGAAGAATTACTAAAACATGGTATGGAAAAAGATAAGTACTTTTTTTGTACAATACAAAGTCTATATTATGATACTCCAAATAAACTTTTAATTCGTAGATCCTTAGAAAAACCAGATTATAAAGAAAAACTCAGATTAAGAGGTTATGGAATAGTAGAAAATGAACAAAAAGCATTTTTGGAAATAAAGAAGAAATATGATGGAATAGTATACAAAAGAAGAGTAGACATATCTGAAAAAGAAGCAATGTCTTTTATGAGAAACAAGGATGAACATCTTTTTACACAAATTGGTAGAGAAATAGAATATTTTAGAGATTATTATAAAAATCTAGAACCTTCTATGTTGATTATATATGACAGATTCTCTTATGGAGATCCTAATACAGACCTTAGAATTACTTTTGATACCAATGTTAGATATAGAACAAGAGATTTATCTTTATCTAAAGCATTATATGGAACACTTATTCTTAGTTATGATTACGCAATCATGGAAATCAAAACAGCATATGGAATACCAATGTGGTTATGTCATTTGCTTAGTGAAATGAAAATATATAAAACATCTTATTCTAAATATGGTACAGCATATAGTTTAGAATTAGAAAAGGAGAAAAGATAATGAATATTTTTGCATCTTTATTTGAAGACACAACTAGTGTAAGTGTAACCAACTTTTTTATAGTTATGGCAGTTGCTCTTGGGGCAGGGATAATATATAGTTTCCTATGCTATTTTAAGGGCAAATCTTCCAAAAGTTTCTTAATTACTACAGCATTAGTTCCAGCAGCTGTTGCAATGGTTATAATGCTTGTTAATGGCAATATCGGTGTTGGTGTTGCTGTTGCGGGTGCTTTTGGTCTTGTAAGGTTTAGATCAGCTCAGGGAAGTGCAAAAGAAATACTTATCATTTTCATAGCAATGGCAGCTGGTTTGGCATTTGGTACTGGATATCTAGCATATGGTGCCATCTTCTTAGTTTTGGCAGGAATAATACTTTTAGTATTAAACTTAACAAAAATCTGGGAAAAGAAAAGCGACAAATCAACAAAATTAATGAAAGTAACAATTCCCGAAGACTTGGATTATGTAAGTGTTTTTGATGACTTATTTGAACAATATACAAAGGATGCAGAATTAGTAAAAACAAAGTCTGTAAATATGGGTAGTATGTTCCGTTTAACATATAAACTCACATTAAAAGATCCTTCTCAAGAAAAGAAATTTATTGATGATATTAGATGCAGAAATGGAAATTTGGAAATAGTAATGGAGAGATACATTGAAGAAACATCTATGTTATAATAAATAAAATTTTTAGATAAACTAAGGCTGTTTAGATATCTTCTAAATGGCCTTTTTCGTTATTCTAATTGGGTAAATTGTATAAATTTTTAATAATATTAGATATTATTACCATAAAAATCCAATATTGACATATATAGCGATATAAGTATAAAATACTTACATATGTTTATATTTTAAGGGAGAGATTATATGCAATATTTACCATATGTTTATATCGGAATTGGAGCTCTATTACTTGGACTCTTTTGTTATTTAAGAGACAAGAAAAGTTCTATTATTGCAATCTGTGTCAAGACTCTAGTTTCTGTAATGTTTATCCTAACTGGAGTTTTTGCTTTATTAAATAACCAAAATTCCTGGGATTCAATTAAATTACCAGCAATTTATATGATATTTGGTCTTGTTTTAGGTTTAATTGGAGATATAGTTCTAGATCTCAAGATTTACCTTAAAGGACTAGATTATGAAAAGGCACAAAAAGATTCAGATACACTTACATACTTTGGAATGGTTGCATTTGGTGTAGGACATATCTTCTATATATTCTCAGTATTCAACAGATATTTAGAAGCTCCATTGATTATGCTTTGGTCTTTCTTAATTGCAATTGGTGTTGCAGCATTAATCTTTACAATAGCAATTGGTGTATTGAAGATGAGATTTGGAAAGTTCTTATTACCAAGTGTTATTTATTGTGTATTGCTTTCATGGTTTATTGTTTACTGCATATGGAGATGTGCAACTCAATCAAACGAAATAGAGAACATCATCCTTGTTGTAGGTTCAATTATGTTCATAGTTTCAGATTTAATTCTTTCTATGACTTATTTCAGCAAACCAGAAGATTACGAAAAGAAAGGTATTATGAATCCAGAAAGCAAGTTCTTAATCTCTGCAAATCATATAACATATTATATTGCACAGTTCTTAATTGCTATAGCAATTATGTTCATATAAGGAGAAATACTTATGAGAAAAACTGTAAGAATAATTCTTTGTTTATTATTAGTTTTTGTATGCATTTTTAGTTTAAGTGCATGTCATAAGAAGAATAATGAAAACACTGGACCTTTAACATTAAAAGATTCCGCTATTGAACACGAAACAAAGTTCGGTGGTGTTTATATTAAGATTACCATAGATGATTTTAATGCTATGGGATTTACATTTGGAGATAGTGTAGACGTCATATTCAGTAATGGTTTCAAAGTTGAAGATATTCCATATTTCAATGGTTTCTATGTAGATATGTTAGAGCCATTATTAGTTGGCTATCCTGGATATCCTTACATTAGGGTTGGATATAACAACGGAGAAGATATGTGGAATACAGGAGAACTCCAAGCAACAGATTCAACAAGGCCAACATTATGGAGTGTTGCAGATGTAACCGCTCATGATACTGCAACAGTAGTTCTTAAAGAAAAAGGAAAGTATCTTGCTTTGCAAGAAGCAATGGATATTCATTATACAGATACTCAAGATGGAAGAACAAACGAAGTATTTGCTAACTTTAGAGCAGTTAATACTTTTTCCGGAATTAAATATGATACATTGTATAGATCTTGTTCTCCAATTGATAATCAACATAATAGAGCACACATTTGTGATGATTTAATTCAAGCAGCTGGGGTTCAATTTGTAATGGATCTAGCAGATAGTCCAGATGAACTTGTTGAATTATATGCGGCGGATGATTTTGATTCACCATATTTCAAATCATTAGCGGATGATGGCAATGTTGTTGCACTTGCTATGTCTTCTGCATACACAAAACAACCATTCTCAACCAAATTAGTACAAGGATTTAAAGCAATTGTAGCAAGTGGAAAATCAAAGATATTAGTTCATTGTGTAGAAGGAAAAGATAGAACGGGCTTTGTTTGTGTTGTATTAGAAGCACTTTGTTGCGCATCATACGATGAGTTAGTAAATGATTATATGCTTACATATGACAATTACTATGGAATTAACAAGCAAACAGATCCATCTAAGTACAATATTATTGTAGAAAAGAACTTGCATCCAATGCTTAAATACATAACTGGAAATGATCCAAATGTTGATATAACAATGATTACTGATTATTGTCAATATACAAACCAATTCTTACTTGGGCTTGGCATGACACAAACAGAAATTAATGCATTGAAAGATATCTTCTATTCTCCAGTTTTACATCTATTCTAATATGAATGAGATAGAATTACACATCCTAGATACCTCAAATATCACGGTAGATTCTTTGTATAATTTGCCATATTTAAAAGCAGAGGATATTAAAGAGTTTGAAAGATATAAAACTAAAACAGGTAAGAAGGAAAAAGCTATCTCGGCATATTTCAAAAGAAAATATATAGGTGACTATTGTTTAGGCAAAAACGGAAAACCTATAGCAAATAATATTTACTTCAATGTTTCGCATTCTAATGGAATTGTCATTTTTGCAAAATACAACAAAGAAATTGGAGTAGATATAGAGCACATTGAAAGCAAAGACGAAGATATTAAAAGATATATCACAAATGATGAGGAATATTCCAAAATTCAAAATGATGAAGACTTTTTTAGTATCTGGGTTAGCAAAGAATCATTAGCAAAGGCAAATGGAAGTGGTTTAAAAGATATAAAGACTATTCCTGCATTACCTTATGATGGAATTAAACAATATGAAGGAGAGAAATATTACTCACATTTATTAAAAATAAATGATTATTTCATATCCGTAACAATACTAGATCTGAATGACTTTATAATTAAAACAATTATTGAGGGAATAAGATGAAAAAAGATTTTTACAATTTATCTAAGACAGAAGAAAGCATGTATGTCTCATCTTTAACTGGAGGAGATGCATACAATGTAGCAAATCTATTAAACTTAGGCAAAGACGTAACACCTAAGCAAGTAGAAAAAGCTCTAAATGATGTATTTGAGGCACATCCATATTTGTGGACAGTTTTATCTACATCTGAAGATGGTGTAATACAAAAGAGTATAGAACCAGAGCCAATTAAACTTGACTACGAAGAAGTGAAGAATATAGTTGTAAATTCACCTCCATTTGAATTACAAAACAAACATTTATATCGTTTCAAACTTTATAAATGCAATGGAGAATACACAATTTTTTATGATTTCCAACATATAATTTTTGATGGAACTACTGGAAAAGTATTTACAACCGATTTTATACGTGCTTTAAATGGAGAAAAATTACAAAAAGAAACATATAATGCAAATGATTACATATTAGATGAAGAAAAAGTCTTAAATTCCAAAGAATATACAGATGCAAAGAATTATTATGAGAAATTATTAGGTGGTACAGAGGTAGATTCAACACCTATTGAAGATAAGAAAGATCCAGAAATTGTATATGGAAATATTAGAAGAAAGATTGCTATACAAAATGACGAAGTAAAAGCATTAACAAGCAAGCTTGGTATTAAAACATCTACATTCTTCTTAACCGCTTTTGGATATCTTTTATCAAAGATAAATATGGAAAATGAAGCATTATTCCTTACAATTAATAATGGAAGAAATGAGAAAACTCAGAATATAGCTGGACATTTTGTAAAAACATTCCCTTTGTATATGCAATATAAGAATGAAGACACTGTTGAATCTTTATTAAAAACAATTAATGAAGAGAGTATTAACAATGTTAAAAACCTTGCATATCCATTATTAGATTTAGTAAAAGATTTATCCATTGCTCCTGAAGTTATGTTTGCATATCAAGGAGACTTAATTCCAGCAATTAAATGCAATGGAAAAGAATATATAATGCATCAACAAGAAAGAAAAGATGGTAAAGAAAAGCTAACTATCGAGCTTCATAGACAAGAAAATGATTTCATTATATGGGTTGAATATAGAGCAGACTTATATGAAGAATATACAATGCAACATCTTATAAAGATGTTTGAACTTCTTTTGAAAGAATTCTTAACCAAGAAAAACTTATCTGAGATTAGTTTGGTAGATAAAGATGAAGAGAAATTATTAGATTCATTCAACAATACAGATTTAGGCTTCATAGGAGACGATACAAAGACAGTTGTAGATTTGTTTGAGGAAATGGTTAAGAAATATCCAAACAATACAGCAGTGGTATTTAAAGACCGCAAATTTACATATAAGGAAGTAGATGAGATAACAACTAGAATTGCAAATGAACTCATAAGGAGAGGAGCAAAGAAAGAAAAAGTTGTATCCATATTAATTCATAAATCCGAATATATAGTTCTTGCAAGTTTAGCAGTATTAAAATCTGGTGCTGGATATCAACCATTAGATCCATCTTATCCAAAAGATAGACTTACATTCATGGTAAAAGATTCAAGTGCAATTATCTTAATTAGAGATGATGATTTGGATGATTTAATAGATGATTTCAAAGGAGATGTTATACTAACAAGTGAATTATTATTTTTTAAAGATATTACACCTATTAAAACAAAGCCATCTCCAAGTGATTTGTTTATTATGCTATATACCTCAGGAACAACAGGACTTCCAAAAGGTGTTATGCTTGAACACGGAAACTTATATGCATTCTGTAAGTATTATGCAAAACAATATGAACTAGGCCCAAATGCAAGAGTAACAGCATATGCTTCATACGGATTTGATGCAGATATGATGGATTTATATCCAACTCTAACAAGTGGTGCAAGTGTATATATTATTCCAGATGAAATGAGATTAAACCTTGTTGAACTTGGAGAGTATTTCAATGAAAACAAGATCACAAATGCATTTATTACAACACAGGTTGGAAGACAATTTGTATCTGAAATTGAATTAAAATCTTTAAAATACTTCTTACTAGGTGGTGAAAAACTCGTTCCTATGAAAGCTCCTAAGGGATTTGACTTCGTTAACCTTTATGGACCAACAGAAGGAACTGTATTCTGTACATCTCAAGTTCTAGACAAAGAATATTATAGAATTCCAATTGGACATACACTTCCAGATTACAAGAGTTATGTTTTAGATAAGAATCTTAATAGGGTTCCTTGTTTAGTAAGTGGTGAACTTTATATTTCTGGACCACAAGTTGCAAGAGGATACTTAAATAGAGAGAAAGAAAATACAGAAGCATTCTTAAAGAATCCTTATACAAAAGATCCTAAGTTCCAAAAACTTTATAAAACTGGAGATATTGTAAGATATTTGCCAGATGGAAAGATAGACTTCATTGGCAGAAAAGACGGCCAAGTTAAAATTAGAGGATTCAGAGTAGAGCTTTCTGAAGTAGAGAAGGTTATTAGAGAATATCCAGGAATTAAAGATGCAACAGTTAAAGACTTCACAGATAATGCTGGAGTTAAGTTTATTGTTGGATATATCGTTGCAGATGAAGAAATAGATATTCAAGCATTAAATAACTTTATCCTAGAAACAAAGCCACCATATATGGTTCCTGCATATACAATGCAAATAGAAAAGATTCCACTTAACCAAAACCAAAAAGTTAATAAGAGAGCACTTCCAGTCCCAGAACTAAAGGTTGAAGAAAAAGTAATGCCTAGAAATAAGGATGAAGAGGCTATTTATAATATCCTAAAGGATATTTTAGGACATGACCAATTTGGTGTTACAACAGACGTATTTGAAGCTGGATTAACTTCCGTTTCTTCTATTAGATTCACAATTCTTTTAAGCAAGAAATTTAATAAGTCTGTAGACAATACAAACCTTAAAGAGAACTCAACAATTGAGAAACTTTCTAAGTTTATAAGAGGAAAGGAAAAGGATAAGTCTTATGAAATCAGAACAGAATACCCATTAAGTAAGACACAAGAAGGTATTTTTGTAGAATGTGTATCTAAACCAAATTCAACAATATACAACATTCCATTATTGTTCAAACTAGATAAGAAGTTGGATGTAAACAGACTCAAGGAAGCTTTAATAAAGGTTATAAATAATCATGAATATCTAAAAACCACATTGTTTATGAATGAAAATGGAGACATCCTTGCAAAACGTGTTCCAACTGATGCAAAAGTTGAAATTATAAAGGGTGATATAGACAAATCCAAACTTGTTAGACCATTCCAAATTATGGGAGGAGCTTTATATAGAGCAGAAATATATGAAGGAAAGGACAACTATTTATTCTTTGATTCACACCATATTGTTTGTGATGGAACTAGTGAGGCAGTAATTCTTAGTGATTTAAGCAGAGCTTATGCCCAAGAAACTCTTCCAAAAGAAGAATTCACAGGATTTGAAGTTGCACTCAAAGAAAAAGATGAATTAGGTACAGACAAATTACAAAAGGCTAAAGACTATTATAATTCCATTCTTAAAGATGTAGATGGAGATTATGTGCTAAAGAAAGATCTAAAGACAAAAGAGAAGAGCAAACTTGCATCTCAAGATTTTTATTTAGATATAGATAAGGCTAAGATTGCAAAGTATGTAAAAGATAATAAACTTACATTCAACTCATACTTCAACTTTGCATTTGCTCTAACACTTAGCAAGTTCATTTATAGACAAGACTCATTATATACAACTATTTATAGTGGTAGAAACTCATCCAAACTTGCAAATACAGTTTCAATGCTAGTTAAGACACTTCCTGTATATGTTAAATATACAGATGATGACAAAGTATTAGACAAACTTAACGAAATGAAAGCATTATTAACTGGACTTGAAGAGCATGATTTATATTCATTTGCAGATGTTTCTAAAGATTATGATATTTCTATGGATATTATGTTTGCATACCAAGGAGATGACTTTATCTTTGATAATATTGGTGGCTATCCAGTTGAAACAGTATTCTTAGAAAGTGAGACACCAAAGAGTGCATTCGGTATGGATGTATATCTTGAAAAGAAAGGATATAAAGCTCACTTTGAATATGACGAAGCAATATATAATGAAGACACCGTAAACTCATTCAAGAGATTATTTGAATTAGTCCTTAATGAATTGCTCACAAAGAAGCAAGTAAAAGATATAAATCTTTTAACAGACTATGACAAGTCCTTATATGAGAAGTTTAATGATACAGCACAACCTGTGCCAAACGTTTCATTTAATAAACTTGTAGAAGAA
>JAFZVB010000022.1 GCA_017618055.1 Clostridia bacterium
GCAGTTGTAGTAGACGAAGCTCCAGCAGAAGCAGAAGTTGAAGCAACAGCTGAAGAAGAACCATTTGCAGAAGCAGAAGCTGAAGAAGAAAAGAAAGACGAAGAATAATTCTTAACGTCAAAACAAACAAAAAAATACGGGGTAGGTTTTCTACTCCGTATTTAATTTTTCAACTAAAGTATTACTAGTTATTTTCTACGAGTTTGGTCATCCTCTTCGTCAGATAAATCTCCTTCCATATCATCTAGATCATCTGTGTCGTCATCACGAGAACGGTTCATACCGAAGTCGTCATCGTCTTCATCTGGCTCTTCCTCGTATTCTTCTTCCATTGGTTCGTCATCTTCATATCCGTGAAGGACTGGGCCGGTGAAATCATCATCGTCTACACCAATTGAATCTTGTGCAAAGACTTCTTCGCCTTCGAAGTTTTCTTCGTCTTCTTGCTCGTCAACTTCGTCTTCTTCCATAGCATCCAATGAATCTGCATCGATTGCATCTGGATCGTAGTTTCTTTCATCTTGGAAACCAGAGATAAGTTGGCTTGCTTCTTTTTGAGCTTTTCTAGATGATCTCTTTTTGGATCCTTGATCTATTCTGCATGTATCACACATGTCTTCATCTTCACTGATGTAATTGATTCCACAAATTGGGCACAATTTCCCGCCGAATGCGGATGCAGTTGAATCGTCGTCTTCTAGTAATACTATTTTGCTCTTGATTCCGAGTTCTGCTTTACAAACTTCACAAAGCTCTTCATCATCTGTAATCCAGTTTAAATCACAACGTGGACATTTCCTATAATTTGGCATATTTTCCCTCTTGTTGTTACGATTTTTATGTAGTGCACTTATTATATGTACACATTTGCCACTTGTAAACTATTTTAAGATATATTTCTTAAAAATTTTAATACAATTAAAAATAGGATATTTTTGGATTATGCTGGAGTATATACTCCAGTGAATAAAATAGTATATGTGTTATCGTTATCGCTAGAGAATGTAAATGGATAAGCAGTATCGAAATTCTTCTCAAATCCAACATTTGCTTGTGCAATTGCTTTAGCATTTGTTAAAGCGGTTTGTAATGGATTGTCTGTTCCATGAGACATTAGATATGCTACATAACTATTGTACTTAAATTGGATAGTATATCCATCGATATTCATATAGTCTCCGTTGGAGTCTGTCATATAAATGCAGTACAACCAAAGAGCCGTAAGTTCATCTACGGATTCGATATAGAAATCAAATACTTCGTCATCTTCAATAGTTCCGTTTCCATCTATATCGACTGAGAAGTAGCTATTTGTAAAATAGTCTATGCTGTTATTAGCAACCCAATTTCCATTAGAATAGCAAGTTCTTGTATTTAATCTGCTATCATTTTCTGTCATAAAGATGTAGGAATAGTTTACAGACTCACCAGATGGACAATCTGGGTTAAGTGAGGATGCAAGGCTAGCATTTGTAGCACCACCCCAAGTTGGATCTACAATATACCATTCTCCATCGATATAGATTCTATTCCAAGCATGGCCACCACTAGTTCTACCACTAGAAACGTTACCTGTAACTCGTACACAGTTAATTCCTTCCATTTGACACATTAATACGAATGCTTTAGACATACCATCACAAACAGCTACCTTAGAGCCATCTGCATTGTTAAATCCAAAGACACCTTCAAGGAAGTATGCATCATAGTACATCCAATATTCTTTTTGAGATAACTGGAAGTTATTTGTCTTGTCTGAATAGGTTACAGCATTGTAGTCATATTGTACGTTAACAATAATCCATGAATATATTTGAAGAGCTTTTTGGTAATCACTCATTGTGTTATCACAGATTTGGTTCAATACTTCAACAGCTGCATCATAGCACTTCTTAGCTTGGCAAGTTGCAGAAGAGAAGATAGGCTTTGCACCATGTTCTAAAGCAAATGCAAGTTGGTTAGATGTTGTAACAACTAATGAGTATGTTGAATTATCTATTGCTAATGTGTGGTCACCTCCGGCAGTTAAGTCTACATTAAGAGTCTTGTAAGAGTCGTAGTTTTGATTTAATGTTGCAGAGTATTTACCACTTGCAATAGCATCTTTAACTTCTTGTGTGGCACTTAGAGAGCCTTCTTGAGCCATTTCGTTGCTAAGATAATAATTTATATAGAATTTAAATGTATTATTGCTTCCTAAAACAACGGTAACACCTTTTCTTCCATTAGATGCGAATGTGCTAGAGAATAATAGATTATCATCTATATAGGTCTCTAAAGCCTTTTGAAGATTTGTACCATATTGTCTTTGAATATTAGAAAGAAGAGATGCTGAAAGGCTTATATAAGATTTGCTGTTGTCAAATGATGTTGAACCAACATATTGGTAGAACATAGCATCACTAGATACATAATTATATGCAATATAATCTGCAAATGCTGCGAATTGGTCTTCTGTTGTAATTGTTATAGAATCTGCACTTGCAAAGTCATAAATTAAGAATGAATAGGCTTGTTCTTTTTGGAGTTTACCATAAATGGTAATATCCGTAAGTCCCATTGTTCCGAATGTATAAAGTTTTCTATAGTTGCTAGATGTATACCAAACATATGTATAACCAGGAAGGTTAGTTGCACCAGCTTTCTCGATATTCTTTTCATCTGGTCTTGCAATGAGTTCTCCTGTTATATAGTATGCAGGTTCGAATACACGATTTGTTCCAACATCTTGGTCTGTAATAAATGTTACAGTATTAAATACTTGGTCTAGGATTTGGAATGTTGTACTTGCTGTTCCTGTACAATTGCCTTTACCAGTAATAGTAACAGTTGGATCTGTTGTGCTCTTATCTACGTTATTTGTATAAGCAACATCGTAGTCTGCTGTTGTTAGGTATGAACCATTTACTAAAACATAAGAGATTTCTGGTTCTTGTGGTGTGCCATCCCATTTAACTTTAGAACGTGTAAGTTTGATTTCAGCACCAGTAATATCGAGTGGTGTAATTGTGAAGGTTGTAGAAACACTTCCTTTATAATTGTTAATTCCATTAATTGTTAATGTTGCAGTTCCTACACTTGAATTGTTTGTGTATGAAATGGAGTAGTCTGCATTAAGTACCAAAGAAGTTTCTCCGAGCTTAACTGAAGCAACTTGTGCTTTTGTGCTTGCACCTGCATATGTGTATGATGATGATTTAAGGGTTACAACAGCACTATTTAAAGACTTAGCAACAATAGTGAAAGAAGCCCCTGTAGAACCAGAATAACTTCCTCTACCTGTTATAGTAACTATACCAGTACCAGCATCAATATTGTTGGAATATTCAACAGTATAATCTGTACCCTTTGTTAGTGTCTGCTTGTTAAGTGTAACTGTTGGTGTAGGTGTGTATGCTGAACCACTATATTCGTAAGATGTTTCGCTAAGTGTAACGGTTGCATTGGATAAATCATTAGTTGTAGATACTGCACGGTTGAGTAGATCTAAAATAGATAAACATGCTGTGCAAGAAACAGCAACTAAAACCAAAACTATTATTAATAAACAAATACGTAACTTTTTCATACTACACTCATTATTACACCCGAATATTAAAATAAAATTAAAAATCAATTATTTTATTTCGGTTCATATATTATACATATTATTTCTTAAAAAATATAACAAAAAAGTTATAAGATACATATAATGAACATTTTTCTACATAAAAACAAATAAATATGGTATTATATTTATATCATATTTGGAGAGTTTAATATGGATATTAAAAAAGAAGCAGAACAGTTGTATTTAGAAACTCAAGCAATTGGAGAGGAGTATAATTCCATTTGCAAACTTTTAGAATATCCAGAAGTTTACTTAGACAATAAATACAGCAAATACCTTCTCACATCTAAAGCCAAAATAGAAAGCATAGCAAAATTAAGAGAAGATATCCCAACATTGTTAGAATTAAACGATTCATCCTTAGAAAAAACGGTAAAGCAATTAAGGAAAGAACTTATTGTTCTTGGCGCAGACAGCATCATGACATGCGTGGTTGAGCTTATTGGCAATATAGACTGCGTAGAAATCGTTAAGAACAACATTAAGATGTTGGCTAAAGATAATAGATGGGAAGAAAATAAAAACGAAATAAAAGGATTTGGCGCCTATGCTCATTTGTCTTCTTTCGCAGGAAAGCATGTTTTTAAAGGAACACCAAATGGAGAAATTTTAATGTTCGTTTATCCTAAGTATGATATACCTGTATTTAGACTAGAAGATGTTGAGATAAATTATTTCCATAGTGACGGTGCTGGTGGACAGAATGTCAACAAAGTTGAAACAGGAATAAGAGCTAAACATATCCCAACAAATATAGTTGTAACTTGTAGAGACGAAAGAAGCCAAATAATGAATAAGAATAGAGCACTAGAAAGATTAGAAGAGCAAGTGAATGCATTCTATCTCAAAGAACAAAAGAAGAAAATAGATGAGATAAAGAGAGATCAAAAGAATAAAGGCGAGGTTTGTAAATACCTAGATGGAGCAAAAGTATAGCATTACTTTGGTGCCAGAATTTGAGCACTCACATATTTATGATGATGCATCCGTTTTTAAGACGGATACTTTTGTTAAACAAACAAGTTATGCTCTTGGTATAGACGAGATTTTAGATAAAATTGGCGAGACCATAATACGAAATGCAAAAGATATTAACTCTTTGTATGGTTTGTCTAATTATTTTGAAGCCAAAACAGACGTGGGAGATAATACTTTTAGATTTGTTATCAAAGATAAAGATGTAATTTTCTATGACTACCTAGGATCCGAAATACATAGAAAGGATAAGAGGTTTATAAATCTTGCTAGAGAAAAATATAACATTACTGTAAGCAAGATAAAAGATAAGGAAATAGCACTAAAGAAGATCTACACATTATCCTTTGCAGAAGGCATAAACTTCCCATATTTAAATAAAGAACAACATGAGATAGTAACCATATCCGAAGGAAATATTCTTGTACAAGGTGTTGCTGGAAGTGGTAAGACTAATGTTTGTATAGATAGGATTATTTATGCTGCTTGTATGGGGTTTAAGGGTAGAATATTATATTCAACATACTCTAGAGGTTTGCTTATTGAAACCCAAAACAAAGTAAAGTCATTCATTAAAAAGATAGAAAAGTTCTTAGAAGATGAAGACTCTGGAAGGGCTATAATCTATGGAGATAAGATAAAAGCAATCTCTAATAAATTAGGTATCTGGATATCTGTTCCGGACCCAAATAATGCCATAACTGGATTAAAAGAAATTTTGCGCATTTTGACAGAAAACGTGGATTATCTACTCATAAACGATATATATAGTGCCGTTTGTACAAAAACAGTACAAATTGCAGATGAGTCATTTTTCATTAAAGAATACGTTGGAAACCTTAAGAATTACCAGCTTGCATCCAACCTAGAAAAGATAAAAAACCTCTCATATGAAATCATATATAAAGAAATCTTTGGTATGATATCTGGCCTCGAAAAAATGCCAACGGAAGAAGAGTATATTGCAAAGAGAGTAGGATCCTTTACAACCTTTGAAGCAAAGACCATATACTACATTGCCCAAGACTATTTCAAGTTTATGGAAAGCAAGGGTGTACAAGATAATAATACTATCTCAAATGAATTACTTTTAAATCCATCTCTTAAGGGCAAGTACTATTCAGTAATATTAGATGAGGTTCAAGACTTCACACAAATTAACTTGCAACTCTTTAAATATATGTCTCATAGGATGTTCTGTGTTGGAGATGCTCTCCAAATGATTAACCCATCCTATTTCTCCTTTGCATATCTTAAGAGAATGATGTTTGAAGAAAACATTACAGATGTAAAACAATTAAAGAACAACTACAGAAATACAGCCAAACTAGAAGATATCATCCAAAATCTTAATAAGATTAACGTAGATCAGTTTGGAACACATAGTTTTGTACTAGATGGAGCTAGTGTAGATACAGATGTGCCAACAGTTGCCATATATACAGACTCAAATATGCTACAAGATGCAAAGAGAATAGACCTAACGAACTGTACATTTGTTGTCGCAAGCAACCAGAAGAAGACAAAGATACATGAAATGTTCCCAAAGGCTGAAGTATTAACTGTTTCAGATATAAAAGGTATGGAAAGAGATACCATAGTTCTTTTAGATGTATTATCAGATAACTCAGAAAAATGGGATAAGTTATATAGAGACAAGGTAAATAGAAAGATTGCAGATGAAAACTCTGCATATAGATATTGGTTCAACTTAATGTATGTAGGTATTTCTAGGGCAAAGAGAAACCTATTCGTTGCAGAAAGAAAAGATATTAAACTTTTCGAAGATTTCCTAAAGGAAAATTTTGTAAAACTCGCTCCAAATAAGGCAATAGATAAACTTGCTGAAATAATTGGAAAAGCAAGATTGGATGATGACGAAATACTTACACGTATTAACGAATTCCTTAACCTTGGACAATATGACAACGCCAGATATGCTGCAGATAATCTTTCAACCGTGGAAGAAACAGACTTGCAATATGCAAGAATTGCCATTCATGAAACAGATGTTAAAGCTGGTAAGTATATGGATGCAGGTATAAGACTTTGGGAAATTGGTCTTGGAGACGAGGCAAAAGAATTCTTTATACTAGCAAATGCAGAAGAACTATGCGATATGGTAGACGCTCTCCAAGGAGAGAATGCTAAATTGGATGCAAATATAGTTAAGTATTATCCTCAACTAGAAAGCAATGATACAGCAAGAAAACTAATATTAGATACCCTTGCTAAAGATATAGAGAACATAAAACAAGAACAAAAACTTATTAATGAAAAAATTAAAGGAATAAAGGCCAGGAGGAAACAATAATGGCAGGAATAGAAGACATGAAGGCATTAACCGAGGCATTTAGTGAGTACAGGGATATGCTGGTTCCAGTTCAAGAAAGCTTGAAGAGTATGGTTGAAACATATGATTCACTTCATGACGATATGGCTAAACTCGAAGGAGAGTTTGGTAATGATATCCATGTGAAGTTGGATAAAATCTATGACACCATTGCCGGACAAGCAAGAAAGAGCGAAGACCTAAATAAAAGTATAGATTCTTTTCTAAAGAATAGTGACAGATATTCCTCTCAAATTATGGGCGCTGTTAAGGCAATAGAAGAGGTGCAAAAACATTTAAGTACTCTAAACGAAATAGAGAACAAGGCACAAGAACAATTGCAAAAACTAGATAGCATCATCGAAGAGAAGAAGATTAACTATAACATCAAAGAATTGCAAAGATCTTTGGAAAACTATAACAACAATGCTCAAAAATTAAGCGAATTCATCAACAAAGATGTTGCAGAAGCACTAAGAAAGAACTCTGGTGAAATTGAAAACATCAAGAAAGCAAACCAAGCAATAGAAGACAAAATGGATGACGAAAGAAAAGATATTGCACAAATATTGAACGAAGTTAAGACATCCAACGAACTAATTAAGAAGTCCGTAGAGAACGCAGACGTTAACGAAGCATATATCTATGACATCTTAGACAAGTGGGCAGAAAGCAGACATATAAAGATTAAGAAGTAGTATGCAAGGGCAATTGGATTTAGGGAAGGTTTCTAAGATATTGGAAGCCATAAAAAAGGATAGTGCATCTTCCTTTAAGTACCTCACAGAAAATAGAGATTACCTATCTCTATGCTATGGGCGTTTCCCTATTTTATCCCTTTGTTACCTATATGGTTCCTGGCGTATTATATCTAAGTATGAAAAGCAATTAGCCCTAATTAAAGATTACATCTTTGTAGAGGAAGATGAAGAGGCTTATATAAAGCTTAAGAAGAACTCTAAACGTGCTCTAAGATTGTTTGTAGGAGATGGTAAGGTAATTGAACCATACGAGATGCTGGCTGTCTTAGAGAGCAATATAAGACTTAAGAGATATCTTAAGAAGTATCCTGTAGATGAAAAGGATTACAAGAGAATAGAGAGAATCTATCTCATGACAAGAAAACAGGAAACTTCCATAAATAATGGAAGACTTAAGATTAAGAGTGAAAAGATTTCAGCAGGCAAATTAGCAACCATTATTGTTTCCACCTTTGTTTGTTGTGTATTAATAGTCGTATCTTCCTTGTTCTTATATTTCACAACTCTTGTTCCTAACGGAACAGAGGAACATCCATATGTAATAAGAAACGGAGAATCTTTTGAAAACCTAATCTCCGAAACAGCATATTCTGAATTAGATGCAGACATAACCATTAGTGCATTAGATAAAGACTATACCGGAGTCTTAAATGGCAACCACCATACAATAACCATAAATGATTTCACAAAGCCTTTATTTGAGAATATGAAAGGCTATATTAAAGACCTAACAATTGTTATAAACAATTGCACACTAAATGCAGAGGATCATTTGGCTCCAGTATGTGTAAATAATGATGGCACTCTAGAAAACGTTTCTGTAGTAATAAATAACTGCACAATTAACATAATAAACAACGTCACAGAATCTGGCACTTCTAGATATGTAGGTCTTATATGTGCAAGAAATTATGGCAACATAAAATCCTGTAAGGTTACTGTAAACAATCTTACACTCAATGGTGTAAGCAATGTTAATGGGTGTTTCGGTGCAATAGCTGGATACAATAGTAATATTGTAGACGGCTGTGCAACATTAGAAGGAAACATAGTATCAGATACAATAGATTTAGGTGGAATAGTTGGAGAGAACGCACAAACTGGTAATGTAGTAAACTGCACAAATAATGCAAATATCAAACAAGAAACAACAGTAGTAACTTGGTCTCCAAATGTTGCTGGTATTGTATATATGAATTATGGTTTAATACAAAACTGTATTAACAACGGAACAATTAGTGCATATCAAACAGGTGAAACCACAGATAATCTCAACGTCTTTGCAGCAGGTATTACATGTGTAAATAACTATGTTATTAATCATTGCAAGAACACAGGAGATATAGTTGTAGAATCCAAATCCAGCATAGTATTCATGGGTGGAATATGTGCATATAGCAGAGCAGAAAATATGTTTAGTAGACCAGAGATAGACAAATGTGGTTCCATAGGAAAAGCAATAATAAAGAATAACGAAAATCTAGATACATACTGTGGTGGAATTATAGGATTCAATGGAAGTTGTATAGTAACATATGCATTCACATCCTGGACACTTCAAACAACAATGGATACAACGAATGTGTATTGTGGTGGTATTTGCGGTCTCATTAACGGAATGAATTCACAAGGCAATTACTATGTAACGACGACAGGAATAATAGGAATTTCTGCAATTGTTAATAACTATAACAACATTGTAAGACTAGAGAATGATGAAGGAACTTATATAACAAGTGTAGAATCCTTTGAAGAATTAAGAAAGACGGAGGCATATTGGGAATGATAAAAAAAGATCTAGCATTCTTCTTATTTATAATATTCTCCGTTATAGTATTGGCGGTTAATATAGCATTGCTTGTAATATGTGGTCTTGCAATAATGAAGATGTCTACATATGACATTTTAACTCTAAACCCATATAGAGCTTATGCTATCTCTTTAATTGCAGTAGATGCATTCTACTTGTTTATCCTAGTTCTATATTTATTGCTTAGAAAGAGAAGATAAGTACTACAGTTAGTGGTGTCCCGTTTTTCGTATACATAATATAATATATAATATAATTTA
>JAFZVB010000023.1 GCA_017618055.1 Clostridia bacterium
GAAGTACTATAAGCTAAAGCAAGTTTAGATTCCGCTATTGCGGCACTTGAATTGATATCGGCATTGACAATAATATTAGATTTAATATTAAGACCCGAAGAACTAGCTTCAATATCCCCTTGGTTATTAGTAGCTACTACACTAGGGGTTCCCCCTACAGCTCCTACAAGGATTTCTTTATCATTCATTATTGGAACTTCGCCTTGTAAGTGCCAATAAATGCCTTCGGCAGGTGTTTGACCAACAGTGTTATCTAATTTACACATCCATATTTCACTGTTATAGGTACACAAGGAATCTTTTTGGTATTCCTCAGTAGCCGAATATTCGGCAATACCACGTTGCAAAAGATAAGCTGAGTTATAACTATTTACGTAGTTCACGGCGTTCATGTCTTCTACATAAGGAGCAGTATAAGGAGCTTGGCTTACTACAGCTCCATTCCACCCTTCTTCCCAGTGAGTTCCTAAAGTATTAATAGCGTTAGGATCTGTAGAAGTAGTAGGAGTTTCGTTTTGTTGTCCTGATCCAAACACCCCTATGTTTGTTGCAGAACTTCCAAAAAGCTTTCCGTTTGGTCTATTATATTTTGCCATCTTGCCCTCTAATATTTAAGTAAAATTCTTGTACCGTAATAATTAGGCTCAGGAGTAGATCCAGAACCTTGTGTAGATAAATTTAAAGCTGGTATAGATAACGAAGTTGTATTTGTAGTATTTTTGCCTCCTACATTTGCTCCTTCATTTGTAACCCAAGTTACATATCCAGAATATCCACTATCTTTAGCTCTAAGTGGAAAAACAGTTGCTACAGAAGTATAAGGAGTCCAACCATATAATGAATGATTATGACTCAATGATCTTGATGAGGTATAGTTATGAAAGTGAGTGTGTGTTGCATTATGTCCACTGCCCCAATCTCTTATACCGGAATTTTTAAAGAAAGTATTTCTAAAATCAGGTAATCTAAAGTTTCCTGCGGAAGGAGTAGGATAATTTGTATTTGTAGTATAATCCGTACAGTTATCATAATAATTACCAATTATACTGTATAAGGCTCCATACGTTGCTTGGGATACTTCCGCCCCCGCATCAGCTCCAGTTACATCAAAATAATGATATGGAAGTGTGGTTTTTTGCCAAGCTATATTATGAATCAAAGTTCCAGCAGGATTACCATCATCCCAATCCCCAGCGTAAAAATCAGTTTCAAAAATAGAATTAGATGTATTTCCTACAACACATTTATAAGTTTTACCGTTGTAATTAACAATATCACCTACATTATAGGCTTTTCCTGCAGCCCAAGCGAAAGAAAAAGTAAGTTTAGACCATTTAGCAGAGCTGGTTTGAGGAGTATCTGTGTTTTGCCCATTATAAATTGAAAACCATAAACTTCCATTATATTGAACCAGAGCATACTGATAATATTCTTCGGTGGATAACCATTCAGGAATACCTGTTTGGTATAAATATTTTATCATATAGCTCATAAGATATTGAACGGCGTTCATATCATCCATACATGGAGCTTGGTTATTAACTACTGCATCATTCCAGCCATTAAGATAATGAGCAGATTGAATGCTATCAGGATCGGAACTCCAAGAAGCATTTCCAGCTTTTTTAGATCCAAACACCCCTATATTATCTGTAGGAGCTGGAACTTTATTAGCACAAAAGAGATTTAATAATTTTCTTGTTAATTGACTCATATGTTTGTCTTTCTATGGATTAAATTGTACATCTCCGTATTTCAACCATCCTCTACCATTCAAAGGAGATCCATAAGCATTAAAACAAAAACCTAATGGACTTCCTCCATATGCTAGAAAATGAAATATACCTAAAGGATTGCTAACTACAACTAAAGTACTTTCAATTCCTATAGGTCTAGGAAATAAATTTAAACTAAATATTATACTAGCAAGTATCGAATCGGTTGTCGATACTCTATATATGATTGTTCTATTCATCCCATCAGTTATAGATACTGAATTGTCTAGACCTGTAGATTTAAGAAGAGTAATAATATCCTCTAAACTTCCTTTGCATCTTCCTGCAAGAACTTTGAATAAGATAATTTGTTTTAAAACCGCATCAGGAGTATTAATATTTTGAGAATCAGAACTTGAATATCTTCTAAAAACAGAATCGTAGTTTGTAGTAGTGCTGTAGTCCGTGTATCCAACAAAATCTGGGGTAGTTCCTAAATCATCTCCAGTAGTAAGCTGAGAATTAACTGTAATAGGATCTGTTATTTCATCCCCAATAGTTAATTGAGAATTAATAATAATAGTACTTGATAGATCATCTACTACAGTAACCTGTGTTAATGCATCTCCAGGAGTAACTGTAATAGCTCCTGTAGATTTGGCTCTGAAAACTACTAAGGATTCTGTAGCTCCGACAGGGATAGTTAATGAATTTTCTAAATAGAATTCGGCATTGTTAGAATCCTTAACAGTAAAGCATCCATCAGGAATAGTATCAGATCCATCAATACCTACAAGAGTAATAGGTTCTAATCCAATATTTGTAAGTGATACTGCATCTATAGTACTATAAGGAATTGGAAGTACTGAAACTCTTGTTAGCGTATCTCCTGCATTAACAGTAATAGCTCCTATGTATTTAGATCTAAATACTGGTAATGATTCGGTACTACCTGAAGCTATTGTTACTGAAGTCTCTAAACAAAATTCATTACCATTAGGATCTTTGACAGTAAAACAATTTGCAGGAACACTATCAGCTCCATCAATACCTACAAGAGTAATAGAATTAATTCCCGTATTTGTAATAGATACTATATCTATTGTACTATATTGATCTTGAGCATCTATATAGCTTACATCTTGATATTCAGGAAGTTGAAAGAATGGAATATTATAATCTGGAGTAGGAAGATTTCTTGATAGTCCAAAATTCTTAGCTATAATATCAAGAACCTTACCACTAGCTTCTTCCATAGAGAAACATATAGCTAGCTGATCCATAATAGCACTTGCAAGAGCTACTTTTATGATAAATCTTAAAGTAGCTTTAGCTTTAGGAGTATCATTCTCATTTGTAAACTGAGCTGGAATATATCCCTCATAAGTGGAAGCTATTTCATTAACTCTTTGATTAATATCAAACATATAGCTTCCTCCTAGGATTGATGTGCATATATTTGAGAAACATCTAAAGTAAATTTTTTATTGATTGTTGTAGGCTCTACATAAGTAGAAGATGTATAGTCTGTTGGATCACTAGCATCGTTAGGAGCGGTAGTATCTAGCTTACATTCTCCTACAACAATGTTTTCATCATACTCATTACATGCAGCTATAATTTCGTTTGTATCAAGCATTCCATGTATTTTAAATTCAGAAAATTTGGATACTAAAAACTTTTTAAGATCATCTGTATCTACCAAATAACCTGATACTGTAGAAATAAAATCTATATAAACATACACAGGTTCTTGTAATACAAAGTTATAATTGTATGTAGTATAAATTCCTTGGCTATCAAGTCTTTGAATACTTTTGCCCTTAAGATCTTGTCCTGTTGTTAATTGAGAATTAACTGTAATAGGAGTTCCTAGGTCATCTCCTCCAGATACTATTGTCATAGTATCTCCTGCTGTAGTTGTAATAGCTCCTATGTTTTTAGCTCTGAAAACTAACTTAGATAATGTAGATTCTGTGGAGTTAGCTGCTATTGTCAATGAAGTTTCTAAGCAATATTCATTATCGTTAGAGTCCTTAAGAGTTAAACATCCAGCTGGAATAACTATAGCTCCGTCAATACCTACAAGAGTAATAGAACTAGCTGAAGTGTTAGTAAGAGATGCTACATCTATAGTAGAATATGTGTTTGGTTGATAATAAGTAGGAGTTCCTACTGTATTTTGCAGTGCAAAGCTATCTCCAATTTCTTGTTCTGTTTGTGAATTATCAGGACAATCTACTATCACCCAAACACTATAGGGAGAAATTCCATAGGCATCTGTAGTATTTGTTGGATTGTCTTTAACAAAAGCATCTTCTATATCATCGTAAGTAAGAAGAGTAGCTTTTAAGCTATCACAAAAGCCTTGTGAAGGAAGATAATAAGAGTTTTTCAGCCTCCATTTAAGCTCTGTATCAGACTCTTCTTCCGATCCTGTTATATATTGAGAAGAAGGATTATTTATAGTTGTAATATATTGATTGTAGCTGACAGGTGTAGTAATAGTTCCTGCTCCTACAAGTACTGCTCCTGAATTTTCAGCCCTGAAAGAACAAGCCGTTGTAGTGTTAGCTGATAAAGATACAGAACTTGCAAGATAATAATTATTACCTGCATTGTCTTGGACTGTGTAGATATTTGGTGGTGGATTAGTATTGGAATCCATACCAACAAGATTAACATTATTTATTGTTGTAATATTTACATTCACGTATGAATAAGAAGCAGGTTTACGAGTTAATCCAAACCAAGCTACCTTTTGATCTAAAAGAGATCCTATAGCGGAATTTATAGACTCTGCATTATATAGTTTTACAGCAAATTCTGAAGCATCCCTTGTTACCTGAGCTAAAAAATTTACTAAGAGTCCGTCAGGACTTTCGGGATCTAGTACTATGTCAGATCCATAAATATCTCTCAGTGTATCAGAATACTTAGTTATAAGATCCTCAAGAGAATCTATAGTAATACCGTTTGCATCAATTATGTTTGTCATAGTTACGCTAATCCTATATCTGTAGATCCTTCAATAGTGTAATTATACACTGTTTGGATCTTATACTTCAATTTAATTTTTCTATTTTCGTTTCTTTCTATATCAAGATCTTTGACTCCTAAAATGCCCCTGTAAGAAAGAATATAATCCCTTATTGTAAGTAAATCTATAGGCTTTAAATCTTTGGAAGCCATCATTGAAATCCAAGGAAGCCCAACTGTACCATCCATCCAAACTTCTCCTTGAATAGCTCTAAGGTAAACTTGAATCCCAGTTTCTATAGCTTGCTCGTCCTTACAATAGGATTGAAGTCCTTGTCCAAAGCACCAGTCATTATCATCGTCTAACATTCGATACATCATACTATCGTTCCTTCTATTAATTTCTGTATTTCAGTTTTTAATGTAGTTATATCTGTAGTTAGTGTAGCTGGGTTATACCCATAACTCGTAAGAGCTGTAAGAGAAGTATTTAAATTAGTTAATAAAGTAACAAAGCTTTGCATGATAGCTAATAAACTTCCATTATTACTACCTTCATTTTTTATTACTATCTTGCCTTCCCCAGCGTCAATAATAGTATTAGTATTATCACCCCCATAAGTAGGTCTTTCACTTATAGTATCTATTCCTACAAGAGCTATAGCATCATTAAGATTGTGAAGTCTTGGAGTAGCAGGAGTTAAAGTCTTTCCACCATTCAACCAAGCCGAAAAGTCAGTATCTAAAAATATAATCAAGCACCCATCACCTTGTTTAATAGGATGAGAAAAATATTTAGTCTTAAGCACTGGTACATTTGGAATCTTAGGATATTCCCAAGTTTTTGGAGTCTTTTCATTAAATAAAGTTTTTATGCTAACTGTAGCAGTTCCTTTTGAGGAATCATAACTTTCAATAGTTCCAAGTTTTGCTACCTTAAGATCTATAGATTGCCCTCTCAATTTAGCATCTATAAAAGTCGGAATATCTAATTTATATGTCGGTAATCTGTACTCTGCCATATATCCCCTAACCCATCATTGTTCCAGCGTAAGTATCTTGAGTAGCATCTATAACATCGTTTTTTGGTTCCTCTTTAGATACTATATCAATTCTAGCTGGTCTAAAATATCCTGCTTTACCTATAATCAATTCAGCTTCCGTAGTTGTTTTGCTATCCTTAACAGTTGATATACTCCCTGAATGTTTAAACCCTGTTACCGCAAATAGTGTATCGTTATATGTGGCTTCTATCTCTGCATTTAATTGTACAGGAAGACCTACTCGTAATAGGGGTTCAAATAACATTGATATGCTCACACCATTTTGAGTTCTTCTTGGGGAAGCTAAAAGACCACTATTTTGATCTATTATTAAAGGTTTTTCTTTCAAAATAGATTTGTCTGAAAAAATAGCTAGATTATAGTTATCAACAAAAGGCTTATACCCCATATATTTAGATATAATTTCTTCTGCCGTACCCATCATAACAGTATCTTCTTCTAAGACCTCGTTATCTATTTCGGGATCAATATAAATTTCATGTATACCTGCAAGTTGGGTGGCTATATATCTTATAGCACTTCCTTTAGTAGTTCCTGCTTTAGCTACATAGCTATAATAAGTTTGAGGATCTCTTAGATTAATAGAATAAGCCGAAATTTCTGTGAGATAATCTACACCTTGTTTATAGGAAAAAGCGGATAATACAGCCCCAGCAAAAACCATATATTCTATACCTATGGATTCATATCCCATCCAAACTTCTATATAGTTTCTAAGCTTTGATATATCCTCATCTTTCATATTACCCATATTTTCGGTAATTCTTTTATCTTTATTAGAAATTTCAACAAAGCCTGTTTCTTTAGGATTAAAAGGTCTACCTACATCTAAAGGATCTCTATACATTAGATCTCTTACTTGTTGGGATAAGTTATATAAAGTAAAAGTAGCATTGTTAGTTGAGGATAAATTATTTCTACTAATATCAAAATCTATTGATACTGGTAAGGTAACTCTCAACCACTTATTATTGTAAGCGTCATAACGATAGTATAAAGTATAAGTTCTTTTATACTTCGGCATTTGTGATGAAGTCATAGCTTCAAAAAGTTGTTGAGTAGTCATTGTCATAAAGGTAAATTTTCCTCACCTTCTAATAAAATTAAAGTAGCTTCGCCACTTTCAAAAGAATCTACATATACTGGTCTTACCTCAGATTCAGTATAACACACTAAGCCAAAAGGAAACATATATCTAAAAGGATATGCAAAATTTACCCCATAATCTATAACTATATTATTTACAGTATTATCACCATAGGATATTGAGCAAAACCAACAACTGTTTAATGCAGAATAATACATACTAATAGTAGCTGTTCCATCCTTAAACGGAACTACTATTTGTTGATTTGCTACACTACTCACATCTACTTTTATCATTTTTTGCTTCCTATTTCTTATCTTCAGCTATAACTTCATCTAGAGTCGATATCAACTTTTTATTTCCTGTAGATCTAATCATCTTTTCTAAAAGACTACCTTTAGCTACTTTCCCTGAATTTTGTGCTTTAGCTTGCTTAATTAACTGTTGTGCGGTTTTTGCGTCCACAATATCTTTAAAAGCCGCTACTCCTACTGTTACTAAAGTAAGTTGTTTTAGCCTAACGTTTATCTCAGTCTGATGAGTAGTATCTTCGGGCTGTGTAAAAGTTAAATTTTCTATCACACAATTTTCATATTTCTTCCATGGTGTTTCTACAGTTACAACATCCCCATTTTCCCACATAGTTTTTAGAGTTTCATAGGCTTTAATTTGAGATGTAGTATCATCATTACCAAAATCACCACCAAACCATTTTATCATTTGATTGATTCTGTTTACAGTTTCTTTAATTTTTCTATATAGAACATGAAGTGTTTGCATATAAGAAGCTACTCTCTGACCTTCTTTAGCCATACCACCTAATCCTAAATTAGCTGATATAACATTTATTTTTTCCATCATTTCAGTAGCGTCATCTAGAATCTTTTCTAAATTCCAATCATCGTTTGGGTTATGTACTCTAATATCTGAACATACCCCAGTAATAGATATAATAACAGGATGTCTTGAATAATGAGCTTGAATTTGATAATCACCTTCTAAAGGATAATCTGTAATATCTGATCTACATTCAACTACTGTTTCTTTAGTTACGTCAAATAAAAAACCCCCTATACCTCTTTCAGGTTTTTCCCCCTTAATGTACATCATAGTTTTTTTGAGTACTTGGGAACTTAAAGAAAGTATAGAAGATCCTGTAGTTACTAAATTAGTAGATGTTCTAAAAAACTGGGAAAGCTCAGTATTAATAGCCATTACTTAACCCCCGCTGTATCTAAATTAGAGAAGTTTATACCTTCTCCTAAATAACCCTCAACTCTTGTAGGCATCCTTGTCATATCAGGGAATGTTAAAAATACTTCTCCTTCAACCTTGGTTGATTGTGAAGTAGCTTCCTCAGAATTTTTTGAAGGAAAGAAACTTTTAAAAAAGTCCGATAGTCCACTTCCACCAAAAGATCCTGTTCCACCGATTCCACCCATCCCGAAAGAAGCTCCTTTACCTATGCTTTCAAGACCTTTAAGCAAAATCATAAATCCTGATTCTTTAACCATACCCCAAGCATTTATCATGCTCTGTGCAAAGCTAGACCAGAACATATCCCATACTTCTCCTAGAGAAGATAAATAAGCCGCTATCTCATCACACACATATCTAAATATTGCTTTCATACCATAGCCACCTTGAGCTAAGTCTTCTAACAATATTAATAGATGTTCTACTGCTAAAAGTATTCCCCCCAATGCGGGCTGAGCGGCAGTAATAATAGCTAGGATACCAGTAAGCCATCCATATATCTTTAAAGCACTTGCATTGCCAAAATACTTAAGTACTTTGTTCATTAACTTAATAACGGTTGTATATAGAGGCGTAAAGAAAGCCCAGATTTTTGCTCCTATTTGTTTTATGTTATTTAAAAGATCTAAAGTTTCATTTCGAGCCATCTCTATACGTTTTAGCTCTTCTTTAGTAACTAAAGGACGCTGATTCATTCGTGAGAAATTTGCTGTTCTAACGAAATTAATCATATCGGGGGATAAACCAAGATCGGAAGCAAAAGCAGTTCCTATACTTTCAGGAAGCTCTCTTAATCTTTTTTGGAGCTGTACAAGTATTTGTTCAGGATCTTGATGAGGATTTATTCCTAACAGAGCATAAGGTGATATATCACCTCTTCCTAACAATATATCGGCTGATTGTTTTCTAAGTCCTGCTACAGCCGAATTAAAGTCATTCATCTTTACACCTTGTCTGGCGGCTTCTAACCCAAACCTTTGTAAAGATGTAGTAGAAATTCCAAAATTTCTATTAAGTTTTAAAAGTTCATATGAAGATCTAGATATCGAAACAATAAAAGATAAAACCTTTTTAGTTACGTCTAAAAAAGTTTTTCCTATGTATATAAGAGCCGCTACTATAGGAGCTTTAGCAAAACCTCTTAAAACTTCCAGAGGAGTCTTCTTTTTCTGTACTTCTTGTTCCACTTCTTGAGGTTGAGAATCAGCTTCAACTATGGATTTTTTTAATTCCTCAGCATCCATCTTAGCAAGAAGATTTTTTACCCTTTTAACTCTTTTAGCGAGTTCAAGAAAAGTCTTAAGCTCTTCATTAAAGGCTTTAAGTTTTTCAAGCCCTTTTACATTGGCTTTAAAAGTTACTACTAAATCTTTTACGTTCATCCTGAGATTTCCTTCATCTTACTATTCATCCACTCATTCTTTTTAACTTCTATGTTACGTCTAAAACTTAAATAGTCATAACAAGCAAGTGTTTGATCGGCTGGTAGATTATAGTAAAAAAGATCAAAAGAACCTAGCCCTTCATATGATAGCTCGCAACAAATTAATAAATCCAAAGGCATCTTTATATCTAGCTTTAGATCTTCTCCTATTTCCGAGCTACCGTTTCTCCAAGTCGTTAGAGAAATTTTGAAATAAGAGTCTTTGTAAAAGGGCGTATAATTTCCTTCAAATAAACAAACATAGCTTCTAAAAGATCTTCTCTATATTCGTCTTGATCGAAATCACAAGGCTTATCATCTAACAAGGAAGTTTTCATGTTTTCAAGAACTAAAAGATATAACTCTTCTTGTTCCATCAGAAAAGAAAAGGAATCCCTTATAACATTTATATCTAAATTAGCTATATCAAAATCTTCTATACTTTTCGACTCACCAAAAACCTTCGTAATTAAACTTTCGATATCAACTGTTTTTATTGCAGAACCTATCAGCGACACCATTTTAAAAACTTTGGGAATCGGTGGTATTTTGATACTTAATATATGACCACTAGACAGCTTATAAAGTCTATCGCTTATCTTTTCCATTCAAACCTCCTTGCAAGCCAATATAACACCCTAACACTACTTTATAGTAGTTCTCATTAAATATCAGGAAAATTATTATCCCCCTGTTACAGGATTAATAACAGTACCATCAGGGGCGTTTGTTACCTCTCTTTCGAACTCAGCAAAACGAACTTGCCAAACAACAACACCTTGATCGGTAGATCCTGATACGTTAGATATAAATTCAGGAGCTTTAGAAATAACGCCGTTTTTTAAAGTATATTTTTCGCTAATTTCTACTGCACTACCATTTTTATCTGCAGTAAGTTTTTTATCAATCTTAGCAAAAATAAAACTGAATTTTAAAGCATCATCATCAAAAGAAGGAAATAAGTCATTTAAAAACTTATCTTCTTCGCATCCTCTTAAGAGTCTAAGCTCTAATTCTGCTAAGCTACCCATGGCATTGTAGGCGGCTATCATGTTTCTATTTTTCCCGATTGTAAAGTTCATTATATCGTTTGGAAAAGATAGTCTAGCATAATCACCGTCCGCAAAAGCGGTTATGGTTTTCACCGCTTCAAGGGATGTTCCTATTTGTATAATATCGTTACCTGTTACCCTTACATAATTTAATGACATATGATTTTCTCCTCTTAAAATTATCTGTTAACAAGAACCATTACGTCTGTACTGTGAATTGCCCCTGTAAGCTTTATAGCAATTTGAACTAGAGGAGCTTTTCGGTTTTCTCTATCAGATACCGATTGAGATGATATAGGAGCTGAATAAATATAGTATCCGTAGCTTGCTATACAAGATTTAAATATTGATGGATCCCCAAATGTTTGAGAAATTGTCCAAGCACCTGCTCCAGCAACACCGTTATTAATAGCTTGTTGACATACATTATCGTAAGCAAGTTTTAATATGCTCATACCATATTCGGTTTGTGGAAGTTTAGTTCCTGTTTGAGATAAACAATTAAATCCTGCGACTTCAATACTATTTGCAAACCAAATAAGATTTAATATTTCATCTGAATATGTATTTGCGGATGTTGTCCAAACTTTTGGAAGTCCTGCTACATATAAATAAGAATCAACACCACAAGAAGTTAAAGTTGCAAGTGTTGTATCAGAAATACTATCATCAGCTTCAACACCACTTAAAGTTTTTAAGTGCATAGTTTTTGCGGTAGAAGATCCTCTATAATTTGTAGCAAGTAATAATGAAGCATAAGCGGAAGCTAGATCTTGAAGAGCTGGCGTACCTGCTTGAGCTGGTATAGAGGAATAAAGTATTCTTGTATGTGTTAAGCCTAAATTCTTTATGTCAAATCCTAAACTTGTTACGTCAGCTATAGAACTTACTGCTTTAAATAACATACAATTTTTAGTTTGAACTGTAGTAGCCAAAGCTTTGAAATCACTGTTTGTGATAGCAGGAAGATAAATCATTCCACCAAAATATGTAGATCCAAATAATCTTAGGAAGGTTTCACTTGGAGTTTCATCTCTTTGATCTTCTCCACTTACTTGTTGGTCTTGAGCTATATCTAGAGCTGTAGAAATATCTGTTCCTGTTCCAGTTCCAGCACTAAGTATTATAGATGAAGTAGATCCGGTTGATGAAGAAGTTATAACGAAAATACCTTCTTTAATAGCTACTGTACATCCACTAGTATTAGTAGTAATAGCTGTGTCAAGTATACTATACACATCTTCTATGCTTTCAACTGAAGAAAAATCTAAATTTTCAAGTTGAACTGGTGTAGCACCATCAATGGAAATATCTAAACATCCATCAGATATAAGTTTTAAAGCATCAAGATCAATGTCTCCTGTTAATGCTTCAAATCCTGAAGTAGCTGAAACTTGTTTTGGTCTTCCAACTAATAGTCTTCCACCTGAA
Organism: Clostridia bacterium; assembly: GCA_017618055.1. Classification (GTDB taxonomy): domain Bacteria; phylum Bacillota; class Clostridia; order Christensenellales; family CAG-917; genus RGIG8124. The sequence goes on from JAFZVB010000023.1 coordinate 12,009, forward strand.
GCTAGAATGTTAGGACTTTGAGCAAAAACAATGTCTGCTTGCTTAGACACTTCAGATCCAGCTCCGAAATCGGAAGCTACTGATTCTGAATCAGCATAAATCATAACATCTTTTGGATTTAAAATTGTTGGTGTTTCACCAGTTACTATCATCAAGTTTCCTACATTGTATTCGGAAAGACTTGCTGATACCGAACTTAAACTTACATTTACTACATTTTTAATACTGATCATCTTATTCCCCTTTATTAATCATTGATAATATTATTCGAGAAACTATCAAAGTAGTCAATAGCTGTTGATTTATTATAAGTTCTATACACAGGAAAACGAATGTTAATTCTGTATATCATACTAGTACCTTCAGGACTTGAAAGATCCGCAGTAGAAAAAGGAATAGAATCAAATCTCATTCCATACTTTTCTGCTTCCCTTTGAGCTTTGGTTGAACGTAGTGACATTAATATATCAGGATAATATTCAAGAGCGGAAGTATCTTGAGAAATAGCATCTATAGATATAGTTTCTAAATTAGATACAAATTGATCCTCAACTAATTCCTCAGTTGATCCTGTATAGGAACTATTATTTGCGTAAATTTTTGAACCAAGTCGTGATATAGCAACAAATAAACCCTTAGTATCAGGTATCTTAATTCTTTGATTGTAGATCCATATCTGATCTTCAGTCAAAGATAACTGATCTTTGATAATATCTCTAACTATACTTACTGTAGGTCTTACTGGCATTATTCCTCATCCCTATAGTTTTGTTGTATATCATATCTATAAAATCCATACTCATTATATGGATAAACATTTCTAACCCTAAAAAGAGTACCCATAACTCTTATATTATCCCCAACTTTTAATTTGAGATTATATAGAGTGTGAATCCTTCTCCATAGCCACCAGCGTTCTCCTTCTTCCTGTAATTGAAGCTCTTCAGGTTTTAAAGGAGAAGAAGTACCCTTCACTTTCAAAACTTCAACTACTTCTTCATCAGCTTTACCATCATCGTTTATTGTAGTAGAAATTCTTTCTACTATCAATGGTTGAGAGAACCTAAGTATCGCTCTTCTTAAATTTGGTAGCATCATTTACTTACGCCCTCCTAAAACATATAAAAATCAGTAATAATCTGATAAGTTTCGTCTGTTTTTATATTGTACTCTCTTTTCTCAATAGCATTATATAATTGTGTTGTATCCCTCAATAGTTGGCTTCTATTTTTATTCCTTTTCCTTTTAGTTCTAGGCGAAAGTGGTTGCCACTCACCTTGACCGTTGGTCTTAAACTCTTCCTTCACTGCTTTCAAAAATATCGAAGCTAACTTTGATATGGTCTTTGAATTTATTTTTATATGCTCTTTCTCTAACATAGATTCATATGTACCATCTACTAAAGGTTGAGCTAAGAAAGATCTCTGAGGTATATTGTTGTCAGGCACTCCGTATTCGTGTGCTATAGCAATATCTACATTTGATTTCCCATCATCTCTTGTACTTTCAGCAAACACACCTACTTCGGCTCTTCGATCTAAAAGATTCTCAAGGATCCTTAGTTCACCTCTAAATATCCTGAGAACTTTAGACCCAGCATCTTTATCAAAATCTATACTCAAATCAAGCATATCGCCCTCACTAAAAAGGTGTTGTTGTGCCTCTCACAGAATTAAAGTGTCCAACAAGTAAAGGTGAAATTAATGATAAATATTTTTGACCATAGCGAGTTTGATTCAGTTGATATAGTATGAAACTATCCCCTTGGGAATTAGTTGGATTGGAATAAGATTCAGAAACATCCCCAACAGTTGTGTGATTTGGTATATAATACCCAGTAGAGTTCACACCTTCTTGAGCCATCTGAAGATCTATCACTAGATAATGAGCTATCAAATAACAAATGTAAGATAGAAGTTCTGTCGCATCATCAAACAAAGCATTATTAAAAAATTGCTTAGCTTGAAAATAAGCTTTTTCTATATCTACATCCAAAACATAATTACTGGTTTCTGAAGTTACAAGTTCCCAGTTTTCAGTGTCAGTTGGTAGGGTGGCTATATTGTCTTGAAGTGCTATGTA
>JAFZVB010000024.1 GCA_017618055.1 Clostridia bacterium
AATTCCCCTTAGTCTATGTCAAGTGCTTCATCAGCCCTATCCATCAGGATCTTCAGCCACAATGAGCCCTCACCCGGATAAGATAACCTTAACCATCATAAGCCTTACAGCGCCCCCTCTCTCTTGCCAAAAGGCTTTACAGTGAACACAAAGTGTTTTATAATAAAATAACTATATTATGAAAGGGGTGTAAAAATGAATTTTGATGTAAGTGAAATCTGTATAAATTGTAAATATTTCAGATGGTATTATGATAGACCTCAATGTTGGGGCAAGAAAAATGCACCTGTAGTGGAATGGGATTATACATGTAAAGATTTTACAAGAAAGGAGGAAGAACCGTGAAATATAATGAGATAATCATTGCTTATAATGTTGATGAATCCTATCTTCATAATGCTTTAGGTATTCCATATAGAACTCTTAAAAGTTGGAGATTGGAAGAAAGGGAAGCGCCTGCTTATGTTATGGAGCTTCTTGCTTATTTTATTTTTAATGAAATGAAAGAAGGTAGAATCTAATGGCTAAGACTCAAAAGTATGTTAAGGGGTATGAAAATATACCACCTGAATTATTAGCAGAATACAGGAAGTTAGCAGATAGGGCTGATAAAAGAATGTTAAGGCTTGAAAGATTGGCTAAAGCAGATCCTGAATTTGCTAATGTTACTGATTATGCTTATAAGAAAGCCCAAGAAGATGCTATAAAGTGGGGTTCTAAGGCTTCAGCAGAAAAGGGTGCTAGATTCGCTATTAATCCACCTAAGACTGCTAAAGAAATAAATGCCAAGATGAAAGATATTAGGGCTTTTCTTGATAAGCCTACTAGTACCAAAAGTGGCATAGTAAAAAGCTATAAAAAGAGGGCTGAAGGCTTAAACAAATTACTTCCTAAAGGTGAAGAGAAATTAACATGGCAAGAATATAGAAAGTTCTTTAAAGATGCTAATGCAAAGAACATGGATTCACGCTTTGGATATAGAACACTTACTAAGGCTTTTTCAATGGCTAAGAAACTAAGTAAAAAGGCTAAAGAAGAAAAAGATAAAAAGGTGCTTAATCAGATCCTAGATGCAAGAAAAGGAAAGGAGGTTAAGTTTACAGATAACAATGTAGTAAATGAAGCATTAAAAGCACTATATAAGGAAGGATAATTACATGAAAACCATTAAACAATTAGAAGCAGAAAGGTGTGAAAAGGTGAAAGCCCTAACACCTTACAGCTTCACACATTTTACAATGTATAACTATGCAGTATTAAATAAGATAACTTCTTCCGGGTACAATTACTATCAAAATAAGCGCAAACATGCTAACTGTTTTATCATGGCTGATACAGAAACCTCTAAGGATAAAACAAGATACAGGGGCGCTTCTAACCATGTAGTTATATGGACTATATCTATTAGAAGCATGGGCTTTAATTGGGTTACTTTATGGGGTAATAAGCCTTCAGATCTATGCAAGGCTTTTGCACTTATTAAAGAAAATCTAAAGGCTGATGACGTTTCGATTTATTGGCATAATATGTCCTATGATTATGTCTTTTGCCGTAAGTTCTTATTTAAGGCTTTTGGTACACCTTCTAAGCAACTTAGCACTAAGCCCCACTTTCCTATTCTATTTAAATGGGATTCAGGACTTATTTTGAAAGATAGTTATATTCTTGCACAAAGAAGCCTTGAAAAGTGGGGTGAAGATCTTGATGTAGAACATAAGAAGGCTGTAGGCTTTTGGGATTATGATGTAATAAGAAATCAAGATTTTACGCCTTCTAAAGAAGAAGCAACATATATAGAATTTGATACTCTTTGTGGGGTAGAATGCCTTGATAAAATGCGCTTAATGTTAGGCAAAAGATATAATAACATGCCTTACACTTCTACAGGCATTGTAAGGGAAGAACTAAGAAAAATAGCCTTTGCGCATGGTGGAAGGGAATTATTTTTAAGGTTAGTAGGATCTTATGAAATACAAAGAAAACTAGAAGCCTGTTATCATGGAGGCTTTACACATGGTGATAGGTATTCATTAGGTGAAATAATACATGATGTAGTCTGTAAAGATTTTACTTCTTCCTATCCTTTTGTGCTTCTTGCTTTTAAGTATCCTATGGAAAAGTTCTGTTCTATGCCTGATATGAATCTTGTAGATATTCTTCAAGATAAAGAAAACGGATACATCTTTAGGCTTACTATGGAAAATGTAAGATTAAAGAATCCTTTTGAAGCTATGCCTTCGCTTCAATTTAGTAAGGTAGATGCAGTAAAAGGTGAAGTTCTGGATAATGGAAGAATAACTTCATGTGAAGCAGTAAGCATCTATATGAATGATATAGATGCATCTATCATATATGAACAGTATGAAGCAGATTATTTCTATTGTAGTGAAGTAGAAGCATCTGCTTTAGATTATCTTCCTAGATGGTTTACGGATTTTATCTATAAGTGCTATGAAGATAAGTGCACCTTAGCGGGTGTAGATCCTATACTGTATAACCTTGCTAAGTATAGGGTTAATTCACTTTATGGCTGTTGTGTACAGAAGCCTATAAGAGAAAGTGATATAGAAGATTTTGAAACAGGAGATTATAAGAAAGAAGAACCTAAGAAGGGTGAAACACATGAAGAAATGTGTAGAAGGCTATATCAGAAGTTTGTAAGTAATAGAAATAGTTTCCTTGTATATCAGTGGGGTGTATGGTGCACTTCTCTTGCTATGAAGCAGTTATTCACTTTAGGTAAGTGTACTAATACAGAACTTATTAATGGTTATGAGCATCATAGATGGATATATTCTGATACTGATTCTATTTATTCTGATGATTGGAATATAGAAAAAGTAGAAGCATTTAATGCAGATTGTAAGGCAAGGCTTAAAGCTAATGGTTATGATGTAGTTAAAGTAGGTGATAAAGAATATTGGTTAGGTACTGCTACTACTAAGCCCCTTGAAGATGAATATAGTGTATATAAAGTGTTAGGTGCTAAAAGGTATGCAGGAAGATGCAAGGAAGATAATCTTATACATATTACTGTAGCAGGTGTACCAAAGAAAAAAGGTGCTTTATGCTTAAATGATAACCTTGATAACTTTGAAAAGGGTTTTGTATTTAAGGGTACTGATACCGGGAAGAAGGAACATATTTATATATATGTAGATGATATTTATATAGATGAAGATGGAAATGAAATAGGTGATTCAATTGATTTTCAACCTTCAGACTATACATTAGATGAAGCAAAAATAGATGCAGAAGCCTATGAATATTATGAAGATGAAGATATAGGAGTAAGTTATGAAGATGAAGAATAAAAAGATTTATTATGATGTAAGAAAGGATCTTGAAGCATATCCTGATGCATGGTGCATAATAACTTGGTCAAAACGTGGAGCAGGTAAAACTTATTCTATGCTTAGATTAGGCATAGAAGAAGAAGAAACACTGCTGTATATGAAAAGAACCAATGAAGATATAGATTTTCTATGTAGTGGTTCTAAGATAGAAAAGATAACTAAGAAAGACCCTTCACCTTATTTTCCTTTGAATAGAGATTTTGGCTATAATATTAAGCCTGTTTTAATCTCTAAAGGTTATGCAGGATTCTTCCAGAAGAATAGTGAAGGTGAAGTAATTGGTGAACCTGTTTCTTTTGCATTAAGCCTTAATAATATCAAGCAGTTTAAAGGCTTCGATTTTAGCTATGCACCCTACATGGTATTAGATGAATTTATACCCCAAACAGGAGAGATAGTGAAAAAGAAAGAAGGTGAAATGCTCCTTGACATGTACATGACAGTTTCAAGAGATAGGGAAGCAAGAGGTAATAAGTGTTTAAAGCTTATACTGTTTGCTAATGCAGAACAGATTAGCACCCCTATTACTAATACACTTGAAATAGTTGATGATATGGCCGAATTAGAAGCTTCAGGAGAAAGATATAAGTATATAGAAGAAAGGGGTATATTATTGCACCATATAACCCAAGAAGAGTGCCCACAGATAGAAGAAGAAAAGCAAGGCATTTACAAGGGTATGCAGGGTACTGCATGGTTTGATAAGGTATTTGAAGGTAGATTTTCAAATAACGATTTTACCAATGTTAAGAAAAAAAAGAATCTGAAAGGCTTTAGTTGCGTATATGCACTGAAGCACCAAAGAAAGTGGATATTCTTCTATAAGAATAAAAATAATAATGATTGGTATGTATGCAGTATACCAGGTAACGCTTCTTTTAAGTATGACCTTTCAAGAGAAAATGAGCAGGTTAGATTCTATGAAGAAATTCGTCCCTTCTTGTATGATGCTTGTATTTCAGATCTTATGAAATTTGAAAAGTATTCTTTTTATGACCTTCTTATTAATTTCAAAAAATTCTATAATATTTGAACATAATGTGTTGACATTAAACACAAAGTGTTATATATTCTAATTACAAACTTGAAACTTGAAAAGTGAATATTTACATGTCACCTGATTGGAGGTTTCTATGTCAAAAGAAGAATCATTCTTTAGAGTTATTGATAAAATTGACCACTGCAGGGACGTTATTTGTGCAAAAGAAGATGATGTAAATCGAGCTATGAAAAAGTATAGGTCAATGATTCATGCTTCTACAGAAGCTTATACAGAAAAGGCTATTAATCTTTGTATTTTTTCAGTAGTGCAGGTTCTTTGTGAAGAACTTGATAGGATTAATAATGAACTTGATGAAATTCATGAAGAACTTGAAGAAATTAATGCAGAAATTGATGAAATTCATGAAGAACTTGAAGAAATTAATGATATTATTGAAGATAATCAGGAGGTATAACAATGAGCTTTAAGAAAAATGATGCAGAAATGTCTGTAGAGATTAAGTATTCTTACACTGTAGAAGTTACAAGCGCTAAACTCATTAATGATAAAAGGGTCATCTTTAATGCAGTAGTTAACGGTATTAAGATTGATGGATTTGCACTTGTAGAATACACTAATCAGCAGAATGTAACAGGATATCTTATACAGTTTCCATCACATAAGGTTGTGAAAGAAGGAAAAGAATCTTGGTATCACACAGTTTGGTTTCCTATTTCTAAGGAACTTAGAGATAATATTAAGAATCAGGTTATTTCACTTATTGGTTAATGTGATATAATAAATATAAGCAATTTGTTTGGTGGCATGTGAAAATCTCCTTTCTATGGAAGTACCCGGTACAAAGTATCGGGTACTTTTATTTTGTCTTAAAATTTTTTATAATGGGGCTAATCAAGGTAAAGGAGCATCTTATTTATGGAGGTAATAAGTATGGATATACCTACTCTAGTATCAAGCATCGGCTTTCCAATAACAGCATGTATTGGTTTAGCCTACTTTTGCAAGATAATGATAGATAGGAATAACGATAATCTTGGAAGGCTTTTTGATATCTATGATAAGGCTAATCAGGAGAATCGTGAAGCTATTAAAGCATGTACTGAAGCTATTAATAAACTTTGTGATAGATTGGAGGATAACTAACATGAAAACTTCTCAAAAAGGTATAGATCTTTTAAAGCAGTTTGAAGGTTGTAGGCTTACTGCTTATAAATGCCTTCCTTCAGAAACCTATTATACTATCGGTTATGGTCATTATGGGGCTGATGTGAAGATAGGTATGAAGATAACACAGAAAGAAGCAGAAGAACTTCTTAGGAAGGATCTTGTTACTTATGAATATCAGGTTAATTGTTATGATAATATTTATCATTGGAATGCTAATGAATTTGATGCTTTAGTTTCTTTTGCTTATAATATTGGTTCTATTCATCAGCTTACAAACTATGGCAAAAGAGATAGAAAGACTATAGCAGAAAAGATGCTTCTTTATTGTAATAGTGGTGGTGTAAGAATAGCAGGGCTTTATTCCAGAAGGCTTAAAGAACAGGCGCTTTTCCTTACACCTGTTACTGCTGAAGAAAAGAAAGAAGTTATCATAGCAAAACCTGTTCTAAGAAAAGGTATGAAGAATAGCAAGCAGGTAAGGATTCTTCAGCAGAATCTTAATGATGCTATAGGCGCTTCTTTGGATATAGATGGTTCATATGGTTCACTTACTAAACAGGCTGTTACGGATCTTCAGAAAAAATATCATGGTACTTTGTACTTTGATAAAATTGATGGAATTTATGGAAAGCACACTGAAGCATGTTTAAAGGAGGTTCTTAGATAATGTCTTTTGATGCTTATTTTTTCAACTTTCAGAAGAAAAGCAATAGCACTAAAGCACCTATCCAAACACAATGGGAAAGCGGTTTAGATGCTAAAGTTGTTTTGCTTGATATGACAAGTATCTTAACACCTACATTTAAACTTGAACTTTCTACACCACCTATGGCAATAACTACCAAGTATAATTATTGCTATGTACCTGATTTTAATAGGTTTTATTTTATAGATGAATGGAGAACTTACCAGGGGCTTTGGTATTGTGATTGTAAGTGTGATGTACTTGCTTCATATAGAAGTACTATTCTTGCTTCTACACAATATGTAAAAAGAAGCGCTTCAGAATGGGACTTATCTATCTTAGATAGTATTTACCCGGCTAAAGCTATTCCTTCTATTAGTACTAAGTATGAATCTAATGAAACTATTTATAATTTTGCAGATAGTTATAGTACAGATTATGTAGTAGTAATTAATACAATGGGTGCAGTTGATGTAGATCCTTCAGATGCTACTACTATATTAAAGAAGGTAGAAGCAGGTGGTAATTATTATGTAACTACTATGAAGGGGCTAAGTGTATTTCTTGATTTTCTTACTAAAGATTTTAGGGAATACTATGCAGGTACTACAGAACTTTCAGCAGATACTGCTGAAATGATTTATAATCCTTTTGAATATATTAAGAGTATTAAAGTGTTTCCTAACACTTCTATCTTCGATCCTTCACAACACCCTTCACAGGGTTTAGTACCTATAAAGTTTGGTTTTTGGGAAACTAATGCATCTGATGCATACAGCCCTGCACAACATTATTGTTATAGGCTGATGAATCCTATATATTCTTATTCTTTTTATATTCCTTTAGGTGACCACCCACAAAAGGCTACAAGGGGTGCTAAAATGAATGGAGCGCCTTATTCTTCATATGTTCTTCATTATGAACCGTATGGAAGTGTAGAACTTGATGCTTCAACGCTTTGTAATGCGTTAGGAGTTAAAGTAGAAGCTACAATAGATCTTACTACAGGTGCATGTAAGTCATTAATGAAACCTGTAACTTTAGCAGAACAGGCTTCTATGGGTTTTAGTTCTATACCTAATAATATAATATGGGGTGCTATAACTCAAATAGGTGTAGAAGCTACTATATTAAATATAGTGCAGAACTTAGAAAAACCTTCATTAGATACTATCTTTAAGGGTGCAAGTGCTGTAGGAAATAAATTAGCTTCTTCTGCTATGGAAACGATTAACAGTATAGCAGGTAAGGAACTTTTTACAGTACCTCAGAACCTGTTAGTGGATCCAATTGATGCTATTTCTACTTTAGTTTCTAAGTCAACTTTTAAAGGTGGTGGCGGTACTAATCTTACTATGTACTATGCTAAGCCATACATTAATGCATTCTACACATCTTTGGTAGATGAAAATATAGTAGATTATGGTAGACCACTTTATAGTAGGCGTTTACTTAGTGGGCTTAGTGGTTTCTGCTTATGTGATAGTGCAGAACTTACGATAGATGGACTTGATGTAGAACTTAGAGCTATATGCTCATATCTTAATAATGGAGTGTTTATAGAATAATGCCTAACCCTACTGGAAATGAAAACATGGCGGGTGCTTTGCTTACAGGGCAAGGCATATGTTGGAATGAAAATCACGGTTACTACCTGAGAAATGGTAGTGGCAAGGGTGAACTTAATCCTGATGTAGATTGTAGCTATTTTGTGGGCTATTGCCTTGCACAAAATGGCTTTAATGTTAGCCCTTCATGGTATACAGGTTCAATGATAACAGAACTTTCTAATTATGCAGGTTTTCAGCATTTTATGTATGATTCATCTTTCATACCTATGAATGGTGACATTTTTGTCTATGATGAAGGTGGTGGCGCTTCAGGTCATACTTTCTTTGTAGCAGAAAATATTAATGGTTATGAATCCCAAAATTCTACTAATATAGTTAGGTTAGCACTTGCAAGGGTAGAAGCATCTTCTTCAAGAGGGCATGTAGATCCTGATACAGATGAACCTATACCGGGTGACCAAGCTAATAATAGCGGTGTACATGATGAAGTATGGGTGCACCCTTTTAGCATGAGTTCTACAGAACTAACGCATACATGGCATGTATTCAGGTGGCAAGGTGGAACACCTCCACCTTCTAATAGAAGTTTCATAGTGAAAAAGAATAGAAAAAAAGATTTTTATTTGATTTTCACTTGAAAATATGATATATACAAAATTAAGGGGCGCTTAGAGTCATTTACACCCCAATAAGATCTAATCTTAGTAAGTGCAGACATGGTAGTCGCTTCATAGTGAAGAAACAGATAAGCGCCCCTAATATATAGAAAAGAGGATTAATTATGAGATTGAAAGACACACTTATTCTTCTTGCCAATGGATATAGTAAGAAGGAAATTGATGCACTTGATGCAGAAGAAGCAGAAGCTATTAAGGCTGAAGCAGAAGCTAAGAAGGCTGAAGATGCTAAGAAGGCTGAAGCAGAAGCTAAGAAGGCTGAAGAAGCTAAGAAGGCTGAAGCATCTGAAGGCGCTAAACAGCTTGAAGAAGTTACTAAGCAACTTGAAGAAGCTAAAAAGGCGCTTCAGGAACAGCAGAAAAAGAATGCAAGTGGTATTGACATCGGGAAGCCCGATGAAGATGATACAAAGAACATGAATGAACTTTTAAAGACTATTGCAAGTTATATGTAAGGAGGTAAAAACATATGGCAAGAGTTTTAACACCTGTAGATGGCTATATCATTATGCAGGACGTGGTTAATCAGCTTATGGGTGCTAATGCCCCTAAGAAGATTGATGCATCTAACTTTGTTTCTGTAGGTGATACAGTAGCCCAACTTCCACAGGAGAAAGTATTTAATGCTATTAATATTTCTTTGGGAAGGTTTGTAATGGCTGTTCGCCCGGTAGATGAAGCATTTAATATCATTAATGCTATTAATACTGATGCTTATAATCACAGATTCAGAAAGGTTTCTTTCTATTCTAAGAATACTAAGCCTTCAGGTGCTTTTAACACAGATCTTTATACAAACCATGCTACAGGCTATACAGCAGGTGCTAATGGTGGTGCTTCTACACCTTCACAGTGGGAACAGAACTTGGCTATTCCTCTTGAAATGGGTTTTGGAGGATCTACTACATGGCAATATTGTGTAACAAACTTGTATCTTGATGGAAAATATGCATTCCAGAGTGAAAGTGAATGGATTAGATTTATTGATGGATACATGACACAACATGCTAATGATATGGCTATGGAGCGTGAAGCCTTTAAGCGCCTAACTTTTGCTTCTCATATTGGTGTAGAGTTTGTAGCAGGTACTTCAGCAGGTGGCGCTAATAGTGGTGTAGCAAGAAACCTTACAGCAGAATTTAATTCTAAGTTTGGTACAAACTATACTACAGCACAGCTTCTTTCTACTTATCTTTCTGATTTTCTTCCTTTCTTTGTGGCTACAGTTAAGAAAGATTCTAAGCGCCTTAGAAGGAATACAGTGCTTGAGCACTTCTACCCTGTAAAGGCTGAAGGTGGTGTAAACTATCATCTTCCTAGGCATACACCTAGAAGCAAGCAGAAAATGGTTCTTCTTGATAACTTTTGGATTGATGCAGAAGCCTATGTAATGCCTAAGATCTTTAATGATGAATATCTTGATATCGGTAACTTTGAAGCTGTTGAATATTGGCTTAATCCTTCTGCTCCTGAATCTCTTGATATTGAAGTACCTATTCCTGCATGGCTTAATACCATTATGAATGGTATTCCTTCTTCTGAAACTACAGCAGAAGCTAAGATTGATTATTTCTTGGGTGCTATCTTTGATGAAGATGCAGTGCTTACTGATATGCAGGTAGAAAAAGCAAGAACTTCAGGCATTGAAGCAAGAAAGGACTTTTCTAATACTTGGTATACCTTCGCAAAAAATGCTATTTCAGATCCTACTGAAAAGTGCATTATTTATTATCTTTCTGATGTAGTACCTAACCTTACTATCACACCTACACTTGATACTGTTACACTTTATGATGGTAAAGTTGCTTCAGACCTTCAGAGTGATGTAGTAATTACTGATAATGGTATTTCACTTACATCTAAGTTTATTGAAGGTGGACTTGCAGAAAGTGGACCTCTTGCAGGTGATGGTTATTTTATGGCGCTTTCATGGAGTGCACCGGGTAATGATATTACAAGTGTTAAAGTAGGTGTAGTACCTTCACAGGGTACAGGACTTGTAGAAGGCATTACAGATCCTGATAGAACAGTAGTAGTAAAGCTTAACCCTTCAGTACCACAGAACTTTGTTATTGTTTCTACTGATGGAGTTAATACTAATACACAGGTTTATCCGCTTAGCATTACCCTTGCTGAATAATAGAAAGATTAAAGAAGCCCTAACCCCTAAAGGGTTAGGGTATTTTTCTATAGGAGGTTAAAATGAGTTTATCGCAATATATGCCTTTTGACTTTGAGCAGTTTATGCTTATTGAATCGCATTATAGCCCTTCACCTAAAATGCGTAATAATAAGGCTTATAATTTTTGGTTTAGATCCTTGCTTGAAAGGGCTATGTCTATTATAGATGCAGATCTTCCTGAAAATTGGGAAGGTACTACAAGGGATTTTTTCTTCTTATGCCTTTTCCGTATTGGTTTTGTATGCGTTTATTATGATAAGAAGTTTGGGGTATCTTTTCAGCCTTGCAGTCTGTTAGGGCAAAATCTTTACTATCAGCCTATAGAAGCACTTATTGCTAATCCTGTTTATGACCCTAAAGGTAAAAGTATTAAGTTAGGTGAAGAAGGTGCACTTCTTAAACTTACACCTAGTTATGCAGGTATTAATGATGTAATTGCTTACTATGCTGAAAGATTAGCTAACTTAGATGCATCTGAAATGGTTGCTATATGGAACAGCAGGTTTCCTAAGATAGCACTTGCATCTAATAAACCAGGTGCAGAAGCATTAAAAAAGTTATATGATTCTATTTCTGAAGGTGAACCATTCAAAGTAGTTTCTAATAAGCAGATAGCGCCTAATGATGCACAAACAAAAGAAAAACCCTGGAACTTACTTGAACTTGAAGGAAGGAAAGAAAATTATATTCTTCCTGATATTCTAAGAGATTTTCAGACCATTATTAATAACTTTGATGCAGAAATCGGTATACCTACATTACCATATCAGAAGAAGGAAAGAATGGTTTCTGATGAAGCATCTATGCGTTCATATGACGGAAAGGCTCGAAGCCTTACATGGATTAAAACACTTAATGCTACAGCAGATGAAGTAAATAAGGTTCTAGGTAAGTATCTTGAAAAGCCCTTGAAGTTTGAACTTCATTATGATGACGAAGATAATGAAGCACCTAATACACAGGAGGTAGAAGAAGAATGAAATTCACTATAGCAGGTTTTGAAAAATTCCTTAATAACAGTGGTAATAATTCATTGTTTTCTTTTATTGAAGTTCCGGGCAACTTTCCTGATGATGCACAACCTTCATTAATTAAAGCAGTTATTTTAGATAAGTATGGTGAACTTGAACCTATATATGCAGATCCTTATAGGCTTAAATTTGCTACTGAAGTATTCTTTAGAAAACATAAACTTACTTTTGAAAAGTGGTTTAATGCTATCAATCTTGATTATGAACCCCTTTATAACTTTGATAGGTATGAAGAATGGACTGATGAAGGTGCAGGTTCTAAGAATGCTAATTCTAATCATAGAAATAGTATTCTTGAAAATGGTAATACTTCAGATGCAGATTCTTCTACAGGATCTAATACAAGAACTTCTAATATTTCTGCTTCAGAAAATAATAGGGAAGATCTTAATCATTCAGGAAATAATACTTCTAACGATTTTATGTCAATTTCTGAAGGTACTACAGAAACTACTAATTCAGAAAAACTATCTAATGGTAATTCACAAAGAAATACCGCTAATGATGGTACTAGTAAAATTTCAGCTTATAATTCTGTTACCCTTCCTGATGCAGAAAAAGAAGTTTCTACCGGGTATGAAGCATCTGCTAATAGTAATGTAGAAAATGATTCTATTAATGGTTTTTCTAATAGAACAGGTAATAATTCTAATGCTCGAAGTGGTGCAGATTTTTCAGAAGATACTAAGAATAGTGCAAGTTCTAAGGCTGAAAATGAAACCACTACAGATAGTGCTACAGGATCTACAAGCGCTAATTCTTCGCATAGTAATGTTAGAAATGAAGATGGTGCTATTAATAGTACAGAAAGCACTGCTTCTTTAGGAACTCATAGAGGTCATTTATACGGCAATATAGGTGTTACCACTTCAAGTGCACTTTTGAAAGAATATCTTGATATTTCTGAATGGTCTTTTTATGACCATGTAGCAGATCTTTATGCAGAAGAACTTCTGCTTATGATATACTAATTTTAGGAGGTAAATATAAATGGCTAAAGAGTTTAATGCTATGTGTACAACCTTCAAAAAGGTTAGTGGCTTTTCTGAAGGCGCTTGTAAGCCTACTACACAAACAGCTACAGGCGCTACTAATATTTCTACACTTGTTTCAAGTGTAGTAGCAGGTACTTCTAACCTTGATGCAGGTGAATCTATTAATATTGTTATTACATGTAAGGAGGTAACATAATATGGCTTTTAATGATGATTTGAATACCTTTGTGCACAACTATCCATATACCAATTATCATGAGCTTGTTTTGGATTTTCTTACTAATCTTGTACAAGCACTTAAAAAGATAGTTGATGATGCAGATCTTGAACACCTTCCTGAAAGGTTGCAGGCAATAGATGATACACTTAGTGCTAATCAGCTTGCAATTAGTGCACTTGAATCTGCAAGTGCAAGTGCTTCACAGGCTATTCAGGATCTTAGGGCTATTACTTCAGCGCACACAGCAGACCTTGAAGCAATACATAATGAAATTGATGGTGTTATTGATGACCTTACAGAATCTATAACAGCCCTTGAAGGTGAATTTAATAATTATAGAACAGCTACAGATTCAAGGCTTCAGGCTTTGGAAGGTGTAGCTTTTGACCCTTCACAGATTGTAATGTCAAACTATCCTTTCAATTTTGCACTTTCTATGCTTAATGCTAATAAGTTTGGTGTAAGAATCGTGGTAGATGAAGCAGTTAGTGACCATGATTCAATTCAGTGGGTAGATGGTGGTAATTATGCGCCAGGTGGAAGCCTTACACCTAATAAACAGAAGTTCAATAGCACTTTTAAAATTCCTATGTTCTTATCAAGTGGTAATCAGTGCCACTTAGTAATCCCTTCAGTGTTTCCTATTAAATATAGTGCTTCTATAAACTGGACTTTGTACTTCTATGCTAATAGATATATAGGCGCTACTTCAGGTAATGTAGGTATATGTAAAGTTGGTGCTATTAATTTTACAGATCTTATGGCTGAAGGTGGTTATACTAATCCTAATACACCTGATGCAAACAGTGCTTGCTTTAATAGCATGGAACTTTTTGCTAATCAGGAAACAGGCTGTTATGACCTTCATATCTATAATGGTAGAAATGGTAAGTTTGCATGGATTAATAACTATATGTTTTCTTCTATGATGGTATTGCCTTTAGATCTTGGTACAATGTCACAAACTCCTAGCATTCAGAAGTATTTTAACCTGCTTAACACTTACATGATTCAGATGGGTACTAACCTTGATAACAGAATTACAAGCGCAATTAACACAGCACTTGCACCTGTTAATACTGAAATTGATGGAATTGAAGCAGATGCTTTTAAGAAAAGTGAACTTAGAACACTTGATTTTACACCCCTTTCAGGTGTTTCTGTTATTGCTAATTATTCTTATCAGCTTGCAGGTGTGAAAGGTAATGAAAGATATACTATTGCCTTTATAGATATGATTCTGGATGTCACAGGACTTGAAAATAATAGCACTATGAATATTGGAGATCTTGACTTTTTCTTTAATAATCTTTCAGGTGCTAGAAGCCTTGAAGTAGCTATAGAACATGCTAATAATGGTGCTTTTGGTTCTATCACTTCAGGTGGTGCAGTTGCTATAAAAGCATATGGTACTTTTGATACTACAACTAGAATTAGAATTACTGCTTCTATAGCAGATAAGTATACTATCACTTAAACACTTTACTGATTTACTCATAATCTTTTCCTCTTGTTTAGCCCTATAGTATCTGCTGTAGGGCTTTATTATGTAAAGCCTTTTGGCAAGAGAGAGGGGGCGCTGTAAGGCTTATGATGGTTAAGGTTATCTTATCCGGGTGAGGGCTCATTGTGGCTGAAGATCCTGATGGATAGGGCTGATGAAGCACTTGACATAGACTAAGGGGAATT
>JAFZVB010000025.1 GCA_017618055.1 Clostridia bacterium
GAAGACCATGCTAAACGTTCACTATTTTGTGACATTTCAAGACCAGATGTTGCAACACCACCAGCATTAACTGCCTTAGATGGGTTAACAAGAACACCATTTTCTTGTAAGTAAGCAATTGCTTCGTTTGTTGTTGACATGTTGGATACTTCGTTAAGATACTTAATTCCAAGAGCTACCATCTTCTTTGCATCTTCGATATCAATTTCGTTTTGTCTTGCACATGGCATATAGATATCAGCCTTTACATTGCCCCATGGTTTCTTTCCTGCTACGAATTCTGCACCGAACTTGTCTGCGTAGTCTTGAGCGCGGTTTCTGTTGCTTGCTCTCATTTCGAGGAGGTATGCAATCTTTTCTGGTGTGGAAATACCATCTTTATCATAAACATAACCATCTGGTCCAGAAATTGTTAATACTTTACCACCGAGTTGTGAAATTTTTTGGCATGCACCCCATGCAACGTTACCGAATCCAGAGATAGCGAATGTCTTGCCTTCGATTGATTCACCTTGATGTTTTAATACTTCTACTAAGAAATATGTTGCACCATAACCTGTTGCTTCTGGTCTGATTAAACTTCCACCGAATGAAAGACCTTTACCAGTTAAAACACCGTTTTGATAGCTACCAACGATTTTCTTGTATTGTCCAAAGAGATAACCAATTTCTCTTCCACCAACACCCATGTCTCCTGCTGGAACGTCCATGTCTGGTCCGATGTGACGATATAATTCGTTCATAAAGCTTTGGCAGAATCTCATAATTTCTGCATCACTCTTTCCTGTTGGATCGAAGTCAGAACCACCTTTTGCACCACCCATTGGAAGGGATGTTAAGCTGTTCTTAAATGTTTGCTCGAATCCTAAGAACTTCATTGTGTCTAATGTAACGTCTTTTTGGAATCTTAAGCCACCTTTGTATGGTCCAATAGCATTGTTGAATTGTACACGGAAACCACGATTTACATGCCATTCACCCTTGTCGTCCATCCATGGTACTCTGAAGATGATTTGACGGTCTGGTTCAACTAATCTTTCAAGGATCTGATTCTTTCTGAACAATTCTTCGTTTGTCTTGATAGCTGGCTCTAAAGAAGATAAAACCTCTTTAACTGTTTGCATAAACTGTGGTTGGCCAGGATTTTTTGCTTCTGTTTGCTCAATTACTTCTGTAATGTAAGACATAGTAAACTCCTTTTATATGTTGTTTTTTATTTGTCAAAATAAAGCCTTAGAATATGTGGCAACTAAAATTATATAACTTTTGTTACCAATTAGTCTATAGCTTACAAAAAAATTAATAATAAGAATTAGTTAACGAATTAAATTAAACGAACACCTGTCTAAAAAATTATGTAAAAACAATTAAAGTGGTTAGAATACCGATTTCGTGAGTTTTAAGTGCTTACAATGTTGAACACGTGTTAAAAATTTATTATTGATATAGATTTTTAACTATGATAAACTATATATTGCAATTTAATATTCACGTGCATATATACGTGGAAGAAAATTCAAAAAATATTACATAAAGAGGGAGAAATTTTTATGGACGTAAATAAGAAAGCCAGAACTTTCCGTGGTCTCAAGATTGCGTTTTATCTTTTAGGCGTACCACTTTTCGTTATGGCTGTTGTCATCGCCTGTATCCCATTCTTTGGACAAGCTCCATTCGTAGCAGACTCTAGCTCAGACATGATGGCTGCATGGACTGGAATTATCTTTGGAACTGGAATGTATGGCGTATGGTTAGCATTTGCAGCATGGTTAATAATTGCCCTCATTACAATTATTTGTGGAAACACAATGAAGAGTTTCCGTGCAAAAACAGTAGTTGTAATAGCAGTTATTTTAGTAGTCATGATTGGTTCAATTTTTGCAATTGATATTCTTTTAGAAAAAGAAATCCAAAAAGTTGCAGACAATGCTCCAGCAGGAGTAGTTGTAAACTCTTACAAGAATCAACTTGCTTACTACCGTACAACAACATCTAATAGAAAGAGAGAAAACCACAGAATTGAAAGCTACACAGACACTCTCGAAGCAAGAGTAGATGCATTCATGAACATCTATAATGTTCCATACTATGATGTAATGCTTGGAACAAAGGCTGTCAATGGTTCAAACACACCAATCAAGACAGACTATTACAAACTCAAGACTAAAGAAACAGATCCAGATAAGATTACAGAAGTCAAAGCAGAGCCTAATGCAAAGGGCCATCTTGTATTAGATGGTGTAGATTACGGCGAACAATTCTATTACCTCGCATATACAGAGACAAATAGCAAAGGTGAAAAGAAGACAGACTATGTCTGGTATGATTCAGATTATCGTGCAGATGGTGCTCAATTTGGAAAAGGAGATGGCTCCAAATCTAAGATTAACAAAGTAGATGGAGCATATGGAAAATCCTATTACAATAAGAGCGGTCTCTTTACAGATGCAACATTAACTGGTGTAGAGACAAGCTTAGAAATCTTAAGACAATATTATGAAGCAAATAATTTCTTACAAAGAAAAGAAAATCGTGCATTAATCGCAGATGTTCTTGGGGTAACTCTTGTAGATACAGATTCAGCAGATTTACAAATTGTTAAACTTGTTAATGCAGCAAGACAATATGGCTGGAATAACAGAGAAGATTACTACACAGTAGATAAGGCAGATGAAAAAGTTAATGATTATGCAACAAATGCAGATATGTATGCATATGAATTAGGTAGAGTTGGTGGTTTCGAAATCACAGCAGATGAATTAGATACTATCATTTCAGCATTAGGACAAGGATTAGGCGCAGGCTTAGCTCCAATCTTAAATGCATTATCTATCGTAGATATCGGAAGTATCTTATCAAGTGCACTTGGTGTTTCTGTAACACTTTCCTATACAGCAACAGCAATCAATATTGATGTAGACGGACACAATTACACAATCGATGGAACATTAACAGTTGACACTCTTGAAGGTGCATTAAATGACTTCGGTCTTGATGCAACAAAACTCGCAGACCTAGTTGGCGGACTTCTTGGTGTAACATTAGACGGTTCTGCATATACAGGAGCAGGTTGGTTAAAGGCAATGGTCTTAGACTTACTCAGATCATTATATTGGTTCTCATCTCCAGTATTACTTCCAGAGTTTGATGCTACATTCTTAACAGCAGGATTAGATCCAAAGAGCACAGACGAAGAAGAAGTTGCAAAATACAATGCAATGGCAATGGTTTCTCAATATATGAGAGCTGTTTATGAAGGACAACAAGCTGGTGGAATGAAGGGTTCAGTTCTTATTGGAAAGAACCTTGGAGCAGGCAGTGGAGTCTATGCAGGAGCAGCTGGATTCACAGAACTTGATGTATTACAACTTCAAACAGACTTAAGTTACCAACCAAAATATTACCCAATTATGGCATATAGAGAAATGTGTGTAATCTTCGTAGGATTCGCAGTATTATTCACAATCCTTTATTACCGTGCATGTGAAAGAGCATTAAATCCAGATTATGCAAAGGGTAAGAAAGTTAAGAAAGAAAAGAAGGCTAAGAAGGAAGAAACTCCAGAAGAGCCAGTAGCAGTAGCAGAAGAAGAGGCTCCAGTAGAAGCAACAAATGATGTTGTAATTGAAGAGCCTACGGAGGAAGCTGCTGTACCTGTAGAAGAAAATACTGAAAAGGAGGATAAGTAATTATGGCAAAGAATAATAACGTAACTCCAAAAGCCAAAGGCGGAGCAGGATTAAAAGTACTAGAAGCAATCATTGGAATTATTGCATTCATCGCAATAGTAGCTCCAATAGCAATAAGCAGTTTCGCAATTGCATCAGAAGCAGTTTCATACTCCTTCTGGCCATTCGTTGGTGTAATTCTCGCAGGTGTATTTGCATTAGTAGTTTTAGTAGTTGTACTTATTAGTACAAGAAAGAGCAATGCAAAGACAATTCGTACAAGAACAATTATCGTTTGTATCTTAGCATTCTGTTTAACAACAGGTATTGCATGTATCTTCGATATTGCACTTCCAGACGTTCTCGCAGACCTCGCATCTAATACAATTAGATACGAAGAAGTAGTAGCAGATCCAATGACACAGGCAGAAGCAAACGGAAATCTCGTAAGAGAATATGTCCGTTATCAAATGCTCAATGGTAACTATTACGAATCAGCAGACAAGCCAGCACCTTATGAATATTCCGCAGTTAAGGAAGCTCTTAAGGAAGGCGATGAAACTACAAAGGGTTCAATCGCATACTATCAAGCACTCGCAGTAGAAGGTGAAGAAGGAACAGCAACACCAGTCGGATACAAGATTGATAAGATTATTCAAGGATATAAAGATGCAGAAAAGGCTGGAAAAGAAGGATTAGCAAGTTCATTTAGCGTATTCTCTGGAAACAGAAGCTATGACTATGAACTCTATAACTTCATCTACAACTGGTATGTATTACAAGACTACGAATACGCATATGATCTCACAGACGCAGGTGAAATCGTTCCACAAAAGAGACAAGCTGTAGCAGTTGCATTCACAGAAAAGCTTAAAGAAGCACACGCAAAACTCTGTGTAGAAGGAATTGAAGGAAACAAGAGAATTAAAGAATTATTCACAGACAACTTCGCACAATTCGACAGAGAAAAATATGTAGTTCTTGATGCTAACACAATGATTGGTTATGCAACAAGTGGACGTATGACAGTTCCAGTAGTTGTAAGACTATTATTAAATGAAACATATACACCAGGACAATACAAGTTCCAAATCTGGAGCGCAGATGATGGTGAATATAAGAATGTAGCAATGAACTGGACAGTTCTTGATATGAACGGTGTAACAGAGCCAATCACAATCGACGTAGGTTCTCTCTCAGATTTAGTTGCAGGACTTGGATTTGGCGGTCTTGAACCACAACTCTTAGACATCCTTGCAGGACAAAAAGACAATCTCAACAACTTACTCAATGTTCAACTCAAGTGGCTCGTAGCAACACTTACAGGAACAGCAGATGATATGTCAACAGCAGGAACACTTACAGTTGTCCCAGAATACACAGATGCAGGAAACTTAACAATCTTAGTAATGTCTGAAAACGTTGAAAGAGGTTCATTAGGTTACATGCAAATGGGATGGAACAACAGCGCTGGTGCATTATTTGCAGTAGTATCTGTTTGTGCATCTAGAACATTCTTATTCATGTATGGTGCAATAGCAGTTGCTCTTATCTTCATCGCAGGACTTTGTGGTGAATATGCAAAGAGAGCAAAAGACAAGAATGCTGCAAAAGCAGAAGAAGGCAAAGATGAAAACGATGACGAAATCGATTTAACAGAAGAACCTGTTGAAGAACCAGTTGTCGAAGAAGAGCCAATTATGGCAGCAGACTAGTTTTAGCAAACTAAATAATAAAAGGTGGAGGATAATGAAGTGAACCCCAAAAGTGGCACTTAAATAAAAAAGACTCAATTGATACTTCCTATGGTAGAATTACTATAGGAGGTATTTTTTTATGGCAAAGAAAGGACAAAAATTTAATAAATATACGATTGAATTAAGGCAAGAA
>JAFZVB010000026.1 GCA_017618055.1 Clostridia bacterium
CACGAAATAGGCACTTGTAAACGAATTTACGTCTTGTTTATACAATTTATCGTACACACGCTTCAGTGTTCATGCGGTTTGTAGCATGTGTACGATATTACGTATAGGAAACTCTGATTGAGCGAATAATCAGGTGGCTTCCTCCTTCTAAGATCATTATAATCCAGAGTCTTAAGTATTGCAAAGTATTACTAAGTATGATAATATATGAATGGGAGGTAACATAAATGAAAAAGTATTGGATTCAGATAGGTAAGATCCTTGTAGGTATTATAATAATTATATTAGCAATAACTACTTTAGTAGTAGCAGTACCTGCAGCTGTTCTTATATGTCCAATATATCTAATAATGAAGGGAGGGAATGAATATGCAAAGCAGCGCAAGGAAAAAGAATCCGACTAAGTATCATATATACTTTTCAAACGGTTCTGAGAAGGAAGGATATTGTCAGTGTATCATACCTAATGCATATTTTTTGATATTACGTGTAAATGTAGATGGTAAGATCATTGACACTTCTTATCCTAATCACACAGTAGATACTTTTATAACAGTAGTAGATGCTAAATTCTGGAGGTAATTATAATGAAGTATTTTATAGCTAAGGTAGAACTATATAATCAGGAAACTGATAACAGAGTATCATTTGAGATCAAAGCAGCAGCTCCTACTCATACAGTAGGATATCACCTGATACTAGAGAAGATTAAAGATTTTCAGGAGTTACATAATTTTAAATCATTTGAGATCCATAATCTTAATATTACAGTGGAGGACACACACTAATGATACACGCTCATATGGATTATAATATTGAACAAACAAGAGTAACAATTAGAGGAGATGAAGAGTCTTTTATTAATGAGCTATGCGCTATTTTATACGCAGCGTCTGATAATATAAAGAAGTTTAATATCTCATTAGAAGCTATATCAGTAATAATGGATAATACTAATCTAATGGTAGAAGCTCTTAAGGAAGCAGCACCAAAAGCTGCAAAAAGAAGTATTAAAGATTTAGCAAAAGATATAGGAGATTATTATGAAAAGAATCACGATAACAATTAATGAAGATCTTTATGATCTTGTAAAAGATGTAGCAAATGCTTCTGATAGGTCAGTATCTAATCAGATATCATGCTGCATAAAGGAATCGCTTGATCCTATAATTCATGAAGCTCAGGAGTATGAAGGTGGAAACCACAATTTTATTAAAATAGGAGGTTAAAATAATGGCAGCAAGGAAACGAGTTCATAAGATTGTAAAAAGACCTAAAACTGCTATAACACGTAAAGCAGAATTAAAAAGGCCTTTTTACGATTACACAAGAGAAGCTATAGAAAATAGTGGAACATTTAGTGAATCAGAAGCCCGATCTGAATATAGTAGACTACGTTCAATAGCAAAGAAAAGACTTCAGCGACTTGCTTCTGCAGGATATGATGATTCTTCTATCTATAGATATTATAAGAATCGTTTTCCGACTCTTAAAGAGATCAAAGCACCTTCTAAATTATATAATGCTCTTGCAGATGCAGCTTCTTTTGTAATATCTGATTATAGTACTGTATCAGGTCAGAGGGATCTGGAAGAGAGAGTAAAAACTACTCTTGCAGAAAATTATGGTACAGATGTAGATATGGATCTTAAGAAGTTCGGTCATTTCATGGATTATATGAGAGCTAAATATCATGGAAAAGAATTTGATTCTGAGAGAGCTGTAAGGACTTATAGAGATGCTACTAAGAAGGGGATAAGTCTGCAGCAACTAGAAAGACATCAGAAAATTTTCTATGATAACCAGAAAAGACTTGGAGCAATGAAATCCAAAGTAAAAGGTATGGATCGGGAACGTACTGCAATGGATTATGTCAAAGCTCTGAATAAAAGAGGGGAGAAGAGAGCTATTAAAGCTACTAAAAAGAGGGGATAATGAATAAAGTTAAGGACATTAAATATTATGATGTTCTGGAGTTCATTAATATTTTTGACTTTGATAATATACCTAACCTTGCAGCTCCTAGAGGGAATCCTTCAGGAAGATCTAAAACAATCTATAAGGACCTGATATGTACTTTTGATATTGAAACTACAAGGATTCCTGAAATAGATCAATCATTTATGTATATATGGCAAGCTGCTATAGGTGAATATGTAGTTATTGGTAGATTGTGGGAAGAGTTTAAGCTGCTATTATCAGAGTTTAAGCAGCATTTAAAAGATAAAGAAAAGATAGTCTTTTATGTGCATAACTTAAGTTATGAATTTCAGTTTCTTGCTGGAGTCTATCTGTTTGATCCTACAAGTGTATTTTTGATAGACTCCAGAAAAGTACTTAAGGCTGTGATGTATGATCATTTTGAATTTCGCTGCTCATATCTTCATACCAACATGAGTTTAGCACAATACACTAAGAAAATGAAGTGTAAGCATGGTAAATGTGATGGTAAGAAGTTTGATTATACTAAACTACGAACACCTGTAACTAAGTTATCTGATTATGAGATGCTTTACTGCTTAGATGATGTAGTAGGACTAAGAGAAGCTATCATAGAAGATATGAAAAGAACAGATGATACATTATACACACTTCCACTTACTTCTACAGGATATGTAAGAAGAGAGATCAAAAAGGTTATGCATAACTATAGTTATGAAGCTCTTAAGAATATGCAGCCAGATCTTAACCTTTATAAGCTCCTGCATGATGCATTCAGAGGAGGTAATACACATGCTAACAGATATTATGCAGGTGTAGTACTTAAGAATGTAAAATCTACAGACAGATCTTCATCATATCCAGATGTAATGTGCAATGAGCGCTTTCCTATGAGCAAATTTATTTTTATAGGTAAATGTACTGAAGAGGAGATAATGGATCTTATAGCAGATGATAAAGCTCTTATCATGCGTATACGAATGACAAATCTTCAGCTTATGGATATATATTATCCTGTTCCATATATCGCTTATCATAAATGCATTACTAAGAATGAAGTAATAGATAATGGAAGAGTGTTATCAGCTGATATTATTGAACTTGCAGTAACAGATGTAGATCTTGGTATTATCCTGCAGCAATATTCATTTGATCATATAGAGTTTTTTGATGTATATAAAGCTAATTATGGTAAACTTCCTAGATGCTTCATAGAATGCATTGAAAAGTATTACAGAGATAAAACTGAGCTTAAAAACGTAGAAGGTCAGGAAGTATTTTATGATCTTGCTAAAGCTCTTCTTAATTCATTATATGGTCTTACAGTTCAGAGAGTACTAAGAGAGCCTATTATATTTGATGGCCATGAGTATGTACCTGATGAAAGTTATGATGAAGAGAAGGCTTTTAATAAAGCTATAGCACACCCTTATAATTGCTATCAATGGGGAGTTTGGACTACAGCTCTTGCTAGACTCAGATTAGAAGAGGGGATAAGAATAGTTCATGAATCACTTGATGATCCAGATCCTAAGAAAAGAGCTTATTTTGTTTATTGTGATACGGATTCAATTAAATACATAGGTAATGCAGATTTTAAAGCCTACAATAATAAGCGTATATCAGATTCTAAAAGGTCAGGAGCATTTGCTACAGATCCTTCAGGTATTACGCATTATATGGGTGTATTTGAAGATGAAGGAATGTATGAAGAGTTTATAACATACGGAGCTAAAAAGTACGCATTTAAGAAGTTTAATAAAAAGAAAAATAAGTGTGAAATAGGTGTTACTATCTCTGGAGTAAATAAAGAACTAGGAGCTAAGGAACTAGAAAAAGCAGGAGGGTTATCTGCACTTGTAGAAGGTTTTACTTTTACTGAAGCAGGTGGAACTGAAGCAAAATATAATGATGATCCAAAAGCTGAAGGTTTTGATACTGTCATGGTGGAAGGTTATCCTGTGAAGTTAACTAGGAATGTATGTATCAAAGAATCTACTTATACAATGGGATTAACATCTGATTATAAGATGCTTCTTAAGGAAGCAGAGAGAATATTGGAGGATTATTGATGAATAAGATTAAACTAAATTTATTATATGGGCTTAACAACAATCAAAAGAATAAGATTAAAGAAGCATTTTATCAGGGTAATACTCATGCTGTTTATACAGATACTGATAGTATTATAGTATCTAAAGATACTTCTTTGTGTATGTATGATTATGCAACTAATATTCTTAAAATAATGGAGTAGTATTAAATGAGTAAAAGAAAATTAATGTTAAAGGTAACTTATATAACAGGTGCTGTAGAATATTTTACTGAAGTATTTGATTTTCAAAGTACTGATTATGGTTATCGTTTTAAAGTTACTAATGAAGTTTTAAAAGGGTGCTACTCCAGAAGAGAATTATCTTATGATTATCTGGATAGCATTGAAATTAAGGAGAGTTGTGAAGAATGGCTTACAATATTGAATCAATAGATAAGTTTATGAACCTCCAGAGAGCTAATAACGAGATCATGGTTCAGATCATAAAAGAAGGTCTTAACTTAAGACAGGAATTAGTAGAACTATGGCAGAATCATAAATATCCTGAATATCTGGAGATGGATCTGGAGGATCTACTTAAAAAATATCAGCTGATTGATAACAAAGGTAATATAATTTGAATTATCATACTAAATATGATAATATACTTATGAACGTCACCTCGTTCAGAATAAAACACAAACCAAAACAAAAACATTTACGGAGGAAAAAACAATGGCACTAAAAATTACACTTACATCAAAGGAATTTACGGCTAGAGAGCAATGGAAACTTACAAGAGATGCAGGTATCTTAAAAATGAGCGATATTGAAGGACAGTCTATTCAGCCTACAGAATATTGCATTTATGAAGATACTAATGCAGAAGGTGAAGAGCAGACACTTTTATCAGTTCTTACTGATGAAGGACTTGTATATGCTACTAATTCTGAAACCTTCAGAAGAGAGTTTATTGACATGATGGACACTTTTAAGAATGCAGGTGAAGAGATCCCAAAGATTACAGTAATGGGTGGTACAACAAAATCAAACAGACATTATATCACCTGTGCGCTTGCAGACTAAAGCCCTCATAATTTTATAGCTTCTCATAAGAATGCTATCTATTTAATCTTTAAGAGTAGGATCTGGACTTCCCCTATGATCCTACTCTTATCTTTATATTAGGAGATAAATATGGGTATTTATTTAGAGAATGGATATCTGGACTTTGACAAGATCTTATCCTATGATGTTCCTTTTAATTTCATTGTAGGAGGTCGTGGTACAGGTAAAACATATGGAGCATTAAAATATGCAGTAGAACATAAGATTAAATTTATCCTGATGAGAAGGACTCAAACACAGCTAGATATAGTAAGAAAAGAAGATTATCAACCTTTTAAAAAGTTAAATGAGGATATAGGGTGGAGCATTCAGCCTATCCAGATCACTAAATACTCTTCAGCTTTTTATGAATGTGAACGTGATAAGAATGGTAAATGGAAACCTAAAGAAAATGCAGAAAGTATTGGACTTATGGTTGCATTATCTACAGTATCAAATGTAAGAGGTTTTGATGCTACAGACAGGAACTTACTTATATATGATGAATTTATCCCTGAACGTCATGAAAGACCTATAAAAGATGAAGCTAATGCATTTTTTAATGCTATAGAAACTATACAGCGAAATAGAGAGTTAGAAGGTAAAAAGCCTATGCAGGTATTATGCCTTGCTAATAGTAATGAGCTTGCAAATCCTATTTTTATTGAACTAGGTATAGTTAAGAGAGCTATGAAACTCTTAGCTTCAGGAACTGAGATTGATATCTGCAGATCCAGAGCTTTTGGATTATATATCCTAAGAGATAGTAAGATATCACAGCTTAAAAAAGATACGGCACTTTATAAACTCACAAGAGGTACTACTTTTGAAGCTATGGCTGTAGATAATACTTTTGAGGATCTGGTAGGAGTTCGTACAGCTTCCAAAAACTTAAAAGAATATAAGCCTATAGCAGCTATTGGAGAAATATGTATTTATAAGCATAAATCAAATAAGACATATTATGTATCTATGCATAAAATGGGATCTTATGAAGAGTTTACAATATCTGAAGCTGATGTGATGAGGTTCAGACATAAATATCCATATCTACTTGATGCATACCTCTGGGATAATATAGATTTTGAAGAGTATGCATGTGAAACGTTATTTAAAAAATATTTATTCAAATATGTATGATATAATGATCATAGCTAGATAATTGAGAGCAACAGCCAAGGATCGGAAATCCTGCTCACGTGGTCAGCTGTCCACACGAACAATTATCTAGCTTTTTTCATATTAATATAAAGTATGATAAAATATATAAAAGAAAACTATTAAATGTATATGGAGGACAGCGCACTATGTTTAATACAGATGATATTTTGACACTTGCGAAAGCAGGATTTACTTCAGAGCAGATCATTGCACTTGGTTCAATTCAGACTCCTCATCAAGCAGGAGCTGTTAATAGTATGCCAGCTACTAATACAGCTCCTGCACCTTCTCAGAATCAGGTACAGATGCAGCCTGTTCAGATGCAGCAGCCTGTTCAGATGCAGCAGCCTGTTCAGATGCCTGCATTATATCCACAATATCCACAAATTCCACAGCAAAATATTACACCTACTCCTCAGATTGCTAATGATCCTGCTAATGCAGCTTTTCAGAAGCTCTTTGATGAGATGAGAGGAGTCAAAAGTGCAATTCAAAATAGTAACATAGCAAATAGTACTATTCAAACAAAAGTAGAAACTCCAGATGATGTACTAGCAAGCATCATTCAACCAACAAATAAAAATAATGAAGGAGGACAAAATTAAATGGCTGCAAATGATCTTAGTATTAATCAGCTCAGTACTGTGCTGAATGCTATTCATTCACAGGCTACAGGTAAGACAGCTATAGCTGTTACTGATACAAGTTCTTTTGTTACTGTAGCACAGGCAACACTTAAAGCAGGATATGATCCTGTACTGTCAGCTATCTCACAGGTATTATCCAGAACTATCTTTTCTATCAGACCTTATAATGCTAAATTTAAAGGTCTTATGGCTGATAACATCAGATATGGAAATCATGTCAGAAAGCTCCAGGTAGTAGATAAAGGTTTTGAAGATGATGTAAGAACACTTCTTACAGATACTTATTCTGTTGATCAGTATGTGGTCAATAAGCCTATTGTGCTTCAGACCAACTATTATGGTGAAGAAACTTTTGCAAAATCGTTGACCCTTTTCAGGGATCAACTTGATACAGCATTTTCATCACCTGATGAGTTCCAGAGATTCTTATCAATGGTAATGCAGAATGCATCAGATCTTATTGAGCAGGCTCATGAAAATGTAGCAAGAGCTACACTTGCAAACTTTATTGCAGGAAAAATAGCAGCTGAACCTGTAGGAGGTAATGAGCAGGTTGTTCACCTTCTTACAGAATATAATACTGCTACAGGATTATCACTTGACTATGATGATCTTCAGCAGCCTGATAATTTTGCTACATTTTGGAAGTGGGCATATAGTAGGATCGCTGAGATATCAGCACTTCTTACAGAGAGATCACTTCTTTATCATACTAATATTACTGATAAAGAGATCTCCAGACATACTCCTGCAGATAGACAGAAGGTATATCTGTATAATCCATTTAAGTTTAAGATTGACAGCATGGTACTTTCTTCTGTATATCATGATAATTATCTTAAGTATGCAGATAAAGAGGTTGTAAACTTCTGGCAGTCAATAAAGACTCCTGATACTATTGACGTTAAGCCTGTATATCTTGATAATGATGGTACTCTTATTAATGCTGAGAGTGCTGTAGAGCAGGATAAGGTATTTGGTGTTATCTTTGATGAAGAAGCTGTAGGTATTACTACAGTAAACCAGTGGAGTGCACCAACTTCATTTAATGCTAAAGGTGGTTACTCAAATATGTTCTGGCACTTCACGGACAGATATTGGAATGACTTTACAGAAAATGGTGTTGTATTGCTTCTTGATTAAACCTAAAACTTTCCTTTTGCTGGGTAGGGTACGTAATACCCTACCCTTATTTAATAGGAGGATATAATGGCTTATAATATTACTCTTTATTCTTTTGCAAAAAGAGATAATTCAACTAAACAACCTTCAGGATCTGGAACTACATTATCAGGAACTTTAAAATATCCTTCATCAATACTACGACCTGTAGTAGAATTTGCTGCACCTGTATCAAATCCTTCAGGATTTAATTATGCATATATAGCAGAATTTAGTAGATACTATTGGATAACAGATTGGACTTTTGACAGAGGATTCTGGATAGCTTCTATGAATGTAGATGCTCTTGCTACTTATAAGAGTGAGATAGGAGCTTCTAGTCAGTATGTCACCAGAAGTTCAGCTTCTTACAATCTGAATATCTCAGATTCTAAATATCCTACACTAGCTTATAGTACAGTATCTAATGAATATTTCAGTAATTTACATAATGAATTTACTAATGGAGGTTCTTTTGTAATAGCAATAACAGATGGATCTACAGTACAATCTGCAGGACTTACTTATTATGCTGTACGTGATGTAGTCATGAGAGATTTTCTTGATTTTCTATATGGTGGCTCATGGCTTAATGCTTCTGATATTTCACAGCTATTGCAAAAAGAGTTAGTAAATCCTATGCAGTATATTCATTCAATTAAATGGTATCCCTTTGATATTCCTAATAATACTCAGATATCACTAGGATCAGATACTATCAAATTCGGATTCTGGGATTCTCGTATCACAGCTCCTGTACTTAATGTAAATGATTCTGTTATAGGTTTTGCTGAAACTCTTACTATACCTGCACACCCTCAATCATCTAGAGGATCTTATCTAAATGGTTCACCTTATACTAGGCTTCTTTTAGATTGCTATTCATTTGGTCAGATCCCTATAGAAGCATCATATTTCGCAGGAACTAATCAGATTACTCTAGGAATAGGTGTTGATGTTCTAACAGGTACTGCTAGAATGACAGTAAGAGCAGGATCTTCAGGAGATGTTATCTTCAGAATCTATGGTCAGATAGGTGTAGATATGATTCAGGGAGGTACTAAGCAGGAATTTTTAGGAGCTGCTGCTAATGTTATAGGAGGATCTGTAGGAATTGCTTATGGTAATGTTGTCGGATATGCTGCAGGTATTATATCTGGTATTCAGGCTCTTATGCCACAGCTTGCAACATCTGGCTCTAATGGTACTAAATCAGCATATACACTTAGACCTTCACTTATTATAAGTAGACAGATGTTAGTTCCTGAAGATCTTGCTCAAATAGGTAGGCCATGTTGTGATGTTAAAACTATTAGCACTATTTCAGGATATATAGAATGTGATAATCCTGATCTATCTATTGCAGCGACGGATTCTGAACTTAAAGAAATATTATCATACTTAAGTAGTGGATTCTTTTATGAATAAATTACTTAAGTAGCTACTTAAGTAGGTGAAAAATATGATCAATGTGACTTATCGAGGTAATGGATATGCTTACATAGATGATCCAAATCCTGAACCTAATCAGATAGTAACTTTGTATGCTTATCCAGATGCAGGTGAAACTATAGATGATATGATAGCTACTGATCAGCATGGTTATTTTATCGCTTTAGATCCTTCCAGAACTGTACAGAGTTTTCAGTATTACTCATCATGGGGTAATGTTCAGATAACTGTTATATTTTCAGGATCTACACCACCTACACCAACTACAGTTCCTATCTGGTTATTGTTTAAAATGAGAATGCAAAATTTCATGAATAGGAGGTAAATAGATGATAAATGATTATGGACTAGGAATCCCTGTATATTATGATCATATCAATGTACAGAACAGTATTATTCAGCCTTCCACAGTACACGTTAAAAATACGGGTTTAACGTACTATTTTCAGCGTTATTTATTGCAGAGGATAATTTCTGTGTATAAATGGAAATTGCCTCCTGAATGGGCAGAAAATTACTTTGAATACGTATTATATTGTTGGGGATATATCGCAGTTTTTGAAACTGATAAATTTGGTGTTATTCCACAGGCTTGTGGATTATCAGGATATGATGTAATGTATCAGCCAACTAATGCGATCATTACAAATCCATTACTTACAGGAATCCTGCAGCCAAGAATCAATAAAGAATGTACTATCATAAGACTGCAGCCAGATTGGGGAGGAGTCATGGATATAGTTAATTTCTTTGCTGAACTTATGGCCCTTTGCGCTGAAGGTGTTGCTGTAAATCTTCTTAATTCTAAGTTGAGTTATGTTTTCTTTGCAGAAAATAAAGCATCAGCTGAGAGTTTTAAAAAGCTCTTTGATAATATTGCTTCTGGTGAACCTGCAGCAGTAATTGATAAAGATCTACGTAATGAAGATGGTTCTCTTAACTGGGAAATGTTTAATCAGGATCTAAAATCTACTTATTTAGTTCCTGATATGTTATCAGATATGCGCAAGATCGTAGAGATGTTTGATACTAAGATCGGTATTCCTAATGCTAATACAGATAAGAGAGAACGACTTAATACAGATGAAGTCAATTCTAATAATGTAGATACAGTTTCACTTGCAGATCTATGGCTTACTGAGCTTAAGAAGTGCTGCAAAAAGACAAGAGATCTTTTTGGAATTGATATTGACGTGGATTACAGATTTAATGAAGTAAAGGATATAGTAACAGATACTAATGATAATAATGTCATTCAGATGAAGGAGGTATCATAAATGAGAGCTACTTTATCTATCATAGGTCTTTATAATGAGGATCCTGAACTGTTTTCACAGATGGTACTTCCTGAATCGGAGCATATTGATAAGAATATTCTAGTTAATAATATCCTTGCTGATTTTGGAGAACTTGAAATAATCTATACAAATCCTGCATTCTTTAAATATATGTTGGGTGAGTGGTCTAAATCACGTTTAGGAGTATGGGAAGAGCTATGTAAGACAATGGATTATGAATATAATCCTATCTGGAATAAAGATGGAACGGATCATGAATATATAAGAAGAGATAATAATTATCTTAATACATTAAATGATTCAGCTTCTAGCTCTTCATCAGGAACTACAACTAATAAGGGTGCTGCATTTAATTCAGGATCATTGGAATCCAGAGAGCAAGATGATAGTTCTGGTTCAATGAGTTCTTCTGATCATAGAACAAGTGCAGATACAGGATATGGCACTGAAGAGCGCACATTAGTTATGCAGGGTAATATCGGTGTTACGTCAACTCAGCAGCTTATACAGGAGCAACGAGAGTTAGTTAAATTCAATATGTATGATATAATTAAAGAGGAGTTTAAGAAACGTTTTTGCTTGCTAGTATACTAAATTTCGTAAAGAAGGGAGGTATAATTTATGGGTGGAACATTTGAACAGTTCCCCTATACTTAGGGACTAACTTTCATGAGCTTAATCTTGATTGGATAGTAACGAAAGTTAAGGATCTAAATGCTAAAGTAGTTGCTCTTAAAGAGTGGGCTGAAGTTCACAAGGGTGAATATAAGGAACTTAAAGCTAGAGTAGATGCTCTTGAAACTGAGATAGATACATTTGAAGAGCAGGTAAGACAGGCATTTAATGAACTTAGAACAGAGCTTCAGACAGAGTTTGATGAACTTAAAGCTGAAACTCAGGCTACTATCCAGAGAGAAGTAGACAGATTAGAAGCTGAAGTAGCTGCAGCTATTACACATCTAGAAAATGAGTTTAATACTCTGCTTCTAGAGGTAAGACAGAAGCTCAATGATATGGAAGCTGAGATCCAGATAGCTATCGTAAGGCTGAATAATACTCTGGAAGAAAATAATAAGATGATCTTCCAGTGGGTAGAAGATAGGCTTCAGGAGTTCATAGATAGCTTTCCTGAGATCGTTACAGTATATGTTTATAATCCTTACAGAGGAGAAGTAACTACTGTAAATCAGGCAATTCTGGACATTTATTCAGTAGCTTGCGTATATGGACTTACTGCGGAGCAGTATGATAGTTTACAGCTTACTGCACAGGAATATGATGATCTGGAGCTTACTGCTTTAGAATATGATCAATATGGTTATAAGAAATTGCATTTTCCTGATCCAGATTATTACATGATTTCACCATTTTCTGGTCAGTATGTTCCTGTTAAAGAGGTTGTATATCAATTATCGCAGCTTCACATGGGTGGTGTTACTGCAGAAGTTTATGATTTTAAAGAACTTACAGCACAAGAATATGAT
Organism: Clostridia bacterium; assembly: GCA_017618055.1. GTDB lineage: Bacteria > Bacillota > Clostridia > Christensenellales > CAG-917 > RGIG8124. Next base: position 12,287 of record JAFZVB010000026.1, read on the forward strand.
GATCTGGAGCTTACAGCATTTAACTATGATTGGTATGGTCAGGATCTGTTACCTGCATAATTAAAAGGAGGATAAATTAAATGAGTGCTACAAATAGTACAAATTATTATGAACTTCCTATTTTCCTTGCTACAGATAAACCTGCATGGCTTGTAGATTGGAATGGAAGTATGAACACTTTAGATGCAGCTATTCATGCAGCAAAAGCTAAAGCAGATTCTAATGAAACTGCTATAGGTCTTATCAATGATACACTTACATCTATTGATAGCACCCTTACATCTATGGGTGACTCTATCACAAATATCTCAGGCAGCGTTACAACACTTTCAGGAACTGTAAATACTATTACTGAGCTTATTGGTAATGGTACTCCTACTACTTCAGATAAGACTATTATTGGAGCTATCAATGAACTTGCTGCAGATATTGCTGCTATTTCAGATCCTACAGCTGCAGATGTAAGTTATGATAATACAACTTCAGGACTTACTGCAGATGATGTTCAGGAAGCTATTGATGAACTTAAGACTCTTATTCCTTCTGGAGCTTCTACTGAAGAGAAAGTAACAGCTACTCTTACTGCAGGTCAGACTTCTAAGACATTTACTCTTATAAGCCAGACAGTCGGAGCAACTACACTTATCCTTCCATTTGCTTCAGATATTGAGGTAGCTCCTACAGCTTTTAGCACTACTTCTAATAGTGTTACATTGACTTATGAAGCACAGGCTTCAGATATAACTGTAGGTGTTCTGGTTAAAAATTAAGGAGGTTTATATATGGCCCTAATATTATCAAATAAAAGTGCTTCATATAATATTTCACAAGTAAATCTACCAAGTGTATCAGTAAGTGCTCATCAACATTCACAGCAAACTTATACTTATACAGGATCTGGAAATATTATAGGAGTAGCTGAAACATCTACTGAAACTCCTACTACCTGTGGAGTAGCTAATGTATCAATTAATAATAATGTTATAACTTATGATCTTGTAAATTATACAGCTTATGCTGTAGGTGCTGTAGGTATTCTTAAATTAATAATTGCTTAATCAGAGTTTCCTATACGTAATATCGTACACATGCTACAAACCGCATGAACACTGAAGCGTGTGTACGATAAATTGTATAAACAAGACGTAAATTCGTTTACAAGTGCCTATTTCGTGAAACATGCATGAATAGGCACTTTTTGTATGCCCTTCAAAGCCAGAGCTGGAGCGGGTTTCAAGATTGTATACAATCGGGTATATTTTGCGCAAGGCTTAACCATGTGGGTTTCACGATTTGGGAAACTGTGTTTTTTGACCTGTATACATAGGGTGTATTACGTAATCCC
>JAFZVB010000027.1 GCA_017618055.1 Clostridia bacterium
TCAGACTGTAGACAAAGTCAGGGGTTCTACCCCTGATTTTTCTTTGTTAAAACAGCGTTAACCCCTTATATTTACTGGCTTTGCAGCCTGTTTTATGGTATAATTATAGTATCTTTTTAAGGAGGTTTTCCGCTTATGATGACACAGAACACTGATAAGAAAAGAGAACAAATCCAGTTGTTTTGTATGGATGACCTCGTTCCTCAAGACCATCTCTTACGCCTTATTGATAAGGCTATAGACTGGTCTTTTATTTATGACTTGGTTGAGGAAAAGTATTGTTCTGATAATGGTAGACCAAGTATAGATCCTGTTGTTCTTATTAAGATTCCTTTTATTCAGTATCTGTATGGAATTAAAAGCATGCGCCAAACAATCAAAGACATAGAAGTGAATGTAGCTTATAGATGGTTTCTTGGTTTGGAAATGAATGATCCAGTTCCACATTTTTCTACATTTGGCAAAAACTATACCCGACGATTTAAAGATACAGATTTATTCGAACAGATCTTTTCAAAGATTCTTGAAGATTGTTACAAGTGGAAATTTGTAGATCCGACAGAGATATTTGTAGACGCTACTCATGTTAAAGCTAGAGCTAATAACAAGAAGATGCGAAAGCGCATAGCTCAGGAGGAGGCACTTTTTTATGAGGAATTGCTAAAAAAGGAAATAAACGAGGATCGAAATGCTCATGGAAAGAAAGATTTAAAAGAGAAAGATTCAGATGATGACGATTCTAATACTGGCGGAGGATCAGGAACCAAAGAAATAAAAACAAGCACAACAGATCCAGATAGTGGATGGTTTCATAAAGGGGAACATAAACAGGTATTTGCTTATTCTGTTGAAACTGCATGTGATAAAAATGGATGGGTTGTAGCTTATACAGTTAGTCCGGGAAATGAGCATGACAGTAGAACATTCAAAGGTTTATTTGATAAAATCGAAGACATAGGAACAAAGACAATAATCGCAGATGCAGGATATAAAACACCAGCCATAGCAAAACTTTTAACAGATAGAGGAATAAAACCTCTATTCCCTTATAAAAGGCCGATGACAAAAGAGGGCTTCTTTAAAAAATATGAGTATGTATATGATGAGTATTATGACTGTTATATATGTCCCAATAACCAGGTTCTAAGATATAGCACAACAAATAGAGATGGTTACAAAGAATACAAAAGCTGCAAACATATCTGCGAAGGATGCCCTTATCTTAGTCAATGTACCGAAAGCAAAGAACATATCAAGGTGGTAACAAGACATATCTGGGAAGAATACATGGAAGAATGCGAAGATATAAGATGCACCCTTGGTATGAAAGAATTATATAAACAACGAAAAGAAACCATAGAAAGACTTTTCGGAACAGCTAAGGAACACCATGGTTTTAGATATACACAAATGTATGGTAAAGCTCGAATGGAAATGAAGGTCGGGCTTACTTACGCATGTCTTAATCTAAAGAAACTTGCAAAAATGCTACAAAGAATAGGGGTAATAGGGGGACCGATTAATCCTTTTTCATTAGGTTTTGCTACAGCATAAGCCCAAAAAGAAAAATCGGTTGCGAAAACTAAGTTTCGCAACCGACTTTGTCTACAGTCTGA
>JAFZVB010000028.1 GCA_017618055.1 Clostridia bacterium
AGTAGATTCAAGGAAAGATAGCGATGAAATGAAAGCTATTCTAGGAACAAACGAAGATAGAAAAAAATATGCAAATGAATTTAAAGATAAAAAATCTAATTTTAAAATTGCAATTTTAGTTGATATGTGGATTACGGGCTTTGATGTTCCATCATTAGACACTATTTATCTTGATAAACCAGTAGAAACACACAATTTAATACAAACCATTTCTAGAGTCAACAGGGTGTTTAAAGGAAAGGTTGAGGGATTGGTTGTTGATTACATTGGATTAGAAGCTGCTCTAATGAAGGCAATGAGAATGTATAATGGAGATGCTATTCCTATCTCTAATGGAGATGCGTCTTATGTGATATTTAAGGATTTTCTTTCAAGAATTAACGATATAATGTGCAATTGTGATTTTCAAGATTTTTTTGATGATTCAATTACTCCTTTACAAAGATTGAATATAATACAAAAGGGAACAGAATATGTAATGCAGTTAAAAGAGAGAGAACAAAATTTCATGGCATTTTCTTTGAGAATGAAAAAGGCATTTGATATATGCGTTGGAGATGCTAGAATAACAGAACAAGACTTGAATATGATGCATTATTATTTGTGTGTTCGTTCTGTAATTTATAAGATGACGCTTGGTGATACCCCAGACATCACTTTGATGAACAAAAAGATTTCAAAATTAGTGGACCAAGCAATTCTATCGACCTACCAAGGAGAAGCATTTGATTTTTCAAATAAAGATAATGTAACAGACTTGTTTAGTGATGAGTTCTTAAATAAAATTAAAAGTATTCCATATACAAATACAAAATTCCAAGCATTGGTAAAGTTACTAAAAAAGGCCATTGGTGAGTTTGGAAAAACAAATAGATTAAAATCAACTATTTTTTCAGAAAAGCTCAAGAAAGTTATAGATAAATATAATGCGAGAGACGAGATAGAAGGAGTCTTTGAAATAATTGATGAGTTCGTGGATGATTTGAGTAAAGAACTAGAAGAATTATTTAAAAGTCTGCAAGAAGAGAAACAATCTTTCGAGAGGCTTGGAATAACATATGATGAAAAAGCTTTTTATGATATCTTGATTGCGGTTGGCGAAAAATACGGATTTAGAGAACAAATTGCAGATGATAAATTTATTTTTTTAGCAAAGGAAATAAAGAAAATTGTTTCAAACAAATCAAAATATACAGATTGGACAAACAGACAAGACATAAAAGATGAATTATATGCTGATGTGGCTGTGCTTTTGAAACGAAACGGTTATCCACCAAAACCAATTGATGAAACATATGATGAAATAATGAAACAAGTTGAAAACTTTAAAAAAAACAATATCTAGATGCATAATGAGGTTTAAAATGAAGGGTCTAATTATTAAAAAAGAATGGTTAAATAAAATATTAACTGGTGAAAAAACATGGGAAATCAGAGGTCGAAATTGTAGAATTCGCGGGAAAATAGAATTAATACAAAGTGGGTCTGGTTTAGTAGTTGGTTGTTGTGATCTGGTCGATTCGTTTGAAATTGATACAGAGATTCTCAAAAAAGAAAAGAAAAAACATTGCATCGAAGACATAAACGTTATTCATTATAAAAAAGCATATGCTTGGGTGATAGGTAATCCCGTGAGATATTCTACGCCTAGACCATATAAACATCCAAGAGGAGCCGTGATTTGGGTAAATTTATAGAATATGGCTTCTTAGAATCGTCTAGAGGGCAAACTTCGGTTTGCCTTTTTTATTTGTCATTATGTGTTTTAATTAGTATAATGCTAATTACCATTTATAAAAGAGGTTAATTATGGCAATTACAAAGTACTTAGAAGATAATGCAAAGAAATTTCCAAATGATGTTGCTCTTATTGAAGTTAATCCAGATGTAGATAACGAGAAGAGAGTTACATGGAAGGATTATTCTTTGGTAGAACCTAGCTTTGGTTCTCATTATCGTAAGGAAATTACATGGAAAGAGTTTGACGAGAGCGCAAACCAAATGGCAAACCTCCTTCTTTCTCGTGGAGTTAAGAAGGGAGATAGAGTAGCTATTCTTATGATGAACTGTATAGAATGGCTTCCAATCTATTTTGGTATTCTTAAAGCAGGTGCAGTTGCTGTACCACTCAATTATAGATATACAGCAGATGAAATTAGATATTGTGTAGATTTCTCAGATGCATCAATCCTTGTATTCGGATTCGAATTCATAGGCCGTGTAGAGCAAGTCGCAGATCAATTAACTAAAGTTAAATCTTTATTCTATATTGGAGAGAATTGTCCAACATTCGCAGAGAATTTACATTATTTATTAATAGAACAAGGCAAGGCAACCCCTAAGGTAAATCTTGAATTAACAGATGAAGCAGCAATTTACTATTCATCTGGAACAACAGGATTCCCAAAGGCAATCTTGCACTTACATAAGTCTTTAGTATGTTCTGCTAAAACAGAACAAGCTAACCACGGACAAACCAAAGAAGACAACTTCTTATTAATTCCACCACTATACCACACAGGTGCTAAGATGCACTGGTTTGGTTCATTGGTAGTTGGAGGAAAAGCTGTTCTTTTGAAGGGTGTTAATCCAAAATGGATTATCGAAACAGTTTCTAAAGAACAATGCACAATAGTATGGTTATTAGTACCATGGGCACAAGACATCTTAGATGCTATAGATGCTGGAGATATTAATCTTAAAGATTACAAGTTAGATCAATGGAGATTAATGCATATTGGTGCACAACCAGTTCCACCATCACTAATTGCTCGTTGGAAGAAAGTATTTCCAAATCATCTATATGATACAAACTATGGTCTTTCTGAATCCATTGGACCAGGATGTGTACACCTTGGTATGGAAAACATCCATAAGGTTGGTGCAATTGGTATTGCTGGCGTAGGTTGGCAAACAAAGATTGTAGATGAACAAAGAAAAGAAGTTAAGAGAGGAGAAGTGGGTGAACTTTGTGTTAAGGGAGATGGCGTTATGAAATGCTATTACAAAGATCCTAAGGCAACACAAGAGACTCTTTCACCAGATGGTTGGTTATATACTGGAGATATGGCTATGGAAGATCCAGATGGCTTTATCTACTTAGTAGATAGAAAGAAGGATGTTATTATTACTGGAGGAGAAAACATTTACCCAGTACAAATAGAAGACTTCTTAAGACAAAGAAACGATATAAAGGACGTTGCAGTTATTGGCCTTCCAAATAAACGTTTAGGAGAAATCGTTGCAGCTATCGTAGAAGTAAAGCCAGGATACAATCCAACAATAGAAGAATTATTAGACTTCTGCAAGAGAGGTCTTCCAAGATATAAGTGTCCAAGAGTTATTATCATAGATAATATTCCAAGAAACCCAACAGGTAAGATTGAAAAACCTGCACTACGCAAAAAGTATTGGGGAGACAAAACACTTATTGAATTACAAATCGAAGAATAAAAAAATAACGGAGTCATAAAAGGCTCCGTTAATTATATTGTTTAGTTTTAGTATTAGTCTGTTACAGAATATAACAAATCTCCGTAAGAAGGTAATGGCCAATACTTCTCGGCTGTATTTAATTCCATCTCATCACATACTGCTCTTAGTTCTGCCATTGCTGGTAATACAGCATCTCTGTAATAACATCCAGCCTCCAATCCTGTGCCTAGTTTGTGTGCCTTGTCCATAGTAGAATCTAAGGTGTCAATCTTGTTTGTTGCATCCTCGTAAAGGTCTGCAAGTTTTTCAATCAATTTAACCTTAACAGCATTTTTTACGCCAATTTCTTGAAGTTTAACTGCCGTTTCTGCTAAATGCTTCTCATATTTAGATACTGCTGGAAGGATTTCTCTCTTGGCCATATCGAGCATCGTCATAGCTTCAATATTCTTAATCTTGCAATACTCTTCAATTAAGATTTCTGTACGGCTTCTAAGTTCAGTTTCAGTTAGGACTTTTTGTCTTTCAAAGAGTGCTATATTCTCATCTGAACTGAAATATGGAAGTGCATCTATAGTTGCTTTTAAGTTTAGAAGACCACGCTTGTTTGCTTCTTCAACCCATTCCTCAGAATAGTTGTTTCCGTTGAAGATTATTCTTCCGTGCTTCTTCATTGTATCTGTAATAATACTCTTAATTGCTTCGTTCTTGTTTTCTGCATTTTCAAGGATATCTGCAAACTCTTGTACTTGGTCTGCAACAATAGTATTAAGAACAATGTTAATACCTGCAATAGATTGAGAACTTCCTGGCATACGGAATTCAAATTTGTTTCCAGTGAATGCAAATGGAGATGTTCTGTTTCTATCTGCTGTATCCATAGCAAACTTAGGAAGAACATGTACACCAATCTCTACATTACATTTTGCTCTCTTGGAATAGGTTCTTCCATCTGCAACTGCTTGTAATATGCCAGTGAGTTCATCTCCTAGGTACATAGATATAATTGCTGGTGGTGCTTCGTCTCCACCAAGTCTGTTTTCGTTTCCTGCTGTTGCTACACAAAGTCTTAATAAGTCTTGGTGCTTGTCTACAGCTGCAACCATAGCAGAAATGAAGAGTAAGAACTGCGCACTTCCTTCAACACTCTTGCCTGGATCAAATAAGTTGTGTCCAAAGTTTGTCATGAGTGAGAAGTTGTTGTGCTTACCACTTCCGTTAACTCCTGCAAATGGTTTTTCATGAAGTAAACATGTCATACCATAACGATATGCAACTTTCTTCATTATTTCCATTGTTAATTGGTTATGGTCACAAGCAATATTAGTTGTGGTGAAGATAGGTGCTAATTCGTGTTGTGCTGGTGCAACTTCGTTGTGCTTCGTCTTAGCAAAGATTCCAAGTCTCCAAAGTTCTTCGTCTAAATCTTTCATATACTTAACAACCCTAGGAGTAATAGCGCCAAAGTAATGGTCATCTAATTCTTGTCCTTTAGGTGGTCTTGCACCAAATAATGTTCTTCCTGTATATTGTAAATCTTTTCTCTTTTTAAATACTTCGTTATCTATTAAGAAATATTCTTGCTCTGGACCAACGCATGGATAAACGTGCTCCGTTTTTCTTCCAAGTATTCTAAGAAGTCTTGTTGTTTGTTTGTCTATGGCTTCCATAGATCTTAAAAGAGGGGTCTTTTTATCTAATGCTTCTCCATTATAAGAACAGAATGCTGTAGGAATACATAAAACACCATCTTTAATAAAAGCATATGATGTTGGATCCCATGCCGTATATCCTCTTGCTTCGAATGTAGCTCTTAATCCGCCAGAAGGGAATGAGCTGGCATCTGGCTCTCCTTTGATAAGCTCTTTTCCGTTGAATTCCATAATAACACCACCATTTGTTGTTGGTGCTATGAAACTGTCGTGTTTTTCTGCAGTGATTCCAGTCATAGGTTGGAACCAGTGTGTAAAGTGTGTAACACCTTTCTCAATAGCCCAATCCTTCATAGTTGTTGCAATTACATTTGCAATTTCCAAAGGTAAAGGCTTGTTGTCTACACAACATCTCTTAAACTCTCTGTAAATAGCTTGAGGGAGTCTTTCTACCATTACTTGGTCGTTAAATACCATGCTGCCAAAAATCTCAGTAACTGCCATAATAAATCACTCCTTTCTAATAAAATTATAGAAATCATTGTATAACCGCATTAATGGTGTGTCAATAGTTAATCGAAAAATTGCATAAATTTTATACATTGATGCATAATTGTGTCTTTTGAGTGTATATTTAAGAATTTTATGTGTTTACATTGACAATATAAATGTAAAAGTATATACTTTTAACGTATTAAAAATACTTTGGAGGGGTTATGGACCAATACGTTTCTCCACTTTGTGAAAGATATGCAAGCTCCGAAATGAAGCACATTTTCTCACCAGATTTTAAATTCTCCACTTGGAGAAAGCTTTGGATAGCTTTAGCTGAATCCGAAAAAGAACTTGGAATAAATATTACTCAAGAGCAGATAGATGAGATGTCCGCTCATATCTATGATATAGATTATGAGTATGCTAAAGAAAGAGAAAAAGAAGTTCGTCATGATGTCATGGCACACGTTTTAATTTTTGGAAATCAATGTCCAACAGCTAAACCAATAATACACTTAGGTGCAACATCTTGTTATGTAGGAGACAACACAGACATCATTCAAATGAAGAATGGTCTTATACAAGTAAGAAAATTGTTGCTTGCAACAATAAAAGACGTAAGTGAGTTTGCTCTTAAATATAAAGATTTACCAACACTTGCATATACACACTTTCAAGCAGCTCAACCAACAACAGTTGGAAAAAGAGCAACACTTTGGCTTGCAGACTTAATGTCTGATCTATCCAACCTTAACTTCCAACTTGGAAACTTAAAGTTATTAGGATGTAAAGGCACAACAGGAACAGCAGCAAGCTTTTTAGAGTTGTTTAAAGGGGACTACGAGAAGGTTAAGGAACTCGACAAGAAGATTGCTCATAAGATGGGCTTTGAAGCAACATACGCTGTTTCAGGACAAACTTATTCAAGAAAGGTAGACTATCTTGTATTATCTGTTCTTTGTTCTATTGCACAAAGTGCAACTAAGTTCAGTAATGATATTAGATTACTCTCACATTTAAAAGAAGTAGATGAACCATTTGAAAGCAAACAAATTGGGTCTTCTGCTATGGCATATAAGAGAAACCCAATGCGTTCAGAAAGAATCGCATCTCTTTCTAGATATGTTATCTCAGACACAATGAATCCAGCTATAACAGCAGCTACACAATGGTTCGAAAGAACACTCGATGATAGTGCAAATAGACGTATTTCCATTCCAGAAGCATTCTTAGCTATAGATGCAATCCTAAATATTTACATTAATGTAATATCCGGATTAAAGGTATATCCAAAGATTATTGAAAAGCATCTCAATGCTGAAATACCTTTCATGGCAACAGAAAATATCTTAATGTATTGTGTAAACAATAAGGGTGGAGATAGACAAGCACTACACGAAGCAATTAGAAAGCATTCTGTAGAAGCTGCAAGAATAGTAAAAGAAGAAGGTGGAGACAATAACTTGTTAGACAAGATATTAGAAGATCCAGCCTTTGATATCACAAAAGAAGAATTAGATAAGATAGTAGATGTAAAACAATTCATTGGTTGTGCAGCAATGCAAACAGAAGATTACATCAAGGTTATCAAGACAATATTATCTAACTATGAAATAGACGACACCGGAATGGGAACAGTCAATGTTTAAGAAATAACTTTTTAGAGGTATAGATTATGTTAACAGCAATCGTAGGAATCAACTGGGGAGATGAAGGAAAGGGTAGAATGGTAGACCTTCTATCAGAGACTCAAGATATCATCATTCGTTATCAAGGCGGAAACAACGCAGGTCATACTGTTGTAAATGATAAAGGTAAATTCATTCTTAACCTTTTGCCATCTGGAATTTTAAGAGAAGACAAGGTTAATGTTCTTGGTAATGGTATGGTTATTGATATCGAACACTTATTTAAAGAGGTAAACAAACTCAGAGAACAAGGAATCAAAATTACACCTGCTAATCTAAAGATTAGTGACTGTGCCGTAGTATGTTTCCCATACAATGTGGCTCAAGACTGCTTAGAAGAAGACAGATTGGGAGACAAGAAGTTCGGTTCCACAAGAAGAGGTATTTCTCCTATATATGCAGACAAATATATGAAGAAAGCAATTAGAATGGGAGATATATTACATCCAGAATATTTAAAGAAAAGATTGGAAACAATCTTAGACTGGAAGAATATGACAATTAAATCATATGGCGCTGCAGAATATACTGTAGAAGATATGTTAAAGTGGGTAGACACATATGGTGCCCCATTCAAGGATTACATTATTAATGTAGGAGAATATCTTAACAAAGAAGCTAAAGCAGGAAAGAACATTATGTTCGAAGCACAACTTGGTGCATTAAGAGACTTAGACTTCGGTATTTATCCATACACATCATCCTCTAACACAATTGCAGCATATGCTCCAGTTGGTGCAGGTGTTCCTAACCTCAAGATAGATAGATGCTTAGGTATTATGAAAGCATATTCTACATGTGTAGGCGAAGGACCATTCACAGCAGAGATGTTCGGAGATGAAGCACATGCATTAAGAGAAGCAGGTGGCGAATACGGTGCTGCAACAGGCAGACCAAGAAGAGTTGGTGGATTTGACGTAGTTGCAAGTAAGTATGGTTGCAGAGTACAAGGTGCAGACGAAGTAGCAATTACAAAATTAGACGTATTAGACTATATGGATCAAATCCCAGTAGTAGAGAGCTATGATGTAAACGGAAAGACAGTTACAGAGTTCCCATTTGGTGAAGCATTAAATATCGCAAAACCAAACATCATTTACTTAAAGGGTTGGAAGTGTTCTACATCTAAATGTAGAAAGTGGGACGATCTTCCAAAAGAAGCACAAGACTATGTAAGATATATCGAGAAAGCAGTCGAAACTAAAGTAACATATGTATCTGTTGGTCCTGGAAGAGATGAAATCATAATTTTATGATAATAAAATTTTAAAATACATTTTAACAAAAAGGAGAAACAAAAAATGGTTGAAGCAAGAAAAACATTAATTAAAATCGGTAAAATCATCAATAAGGTTTTAATCGCTCTTGGAGCATTATTATTTGTATTAGGAATTATAGGTTTTATCGTTTATGCAGTTGTAGATGATGCAAATTATCTAGCAATTTCAGCAGGAGATTTCTTAGGGAATGGTATTTGGATGCTAATATTCAACATCGTAGCACTTTCTTTAATTAATAGATTTGAAGCTATGGTTAATAATGGACAGGACAATGTTATTAAGGGCAATGTATTTATTCTTATAATTGGTGTCTTATCATGGAACCCATTATACATTATCGCTGCAATCTTTGGATTCATTGTTAAAGATGATATCAACAAAGCAAATCAAAAGAAGGAAGAATCAGCAGATGAACAAGAGGCAGTTGTAGTAGACGAAGCTCCAGCAGAAGCAGAAGTTGAAGCAACAGCTGAAGAAGAACCATTTGCAGAAGCAGAAGCTGAAGAAGAAAAGAAAGACGAAGAATAATTCTTAACGTCAAAACAAACAAAAAAATACGGG
>JAFZVB010000003.1 GCA_017618055.1 Clostridia bacterium
CCTAGTACGAGAGGACCAGGATGGACGCACCTACTGTGCACCTGTTGTCGTGCCAACGGCATAGCAGGGTAGCGGTGTGCGGATTGGATAAATGCTGAAAGCATCTAAGCGTGAAACCAGCCTCAAGATAAGATATCCCTAAAGATTTTTCTGAGTAAGATCCCTTGTAGACAACAAGGTTGATAGGCCAGGTGTGTAAGTGTAGTAATACATTCAGCTGACTGGTACTAATAGATCGAGGGCTTTTTTCAAAGAAATATTGAAAACCCAATAATTTAATTTAGAATAAGTTTTCACTTCGCTATGCAATTGTGAATGTTCGATAAGAAGATTCAACCATTACCGGTGTCTTTAGCGCGAGGGTTCCACCTGATCTCATACCGAACTCAGAAGTTAAGACTCGCAGTGGCGATGGTACTTGGCTCGCAGGGGCCTGGGAGAGTAGCGCGATGCCGGTTTCCACAAAGGGATTCGATTTATTCGGATCCTTTTTCTTTTGCCAATTTTTAGAATAAATTGACTTTTTTATGATAACGAGTATAAAATATAAGTACTTAAAAAATTTTTTTTAAAGAGGAGAATTACTATGAACAAAAAAATTATTGCTTTAATAGCAGTTATCGCAATCGTTGCAATTTTAGGCGTATGTTTAGTTGCATGTAATGCAAAGAGTTATCAATCCAAACTCGAAAAGAAAGGATACACAGTATCTGTTTCTGAAAATGAAAAAGATGATAACAATGCAGATGTAGAATGGGTAGTTTCAGCACAAAAAGGTGGCGTATTAAGTGGCGACTTCCAAGCAGTAACTATTGCAAAATATAAGAATGTTGACGATGCAAAGAAGGCAGAAAAAGATGCAAAAGATGGTGCAAATAACGGAATCATTTCTTATAAAGTATCACGTTCTGGAAAGATTGTTATTGTTGGAACAGAACAAGGCGTTAAGGATGCAAAATAATTAGCAAAAAAATAGTAGTAAAAGTAGGCTCGAATACTCGGGCCTATTTTTATTTGCCTAAAAGTTATATTTTTAATAAAATATAGGTATGAAAAAGAGTATCAAATTAGTTCTAATATTTATTATTGTTTTAGCCATATTCTCTGTGGTGCTTACATCTTGCAGTGCACAGACTTATAAACATAGACTTGAGAATAAAGGTTATGTAGTTTATTACTATGATAAATATGCAGATGGTGTAACACTAATTTGGAGTACTATGATTGCAGCAGGGTTAGAAAAAGAAGATGCAGATTGGACAATGTTTGCATATGACAAAGCAAAGGGCGAGACTGTTGTTTTGATAGTAAGATTTAAGAAAAAGAAGAATGCACAAAAGTATTATGATTATCTTTCTTCACACAAAGCAGATTCAGATAATGTTGAAATAGTTGAGATGAAGAACAAAGATGTTATTTTCGGCTCTGAGAAAGGGGTGCAAGATGCAAAAGGATAAAAACCAAGCAAGTATTCATATGCCTTGGAATCCTACGTTGTACGCCATTTTAAAGGTTATTGCAAAGGGTGTTAGAAGACATTTTAAAGTTAAAGAGAGTATTTCTCCAGAGTTCAAAGAGCAATTAAAAAATGGGCCAATGATTATTGTATGCAATCATGCATCCAATTTAGATTTTGCTTATTTCTTAGCCCCATTTAAAAAGGAAAGAGTTAACTTTGTAGTTGCAGAGAATATGAAATATTCTAGCAAATTATTTGCTTTTCTTTTTAAGCATTATCATATTATCCACAAGAAACAGTTTTATGCTGATTTAAGCTGTATTAAGAACATTAAAAAGTACTTGGACGATGGTATTAATGTAATTATTTGTCCTGAGGGGAAGGAAACATCTGACGGCCAAACAAGCGTTATTTTACCTTCTATTATTAGATTGTTGAAAATGATGGGTTATCCAGTTGGTTCCATTAAAATTCATGGTACGGGGCTTATAGAACCTAAGTGGGGTAAAAGCACACGCAAAGGTCCAAGTGAGACTAACTGCGATATGTTATTTAGTGTTGAAGATCTAAAAAACAAGAGCAACGAAGAACTTTATAATCTTTTAATGGAGAGACTTTCATTTAATGAGCATGAGTACCAAATAAGCAACGGATATACATATAAAGGTAAACAGTTCGCAGAAGGATTACAAAACATTTTATATAAGTGTCCAGTTTGTGGTTCTGAGTTTAAAATTAAAGCTGAAGAGGACATAATGACTTGTGAAGAATGTGTGTCTAGATTTAGATATAACAATACTGGAATTATAGAGTCTTTAGATGGGAAAGATATTCCAAATCGTATAGATTTATGGTCTAACAAAGAAAAAATTTTTATTTTGAAAGAAATAAAAAACGACAATTTCTTTATGGAAGATGATGTAGAATTGCTTATGGAAAACGAAAAAGAAAACGGTTATTCATACATCACAAATGGTCATATTTTTATGGATAAAAAGAAGCTAATTTTTGATGCTGAAGAAATAGATGAGAATAATATAAAATATTTATTAAAAAATGATTTGAATGGGTTAGAACAACTAAAAAATGCTCTAAAACATATGGAGTTTGACCTTAAAAATTATAGTTCTATAGCTAACATTCCAGGCTATTCAATTGATATGTGTGATGGTAATCACGCATACAGATTTGTGGTAAAATCCAGGCCAAGTAGTGCCAAATATGCACTAGTAATTGAGGCTCTTGCAAGAGAGTAAGTTACACAGTTTGTGTAAAATCCAATTATTGACACTTGATATTGTATTGTGATATAGTGTTTCTGTATACGTATAGGTATATACTTATATTATTTATAAGAATTACGTGCCCATACGCATGGAGGAAGAATGAAAAGGAAACTAGCGCTATTGTTGGTTGTAATCGTCTTTTGTGCTCTAACAGCAGGAATGTTGGTAGCATGTGACATATTAGGCGGTTCAAGTACACCAGCAAACAGAAGCACAATTGTTGAAGATCATGGCTATGCAGTTGCATTAGAAATATCTTCACCAGCAGAATCAAGATCTTCTGCATTATTTGTAGATGAATTTAAAATCTCAGATGTAAAAGCAAAAGTTCGTTTTGCAAAAGAGATTTTCAATGAAGAAACCGAAGAATATGAGTATGAATATTGGACAGATCCAGATTCAGAGTTCTCGCTTACTGAGGACATGATTGTTGATACAAGACTTTTAAGTGATGTCGAATTATTAAATTCATACAAAAATGATGTTCAGGTATCTTTTGAATCTAACAAATACAAAGATGCAGATGGATACAAAGTAACTCTTGAAGGTGTATTTAAGTTATTCTTAAAGAATAGAGACACAAAAGAGTATTGTACAATCACATTCGACGCAAATGGTGGTGCTCCTCTATTTGCAGGAAAGGATAGTGACGGCATGAGAAGTGTTGATGTTGAAAAAGGCACAACATATACATGGGCAGAATTCATCACAACATATCCAGTAATGCCACCAACAAGACAAAATAACATGGCTTTAGTAAGTTGGGGTTCATACAATTCCTCCACAACCTCAATCGTAATTAACAGTGATGTTACATTAAGAGCAGAATATACACAAAACAGTTTACAAGTTTCCTTTGATATTAACAATAACTCCACAGACACATTAAGCGGGCAAACACCAGTTGCTCCAGACACACAAACTGTTGCAGTAGGTGGTGGTTTCGTAATTCGTCCAAAGACAACCGAAATGGAAATCTTTAACGGATATGATTTCGTAGGTTGGTATAAAGATAAAGCAGGTACAGAAATTTGGAACTTTACTGAATCATTAGAAAATAACGGATACACAAGTAACCAAAACTTCACATTATATGCAAAGTGGGCAGAAAGAACATTTACACTTCAATTCAATCTTTCAGATGCAATGCTTTGTGATGCAGAACTAAAGGCAATTGCTCTTGGCGAAACACAACTTGGAGACATAGTTCCAACAGTTGAGAAATATGATTTCACAAGAGCAGCATACATCATTTACACAAGTGATGATAACAATGTAGAATTTATTCCTCTTGAAGACAAGATAAATGGAGCAACATCTGTTTCATTTGTTGAGAGAAAGATTGCTATTACAAATTCATTTGCTGCAGGTGCATATAAGTTTGAATACGAAGGAACAACATATTATTTCACAGCTCCAAGAACATTTGAAGCATCTCAAAAGGGATTACAATTAGTATGTGCTCCATTACTTATCTCATATAGTGGATTAAAGTCTGGAGATTTATACTTCATTACTCAAAACTCAGCTCCAGGTGCAATACTTTATTCATTAAGTGATGCAATTATTGAAAGTGCACACTACCTATATAAAGGCAAAGCAGAAGATGCACTTAACACATATTTCTATTCCTTCAAGGGCTGGTATACAGATATTACAACCACACAAAAGTTTGATTTCAATACTGGAACAACATCCAAGAAGGTAGACGTTAAAGACTATGTAAGTACAGAAACAGTTAAGAATACATTGTACTTATATGCAAAGTGGGAATTAAACGAAGCAACACAAGACACATACTTCAAAGATTACCTATATAAGAATAGTCTAACACTTAAGGCAGATGGAACAGTACGTATTGATGGTGTATACGACAAGAGTGCAACACTCATTACAGTTCCAGCAACAATTTCTTATGACTTTGGCTTTGGTGATGGACTTAAAGATTATGATGTAACAGAAATTGGAAAGAAAGCATTCTATGGTGATTCAAAGGTAATCCAAATAGACTTCGCAGCAGATAATAACATTATAACTATAGGAGACGAAGCATTTGCATACTGCTCCAATTTGGCAAGCATTGCATTAAATAAATTAACAAAGGTTGAAGAAATCGGTTCTAACATCTTAAGAAGCACAAGATATCTTACAGAATATAGAAGCGGTCTTGTTAACAAATATTTAGTTGTTAATGGAATCTTGACACTATATACAGGAAGCCAAAACGAAGTACGTATTGATACAACAGATTTACCATCTGATGTACATACAATTGCTTCTGGCGCATTCGCAAATCTTTCAAACTTATTACAAATAACAATTTCTAAAGATATTAAAGAAATTCAAGACTTAGCATTTGAGAACTGTACATATTTAACAGTTGTAGACTTCCCAGTTGGAACACAAATTGAGAAGGTTGGTGCATCTGCATTCTTTAGAACAAAGTGGGTTAACGGTACAGGATACAAGAAGGCATCTGTATTTGATGTAAGTAAGACATACTATGAATTAGACTATGCAGATACTCATGAATTCATTATTGCACAACCAGAAGATGAAGAAGACTTCGCAGCAGGCGAATACTTCGAGAAGGAAGAAGCAGAAGATGGATATTCATCATTAATTCTTGGACCTATCTACTATAGATACACAGGAGATACATCCAACAGCAAGACAAAGGCTGTAATACCAGCAACAGTTGGTGGTGTTACAATTACAAAGATTGCTCCAAATGCATTTAGTGGTTATTCAAATATTACAAACATCGAATTTGAGAACATAGACAACATTACAAGTATTGGTGCAAATGCATTCTCAGATACAACTTGGGTATCCACACCAACAGATTCACGAACAGCAGAAGAATGGGGATCTGCAAAGAAGATTATAAGTTCAGATGGATTCTGTATTATTAACGGAATTCTTTGTGAGTACTTTGCTCCTGTTTCACAAGCAAGTCCATTTGTTGTAATTCCAAGCAATGTTAAAGTTATTGCAGAAGGAACATTCTCAAGGCATGACGATAGTAGAATTAAAAACATCTTATTCTCAGCAGGAATAACAGAACTTGAAATTGAACCTTATGCATTCCAAGGCGCTGCTTCACTTACAGACATTTCATTCATTGGCGGACAATTGCCAAAGGATATAGTTCTTTACAAAGAATCATTCTACACATCAAACAGAACATTAAATGAAAACATTAAGGTTTACCTTGAAACAGGTTCACAAGACCTTGCAACATATGTAAATTCTGTAAAGTCTGCAAATACAACATGGAAATACATTGAAACACTTGCAACAGAAAAATTAGTGATAAGTGATATTACAATTAATAGCAATGTAATTCCAGAAAACTACATTGTAAGATTAGCAGCAGCAGATTCCCTTGCATTAACAGATACATGGCTTGCAAGCAAGGTAGTAAGAAACCACACAACATATACAGATGCTGTTGAAGGTGACACAGGTACAGAATTAACAGCTGTTAACCAAGCAATAACACAAGGTGGAAACTACTACTTCACAGTAACAGAAGCAGGTGTTCCAAAGACATATCAATTCACATCTGCAGTTGAAGGATACTTATATGAAATCCCAACAACAAAGGATTACAAGATTTATACTGGTACAACAATTAAGGGTGGTGTTTATAAGATTTACAACAACGGTGTTGCAAATACAGAAAACATCGATCTTGAAGAATTAGATCTATATGATAGTGCAGACCATAAGGTTGATATGAAAGGTGTTGGATTAGAAAAATCCTGGAAGTTCAGTGCAACTGATATTCCAAGCACAGATATTAGAGCAAGATACTACTTCAAGACAGCAAACTCTGAACCACGTTACATCTATATCTATCCAGGTATTGATGAATCTACAATTGAGATTAAGTATCTAAAGGAAGAATATTTTACAACAGACACAAGTTTAAGTGTAATACTTTCTACTCCTCTTGTAAAAGATAACCCCAATACAATGCCAATTGTTCAATTCAAATTGTTGAATGGAAAGAGTGGATTAACATACAGATTAGACAACAGAAATGGAACAGATGAAGCAATAGACACAACTCAATGTAAGGTATACATTAACAACTATTCATATTCTAGAGGCGCTTCTAAGATATTGAATATTGAAATTACATACCAAGGATTTACAGGAGGAAACAAGTACTATACAACATGGACATACTCATCCAAGGTTCCAGAAGTTCTAACATTTACACAATCATCCGCATTCTTATTCCCAGTTAATAGTGAAGCATCCAACCACTATTCAGAATGCTTCTTCGATTTAATTTACGAAGATGGTTCACATAAGACAATTGCAATGGATAAGGGTGGATTTGTAGTAAGCAAAGTTTATCTTGAAAGATCTCATGAGTGGGTATCACAAAACAAGTTCGATACAAGAGCACTTGGTTTATGTAATGCAAAAGTTACATATGGAGATTTGGATACTGAATTAACAGTTATTTATAGTGTATATCTTGGAACGCATCCAGAAGTATACACATACAACTATGGTGTATCCAATGGTGAATATGTTGCAACAATTACAGGTATTTCTAATTCATACAAGAGCTCATATGACTCATCATTAATGTTACCAACAACAGTTGTATATGAGAATCATGAATACAAAGTAGTTGCTATTGGAGATGGTGCATTTAAGAACTTAACAAGACTTAGCGCAGTTTATCTCAGCAATACAATTGAAACAATTGGAGAGGAAGCATTCTCTGGATGTACAAGCTTAAAAGACGTCTATACATTCGAAATTGCAGAAGACAAGACAACTCCATTAGTTGAAGCAGATGACAATTATGCATACTTTGTAAAGCCTGGTGATGAAAAGAATATTGTAGAACCATATGAAGAAG
This sequence comes from Clostridia bacterium, assembly GCA_017618055.1. GTDB lineage: Bacteria > Bacillota > Clostridia > Christensenellales > CAG-917 > RGIG8124. The sequence continues at coordinate 7,634 of JAFZVB010000003.1, forward strand.
ATGTTACATACATTTCTAGAGTATATATCAAGTCCATTAACTACAAAGGAATGGAAGAAATCGTTATCCCATTCACACTTGATGGAAGGACAGGAACAGAAACTGTTAATACAAACATTAAAGAGTTAGACAATTTAGGATACGAAAAAACAGATTATAGTTTCAACGCATCATACAAGTATGAATTAACACCAACAATTAGTTATGAACTTGTAAACGATGGTGTAAATACAACTCTTAACTGTATCCTAAATAACGAAACAGTATTCTATGGAAAGATTTATCTTCCAAATACAGCATATTATAGAACATTAGTTGAGTTACTTAACCAATACTATCCAGATGATCCATCAACACCAGAAGTAAATGAAGGACTCAAGTTCACAATTGAATTATATGAAGCTGACAGAAAGGGATTACCATCCACATTGAATAAATTTACATATTCTGATGGAACAACAGAAGGAAGCAACTGGAAGACATTAAAGAACTATGTAATTGATGCATGTTATAGAAAGGGTTCAGTTGTAGTTCTCAGTAACGCTAATATCCCAGTTTCAGATGATAATATGGTATATATCCCAGAACACTATAGTGGTAAATATGAGACAACAGTTGGAGAGTCTACATACAATGTATATTATGACTATGAGTTAGTAAGTGTTAAAGATGGATGTTTCAATAAGATTGTTACTGATGGTGCAACAACAATTTACTTCCCAATTACAATTTCCAATTCATGGTGTGATGTAGACAACTTATTATTGTATGCACCAACTATGGAACAAGCGAAGACTTCAAATCCAGGATATACAGATGATGAACTTATTCATTATCGTTCTGAAATAAATAAAGCAGCAAAGATAGCCGTTTCCAGATACCTCTATGCCGGTGGTGATATCATTGGAAAGACCTATACATATGATGTAGACACAAATGCAGTTACAAATATTGAAGTTGTATATGATTCGGATACAGCAGATGCTATACAATATTACTTCTCAAGCAACATCAAATATATTGGCTACAATGCATTTGAGAACTGTACATCACTTGAAAGCATTGACTTTACAAAGGCTACAAGTCTTGAAGTAATTGAGTCTTGTGCATTCTCCGGATGTTCAAGTTTGAACAATGTTGATTTAAGCAAGACAAAGATTGATACAATTAATGCAAGCGTATTTAATGAATGTAGATCACTTACCAACTTCACAATGTCCACAGCAGTTAAGGATATTGGTGCATATGCATTTAGAGCTTGTGCATTTGATGTTGACGGATTCAATATTGTTGAGTCTGAATACACGGATTTAATTAGTGACACATTAACATTAACAGACTACTCATTCTATCTTGTAAACGGCGTTGATGCTGCAGCAATGATGAACAAGTTGCTCGGCACAGGATATAATACTGGCACAGCACAACAAGAAATTGAACTTGCAGATGGCTCAACATACAACAAGACATATTATGTATACACGAGCACAACTTCGGGAATATACAGTAAGATCAACGTTTACTACAACTTAGACTTTGTATTCTCAAGAGACTAATAAAAAGGAGTGTGCGGGGATAAAACCTCGCACATTTTTATTATGGAAGTACTGGTAGTATTAGGCAACAAGATGAATGATGATGGCAGCTTTTCCATTGAGATGATGAAGAGGCTTACAAAGACTTTAGAAGTAGTGAAGAACTATGATAAGGTTCTTTGTTGTGGTGGAATCGCAAACACTATAGCGGGCGTTAGAGAAGCCGACAGGATGAAAGAATATCTTATAGAGAATGGTGTAGATGAAAGTAAGATTGTCATCGAAAATAATTCTACAACCACAAAAGAAAATGCAAAGTTCTCTAAAGAGATATTAGAAGAATTAGGAGTTAGGGAGATAACCTTATTAAGCTCTAAAAGTCACATAAGAAGATGTTATCTCAATCCTGTGTTGTTATTTAGGAAATGGGCTAAAGTTAAGGTGAAGGCCACTATAAAGGTTTAGAGAATATTCTTAACTTGATCTAAAGAATTTATTTCATATGTGGGGGTTAAATCTCCCACTATTTTTTTAGGATTAAACCATATTGTATCTATTCCAGCATTAATACCACCTTGAATATCTGCGCTTAGTGAATCTCCGATGAATATGATTTTATCTTTAACGATATTGAGAGTATTTAAGACATTATTAAAGAATCTTACATCTGGTTTTTGGAAGCCAACATCCGAAGATACAAAGAGATGTGAAAAGTATATTGTAAAGCCTGCAAGTCTAACTCTTTCTATTTGTTGAGCAAAGGTGCCATTGCTTGCAACGGATAAGTCATATTTGGAGAACAGGTATTTGAGCATATTTTCAGCGTCTTTAACAGGTATATGGCTAACGTGCAATCTTTCTCTAAAAGCAGCCTCAAAAGCATGTCCATCTAAATCTAAACCGAGGTTAGAAAAGATGGTATTAAATCTAATTTCATGGAGTCTTGCATTAGTGATGATCTTATTCTCGAACTGTTCCCAAAGCATTTTATTGACCTTCAAAAACTCATAAAAGATATCTTCTGTATATGGCATATTGATATCTTTAAAGCCTTCGATAATGGCCTGTTTAGCACCTTCATCAAAGTCTAAAATAGTATTATCTATGTCTATTAAAATGTGGGTATATTTCTTTTCCATATGTTAATTATATACTCTAAATTGCACTTTGAAAAGAGGATATTTAGTTTTGTATTTATTTGCAAAAAAGATATTTATATTATTAAAAATGAATATTTAAAGTACGGATTGTGCAAAATAAAAAGGGAGAACGAATCTCCCTTATTGTATTTATTTTTTTATAAGTTTTAATCTACAAAAGGCTTTTGGAAAGTGAATGTTCTACAATCTACAATGCCTTTATTTGTTAGTCTTAATTCTGGCAAGCATGCAAGAGGGATAATAGACATTGTCATGAAAGGTGAAGGAAGTGTGCATCCAAGTTCCTCCCACGCAAGTTCAAGACCATGAACATCCTTATCCATTTCAAGGAGTGGTTTATCTGACATTATACCTGCAATTGGCAATTCAACCTTTCCAAGAACTTTTCCGTTTCTTACAGCAACAAGACCACCACCGCATTTAATAAGTTCATTTGCTGCGATTGCCATATCTTCGTTATTTGTTCCAACAACTATTAAGTTATGTGCATCATGGGTAACGGTTTGTGCTAGTGCTCCGTTTTTAATACCAAATCCTTTTATAAATCCTATACCAAATGTTCCAGTTTCATGATGACGTTCAAATACAAATGCTTTTAATACATCTTTGCTTTCATCTATTACAACCTTTCCATCTTTAACATCTAGGTCCACAAATTTTTCTATTGTACTTGTTTTAGCTGGGATAACTTCTATAACTCTTGCTGTAACCTTATTTCCATCATGGAAGATGTCAAAGTCTTCTGGTTTCTTTAAAGAAAGGTGAACAGAGTGTATTGCATCATCCGGATAGGAATATGAACCGATATCTTTTATAAGGGCACCATCTTTTGCAACATAGTCTCCATCTATCCAAACATCTGTTACATTGAAGTCCTTAAGATTATCTATTAAAACCATATCTGCACACTTTGAAGGGGCAATGGAACCGAGTTCATGATCTAATTGGAAGCATTGTGCAACGTTAATAGTAACCATTTGAATTGCTGTTATAACATCTATACCATAACTCATTGCTCTTTTAATAATATGGTCTAAGTGTCCTTTAGTTATTAAGGTATGTGGATGAGCATCATCTGAAACCATGCAAGCAAATCTAGTATCTACATTATGTTTAGTTATTGCCTTTGCACATTCTTGTAAATCATGCCAAGCAGATCCCTCTCTAAAGAGAGCATACATACCGAGTCTCATTTTTTCTAAGGCATCTTCTTCTCTTGTAGATTCGTGGCAACATCTAACACCAGATGCTATATATGCATTTAATCCTTTGTCTGTTTCTGGAATAGAATAATGGCCTGTGGCGATTTTTCCAGCTTTAAGGGTTTCTCCAACTATCGCATGAGTTTTTTCATCTGAATAGATAATTCCTGGGAAATTCATCATTTCGCCAAGACCAGAGCATTCTTTAAGTTTCATCATCTTTGCTATATCTTCTGGACCTACAGATGAGCCAGTATCTTCAAAGCCTGGAACTGCAGGCACGCAAGATGGAGCAGAAAGAATTGTCTTAAGTGGTGCACGAGAAGCATCTTCTAGCATATATTTGGCACCTTTTGGTCCTAAAACGTTATAAATTTCGTGTGGATCCATGAATATTGCAGAAGTTCCGTGTGGGACAACAGCCTTTGCATATTCTCCGGCAGTTAGCATACTAGATTCAATATGAATATGTGCATCCATAAAAGCAGGAGCAAGGAATTTGCCTTTTGCATCTACAACTACAGTATTTTTGCCAATGCAGTGTTTGCAATTGCCAACCATTGCGATTCTTCCTTCTACAACGGCAACATCTATATTTTCTTGAATTTCATGGGTACAAACATTAACAAGGCTGCAGTTTGTTATTACTGTATCTGCTTCTTTTCTTCCTTGTGCTACATCCGCGAGTGTTCTACTAACTTCCCAAAGTGGTTTTTTGCAAAAATAGTTTATCATGAGAAAACTCCTAAATTAAAAATGGGTCTTATTGGTACAATTTTACAATTATTGTTGTATTAAAACAACAAAAATATGTAGAATAGATAAAGCAAAGAAAAAGGAAGATAACTATGGAACTAAAATTAGTTAACGGTAGACCTGAAGATACTACTGGACGTTTAGAAAAAGAAATACGAGTTTATGATCTTTTAGATGAACTTGGCATAGAGTATTCCAGGATAGACCATATGGACACTCCAGCAATGAATATGGAGATATGCAAACTTTTAGACGAAACATTAAATGCAACCATTTGTAAGAATTTATTCTTATGTAACAGACAGAAGACAAATTTTTATTTATTAATGATACCAGCAGACAAAGTATTTCATACAAAAGAAATATCTTCACAGATTAATAGTGCAAGATTATCCTTTGGAGAGCCTGAATATATGGAAAAGTATTTAGACATCCTTCCAGGTGCTGTTTCTGTAATGGGATTAATGAATGACAAAGAAAACAATGTAAGGTTGTTAGTAGACGAAGATGTATTAAAGGGAGAGTATTTAGGATGTCATCCTTGTGTAAACACATCTAGTTTAAGATTAAAAACAAAGGACGTATTTGAGAAATTTGTGCCGGCAGTACATCATGATATGACCATAGTACGCCTTGGATTTAGCGAGGAAAATCCAAATAGTTAAGAAAAACGACACAAAACTTCTTTTATAGTGCATTTAAAAATGACTATAAAATTATTTAAAAATAATGTATAATATTAACCAAACTAAAAACAAAAAGGTGGAAATATGAACAAAATAGTTATTATTGCAGATGCAGCATGTGATTTCAAAAAGGACTTAAGAGAACAATTTAATGTTGTAGATTATGTACACGGTGTTATTACAAGACCAGATGGCACACAATTCTTAGCAGATAGTGATTGGGAAAACATTACACCAGAAGAATACTTCTCATCCATGAGCAAAGGAAAGATCTTATATAAGACAGCATATCCAACCATGGCCGAAACACTTGAAGTTTTTGAAAAGCATTTAAAGAACGGAGAAGATATTATTGCCATTACAATTGGAACAGCTTTCTCTGGAACATATAACTTATTCACAGTTGTTAAAGGACAACTTGAAGAAAAATACCCAAATAACAAAATTGTTATTATAGATTCAACACGTTATTCTGGTGCTTTAGGTTTGCTTTATATTAAAGCAGATGAACTCATTAAAGCAGGAAAGGATATTGATACAATTGAGCAAGAACTTAATGTTATAAAGACAAAGATTCACCAAATGGGTCCTTTGGACGATTTATTCTTCTTAAATAAAGGTGGCAGAATTAGCAAGCCTATAGCAGTTATGGGAACACTTGTTGGTATTAGACCACTAGCAGACTTTATGACAAATGGTTTCGCACAAGTATTAGGAAAGACAAAAGGTGAGAACCACGCACTTGAAATTTCAGCAGAGTATGTAAAAGAAATGATTAGAGATAAGAGTGTTGTAGTTATTGCTGATTCAAATAGACCAAAAGAAGCAGATTATTTTGAAACAGTACTTAAGAGCTATGTAAATCCAGACAAGATTATTAGAACATCTATTGGTCAATTCTCAGGTGCAAACATTGGCCCTGGCTTAGTTGCTTGTTTCTTTGTAGGTGATGTCGTAACAGAAGACGGTGCAGCAGAAAAAGAAGTTTTAGCTAAGATCCTTGCAAAATAAATGAAGACGATTGACGGGACATTACTTTTAAAAGGCTTAAGATATGCCTTTGGTAATATTACGAATCATTCTGTTGAGTTAAACAAACTCAACGTTTTCCCAGTTCCAGATGGAGACACAGGATATAATATGTCTAGAGCCATGTCTGGAATTCCTGGTGTGAAAGAGAGTGAATCCGCATCTTTAGTTCTTTGTAATGTTACAGATAGTGTTTTAAAAAATTCTAGAGGGAATAGTGGTACAATACTTGCTATTTTCTTCTTAGGATTGTATGAAAAATTAAGCGAAAAAGAAGTTTTAGATTCCAATGACATAATAGAAGGATTTATTAATGGTTATAAAGCCAGTTATAAGTCTGTTGAAAAGCCAAAGGAAGGAACCATTTTAACAGTTATTTCAGACTGTGTTAAATGTGGCGCAAAGGATAGTATAGAAGAGACATTACTTTCTATGAAAGTAGAAGCATTTGAATCTGTACAAAGAACACCTGATTTGCTCCCAGTTTTAAAGAAGAATCATGTTGTAGATTCTGGTGGCCTAGGCTTCTATTATCTTATTGAAGGACTTGAAAAGGCTGTTTCTGGAAGTGAAGAAATAATCTTAAACGAAGTTAGTTCTTTTGATGAGAGTATGGGCGATGATATCCATGATGATGAGGATGAAGAATTCAACTATTGTGTAGAAGGAATATTGAAGAAGAGTAATTCTCTCTTTGGAATGAACAAATCAGACTCTCTTAAAAACAGTTTAAGCAAACTTGGTGGTAGTATGGTCTTTATTGAGACACCGTCTTTAATTAAGTTCCATATCCATTGTGATGATGAAAATGCCATAAGAGAGACAATTAAGCCATATGGAGAAGCAATAGACTATAAGGTAGATAATCTTAGATTTGAAGTTACAGAAAGATTTGAACATAAAGAGTTTGATTTCATAGTATGTACAGATGGAGAAGGATTTAATGCCATTTATAATGACTTTGGAATTACAAACACATTAACTAATGCAAGATTCCAAGATGTATCCTATGACGAGCTTTACAAGGCTGTAACACTTAACAATTCAGACACAATATTTATTCTTCCTAACAACAAGAATGTTATCCCAACTTGTTCATTAATACTTCAAAGAACATCTAAAAATGTAGTAGTAATTCCTACCACAAACCAGGCAGAAGGTATTGCTGTTTTAGAGAGATTTGATGAGAGTGCAAGTTCAGAAGAAAACGCTAAAAATATGATAGAAGCACTAGACAATATTAAGAGTCTAAAGATAGCCGTTGCACAGAAAGAATATGAAGATGGATCTATAAAGATTAACATAGGACATTGGGTGCTTTATAACAAGAATGAGATAGTAGATGGCAATGATGACTTAATGAAGCTTGTTCCATCAATCGGCGCTTTATCTAGTGAAATTAATAATATAAACATCTACTTTGGTGATGATATTGACGAATCCACAGCAAATGAATTCTATGATAAATTATCTAATTTTGTAGGTAGAAAAGTAGATGTAAACCTTATTTCTGGTGGTCAAAAGACATATCCTTTATTAATAGTTTTGGAGAATTACTAATGATAGTTTTACCACAGGTTGCCATAATAGTTTTAAGTTCAATTGGAGGAGTAGGAATCTTCTCCATTATTCTTAGTATTCTACTTATGGGATTTGCTGCTATACCTATCTACAAGATTATATTTACAAGAAGTAAGAAGTGGGTAAATGACAGAACTGTTCCAGACTATGATGACGATGTAGATCAAGCAATGTACAACGAAGGATACGCTTGGCTCAACACACAAAAAGATGTATGGGAGGAAGTTGAGATAAAGAATGATGGACTTATGCTTAGAGGTATATATCTCAATTACAAGAGAGAACACACTGTTATAGTTATCTCTGGCAGAAAAGGAACTGCATGGTTTATGTCTTATTATGGCCAAATCTATGAGAACTCAGATTACAATGTTTTATTAATAGATTCTAGAGGAAATGGTTTCTCTGAAGGTGAGTATTTAACAGCGGGTGTTAAAGAAAGTGGAGACGTTGCTGCATGGTGTAGATATTTACATGATGAAAGAGGACAAAAGGGAGTTATTATTCACGGCATCTGTATTGGTGGTGCAACAGGAATGTTGCTTACGGCAAGAGATGATTGCCCAGATTGTTTATTAGGAGTAATAGCTGAAGGTCCATTTACAACTATTCTTAATCTATTTGTAAATCATCTTAAGACTGCACATGCACCATATTGGCCAATGAATCACTTAATTGGAAAATGTTTTAAAAAATATGCTGGAGTTGACGTAAAGACAAATTCACCTATAAATCTTGCTCCAGAAATGAAAAAGCCTATACTTATTATGCAAGGCAGAAAAGATAACTTTGCAAGAATGCCACAAACCAAGGAACTATTTGACAAGATTGGTTGTGAAGACAAAGAATTTTTCCTTATGCCAGAAGGAGACCATTCACATATGATGTACTTTAACAGAGAGATGTATGTGAATAAGTGTAAAGAGTTTGTTAAGAGAATAGAAAATTAAAATCCGATTTTCCTCAGGTTTTATTTTAATAACTCAATTATTTTTGAAATATCATCATCTATAACCAATGTTTTATCTGTAATTTCCTTTGAAACCACATTATATCCTTTATTAATAACCACATAATAAGCATCATTAAATTGGTAAGTCATTTGCATAAATGGATATTTGATTATTCCTGGTGTATTATAGCCAACTCCCAATTCCAAAAATAATATCTTTTTAGTTTTATTATTATTAATAAAATCATTGTATTTTTGATTTGCTTTATACCAGCCATCATCTTCAACAAAGGTATAATCGGCTCTTAAATTTGTTGACATTGGTTTCCCACAAACCGGACACTTTGGAACTAATGCTGATGGTATTAAATTGTTCTTTTGCTCTTTAATCATTTTAAATATTATATCCTTATTGTCATAAGTCTTATTATGACATGGATTTGAACATTGAAACAAACCATAATCGCCTTGAGTATAAAATAATCTGTCTTTATCAAAACCAGCAAGTTGAAATTGATGATCTACATTTGTTGTTAATACGAAATAATTTTTATCTTTAATGATATCAAATAAATCCTTATATAATTGTTTTGCACCTTGGTAACGACAATAATATATTTGTTTTGACCAATATGCCCATTTAGATTCATTTGATGCAAAATGATGGAAACCAGCACTAAACATATCCCTGTAGCCAATTTCATACATTTCTGGGAAGTGTTCTTTAAAAAACTCTCCGCCATATTCAAACCCTGCCGCTGCTGATAGTCCTGCGCCTGCGCCGATAACAATTGCTTCAGATTCGATAAGTAATTTCTTTAATTGTTCTATTGTAGACTTCATAATCATCCTCGCTAAAAACATCAAATATCACTTTTCTTATATTCTTATTTTCATTTTTTAAAAACTCACAAACTGTTCTTATTGCAATTTCAGATGCTTTTTCAATAGGAAAACCAAATAAACCTGTTGATAAAGAGCAAAAAACAATAGATTCCAATTTCATTTTATTTGCTTCTTTCAAGCAAGAGAGATAGCAGTTTTTTAAATCTATATCATCTTGTTTGCTTCCAGAATAAATTGGTCCAACAGTATGAAAAATATATTTTGAAGGTAGGTTATATGCATAGGAAACCTTACACATCCCGTTGGGCTCATTATGTCCTTGTTTACTCATAATTTTCATCAAATCACGTCTTACTTGTAATCCTGCAAAAGAATGAATCGCATTATCGATACAATGATGACCAGGAACAAAGCACCCAAGCAATTGTGAATTGCAAGCATTAACAATCGCATCAGCATTAATAAGAGTTATATCTCCTTTGTATATGGATATGCCATTATTAAAGTTAGACACATCAACGATTTCCTTTTCAGACAATATTTCTTTTAATACACTATCTTGCTTCAAATAAAATTCCTCAGATAAGTCATAAGGCATAGTTATATTCATAAGTGCTCTAAAAGTAGACCTATCGTCTAAATAATCTAGCTGCTTAATGTTATTTATTTCTTTTAGATAGTCAATACACCATTTAATGTCTTTCATTTAGTTTTGTTTCCTGGTAAAAGTATTAAATTTCTTTGCTCAATTGTCTATATAATCATAGTACATGTTGCTATATGGCGGAGTGAGAGGGATTCGAACCCTCGGACGGTTGCCCGTCACCGCATTTCGAGTGCGGCTCGTTATGACCACTTCGATATCACTCCAAACCACGTATATTATATAGAATTATTTTCCCTAAATAAAGAAAAATAAGAAAGATACAACTTTGCATATTGAAAAAGTATATTTTTGTATAATATAATTTTATTTGTTATTAAATATGAAAGGGGAAATAACATGGGCAAGCCATTATCAAAACACAACAAAATAGTTATTTCATTATTAGCATTATCCGTAGCAATTATTATCATAGGTATTTTATTCTTACTTAATGCAATGCAAGAAAATCCAGAAGATGGTTTCTTCCCAGCATTCTGTGCCATAAATAACCTTCTTGCTAAGTACATCATTGTTATTATAACAATGGCTACTGGAATTATGTTGTTCTCAAACGTTTCACTTCAATGGGAAGACAAGAAGCTTAGAAATGGCTTTACAATTGGTATAACAACGTTCTCAACAATCTTAACTGTCCCACTAGTATATGTTTTCATAGCAATCTTTGTATTCCATGGAAAACAAGTAATGGGACCAGTTGGAAAAATCATGGCATTAAATAGAATTGAAGAAGGCTTTGTTGCCTGGTTTGGCAATGGTACATTCCTTTGGGTAGTTTATGTATTCATGCTTATCCTTTCTATAATCTTCATTACTGTGCCACTAGTTAGTGGAGTTCTTGCAGTTAAAGGAAAAGCAATCCAAGTTGGCAAAGGTGGAATTAAGATTGGAACATTGCCAATAATAGAAAAACAACAAAAGGCAGCAGCTACAGAAGAACCTGTAGAAGAAGCAAACGAACCTGAACCAACTACCGAAGAAAAGACAGAAGAATAAAAGAAAAAAGTGGAGGCCAAAAGTGAAGTGAACCCCAAAAGTGGCACTTAAATAAAAAAGACTCAATTGATACTTCCTATGGTAGAATTACTATAGGAGGTATTTTTTTATGGCAAAGAAAGGACAAAAATTTAATAAATATACGATTGAATTAAGGCAAGAAG
>JAFZVB010000004.1 GCA_017618055.1 Clostridia bacterium
TACGCTCACATCTATAAGTGCTTTTTCTACAGCTCCAACATACCATGTTTGGAATGGATAGAATGGAACATAGAATAAAAATGCTAGTGTCATTGAAAGTGGAACATTTGAAGATGCTTTGAACGTTATCTTCCTATTTAACGTGAAGTTCCAAATAACAGAAAGAGCCAATGCAATTGTTGTTGCTGTAAATGTAGATTTTGGCATCTCTTGGAAGAACCACATCGTTCCCCAACTTTCGGTTATGCCTGTTTTGTCAAAAATGAGTTTTAAGAGTGTAAATGTAACAAACTGAATAACTCCAGCACTTACAGAAAAGATTATAAATTTAACAGCTTGCCATACGGAACTATTTCTTTTGTCCGTTTCCTTTATCTTTTCTTTTAAACTCTTTTTTTGTGGTTGTTGCTCTGAAGATTCCGTTGCATCTTCTGCAATTTTCTCTTCTTTTTGATCAAGTTCTTCTTGAACATCCTGATTCTCAGTTTTCAAAATTTCCTCGTCCATAATTTTCCCCTTTTTAATTCCCTAATTATTTTAGTATTTGAGAACATTGTAGTCAATATAGATATACTTGCTCTTGCCTTTTTTAGACTTTACTTAAACTTGTTTACAAGTTATAATTCTTACTATGGAACTAAAATTCTTAACTCCAACTCTAGTATGGGCAGACTATAGCCCAACAAGCACTCCTCTTGAGACTACCATTCTTGGTAATACCCAAGATGGAAATTTTGTTTGTACAGAATATTGCTTCACTTCTGAGACAACTCCAAGTGGACGTGTTAGAGTTAACTCTTTAGTTTATTTTGATTCCCGTTGGGTAGACCAAAGACCAGCAGTTATTATTCTTCCAACATTGCATAATTCCGTAAAACCAGAAATAGTTTGTAAAGAATTAGTAAAGAGTGGCTATGTTGCTGTCTTAGTAGACTATGCAAACAACACTACAGTTGGAGCAGAAAAGACAACATTCCCACCTGAATACAACTACGCAGAATATCCACTATGTAGAGAATATATGTATTCCATTAGAACATCTGCAAAGGAAACCCCATGGTTTGTATGGGCAAAACTTGCAAGACGTGCTATTTCTTTCACTATGGAACATAGACTTGTTCTAAAGAACAGAATTGGCTTAATAGGCTTTGGAACAGGTGGACATATTGCATGGATGGTTGCTGGTGTTGATGACAGACTTAAGACAGTTATACCTATAGATGCAGGTGGTTATCTATGGTGCAGAGATAGAAAGCGTTTTGGATCTGATGTAGTTCCAAAGACAGATGAAGAAAGTGCATTCTCCACAGGTGTAGGCGCAGAGACATACGCACGTACAATTAAGTGCCCTCTTCTTTTGGTTCTTTCTTCCAACTCAGATTACTTTGATATAGATAGAAGTGGTGATATCTTTACACTAGTTCCATCTAATAATAAACACCTACTTATTACCAAGAACACAAACGGGCAAATTACTGAATCAACTCTACTCTCCGTAGAGAATTGGCTTAGTAAATATCTCGCTCACGATAATAAAGCAACACAAAACCCTGTTGCTAGCTTTGAAGTTTCAGAAGATAACATTATGCTCCATCTAGATACAGGAGCAAATCCAACAAGTATGAGGATATATGTTTCAAGTGGAAAGGACTCCTCTGCTGTTAGAAGTTGGACAGAATTAACCGAGATGCAAAGAATTGGTACTAACAGTTATGTATCAAAGATACATGTTGTAGATCAAGATGAGTATATGGTAGCATTTGCAACCGTTACTTATACAAAGAACATTATGTACTCTACACCTGTTGTTGCTATTCTTCCATCCAAGTATGGTCTAAAGGAAAATGAATCTATTGCAAACTCTACTTCTAGAATAATTTATAACGGAGGTATGGGGCTTGGTAACTTTATTGTAGAATCTTCCAACTTCATTCTTGATGACAATGCACTTAATGTAAAGAAAGGCCCATTTAATATTAAAGGGATCTCTACAACAACCGGAAACTTAGTATTATTTAGAAGTTCATATGAGACACTTTCGGATGATAAAAATATTATTTTTAGATTTGATGCTTATTCAAAAGATGCAAGGACGATCCAAGTATCTTTAATCTCTCTTGCAAATAAAGAGACATATTCAGCATATATAAATTTAAAAGGTGGAGAACATTGGCAAGGTGTTTCTCTAGATGCTCAATCTTTCAAGAATAATAAAGGTAAATCCTTAACTCGTTTCTCTGAAATCAATAAATTCGTATTTATCGGTGCTGAGAACGTATTATTCAACAACATTCTTTGGGTTTAATATGGCAGACGAAAACAATAACACAGAAGTAGAAGTATTTGATGAAGATATACAAAAGCGTAATAGACGTAATACGTATATTTTTGTTGGAGCTATTGTTTTAGTAGTACTTGTTGCTATACTCTCTGCCCTTTTGGTTAACAAATATGTTATTACTTCCTATGAAATAGATGGCATTTCGATGTATCCAACATTATATGGTGCAACATATGACGAAGATGGCAATAAGGTCATTGGAGATTATGTTTATTTAAATAAATCCAAGAAATCATATAAATATGGAGACATCGTTGTATTTGTTGCAGAGACACTTGAAGATGGAACTGAGATTAAGTATGTAAAACGTGTTATAGGAGTTCCTGGAGACACCATAGAACTTAAGAATGATGCGGTCTATATTAACGGTGAACTCAAGGAAGAAAAATACCTTAACCAAGATGAAGATGTTCACTATGACTACCTAAAGGTAGTTGTCCCAGAAAATAGTTATTTTGTTATGGGAGATAATAGAAATCACTCCACAGACTCTAGATATAAATGGGCAGATAATAACCACTGTATAAAACAAGAGTGTATCATAGGAAAAGCATTCCTTATAAAACATGCTAGTGGTAAGATATCGTGGATTAAAAATGTTAAGTAAATAAAAGCGAGGAATTAACCTCGCTTATTTATCCGTTTGATTTTTCTATAATCTTAAACACTTTCTTTTCCCAACACTCAATAGCTCTTGGTACGTATTTCTTAGGTATTCTCTTTCCAATATTTCCAGCCTTATTAGATCTTAATAACATTGGCATCATTTTGAGAACCTTTCCTAAGTCTTTTGGTTTAATAACTCCCATCTTTTGCAAAGCAAACTTTGCTGTTAACTTAATTGCTTGGCCAGATGCAGCTGAAACTAAATCACTATTGGAAAGTATCTTGCTTCCAAATAACCAATCTAAGAAATCACAAGTGAGCATCCATCTCTTCATAATATCTACAGCAAGGTGTTGATATCCAAATTCTTGATATACCTTAACTTGATATCTCCATAAGTTCTTTGCATCAAACATAGAAGCATCTTTTATTCCTGCTGTCATACTTTCGCCAATTGTTTCTGCTAGCAATGTGGCACTAAGCATCGAAGATGCTATACCACTACCAAGCATAGGAATTGTCATAAATGCAGCATCACCAATTACAGCATAACCATCTGCAACCATTCTTGTTAAAGGATAACGAACTGGAATTCTTACTTTGTAACCACCACGTACAACTTCTTCTGAAAGTACAGGGTTGAACTTACGTAAATCTTCTAAACCTTCTTTTAAGTCTTCATCAGATAGCCCACAAACCTTTCCAACCAATACATTCATACATGTGGCATCACTTACGTCTGGTATAGCCCAGGAAATGCCTGGCTTGTTAAGATGTTTCATATAGACTTTATTTTGAAGCACAGCGTCTTCAAATCCGTCATTCTTTCTTACGAAAGCTCTATATACTTCAAATACTTCATCCTCTCCTGGGAGTTTTGCAATCTTAAACTCTTCTGGGAGATTGCTTCTAATTGGAGAATATGCTCCAGCACTATCTAAAACAAAGTCTGCTTCCTCTTCTTTTCCATCTATAACGAGACCACAAACTCTTCCATCTTTAACTATAGGAGCTTGAACCTTTGCATTAAAACAGATTTTTGCACCCTTGCTTGTTGCATAATTTGCAAGAGTTTGATTAAGTGGGATTCTTTCTATAGAAAGGTCTGGATCTGTTTCGTCTTGTTGGAATTCTCTTACAACTGCTTCTCCTGTTGTGCAGAATGTCCAAGATCCTTTCTTCCAATGTTCTTTAGGAATCTCTATTCCAACTCTTCTAAAAATCTTAGGAGCAACGTCATCATGCCAATCATAACGCATTGTCTCAATAGATGTACTCTTTTCGATTACTTCTACATCTAGTCCTAAATCTGCCAATCTTCCTGCAGCAACTAAGCCACCAATTCCTGCTCCAGCGATTAAAACTTTCATTATCTTGCTCCTTATAACTTTTCTATTACTGGTCCGTTTGGAGTATCTTTTACCACAAATCCTAACTCTGTAATCTTTGCACGAATACTGTCAGCAAGAGCATAATCTTTTGCTTTCTTTGCTTCTGTTCTTTGTGCAACTAAGTCTAAAACTTCACTTGGAATTGCCTCATCTTTTTTGTTCTTATCTTCATAATATTTGATGAATGCTTTTGGATCTTTTGTGAAGAATCCGAGTAAGGAATATGTCTTTTTTATTTGGTTAACATCTTCAACAGCTTTTACGTTGTTTTCACGCAACTCCTGTTTTATCTTCTTAAAATAGCCATATAAATCTGCGATTGCGCGAGCTGTGTTAAAATCATCGTCCATTGCTTTGTCGAATGATTCATCTATTTCTTTGGTGTATCCATCGCTCTTTAAGCCACTTTCTTCGACGGCTAAAATATCCTTATAAAATTCATATAAGTGTTTGTCTGCTTCTGGGAATAAGTTATCGATGATGTTAATATCTTGACGGTAGTTTGTTTGTAAGAGAGCAAACTTAATTGTCTCTGCAGAATACTCAGCAAGAAGGTCTGCAAGTAAGAATGAATTGCCTAAGGATTTAGACATCTTTTGTCCGTTAACTTTAATAAGACCATTGTGTATCCAATACTTAGCAAAGTCCTTTCCTGTTAAAGCTTCTGTTTGTGCTATCTCGTTTTCATGGTGTGGGAATATTAAATCTCTTCCACCACCGTGAATATCTATTTGGTCTCCGAAAGCTGTTCTATTCATTGCAGAACATTCGATGTGCCAACCTGGTCTGCCTTTACCCCAAGGGGAATCCCAGCAAATCTCACCTGGTTTTGCACTCTTCCATAATGCAAAGTCTAAAGGATTAATCTTGTTGTCTTCGTTCTCGATACGAACACTCTCAAAAGCGTCCTCAAGCTTTCTACCGCTGAGCTTACCATATCCGTTGAAACTTTCTACCTTGAAATATACATCTCCTTCTGGAGTGGCATATGCGTGGTCTTTCTTAATAAGTTCTTGAACGAATGAGATGATCTTGTCTATGTTTGTTGTTGCCTTTAACCATACTGTAGGATCATCTACTTCGAACTTTCTCATATCTACATCGATACGCTTAATCATCATCTCTGCGTATTCATCTGCAGGTATACCTGTTTCTTTAGACTTAGCAATGATCTTGTCATCTACGTCTGTATAGTTTCTTGCATATGTTACAGCATAACCTTTCTTCTCTAAGTATTTACGAATAATATCGTAAATAAGAGCTTGAAAAGCGTGACCTATATGTGCATCACCACTAACGGTTATACCGCAAGCATACATTTTAACTTCACCCTCTTTTCTAGGTGTGAAGACTTCCTTTTGTCTTGTTAATGTGTTATATACTCTTAACATTTTAATCGTTTCCTTCTTGATCGAATTCGGATGTTATATATTCTTCTTGTGTGATTGAATAAGTATTGTCTTCAATACCAACCTTACCACAAATATCTTCGATATTCTTATGAATTCTTCTGAACTCATCCATAATTGGGTCTGGGAGTAATACTTGATCCATATCTGCAACTCTCTTGCCATATGCCTTTACTACTCTTCCAGGAACTCCAACTACAGTTGAATATGGTGGGACATCTTTAATCACTACGGAGTTTGCTCCAATTTTGGAGTGCTCTCCAATAGTAATAGCACCTAGAACCTTTGCACCAGCACTTACTTGTACGTCTTGTTCTAATGTCGGATGTCTCTTGCCACTTTGCTTACCGGTACCACCCAAGGTTACTCCTTGATAAAGAATACACAAGTCTCCAACAACTGCTGTTTCACCAATTACTATTCCTGCGCCATGGTCTATAAAGATTCCTTTACCGATCACTGCACCTGGGTGAATTTCAACGTTTGTCTTTTGACGATATCTATAAGATATCAATTCGGCGATTTTCTTGTGTCCTCTTTCCCAATACCAGTGTGCTTTTCTATAACCACAAAGTGCCTTATATCCAGCATAAGTGTGCTTAATTTGCCACTCTGATGTTGCTGCTGGATCTAATTCTAAGGCACGTTTTAGGTCCGCCTTTTTGGCTTCTTTGATTTCTTTTCTGGTTGTCATAATTATTCCTTGTCTTCGCCTTTAGTTTCTTCTGCTTTTGGTTCTTCAACTACTTCAGTAGTTGTTGCCTCAACTGCAGGTACTTCCTCTACCTTTTCTTCTGGCTTTGGAGCTTCTTCTCTCTTCTTGAGAATGTCTGTAACTACTGGCTTCTCTTTATTTGCTGTTGCTTGTAAGATATCTTCAACACTCTTACCTTCAAAGAGCATATCTACTTCATCTTCATAAATTGTTTCTTTCTCGAAGAGAACACGTACCATCTTGTCTAATACATCTCTATTAGCCTTAATGGTTTCGATAGCAACTTTGTATTGAGCGTCTAATATCTTCTTTACTTCAACGTCTATTTGTGCTGCAACGTCATCTGAATAGTTGAGTTGTGTTTGGTAATCTCTGCCAAGGAATACTTCTTCGCTTGCACCAAGATACATATTACCAATCTTTTCAGACATACCCCATTCGGTTACCATCTTTCTGGCTAAGCCAGAAGCACGTTGAATATCATTGCTTGCACCGGTTGAAATATCTTGTATTACTAACTCTTCTGCAGCTCTACCACCAAGCATCATTGCGATAGTGTCTAAGAGTTTATTTCTTGTTACGTGTGAGTCATCTGTTTCTGGAAGAGTAATAGTATAACCAGCAGCCATACCTCTAGGTATGATACTTACTTCGTGTACTGCATCACAGTGCTTCAATAATCTTGCTACGATAGCGTGACCACTTTCATGATATGCTGTGATTCTCTTATCTGTTTCTGTAACGACTCTGCTCTTCTTTGCAGGACCTGCAATAACCTTGTCTATTGCTTCTGATACATCATGCATATTAATAAGCTTATGATTTTCTCTTGCTGCAAGGATTGCTGCTTCGTTAAGAAGGTTTTCGATATCTGCACCTGTAAATCCTGATGTTAATCTTGCTAAAGACTTAAAGTTTACATCTGGAGCAAGTGGCTTATTTCTTGCATGTACCTTGAATATTTCTTCTCTACCTTTTACATCTGGGATGTTTACATAGATTTGTCTATCGAAACGACCTGGACGCATTAAAGCTGGATCCAAAATATCAGAACGGTTTGTTGCTGCCATAACAATAATGTTAGTGTTGCTTTCAAAACCATCCATTTGAACGAGTAATTGGTTAAGAGTTTGCTCTCTTTCATCATTACCACCACCAAGGCCAGCACCTCTTTGTCTACCTACTGCATCGATTTCATCGATGAATACGATACATGGCATACATTTCTTTGCTTGATCAAACATGTCTCTAACTCTTGATGCACCAACACCAACGAACATTTCAACGAAGTCTGAACCTGAAATTGAGAAGAATGGTACATTAGCTTCACCTGCTACTGCTTTAGCAAATAAAGTTTTACCTGTTCCTGGAGGGCCTACTAATAAGACACCATGAGGTATTCTTGCTCCGATATCTTGGAACTTCTTAGGATTCTTTAAGAACTCAACTATTTCTTGTAATTCTTGTTTCTCTTCGTCTGCACCTGCAACATCTGAGAATCTTACCTTCATATTCTTAACTTGTTGTGCATTTGTCTTTCCGAAATCAAATGCTTGCATTGTGCCACCACCACTCTTTCTGATCATCCAGAAGAAAAGTACTGCCATTACTATAATCATAAGCAATGGAGTTAAGATTGATGTTAATGTGCTTAATGAAGATGGGTTGTTATAAGATAATGTTGGAGCCACATATGTTTTACCTTCTGCAATAGCCTTTGCTTTTGCTTCAGCTTCCCATTCAGAGTACATATCATAGAATGTTGCTCTGCTTCCAACATAACAAACATAGCCAAACTTTTTGTCTCCGTTATACTTAATGCTTACGCTGTATGAACCTTCGACACTTATGGCTGCTATATTACCACTAATATATTGTTCCTTGAATTCATTTATAGAAATTTCTTTGGCTGCTGTTAATCTAACTGCCAAAACTATTGCAACTATAACGAGAGCAATTATTAGTACAGTAATCAATAATCTTTTTCCGGAATTTGTCATATTTGCTCCTTCCTTTGTTCATTTGCCTTATTATAAAAATAAGTAAAGAAAATTATAGTTTTAATATCGTGTGTTGTCAAATATCATTGATATATTTTAGTAACTTAGATTAATTGGACTTAATTAAAAGAGTTGACAAATTTTGCAAGTAAATTACAGAGGTCGTGTAATTTTTCAGAGGTTCTTTGCCTAATTCTTTTGACATATTAAAACAGCGCAATTTTTGCATAATAGATAGTTTATTGCATTACTTTATATGTTTTAACATTTGTTTTGCGCATAATCTTTCATTTTGTTGTTCCATATTTTCGTCCGCAATTTTTACATCCACTGGTGCAATTTTATGGCATCATTCAACAATCTGGAGATTGCTCATTTTGGTGGGTTTTAATATTTTATTGTGTTTTATTTTTTATGTGATATAATTTAATGTGAGATAGAATCGGGTGCGTATATGTGTACCCGAGAGGAGATAAATATGATTTCAGATTCATTTGGATATGCAGGTATAGCCATCATTGGTATATTTGTTTTATTCATTTTAATATGTTGCCTTAGAGGATTCTCAAAGTCCTTTAATGGCCTATTCTGCGCTATGTTGGTCATTATACTTTCACTACTTTTGGTAGGAGCATTTAATGACAAGATAGTAGAATCTAAGATTGGGCAATCTCTCGAAAACAAGCTAGAAGAAAAGTCTGCTGGTTGGGGAGATGTATTTACTTGTCAAGCAAGAAATATAGACACAGATGGAGATGGCACTCAAGATACCGTTCAAATTCTAGTCACAGATGGAGACGGTACTCAACATTGGGTAAATATGTCAGATGCACCATCTGGCAACAAGATTGTGGCATGGGTGGTAGCTAAGGTTGCTCCTCGTTTCATCACAACAGATGGTGAAGAAGGATCTCCAGAACAAACCCTCGCAGGACAATTAATGTGGAACCTCACCGCTCTTATTGTTGCTGCTTGTTTCTTTGTTGTCTGCATTATTGTATTGTCAATTTTATTTGCAATATTAAGACATATCTTCAAGGGAATTGCCAAGGCGGCAATAGTTGGCAAGGCAATAGACAAAATCCTTGGAGCAATTATTGGTGTTGTATTTGCACTTATGGTTATTTGGGTAGCTCTAGCTATTATGCAAGCATGTAAGGGAGTTGGGAAAACCCAAGAAATTATAGACACATATATCACACCATGTAAGATTACAAACTTCTTCTACGAATATAACTATATTGGAAAGTTATTTGAAAAGATTTTTGTAGGTTAATCATAATTGATTAAAACGGAGAGAGATTATGGCAAAACACATTTTAGGTAGTACACTAGCCTTCATTGCAGGTATGCTTATAGCAATTTTATTGCTGGTTGTTGGCCTTGGTGCAGCAACTTTCTTTATTGCAACAGCAACAACTGTAGAAAAGGCGGAAACAATGATTGGTGTGGATTTCATCGATCCAAATTCCGAACTCGGAAGCAAGACATTGTGGCAACTTGGAACAGAAGTTTACAAAGATTATCACAATTTAGGAAATCTAACCATAAATGATTTAAAGAAATATGGCGTTAAAATTCCAGACGAAGTAGAGGGAATAAACATTACTTCTCTATTTGACATTCCACTAAAGGATGTTATTAAGGATACATCTACCACGGCTCAAAAAGCATTAGACTGTGTAACATTAGGAAATGTTATAGACCTTATTGGATTAGAAAATCCATACAAATATCCTATCATTGCAGAAAACAAAGATTTAGGAATTCGTAAGGCCGTAGATAAACTAATGGGAACTATTAGTGATACAAGCACACTAACAATTAGATGGGTTAAAGATAACCTCAACTTAGATGTTGGTTCTTCTAGCTTGTTAGATACTATTATGGATGTACCACTCTCCTCTCTCGCAAACATTATAGATAAATTATCAATTGGAATGATTATTGGTGTAAACCAAGACTTATTCGTACAAAACGACACAGCATATAAGCTTTATGCAAAACTTGCTGAACCACAATACGTTGAAATAGAAAAGGGACACGAAGCAGATGCTTATGCAAATGCAGATACATGTTTATATACTGCAAATGATAGTGGTCTTGTCTACAAAGAATTAAGATTCATTAAGTCTGGGGATACTTACAGAGTAGATAACTCTGTATGGTCTTCAAGCTGGGATGCGTCTAAGAATGATAAGACCTTCTATTATCGTGTATCTTATGTGGACTATACTGGAACAAATGCATCCGCAGACGCAGTATTCTTCCACCCAATGACAAACTATACGTTGCTCAAAGCAGGAACAACAGATCAATACGAATTCGAAATATTGAGAGATTATGTTGCTCTTAACACAATCTATATCAAGGTTGCTGAGAACTACACTCCTGTAACAAGCAATATTGCCACAATAACATTCAACGAAGGAACAACATACTACTACAAGAATGGGGATGATTTTGTTGCTTGTGCAGCATATGGTCCAAATGAAACGCCTTTCACAAGAACAACAAGATTGGATGCATCTCACACAGGTTATATTAGATTCCAAGTTGGAACATCCGATGGTTTAATTCAATCTCTTTCACACATCTCTGTTAATGGATTAAATAACATAGTAAGCGAAATCGAAACAGTTAGACTTGGTGATGTTATAGATATTAAAGATGACAGCACACAAATTCTTAAGTCATTGAAGAACACAACAGTCGGTGGACTTTCCAAAGCTATCGATGACCTTAGATTGGATTCAGTTCTCACAATTAAATATGACACTTATGAATTAGCTGCAGATGGCAATTACGTCAAACTTGCAAGTGGTAAATATGAATTATTCAACCCTGCAGATCCTGCACATGCTGGATTAGATAGATATAATAAACTAGTTCCAGAGCCAGGTGTTGAACCTTCTGCAAAAGCTTTACAAGCTTTAGGTTCTGCAACAATTAAGAATATGTCCACTGCATTTGATGGTCTTATGATTTCAGATGTTATGGATATCACTCCAAACAAATATGCTGCAGTTGCAGGCATTGATGCAAAAGCAGATACAACAAAACAATACTACAAGTATGAAGATGGCGCTTTCTTAAGTTTAACAACAGATCAAGTAATGGCTCTTGAAGATGATGCTACAGTTTATTATGTTGAAGCTGCTGGAAGTGGCAATGCTATCCTTGGAAAGCTTGCTTATTTAAGAGTAAACACAATGGCAAATTCTATGGATAAGATTATAGATGACACTCTATTAACTGAAATCTTAAAAGTTAATAAGAACAGCATTATCCAAGAAGATGCAGGCGGTTCACTATATCTATTCGAAGCAGATATCAACTACACTACACTAGATGTAAACAGCAACTATGTTCGTTATGCATTTGCTCCAGATACAAATGGTGGATACTACAAATTAGATTCAACAAATACTTTATATCAACCAGCAAACGACTTACAAAAGGCACAAAGTGATGTTGGATATTTCAAATATGAAGAAATTAGCGACTTGGAACTTATAGACATTGTTAACAGATGGACATCTACAACTGGAACAGTTGATGAAATACTTGCAAGCAAAAAATCTGCTGCTGAAGATATTGCTAAATTCTATTATCAAACATCATCTGGTTCTTATTCAAATTCATACTTACTTTCAATGAATATCCTTGCAAAATGTACTTCTAGTACTAATGCATTAAATAGACCAGATGCATCATCAGATCCAGGAATTGGACATACCTTCTATAGAAGAGTAACTTGCTTAGACACAGACCCATCTGCAATAGCTTATCCAATTTATTCTGGAAGCAACTTATTTATTTCACAAGTTGGATTTGAAATACAATTATCTCCAGCTAAGATTAATCCTACAACAGTATATGTTGCATATAGTGCTGCGGATTTAACTATGGCAAATACTACTATTTATTACGAGTATAGCGATGGTAAATACTTGGTTTCTCCAGAATTAAGAGACAAAGCAGAAACAGATAACACAATAGTGTTATACAAGAACAATGCTGGCTCTTATGAACTAGTAACAGACTTCCAAGATGATCCAGCTGCATATACAGATATCGCATTATATACACCAGTAGATTTCTTCTACTGCCCAGTAGACAAGAACATGCCAGACCATGCTCAAAGATATGAAAAAGTTTACTGCGAAGATATTATTATAAAAGATGGTGATATTGAAACACATGTTTATGGATACCTTTCAGAAGCCGGACTAGGCGGAACAAAGTACTCATATATTACACAACGTAGTTCACAAGTTCTTCTTTCAATAGAACAAAACCAAGTAAGAGTTGGAAACTTAGGAGACAAGTTATTAAACTTCAAGATTAGAGATTTAATAACAATCCAACCAGATAGTATCCTTAATGATGAAACTATTTTGGATTCCAAGTTAGACAACATAAGCACTACACTTAATAACAAATTAACAAACCTCACAATTAATGAATTACTTACACTTGCTAATATTTCAAAGATTGAAGGAAATGTTAAGATTGCTATTAGCGAACTTAAACTTGAAGACTTATTTGGTTCATTAGAAGTTGATACATCAGCATATACACTAAAAGTAAATATGCTTAAGTTATTCAACCCAACTTATTATTAATAATGATAATTAGACCGTATAGAGATAGTGATTCAGAGGGTGTAAAAAAAGTATGCCGCGAAACAACGATTAAGGGTTACGAAAATAAGCAAACTCTAATCACTACTTTATATGTGAACTACTATATCGAAAAAGAACCTCAACATTGTTTTGTTTTAGCAGATGATGAAGATAATGTGGTAGGATATATTCTTTGTGCAGCAGACTATATGAAATATAGAGAAATATGGCTCAAAGAATATGGCCCACAAATCAAAAAGAAATACCCTATAGAAGTCTTCTCTAAAAAACTAGAATTAATGTTCTTTAAAAAAGTTATTAAGACATGCCCTGCTCATCTTCATATAGATATCATAGAACCATACCAAAAAGGTGGTTGGGGTAAAAAACTAATAAATGCATTATTAGAAAAACTAAAATCTGAAGGAGTTCCTGGAATTTTCCTTGCAACTTATTACAAAAATAAAAATGCTTGTGGTTTCTATGAACACCTCGGATTTAAAAAAATGGGAACAGTATTTGGATTAAGTATTATCTATGGCCTTTATTTTTAGCCTTTTGTGTACCAAAAATTGACCACATAGCATTATTACTATATTTTTCTTATTGACGCCAATTATTTTTCATATTTACTATGTAAATAGGTTGTTTTTTATTGTTATAAGTAACCAATAAAATCAATATCAAAAAGGAAAGAATTATGGCAAAAAATATAGTTAGTAACCAACTAGTTGAAAAAATTGAATCACTATTAAAACTTGCAAGAACAAAAGTTGCTGTATATGTAAATACTACTTTACTTTTTACATACATGGAAATAGGCAAGGCGATTGTTGAAGAACAATCTAAACACGCCAATGACGCAGATTATGAAAATACATCTTTAAGATATTTGTCAAAAGTACTAACCAATAAATATGGCAAGGGGTTTTCAAGATGGAATTTAAATTATATGATTTGTTTTTATAAAAAATATAATGGTCAGACACTGTCTAGCCACCTTGGCTGGTCACATTATTGTGAATTGCTGTCCATAACAGATGATGCCAAACGTTCTTTCTATGAAAAGGAATGTTCAAATGCCAAATGGAGTGTTAGAGAATTGAGAAGACAGATTGATTCCTCGTTATTTGAAAGGCTACTTTTATCACAAGGAAGAACAAATAAAGAGACGGTATTAGAGCTAGCTTTGAAAGGCAATGAAATAAGCTCCCCTGAAGATCTTATTAAAGATCCTTATGTTTTTGAATTTGGTTGATTCTATTTTCTTTTAATATAAAAATACTTGACATCCACCCTATTTAAGTTTTAATATAATCAAGCGTTCAAGGACGTATGCCTGCTTAGCTCAGTCGGTAGAGCTATCGGCTGTTAACCGATCGGTCGGGGGTTCGAGTCCCTCAGCAGGCGCCAAAAGCCATAAGAGAAATCTTGTGGTTTTTTATTTTGCGTCTAAAAAGTTAATATAATACGGCACGTTCAAGGCGCTTATGCCCTTAGTGAGGTCTTATATAAATAAGTCGACTTTTTTTATTTCTTTTTGTATATTTTAATTAACACAATAAAGGAGTATTGACATGGAATTAATACAAAGTTTCTCTGTAGACCATACAAGAATCGTCCCTGGCATTTTCACAAGTAGAGTTGATACTTTGGACGATAAAAAGGTTACAACCTATGACATTAGACTTAAAAGACCTAATATAGAGCCAGTTATAGACATTGCAGCAATGCACTCTCTTGAACATATTATTGCAACATATCTTCGTAATGAACCAACATGGAAAGATGAAATTATATATTGGGGTCCAATGGGTTGTTTAACAGGATTTTACCTTATATTAAAAGGTAACCGTGCACCACAAGAAATATATGATCTTCTCTTAAGTGCTTTTAAATCTGTAGAAAACACAGAAGAAGTCCCCGGTGCAACTGCAGTAAACTGTGGATATTATCGTATGCACAATCTTGAGCTCGCTAAATACTATGCAAAAGAGTTTGTAGACTATTTAGTTGCAAATAAAGGAAACAGCAATATCTTTGAATATCCAAAGACAGAACGTCTCAAAACAGATGACGGACAACATTTCTTTGATTCCTGATAACTGATTATAAAGCGGAGATTTATCTCCGTTTTTTAATATTGTTTTTATTTTTTCTTATATGTTATTCTTTTTATAGGTATCAAAGGTGGGACTATGACAAAAGAAAGGCTGGATTAAGTTCCAGCCAATCTTTTTTATATAGACACTTTTTATTATGCTATATCAATAAGTCTGATTTGGGAGTTTTCGAGGTCTATATCTCCGCTTGGTAATACTCTAATAATTGTACCACCACGTTGCTCATACTTCTTTGCAATACCTGGCATTGCTAAGTAGTCTATAGACATACCATATGTTAATGTGATGCCAAAGTCTGTTGCCTTATTTCCATCTTTACCCCAATACTTGATTTGGAAGTTATTGTAATGGTCGTGTCCACAGAATATATAGCCTGTACTTCTTAATGCTTGCATTGTTTCGAATAAGTTGTCTTCATGCATTCCACAATATACAACCTTTCCACTTTCTCCTGCATTACCACGTAAGTATTCATAGTCTTTACCACTCTTTACATTACCTGAATCAATGTATTCATGATATACATCGTAGTATTCTACAAGTGGGATGTGGAAGTATGCAGATGACTTAATAGTCATAGAATCTGTACTTGTGAATGTTGCTTCTGTTGCAACTGGATCTGCTCCAATAGCTGTTGCATACGCGAGCTTATCTGCTGCACTTAAGGATGCATATTTCATCTTATTCTTGGTATTTAATGCCTTAATTTCTTTTTCATACCAGTCTACTTGGTTTTGATGGATGTTGTCATACTTCCAAGCAATTCCTAAATAGTCTCCATCCGTATAAGCGTGTGAGTCGAATAAAACGAATGATTGTGTGATTAATCCAAGTTGGTTCTTTACATTAATAATGTAATTACCAACACCATCCACCTCTGTTGGGCCTGGTTGGAATAAGCAATGTGGATATTTTTCTTTATCCATATATACCAAGTCTGTTAATTCTTGTCTGTCATATAATGAATATAACTCTGTATCATGGTTACCATAAACGTGTGCCCAGTAAATTCCAAGTTTCTCCATTAATGTTGCAAACAATTCTGCTTCTCTCTTATTATCAAATGTACCTGCAGAATATGGAACTGGGAATCCAATATCACCAGTTACTATTACAAGGTCTGGTTTTACATTTTGAACAATCTTTGCTACAGCATTAATTGCCCATGTATCATTATTGATTGAGAAAGCACCACCACCGATATGGATATCTGTTAATTGTAAAACTTTAAATGTTTGATTGTTCTCAACTGTGAATGTCCAATATCCTGTGTCTGGATCTTTTACTGGAACTGGTGCAGGATTATCTGCTCCTCTTGCTGGTTCCAAGTTCTCTATTAGTTTATAATGTGCAGGCATTGCAACGCCTAAACCTGCTATTGCAAGGGATGCAATAAATAGGATTACTACACCTATAACTACTGAAGAGATAATAATATCTCTGATTCTTCTCTTCTTCTTTTCTTCTGGAGTCATATCCTTCCAGCGTTTCTTCTTCCTATTCTTCTTTTTAGGAGCTTCTGCGCTTTCTTGGGCTACTTCTTCCTCTTGTGCAGGTTCTTCTTCTACAACTGGCTCAGTTTCCTCTACAGGGGTTTCTACGACCTTTTCTTCAGTTGTCTCTGGAGTCTCTACAATTTCTTCTTCTTGGATGTTCTTTTCTTCATCACTCATATATATTCCTCCAATTTACATAACGAGGTTATGTATTATGTTTATTGTACATCTATTAGTTTCTTTTGTTCAAGTACGAGTGTTCCGTTTGGTTTAACTGTGATAATAGTTCCACCACGTTGTTCTGTCTTCTTAACAATACCAACATATGCAAGGTAGTCTATGGACAAACCATATGTTAATGTTACACCATAGTCTGTAGCCTTATCCCCATCTTTTCCATAATATGTTATGGAGAAGTTGTTGAGGTGGTCATGACCACAGAATACGTGTGTTGTACTCTTTAACTTTTGAATTGTTTCAAATACTTCATCATCATGGATACCACAATATACTACTTGCTTATTCTCTCCTGCAAAACCGAAGTGGTACTCAAAATTCTTTCCGGAGTCTGCATCTGCTGCTATCCAATCTTCATATGCATCTTTATATTCTGTAAGAGGAATATGGAAATACATAGAGGATTTAATTGTCATAGAGTTAGGATCTGCAAATCTTAATGCTGTTGCAGTTGCCTCTTCACCTATTGCTAATGAATATGCCGCTTTATCTACTGCACTTAATGATTCGTATTTTGCTTTATTCTTTGTATTTAAATCTTTAATTTGCTCTTTATACCAGTCTATTTGATTTTGGTGAATGTTATCATATTTCCATTCTAATCCAAGCCAATCTCCATCTGTATATGAATGTGAGTCTACCATTACAAAGGATTGTGTTATTAATCCAAGTTGGTTCTTTACATTAATAATGTAATTTCCGCAACCATCTACATCCTCTGGCCCTTCTTGGAATAAGCAATGTGGATATGTTTCCTTATCCATATATATTCTTTCGCTAATCTCTTCTCTTGTGTATAAAGCATATGCTTCTGTGTCATGGTTACCATATGCAAGTGCCCAATATACACCAAGTTGTTCCATTAGGTTTGCAAATGTTACAGCGGATCTTTCGTTGTTAACTGTTCCTGCTTGGAATAATACTGGATATGCGATATCTCCTGTTACAATTACTAAGTCTGGTTTAATTTTTTGTACAAGTGTTGCTACTGCATTTAATGCCCAGTTGTCTTTTCTTATAGACAATACTCCAGCACCGATGTGCACGTCTGTTAATTGAAGTACTTTGAAGTCTGCATCATTAGCTGTTGTGAATGTATAATATCCTGTTTCTTCGTCTATATTGAGATTCTCACCCATTGTATAGTTGGAACCAACTGGATCAAAGTTGGTTATCATCTTGTTATTGGACTTGTTTCCACCCAATCCTACTACAAAGGCAACAACTAAAATTACTGCAACTAATACTATGACAGATACAGAAATAATTGCATCTCTGATTCTTCTCTTCTTCTTTTCCTCTGGAGTCATGTCCTTCCAGCGCTTCTTGTTTCTCTTTTTCTTTTTAGGCTCTTCTGCGCTTTCTTGAACAACTTCTTCTTGCTCTGTAGGTTCTTCTTCAACTGGTTCAGTTGTTTCTTCTACAGGCTCTTGAGTCTCTTGGATTTCTTCTTCTTGGATGTTCTTCTCTTCGTCACTCATACTGTTTCCTCTTTTTTATCAAACTTGGCACTAATAATGAATATCTTGCTATCTTCTAGTGCTTTGATTTGTTCCTCTGTTAATTCGTTTTTGAGCTCGACTACACATTCAATTCTTCTTCCATATCCGAATGCTTTGTAATCTATGTACTCTATCTTGTTTGCTTCAAATGCATCTTCTACTTTTTGGTCTATATCCCATGATCCCATTAAGGATTCCATGGTTCCTTTTAAATTCTTTATAATTGATACAATTATAAATACACCAATTATGATACCAATGATTGCATCTACTGGTGCTGCACTTGCCATAGATAAACCATATGAAAGAAGGGTCATAGCTGTGATGCCTACGTCTTGTA
This sequence comes from Clostridia bacterium, assembly GCA_017618055.1. GTDB lineage: Bacteria > Bacillota > Clostridia > Christensenellales > CAG-917 > RGIG8124. The sequence goes on from JAFZVB010000004.1 coordinate 18,789, forward strand.
GAGAGTCTATCATGTCTGCTTTTATAACAGACGATTTATTCACCTTATACGCTGCCCAATATCCAAAGAACATTCCAACTTTTACAAGCATTGTTATTGCTACAACAATGAAAGACCACCATAAGAAGAAAATAGGTGGATGGAAGAATAATCTTTCTACAGACTTATAGATAAACAAAGCACCAACTAAGAAATAAATGATGTACATGAAGAGAGTTGCAACATCTTCAAATCTACCAAAACCATGAGGATACTTCTCTGTTGGTTTCTTTCCAGCAAGACCAATACCTAAAGCACCGGTTGCGTTCCCAACAACGTCTCCTAAGTTGTTATATGCATCTTGAAGTATGCTGATACAGTTGGTAATGGTACCAATATAAAACTTAACACCACATAATGCGATATTAACTATTCCACCAAAAACTTGGGATAATATACCAACTTTTAACTCGTTCCCCTTCTTCATAGCAAAAAATATTATATCATTTATTTTTTAATTATTAAAGACTCTATTTACTGGAAAATAATATGTGTGCTTTGCAAACATATTAAAAGTGCCTAAATAAAAAGGGATGGCTCATTAAAACCACCCCATTAGAATATTGAAAAGTTGATAATTTATTCTTCTTTTGTATTTGCCTTAATTTTTTCTTCGGCTTCTTGAAAATATACTTCGTATGCCTTCTTGCAATACTTTGGATGAGTATCTTCTTGTGTTAAATCTGGATTTTTAATGTTGTATTTTCCATTAACTCTCCAACCGTTTAGCATACCAATATTGAAAGCATCTTTTGGACAATTGAATGAGCAAGCAGTACACATAATACATTTGTTTCCAAATGAGAAAGAGCCATCTTCGTTCATTGTTATGTTATGCTCTGGGCAATTTTTAACACAAAGTCCGCAATGAATACATTTCTCTTGGTCTATCTTGAAGAAGAGTTTTCCATTAACTTTCATTGCTGGGTGTTCTATTCTAAGTAGAAAAGCCATTGTATGTCCACCAAAATGATATTTGTATTTGTGTGGTTTTCTATCTATGACCTCTTGTGCTTCGATAGGAGCGAGTTTCTCAAGGACTTCATGCATTTGCACTGCTCTTGCATCTGTATGACGGAAAATCATGTTATATGGCATTGCATAGTGATATTCGTTTGTTAAAACGAAATTTCTTCTTTTCATAATCTCGTTAAGTTTGTAATCTGATACATCATTGAGATGTAAAGGCTCGCCGCCTGTATGGAATACAAAGTAATCTTTTTTCTCTGGATTCTTTGCAATTAATTTTACAAAGTCTAAAACGTTATAGGATGCATTAAATCCGTGTACTGGATATCCAATACCAACGTAATCATATTGAGTATGATCCTCTACTGGTTTTGCATCTATATTAATTCTAACAAGTGTTGTTTCAATTTGATTCTTTTCAAATTGTTCCTTGTATAGATTTGCTGCTTTTAGTGTATTACCACTTCCAGAAAAAACGTAAATAATTGCTTTCATCTTAGTCCTCTATCTTCTTATAGTGAGCTTTGAACTCATCGTCATACCAATAATAATTGTTTTCATCTTTAGCATGGGTGTCATACCAAATTTGTGCATGGAATGGGCTCTTCTTTGCTACGTGATCGAAGTTCCAAACACCTTGTGTTTCGCAGCATTCTGGGCACCAATGTCCTGCTTTAAGAATTGTGTATGGTGTTCTCTTAAACTTGTGTCCGTCTGCACATTCCCATTCAAGTTTTGTATACAAATCACCTTTAACCATAGAAGTTGATACTACCTTACCACCTCTAAATGCTGCAGCTGCTTTCATATCTTCGAGATCTAAATCCTCGTCTTTTTTAGATTCGTCATAACCATGCTTTAATCTAAAACCGAACTTATCTATATTTTTAATATCTCTAACTTCTTCGTAATCAAATGTTTCACCATTCTCTCCTTGGCCTTTGCAGAATACTGGGAAGTCTTCCCATTTATCAGACATGTTCTCTGCCTTTTCCATGCTTCCAAATGCTGCTATAACTCTTCCTTCGTCTTTTTCCTTAACCCATTGTCTTGGTGAGTTAGAATCCTTTAATAAAGGTTGAACGGAGAATTTACTTAGTAAAGCTGGTGGAAAAATCTTTGCAGCTTTAAAAATTGGGTGTGTCTTTGCCATTCCATCCCAGAATGATTTAACTGTTTCAGTTTGGAAATGGAACATATTCTCTAGAATATCGCTATCCTCAAAGAACATGCAGTGGAAGTTTCTTGTTGCATTCCAGTTTGGTTTCATAAACTTTTCTGGAGTACATCCAATAATACCAAATCCATTTGCAAATGTTTCATATCCAGTAATTCTTGAACCTGCGCCACATCCAAGGTTATAAACCTTGAACCAGAATTCATCTACTTCGCTTCTCAAATCTCTTAAGATAATATTCTTAAGAAGAAGTCCGCTATCATGTTGTGTAGACCATTCAGATGGCATATTGTAAGGTGTATGATAAAGAAGTCCTCCATTTAAGTTATCCTTAAATAAGTTCTTGTGGAGCATTCCTGTTTGTCTAATTACAGACCATGTCTTAATATTGCTTTCTAATACAACAGTCTCTCCTCTAACCTTGCTCATTCCATATGAATCATAAACACTTGGAAGAAGTGGGTCTGCACATTCACCCCATGGGTGTCTGTAGTCTCTGTTTCCATATGTTGCAACTGTTGAAATATGTATTAGCTTTGGTTGGTTTTCTTGGATTTCTTCAATTGCTTTTACTAAAGCAACTGCACCATCATAGTTGCATTCAATTGCTTTCTCTGGATGATAATCTGCTGTTGGTGGAATAACTGCTGCAAGATTTAATACATAATCTGTATCCTTAACGAGTTCTCTATCGTTATCTATATTTGCAATATTTCCAAATATAACTTCAATTTTATTCTTTCCAAATTGCTTAACGTATTGCTTTGCAATTTTTTTATCTTTCTTTGTATTTAAAAATAAAAGTTTTAACTTTTTAACTTCTGGAATCTCCATTAGTTGTGGCACTGTTGCTTGACCCATATTTCCGCTTGAGCCAGTCATTGCTATAACTATTTCTTTCATATCTCCCTGCCTTTAAATATTAATATTTATCCTTTATTCCCGCTGCATCTGCATAAATGCTAATACCACAATCTTCCTCATTGTATGAGAATTCCCAACGATAAATGTCTTTGAAATCCATGCTGATAACAACTTTTCCTGCGAAATATGAATCATTATCATATGTTCTAAAATAGCCGTTATCCCAGATTGTTATTTCATAAGAAATATATGTGTAATATGCATTCTTATCTCCAACAGAATCTTTAACCTTAATTACAGACTTTGTTGTTGCAAGTTCTGGATCTAATTCAAATCTAATTGTGTAATATCCTTCTGTTGCATCATATTCATACTCTGCTGTATTTGGAACAAAGTATTCTTGTAATACATCATGTTCGTTTATAACAAAAAGATTTGGAGCATCATCACTGTTGAAAACAATTGGGTCTATATGGTTAATTTCTGCATCATTCCAGTTTGTTGTTGGAAGACCATTCTCGTCCATATAGTTATTGCCATTGCTTTGATGTAATGCGTACTCCTTGCCTTTTTCATAGTATTTTCTTTCAGAAAGAATACTTCCCATACTTCTAAAGAGATCACCAAACAATGCATTCTCTGCAATTGGACAATCTTTGATTGCACGGTAGTTACAATAGAAATATTTGGTTGGGGTTTTCATTATGATGTAATCATCATAAAGGATATTGTTTTGTCCTAACAAATAAGTCTCAAAAATACCTTCATTATATGCTGCACAATATGGGGTATCTCTTAAATTGGTTAAAGCAAGTGAATAAAGGTTATAAACCTTTTCTTCTGTTGTGGTACCAAGTGTATCTATATTTATCATAGTTGCATCTGCTGGTTTTTCTCCCATATGTTCGAAATCTCTTGCAGACTTAACTACCTCTTTTGCATGATGACAAGCAGACAATAAAAAAATGGATGCAACAAGCACCAAAACCAATATTATTAAGCCGAATCTTCTCTTGTTTGTCATCTAGTATATAGTACACCCTTTTTTGTTATAAAAAAGAATAACATATATTGTTTTGTTTTGCACCTAAAAATTGTAAAAAAATTAACAAATTTTTATTACTGCACGATTATTTGACAAAAGAAGGACTCTGAAATTATAATTATTCAAGCAATTAGCGAGGAAGTAATGAATATACACGTCAAAAATTTCTTTAATAAAAACAGATCTAACCTCATCTCTATATTGATGGCGGTTGTTCTTATTTGCTGTTTGGTTGGTCCATTATGGTCTTACCATAGTGCACAAACAAAAGAATATGGCGAAGAAGTATTCACACTTACTGGCAGACCTGTTTACTATAGTTTTAACAAGATTCAAGAATACAAATCCGATCCATATGGATTCAACGGAGCATACAGAGGCGAGATTATCGCAGCATTCCTTTGTGTTATATTCACAATAGCTGCTTTTGCATTATCTGTTGCAAATCTTTTCCTTTTAGGAAAAACTGAATATCTTTTAAAACTTATAACTTCAGCTTGTTTCTTAGTTGTTATGACTGCAGCAATGGCTATTATGATATTGGTTGGTGGACAAATTCATTCTCTCGAAAAGAATTTCGGAGTATATGGTTTCTTAGTTGGTCCAGGACCAATCACCTGCTTTGTATTTAGTTTCTTAGCATTTGCAGCAAACATGGGTCTTTTGACAACAAGATTAGATGGTTGGGCATTAAAGATTGCTCTTCATGTTAAACACAAAGAAGAAAAAGAAAGACTTGCTGAAGGATACGTTGATGACGATTTAGCATAATTAGAATAACGAAAATATATAAAAACAAGTGGGTGTTCAACCCACTTATTTTTTTGCTTTAAATAGTTTAACTTATTATTTTCTTGCTACAACTTTCTTTGCTGCTGCTACGATGTCTGCTGTTGTTAAATGATATACTTCACTTAAGTAAGCATTCTTTCCAACTTGACCGAATTCATCGTGTACTCCAACTCCTTCAACAGGAACTAAGCACTTCTTTGCAACAACTTCTGCTACTGCAGAATATAAGCCACCAACTAATGAATGGTTCTCTGCTGTAACAATTGCGCCAGTCTTCTTTGCTGCTTCTTCGATTGCATCTTCATCTATTGGCTTCCATGTGGAAATGTTAGATACTGCTGCATCTATTCCTTCTGCCTTTAGAAGTTCTGCTGCTTCCACTGCTCTAGATACCATAATACCAGATGCAAAGATAGTTACATCTTTTCCGTCTTTAACTTTGGATGCTTTACCAAGTTTGAAATCCTTCATATCTGCATCTGTAAAGACTTGCTCTGTTTGTTTACGGAACATACGAATGTATACTGGTCCGTAATGGTCTACAATTTGTGGAAGTGCTGCTTTGAATTGTGCTGCATCTGTTGGTTCGAAACAAATCATTGTTGGAACAGTTCTCATAATACCCATATCTTCAAATGGCATATGTGTTCCTCCGTTTGCTTCTGCTGTAACACCAGGATCTGAACCTACTATCTTTACGTTTTGCTTAGCATAAGCAACTGAAATAAAGATTTGGTCAAAACATCTTCTTGTTGCAAATGGTCCGAATGAAAGTGCAAATGGGATTTTGCCCATTGTGGACATACCTGCAGCAATGCCTATCATGTTTGCTTCTGCAATACCTACATTAATAACTCTATCTGGATATTCTTTTCCAAAGAATTTGTTTGTTAAGTGACAGGATTGCAAGTCTGATTCTATGACTACGATTTTGTCATTTGTTTTGCTTAATTCGATTAAAGTGTCATTAAACACTCTTCTCATTTCAAGTTCGTCTTTCATTATGCATTCCTCCCTGTTTCCTTTGTCCACATTTCTTCTGTGATAGCCATACTATGACAGTTTGCAACACCTTCTGTGAATGATGCGCCATATCCCTTAATTGTGTCTAAGACTATCATGCTTGGTTTACCTTTGGTTGCTTTTGCGTTGTCGATTGCTTTGCAAATTGCTTCGATATCATGTCCATTTACTACTTGTACATAGAAATTGAATGCTGCCCATTTGTCTGCAACTGGTGCGAGTTCGTTAATAACGGATACTGGACCATCTAATTGCATCTTGTTGTAGTCTAAGAAGAGAATGAAGTTATCTAGTTTGTGTGAGCCAGCATACATACTTGCTTCCCATACTTGTCCTTCATCTGATTCTCCATCTCCGATGAAACAATAAATTGTTGCAGGATTGTTATCCATCTTTGCAGCAATTGCCATACCTACAGCACAAGAGATTCCTTGTCCAAGTGATCCTGCTGTCATATCGATACCAGGTGTCTTGTTCATATCACAGTGTGATGGAAGATTTGTTCCATTCTTGTTTAATGTACCAATCCAATCTTCTGGGAAGTATCCCTTATCTCTTAAAACAGCATACATTGCTGGACCAGCATGTCCTTTGGACATAACTACTCTATCTCTGTCTTGCTTCTTTGGATCTTTTGCATCCATGTTTCCCTTGTCATAATATATTGCGGTTAGAGCATCCATAACGGACATACAGCCACCGATGTGACCTACTCCGAAACGCCCTATCATCTCAATAACATCATAGCGAAGTTTCTTTGCTTTTTCTTGTAAAAAGGCTAATTTTTCTTTTTCCATTTCGCGTCCTCCTTGTTTTTCTATTATATAATAGAACATTTCTGTTTTCAAGATAGAACGAGATTTAATTATTACAATAAAACGTAAAAATCCAGTATTGACTTGCTACAACCATTAATATTATAATTAATATTAACGAACTATGTTCTAAAACAAATTAAAACAAACTATATATTTTAGGAGGAAAGATTTTTATGCAAAACAACGTAACAGTTGAAGAATTGAAAGCGAAAGCTGTTGAGTTGCGTCTAAACATTGCAAAGACAACCTTCAACGCCACATCAGGACACGTTGGTGGATCAATGTCATGTGCAGATATGTTAGTAGCACTCTATTTCAAGTATCTCAACATTAATCCTGAAGATCCAGACTGGTATGAAAGAGATCGTTTCATTCTATCTAAAGGTCACTGTGCACTCGCATATGTACCATGTTTAGCAATGAGAGGATACATCAGCCTAGACGAAGTTCTCAAAAACTTTAACAAAACAGGTTCAGCTTATGGTATGCACCCAGATTCAAAGAAAATTAGAGGTTGCGATGCTTCAACAGGTTCATTAGGTCATGGTATGCCAATGGGAGTTGGTATGGCATTAGGTCTCCAAATGAAAGGTGTTAACAGCAAAGTCGTTGTTATGACTGGTGATGGTGAAGTACAAGAAGGTTCTAACTGGGAAGCAGCTATGGCAGCATCTATGTTCAAACTCAAGAACTTCATTTGGATCATCGACCGTAACAAACTCGAAATTGATGGACCAACAGAACAAGAAATGGCACTTGAACCATTAGACAAGAAAGTAGAAGCTTTCGGATGCAAGGTAATTAAGTGCAATGGTAACAACATGGCAGAAGTTGACAAAGCTCTTGCACAAGCATGGGCAATGGAAGGACCTGTCTGTATTATTTCAGAAACCGAAAAAGGTTATGGCATTAAAGAGTTCGAAGGACAAGCAAAGTGCCACTACTGTTCATTCGGTGACAACGAGAAAGACTTACAAGTTTATCTCGATGAAATCAAAGCTAGAGGATAAGGGAGGAATATACAATGGGAACCGCATGGAACACATATGATGCAAATAAAATGTCTTCAGGTGCAATGTACGGAAAAACACTTGCAGAACTTGCAGATAAAGATCCTCGTATTATTGGTGTAACCGCAGACCTTGCAAAGTCCACAAACATCGGACTTATTACACAAGGAGGAAAATATCCTGAAAGACTTATCAACGTAGGTATTGCTGAACAAAACTTGTTCGGTGTAGCAGCTGGTCTCGCAAAAGTTGGATATATTCCATTTGCTTCTACATTCGCAATCTTCGCAGCATTAAGAGGTGGCGAATTCATTAGAACAGACGCAGCATATCAAAAATTACCTGTAAAAATTATAGCAACTCACGGCGGTGTATCTTTCGGTGCAGCTGGTAGTACACACCACTGTATTGAAGACTTCGCAGTAATGCGTGCAATTCCAAATATGACTGTAGATATTCCTGCAGACGCATATGAGACCGCACGTGCAATTAGAGCTTGCGTAGACATTCCTGGACCATTCTATCTTAGAGTAGGTCGTGGTATGGAACCACTTCTCCACAATTCTGAAAACGAATTTGATTATGAGATTGGTAAAGCAATGGTTCTTAAAGATGGTAACGATGTTACAATTATGTCTTGTGGTATTCCAACCCGTGATGCATTAATCGCTGGCGAAATGCTCGAAGAGCAAGGCGTATCTGCACAAGTTATCAATATGCATACACTTAAGCCAATTGATGAAGCAGCTATTATCGAAGCAGCTGTTAAGACACGTCGTATTGTTACTGTTGAAGAACATAACGTTATCGGTGGTCTTGGTGATGCAGTTGCATCAGTTCTTGCTCAAAGTGGTAAGAGATGTATCTTAACTAAGATTGGTATTCCAGATGAATTCGGTATCATCGGTAAGCCAGAAGATTTATATGCAAAATACAAGCTCTCTAGCCAAGGCATTATGGAAACAGTTATGGAGCTTATGGGTAAAGAAATCGAAGAAGAAGACTGGTCTGACGAAGACTAATTGGAGGTTTATATGAAAGCAACTGCACAAGATGTCTTAACCGCAAGAATATACTTTATGGCAGCTTTCCCTGCACTTCGTATTCCTCTTGAGGAAGATGCATCCTTTGCAAAGAAATTTGAAAAGGTTGATGCTGTTGTAGAATTCCGTGCTGCAGATGATGAAAATCCTCTTGCATGTTACATGGTTTTCTTGACACAAGAAAATGCAGACAAATCAGTTCAAGGAAAACGCTTTAAAGTTTACCAAGGCGAATATCCTGGCCAAGTTGAAATGGCAGATGGCACAACCATCCAACCACAACTTGTCAAGATGTACTTTAAATCCATTCAAAGTCTTCTCGGTGTTTTCAAAGGTGACAAGGTTACAGATATGCTCGGAATCATGTCTCCACTACTCAAGAACATTTGCAAAGGTGCAACATTAAAATTCTTATTCTTAATGCTCACACTTACAAAGACAATGCCAAACTACAATCCAGAAGATGATTGGAACAAGTACCTAAAGGTAAAGTTGTCATTATCTCTTATTACAAGAGCACTTTCTAGTGCAAACAAACTTGGCTGGCCAACAATGGCAGACTGGACACTCAAACAACCAGATAGAACATATCAATTTGTTGTTGGTGCAACAACAGATGCAAATGGAAATGAGATTTATCCAGGAATCACAGCTAACTTAAGAGTTAAGAATGGCAAGAGCAAAGCAACAAGTGGACTTGCAAAATATCCATTCGTTCTATTCAAATTCCCAAATCCAGATGGATGCTTAAAGGTTTTGGATCCTAAGAACGACTTTGTTGCAAACGTTGAAAATGGCTATGTAGAAATCGTTGGTGCTGGTGACAGTTATGCTGTACAATTCAACACAATTATGACACAATGTCAAAACATGTTAATCCCAGCAAAATTCGGTGGTGTACCAATTGGATTTGAAGGCTAATTTCTAATTAACTAAAAAATGGGGAGCCGTTTAATGCGACTCCTCTTTTTTATACACTTTTCGATATTCTAAACGGGTTAAATTGCGTTTAGATCTTCTCTTAACTTCTCTGCTGTTGTGAATAAAATGGCTTTAATTCCTAGTTTTGTGGCTGCTTCTATGTTTCTTGGATTATCATCTATAAACACAGTCTCCTCTGCCTTAAATCCCATCTCATTTAATGCGAGATAAAAGAATGCTGGATCTGGCTTTGCAAGCATTCTATCGCTAGAAATAAATGTATCTGTAAAATATCCCCAGAGATTATCTCTATTTAAGATTCTTTGTTCAAAATCTGGTGGCGCATTTGAAAGTAATCCAACCGTTACACTTTTCTTTAATTCAGTAATAATATCTAGAACGCCTTTATCTATAATTGCACACTCCATCCATTCTTTTAGAATGGTATCTGCTGGAACGTCAGTTGCTTTACTGAGTCTTTCGAACATTTCTCTTTCGCTTATCTCTCCGTTATCTGCACTTCCAACTATTGCATTTTTAATTTCCATAGCCTTCTCCGCAGGAAAACGTGCTCTAAGCCAATATGGAGATATCTCACAACAAATAACTCCAAAGAAATCAAATAATACTAATTTATACTTTTTATCCATCTTATAATAAATGAGGCGTCCAAATAGAACGCCCCACTCCTATTAATTATTAAATTTTATTTAATAAAGTTTGCATCTGGATGTCTTTCTGCAAGAACCTTATATGCTTCATCTGCTGCATCCCAACAATATTGGATATCTTCTTGGCTAATTGCAAATGGTGCGAAGTTGTTGTGGTGTGATGTTACAAAGACACCTCTCTTGACCATTTCAGCTGTCCATTCTTGGTGAAGTATTGTTGATGGGAAGTCATTTGCAAGACGTGCATACCACATTGCTGGTTCTCCAGTTACCTTAAGATCAAATCCATGATCCTTTGCAACTTTCTTCCAACCTTCTGTGATTGCAAGACCGTTCTTCTTAATTGTTCCTGCATAATCTACTTCTTTCATCTTCTTTACTGTAGCAAGAGCAGCTGCGATTGGCATAGAGCTGAGCCAGTATGAACCTGTATAAGAGATTCCTTCTGCTGCACCCTTGAACTTATTCTTACCTGTAATCATAGATACATTGTATCCGTTTGCAATTGCTTTACAATAACATTGTAAGTCTGCTTCGAATCCGAAGTACTTATCTGAACCGCCAACATCTAGACGGAATGAACAACGAACGTCATCGATAATAAGAACAATACCGTTCTTGTCACAGATTTCACGAATCTTTTGCCAATATCCTGGTGCTGGTAATTCGTTATCTACGAATGTTGGATGATAATATGGGGTAGAAATAAATGCTGCAATTTGGCCTGGATATTTCTTTACCAATGCTTCGAATTGTTCTGGTTTATTCCATTCAACAACTAGGTTGTTGCAAACGTCTTCTTCGATAATTCCACCGTATCCAATCTTTTGTGTCCAAGGTGCTACACCATGGTACCAACCTTTAACCATAACGATCTTCTTACGATGTGTATAGTTACGTGCAATCATCATTGCAAATGTTGTTGCATCGCCACCGTTCTTTGCAAAGAATGCCCAGTCTGCAGATGGAATTGTATTTACCATATACTCTGCTGTTTCAACCATTACATCACCTGCAAGTGTTGTACAGTTTGCTCTCTTTAATTGTGCTAATGCTGCTGCATCTACGTCATCATCATTATAACCTAATGAACATGGACCATATGCGCACATTAAGTCGATATATTCATTTCCATCTACGTCCCAAATATGACTTCCCTTTGCTCTATCACTAAAGAGTGGATATGCGCTTACAGGAATCATACATCCTTCTGCAGGACCAAGGTGTCCATAAATACCACATGGAACAACTTTTAATGCTCTTGCAAAGAGTTCTTGACTCTTTGTATGGTTTGTATAAAGAGATTCTGTTTGTCCTTTAACGAATTTCATAGTATCCCCCTCCTTATGCTAAATAAACGCTAACTAAGTCTAATAACTTGGACATTTGTTCAAGAATATCAACTGCGCCCTTAACTTCAAATTTTCCTTCGCCCATTCCAGCAAAGCTTGATGTTTCACCGGTTAATAATCTGTGTGCGAAATCAATGTCTGCAAAGACCATTTGTGCATGTGGTGCTTCTACGCTACCTTTTGCAGCTTCAAGTTTGTGGTCTTTAATTGTTAAGTTAATTTCAACTTCACCTTCAACACCTGCGAGTAATACACAGTCTGGCATACGTTTTGCAATAATCTTACCTACTCTGTCGCTGTTACCAACGCAAGCAATTGCAAAGAATGCTGTGTAAGCTGTTAAGATTGTGTTTACACGGAAGTATTCTGGATCTGCAAACAATTCTGCTGCCTTGTCTGGTGCTGGTTGTAGATAGTAACTTAATCTGTCTGCAAGTTTAGTGAATGTGTTGAGTAAGAATCCTACTTTAAATACATTGCAGAAAATAGGTATAGTCTTTTCACCGTCTATTAACTTGTTAAAGTGTTCTGCAGATGTGAACCATAATTGTAAAGATGCCTTGAATGAATTTGGAATAAATGTGCATTTTCCATCTTTGAATTGAAGAACTGCTTTACCAACTTCTGGAACTGAGAAACCTACTGTAATGTTTTGGTCCTTAATCAACTCTTTTGCTTCTGGATCCATTTCACAAAGATCTTCCAAGTTGCGGAGAATAGCAAAAAGGTTAATCTTGGCTTTTGTAATGTTGTCCATAACGATTTTTCCTCCTATATCAATAAATCTTTTAATGATTTTTATAATTAACTAGTATAATTATAATCTTTTGCAAGCGCTTAGGTCAATATTCAATTTTTGAATATTAGTTTATTATTGCAAAAAATTTAATTAGAAAGTGCTTGGTCTCCTTTCTTGATAAGCCCTGTACTACGTAGCAATTCGGACACAAATAAACTAACAGCTGCAGGTATTACAAACAAGCAAAGGATTATTCCAACAACAATTTTCCATGTCTCAAGTCCAGCAGTCATAGAGGCATCTATTGTTCCAAATACACCAACGAGACCACTTGTTCCCATTCCGCCTCCACTTGCATTACATTTAAGACCTATTAATACAGCCACTAAGCCCGCAACGGCAGATGCGACAATTTCTGGAACCATAATAATTGGCTTTTTCATAATGTTTGGAATTTGAAGCATACTTGTTCCAATACCTTGAGATATGAGACCACCCCATTTATTTTCTCTAAATGATGCAACAGCAAAACCTATCATATGAGCTGCACATCCTGCAACAGCTGCACCACCCGCAATAGCAAATACGTCTGGTTTTTCCAAAGCAACAGAAGATGTTGCAATACTTACCCATATTGCCGCAGATGACGTTGGCATTGTTAAAAGAATACCCATTACGATTGCAATGAAGATACCAACGATAATCTTAACTGCTTCACCTGCTTCAATTGCTAAAATAAGAACTTTTGCAATTAAGTCTATGAGTTTGATAAATGGCCATGCTACATAGATACCACCAACACACAAAACAAGCATGCCAAGTGGCACTAAAACGATATCTAACTTGGTCTTTCCGGCATAAAGTCTTGCAAATTCAACGGTTAATAATGCTACAACATAGGATCCAATTGGGTTTCCTGGCAAGCCTTTTGCGTATATGACTGAGAAATAATCTGCAGTCATGGTTCCATCTGTTATTTGCATTGCCCAAGCGCCTATTAAACCTGTTATTGCTGCCGTAAATATAACTAGAGGTTTTGCACCAAGTTTATGAGCAATACCAACACCAATTCCAACACCCATCATCATCTTTGCAAGATTTGCAATGGTCTTAAGAATATAAGCAAATGTATTATCTCCACACCAAGATGCAATTTGAGCAAGAATAGTACCAGCAATTAAAGTACAGAAAAGACCTTGTGCCATTCCTGTGAAGGCATCTATGAAATATCTTTTCAATATCTTCTTAATTTTACTTTTAACTGGATGTTCTCTTTTAACTTCTTGAGCCAAAACTTCGGAATCACTTAAAGGCATAACCTCAACAATTTGTGCTTCCTTTGTTGATACAAAAGTACTAGATCCCCAAGAGGAAATAATTTCACCCTCGCAAAGACCTTCAGTGTTCTTTTTCTTCATTTTTCCCTTTGTGGTATTCCTGTGACCACGCCTACAAAGATATACCTTTATATATAATAATGCAGACCTCTAGTCGCATCCTTAAAAACTAGTTTTTATCCTCTTTTAGAATATCTTTCACAGTTCCTAGTGTCAAGTCAAAGAGTTTTTGAATGGATTCTGAATTAACTGGAACTGGATTCTTTTCGGATTCATCTTTTCCATAAATATTAATTGCTTGTATTCCTTGTTTTTGGAATGAATTTGCAATATGTCCATGGATTGTAGCGAATGCTTTTTCTTCTACATATTCTATGTTGTTTTCTTGTCCAACTTTAACAATTGTGTTTCTAAGTTCTTCGCTATACTTTATATTTCTTATAGTATCTTGTCTAGATACTATTATGGAGCCACTATTGACCTCCTCTAAGCAGACAACCTTGGCGTTGTTAAATCCTCTGTCTCTGGCCAAATGTCTCTCTACAAATGCTTTAGAGCCTTCATGTCCTGAATTCTCTCCACCAAATGAGACATATACTATTCTTGTATTCTCTGGAAGATGATTTCTTTGTCCGTATAGGGTTACAAATACTGCTAGAGCAATGGAAGGAGAAATACAGTTATTCTCTCTTGCATGTGCTGGGAATAATGAGTAATGTGCAACGAATACAAACATGGCCACCAAAGAAAGAATGGCTGGAATAAGTGCTAGAGCAACAATTTTACCTGTTGTATCTATACCTGTAGCCATTTTTATTATGCACATAAGAATAAATGTGAACATGAAGAATGGTGTATAAATAAGCGCAAACATTTTAAATATTCCACGATCTTCAAAATACATTCCTGGAAGAGAGTCATGGTTAGCACATAATACTATAGTATTATTTGGCTCTGTATTTTCTGTGCTCTTAAGACTATATTTATATGGAGTTGTGAACTCTGTTTCAACATTATAACAAGCCTTTTTAGGAAGGAAGAAATTGAACTTATCTTCTCCTAGATACATAGCAAGAATAATTCCCATCCCAACCATGAACATAACCATAGCAAGTAAAGTTAGAATAATAGCTGCAACTGTATTCTTTTGAAATGAGACAAAATAGATAATATCGCAAATAACTAGCCAAATAGCCATAAACATAAAGCATCTTCTACCTAAAAGTGGTCTAGCATAGAATGGTTCTAGTTTTGCATTAAAATCTTTATTAACGGATGAAATAATATCTCTAATTCTTCTAGCCGCCGCTGTTTCGGATGGTTCAGAAGTAAGTCTATGCTGTTCTTGTTCTAATTGAGATGCAAAAGTCTCAACAAACATACTGCTTGTTGATTTCTTCTCCTCTACTATTTGATCTTGTTGTACTACTTCTTCATCCATAATATTAAATGTCTATTTATATATTAAATTAATTATATCTATATTAAATCTAAAAAGCAAAATAAAAGAGCCTAGACATTTCTGCCTAAGCCCTTTGTTTGTTAATTTAGATTAAACTGATTGTTTAGTCTATTAGATTTCTTGTGCAAGCTTGAATGCTGTGCCCCAAATCTTGTATTCACGTGCTGGATTTTCTCCAACTGTTACACAGTAGTTGCCAGAATTATCTACAGTATATGTTGCAGATGTAATACCTGTTGTTGTATAGATTACACATGCTGTATCAGATGTTAATACAATAACCTCATGGTTTGCAGGTAATGTATAACCTTCAAGGATTGTACCTGTTGATGCATCAAGATCAACTTCAGCAACATAGAAGATTGAATTATTGATACCATAGTTGTCATGTGCTACATCAATAATTGTGCCATATCCTTGGCCATATGCTGCCTTGAATAATGTGTAGAATGAACTATCAAGAGCAACTGTTGTGTACTTGCCTGAGTCTGAACCTAAGTCTGCACTCATTGTTGGTACATAAGCTGTATTTGTTCCTGTGAAGTCATACTTGAATGTTCCGTTGCATTCTTTGCCGTTGAGAGCAATGTGTGCACCGAAGTATCCTGTATCCTTGTTGAGGTCAATAGCGATCTTGCTTCCTGTTCCTGCAAGTTTTGCAATCTTATCTGCTGGTGTTGTACCTGCATTTGTTAATACAGATGAACCGTTGATGAACTTGAAGAACCATTGAATGAGGCTATTTTCTACAAATCCTGCTTCTGTTGTCTTGTTTGGATCTGCATCACAGTTGAAGGTATATCCAGTATTTCCAAGAGCATTGAGTGTTGCTGTGTTACCACAAATGTAGTTCCAAATTGCAAGTGCTTCAGCTTTTGTTACCATCTTGCCAGAGATATAGGAATATCCTTGTTCTGCTGCCATCTTTGGTGTGTATGCTGCTGAGAGGAATTTTGTTGTGATGCCATCTTTATAGAGTGGGAGGATGCCATGGTTTGTTAATTCCTTGAGCAATCCATCGTTTGTACACATAAATAATGCCATCATTTCGTTTACATCTGCTGGTTTCTTAACATCTGTTGCTGAACCCTTTGTTTCGCATGCTGCATCTGTATAAGATTGAACTTTTGCATCTTTGAAGATTCCAGATAATAATGTATAGATATTTTCAAATCCTAATGTGTAGTCCTTAGATGTTGCATTGTAGTTGATGTTTCCAATAACTGCTTGTACTAAGTTAAGGATGTTGAGACTCCATGCATATTGTGAATCTTTATAATACTTTGTTCCAAGTTTATAAACATCGCCAGCATATGTTTCAAGTTCTGCTTCTGCGCCAACGTTCTTTTCTTCATCAATGTGTGTTGCAACATTTTGGAAGATTGCATAGAATGCACCTTTTGCAAGAGTTGCAATATCAACACCTGTTACTTCAACGCCCTTGAATGTTGTATCAACTGTTGCATATGTGTCATCTGTGAATGCTTTATCTAAAACATCATCTGCCATTGTTGTGAAGAGTGCGAATGGAACTTCTGCGCCTTCGCCTGTTGAATATTTCTTAATTAAATCTGCGAGTGCTGGGAGTCCTGCTTTCATAATAGCAGCTGCTTTTGCATTTGTTGGATCTACTAAGATAGATAATGTTCTATCTTTGTATGTTGCTGTGAGCATTGGTGTGCCAGAAGCAAGTGTTCCAGAAATGATTTGTAATTCTGCTGCTGTCTTATTTTCTGCTACTGGTCCAGTTAAGTCTAATGAACCATTGAACTTAATTGAATATGTTCCGAATCCGATTGCAACATCGTTTGGATTAATTACAACAACATCATCTGCAAGGTTCATTTCTCCTGCTACAGAGAATGCTACGTTGCTCTTGAATGTTGAAGCTGCTGGTAAAGCAAGAGCTGCTGAAGCTGCAGATGTTTCCTTTGCGATTTCCATCTTTGTAATGTTGATCTTGAGGTCTGCATTGTAAGAATTCTTGTTTCCAAAGATTTCAATTGTGAATCCGTGGAATTTTGTTCCATCTGTTCCAAATGATAATGCGATGTCATAGTAAGATAAGAGGCTATCTACCATACCATTGAGGATACCCTTTGCAGAGCCAAGTCCTCTTGCTGTGTAGTATGTTACATCTCCCTTAACTTCTTTTGTAACCTTGTTCTTGTCTAAGATAATGTTAGCAGCTGTCTTGAGAACTCCTTCGAGTGATACGTCTTTAGATGTATCGATCTTAAGAACTGACTTAACGATATCGTTTTCAAGTAAGTCTTTGAGGTTTAATCCAAATAAGCCAAGTAAGCTTGTTGGTTTGTTGTCTACTGTTTCACCAACGATGAGTTTATCTAATGACCAATCTGCACCACCGGATTGTGCAATGTAATTTACTACATCCATAATAGACTTGAATGGAGTAATGTTGTTTAATCCAGATAAGAGTTCGTCATTATTTACTAATTCACCAAGTAATGTTGTGAATTGTGCATTCCAATATGCATCAAATCCGAGAACGAAATATTCATTCTTTACTTGGAAGTAAATCTTGCTTTCATCGTTAAAGAAATACCAAACTGTGAACCAATTCTTATTGTTAGCATCTGTCTTATCATAGAACTTGAGCTTTAATGCTGTATCACCAAGTGATGCTGATGATGCATTTGCTGCTGGCAAGTCAAGAACGATACCCATTTCCATGCCGATATCTGTTGATCCTGCTGGAACTTTGTCGCTTGAATATTCCATGTCGCCTTCGATAGAAATCTTGATCTTGTCTGTTTCAGGATTTACTTGTGTTGCACCGAGGTTCTTGGATGCTGTCCATAATTCTTGGAAGAATACAGCTGGTGTTGATTTGTTTCCGGTACCGCCGCCGCTTCCGCCGCCGCCTTCGCCGCCTTCATCACCTGTGTCTTCACCAGAAGGGGTTTCGCCGCCCTTGTTCTTGTTACATGCAACAAGTCCAAATGCGAGAACGATAACTAATACCAAAATCAATAACCATTTGATATCAAATTTTTTCATTTTTTTTCCTCCTTTAGGAATTTTTAGTTACTAATTATAGTGTTTTAATTATAAACTTTTATTATAAATAAAGTCAATAAAATATATTTTTGAAAAGGGTCTGTGGATAAGTTGGAAACTTATCAAGATATCAATATTCTAATTGGTCATTTTTTATGTATTTCACAAATTTTAAATATTGCTTAAAAAAATTTTTTTAGAAAATTCCACCGCCATTAACTGGTAAAACTGCTCCCGTAATATAACTAGATTCAAGCAAGAAAAGGATGGCTTCAGCAACCTCTTTTGCTTCGCCTAATCTGCCTAGAGGTATAGATTCTGCGACTTCTTTGAGGTCTTCTTTGCTATACCCTTTCATCATATCTGTGTCTATTGCACCAGGGGTTACAACGTTTACTCTTACACCATTTGGAGCGAATTCTTTGGCAAGGGACTTGCCAAGTCCTATAATGGCTGCCTTGCTTGCAGAATATGCACTTTCCATGCTTGCACCCTCTTCTCCCCATATGGATGAAACATATACTATGCTACCACTCTTTCTTTCTAGCATACCCTCACATACTTGTTTTGTGAGATAATAAACTCCATCTACGTTGGTAGCAAACATATTGCGCCAGTCCTCTGCTGTTAAGTCTATAAACATCTTGGATTGAGCAATACCAGCACTACAGCATAATTTATCGATCTTGCCAAATCTTTTTAATACTTTTGAAACTGCTTCTTTTACGGATTGTTCGGAAGATACATCACAATAAAAAGCTTCTATAACGCCTTTAGTGGATAGTTCATTACAGAGTGCTTCGGCCTTATCTTTGCTATTCTTATAAAGGATAGCAATGTTATACTTGCCTATTGCCAATTTGGCAACAGCTGCACCTATTCCTCTAGAACCACCACTAATTAATAACGTTTCCATAGTATATAAATATGCCAGAGAATTAATCCCTGGCATTTAGTTTAATTAGTCTTCGTCTTGATGTTCTGCATCATAGCTTGCTTGGTCTTCACTATTGAATTTTCCAAGTAATGTTGCTGTGAGCTCTTCACCTGTAAATTTGCTTAAGTCTACATAGTGAATATATGAATATTCATCTTCACCAAAGTAGAAGTACTTGCTTCCAACGAAATCTGCTGCATAAGTTACGTCTGCAATACAGTCTACTAAAATAACTGTTTCGTTATCTGCTGTTGTTAAGTTTACACGGTATACTTGTTCTTTGTCTGAATCTGTGTAGTATACATATGTTGAATTCTCAACTGTTAATGTTGTGAGAAGTGTAACACTCTTTCCAATAGCGAGATTTGAATCTGTTCCATTGAAATAGTAATACTTACTATCTGATGCATATAAGCAACCTTTGTCATAGCTAATTCCAACAACTTCAGAAATGTCTTGTGTTGAAATCATCTTTTCGTTTGCTGGTACAAATCCTGCATCTAAAGTTACTTTGTTTTGGAATGTTCCAATTACTGTAGAACTATTTCCAATTTGGATAGCCTTTGTATAGTAAAGTGTGATTTGAGTATCACTTTCAACAACTGCATTCTTTAAAGAGAATGTGAATACCTTTTCTGGGAAGTTTGTATAGCCTTGTGCTACTTCTGCTTCTGAAAGGTATGTTGAGAATGTTGCAAGTGTCTTTTCATCAGATCCATCATAACGGATTGCTTTTAATTCATTGTATTTTTCGTATGAATTGTTAACAGACTTTGTGTAGAAGATGTAATCTGCAATAGATGCACCTTGTCCTGCTGTATACTCTGCATCATAAGCCCAGAAATATGTGGAAGCACTTTCGATTAATGTTCCTGCTGTTGCACCACTACCATTGTTTGTAGACTTCTTTGTGGACATCTTTGAGAAATCAATATACTTAAGTGTTGTGCCATCAAAGTATAAGATTCTTGTTGGTGTGAACATGAAATCATTTGTTCTGGAATTCAATGTTGCAATACGTTGTGTTAATGTTCCATCTAAAGATGTACGCATGAAATCTGTATGTGTTGTAGATGCTGCACCTGTCTTATCTTTTTCAAGGTTTGGTGTTGCATAGTAAATGAAGTTTCCAAAGATAGCAAAACCTGCTTTTGCACTATTGTAATAAATGCTCTTTGGTACTACTACAGTCGCTGTGCTGTTATCATATGTTCCGTCTGCATTTTTCTTGCAACGCATAATGGATTGCTTGTATGCTGCACCCCAATCATTGCTGTCTACAGAACCTACATATCCGTTTACAAAGTAAACGTAGTCTCCTTGTTCTACAACATATCCACCATTGGATACGCTTGCTGCTGATGGATCTCCGCCATCAATTTTGCCCCACTTAAACTTGTTACAAGCAGTGAGTGTTAATGCTGCAATAACGATGATTGCAACTAATGCTACTACTATAAGAAGTCTTTTCTTCATATCTACCTTCCTGACAATTCTTTTGAATTGGTTATTTTATTCTTCTTTAGGCAAGTCCAATTTAATGTGAACTTCCTTTAATTGTTTTTCTGTTACTGTTGTTGGTGCTCCCATTAATAAGTCTCTTGCATTTCTATCCATTGGGAATACGATAACTTCTCTAATAGATGGTTCATCTAAAAGTAACATTACTATTCTATCTACCCCAGGAGCAACACCTGCGTGTGGAGGTGCACCAAACTTAAATGCATTATATAATGCACTAAACTTTTGCTCTATTACATCTTTGCCATATCCAACTATTGCAAATGCTTTTTCCATAATAGAAGGTTCATGGTTTCTAACTGCACCACTAGCAAGCTCTACGCCGTTTACAACTAAGTCATATTGGTCTGCAAGGATTTCTAATGGATCTTTGTTTTCAAGAGCTTCTAAGCCACCTTGTGGCATAGAGAATGGGTTATGACAGAATGTAAGAACTCCCTCGTCATCATATTCGTACATTGGGAAGTCTACTATCCAGCAGAAACGGAATACGTTTTGTTCGTTTAGTCCAAGGTCTGCGCCTAAACAGTTTCTTACAAAGCCTGCTTGCTTTTGAGAATTGATTAAATTGCTTTCAGCAAGTACTGCAACGAATGTGTTCTTTTCAAGACCTAACTTCTCTACTAATGCATCTGTGTATTGGGCTGCAAATTTAGCAACACCACCAACAAGTGCTCCAGTTTCGTCCATCTTGAACCAATACATATTGCTTGCGCCATTAACCTTTGCTCTTTCTGTTAATGCATCGATATATTTTCTTGTTTCCTTAAAGTCTTTTACAACAACTGCTTGAATGAACTTACCTTCAAACATTGGTCCTTTATCCTTAAGGATATCTGTTATTTCTTTAATACGAAGTGGGTTTCTTAAGTCTGGTTTGTCTGAACCATATTCTTTCATTGCTGTTAAATATGGAATACGTACGAATGGTGGTTTGTCTACTTCGCAGTTGGAGAATTCTTCAAAGGTTTGTGGAATAACTGCTTCCATTTCCTTTAATACATCTTCTTGTGTTGCGAAACACATTTCGCAGTCTAATTGGTAGAACTCACCAGGACTTCTATCTGCTCTTGGATCTTCGTCTCTGAAACATGGTGCGATTTGGAAATATTTGTCAAATCCAGAAACCATAAGCAATTGCTTATATTGTTGTGGTGCTTGAGGAAGTGCATAGAATGTGCCTGGATGTAATCTAGATGGAACTATGAAGTCTCTTGCACCTTCTGGTGAAGATGATGTTAAGATAGGTGTTGTGATTTCTAAGAATCCTCTTTCTGTCATTCTTCTTCTTAAAGAAGCAACAACATTTGCTCTTAAAACTATCTTCTTTTTAACTTCTGGATTTCTTAAATCCAAGAAACGATATTTTAATCTTGTGTCTTCTCTAGATGATGTAGATGTTGATACCTCAAATGGTAATTGCTCATAGCAACGTCCAAGCACTTCAATCTTGCTTGGTTCAACTTCTATCATACCTGTTGGCATATCTTTGTTTGGACTAGATCTTAAAATAACCTTTCCATCTACACAGATTGTAGACTCTCTTGGGATGTTGCGAAGTATGTCTTTCATTTCGTCTGTGTCTGTAACTATTTGTGTGTAACCATAATAGTCTCTAACTACACCAAAGACTACTGCGCCTAAGTCTCTAATTGAGCTTAGCCAACCAGATATTCTAACTTCTTGTCCTACATTTTCTTCACGGAGTTCACCGCAATTATGTGTTCTGTAATATGACATTTTATTTCCTCTATTTATAGCAAAACGATGTTCGCTTCTTTACATTGTTCTCTCATTTCATCTGGCCATAATGAAACTTGTACTTCTCCGATATGTGCCTTTTGGAGTAATAACATACAAAGTCTGCTTTGCCCTATTCCTCCACCAATTGTTAATGGTAATTCACCATTAATGATTCCTTGGTGGTATTTGTGTTGCAATCTATCTTCTGCATTTGCAAGTTTTAATTGTGCAACTAAAGAATCTGCATCTACTCTTATACCCATAGATGAAATCTCTATTCCGCTTTGGAGTATCTCGTCCCAGAAGAATATGTCTCCGTTTAAAGACCAGTCATCATAGTCTGGAGCACGTAAATCATGTGGTTTGCCATCGCTTAATTCACCGCCAATATTCATAATGAATACTGTGCCATATTGCTCTGCAATAAGATTCTCTCTTTCCTTAGCTGTTTTGTCTGGATACATATCCAATAACTCTTGAGATGTAATGAAGAATACTTCTCTGTTGAGCTTAAGGTCTATAACTGGGAATTGCTTCTTTGTTTCTTCTAATGTTTCGCAAATTGTTGAAACAATACGAGAAACTATCATCTTTAAGAAATCAACTGTTCTTTGTTTCTTGTCTATAACCATTTCCCAATCCCATTGGTCTACATAAATTGAATGGTAGTTATCACAGTTATCGTCACGTCTAATTGCATTCATATCTGTATAGATACCTTCTCCTAAGGAGAAACCATACTTATGAAGAGCCAATCTTTTCCACTTTGCAAGGGAGTGTACTATTTCAACATCTACACCTTGTTCTTTGACATCAAAACGTACTGCTCTTTCTGTTCCAGAAAGGTCATCGTTAACACCAGTCTTAGATTTTACAAAAAGTGGTGCAGAAAGACGTTCAAAATCAAAACTCTTTACGAATTGACGTTGAAATGTGTCTTTTACAAATTTAATTGCTTTTTCTGTTTCTCTAACAGACATTTTAGGTTTATAGCCAGCTGGGGTAATTAAGTTCCACATATTTCACCTATTATTTCATTAAGTCTCCTGTAGTACGTGCATAGAGTTGTACATCACGGATGTTTTGAATGCCTGTTACGTACATGAGCATACGCTCGAAGCCGAGTCCGAATCCAGAGTGTGGTACAGAACCATATTTTCTAAGATCCATATAAAACTTGTAATCACTTTCCTTCATTCCTCTCTTTTGGATTGCTTCTAATAATTTGTCGTAATCTGCTTCTCTTTCGCTACATCCAATAATTTCTCCAATGCCTGGAACAAGTAAATCTGTTGCTGCAACTGTCTTTCCGTCTGGGTTTTGCTTCATATAGAAAGCTTTGATATCCTTTGGATAGTTTGTTACAAATACAGGCTTCTTGAATACTTGCTCTGTTATATATCTTTCATGTTCGCTTTGAAGATCTAAGCCCCACTCTACTGGGAATTCAAATGTTCCCTCTGGTACTTTCTTTAAGATTTCAATAGCGTCTGAATAGTCTAAAATTTGGAAATCACTATCTACAACGTTTTGGAGTTTTGCCTTTAATCCAGCTTCAAAGTTCTTTTCAAAGAAATCTAATTCTGGTCCGCATTGCTCTAATACTTTCTTTGTGATGTATTTAATCATTGCTTCAGCAATTTCAATAATGTCTGGTAATTTTGCAAATGCAACTTCTGGTTCAATTTGCCAGAATTCTGCAGCATGTCTTGGGGTATAACTCATCTCTGCTCTGAATGTTGGTCCAAAGGTATAAATCTTTCCCATTGCAAGTGCTGCAACTTCACCTTCTAATTGTCCGGATACTGTTAATCCTGCTGTTGCCTTGAAGAAATCTCCTGCAATATATTCCTCTTCACTCTTACATTCTTTTGCAGAATTGTAATCTCTTGTTGTTACATGGAAAATTTCGCCAGCACCTTCACAGTCTGAACCTGTAATGATTGGTGTGTGTACATATGTGTAATCATTTTCTTGGAAGAATTGGTGAATAGCAAATGCTAATTTGCTTCTTACTCTTAACATTGCATTGAATGTATTTGTACGAACTCTGAAATGAGGAATTGTACGTAAGAATTCCATTGTGTGATATTTCTTTTGTAATGGATAATCTTGTGGACAATCTCCTAACAATTCAAGATCTGTTACGTTTAATTCATATCCGTTATTATTCAAAGCTTTAACTACAACACCAGTTGCTGTTAATGAAACACCAACTTTTAAGAACTTGGATAATTCACTTGTATAAGTGCTCTTATCTATAACGAGTTGTAAATGTGTAAGAGAGGAACCATCATTTAATGCTATAAAAGCCATATTCTTGGAATCTCTTGCTGTACGAACCCAACCGGAAACAACTACGGACTTGCCTTCAAATTGTTCGCCTTGTGTTAAAATCTTTGAAATTTCAATGTTTTTCATATCTTCACTTCCTACTTTGCCGTGTACGTATACACGTAAAAATTATAACTATACTTTGCTATTATATTTATTCAAGTTCACTTTGTAAAGAAAAATTAAACGTGTTGCAATTTGGCTTTGGTGTTGTTTTTTCGCTTAATTATATGTAGAATAAGGCGAGGTGTTTTATGATTTACGATGTATTAATTTTTGGCGCAGGCCCAGCTGGACTAACAGCAGGAATATATACAGCAAGAGCAGGATTGAATACTGCTATCATTGAAAGTAGCGCTCCTGGCGGACAAGCATCAATTACTCCAGATATTCAAAACTATCCTGGAATAGATTCTATTGCTGGTTTTATGCTTACACAAAACATGATGAATCAATGCCAGAAGTTCGGCGCAACTTTTTTCTATGACCAACCAAAAAACGTAATTCTAAACGGCTCAATTAAGGTTTGTGAGACAAATTATAATGGCAATATAGAAGCTAAAACTGTTATCATTGCATCTGGTGCTCATTCTAGAAAACTTGGACTTGAAAGAGAGGATAAACTCCTTGGAAAAGGGATAAGTTATTGTGCAACATGTGATGGTGGTTTCTATAAAGGTAAAACAGTTGCTGTTGTTGGTGGCGGAGATACTGCAGTAGAAGATGCTATGTATTTATTGAATTTTGCCAAAAAAGTATATCTTATTCATAGAAGAGATCAACTAAGAGCAAAAGGAACTATGGCAGAAAGATTATTAAAATCTAATGTTGAACCAATTTGGAATTCACAAATAACTTCGTTAAACGGACAAGATAGACTCGAAAGTATATCTATATACAATAAATTAAATAATGACACAACCGAACTTCCAGTAGATGGAGTATTCGTTGCAGTAGGTCAAACCCCATCTTCTTCCATATTTGATGTAGAAAAAGATGACAACGGATATATAATTGCAGACGAAAGAACACTAAAAACAAATATTGATGGTGTTTTTGTTGCTGGAGATGTCAGACAAAAAGATTTAAGACAGATAGTTACAGCCACTTCAGATGGCGCAATTGCAGCTAACCAAGTTTTTATACACCTGTCTAATAATTAACACTTTTAACTAATTTTGTCGCATTTTTAATTAGAATATTGATTTTCTAAAAAATTTTTTCTATTGACACAATTAGAATGCTTTTTTACATTTTATCATTATTTGAAATTGCAAATTTGCATAATTTGTTTAAAATTCCCGCAAAAACCCACATTTTTATTAAAAATTTTTCAAAGTTTTGTTAAGAAAAATATCAAATTTGTAAAAAAGCGTTAAAAAAGTTTACAAAAAGCCGTTGACAATAAAAATAAAAAGGTGTAATATGTGAGCGAAGTTAGATGATTCATTTCATCCATACCTCATAATTTTTCCCCCTTATCATAAGTAAAAGATGCCAGTTGAGATTACTCCTGGTGTTTTTTACTTTTATGGAGTATTTAGTTTTTAGTCTGCTTTCTTTAAATAAACTATTAAAACTGCTATATCTGCCGGAGATACGCCCGAAATTCTTGAAGCTTGCCCTAAATTTAATGGCTTAATCTTGTTAAGTTTTTGTCTAGCCTCTATTCTCAATCCTTCTATATCCATATAATTTATATCTTGAGGAAGAGTTTTGGCTTCTAGTTTTCTATGTTCTTCTATAACTTGTTCTTGTTTTTTAAGATATCCTTCGTATCTTATATCTTCGAATGCTGTAAATAAGGATGCTAGAGATGCATCAAAGGTTACGAGCTTGTATAATTCATTGGATTCAAATTCTGTTCTCTTAATCAAATCCTCTAATCTTATACCTCTACATGGATCTGCAAAACCCTTTTCTTCGAAAAGTTGTTTGATATCTTCTTGTCTAATTGTTGTGGTTCTTGCAAATTCTTTAATCTTATCCACTTCTTCTCTTCTCTTTAACATAGTTTCATATCTATATTGAGAAGCAAGCCCTATCTTATATCCTATTTCAGTTAATCTGAAATCTGCATCATCTTGTCTAAGTTTTATTCTATGCTCTGCCCTAGCTGTCATCATTCTATAAGGCTCATTGGTTCCTTTTGTTACTAGATCATCAATTAATACGCCTATATAAGCTTCATCTCTTCCTAGAATGACTTGTTGCTTATTTTGGATGCCTAATACAGCATTAATGCCAGCAATTAAACCTTGTCCTGCTGCCTCTTCGTAACCACTAGAACCATTTAATTGTCCTGCAAGGAATAAACCTTTAATATTCTTTGCTTCTAATGTTGGATATAAAGATAATGAATCTATACAATCATATTCTATTGCGTATGCGTATTTAGCAAATCTACAATGTGTTAAACCTGGAAGTGTTCTGTACATAGCTTCTTGTACATCATGTGGTAAAGATGAACTCATACCTTGGATATACATTTCATCACTATCTCTTCCCTCTGGCTCGATAAAGATTTGGTGTCTAGACTTATCTGCAAATCTCATAACCTTGTCTTCAATAGATGGACAATATCTTGGCCCAATTCCATGAATACTTCCGTTATATAAAGGTGAACGAGATATATTTGCACGTATTATTTCGTGTGTTTTCTCGTTTGTATATGTTAAATAGCAAGGTTCTTGCTCAAAAGTTTCCACTTTAGACAAGAAGGAGAATCTATTCATTGGATCTCCCCATTGTGGTTCGGTTTCGTCAAAGTCTATGCTGTCTCTATATATTCTCGCTGGCGTTCCAGTTTTGAATCTTCTCATTGGCAATCCATTCTTTAATAAAGACTCTGTTAAATGTGTGGCTCTTGCAAATCCAGTTGGACCACTTTCTTTTACATATGAACCTGTGATGACTCTAGCATTAAGATATACACCAGTACCAAGAACTGCTGCCTGGCATTTAATTGTATATCCTTTTAAAGTCTCTACGCCTTCTATACGGCCGTTATTTACAATAACGGATGTACACTCGTCTTCTAGAATGTCTAAGCCCTGAGTGTCTTGTAGCGTCTGTAACATGACATCATGATAGTCTATCTTGTCTTGTTGGCTACGTAGTGAAAATACTGCTGGTCCTTTGGATGTGTTTAATGTTTTAATTTGTATGAGTGTCTTATCTGCAGCTACTCCCATTTCTCCACCAAGAGCATCTATTTCGCGAACTATTTGCCCTTTAGCAGTTCCGCCTATAGCTGGATTACAAGCCATCCAAGATACTGCACGCAAATCTAAACAAATAAGGAGCGTTTCTGCTCCCATTCTTGCGCTTGCTAAAGCAGCTTCTACTCCGGCATGTCCTGCGCCAACTACTATAACATCATACTTATCTTTCATTTTATTTTCCTACACAGAAATTCTTGAATATGCTGTCTACTACATCTTCTGTGACGTTCTTGCCATTAATTTCTCCCAAGCACTCTAGTGCATTTCTAAGATCTATTAAGATACAGTCTATAGTTGTACTCATATTCTTTAATGCAGACTCGAGATTATCTGCTGCTCTCTTTAATGCGTCTAGGTGTCTTTCGGATGTAATTATTTCTCCACCGTCTACTAGTCCGTCTGTATATAGTGAAACTATTGCATGCTTTAATTGTACAATTCCCTCTCCTGTCTTTGCAGAAATGTGGAATACATTGTCTTCTGCTTCTGGAAGAGATAAGCATTGTGGAGAATCCATTTTGTTATAAACACGGAATACTTTCTTGTTTTCTAATAATTTTTCTAGTTCTGGGAATGCTGTATTGTCTGTAGAGTCTATTACATATAGAACAAGGTCTGCATTTTCTATGCTTTGCTTTGCTCTTTCTATTCCAATACCTTCTATCTTCTCATTAGTTTCTCTAATTCCTGCTGTATCTACAAGGTTAATAAGAACTCCGTCTACCTCTATACTTGCCTCGATGGTGTCTCTAGTGGTTCCAGGAACGTCTGTTACAATTGCCCTGTCTTGTCCTAATAATGCATTAAGAAGTGAGCTCTTGCCTGCGTTAACGTGTCCTGCTATGGCAACAAGAATACCATCTCTTGCCATTCTTCCACTCTTTGCAGATGCGATAAGTTCATTAACGGATGCGAGTATTGTTGGAACTTCTGTTTTAAGAGCTGGCAAAACTTCATCTTCCATTTCCTCTGGATAATCTAAAGATGCCTCGAGTGCAGAAATAAGGTCTGTTAATTTGTATGATATTTCATCGATCTTTTTACCAACTAGACCTGTCATGAGGCGGTATGCAGCTCTAAGTCCTGCTGCACTCTGAGATGAAATCATCTCAGTTACACCTTCTGCGTCTGATAATGACATTCTTCCGTTTATGTATGCTCTCTTTGTAAATTCTCCAGGTTGAGCAACTCTTGCGCCCTCTTTTACAATACGGTCTACAGCACCTTTCATAATTCTAACTCCACCATGGAGATAGAACTCTATTGTAGGCTCGCAAGTGAATGCTTTTTCCTTTGGAAAATAAACCATATAACCTTTATCTTTAAAGTCTAAACCAATGAAGGTGCCAAAATGCATCATCAAAGGATAAACATCTATATTAAGATATTGTCTTGGTTCAAAAACTTTGTTGGCTATGGAGATAACATCATCTCCGGACATACGAATTATTCCTATGCCACCGGTTCCAACTGGAGAAGAAATTGCAACTATTGTCTTCATATTAGAATTTCTTTTGTCCAAAGCTCTTAAATTTAGGAGCTCCATTTGTAGGAGTAGTTGATGGTTCGATATCTGCGAATGTTCCTCTAAATACTTTTCCGTCTGCTACTTCTTTTTCTGAATCGTTTTGTTTTTTGTTGTTACGATTTCTGTTTTGGTTGTTCTTTTTATCATGGCGATTATGATCTTCGCCTCTTGCCTTGAATCTTGGTCCAGTAATATCTGTGTTTGGAATTAAGACTACATATCTGTTTGGTTCTTCGCCTTCACTTTGTGTTTTAACAAGAGTGCTGTCTTGAAGAGCAGTATGTATTGCACGTCTTTCAAATGGGTTCATTGGTTCAAATTCAACTTCTCTACCCATTGCATATGCTTTGTCTGCCATCTTGAGTGCTAATTGTCCTAAAGTTTTTTCTCTTCTGGAACGATATCCTTCGCAATCTATGGTTAATTTTTTGTAATCATAGTTGTTTTGGTTTAAGTAACTTAAAAGGATGTATTGGAATGAATCTAATACCTCTCCTCTAAATCCTATAACTGCTGCGCTATCTTTTCCTTCGATAATTACTGAAATATCATTGCCTTTTTCGGTTATATTTGCCTTGAGATTTAATCCCATTTTTTCGATCATTCCGTTAGCA
This sequence comes from Clostridia bacterium, assembly GCA_017618055.1. GTDB lineage: Bacteria > Bacillota > Clostridia > Christensenellales > CAG-917 > RGIG8124. Next base: position 48,976 of record JAFZVB010000004.1, read on the forward strand.
AATTCAGTAACAAGCTCAAGAGCTTGATCTTCAACTGTTACCTTAACCTCGGCTTTATCAAATAAACCACCATTAGAAAGAACCTCTATCTTGGCTTTTTCTTTGGTGGTATTAAGTTGTTCAAGAGCTATTGCTGTTGCTTCTTCGACTGTAGAAGCTTGAACTGTTGTTGTTTTTGTCATAAGATATACCTTTTCTTTTTGTCTTACTCTTTCTTTGACTTAAAGCTTATTGGTGCAGCCTCTCCCCTTTTAAGATCTACTAAATATCCTATACCGTTAAACGCTAATTGGAATGTAATTGCCATTAACGAACTTACGAACATATATATTGTAAAGGCACCGGAATACAAGAGAGCAAATACACCTATCATGATAGGCATAAAGTATTGCATCATCTTCATTGTGCCTTGATTAGAACCTGCGGTTTGAGCTGGTGGTTGTCCTTGTGACTTTTGTGTTAAGAACTGAGATAAGAAACCTACTACGATTGAAAGTATTGGTAATAATAATAAACCATTCCACTTTCCGTTCTTTCCCCATCCACCTGTGCCAATAACTTTGGCCATAATTGTGTTATATTCATCTGCAGTGAAACCAACTACACGAGCTGTTGCAAAACCACTCTGTCCTGTAATAGATGTATAATCTGGAACAGCTGTCTTCCAACCGTCTTGGACGAAAATGTTATTAATGAGATATCTATCTGCACTTCCAACATATATCCATCCTCTCATTGCACGTGCTTCTTTTGAGTTGTAATAATCTGCTACTGCGTTTTGTCCTTGGATTACTGCATAATCTGCTGCTTTAGCGATCTTATTAAGATCTTGGCCTGCATTTGCAACCACTATACCATCTTCTTGAATTGAATATGCAACTGACTCTGCATCATACTGTTCTTTCAATGTTGCATTGTATTCCTCGTTGTATACGTCTCTACATGCTTGGTAGTCTCTTGCATATTGATATCCAACCATATCTCTGAATCCAGCAAAGACTAGGAAGAAGACTACAAGTGTTAAAATTGTTGGCAAACAAGCACCGAGCATTGAATAGTGCTCTTTCTTATATAATTGTTGTTGCTCCATTTGCAAACGTTGCTTATCTTCTCCATATTTTGCTTGCAAAGCTTCTAGTTGAGGTTTCATTCTCTTCATAGCTTTTGCATTTCTTCTTGCAACTATCTTTTGCCAAATATCTAATGGTGAAAGGATTAATCTCAAAATAATAGTGAAAACAACTACGGTCCATCCGAAGTTTCCTACTTTGTCATTAAGACCAATAAGAGCTTTACGAATGAAGCCAGTTAATGAGGAAGATGCGGATGATGTAATTTCATCTACATTTTGAACATTGCTTAAATCATATGTTCCACTATTGTTATTACAGGCAGTAAACACAAATAATGACAAGACGATTATAATCGCTACTAGCCAAATCTTTATGAAAGTTTTGTGTCTATAATCTAAACGAGCCATCTAATTTTTCCTTTATAATTTTCACGTACCGGATCAAAGGACCCTTCTCTAAACGGATTACAGCGGAGTATTCTTAATGTGCCTAATGCTATTCCGGCAACTACTCCCCAACGTTTGATTGCATCATAAGCATACATTGAACATGTGGGTGTACTTGGACATCTTCCGATATATGGTGAAAGGTGGCGTTTGTAAAACAAAATCATCGCCAAGAATGGACTACGATAACTTATTTTCCTGATTTTTTTTCGCATTATCGAATACCAATTTCACTTCTTCTTCTAATTCTTGAAATGAGCGCTCAGCAATAGAATCTTTTGTGATAAATACGTAGAAATAATCTTTGTTTAAGGTTGGAATCAATTCTGTGACAATAACTCTTAATCTTCTTTTGATTTTATTTCTTACAACAGCTTTTCCACATTTCTTGGATACTGAGAATCCAATCTTTAATCCTTCTTTAGATGGTGCTGTTACTAATACAAAGTCTTTTGCAGGAAATCTGATTCCTTTATTAAATACGTACTTAAACGTCCCTTCTTTTTTTAATCTGAAACGCCTTTCCATCCACTAATGTCTGCTATTAGATTGTGAGGTTCTTTCTGCCTTTTGCTCTACGTCTCTTAAGAACGTTTCTTCCGCTCTTTGTTTTCATACGTGCTCTAAAACCATGAACGCCTTGGTTCTTTCTGTTGTGTGGTTTGTAAGTAATTCCTTGATACATTTTTCTATCTCCTTCTTGAATTGCCTTTTGGGCTTCTTATTATGCTTGTATATGTGCGTATAAAATATATGCTCAATTATTATAAAGGTACTAATATTTTTAGTCAAACGAAAAAAATTAAACAAAAAAGCCATGCGTAGATATGGGCATGGCTAATGGTTGTACCACATTGTATTGTGTTTTTGGGTGTTTTACATCACCTCTGGAGCATCTATTCCTAGCAATGTTAATCCTTCTTTAATAACTTTTGCTGTTAAAGATACGAGGGCTAATCTTGCCTTCTTAATGTTTTCCTCTTGGTCTATGATTCTATGGTCTATATAGAAACGGTTGAATTTGCCAACCAAGTTCATTATGTGTCTTGAAACGATGTATGGCTCTCTTGCAAGAGCTGCATTTTGTACTTCGTCTTTGAAGTTAAGGATGGACTTAACTATGTCATATGATTCTTCATCTGTGATAAGAGATGCATCTATGTTGTCTAGTTTTATATCCACCGCTTTTCTAAGTATGGATTTACATCTTGCATAGGCATATTGGATGTATGGTGCAGTCTCTCCATCAAAATTCAAAACCTTGTCATATGAGAAAGCGATGTCTTTTATTCTTTGGTTGTATAAAACTGAGAATACAACTGAGCCAATTCCAACACTTTCCGCCACTTTTTCTTTGCCTTCAAGATCTGGGTTTTTCTCATTGATAATTGCTCTTGCTTTTTCTACCGCTTGATCTAAAACATCCTTAAGCCAAACGACTCTTCCTTCCCTTGTAGACATGGCTCCATCTTCAAGAGAAACCATACCAAATGCGATGTGTTCACAATCTGCGTATTTTGCAAAACCCATAAGTTCAAGTACCTTAAATATCTGTTTAAAGTGTAGATTCTGCTGATACGCAACAACATAAAGGTTTTTGTAAAAGTCATATTCTTTGGCTCTATAATAGGCACAAGCTATGTCTCTTGTGGCATATAAAGTAGCACCATCTGAACGTACTAAAAGGCATGGCGGCATACCATATTCTGATAGGTCTACAATCTGTGCACCATCAGATTCGATAAGCAATTTCTTGTCTTTTAATATGTCTAAACAAGCCTCCATTTTATCGTTGTAAAAAGCCTCTCCATTATAGCTGTCGAACTTGATTTTTAGTCTGTCATAAACCTTTCCAACTTCTTCAAGAGTTATCTTTTTGAAGACTTCATAATACTTGATTGCATCTGCATCACCATCTTCAATCTTCTTAAATTCTGCCCTTGCTTCATCCTCATATTCTGGATGATCTTTTGCTTCTTGGTGGAATCTAACATACAATCCATTTAAGAATACAATACCGTTTTGTTGTACTTCTTCGAGAGAACTCCACTTCTTTGTAGCAACAATAAGTTTACCAAATTGTGTACCCCAATCTCCTAAATGGTTAACACCTACAACATTGTATCCTAGGTGTTTAAAGATTCTATATAGTGCTCCACCAATAACTGTGGAAGATAAATGTCCGATATGGAATGGCTTTGCAATATTAACTGAGGAATAGTCTATTGTTATTGTTTTTCCATTTCCTTCATTAGACTGAGCTATGTTTTCTTTATTTAAATTAGTAAGAGCTATTTTTGCCATCTCTTCTCTATTGAATCTTATATTTACATATCCGTTCACAACCTCTACATTGCTCACAAACGCTTCTTCATTAATAATTGGTGCCAGTTCTTCGGCAATGAGTTGTGGTGCCTTATGCATCGTTTTGGCAAGTCTAAAACATGGTAGAGCCAAATCTCCCATCTTTGAATCCTTTGGTTTTTCAAATAAAGATTCAACTTCTTGTCCCGTTTTAGTTAAGATAGCACTTGCTAGTTCTTTTTCGTACATAGTATTTCCTCAAACATTAAATCTAAATAAAACTACATCATTTTCTTGCATTACGTAGTCTTTACCTTCACTTCTTACTTTGCCCTTCTCTTTAGCAGCATTAAATGAACCACATTCTAGTAATACATCATAGTCTACTATTTCAGCACGGATAAAGCCCTTTTCAAAATCCGTATGGATTTTGCCTGCTGCTTGTGGTGCTTTAGTTCCTTTAACAATTGTCCATGCTCTGGTCTCTTTTTCACCTGCTGTAAGGTAGCTTATTAATCCAAGAAGTTTATAAGATGCTTTTACGAGTTTGTCTAAGCCACTTTCTGTAAGATTGTAATCTGCCGCAAACATCTCTCTGTCTTCATCACTCATTTGTGCTAAGTCTTCTTCAAGTTTTGCACAAAGAACAATACATCCGGCACCTTCTGCTTTAGCAATTTCTTCAACTTCTTTTGTATATGCATTTCCATCTAAGGAATTTTCATCTACATTAGCAACATAAATAACTGGCTTGCTTGTTAAGAAGAAGTTTTCATCTATAAATGCCTTTTGTTCTTCGTCTGCATCAAAGGTTCTAATTGGATTGCCATCTTCTAGATGTTTCTTTAATGCTTTAAGAAGTTCAACATCTGCCATCTTATTCTTGTCTGCTTTTGCAAGAGATTCTGCCTTCCCCATTCTCTTGTCTATTGTCTCTAGATCTGCAAATATTAACTCATAGTTAATAGTTTCGATATCTCTCTTTGGAGATACGTTGCCATCTACGTGTGTAATATTCTCGTCATCAAAACATCTAACTACATGAACAATAGCATCTGTTTCTCTAATATGAGATAAGAATTTATTGCCTAAACCTTCTCCTCTGCTTGCGCCTTTAACCAATCCAGCAATGTCTACAAACGTAAGCATTGTTGGGGTTATTTTCTTTGAATTATATAATGCTGCTAGTTTATCTAGTCTTTCATCTGGAACAGGAACAACACCTTTGTTAGGTTCGATTGTACAGAAAGGATAGTTTTCTGCTGCTATTCCTGCTTTGGTTATTGCATTAAATAGTGTTGATTTACCGACATTTGGTAATCCTACTACGCCTAATTCCATATTGTCTCCAAATATTATTTATTTTTGGTTAAGTATACGTGTGTTTCGTATGGACGGAGTTTGTCTCCCATTCCTTCATAGTTTGCAAGTATTTCTTGTGCGCCTTCTGGAATGAACTTCTTTACTTTCTTGGAAGCAACTTCTTTTTCGGATAAGTTAATAACAACTGTTAACTTGTTTTCTTCGCCGATTTTGTCGTAGACAAAGAGTTGCTTGTCTCCCTTTAAATAAAGCTTGAATTGTCCATATATTGCTGCATCTTTATATTGCTTTCTTAATGCTATTACTTTCTTGTAATAATTTAAGATTGAATCTGGATCTTTTTGTGCAGCTTCTACGTTTACTTCTTTATAGTTAGGGTTAATTAAATACCATGGCTTTGCATCTGGAGTTGTAAATCCAGCATTTGCCTCTGCACTCCATTGAACTGGTGTACGTGCATTATCTCTTGCAGCATACTTAGCCATTTTGAGTATTTTCTTATCACTAAATATCTTTAATTTCTTGAGTAAACTCTTTGTTGAGAATGTGGATACATCTACAAAGTCATCCCAAGTCTCAAATGGATAGTCTACCATACCAATTTCTTGTCCTTGGTATATAAATTGTGTTCCAGATAAGAAGGAATACATTGTTGCAAGTGCTTTTCCACTTTCTACTCTGTATTTTAATGAACCATATCTTGAGATATTTCTTGGTTGGTCATGGTTTTCGATATAGTTTGCATTCCAACCTTTGTCATATAACATTGTTTGCCAGTTGTTATAGACTTTCTTTAACTTCTTAAGATTGAATCCTGTGTGAATCCAGCTAATGAATAAGCAGTCTGCTTCCATATGTTGGAAACCGAACATCATATCTAGAACTTTATCGTCTCCGTCTGAGATATATAATAATGCTTTTTTAGGAGTCATCATTGGAGCTTCACCAACTTGCATACAGTCATAGTCTTTTGTTACTTGTCTGTACTCAGTTAAGTATTTTAAGAGGTTTGGTCCTTGCATATAGTGCTCCATTCCTCTCATTGCTGGTAGCCAAATACCGTTTGGAAGACCTTCTCTCTTGGAAATCATGGTAATAACGTCTTCTCTGAATCCGTCTACTCCCATATCTAGCCAATATCTCATAATCTTCTTAACTTCTTCTCTAACAGCTGGATTATCATGGTTTAGATCTGGTTGCTCAACTGCGAATAAGTGAAGATAATATTCACCTCTTTGTTCGTTGTATGTCCAACCATCTCCTGGGAATGTTGCCATCCAGTTATTTGGGAACTTCTTTCCGTCTTTTCCTCTACCTGGTCTCCAAATATAATAATCCTTATATTGTGGATCTCCTGCTGCTGATTTCTTAAACCATTCACATTGATCTGATGTATGGTTGATAACTAAGTCCATAATAACTTTAATGCCTCTTTCGTGTGCTCCAGCTAATACTTCCTTAAATTCATCCAATGTTCCATACTCTGGATTAATGTTGTAATAGTCTGCGATATCATAACCATAGTCTGCTTGTGGAGATACATACAAAGGTGAGAACCATATAGCATCTGCACCTAGTTCTTTAATGTAGTCCAACTTAGATAAAATACCCTTTAAGTCACCTATTCCATCTCCGTTTCCGTCCTTAAAAGAACGTGGCCAAATCTGGAATACTGTCATCTCTCTAAACCATGTTTTTTCCATAATAAACTCCAATTTTCTCCCTTATTTTTATTTATTGTTAAAACGATGTCATTTTACAAAACAGATATTTAACGTATATTATTCGTTTGTATTATCTGTTTGTTCTGCAACTTGAGCTTCAGTTCCTTCGCCCTCAGTTTCGCCTTCTTTTGTCTCTTCATCTTCAACAAATTCAACGTGTGGTGTGAGTGCTACAGAAACGATCTTTGTCTCGTCTTTAAGTCTCATAACTTTGACACCCTTTGTTGCACGGCCAATCTTGCTGATTTCGTTTGCATCTACTCTAATAATGATTCCATTATCTGCAATCATCATGATATCTGTATCTGCTGGGATAACCTTTAATGCAACAAGAGCACCTGTTTGTTCTGAGAAGTTACCAGCCTTAACACCTTTACCATTTCTACCTTGGATTGGGTAATCTGAGATTGGGCTTCTCTTTCCGAAACCGTTTCCTGTAATTGTTAACATTTCGCTATCTTCTTTAACAACAGCCATATCAACAATATGTTCACCATCTGGAACTCTCATACTCAAAACACCTTGTGCAGTTCTACCCATTGGACGAATTGTATTCTCGTTGAAATGGATACAATAGCCTTCGCTTGAACCAAGTATCAATTCATCGTTTCCGTTTGTTATAACGGCTTCTACGAGTTGATCGTCATCAACGAATGTGATAGCTCTCTTTCCGTTTCTCTTAATGGATGCAAATTCTTCGAGTGGTGTTTTCTTAATTAAACCATTCTTTGTTGCAAGGACTAAGAAGTGCCCTTCTTTCTCTTCTGGGGATGGTAAGAATGCTTGTACCTTTTCGCCTGGGTCTAGTTGTAAGATATTTACAACTGCTCTGCCTCTTGCTGTTCTTGCTGCTTCTGGAATTTCATAACCCTTGAGTTGGAATACTCTTCCGAAGTTTGTGAAGAACATAAGTGGTTGGTGTGTATTACATGTGAAGATTCTTTCGATGAAGTCATCTTCTTTAGCTTTGTGTGCTGTAATACCTAATCCACCTCTATGTTGAGATTGATATTCATCAACGGCTTGTCTCTTAATATATCCTTCGTGTGTTAAGGATACTACGATATCCTTGCGTGGAATTAAGTCTTCATTATCTATGCCACCATCGAAGTCATAACTGATTTCTGAACGTCTTGGTGTATTGTATTTTTCCTTAATTTCAAGCATTTCATCTATGATGATATCTCTTTGCATTTCTTTTGATTCAAGTATTGCTGTGTATTGTTTAATTTCTTCATGCTTTTGTGTTAATTCGTCTTGAATCTTTGTGAGTTCCAATCCCGTTAATCTTTGGAGTCTCATTTCGATAACAGCTGTTGCTTGAACTTGGTCTAATGCAAATGTATTCATTAAGTTTTGAATACCTTCATCTCTATCTTTAGATTTCTTTAAGAGTTCTACAACTTCGTCAATGTTTTGAATGGCTATTGCTAAACCTTCTAAGATGTGTGCTCTTTCAGATGCTTTATCTAAATCAAATTGTGTACGTCTTCTAATAACTTCATATTGGAATTCGATGTATTTTGTTAAGATTTCTTTGAGGTTGCAAACCTTTGGTTTGCCATCTACTAATACCAACAAAATCATACTGAATGAAGTTTGAAGATATGTTTGCTTGTAAAGTGTGTTTAATACAACTTGCGCATTAGCATCTTTCTTTGTTTCTACAACAATACGAAGACCGGTTCTATCGGATTCTTCTTGTACGTCTGAAATACCTTCTATCTTCTTATCTTTAACTTGGTCTGCAATTGCTTTAATTAATTCAGCCTTGTTTACTTGATATGGGATTTCAGTAATAACAATACGACTCTTTCCGTTTGGAAGTTCCTCGATTTCGGCACGTGCTCTTAAAATTGCACTACCCTTACCTGTTCTATATGCCTCTCTAATATTACCAAGGCCCATTACATATGCGCCTGTTGGGAAATCTGGGGCTGGTATATATTGCATTAACTCGTCTACTTCAATTGCTGGATCTTTTAACAATGCTACGCATCCATCAATAACTTCACCAAGATTGTGTGGTGGAATGGATGTTGCCATACCAACAGCAATACCATCTGAACCGTTAACTAAGACGTTAGGGAATCTGGATGGAATTACAACTGGTTGTTCACGAGTGTCATCAAAGTTTGGATAGAAGTCTACTGTCTTCTTATCTATATCTCTAATCATTTCGTTAGCAATCTTGCTAAGTCTTGCTTCTGTATAACGATATGCCGCTGGTGGGTCACCGTCTATAGAACCGAAGTTTCCGTGTCCATCAATAAGTGGGCAACGAATTGAGAAGTCTTGTCCTAAACGAACTAATGCATCATAAACTGAACTGTCACCATGTGGATGGTATTTACCTAAAACATCACCAACGATGGTAGCACATTTTCTGAATGGTTTATCGCTTGTTAATCCCAATTCACTCATGGAATATAAAATTCTACGATGAACAGGCTTTAATCCGTCTCTTACATCTGGAATTGCACGGGAAACGTTAACAGCCATAGCATAAGCTATGAATGACTTTTTAAGCTCACCTTCAATCTCGACTGGCTTAACTATACTTTTTTGTAAATCTTCTACATATTCCATTGATTTATTCTTATTGTCTGCCATTTTCCTATCCTCCCATTAAATATCCAAATCTTTAATAAGATCTGCATTCTCTTCAATGAATTGACGTCTTAATTCTGGAACTTCACCCATTAAAAGAGTAAATGTTTGGTCTGCACTGATTGCATCTTCCATTGTTACCTTCAACATTGTACGTCTTGCTGGATCCATTGTTGTTTCCCAAAGTTGTTCTTTGTCCATTTCACCAAGACCTTTGTATCTTTGGATTTCATATCCTTGCTTACGTCCAATCTCATCTAAATATGCATTTAATTCATCATCTGAATAGCAATATCTTTCTGTTTTACCTTTGGTAACTTTGTAAAGTGGTGGTTGTGCAATATATACATGTCCATTTTCAATTAATGGTTTCATATATCTGAAGAAGAATGTTAATAACAAAATTCTAATATGTGATCCGTCTACATCAGCATCGGTCATACAAATAATTCTGTCATAACGAAGTTTGCTTTCATCATAGTCTGCATTAATACCACAACCAAATGAAACTATCATTTGTTTAATAACGTCACTTTCAAGAACTCTAGCAAGTCTAACCTTCTCTACATTGAGGATTTTACCTCTGAGAGGTAAGATTGCTTGGAATCTACGATCTCTACCTTCTTTTGCTGTACCACCTGCAGAGTCACCCTCAACAAGATATATCTCACAATGTTTTGGATCCTTATCTGTACAGTCTGCAAGTTTTCCTGGCAATGTTGTATTTTCGAGAGCGCTCTTTCTTCTTGTTGCTTCCCTTGCTGCTCTTGCTGCTTCTCTTGCGTTCTTAGCTGAAATAGTCTTTAAAATGAGTTCACGGGCTTCTTTAGGATGTTCCTCGAGATATGTTCCGAAACCTTCTGAAACGCACTTAGAGACCGCCGTACGCATTGTGCTATTACCAAGCTTGGTCTTTGTTTGACCTTCAAATTGAGGTTCTGCGATCTTAACTGAAAGAACTGCTGTTAGACCTTCTCTAACGTCATCTCCGGTAAGTTTATCTGATTCCTTAATAATTCCTGCTTTTCTGCCGTAATCATTAATGATCTTGCCTAAGGCAGCCTTAAATCCATCTACGTGTGTGCCGCCTTCTTCTGTATTGATATTGTTTGCGAATGCTAAAACAGTCTCCGAATAACTGTCGTTATATTGCATTGCGATTTCTATTTCACTGTCTACGTAACGAGCATTGTAATAAATTACATTTTCAAACAATGGTGTCTTGTTTTTATTTAAGCTTTCTACGAAAGAGACTATTCCACCTTCATAATGGAATACTTCTCTTCTCTCTGGATCTACTCTTAAATCTGCGATTTCAATTGTTAATCCTTTATTAAGATATGCTAATTCTCTTAATCTGGATTTCATTGTATCGTAATTAAATTCAAGTGTTTCAAAGATTTGATTATCTGGATAGAAAACAATAGTTGTTCCAGTATCATTTTCATCACATTTTCCAATAACTTCTAATGGTTTTTCTGCTACACCACGTGAGAAACGAATAAAATGGATTTTCCCATTTTGCTTTACAGTAGCTTCCATCCATTCACTTAAAGCGTTAACACAAGATACGCCAACACCATGTAATCCACCAGAAATCTTATAGCCACCGCTTCCGAATTTACCACCTGCGTGTAGCTTTGTTAAAACAACTTCTACAGCTGATTTACCTTCTTTGTCAATAATTCCTGTTGGAATACCTCTACCATCGTCCTCAACACGAACTGCGCCGTTAGAAAGTATTTCTACTTTGATATGAGTACAATAACCTGCCAAAGCTTCATCGATAGAGTTATCAACAACCTCTGTTACTAAATGATGTAATCCTCTTGAATCTGTTGAACCAATGTACATTCCAGGACGTTTTCTAACAGGTTCTAGGCCTTCTAATACTTGGATGTCTCCAGCATCATATGAGTGTTGAACCTCTTCAAAATCCTCAGAAAGTTGTTCTGTAGATACTGCTAATGGATCTACACCACCTTCAAACTGTGAATAATCTGCATTATCTAAAGCGTTTTCTTCGTCAACATATTCGGACTTCTTGACGACTTCTTCTGCAGTTTTTTCTTCTTTCTTGCTCATCTTATCCTCCTAGACAAATTTATCTTTTTTACGAAATTATTAAATATAATTTTAATAATTGTACACGCACACGTGCGCAAAAGTCAACAAATTTTGGTTTAAAAATAAATTTTTAAAAATATTTTTCCACAAGAACGAGCTGAGTTATAAACTTTTATATAAGCATAAAAATATGCTTATATAACTATCTAAAAATAACCGAAATATCCGAAAAAATGAAGAATCCATCGTCTTTTTTACCCTAATTTTTCCTATATCGTGCAGATTTTCGCAAAAACATAAATAGACGGAATTTCTTTATATCAAGTTCATGGCAGATTAAAACGTAGAAATTTCTATAGCAAAAAATTGTTGATAACTTTCAAAAATTCTATAAAAAATCTCTATTTCGTACCAAGGAGGAAAATAGTATTAAATTTTCTATATTTTGCCCATTTTCTCCACCGAAGAAGAATTTTTATTTGCCAAAAACATCTAGTTATTTAATCTAAAATGCCCGAAATTAGTGGAGAAACACATTGTTTCAGGATTAGATTGTTTCACATGAAACTACAAGGGGAAGCGTGGATGTTCCACGTGAAACATAGCGCCTATATAGAAAAAATACCCTATTATTTTCACATATTTTTCTATAGAATTTCTATATATTTTTACAGCATTTTTTACCTATAAAACCGTTTAAATGGACCAGCTATGATTCACGGCCATTATAAAAGCCTACAAATATTAAAAATAGAGCAAAGTTTAACTCTGCTCTACATAGATTAAATTATATTTTATATAATTTAAAAGTCTTATTTTTTAACAGGCGGTAGGCCTTTTCTTATTCCAAATCCATCTATTGCGTCTATTATGGATGGAATATATTGTTCATATTTGGTTAATCCGTTTTGTAAAGTGGTTCTAAAATCTTGATCTGCACTATCGTCTGCGCTATCCGATACGATTTTCATGCAAAAAGCCGGAATTTCGTTTCTTTCGCATACAAGAGCTATTCCTATGGATTCCATATCACATATATCAGCACCAAATGTTTTTCTAAGCAAGTTTTTCTTCTCTTTGGATGCTATAAATGCATCTTCGCTTGATATAGTTACTATTTTTGTATTGATTGGCAATACGTTTCTTACATAATTTAATAAATTTTGGTCAAAATAGAAATATAATCCTTCTCTTCTGTCGTATTGTCCAAGAGTAGTTCCATCAATATAGCGCAAATCAAAGGCGCTATGCACCGCTTTTTCTACTATAACAAGATCTCCAACGCTTAAAGAAGGGGATAAAGTTCCTACAAAGCCAAAATTCAATATTGTTTCAACGCCAAACAAGTCTATAAGCAATTGTGTTGCTTGTGCAGCCCTAATTTCGCCTGTACCGCTACATGCTAGGTAAATTGTATCTTTACTTGTCTGTATCTCGTAAATGTTAACACCGGCAATTACACTGGCTCTTGTAAGGTTTCCAAGTTTTTCATGGATTGGTAACATTTCTTCTGCCAAAGCAGTAATTATTCCTATTTTCATATAAAAATCTCCTTTTGTTATTGTATCACAAAAAGAATTCTACTTACAATTGCATTGTAAATCATTTTTATGATAATATGATTTTGCTATGGGATTACAAATTGATATTTTAAATAAGTTCTTAAAAGACAATAACATTACCTTAAACTCTACACAAATAGAGAAGTTATTTCAATTTGAAGAAAAAGTTATCGAAACTAACGAAAAATTTAATCTCACAAACATCACAACCGAGCCAGACTTTACCATTAAACACATAATCGATAGTTTGGTTGGAATCCCACACATCCCAGAAGGAGCTAAATTATTAGATATTGGAACTGGTGCAGGATTCCCATCTATGCCAATTGCTATATCAAGACCAGATCTAAAAATTGAAGCTATAGACTCAACAGAGAAGAAGATTGGTTTTGTTAATCAATCTGCAAAAGAATTAGGAGTTTCAAATATTAAAGCCATAAGCATAAGGGCAGAGGAAATGCCTAAAGATAATAAGTATGATTGTGTAGTTGCTAGAGCGGTTGCAGCTCTTCCAATATTGCTTGAACTTGCTATGCCTATTATCAATGTTGGGGGCTTATTTATAGCCTATAAAGCAACAGAAGATGAATTAAAAGATAGTGCAAATGCACTAAAGGTATTAAACAGTAAAGTTGAAAAAACTGTTTCATTAACACTTCCAAACGGTGATAATAGATGCTTGATTATTATAAAGAAACTAGGCGAAACACCAAACAAATATCCAAGAAATTATAGCCAAATCAAAAAGAAACCACTTTAATTGTTTTATGCTTTATTTTGCAAAACACATATTTTATATATCATTTTTGATTAAATAAACGCTCTATATTGCAAAAATAGAGTGTTTTTATTTTTGTCATAATATACCATATTTTCTTTTGAATCTGGCCATGATATGTGCCCTAAAATTTTTAATATTTTTATCCGTGAAACTATTGTGTTTCACACCCAAATGTGATATTGTTATTTTATTAAGTTCTAGGAGATATCATTATGGCAGGCAAAGGCACATTAGGGAACAGGGGTTTAAGCGCATTATTTGATGACAACGAAACAAATGTGGAAGTAAAAATTCCAGATGCTCAAACAAACGAAGTAGACATTACTTTAATTGACAGAAACCCAAACCAACCAAGACAAACATTTGATGAAGATTCGCTCAACGAAATGGCGGAATCCATTAAAACTTATGGTGTATTACAACCATTATTATTGGTTCCAAAACTTGATGGAAGATATTTAATCGTAGCTGGTGAAAGAAGATTCCGTGCATCCTCTAGAGCAGGCTTACGTACTGTCCCAGCAATTATTAAAGACCTAGACGATGAACAAATCCAAGAGATATCCCTTATCGAAAACTTACATAGAGAAGACTTAAATGCAATTGAAGCTGCATTTGGTATGAGAGAACTTATAAAGACACATGGACTAAAGCAAGAAGATATCGCTGTAAAGATTGGCAAATCACGTCCATACGTCACAAACACACTACGTTTATTACAACTCCCAGACGAGATTATAGAACTTGTTAAGACTGGACAATTAGACGCAGGCCATGCAAGAGCTCTTATTCCAATAGATGATCTCCAATATCAAAGCCTTCTTGCAAAGCAAATCGTAGAAAACAAACTCTCTGTAAGAGAGGTTGAAGAAAGAGTTAGATTATACTTCACCAGAAAAGCAAATAAAGGTGGCCCAAGAGATAAGAAGGATATGAGTATCGAACTCAAGAATATGGTCTCTGAAATGAAGACTATTTTCCAAACAAAAGTAAAACTTTTAGGCAATGAGCAAAAGGGTAGAATCACTATAGACTATTTCTCAGCAGATGATCTAGAAAGAATCTATGCTTTAATGCAACTCTTAAAATACGGTAACAGATTATAATTTCTAAAAAAGAGTAAAAATTTAGTACCCTTGTGGGTACTATTTTTTTTATCTGTCTAATAACTTGCTCTTAATATCAACAACGGCAATCTTAATTCTTGTATCCGTCCTAATATCTTCTGTAATCTTATCTCTTGAATGCATGATGGTTGTATGGTCTCTATTTCCAAACATAGCACCAATTGCAGCAAGAGGCATAGATAACAATTCATTTATTAAATAAATGGCTATCATCCTTGGTTCAACAATTTTCTTTTCTCTCTTTGGTCCAACTAAATCTTGTACAGATACTCTGAAATAGTCTGCAACTGCATTAACAATATCTGTAGCATCTATAACTTCTTTCTTTTCACTTAAAGAATCCTTTAATGCTTCTTGTGCAAGTTCTTCTGTATCTATAATGTGGTTTGTAAGAGAAGAGTAGAAGATAATTTTATTTAATAAACCTTCCATCTCACGAATACTGGATGGTGAATTTTCAGCAATAAAGAAGGCAACTTCTTTAGAAAGATTGAATTTTTGTTGTGCTGCTTTACTATGTAAAATTGCAACTCTTGTCTCTAAATCTGGTATTTGAATGTCTACAGTTAAACCACTTGCAAAACGTGTCTTTAATCTTTCTTCTAATGCTCCAATATCTTTTGGTGCTTTATCTGATGTTAAAATAATTTGTTTATTATTTTGGTAAAGATCGTTAAAGATATGGAAGAAAGCTTCTTGTGTTGCAGTTTTTCCACTTAAGAACTGTACATCATCAACCATTAATACATCACATGTACGATATTTTTCTCTAAATGCATTACTTTCTTCGTTAGAAGTCTTGTTTGTCATATTAGAAATAATATCATTTATCATTGTTTCTGAGTTTACGTATAAGATACGTGACTTAGTTGTAGACATTAAATAATTGCCAATAGCATTAAGTAAGTGAGTCTTTCCTAAACCAACGCCAGAATAAATAAATAATGGATTATATGTTCCGCCAGGGTTTTCTGCTACAGATTTAGCAGCAGCTAATGCATAAGCATTAGATTTACCTTGAATGAATGTCTCAAATGTATAATTTTCTTTAAATGGATTCTTAATAGGTCCTGGAACTGGTTCATTAATAATGAAACCAGCACCATCTAAAACGCTATCTTGTGATTTTAGATATTCATCTTTTTGTTCTTCTGTAATAAAAATAGAACCTGTAAGTTGTGGATTTACTGCAGAAAGAACTTCTGTAATAACATCTCCATATTTGGTTTCAACAGTTTTCTTAGCAGTCTTTGTAGGTGCACAAAGAACTAATTGGTTTTGGAATATACAAACTGGCTCGAGTTTTTCAACCCAAACCTCAAAACTTACTACTGTCATTAACTTGGATAATTCATCCAAAGTGTCTTTCCAAATGTTGTCAATGTTTATCATGGATTTTATTATAATAAAAGTATTTGAAAATAATCAAGTAATAATGTAAATTGTTAATAGGAAATTTATTTTAATAAAAGTGGTAAAATATTACTATGACCAAACTAGAAAGGCAATATTTAGGAAATGATATAAGTTTGCAGAAGGCTGCATCCCAATTATTCCCTGAAATACCATATTCTTCATTAATGAAATGTTTTAGAAATAAGGATGTAAAAATAAATAATAAAGCATCCTTAACTAAAGCAATTGTTCATAACAATGATATCATCACTATATTTGTTCCAGATGAACAATTAAGAGAAATTGATATAATTTATCAAGATGACAACATTATTGTTGTAAATAAACAACAAGGCTTAGCGAGTGTAGGGGAAGGTTCTTTAGAAACATTACTAAAAGAAAAACTAAAGAAAGATATATATCCAGTTCATCGTTTAGATACAAATACAGCAGGTTTAATTATCTATGCACTTAATGAAAAAGCACAAAAAAAATTAGAAAAATATATTAAAGAAAAAGACATTCAAAAAGACTATTTAGTTAAGATATTTGGAAAGCCTAAAAAAGACCATGAAATCTTAAGTGATTTTCTAATAAAAGATGCAGAAAAAGGTAAGGTATCTATTAGTCATAATAAGACACCAAATTCACAAACCTGCATTACAGAATATTCCTTAGTTTCTTCAGATGAAAATACATCTATTTTAAGAGTAACTTTACATACTGGAAGAACGCACCAAATTAGATCTCATTTAGCATATTATAGTATGTATGTTGTTGGAGACGAAAAATACGGAAACTATACTTTAAATAAACGAGTTGGATGTTTTAAACAGTGTTTAGTGTCATATTATTTAAAATTTAACATCCCTCAAGATGATGAAGTTTTAGGTTATTTAAGTGGTGTAGAAATCTTTAATTTAGATAACGATTTATTATAATTTGACTACCTTGTTTATTTTGCATTTAAAATGTTGTATTAAGTGTATTTTTTTATTATAATTTTACTATTATGATAGTTAAATCAATTCAACTTAAAAACTTTAGAAATTACAAGGATCAAATTTTAAATTTGGATCCTGGTTTAAATGTATTAGTTGGAGATAATGCAGAAGGCAAAACAAATATGTTAGAAAGCATATATTTTTGCGCTAATTTTTCATCTCCAAGAACTACTAATGACAAAGAGATGATTAGATTTAACCAAGATCATGCAATTGTAAAACTTGTTATCAAAAAAAAGTATAGAGACAATTCAATTAAAATTAAAATTGATTCACATAAGAAGAAATATGTTTTAGTAGATGATATACCTATCAATAGAGTTGCTGAATTAATGGGGGTTTTAGGAGTTGTATTTTTCTCTCCACAAGAAATTAAATTAATTCAAGAATCTCCAGATGATAGAAGAAAATTTTTAAATATTGCTCTATCTCAACAAGATAAGACTTATTTTAGAGCATTAAATGATTATAGAAAAATATTAGCTAATAAAAACAATCTACTTAAAAAAGGTTTAACTACAGATCAAGTAGACACGATGTTAGATGTTTATGATGCTCAACTTGCAAAAGAAGGAGAATTTATTATTAATAAAAGAATGAGTTTCCTTAATGTTTTAAGTAATTATTCTAATAGAGCTAATGAAAAATTAAGTGAAAGTGAAGAAACTTTAAGTTTAGAATATGAAACTAATATATCTTTAGAAGGTAATATCCAAACTAACTTATATGATTCTTTAGTTAAAGCTAGAGAAAAGGATAAACAATTAGGATATACATCTGTTGGTCCTCATAGAGATGATATAAAAATTATATTAAATGGAAATGATGCTAGAAAATTTGCTTCGCAAGGACAACAAAGATCTATTACATTAGCTATGAAATTAGCATCTTTATATATTTATCGCAATGAAACTGGGGAATTTCCGGTATTATTATTAGATGATGTTTTAAGTGAATTAGATTTAAAGAGACAAAAAATATTATTAGATATGCTTAAAGATATCCAAATTATTTTAACATGTACTCATTATAATATAGATGTTCCAGCAAAAATTATTAATATAAAAGATGGAAAAGTAGTATGAGAGCAAGACAAAATACAAATAGATCTGTAATAAATAAAACAAGGGATTTAGCATATATCGCTATTTGTACTTCTTTAATTTGTATTTCTGCATGGATTACTATTCCAGGAACAGTTCCTTTTACTTTGCAAACATTTGCAATATTTTTTACACTTGGATTATTAGGTGCTAAAAGAGGAATGTTATCTATTTTAATATATATATTAATAGGAATGATTGGACTTCCTGTATTTTCATCATTTAATTCAGGATTAGGTGTAATTGCTGGACCAACTGGTGGATATATAATTGGATTTATATTTTCTTCATTTGTTTATTTTTTAATTGAAAAAATAATTAAAAATGAAAATGTAAGAATGATATTAGGTTTTATATTGGGATTAATAGTATGTTATGTAATAGGATCTATTTGGTTCTATTATGTATATGGAAATAATGTAGAATATATGTCATTTGTAAGTATTTTACTAGTATGTGTTATTCCATTTATTATTCCAGATATATTAAAACTTTTACTAGCATTTATTGTTGTAAAAAACGTTAAAAAAAGGGTTTTTATTAAGTAATCAACAGTAATTGTGGATTATATTTAAAAAATGTGGATATTTTCCTAATTTTATCCACATAAGTAAAACATACTAAAACACTACATTTAGTTGAAAATATTATTGTTTATAATAATATATTGTGTTTTTCAAAAGTTTTCTACTTGTCAACATACATTATATTATGTTATTATTATTTAGAAATAAAAATATTAAATTATAAGGCGTGAAAAATGAAAGTAATTTGTAATGGAACAGAATTAAGCGAAGCTTTATCAAAAGTAATTAAAGCATTACCAGTTAAAAGAATTAATCCTATTTTAGATGGTATTAAATTAAAGGCAAAAGGTGACGTATTATCTTTATACGCATCAGATCTTGAATTATCTATCGAAAAGACAATTAATGCTGAAGTATTAATCGAAGGTGAGATAGTTGTTCCTGGAAAAACATTTGAAGAATATGTAAGACAAATCAAAGATGAAGACAAAATTACTTTAGATGCAACTGAAAAGTTAAATCTTAATGTTTCATATTTAGATAGTTATGTAAAATTCAAATGCTATAATGCAAACGAATATCCAGTATACAAAGATGTATCTCAAGACGAAAGTTTTGTAATATACAAAAAAGATTTCAAAGCATTAATCGAAAAAATAGTTTACTGTGTAGCTACAGATGATTCTAGACCAGCACTTAAAGCATGTTGCTTAAATATCAAAGAAACAGAAATTGAAGGTGTTGCAAGTGATGGATTCAGATTAGCATTTGTAAGAAAGACTATTCAAAACAATGGACAAGAAAAACAAATACTTGTACCAGCAAAGAGTTTAACTGAAATTGGGAAATTAATAGATGATGGCGATGAAACAATGACAGTTTATGTAGAATCTAACTACATGATGATTGATTTATTCCATACAAAAGTCATCACAAGATTAATTAATGAAGCATATATTAATTATGACAAAATTATTCCAACAGATTTCACAACTGAAGTTACAATAGATAAGAATTTATTACAAAAAGCAATCAACCGTGTTAATGTAATTAACAAAGCTGAAAAGAGAGGAGTTGTAAAGATTGAAATTAAAGAAGATGTTGCTTACTTTACAACAAATACAAGTGATGGTGATGTTAATGAAAAGATTTCTATCGGTTTAAAGGGAAAAGATTTATTAATTGGATTTAATCCAAAATATATCTCTGAATGTTTAAATGCAACCAATGATTCATTTGTAACAATGTTCTTTAAGACATCCACATCACCTGCAATTATCAAAGGTGAAGATGATAGTTGGCAATACTTAATTTTACCATTAAGAATTTCAGCATAATATTAATTTAGTATGATAAGAGCAGGATCTGTTAAAAGGATCTTGCTTTTTCATTATTATGGGAAAAATAATTACATACAAAACTGAAGAAAAAATAATTAATTTAGATGGAAAAAGTATAAAATATACTTTGTTATTTAAAAATGTTAAAAATTTAACATGTAGATTTAAAAATTATGAAAACAAGTTATATGTAATAGCTCCAGCAAATTATAGTTATACAAAAATAGAAAAATTCTTACAAGAACATAAAAGAGCAATATTAAATTGGGTAGAAAAATCCAATCAACAAAAATTCAATTTAACAAGAGATTTTGTAGATGGAGAAAAATATTTATTACTTGGACAAGAATATTTATTAAAAATAAATAAAGTAGATAAAAAGCAAGAAGAAGGAATAAGTTTTGATGCCAATTATTTAGTTCTCAAAACTACAAAAGATGAAAAAGAATATAAGCGCAAAATTTTAGAAAAATACTATAAAAATATTGCTCAAAGAATCATCTCAGAAGAGTTCCAAAAATTAAAGAATAAATATAGTGGAAAAATACCTAATTCTAGTGAATATTCCTTATTTATAAGGAAAATGAAAACAAAATGGGGTTTAAATAATTCTAAAACAAGAACTATAACAATAGGATTTCATTTGATATTTGCATGTATTGAAGATATAGATTATGTAATCATTCATGAACTCTGTCATTGTGCCGTTAGAGATCATAGTAAATTATTCTATTCATATCAAGGGATGCTTTGTCCAGATTACCAAGAAAGAAAACGTGATTTAAACAAAAATATTCACCCATTTATATGTCAAATAGAGATGTTAGGCTCGTTAATATAAAAAACGTTGTACATTTTTATATTAATTTGTGGTAAAATATATGGTAATGATTTAAATTAGAAAGGTTTAATTTATGAAAGGTAAGGGGAAAATACTAATTTTATTACTAGTTTGCTTAATTATTATTTTATCAATAATTATGGTTTCTTGTAATAAAAACAAAAGCACAGGCAGCAGTTCAAGTTCAGATGAACAAGAAATAGTTGTACCTGGAAAAGATATTAATTTTACGGTTTCATTTTATTTTTTACCAACAGATACAGAACCATATGCAACACTAACAGTTAAAAGTGGTAATAAAATAAAAGCTAGCGATATTCCAACCAATCCCGAAAGAAATGGATATAAATTTGGTGGTTGGTATAAAACAACATCTTTCTCTCCTGGCGATGAATTCAACCAAAATTCAGTAATAGGCAAAGATATTAAATTATATGCCTATTGGATAGCACCTTTCACAATTACTTTCTATGAAGACTTATATGATGGAGTTGTAAATAAAACAATTACTCGCTTCTCAGATCAAACAATAGATCAAAGCGAAATATATACACCTGAAAAAACAAACTATGAGTTTGGTGGTTGGTATGAAGATGAGAATTGTTCAACTCCTTATGTTTTTGATGAACACTTAACTCGTAATATTGTATTATATGCAAAATGGAATTCAACATCTGCTAAATTGTATTATGTAACCAATACTAAAAAAATAAGAATCCCAGATGAAAAACATGACAAAGAAACAGAGTTTGATCTAACTATACCCAACAATATAGATGGAGCAATTTTTATTGCGTGGTGCAAAGATAGAGAATTGACTCAAATTATAAATGACAGCAAATTTATTATTTATGAAGATACAACAATATATGCAAAGTGGGAGTTTAATCACAATCATTCATATGAAATCGCGATGACGATTATACGAGATGCTACTTGTACAGAAGATGGTAGTATAGCATATTGTTGTTCCACATGTGGATATTATGAAAATGAAGAAACAATATCAGCATTAGGCCATAATAAATATGAAGGTGAATATTATAATGGAGGTACATATCATTATCATAAGTGTTTAAGATGTGGTGAAGAGTTAGATAAAAAGGCTCACACATTTAATGAAGGAGAAATAAGTATTCCAGCGACATGTACTGAAATTGGAGAAAAAACATATTCTTGTACAATTTGTAGTGCAACCAAAAAAGAAGAAATATCAGCATTAGGTCATAATCCAGATAACAATAACTGGACCAGCGATGAAACAAATCACTGGCATGCATGTTTAAATGGATGCGAAGAACACTTTGATGAACATGAACACCATAAAGTTAGAGATGAGTCTAAAGATCATACCTCAACATCTTGTGCAGAGCCCAATGTTGTAGGATGGAAGTGTTCCATTTGTAATGCCGATTTGTCAGATGTTTCTCAAGCGAAACCGCATAATGTTGTTGCAAGAGTATATGAGAGCAATGATACACAGCATTGGCAGGTGTGTACTGAATGTCATAATGATGTAAATATTGAAAATCATGCATTCACATTAGATCGTGATCATAGTATAGCTGCAACATGTCAACATACAGGTATTGATAAGTATATTTGTTCAATTTGTGGATATGAAAAAGAAGAAATTGTCCCAAAAAAATCACATTCACTTAAGTGGGCAACAAATACAACAAACTGTCTTACGGATGAACAAAAAGCACTTTGTGATATTTATCACTTTAGATATTGTGAAAATTGCAATAGAGTATTTGATGAATCTAAAGAAGAGCACATAATAGATTGGACCGATGTGCGCAAACCAGGACACCCAGGTACCATTACAATAAGGGAGAAATCAACTTGTACTACACATGGGAGAGCGGATGTGACCTGTAAGAAATGTGGACAAACACATTATGATGTTGAGATGCCATTATTATCACATGATTGGATTCAAGATACTGATTTAACAATTGAGGCCACTTGCTTGCAGGATGGGCAGAAACATTTTACATGCCAAAATTGTGGCGAGACAAAAATAGAAATAGTTAAAGCCGATCATGATTATCAAATACAATCCGAAACACCTAAGTCATGTACAATTGATGGAAGCAGGGTATTAAAATGTACAGTTTGTGGTGATACTAAAACAGAAATTATACCGGCTGGACATACTTTTGGGAATTATACATATAATGAAACTCATCATTGGCACATATGCCAAAATGATAGTAATCTCCCTGGAAGTTGTGGAAATTTATCATATGACAATGGTGAACATGACTTTGAGTTAGTAATACAAAATACTCCAACAAACTGTGAAGATGAAGTATCTGTAATACATAGGTGTAAGATATGTCAGTATTATTATACTGAAACAACAACAGGAATTGGTCATAACTGGGATAATGGTACTATTATTGCAGAACCAAGTTGTACAGATCCAGGATATAAAGAATACACCTGTTTGAAGTGCGGCAAGATTCATACTGAAACATTTGGAGCACCTCTTGGACATAATTGGAATGATGGTGTAGTTACAACAGATCCAACATGTACAGCAACTGGTGTTAAGACATACACATGTACAAGATGTGGAACAACAAGAACCGAACCAGTAGATGCACTCGGCCATGATTGGGATGAAGGCACTATTACACAACCTCCAACCTGTATCGTTCCTGGCGTCAAGACATATGAATGTAAGAGATGTCATTTAACAAGAACAGAAACTATTCCAGTAATAGACCACGATTGGGGTGAAGGAGAAATAACCTTAGACTCAACATGTACAGCAACAGGTATTAGAACATATACTTGCTCAATGTGTCATGATACAAGAACTGAAATTATTCCAATGAAACCTCACACATATGCAGATGAACCTGTTATAAATAGATATCCAACCTGTACGGAAGAAGGCGAGAGAGCATTCGAATGTACGGTATGTCATCAACAAATCACAGAACCAATACCAGCATTGGGCCATAGTTGGAATTCTGGCACACAAACAACAGACCCAACCTGTACACAACAAGGTGTAATGACATATGAATGTACAAGATGCCATATAACAAAGACTGAACCGGTAGATCCACTTGGTCATGATTATCATGATTCAGTAACTGCACCAACCTGTACAGAAAGAGGATATACAACACATACATGTTCAAGATGTGGAGATAATTATAAAGATACATATGTAGACGCATTAGGCCATGCTTGGAATGATGGCGTAGTTACAACAGATCCAACATGTACAGCAACTGGTGTTAAGACATATACATGTACAAGATGTTCAGCAACAAGGACAGAATCTGTTCCAATGGTTCCACATACATATGGAACAACATGGACATATTTAGATGAAGACCACGATGCATTACAATGTCAGGTCTGTGGACAAGTTAAAGAAACAAGAGCACATGATTATGATGGATATTGCTGTAAGTATTGTCACCATTACTTATTACAAAACTATATCGAGAAGTTTACAACACATGGTGCACAAAGCGATCCAATTGTTATTGAAAGTGAAGATGAGTTCATTATGTTCTTAGACTACATCTTGTCTAACTACATAACTACAAGTAAATTCTTCAAGGTTGGAGGAGACTTTGCAACAGCTCTTAATGCACAAGGCAAAAACCTAACATTAAAGAAAACCTATGAAGATTTAATAGCAACATATCAGAGCAAGGTTACAATGCCTGTCCCATCATATAGCGGAGCATGGTATAGTGGAAACTATTCAATGGGTATTAAGTGGTATCTTCAAATTGAAGGTGCAGAGGTTAACTACAATACATATATTTCAACCGAAGGTGGAGAAGGATATGGTACTATCTACTATGATGTTGGAAATACATGGTATGAAGATTTAGAGGGTGCAAACTTGCCTCAACAAGACTATTACTTCAGCGATTATAGTTCTTCTAGAACTAACTCATTCGATGAGTTCAAATATAAGGAATATACAACCGAATTCAATTGTGCAACATCAGACCAAGTAGTATATGCACTAGAACATTATATGAAACCAGTATGCACAGGAAGAGCATTAAGCATAGTTAATAGAGCAAAGACTATCTTAAGAGAAATAGTAGATGATGACATGTCAGACTACGAGAAAGTCAAAGCAATATATAAGTGGATTGTTTCAAACGTAACATATGATAATGCAGTACTAGATCCAAACAACTTATATGATTCCACAGATGATAATGGATGGGTACACTTTGCTTCATGGTTTGCAGAAGGTGCTCTAGACTACGGATATGCAGTATGTGATGGTATTTCTAAGGCATTCGTAATCCTTACAGGATTAGAGGGTATAAGAAGCGTAAGAATTTCTAGCCACGCAGCAGCACATGCTTGGAACAAAGTATTTATAGATACAAATGCAGATGGAGTTGGTGAATGGTATGTTGTAGATGCAACCTGGGGCAACTTGGCTATTACAGGAACTGGAATTGAAATCTATGATGCAAGCCACTTCTTAATTAGTGATGCACAAAAGACAGCACAGGGATGTGCTGGAGATAATTACACCGACATTGTGGCGACAACAACATATAACTATTATTTAACAGAAACATTTGAATATAATTCAACAACATACGATTTATACATTGAAAATGCAGCAGAATTGCAAGCACTAAAGAATTATATGCAAGACAATGATTCAAAAACAACAACATACAAAACCATCTCAATATTCATTGTTGGAACACTAGAACCAACGGGAATGGTTGTGGAAGGCATAAATGCAACAATTAATGGAGTTAATGGAAAATATTATATTTTGATAATATCTTAACTAACTTGACATTAAAAAATATTAAATATATATTATATAGCACTATAAAAAGCGCACACGTGCGTAGGAGGAAGCAATGTTAAAGCGTAATCTCGAAAAGATCTTTACAACAGCCGCAACAATTCTTGCCTTGATTTTAATAATTATATTATTAGTAATCGCATATGGCGGAATAGATGCAAACGATTTAGACAATAGCTTAGTAAAAGGATTATTCATTACATTGGCAATTATCTTCGGATTATTGGCAACAACAGCCTTAGTTCTTATATTCATTAATGATGATGCAATTAAAGAAATCACATTAAGAACAGACAGTGCACAAAAGACAAGAGTAACTGTATTCGCAGTTAAGAAATTAGTCGTTAAGGCATGTACATCAATAGAAGGTGTAAAGTGTAAAGGAATCAAACTTTCAACATCAGATTATGGTGTAAAACTTAAGGTTAAAGTATCTGTAAAAGAAAAAGATGTAGAACAAGTTGAAGCATATGTACGTAATATGATCACAGACATCTTTGCTAATGCATTAGGATTTGCATTCAGCGCAATCGAAATCGAAATTATGAAGTTCGAGCCTGCATACAAACCAGATGTTGCAGCAGTTATCGCTAAAGCAGATGCTGAATTACAACAAAAGAAAGAAGAGAAAGCAGAACAAGCAACAGTTGATGAAATAATAGCTCCTTTATTAGAGGAGACAGCAGAAGATACTGTTGAGGAAGCCGTAGAAGAGACTCCAGTTGAAGAAGTTGCTTCTGTAGCAGAGGAGACAACAGTAGATACTGTTGAGGAAGTCGTAGAAGAGGCTCCAGTAGTAGAAGCTCAAGCAGAAGAAACTATTGAAACAGTAGTTGAAGAACCAAAAGACGAAGAATAATAACAAACAATAAAACTAAATAAAAAAGGCAGAATCCAGAAACGGATTCCGTCTTAAAATTATAGGGCTAGTCCCAAATGAGGTATATTATGGCAAGACCAAAGAAAGATGACACAGCAAAGAAAGATTCAAAAGGAATCAAATTTAGTGATGCACAATTTTATGCAGATGAGAACGGAATAAGCGTTGAAGTTATTGATAAGTTCTTTTCTATCGCACAAAAGCACGATGTCTTAACAGATAAAGACAAAAAAATCATCGCAGAACAAGCAAAATTCTATCTCTTAAAAGGCGAAGATGATATCCAAGCAATGAGAAAGAAAGATACACATAAGATATCTGCAACAGACATTGTTTATTCTGAAGAAGGTTATAGAGAAGCAAAAATGGAACTCTATATCTTAAAGACATGGAAACAAGGCAAATGCGAAGAACAAATTGGTATCGCAAGATCCTATGGTGACTTATCTGAAAACGCAGAATATGATGCAGCTAAGGAAGAACAAACTAAGACAGCAAACAAAATCTTAGAAATTGAAGATCAACTCAAGCACGCTGTTATCACAGACAATGAAATTGTAACAATTAAGTTCGATGGTGAAGATGAAGAAGAAACATTCGAGATTTGTGGTACAACAGAAGCAAATCCAGAAGAAAATAAGATTTCAAATCAATCTCCACTTGCAAAAGCTTTAGCAGGCAAAAAGGCTGGAGACATCGTTGAATACGAAGCTCCATCTGGAATAATTAAAGTCCAAATCATTAAAAAAGAAAAATAATATGGATAACAACAATCGAAACCAACAAGTAAAAGAAGTAGATGTTGCTGAAGTTGTAAGAGTTAGAAAAGAAAAACTAGCTAACCTTCAAGCAGCAGGGAAGAATCCATTTGAAATTACTAGATTTGACCGTACAACAACTGCAGGAGCCATTAGAAAGGATGTAGACTCATTCATAGACAAAGAGGTTGTCATTGCAGGAAGATTGATGTCAAAAAGAATTATGGGCAAAGCAAGCTTTGGTCATATTCAAGATACAGATGGAAACTTCCAACTTTATTTTACTAGAGATAACTTAGGTGAAGAAAACTACGCCGAATTCAAGAAATTAGACGTAGGCGACATCATTGGTGTTAAGGGTGAAGTATTTATTACGCACTCAGGAGAACCTACAGTTACAGTTAGAGAATACACATTATTAACAAAATCATTATTGCCTCTTCCAGAGAAGTTCCACGGATTAAGAGACAACGATTTAAGATATCGTCAAAGATATGTGGACCTCATTATGAATCCTGAAGTTAAGGATACAATGATGAAACGTTCACAAATCGTTGCTGCAATTAGAGAGATGTTAAACAATGACGGATTCTACGAAGTAGAAACACCTGTATTAAACACTCTAGCAGGCGGAGCAAACGCTAGACCATTCATTACACATCATAATACATTAGACATCGATATGTATCTTAGAATAGCTACAGAGCTTTATTTAAAGAGACTTATCGTTGGTGGTTTTGAAAAGGTTTATGAAATTGGAAGAATCTTTAGAAATGAAGGTATGGATCCAAAACATAATCCAGAATTCACAACTATAGAATTATACCAAGCATATGTTAACTTAGATGCAATGATGGACATTGCAGAAAAGATTATAGTATGTGCAGCAGAAAAAGTTTGCCCATCTCTTGATATAGAATATCAAGGAACTCCAATCTCCTTAAAGGGACCATGGAAGAGACAACCAATGAAAGATTTCGTTAAGGAAAGTCTTGGAATGGACTTTGATAATGATTCTCTTGAAAATCTTATCGCTGAAGCCAATAGAAGAGGCTTAGACCTTCCTAAAGATACAACATGGGGTAAATGTTTATATGAAGTCTTCGATGCATTTGGCGAGGAATTATTAGTTCAACCAACATTCATCACAGATTATCCTGTAGAAGTTAGCCCACTTGCAAAGAAATCTCCAAAGGATCCAAGAGTAACAGAAAGATTTGAGTTATTCATTAATCATACTGAATATGCTAATGCATTTAGTGAATTAAATGATCCAATAGACCAAAGAGAAAGATTTGCAGCACAAATGGCAGCAAAGGCAGCAGGGGATGAAGAAGCTCAACCTTATGATGAAGACTTTGTTAATGCTCTTGAGTATGGAATGCCACCAACAGGCGGTATTGGAATAGGAATAGATAGAGTTGTTATGTTGTTAACAGACAGCCCATCTATAAGGGATGTATTATTATTCCCAACTATGAAACCACTCGCATAATATAACTCATAAAATTTAAACAAAGAAAGAGTTAGGAAATTAAAACCTAGCTCTTTTTAATTGCTAAAATGTGTGAATTATAAAAATATAGAATATTTATTCACGAGAAAGCTGTTTTGCATAGAAAAATGCCGTAAATAGTGGGTTTTCAAAAATTAAGAAAAATTAACTATAAACAGAAGCAAAAAAGTGTCAAATTTGTAAGGTCTCAAAAAATGCTATTCTAATGGGGAAAAGTCTAAAAATAGGGGAGTTTATCCACATTTTTCCACAATTGTGTGGATAACTTCGTGGAGAACTCTGCATTTTTATACAGTTATGCATATTGTTAAAAGTGAAACAAAATGCAAAAAAATACTGTATAAATGCCTATTAAATCCTATCGTATTCTGTAAAGATTGTGAGGTCTTCTCTAAAGATTCTAACTAGGGTAGTAAGTTTCTCTTCTTCGTCTGCCCAACCGTATGTTTTTTCTATAATTTTCCAAAGTGCATAAGAGTTAAGGAAGTCATACCAAAAATAACATTCATCACCAAGTTTAAATATTTCCAAATCACTAAATGATTCGTATGCACTAGAGTTCTTTAATACTTCAATTAATTGCCATACTTCATGAGTCTCGTTGTACTTTTGATATATGAATTTAAGCATATATTTTTTAACGTCTTTAGAGAAAGTAAAACAACCTTGTTGTGCGTTTGCGATATCTTTAAGAATAGGAGCGATATCTGGATCGTTCACATATTTCTTTAAAACTTTTTGTAGTGGATTTGCAAATTTATTATTCATAGTAATTCCTTATCATTTTATTTTTTATATATTGTAGAACATTATCGGTTACAATGCAACGTTAGAAACAAAGACGTTTAATTGCTTCGTAATATATTCTATACATCTTATCTAATTGGTCTATAGTGATACATTCGTCCAAACAATGTATTGGCATTTCGTCATCTGGGAACACTGGTCCGAAGCCTACAGCCTCGTTCATAGCCCTAGCATAAGTGCCTCCACCAATAGCTAAAGGCTTGGCTCCTAAATCAAGAGTTGTATCCTTATATGCATCCATGAGCGTTGTGATGAGAGGAGTGTTCTTATCAACAAAAAGCCTATCATGAGCATGCGGAATTGACACTTTAACATCCGAAAATGCATTTTCTATCTGTTTTTGGATTTGTTCCTTTTCTATGTTTAAAGGATATCTAAAGTCTATTGTAAGTTCTAATTTTTTGCCATCTCCTTTAATAACACCAACGTTCATTGTGAGTGGTAATCCTTCAGAGTCTACACAATCTAAACCTAGTCCTTTTCCGTAAACATCATCTAGTTTGGTTGCAATATTCATTATTGCTTCATCGTCATAAGTTCTGCCAATAAGCTTTAATAGTTTTATTCCAGCATTATCTCCTTCATATGGTTTTGCACCATGAGCAGATATACCACGAGAAGACATTTTACGTCCATCATAGATAGCTGTTGCCATATCTGGAACAACATTAGCTCTATCTCCACAGTCAAACATGGTTAGTTTTTCTGGGCAAGGTAATTCCACCTTTACATGAGCTATTCCTTTTTCATAATAGATAACTGGGAAGTCAGCGTCTGGTGTAAATCCTTGAGGAGCCATTTTATCAAATTTATTAAAGTGTTCTATACAACCCCAGCCATCTTCTTCGTCACATCCAAAGATAACACGGATATGTCTTCTTGGTTTTCCTACACGTGCAGCTAATTCTTTAATAATATATATGCAAACAAAGATTGGAATCTTGTCATCCAAAGCACCTCTGCCATATATTGCAGGTCTGCCTTTATAGTCTGCAAGTTCTCCATAAGGAGAATGTGTCCAACCTTCACCAAGTGGAACAGTGTCTAAGTGTCCTAAAATATCAAAACCTGGAAGGGAAGGATCTCCAATAGATGCATAACCAATATAGTTATCATAATTGGTAGTCTTAAATCCCATCTTTTTTGCTTTCTTTAAAACATATTCAAGTGCATCCTTTGAACCTTTTCCAAAAGGGGCATTTCTTTTTGCTGGTGCTTTAACTGTATCAAAAGATAATAAAACTAAAGCATCTTTAATAAAATCATCTAAATACATAATTAGAATTCCTCAACTTCCATAGCAAACTTAAGATTTGCTTTAAGATCTTCTACTGTAACAGGTCCGCCATGTCCTACATAATACTTATCCGCATTAATTTCTATTAATTTGTTGTATGAATCTTTAAAATCCTTTGCACTATAGATAAGGAGTGGGAGCAAATGTTTTGCAGGAACGCTATTCATAATTGCGTCTCCAGCAACAAAATCATTGCCTACCATAAACCCAATACTATCTTGTGTATGTCCAGGGAGCGGTATAAGTTTAATGCCATATTCCTTAAGAGTTTCATCGTCCTCTTTTTCAACAATAACTGGATTAAATTTAGAGATATCAAATGGATGCCATTGTGCTGGGTGCCCTCCTCTTAATTTGGCAAAGAAATATGTAAGTTTTCTGTTGCCTGGAGAGGTGAATGAATAGAATTGATCTTCTCCTTTTTGTAGTAATTCAACGGCTTCCTTCCCAACTATTATCTTAGGGGATATGGTGTTTAATAAATCTTCCATATAAGATACATGATCTGCATGGACATGAGTTAAAATAACAGCCTTAATATCATCTAAGGATATGTCATACTTTGCTAATTTCTTTTTTACTTTGTCTAAAGAAATGTTGTTGCCACAGTCTACCAAAATAACGTCCTTGCCAAAACGAAGGATGTAGTTGGTATAAAATGAGTTCGCTATATTAATTATTTCCATAAAAATAATTATATAGAATCTTGCAAAATAAGTCCATATTCAAAGCAAGAAAATAGCCCTAAAAAGTGCAAAAGTATTAATGAAGTTTTGGATTTTTCAAAATCCAAGTTTCACATTAATTCTTGTAATCATCATTAAAAAGTTATATATTAGTATAATAGATAAATACACGAAAAATTTTCGGAGGAATATATATGTCAGATAGCACAATGGTCAGAACACGTTTTGCACCAAGCCCAACAGGTTTCATGCACATTGGAAACCTAAGAACAGGATTATACAGTTACCTTTATGCAAGAAAGCACAACGGTACTTTTGTTTTACGTATCGAGGATACAGATAGAGAAAGATTTGTTGAAGGCGCAACAGAAATGATTTATTCAACTCTTGCCAAAGCAAAGATAGATTATGATGAAGGTCCAGAAAAAGATGGTGGATACGGACCATATATCCAAAGCGAAAGAAAAGAACTTTATAAAAAGTATGCAGAAGAGCTCGTAGCAATGGGCAAAGCATATTATTGTTTCTGTGACAAAGAAAGACTTGAATCTCTTAAAGACGAAAATGGTGTTCGTACCTATGACAAGCACTGCAGATATTTAAGCAAAGAAGAAATAGATGCTAAATTAAAGAGTGGAGCACCTTATGTAATAAGATTTAAGGTTCCAGATAATGTTGTTTCATCTTATACAGACTTAGTATTTGGAGAAATCTCAGTTGCAACAGAAGACTTAGAAGATATTATTCTTCTAAAGAGTGATGGAATGCCAACATACAACTTCGCTAACGTTGTAGACGATCATTCAATGAACATCACACATATTTTAAGAGGTGTAGAGTACTTATCTACAACCCCATTATACAACCTCATCTATGATGCATTCGGATGGCAAAGACCAACATATATACACCTTTCACCAATTATGAAAGATGCACAAAGAAAGTTAAGTAAGAGATACGGAGATGCAAACTTTGAAGACTTTGTAAAAAGAGGATTCTTACCAGAGGCTATTGTTAACTACATTGCACTTCTTGGCTGGTGTCCAAAAGACAATACTGAAAAGATGACAATGGAAGAAATGATCGAAAAGTTTGATATAGACGGTATTTCCAAATCCCCATCCATCTTTGATGAAACCAAAATGCGTTGGTTAAATGGAGAGTATTTTAAAGAGATGCCTTTTGAACAATATTACGAAATGGCAAAGCCATATATTGCAAAAGCAGAGTTAAAAGGCAACTATGATACAAAAGAAATTGCATTTTTAATGCAAACAAGAACAGAAATCCTAGATGACATCCCAGAAAAGATAGCATTCTTAGATAACTTTGGAGACTATGATCTAGAGTGGTACAACCACAAAAAGATGAAGGTAGACCTTGAAGTTGCAAAGAAGTGTATCGAAGCATGGCTACAAGAAATTCCAAATACAGCATGGGATGAAGAAAGCATTAAAGCATCTATGGGTATAGCAGCAGAAAAAGCAGAACTCAAGGCAGGACAAGTTATGTTTACAGTGCGTCTTGCAATGACAGGAACACAAATCACTCCTGGTGGTGCAGTAGAAATGGCTATTATTCTTGGCAAAGAAGAAAGCGTAAGAAGATTAAATGTATCATTAGAAATGATAAACAAAGCATTATAAGAAAATGAAAACAAAAAGATTTAATTTACTAATAGTTCTACTTGCTGTAACACTTGCTCTTATTTTAGGAATAGGAGCAGGTACTACCAATGTTGCTTTAGCAAACGAAGGTGAAGTAAGTGGAACATATGGTGGACAGAATACAGACAATCTTTGGTATTACGGAGCAACGGATTTAAATATATCTGCTGTTAGAGATACTATCATTGCCTGGGATCTTCCATCTAGAATGGCTTTAAATACATATTTAAAGAGCAATCCAATTATTATTGCTGTAGCAGATACGGGATGCAATTTATCTCATGAAATCTTTGATGGCGTATTATTAAAAGACGAAGAAGGGGTAATCGTAAGATACAATTCATATAATGCAGCAAATAAGAAATCCGGAACAGATGATGTAACAGATGCATCAAAGGATTATCATGGCACAGGAATGATGTCCACAATGGCTATGATTATTAAAGACTTGGGATTAGAAGAGTACATTAAGCTCGTTCCTATTAAAGCCAGTTATACAAACACAGACAACAAGAAAAATCCATACGAAGCATTCACATTAAATGCAACAAGAGAAGCAATACGTTATGCGGCAGAAGATCTCCATGCAGATGTATTAAATCTTTCATATGGATTATTGGAAAGCAAAATTGGCAAAGATAATGATTGGATTCATGATGAACAACTAACAAATATTATATCTTCTGCTTGTGATCAACTAGCAATAGTTGCAGCAGCAGGTAATGATAATAAGAACTCTGCAGATGATGCATATTATTTGGCAGCAAACGAAAACGTCATTGGTGTAATGGGATACAATGCAGAGAAGAACAAATATGATAATTCAAACTTTGGTAATTCCTATGATATATATGCACCTGCAACAAACGTTTTTGCTGCAAGTAGTGGTACAGATAAGTATAGATTAGGAACAGGTACTTCTTATGCAACTACATTCGTTTCTATTGCCACAGCACTCTATGAAATAAGAGCAAAAGCTGAAAGCTTTACAGGTAATGAATTCCCGGTTGTAAACCCAAGAAAGATAACAAGAGTTATAAGACAACATTCTCCAAGTGTTATAACTTATTCCTACACAGAAAATGCAGGAACACCAAATGAGAAGCAATTAACATATACACAACCAAAACTAAACTTATTATCTCTCTTAACAGAAGATTATTCAGACATAGATACAAAGTATGATCCGGTATCTGGAATTGGAATCACACAAGATGGCACACAATTTGAAGATGTAGAAGATGAGACGCTAGGCAATATTAAACTTGCAAAGGTATCTATCCATGATAGTGGAGAGATTAATATAAAGGCATACTTAAAGCCAAAGAATGATACAGATCCATTGCTAGACAGAAATATAACCTGGGTTATAACAGATGAAGATGGTGAAAAACACGTAATTGCAACTGGTCCAGAGTTAAAGTATTTTGTTACACAAAATGATGTTACAAAGAGCCAAGAGCAAACACCTAGATTAAAGGTACAAGCAGAGTATGGTGCATTTGTAGAAACATGGTATGTAGATTTCCAATTTGATGCATACAACAACAATTCAAGCGTACAACTTCACATAGACAGCAAAGTTAAAGATGGCGTTGTAGATCTTAAGAAGCCAATAACATTGAGTATTTCTGGAATGGATTATGTTAACAAGAATGTTGGCATTATCTGGTATGTAAATGGTGAAATCTTTGCAACAACAAAAACCACAACAGTTACCTTCACTCCAACAGAAGAAGGAGAGTACACATTTAGTGCACAATATGCAGCATGGCCAAAGAAGATATTAAATACTGTTACAGTAAAGGCAGAGATTAACGTATGGCTAATAGTTACAACATCTGTTGCAGCATTCTTAGTATTTGGATTAATAGTAGTTATTGTTGTGGCAATATGCTTAAAGCATATTAAGAAGAAAGAAAAACCAGAAAAACCTGCAAAAGAAGAAACAGAAGAAACTAACGAACCAAAAGAGAAATATAAACCAAGCACAACAGTTTGGTTAATGGTTGGATTACTTGCAAGCTTCTTAATCTTAATTGCATTCTATTCTGTAGCAATGGCAAAGATCGAAGAACTTGAATTAGACTCAACAATGGCTATATTAGGACTTGTCCTAATACTAGTTGTATTTGTATTCGTTGGAGCTATTATGTGCTTACAAATTCTTAAGGAAAGAAAGAAGGATAAGCCAGTAGATTTAGAAGAACAAATAGATGATGACGAAGCAGAGCCTGCAGAAGAAACAGAGAATACAGAAGAGGCCCAAGAAGAAGTAGTAGAAGAACAAGCAGAAGAGAATAATGAGCAGTAGAAAAGAAGAACTTCAATTTGAGATAAAAGAGTTGTATAACAAGTTAGATGTTATAGATAAATCTATAAACAAGAAAAAACAAACTCTTGAAACTTATATAGAAGAAAAAGCAGCTGCAGAAAAGCAACTAGCAGATATGAATTCTGCTGAAGCAAAAACTCTCATGCAAGTTGAACTTCATTCTTTAAAGAGTGCTAAAGTAAAAAATCAAATGGGAATTAAGAACATAGATTCTAAAATCTCCCAACTAGAAAACGAAATACAAAACCCTAGAGAAATAAAAGAAGGGTATGAAGAAACACAAAAAGCAATAGCAGAGTATAAAGACAAAAGGCTTATTCTTAAATCTGAGATATCTAGGATAGATAGAGAAATATCACAACTAGAAAACAAACTAGAGAGCGTTATTCTAGGCAAGAGCGAAGCGGATGAAATAAAGAAAACTATAAACGATCTAGACTTCGCTATAAAGTCTCTACAAAAGGATATAGAGGTTGAAGAAGTAAGAAACAAATATAAAATATTTGATATCAAAGAAATGATAGAACAAAAGGAAAGCGAGTTAAAGTTGTATGATTGATTTAAAACGTAATGAAAGAATACAAATAAAGAACGGTTCCAAGGCTGAAGTCATCCAAAAGATTGGCGAAGGTGGACAAGGTGCTGTTTATAAGGTTCATTATGCAAGAGAAGATTATGCGATGAAGCTATATTTCCCACGTTCTATTAAAAAGAAAAATGAATTTTACTCTAATTTAGAGAATAACATAGTTAACGGATCTCCAAATGAATCTTTCTTGTGGCCTTTATATATAACCGAAATGAGAAACGGAACCTTTGGTTATTTAATGAGATTGAGACCAGCAGGATATGAAGATTTTTCTAAGATATTAACAGCAAAAGTACAAATGAATAGTGATATGGCAATTATAAATGCAGCACTTCATTTGGTTAACGCTTTTAAGGATTTACATAGTAAAGGGTATAGTTACCAAGACTTAAATGACGGCAACTTCTTTATTAATCCAGAAAACGGAGATGTATTAATTTGTGATAACGATAACGTTGCACCATACGGACAGAATGTAGGTGTAGATGGAAAGAGTAGATATATTGCTCCAGAAGTAGTTACAGGAAAGAGTAGACCAAACGTACATACAGATAGGTTCTCTCTTGCTGTTGTACTTTTCATGTTGTTCTTTAGAGGACATCCGTTTGAAGGAGCAAAGACTGCATCTCATTGTTGCTTAACAGAACAACTAGAAAAAGAGTATTACGGAGTACATCCATTATTCTGTTATGATCCAAAAGATGAAAGCAACCGTCCTGTAAGGGGCATACACAACAATGTAATAAGATTATGGAATATGTATCCTAGATACATACAAGATGCGTTTATAAAGGTTTTTACGGCCGGCATTAAGGATGTAAACGAGAGATTAACAGAAAGAGAGTGGACTAATATCTTATTAAGATATAGAAACTCTACAATTAAATGTTCCTGTGGCTGTTATAACACCTTTGAAGATGAGAAACAAGAAAAGCTCACTTGTGCAGATTGTGGTGTAGAGATAAATAGACCACTCGTTTTAACAATAAACAAAAACAAGATATTCTTATATCCTGAAACCAGGTTATACACATATCAAATAGAAGATAGCCAAGACCTATTCCAAGAAGCGGGTATGGTTATTATAAATAAAGCAAATAAATCGCTTTGGGGATTAAAGAATCTATCTAAGAGAGGATGGATTGTGGAATACTCAAGCGGAGAACAAAAATCAGTTCCATATGGAGGAGTATTGTTCCTATTGAAAGGAACAAAGATTTTCTTTGGAAATGAATATAGTGGAGAAATAAACTAGGGGGCAAAATTATGGGTAAGTATGATAATGTAGAAGGAATAGCAAGACGTACAATGATACTATTTTTCTTAATAGACACATCTAATAGTATGAGCGGTACAAAAATCGGTGAAGTTAATGATGCTATCGAAGGTGTAATACCAGAGATTAAAGAAATATCTTCATCTAATGCAGATGCTTTAATAAAGATAGCTTGTTTAACATTCTCAACAGGAGTTAAGTGGATGTATCCAAATCCTGTAGATGTAAAT
This sequence comes from Clostridia bacterium, assembly GCA_017618055.1. Taxonomy (GTDB): domain Bacteria; phylum Bacillota; class Clostridia; order Christensenellales; family CAG-917; genus RGIG8124. The sequence goes on from JAFZVB010000004.1 coordinate 87,072, forward strand.
GACTTCAAGTGGAGTTATGTTAATGCAGGCGGCATGACAGAAATGGGCAAGGCTTTTGAAGTATTAAATGAGAAGTTATCCAGAAATGAGTTTATGGCAGAAGTTGCAGGATCATATGCTCCAGCAATATTCCTTCTTTCAGACGGTGCCCCAACAGATGAATATAAGGATGCAATAGAAAAACTTAAGAAGAACAACTGGTTCAAATATGCATTAAAAGCAGCAGTTGCAATTGGAGATGATGCAGACAAAGATATGCTAGCCTCATTCACAGGGGATGATGAATTAGTGCTCACAGCACACTCTCCAGAAGCATTAAGAAAGGTCATAAGATTTGTTAGTGTAACAGCATCTAAGATTGGAAGCAAGAGTTCAGTATCTGCTCAAACAACCAATGCAAAGCAAGATGATTTCGCAGAACAAATCACAGAATTCAATAGCGATTTAATAGATTCACAAAATGATAATTGGTAATAAAGAAATCTCAAATATCACTTCTTTAGCCATATCTCAAATAGGCGCAAGCCACCTAGATTCAGGGATATGCGAAGATAGTTCAGCTGTTTATCAAGACAGCAATATGGCCATTGCTTGTGTTGCAGATGGGCATGGAGATAGTAGATGTTTTAGGGCAAATCTAGGCTCTAAGTTTGCTGTAGAAATAGGAATTCAATGTGTAAAAGAATTTGTGGCAAACCAACCCAATTTAGACTTTAATGATACAAAAGAAATAGATAAAGCCTTTGTTCAATTAAAAACTTACATATTATTCAAGTGGTTAGAAAGAACTAAAAACCATCTTTTAGCACACCCAATAGAGGATAGAGAAATAGGATTAATGGACCACAAAGATTATAAGGAATACCAAAAAGAAGGTATCTTTAAATCTTACCCAATAATATATGGAAGTACATTTATTCTAGGCTGTGTAACCAATGGCTTCTATTTTATTCTTCAACTTGGAGATGGAGATGCTGCTGTAGACAATAAGAAGTTTACTATGCCTTTGCCAGAAGATCCAAGATGCTTTGGTCCATATACAACATCACTGTGCAACGATGATGCCATAGATTCCTTTAGACACTATTATGCAAAAGGTAATCCTAAGGCAATAATGGTTTCAACAGATGGACTTGGTAAGTCCTTTGCAGAAGAGCATCGTTTCTTAGACTTATTAGGTGTAATAGAAAAAAACATCGTTGAGTCTGGAGTGGAAGCAGCCAAACCAGAACTAACAGCATTCTTTGAAAGGCTAACTGAATTGGGAAGCCATGATGATATATCTTTAGGAGCAATAGTAAGAGTAGGTGAGTAATGAGTATTTATGATGCATTATATCGAATCATAGACGAGAGTCCTGAAGTCTGTACGAACATTAAAAGGTTCAGAGGTATTCTTTTGGACTTATCTATGGATGATACTGCAAGCGTAAATCTTATAGAACTTGCCATGAAACAAGGATTGCATGTAAGAGTATCCAAGCTCGCAAGAAACAATCAAAGAGAAATTCAAAACTTAATAACAGATTTTGTTAAGTCTTTTTCCATAAACCAATCTAGAATCCCTTGGCTCACAGAATTTTTCACGAACATATTTGCAGAAAGAGATTTAGTATCCAAGGATGAAAGAGGAACAAAACTCAAATTTTCTAAGCAAGGGAAGTATTTGCTATTAGACAAACAAGACTTACCCCTTCCAGTTAAGAATTATGTTCCTTGTGGTTCTGGAAAACAGGATTATGGTTTCTATTTAGAAGGATTAAAAGAAGAGGATATGTGTGTACATCCAAGAGCTGGAGTATATGCAACCATTTTTGGAATATTACAACGCAACCTCAATATGAAGCCTTCTTTATTTATAAAGGAGTACGAAAAGAAGAATAAGACTAAGCTCAATTATTCTATGGTATATAGACTTGAGATGATGATTCTTCTCATGATAAAAAACAATTACATAAAAGAAGATGTAGTTTCTCTTAAATATGAAGGCAATATCGAAGATATAAATGCAGCTTTAGAAGAGATTAACCATCTGGGGGAAATGCTTAGTGCTCTTGCAAAGATAGAATATAAGAAATTAAAGTATAAATTCGCATCCTCTGGCATATTCCTTTCTTCTAGAGAAGAAGATGGCATCATAGCATACAAAAATGCAACTAAGAGAGAAACAGAATGTAGATATATTTGGAACGAAAGAAACCTTTTATATTCCATAGACAAAACCAACAACAAATATCTAGACATACTATTAGAAGAGTTGTTTGACTTTAAGTCTTTCTTGCCAGGACAAAAGGAAGCGTTAATAGACATTCTTAATAAAAAGGATGAAAGAGAAATCTGTATCATGCCAACAGGCAGCGGAAAGTCTTTAATATATTATTTTGTTGCAATGTTGAATCCATGTCCAACATTTGTAATAGTTCCAACAGAGATACTTATTTTAGATCAGATTAGAAATCTAAACTTATTCCACGGCATAGACGATGTATTACATCTAACAAGCAATATGAATTATGCAGACTTTGTTCCAAGCAACAAGTTTATATTCATTACTCCAATGACCTTTATGAATAGGAAGTTAATCAATAGATTAATAGGACTAAACAACAAGCAAATCATTGGTAGTGTAGTATTAGATGAAGTACATTGTATCTCCAACTGGAGCCATGATTTTAGACCAGAATATTTAATGCTTTCGTTTAATTTAACAGAATTTGTGGATAAGACGAAGTATATTGGGTTTACAGCCACGGCAAACTATTCCGTTATAAAAGATGTTAAAGAGCAATTAGACATCGATGAAAAGAATATAATCTGTCCTATATCTTTAAAGAATACTGCAATGAACTTCAGTTATACTGAATGTGGCAATATAGAAGATATTTATACACAGATTGGAAAAGAGATAAGTGCAGCAGTTTCAGACTCTGTTGAAACATTAAAGAGAACAGTTGTCTTTACAAGAACAGCAAAAGAAGGACAAAAGATCTATGACGGCTTAGATGAATCCATAAGAGAAAATGTAGATGTTTTCAACAACAGTACATCATCCTATGTGGATTTTGCAGAAGGCGAAACAGATGTTCTTATTGCAGATGATACAATGGGTATTGGCATCAATATGCCAAGTATTACAAATATTATCCATATGGGAGCCCCTATATCCAAGAGCGAGTATGTCCAAGAGATGGGTAGAGCCGGAAGAAACGGAATAAAGAGTTCATCATCCATAGTTTATCTATCCAAAAAGGAATATAAAGATGATTACAAGAGATTAATAGATAGAAACGTAAAGATAGACAACATCCTTTCACTTTTAAATAGAGCAGACTTAGAAGATGAATTCAAAGCAGTAATTGGAAAGATATTTGGCAATGTGGAAGATAAGATGTCTTTCACAAGAAAGGTCATTACAGTATCTGAAAGCATACAAAAGATGGATTTGCAAGGTGTCCTTGCTTTCAATGTAAAGAATGTCCATGATTACCAAGAAGTATCCAAGATAATGAGATATCTTTATGTGTTACATAAAACAGGCATAATTTATTCATGGTACTTTGAAGGTATAAACGAGAAAGAAGGCATAGTTAGTTTCTATATAGATCAAGGTAAAGAAAAAACTAACCTAGATAGAGTTAAATGCAGCAGTTTAAACTATATTAATAGTTTAGGTATATACAAGAAAGCAACACATCAAATTAAAGATGCAGGAAGTATAGAAGATGTTATCATTGCTTATGTAGAATGGCATTATTCACAATTGCTCTATTACCACAGAGAGCAATTCATAGATATGCTGGATTTCTTGGATGTATATAAAGACAGACCAGATGAAGAAAAGAGAGATGCGCTAGAAAGTTATTTTGCATTATCTATATTAGATGTTCAGAGAGATGTTAAGAAGATGGACAATCTTACTATAGAGGAAATAATAAGGTTTGCTGAATCATCTCCAACACTTGCAATAGCAGATAACATGAGAAAGAGTAATGAAGGGAAGTATATGGTTAAGATAGACTTATTCTTGCTTTTATATAACCTCTTCCAATTTGATGACTTTGATAAATCAAGATACAAGAGAATAATAAGCAATCTAAGCAAGGAAGATCTTAATGATTTCATAGATTGTATTTATTTGTTCTATAGCAGATTAAAGGATGAAGACAAACTCAACATAATAGATGGACTAGTTCCAGTTATTAAGGTTGGAGATTTGTTAGATATCATATATAAAGAAACAACAAAAGATACGGTATACTATTATATTTTTGCATTATATGCAAACAGGGCATTTGGAGAGAAATAAAGGAGATAAATATGAGTGAATTAGAAAACTTAGTACAAGAGATTGAAAAATTTAAACAAAACGTTAACCAATCCAACGAAATCTATGAGAAGTTAGATAAAGCAATAGACGCAACAGAAGCGGCAGCAGATTCTCAAAGAGCTTTGAAAGACGAATTAGATGAAATTTCCAAGAAGAATGAAGAGATAGAAAAGGGAATAAAAGATTTAGAAGAAAAGGTAGAGAAAAACGCTAGCAGACAAGAAAAAATAAGCACTATTATGGGTTATGGATTATGTGCATTAGGCATAGTTTCCATAGTTCTATTAGTCCTAATTCTAGTGTTATAACCCTATAAAACAAAACATAAAATAATAAGTGTAAATAAATTGACAACAAAATAATCTTGTATTAAAATATGTACGCTAACGCAAAGACGGGGTTGTAGCTCAGTTGGTTAGAGCACGCGCCTGATAAGCGCGAGGTCGATAGTTCGAGCCTATTCAACCCCACCATAGAAAAATGAGCCCATAGTAAATGTGGGTTCATTTTATTTTATTAAATAAATCAATAGTGAATTTAATATTGATATTACAATAATTTTGGAATGGCAATATTGACATTTAACATCGCAAAGCATATACTATTGGAAAATAGGTCGACCGGTCGACTAAATTTCAAAAGGAAAGTTTGATAATGAGAAAAATTAACAGAGATTTTTATTTGAATGAACTCATCTCTCGTAAAGAAAATGGGCTAATAAAAGTCATAACGGGTATTCGTCGTTGTGGGAAAAGTTATTTGCTCTTTACTCTATATAATGATTACCTTATTAATCAAGGTGTGAATGAAGAAAACATAATTAAAATTGCACTTGATGATGATACAAACAAAGAATACAGGGATCCTCAAAAGCTCTCAGAGTATATTCATAATAGACTCAAAAATAATGAGGATATGCATTATGTATTTATTGATGAAGTCCAATATGCTATCCGCAAGGAAGATTTGAAGTCAGACAAACCACTTCCTCTCTATGGCGTGTTAAATGGGTTAATTAGACTCTCAAACATTGATGTTTATGTGACCGGAAGTAATTCTAAATTGCTCTCAAAAGATGTTATGACCGAATTCCGTGGTCGTGGTGATGAGGTAAGAGTATTTCCACTCTCATTCAAGGAATACTATGAGTTTGTTGGTGGAGATAAAGCAGATGCATATGAAGAATATGCGAGATATGGGGGACTACCTTTGATATTATCTAAAAATACATCACGTGAAAAAGTAAAATATCTTTCAGACCTTTTTAGAGAAGTATATTTCAAAGATATTGAAGAACGATATAATATTACGATGCCAGAAGTTTTGTCTTTGCTTACAGACAATCTTTGCTCATCTATAGGTTCGCTTACAAACTCTACAAAAATCGCCAATACAATGCAATCAGTTAAGAAAGTCAATGTTGATTCACAAACAATATCAACGTATCTTGAATATTTGGAAGATGCGTTTTTGTTTTGTCAAGCCAAACGTTTTGATGTAAAAGGAAAAAAATATTTTTCGTTCCCATCAAAATATTATTGTACTGATTTGGGACTTAGAAATGCACGAACAAATTTTCGTCAACAAGAAGAGTCTCATACTATGGAAAATATTGTATTTAATGAACTTATCTCACGCGGATATTCAGTTGATGTTGGCATTGTTGAAATAACGGCAAGGGATGAAGAGGGCAAGAGACATCAGAATCAGTGCGAAATAGACTTTGTCATAAATGACGGTATGAAAAAGTACTATATTCAATCTGCACTAAATATTGAAGATGAAGTCAAGGCAAAAATAGAACTTCGACCACTTCTTGCAACAAAAGATTTTTTCAAAAAAATTATTGTTACAAAATCCAATGAGAAACTATGGCTTGATGATAATGGAATTATACATATTGGCTTGTATGATTTTCTTTTGGAAGATAAACTATTTAATTAGAAATATGGAGGATTTTATTATGTGTGATGAAATAGGAACCCCAGAATTTGATGCAATTCATTTTGAAGACGATGTAGATATGGCTCAAAGATTATCTGCACCAAAACCAACAATCTATGATAGTATTATCCCAAATCCATATTTGGGTAATAACAGTTCAAGTGATGATTCAAATGGATCTAGCAGTTCAGATGATTAATTGAAACAATAGTCAAAATTTTTATGAAAAGATCTTAGAAAATTCTAGGGTCTTTTTTATTTGAGTTTGGAAACAATAGAGTGATCTTCGCTTATGAGAAACATTAATTTCTTTGCTGTAGGGGATGGGGTTACCCTTCCTGCTTCCCAAGCCTCAACTGTTCTTGTAGATACGCCCAAGATGGCTGCAAAACTTTTTTGAGACATATTAAGGCTTTTGCGTATTTCTGCCACTTGTACATCTGGCAAGCTACGCTTTCTAGCAATAGTTGCAGCCTTGGCAGAGCCTTTTTCATAAGCTAAAGCTTCTCCTAAACCGGCCATAATTCCAGAGAATACATCCACATTCTCAAAGTTTTTTTCAATTTCTTCTTGGCTTAACGAACTTTGCATTTTGATTTCTTCCATATCTATGCCTCCTTTTTTATTGCTTCTATTACTTTTTTAATAGCTTTCTTTTGTTCTGGCGTTAAATCCTTCTGGATATTTTTAGGATAGGCAAATAAGAAATAAGTCTTTTCTTTATCAAAAATATCCACATATATGACTCTTCCACCACCACTTTTACCCCGATTGTCGGAGAGAGAAATGCGCAATTTCCTTGCCCCACCTGTACCCGGTATAACACTACCTTCTTCTGGGTCTGCTAATAATATGTTTTCTAGAGTCCTTAAATTGTCATCATTTAATCCCATTGCTTTCCAACAGTTTAAGAATGGCTCTGTATATACAAATATTCTATTCATATAATACTCCTATATTTTATACGATTTTATCGTAGTTTGTCAAATGTTAAAAATCATTGAGTTTTAGACATCAATAAAAAATTTTATCCATTTCATCTTTAATTTTAAAATAAGTTATGGTACAATTTTGGTACATTGAGATAAGGGGGCATAGGTATGGCAGAGTCAAATAAACTAGCATTATTGTATACTTTAAAAATACTAAAAGAAGAGACAGACGATAAGCACGCTTTAACACAACAAGAAATAATTAATCAACTAGACACTAAATACGGAATTACAACAGATAGAAAGAAGGTATCAAGAGATATTGATGCATTAATAGAATATGGTTATGATATCGAAAAAACCCATAATGGAACAAAACTAATATCTAGAACTTTTGATGATACAGAGTTACATATCATAATAGACGCTCTTCTTGCTAGTAAGTATATAACAGCAAAACAAACAGAAGATTTAATAGACAAATTACTAACTCTTACAAGCAATTTCTTTAAGAGCCATGTAAATAGAAGATTCTTTGCAAACGATTGGGAAAAAACAGACAACAAACGTTTCTTCTATAATATTTATAGCATTGTAGATGCCATAGATAGAGGTAGACAAATTTCATTTGAATTCTATAAATATAAATACAATAATGATAGCAACAAGCTAGAACTTGCTTTATCTAGCTCACATACAGTTTCTGCGTATCAATTAATCGTTCATAATCAAAGATATTATTTAATGTCATATGATCCAAATATGCCAAATTATAATGGAGGATTAGGGAAGATTTTCTATTGTAGAGTAGATAGAATAAGAAAAGTTGAAATTTTAGAAGATCAACCTGCTTTGGATATCCACAAAATACCAGGATACACAAGAGGAATAGATTTTAGTAAATTCTCAAAACAAATGCCATATATGTTCTCGGATGATCCTGAAACCATAGTATTTAAAGCAGACGCACCTTTGGTAGACCAAGTAGTAGATTGGTTTGGGAAAGATGTTCAAATTGATCCTATTCCAGGAGAAGATAAAGTTTTAATAACATTAGAAGCTTGTCCTAATGGAATGGAGGTTTGGTTGCTTCAATTTGCAAAGTCTACAGAGGTAATAAAGCCAGATTCACTTAGACAAAAGATTATACAAGACCTTAGAGATATTACCAATAGATACGGAATTTAAGCCAAAAATAACCTAAATCAAGATAAAACCCTGTGCCCAGTTTGTTAAAAAATTGGGCATAGTGTTATAATTAAGGCACTAAACAAAGAAAGGAGGTATTGATTTATGAAGAAGAAAATAGTTTCACTTTGTTTGTGTATTTGTATCGCATTAATGATATGTGCAGTATTTGTTGGATGTAACAACAAGTATATTAAAACATATTCAGTAACATATGATTTAAACGGTGGTTCTTGGACAGAAGAATTCAAACAATCCAAGAGCATGGAATCTAACAACCTAATTTCTATTATCAATGCATTGTACTATGAAGGTGCAACAAGATCCCTTCCAAAGTATGGAGACATAAATGCCCCATCTGGAAAGATATTTGCAGGTTGGTATATAGATGATGACACATTTAAAAAACCTTGGACAGAAGGGAACTTCAATGCTTATATGGCAGAATTCCCAGACACAACCACTATTAGAGTTCATGCAAAATGGATTAATGCGGGTTCATTGGATGTAGTTTACTATGCAAAAAATAGTAATTCTTATTTCACAAGCGACAATTTACTTTGTAGAGTAGTAAACGTTTCTCACTCTGCAACAGCAGACCAAGTATTATCTACAGCACCATCTGTATCTCAAATGGCTCCAATAGATGGATATGAATTTAAAGGTTGGGTAGAATCTCCAGAAGCACTCCAAACACAATTAAGTGAAGTAGAATCCAATAACGGACAAATTATGCTTAGTGCAAACTGGAAGGCAATACCAATGGTAACACTTTCCTATGACTGTGCTTCGCGTATAGATGAAAATGGTGATTTTCAAACAATAGAGAATTGCCCAGTATGGTTTGATGGTCCAACTTACACTTATCCAACTGTTAGAAGAGATCAAATAACAGCAGACACTTTAACACAAGCAACAACAGAATTTGAGTCTTACTTAAAGCTTAATGAAGGATACACATCATATACCATCACAAAGTGGATGATAGCAGAGTACAATATGAATACTGGAAAGTATGAATATAAAGATTATACAGTATCTAATATCGTAGAATATTTAGAAGGATATGATTATCTAACATCTTGGACATTCACACTTCTTCCAATATATGCATAAAGACTCTTTAAAAAGATAGTCTAATTTTGTATAATAAGTTATCAAATAACAAAAAGGAGTGAAAAATTATGACATTTATTTGTAATATTTGTGGTGTTGAATTTGAAGCAGACGATGCAGAATCCGCAATCTGCCCAGTATGTGGAGCAAGCGGTGACGATGTACAACCAGCATAAGGAGATCTAGTATGGGAAACAAATACGAAGGAACTCAAACAGAGAAGAACCTCCAAGCAGCATTTGCAGGAGAGTCTCAAGCAAGAAACAAATACACATATTTTGCTTCTAAAGCAAAAAAAGAAGGATATGAGCAAATAGCAGCTCTCTTCCTTAAGACTGCAGACAACGAGAAAGAACATGCTAAACTCTGGTTCAAAGAATTAAACGGAATTGGAGATACAGCAGAGAATTTACAAGCAGCAGCAGAAGGCGAAAACTATGAATGGACAGATATGTATGAAGAATTCGCAAAGACAGCTGAAGCAGAAGGATTCCCAGAACTTGCTGCAAAGTTTAGAGGAGTTGCAGCTATTGAAAAGAACCATGAAGAAAGATATCGTGCACTCTTAAAGAATGTGGAAGCACAAGAAGTATTTAAGAAGAGCGAAATTAAAGTATGGGAATGCAGAAACTGTGGACATATCGTTGTTGGACCAACAGCTCCAGATGTATGCCCAGTATGTAACCATCCTCAAGCATATTTCGAAGTAGAAGCAAAGAACTATTAATATCAAAGATATTAAATTCACTATTGCCTGCACAATACGTGTGGGCAATTTATCTACACTAGCAAGGAGAATTACTGGTGGTTATAAGAGTATACGGAAAGATTAATCTAGCATTGAACGTAACAGGGAAGATGCAAGGACTTCACACATTGGACATGGTGGAGACTAGTATTTCTTTATATGATGAGATAGAGCTTAATAAATCCGAAGAAAGCCATATAGAATTTATCTTTGACGAAAATAACTTTGTGCAAGAAGTTAATGATGATTACTATGTAAAACTCTGCCAGGCAATTTCTTCTTTCTATGCTAAATACGGAAAAGAAACGATATCTATTAAGATTAAGAAAGGAATACCATTTGGTGCCGGACTTGGTGGTGGTAGTGCTCCTATTGTTGGAATTATTAAAGCATTAGCTTTAATGAAGGGCGTAGAACCAGACAAATGGTTCTTATTATCTCTTGGCAGCGATGTCCCATATATGTACGAAGGTGGATTGTGTAGGGTAAGCAGTCTAGGACAGGTTGTAGAGAAACTTGAGTATAAGCCAATGAAATTATTGCTATCGATCCCAGAAAGCATTATAGACACCAAAGAGTGCTTCTTAACCTATGATAAGATAAATATTGAAAATATTTTAAAAACAAGAGAGATTGAAAACATAATCGAGGAAATAACCTCAGAAAATCTATTTAATGATTTAGAATCTTCTGCATTTTTATTAAACGAAGAAATAGAAAAGACCATGTTAGAATTGCGAAAAAGAGGATTTAGTCCACACATGAGTGGTAGTGGTAGCGCAGTTTTCTCTATCTTAGAACCAGATGTAGAAATAGATGAAGAGGTTGATATTATTTGCGACACTATGTCAAAAGGTGTCGAAATTTTAGATTATAAAATTTAAAAATTTTAAACACAACATCTAGACAAAAATATTTTAAGCAATACAATTTGTGGATTTTTAGGCCATTTTTTAACAATTTTTATTATTTTGCAAGAAAGAAAAATGCTTTTTTGTAAATTTTGATATTGAAGTATTATGTATAACTTTGTTATAATAATAAAACCAAATGTTAGGGAGAAACTTTTATAAATGGCTATATTAGATAGTTATGCTACATATCTTTTCCATGAAGGGACCAACTATCAAGCATACAAATTACTATCTCCAAGTCGCTGTTTTGAAAACGGTGTAGAGGGATGGTCTTTTAAATGTTGGGCACCTAATGCAAAAAGTGTGTCTGTAGTAGGAGATTTTAATCAATGGCAACCAGGACTCAATCCAATGGATAGGAGTGCAGATGGTATTTGGACTTGTTTCATTCCAGGGTTAAAACAATATGATACTTATAAGTATGCTGTAGAAACATCCACAGGCAAAACCGTACTTAAATGTGACCCATTTGGATTACACTTTGAAACAGCTCCAGCAAATGCTTCCAAACTTTATGATATTACTGGTTACAGATGGAAAGACAAAAAGTGGATGACAGATCGTCAAAACTTTGTTCCATATGGTGAACCAATTAATATCTATGAAATGCATTTTGGAAGTTGGAAGAAGTATAAAGATGGTAATTTCTTAAATTACGAGGCAATGGCAGATGAACTTATTCCATATGTAAAGAAGATGGGATATACACACATCGAGTTAATGCCAATGACAGAATTCCCATTTGAAGGAAGCTGGGGATACCAAGTAACAGGTCTATATGCACCAACATCTCGTTATGGAACTCCAAAGGGCTTTATGGAATTTATAGATAGATGCCATAGAGCAGGAATTGGTGTTATTTTAGACTGGGTTCTAGCACACTTCCCAAAAGATGAGCATGGACTTGCTAAGTTTGATGGTACACCATTATATGAATATTCAGATCCAAGAAAAGGCGAGCACAAAGAATGGGGAACATTAATTTATGACTTCGGAAAGAACGAAGTAAAATCATTCCTTATCTCTGCAGCAATGTTCTGGTTTGAAGAATACCATATAGATGGTATACGTTGCGATGCAGTTGCAAGTATGCTTTATCTAGACTATGGCAGAAAGAGTGGAGAATGGGTTCCAAATCAATATGGTGGAAACTATAATCTCGAAGCACAAGATTTCTTAAAGCAAATGAATACTGCTATCTTAACAAGATATCAAGGTGCTTTAACTATTGCAGAAGAAAGTACTGCATTCCCACTTATTACAAAACCAGCATATACAGGTGGTCTTGGATTTAACTTCAAGTGGAATATGGGATGGATGAATGATGCACTTCATTATCTCTCATTAGATCCATTCTTTAGAAAAGACAATCATAATGATTTAACATTCTCAATTACATATGCATATTCAGAGAACTATGTATTACCAATTTCGCATGACGAAGTAGTACATGGCAAATGTTCTATGATTAATAAAGTTCCTGGAGAATATAATGACAAGTTTGAAGGTCTAAAAGCTTTCTATGGTTATATGTTTGGACATCCAGGAAAGAAGCTTACATTCATGGGCAATGAATTTGCACAATTTATTGAATGGAATTACAAGCAGGAATTAGATTGGTTCTTGTTAGATTATCCACGTCATAAGGCTTTCCAAAAATTCATGAAGGATCTAAACCAATTCTATTTGGATAATAAAGCATTATGGCAATTAGACTGTTCAATGGAAGGATTTAAGTGGATTGTTGTAGATGACAATTCTCAAAACATTGTCTCCTTCTTAAGAAGAGCAGCAGATGGAGAATATGTAATAGTAGTTGTTAACTTCTCACCAGTGGAAAGACTCAAGTACGTCATGGGTGTTCCAGAGAATGTAACATATAGGACAGAACTCATTTCTTCTTTGAAGAAATACGGAGGAGATGAAGAGAGACGTCCATCATTTAGAGCAACAGCAAAACCAGCACATGGGCAACCATGTTCAATCAAGATTAACATACCAAAAAATACAGTTATGTTCTTGAAACCAGAATATAAGGAGGAAAGATAAAAAATGGGTAACAACAAAAAAGAATGCATCGCAATGCTTCTTGCTGGTGGACAAGGAACTCGTCTTGGCGTTTTAACAACAGACGTAGCTAAACCTGCAGTTCCATTTGGAGCAAAGTACCGCATCATCGACTTCACATTATCAAATTGTGTAAACAGTGGAATTGATACAGTTGGTGTATTAACACAATATCGTCCATTTGAATTACACCAGTACATCGGAAACGGACAACCTTGGGATTTAGACAGATTAAACGGTGGCGTTTATGTTCTACCACCATTCATGAGAGCAAAATCAGGTGAGTGGTATAAAGGAACAGCTAATGCTATTTGCCAAAACATAGACTTTATTGACAACTATGATCCAGAGTATGTAGTAATACTTTCTGGAGACCACATCTATAAGATGGACTATGCAAAGATGGTAGAAGCACACAAAGCAAATAAAGCACAATGTACAATCGCAGTTCGTAAGGTTCCAATGACCGAGGCACACAGATTCGGTATTATGAACATGAAGTCAGATGGAACTATCTATGAATTCGAAGAAAAACCAAAGCAACCAAAATCCAATAATGCTTCTATGGGTATTTATGTATTCACATGGAAAACATTAAGAAAATACTTATTAGATGATGACGCAGATCCAAATTCAGAAAACGACTTTGGTAAGAACATCATTCCTAATATGTTAAAAGATGGAAACAAGATGTATGGTTATGACTTTGAAGGATACTGGAAAGACGTTGGAACAATTTCTTCCCTTTGGGAAGCAAATATGGATATCCTTCATGAAACAGAGGGATTAAACCTTGAAGACGAATCTTGGAAAGTATATGCAAGAAACCAAGCAGAACCACCACAGTTCGTTGGAGAAACTGGAAAGATAGTAGATTCACTTGTTAGTGAAGGTACAATCATTGAAGGTTCATGTAGAAACAGTATCATCTCACATAGTTGTAAGATTGGCAAAGGTGCAAACGTAGAAGGTTCTATCATTATGCCAGGTGCAGTTATTGAAGATGGCGCAGATGTTAGATATTCAATAGTTGGTTGGAATGCAACAATTAAGAAGGGTGCAAAAGTTGGTGAAACATTGCCACCTTCAAACCCAGGTGAATGGGAAATTGCAGTTGTTGGTCCAGCAGTAACTATTAAAGAAAATGGTGTAGTCGCCAAAGGCGAAATGATTGGATAAGGAGGAATGAATTATGAAAAATAAGACAATGGGTATTTTGTTTGCCTCCAATAGCGGATGTCAACTTAATGATTTAACAATACATCGTACAGCATCATCTCTTCCATTTGCAGGAAGATATCGTTTAATAGACTTCATTCTTTCAGATATGGTTGGGGCAGGTGTTACAAACATCGGTATTGTTACACAAAGCAACTACAACTCTTTAATGGATCACCTTAGAAATGGTAGAGACTGGGACTTAAATAGAAAGAGTGGTGGTATTTCTATATATCCTCCATTTGTTCTTAATGCATCTCACGATGTATATCGTGGCAAGATTGAAGCATTAAAGACAGTCCGTGGATTCATGATGGAAGCAAAGGAAGAATATGTTTTGTTATCTAACACAAACATTGCAGCAAACATCAACTTTGATGAAGTAGAGAAATCTCATTTAGAAAAGAAAGCAGACATCACAATGCTTACTTATGACACAGAGCAAGTAAATGCTGTTCGTGAAGTTATCACATCTAACAAAGATGGCAGAGTAATAGATATGAGAGCACCAATTGCAGCAGATGTAGGCAAGAAGAATGTTAACCTCCAAATTTATTTCGTCAAGAAAGATTTGCTTATCTCCTTAATAGATGAAGCATATGCACACGGATTCTTAGATTTTGAGAAAGATATAATTCAACCAAAGCTCAACAACTTAGTAGTTAACAACTTTGTTGTTAAAGATTACGTTGCAGTTATAGATAGAATCGCAACATACTTCTCGCATTCAATGGAAGTATTAGATCCAAAGGTAAGAGATGAATTATTCTACAAGAACTGTACAATCTTAACAAAAGTTAAGGACTCAGTACCAACAAAGTATTTAGAGAATGCAAATGTTAAGAATTCCATTATTGCTGACGGTTGTGTAATAGATGGAACAGTAGAGAACTCAATCTTATTCCGTTCTGTAAAAGTTCAAAAGGGTGCAGTTATTCGTAACTCAATCGTTATGGAAAACAACATCATTATGGAAAATTCCACACTAGACTATGCAATAACAGATAAGGATGTAATTATCCAAGCAAACAGACACTTAAGTGGATATGATACATATCCAATGGTAGTAGTAAAAGGCAAGATTATCTAATACTAAAAACAAATACAAAAAACTAACTAGAGGTGTAACATGAAAATATTATACGTAGCTAGCGAAGCAGGTCCATTCGTAAGAACGGGTGGACTTGGCGATGTAGCAGGTGCTCTTCCAAAAGATTTAAATGCTTTAGGAAATGACACAAGAGTAGTTATTCCTTTTTACAAAGAGGAAATAAAAGAAGAATTTAGAAACAACCTAAAATATATCGGTTCCACTTATGTAGATTTAAGTTGGAGAAGACAATATTGTGGTGTATTCCAAGGTGTTATTGACGGAGTTATCTATTATTTAATAGATAATGAGTACTATTTCAAGAGACACGGTTTATATGGCCATTTTGACGATGCAGAAAGATTTGCATTCTTCTCAAAAGCTGTTCTTGAAATTATGCCTTTAATTGAATTCTATCCAGATATTTTACATTGTAACGACTGGCAATGTGCTTTAACACCAGTATTTTTGGATGTATTCTATCGTTTCGGAAGAGAATATCAAAACATTCGTACAGTTTTCACAATTCATAACATTGAATTCCAAGGCAAGTATGGAAAGGAATTACTTGGAGACATTTTAGGATTACCAGAATGGGCCCAACAACTTGTTTTATATCAAGATTGTGTAAACTTTATGAAAGGTGGTATTGAAAGTTCTTCTGCAGTCACAACAGTTTCTGAAACTTATGCTCACGAGATTATGGATCCATTCTATAGTTATGGACTCCAAAGCATCTTGGGAGAAAGAAGTTATAAGATTCATGGCGTTGTAAATGGTATTGATACAAAACTTTACAATCCAAAGACAGATAAAGCATTATTTGCAAACTTTGATGCCAAGTCTGTAAAGAAGAGAGTTGAAAACAAGAAAGGGCTTTGCCAAATGTTAGATTTACCATTTGATGAAGACAGACCAATGGTTGCAATGATCTCCAGACTCACAGAACAAAAGGGTATAGATTTAGTACTTGCAGTATTAGATGAAATCCTTGCAGCAGATCTTCAAGTTGTAATACTTGGAACAGGAGATTGGAAGTATGAAAACGCTTTAGCAACATACCAAGACAGATATCCTAATAAGTTTAGACTTATTAGAGCATTCTCACTAGACCTTGCTTCCAAGATTTATGCTGCATCAGATATGTTCTTAATGCCAAGCAAGTTTGAACCATGTGGATTAAGCCAAATTATTGCTATGAGATATGGTTCAGTACCAATTGTTAGAGAAACTGGTGGATTGAAAGATACAGTAGAACCATACAATCCAGAGACAAAGACAGGTGTTGGATTTACATTCAAAACATACAATTCTTATGATATGTTAGATGCAGTATGGAGAGCATTTGGAACATTCAAGAATTTCAAGGATGATTGGAAGATAGTTCAACAAAATGGACTTGGAAAAGACTTCGGTTGGCAAAATTCAGCAAAAAAATACATGGATATATACAAAAGTCTATGACAAATAGTATATTATCTTGTATAATATAAGCCTATGATAACAATTATTTAACAAAACCTTTCTTTCGTACGGGGGAAAACGTAAGAAAAAAGGGAGTATTTTAAGATATGAGTTACGACATCACATCAAAACAGTTTTATGAACGTATGGCTGCTTCTTTAAAACGTTACTTTGGTGTTAAACCAGAGGATGCTAGCAAGGAGCAAATATACAAAGCAATTTGTTTTACAGTTAGAGATATTCTTACAGAAACACGTGTTGAATTTAAACATCAAATCGTAGAACAAAAGACAAAACAAGTTTATTACATGTCAATGGAATTCTTACTTGGTCGTTCTTTAAGAAACCATTTATACAATATGGGACTTACAAACCAAGTAAAAGATGCATTAGATCAACTCAAGATAGACATTAATGACATTTATGCATTTGAACCAGACGCAGGACTTGGAAATGGTGGTTTAGGAAGACTTGCCGCAGCATATATGGATGCATTAACATCTGAGAACTATGCTGTATCTGGATTCTCCATTCTTTATGACTATGGTATCTTCAAACAAAGAATAGTAGATGGATTCCAATTAGAACAACCAGACGAATGGTTGAAGATGGGATCTGTTTGGTGTTTACCAAGACCAGAAGAAACTTATGAAATTAAGTTCGGCGGAAGAGTTGAAGAGAAGTGGATAGATGGAAAACTTACCGTTGAACAACATGACTATATGACAGTTCTTGCTGTTCCTTATGATATGGAAATCTCTGGATATAATACAAAGGCAGTTAACCACATTAGATTATGGTCTTCCAAAGCTCCTGTAGACTTCGATATGGAATCTTTCTCAAGAGGTGAATATGTCAAAGCCATGACAGCTAAAGCAATGGCAGAGAGTATTTCAAAGGTTCTATACCCAGCAGATAATCACATTGAAGGTAAGTCTTTAAGACTTAAACAACAATATTTCTTCGTTTCTGCTTCTATTCAAAGTATTATTCGTTCACACTTAAGACGTTATAAGAACTTGGACAATTTTGCAGAAAAAGTTGCAATTCACATCAACGATACACATCCAACACTTTGTATACCAGAATTAATGAGAATATTCTTAGATGTATATGGAATGAGTTGGGAAAAGGCTTGGGATATTGTTAAGGAATGTATTTCATATACAAACCACACAGTTATGTCTGAGGCTCTAGAAAAATGGCCAGAAGATTTAATTAAGATGCAACTTCCAAGAATTTATCAAATCATTGCTGAAATTAACAGAAGATTCTGCCAAGAATTATGGGACGCATTTCCAAACAATTGGGATGCAGTACAAAGAAATGCAATTATTAGTAATGGTGAGATTAAGATGGCAAACCTTTGCTTAGCAACATCTCATACAATTAATGGTGTTTCTGAATTACATAGCGATATCTTAAAGAATGATGTATTTAGAGAATATTACACAATACACCCAGACAAGTTCACTAACGTAACAAATGGTATTACACACAGACGTTGGACAGACCAAGCAAATCCAAAACTTGGTGCATTCATTACAGAATGTATTGGAGACAAATGGTTAACAAAACCAGAGAAGTTAGAAAAACTTTTAGCTTTCCAAGGCAACAAAGCAGCATTAGACAAACTTGCACAAATCAAATATGAAAACAAGGTAGACCTTGCTAAGTATATTAAAGAAGCAAATGGAGTTATTGTTGATCCAGCTTCTATGTTTGACGTACAAGTTAAGAGAATACACGAGTACAAGAGACAATTACTTAATGCTCTTCATATTATGGACTTATACTTCCGTCTTAAAGACAATCCAGACTTAGATATAGTACCAAAGGTATATATCTTTGGAGGAAAAGCAGCAAGTGCATACTATATGGCAAAACAAGTTATCCGTTTAATTTGTGCTCTTGGAAATGTTATTAACAATGATCCAACCATAAAAGGAAAACTCAAGGTTGTATTCTTAGAGAACTACAGAGTATCTCTTGCAGAAATCATTATGCCAGGTGCAGAAGTTAGCGAACAAATTTCTCTTGCTGGAAAAGAAGCAAGCGGAACTGGCAATATGAAGTTCATGATTAACGGTGCTTTAACTATTGGTACATTAGATGGTGCAAACGTTGAAATGTCTCAAATGGTTGGAGATGAAAACATATTCATCTTTGGACTTAGAGCAAACGAAGTAGAAGAAAAGTGGAGATACGGATACAATCCAACATGGTATTACAATTCAGACTTTAGAATTAAGAGAATCATAGATGCACTTCGTACAGGTATTGGCGGAGTAACATTCCCAGAACTTGCAGATTCTCTAACAGTTGGATACCACGGCACAGCAGATGGATTCATGGTTCTTGCAGACTTTGCTGCATATGCAGACATGCAACAAAAGGTTAATGATACATATAAAGACAAGGAGAAATGGAATAGAATGTCCTTGAACAATATTGCAAAAGCAGGATTCTTCGCAGCAGACAGAGCAGTTAAAGAATATGCAGATAGAATTTGGGGACTTAAGCCATTAAAGCTTAAATAATGTACAATCCTCTTGTAGACAAATTTCCATATGGTGCCACTAGGATAGGCATTAAAAACATAATGAGATTTACTCTTGATGCTCGCACGAGCATTAAGAGTATTTTTGTTATACTAAGGAAAAACGAACACCACGAGAGATTTGAATTACAAGAAAAAAGTTTAATGGATGGCAACATAGTATTCTCTGGTTCCTTTATGTTAGACGATCCAGGTATATGGTTCTATAGATTTGAAGGAGTGCTTTATGATGGTTCCATTGCATTCTTTGGATCCGATGCACAAGGCAATGCCATAAGAGGAGATTGGCTCCCAGAATGGCAGTTAACTGTATCTAAAAAGAACATTAAAACTCCACTTTGGGCAAAAAACGGCGTTGTATATCATATCTTTGCAGACAGGTTTTACGGTGTAAATAGAGAGAAGAATTGGAAGAAAGCAGGTAAGGATGGCATCTTCCATAAGGGTTGGGATGAACCACTTGTATACCAACAAGAAGGAATAGACTACAAGGCAGATGATTACTATGGAGGCAATGCAAAGGGTATTATAGAGAAGTTGCCATATTTGCAATCTCTTGGTGTAACACAGCTTTATTTAAGCCCAATATTTGAAGCTCATTCAAACCACAGATATGATACTGCAGACTATCTCAAGATAGATTCACTCTTTGGAACCGAGGAAGAGTTTAAGGAACTTGTATATAAAGCCAAAAATGCTGGAATAAAAGTTATTTTGGATGGGGTATTTAATCATACTGGTTCAGACTCAATATATTTCAACAAGAATGGAAGATACAAAGAGCTGGGAGCATATCAATCCAAGTCATCTAAATATTATGACTGGTATAACTTCACATCATATCCAGATGAATATGAATGTTGGTGGGGATGTACAGTTGTTCCAACAGTCAATAAAGCAGCACCATCTTGGAGAGAGTTAATACTTGGAGAAGATGGAGTTATAGAGAAGTGGTTCAAGTATGGAATTAAAGGTTGGAGATTAGATGTTATAGACGAACTACCAACCGAGTTCATGCAAACACTTTATAAAAAGATTAAGAAGATAGACATAGACTCCTTAGTTATTGGTGAAGTTTGGGAAGATGCTTCAACCAAGATTAGTTATGGTAGTTGGAGACCATACATGATGGGTGGCGAGATAGATGGAACTATGAACTATCCTTTTAGAAAAGCAATTCTAGACTTTACATTATATGGAGATGCTAAAGCCTTTGAGACAGCAATTTACACTATTTGCAACAATTATCCAAAGGAAGTTTTAGATGTTTGCTACAACAACATAGGAACCCATGACACGGTTCGTGTGTTAACTGCTCTTGCAAATCTTCCAATGCCAGAAACAAAAAAGGAAAGAGCAGAGTTTAAATTAGACAAAGAGCAATATAATTTTGCAAAACAAAGATTAATGTTTGCATCTTGGTTACAATATTTGCTTCCAGGCATACCTTGCATTTTCTATGGAGACGAAGCAGGGCAAGAAGGATATGAAGATCCATTAAATAGAGGAACATATCCATGGGGAAAAGAAGATAAGGAATTAATTACACATTATAGAAATCTTGGTGCATTTAGAAAGAAATATGAAAAGTTCTTAAACGGTGAAACATCCTTTACATTTGCAGAAGATGGACTCATTGAATTTAGAAGAAAGAGTGGTGTTGGAGAATTATTAATTATTGCAAACTCTTCAAATGAAATTAAAGTTAGAGAAGTAAATGGTGTTTGGTTTGAAACAGAAAGCGAGAAAGTTGCAGGAAAGGAAATCAATATTGCACCATTGGAAGTAGAAATTTTATATAAAGAAGCACCATTTCAAACGGATGCCAGATTAGAATAATTTAACACTTTTAAAATAAAAACACATCTTCTAGTGAAAATTTTTCAGGTCTACCCAACTTTTTTACAATATATGACTTGATTTTATAGGGATTATAATATAAAATGTTAATGAAAATATTTTGGGTATACCCAGAAAATTTCGGATAGGAGTAATGTATGGTAATTAAACGTGATTTTTATTTAAACAAACTTATACGACATAAAAACAATGGTCTTATCAAAGTTATCACAGGAATTCGCAGATGTGGTAAATCATATTTGTTATTTGAATTGTTTTATGAGTATCTTCTTGAAAGTGGTATAAAAAAAGATCATATTTTAAAGCTTGCTTTAGATGATAGACAAAATAAGAAATATAGAGATCCAGATGTTCTTTGTGAATATGTTCATAACTTCATAAAAGATGACAAAGAATATTATATTCTCTTAGATGAAGTACAATTTGTTGATGAGTTTGAAGATGTTCTAAATAGTTTTTTGCATATAAAAAACGTAGATACTTATGTAACAGGTAGCAATGCAAAATTCTTGTCAAAAGATATTATAACAGAGTTTCGTGGACGTGGAGATCAAATACATATTTCTCCATTATCATTTGAAGAATTTGTTTCCGCATATAAGGGCAATATTGAAGACGCATGGAAACAATACATTAATTTTGGAGGATTGCCAAAATTGTTTGAATTTGAAACAGATGAGGATAAGGCCAATTACCTAAAAAATATTTTTGATGAAACTTATGTAAAAGATATAAAAGAAAAAAATCTAATCCGTTCAGATATTGAGTTGGAAGAATTGCTAAATGTTCTTGCATCTGATGTGGGTTCCTTTACTAATCCCAAAAAACTATCCGATACTTTTAAAAGTGTAAAACAATCCACTTTGCATCCAGAAACAATAAAAACATATCTTGATTACTTTGTAGATTCATTCTTAATTGATCAAGCAAAAAAATATAATATAAAAGGTAAAAAATATATTAATACTCCATCTAAATATTATTTTACAGACATAGGATTACGCAATGTTAGGTTAAACTTCCGTCAATCGGAAGAAACCCACGCATTAGAAAATGTTGTTTTTAATGAATTAAAAAATCGTGGATTTAATGTAGATATCGGCATTGTTGATTATTATTCTTCGGACAATGGTTCCAAAAGTGTGCTCAAACAAGCAGAGGTCGATTTTGTATGTAATATGATAGATAAACGATATTATATTCAAGTTGCATTGTCGATTCCTTCTCAAGAAAAACTTAATCAAGAACAAAACTCCTTGATGCATATAAATGATTCATTTAAAAAAGTAATAATTGTTAAAGATTTAACAAGATCACATTATAATGAAGATGGCATTTATATGATGAATCTATATGATTTTCTTTTGAATATAGACTGTTTTAATTTTTAGGTGAGATTTTAAATATGACAGAAGTAAAGACATCAATAAAGAGAATGACGATTTACTATTTGCTTTTTGCAATTAGCATTATTCCTTGTGCGGTCATTCCAGATATTTTTCCTTTACGTAATTTATCTGCAATCTATTTGTTAGTGTTATCTTTCTGTCTAGTTTTATATTATT
Organism: Clostridia bacterium; assembly: GCA_017618055.1. Lineage (GTDB taxonomy): Bacteria > Bacillota > Clostridia > Christensenellales > CAG-917 > RGIG8124. The sequence goes on from JAFZVB010000004.1 coordinate 110,064, forward strand.
CCCATAGAGTTTCTCCAACAGGCAACATTTCAATTATGATGAAAGCTCTTTCTTGGATGGGACTTTTAATGATATTGTTAAGAGGTATTAAATATGGCGCAGTATCTGAGGTGGATGTATTAGCAAGACATACTTGGTATTTATACTATGTCCCAATGCTATTATTGCCACTATTTTTGTTTTATATATCCTTATTTATATCTTCAAAAGAGAAGAAACTCACATATATTATTTGGCATATAGTATTAGCATTAACGATAGTTTTTATAGTATTGGTATTAACAAACGATCTACACCAACAAGCCTTTATTTTTAATGAAAATTTTGCAAATTGGGACACAGATTATACGCATGGATGGCTATTTTATGTAGTAACCGCATGGCAATACATTTTCTATATAGCAGCAGTTATTATTTTGTTGATAAAATGTCGTGTAACTTCTTCCAAAAAGAATGCATGGATTATACTTATTCCATTTACCATTGGTGTAGTACTTAATATTCTTTTGTTAACAGGAACGATGCCAAAAATAAATGGAACAAATATTTTTGAGTTCCCAGAGACATTAATATTTACAGCAGCTATAGTATTAGAGTGTTGTATATGTTTAGGACTTATCCCAACAAATACAAAATATAAAGACCTATTTAATAGTTTTACTATTACAGCACAAATTACAGACAAAAAAGGAACGCCGATATTTTCATCTAATTCAGCAGTTCCACTAACACAGAAACAGTTTGTATTAGAGAGTGGTTCTAGAATAGGAGAACACACCATTCTTCATAAGATGGTTATTCCTGGAGGATATGGATTCTGGCAAGAAGATATGTCCGAATTAGATCGTTTAAATAATGAGCTTGCAGAAGCGAAAGAAGGATTATCTCAAGAGGTTGAATTAACCCTTTTAAGAAACGAATTAAAAGAAAAACAAGCAAAAATAGAACAAAGAACAATGATGTATGATACCATTGCAAAGCATACACAAAAGCAATCTCAAACAATATCCAGTTTGGCAGAACAAGCTCGCAAGTCCAAAGATTTAAAAGTTAAAGAAGATAATAGGCGTAGGATTACATTATTGGGTGCATATATAAAACGTTATGCAAACTTAATGCTTATGTCTGAAGAAGGTGATGTTATAGAAGTTGGAGAACTCGGATTATCTTTTTCTGAGGTTTTGAGATATCTCAATTACTGTGGCATACCAGGAGAGTTTATAAATAATGCAAGTGGTACAATCTCATCCAATGTTGCACTTGTTGTTTTTGAAACATTTGAGACTTTATTAGAGGACAATTATTCCACATTAAAAGGTGTATTTATAAACTTATCTAAAAAGGAAAAAGTAATATGTAAATTGTCTTTTGAGAATTTAACAAAAGGATTATCTGAAGAAATGATAACATCTTTAAAAGATACTGGGGTTAGATATGAGGCAACAAGCGAAGACGAGGTAACATATCTATCTCTTACTATACCAAACGGGAGGGAAGAATTATGATGGCATTTAATTTGATATCTGCTCTCCCACGTGCTTTCTTCGCCCTTTGGGGATTATTGCTTTGTTTGGTGAACATTTCTTGTGGTCTTCTTGCTATAGTTAATAAGAGATGGCATTTTTCCATCTTTGCTGTGCTATTATTTGCACCATCTTATTTTATGTGGCAAGTAGCCTTTGACCTATCTTTATTACCTAAGACTGGAGATTTAACTTCAGTTACGCAAGCAGTTTGTGGTATAGACTGGATTTGGTGGTTCGTAATATTTATAGGATTAACAGCAGGATCCATTATTTTGCTTGTATATAATGTTCGTTACGATAATTCTCATATAACTCCAAGTGCGATTAAACTATATTTAGATAAGATTCCCTGTGGCGTATGTTGTTATATAGACAACGGAAGAGTATTGTTCTCCAATATTTGTATGAACGAACTTTGTTTAGAAATAACTAAAACACCATTACAAAACGGGAATGTCTTCAAGGATGCTATACAAGAAGGAATTATAATAGCAAAAGATAGAGTTTGGCGTTTCACTTGCAGAGATATTGGTTCTGGTACAGAAACATTGCATGAAATAGTTGCTTCAGATATAACAACAGAGTATGCCGAAACACAAGCGTTGGAAAAAGACAAGATAGAACTCTCTAAACTTAATGAGGAACTTAGAGATTATTATTTGAGTATAGACGAAACAGTTAGAAGACAAGAGATATTACAGGCAAAGGTTAATATCCATGACGAGATGAATAAGCTTATGCTTTCTACAATGGCGGTTGAAAATGATAATCCATCTGAATTAGACAATATATTCTCCCTTTGGGAACAAAATGCACTCTTGCTATGTATGGAAGCAGAGAAGACATCTGAAACAAAAGAAGGAACAAGTTTAGAAAATCTTGCAAAAGCCTTAAAGATTAATTTGATTTGGGAAGAAAATATTCCAGATGAAATATCTAAAGAACAAAAGGAGTTATTCTATTCTGCAGCACAAGAGGCAATTATTAATGCGGTTAAGCACGCAGGAGCAAAAACAATGGAAATTTCCTTTGCTAAAGAAAAAGACAGGATTTGTTGTAATTTCACCAATGACGGAAAGATAGAAAATAAGAATATATCATTTAGTGGTGGACTTGGAAATTTGGCAAGATTAGGAGAGCAACAAAATGCCACATTATCTGTTAATGTAGAGAATGAATTTATTCTATCTTTATGTTTTAAAAAATAAGCCAAATGGATGATGTTTATAACAAAGAGAAAAAATATAATAAAATAAAGAAGGAGGTGTTATATGGCTTACAAAGTATTGATTGTAGAAGATCAAGACATACCAAGACAATTGTTTGAAATATACATAAAAGCCAGTGAGAATTTTGAGCACCTTCTTTCTATTTCAAATGCTTCTGCAGCCATTGAAATATGTAGGAATAATGATGTAGATCTTATACTTATGGATGTTATGACAGAATTAGAACATAGTGGGTTAGATGCTGCAAAAGAAATAAAAGAGCAATTCCCAAATATTAAAATTATTATAGTAACCTCTATGCCAGAATATTCATGGTTAAATCGTGCTAGAGAGATTGGTGTAGACTCATTTTGGTATAAAGATGGACAGAAAAATAGCATATTAGATGTTATGGAAAGAACAATGGCTGGAGAACACATATATCCAGACGAAACGCCATTAATTAGAATAGGAAATACAACCAACCACAATTTCACAGAGAGAGAATTAGATATCTTAAAAGAGCTTACAACAGGAGACTCCAATGCAGAGATAGCAAAGAGGCTATTTATATCTGTGGCTACGGTAAAGTCTCACATTCAACATCTAATGGACAAAACAGGATTCAAGACAAGAACAGAGCTTGTTTCAGAGGCTAGAGGATTAGGTATTGTTATAAAAGCCAAGAAAGACTAAAAGAAGAATAAGTCTAGACATTTTATAACTGGGCAAAAGCCTGGTTATTTTTTTATTAATATTGGGATAATATCATCCATTTGGATGATGTGGAGACAATATGATGAATAGTAAAATTAATATGGTATGTTATATTCAAACATATCTAAATTAAGGTATAAAAAAAATATATAAAAAGGAGAGAGATATATGAAACGCACACAGAAATTGTATATAGCATCCTTTGTATTCTTAGCGATGGCATTTTTAATGGCAATAGCTTTCGTTATAAATACAAGTGATGTTGCATATGCAGATAATGGTTTAGAAATCGTATCTGTTGGCGGAAATGCTGTAAAAGCAGATTATGAAGCAGAAGACATTGTTCTTGGTGCTTTTCCAGTTGGACATGTGGGCCAAGCCTATTCAGCAACACTTGTTGCGGATGGTGGTTCTGGTAATTATACTTGGTCCATTCAAGTTGGTTCGCTTGCAACTGGATTGACACTTAATCCAGTTACGGGTGAAGTAAGTGGAACGCCAACAACAACCGCAACCGGTTATATTAATTTTAAAGTAACAGATAATGTGACTGAAAAAACTGATACCGCAAACTTGACATTTAATATAGGCGCAGATGATTGGGTTCCTACTATAACAACCGCAACCGCACAAAATGCAGTGAATGGCGAATCATATTATGAAGAATTTGAAGTGAGTTCTGCTATAAGTGACGATATTGATTGGACTGTTATTAGTGGCACTTTGCCAACAGGTCTTTCTATGGGCAAATCTGGAAGATGGAACGGTACTTTGTCTGGAACACCAACAGCAACCGGTTCTTTCAACTTTACTTTAAAGGCAGAAAACCAATATGGCTCTGATACAAAAGCATATACCGTTGTTGTAGATGATCCTTTTGAATTAACTTATGATGATAAAACAAAATATTATCTTGGAGATACAATTCAGATTACAGCAAGTATAGGTAATGAAAATGTAATTTGGGAAATATCTAATAATACATCAGCAAATACCACTATTTCTGAAAGTGGGTTATTAACCCTTGGAAATGATGAAACACATGATTCTGTTACGGTTTATGCAACATCAAAAACGAACTCGAACAACGCAACACATGTTGAGGTTGATTTTGTTGCTGGTATAGCATATACAATTACTGTTATAAGCGGAGCATCAACAGATTCTTCTGAAAATCCAATTGCAAAGGCAGCAGCAGGTGAGTCGGTCTCAATTATTGCTTCAGAAATATCAGGAAAACAATTTAGAGAGTGGACTGTTGAAGAAGGTAGTGCTGCCGTAACGATTGCAAGCACAACCGATAATTCCACCAGTTTTACAATGCCTGCGGGAAATGTAATCGTAAAAGCAAATTATAATAACTATTTTGAAACAGTATATGCATATTTTGATTTGCCAGTAGCTGGTCAACATATAGACCAAACTTTAACAACTGGAGATGCAGGATATTCGGCCTCCATATATCGTGTTTGGTATCAAAATAATCCGATAGATTTAGATGATACTGTTTATGTTGCTGATGGAGACTATACATTCCATATTAGATTTGCAGCCAACGAGGGCAGTGTTTTGCCAATGAATAATAGTTTGACTGTTTACATCAATGGATATGAATTAGATTTTGATGAAGATTATGTAGGATCAGCTTCTTCTTGGGGCGTAACTTATACTGCTTCAACTCTTTTACCAATTACTAATATTCAATTGTCCGAAGCAGGTATTCTCACTTGGGATGCATTTGCAAGCGCAGATGATTATGAGGTAAGAGTAACTTATGATATTGGTGGTGGTTCTAGAACAACAGATGGTGCTACAACATATGATTTAAAAACATTATGTAGACAATGGCATATGCCATCACAAAAAATAGTATACGAAATAAGCGCTATAGATTCTGGAGACAATAAAATTAGTGCGACTGTTAGAGGAACATATAATTATGTAACCGAACAAGAGGCTTTAGCAAGTCCAGCAAATCTTGCTTGGTCTCATGCAACCGCAACTTGGGACGCAGTTTCAGGGGCTTATTATTATAGAGTTAGTTTCTATAGAGCATCCGATGATGAATATGTAACTAGCAATGATGTATATGGTGAAACATCATATCTTTCAAGTTCACTTGATGCAGATGTTGAGTATTATTTTACAGTTTATGCTATGCCACAAATTGCCGACTTAGATCATTATCGTAGTGCAACAATAAAAAGTGCAGGAAAAACTTTTGAACACGTTGTAGCAACTCTTACGAATGTTTCTATAACGGACGGAATGCTTACATGGGATGCTGTTGAAGGAGAGTACGAATTTGATATCTCAATCTCAAGTGGCGGTGGCACATTTAATGCAAAACCAATAAATTTATATAGAATGTGTGAGGGTTTATATCCAAATGGAACATATGATGTAAAGATTAAAGTCTTTAATGAATATGGCGAGCCACTCGCACCTGTATATGTTAAATCTGGTTTTGTTTGGGATACTTCTTATGGAAGATCTCAAATAAGTGGGACAGCTGTAGTAAGCAACAATTCACCAAAATTTGGAGATACTCTTTCGGTAAACATTGAAGGATTAACTTATGAGGGAACACTAGATTATATTTGGTATATTAGAAATGCACACGATGAAGATATTCTGGCTTCAGGACATACTCCAACATATACTGTTGCCGGTTTCTTGGGATTCCCAATATTTGTTCGTATAGAAAGTACAGGCAATTATGGAATCATCTATACCGCCTTAACAAACCCAATTGCCCCATCCGATGCACAACTTACTGGTACAGTAACTTTCTCTGAACCTTTTGAGTATAGCGTAGGAATTATAGCAACCTTAACAGAAACAAATAACCCAGGACAAAGTTATTTGCATTATCAATGGAAGAAGAATGGTGTAGATATTGTTGGTGCAACCAATGCAGATTATTTCCCTACTGCTGAAGATATTGGTAGCACATTAACAGTTGTTATCACAAGTGAGTGTTTCCAAGGAAGTGTTACTAGTGGAGCAACAGGAACAATAACAAAATTAAGTCCATCAGCTCCAGGTGGAATAGATGCGACAGATTGTACAACATATGAAAATAATGATGGAACAATTACTGGCGTTAACTCCACAATGGAATATCAACTAGATGGAGCAAGTGGTTGGACAGCAATAGCAGGTACCACAATTGAGAATCTTGTTCCAGGAACATATCATGTTCGTTATAAGGAATCTGCTACATCATTTGCTAGTGCAGCAAGCGATGTAACAATTTATGAGGCAAACACTAACGATGTTGATGTTTATATGGGAGAAGCCCAATTGGGTGGAAAACTTGTAACAAAAGCTCCAGAAGGTGCAACAGTTACAGTTATTGCAGATGAGCCAGATGTTGGATATCTCTTTGATCAATGGACAGAAACATACGATCAAGTCACTTTTGCAGATAAGTATAGTTCAACAACAACATTTGTAATGGTAAACAACAATGTTTGGATTAGAGCCACATACAAAGGTGCTCCATTGACAGGAAATGTTTTAATTACTGGCAACTTAATATTTGAGCAAACATTAACAGCAAACAACGACACAAATAGTTATTCATATAATTTGTCTTATCAATGGATGAGAAATGGTGTTGCTATAGAAGGAGCAACAAAATCTACATATTCATTAGTTGCAGCAGACGTAGGACAAAGAATAAGTGTTCGTGTTACTAGCAGTATACAAACTGGTTATTTAGATAGTGCACAAACAGATCCTATTTCTAAAAAGGCTAATGCAAATTATCCAGTAGGATTGGATTACACTAATTGTACAACTTATTTAAATAATGATGGAACAATTACCAATGTAGATACCACAATGGAATATAGACTTGGCACCTCAGGAGATTGGACTGCTGTTGGTGGTGATACTATATATGGTTTGGTTCCTGGCACATATTATCTCCGTTTCAAAGAAACAGCAACACATTTTGCAAGTGATACAAACTATGTTGTTATAGCTGAAGCAACACAATATCATATTAATGTAAATTCTTATTGTGTGGCAAAATTTAATGGAAATCCAGTTCAATATGCCGCAAAAGGCGCAACAATTGAAGTAGTTGCACAAGATAGACCAGGTTATTTATTTGTTGAATGGTCAGAGGAATACGATGCAGTAGTATTTGCAGATGCAAGCAGTCAAACTACAACATTTACAATGGTCGCGGATAATGTTTGGATTGAAGCAAATTATACAGGTGCACCATTGGCTGGAACAGTTACTATTACTGGATCATTTAAATACAATGAAACATTAACAGCAAATGCCAATACAAATACTACTGGTCAATTGTATTATCAATGGAAGAGAAATGGTACAAATATAGATGGTTATACAACAGCAACATACACTACAGTGGCAGATGATATTGGACAAATTATTAGTGTTGAAATTAGCAGTATCATTCAAACAGGCACTTTAAGTGCAGCTACAACAGCAATAGCTAAAGCTGATCAAGACGTTCCAAGCATATCAATGTTCACAATACATCATTGTTCAGAATCTAATGATGATGGTTATATTAACTATATATATGATACTATGGAATATAAAGCTGAATCAGAGTTAGATTGGACACCAGGGGCAAATACAATTATAGAAAATCTAATTCCAGGAAATTATTATATTCGTTATAAAGAAACATCAACATTTAATGCAAGTTCAAGCATTATGATTCACATTAATGCATATGGAGAGAACTTCTATTCTATAAATGTTGTTAATGGTTCAGCTACACCATCATCTACTGATGCAGGAGAAACTATTACAATTACAGCAAATACTCCAGATGAATATTATGAATTTAATTGCTGGACAACAGAATCCGAAGGCGTTGTATTTGCTAATGCAAATAGCGCAACAACAACATTTGTATTGCCAGAACATAATGTAACAGTTACTGCTACATATAAACTTGTAAAACACACAGTCTCATTCAACGCAAACGAGGGTGGCACAGGTTCAAAAGATCCAGTACAAGTAGAACATGGTACTGCATATGCATTACCAGAAAACCCATTCACAGCAAATGTTGGTAAAGGATTCGTTGGCTGGGCATATACATCAGATGGTGCAGTTATTGGTGGTACAGAAATAGTAGTAAATGAAAACAAGACATTATATGCAATTTGGGAAGATGTTCATGTTCATACTTTAGTAGCACATGAAGCTCACGCTGCAACTTGTACAACGGCTGGTAATACTGCATATTGGAAATGTAGTGAATGTAATGAATGTTATTCAGATGAATTAGGAGTGAACTTCATTTATGAAGCAAGCACAGTTATTGCTGCTTTAGGACATGATTATAATGCAGTAGTTACAGATCCAACCTGTACGGTAGCAGGATACACAACACATACATGTTCAAGATGTTCAGACAGTTATCAAGATACAGAAGTTGCTGCTCTTGGACATCAAGAAGTTATAGATACAGCAGTTGCTCCAACATGTACAGAAACTGGTCTTACAGCAGGAAAACATTGTTCAAGATGCAACACCGTTCTTGTTGCACAAACAGAAGTCCCAGCATTAGGTCATGATTGGAGTTCTTGGACAGTTGTAACCCCAGCAGATTATGGTGTTGAAGGATTAGAAAGAAGAGTATGTTCAAGAAATAATACTCATGTTGAAACAAGACCAATTGCTGCTCTTCCATATCCACACAAAGAAGAGGGCGGAGTAAATGTTTACGAAGCAACTGTAACTGCAAATGTCGCAAAAGATGTTAAGACATTATTTGAACAAGCAAAAGCAGACAATGGTAAAGTTGAAGTTTCTGTTGGAACAATGAAGATTGTATTCAATGAAAATGCTGTTAATGCTATTGGAGGAGCAAATGCATCTCTTACAGCAAACGTATTAACAACCAACCTAGACATAGAGGGTGCGCAACTTGTAGTTGAGGTAACTTTAACAGGTGCAACATTTGCAAATGGTAAAGCAACAATCGTTGTTCCATTCACAACAGCAGTTCCAGAAGGAAAGGTCGCAAAAGTTTACTATGTAAACGGAACAGAAAAGACAGACATGAATGCAACATTCGCAGATGGCAAAGCAAGCTTTGATACAAACCACTTCAGCAAGTTTGCTATAGTCTTTGAAGATAAGGCACAAGAACAATCATCAGAACCAGGAACAAAGAAAGGTCTTGGTGGTGGTGCAATTGCAGGCATTGTTATAGCAATCCTTGTAGCTCTTGGTGCTGCTGGATTCTGTGTATATTGGTTTGTATTCAGAAAGAAGAAAGGGAACGCTCCAAAGGTTGAAGAAAAGAAAGAAGACGAGAAAGTTGAGGAAACACAAGAAGAACCTCAAGAAGAAAAAGTCGAAGAGCAACCAGAAGAGGAAACTCCTGAAGAAGAGAATAAGGACGAATAAGCCTTATAATCCATAATAACAAAAATAGGGGGCATCGTTTGGTGCTCCCTTATTTATATATAAATAATAATAGTGAGATTTATTTAAATAGACTTTCAATAATGTTAATAACTATTTCTCTCATCTTTACATAGTCTATATATGTGTGGTTGTCAAAAACAGCCTCATGAGCATATGCTTGGAATATGTTAATAGATGTATGAACTCTTTCTAATAAATAATCATTAGAATAACCATGCTTAATAAGAGTGTCTGTAATCTTGTTCGTCATTTCTCCTTCAAGTGCTCTAAACTTTGTGTCTACAATTTTATCTGTAGATGTTAAAGAGTGGAGAGCTTCATGTATTGCTGCATTTTTTTTATGTGTCTCAACAACCTTATCTAAAATCTCAGAGGCAAGAGCCTTTATATCTAAATCTCCTTCTACATTATCAAATAGGGCAATAATAGGACCAAAAACATTTCCAATATAAATGTCTAAGACATCAAGCATAATGTCTCTCTTGTCATGGAAATAACCATAAACTATACCAGTTGATACTCCAGCACGTTTTGCTATTTCTGCAGTATTAGTGTTGAAATAACCTTTTTCTGCAAATAACTCATAGCCAGCTTCGGTTATTTTTCTCTTCTTTTCAATAGATCTTTGTTGTTTTGGTTCTCTAATATTTTCTGCCATATTTACCTCTAATTAAACATTATTATATATAAAAAACGACAAAAATACAACAAGATAAATATAATGTGAAAAATATTTCAACTTTTTTAATGAAAACCGTTGATTTCCGAAAAATCGCTCTATATAATAAAGATACGAAACAAATGTGAAATAAAGTTCATATTCATATTAGGAGAGGGTTTATGCCAATAGCAATAGCACCAATTGGAAGGGAAATGAAGATCGTCAGAATACTTGTAGACGAGAAAACAAAGAAGCATTTATTTAATTTAGGGATAACAATAGATGCAAAAATTACAGTACTTTCTGCGCAGAATGGTGGAATTATTTGTCTAGTAAAAGATGGAAGATTGGCACTAGACAGAGATGTATCAACAAAAATATTAGTAGCATAAAAGGAGATTATTATGGAAAAGAAATTGAGCGAGTTTAACGTTGGTGAAGAAGGCGTTATTCGCAAGGTTGGTGGAGACGGACGAATTCGTAGACGTTTGTTTGATATGGGTGTAACACCTGGAGCAAATGTTTATCTTAGAAAGAAAGCCCCACTAGGAGATCCTCTTGAAGTAACAATTAGAGGATATGAGCTTACACTCCGTAAATCCGAAGCCGAAGTTGTAATAATGGAGGTGAAAGGATGAAAAAAGTTGCATTAGCAGGAAATCCAAACTGTGGTAAAACCACTTTGTTTAACAGTTTAACTGGCGCAACAGCCCACGTAGGCAACTGGCCAGGTGTAACTGTAGATAAATTGGAAGGTGTTTACAAGAAGACTAAAGAACCTTTAGATATTGTAGACCTCCCAGGTATTTATTCTTTATCTCCATACACATCTGAAGAAGTTATTTCTAGAAATTATATTCTGGATGAAAAACCAGATTGCGTTATCAATATTGTAGATGCAACAAACTTGGAAAGAAATCTATATCTCACAACACAAATTATGGAAATAGATGTTCCGGTTGTTATTGCTCTTAATATGATGGACGAAGTTGAAAAGAGTGGAGATAAGATAGATGCAAAAGAATTGCAAGAAAAAATAGGTTTGCCAGTATGTCCTATCTCGGCATTAAAACAAACAGGGCTAGAGGAATTAATGAATACTGTTTATGAGGAATGCCAAAAAGAAAGAAAAGGTACAACAGTATTAAAAGGTTCCAAACTTGCACACCTAATTCAAGATTGCCAAATAGCTCTTGAAGGACAAGGAGTAGGAAATAGTTTATTCCATGCTGTTAAACTTGTTGAACTAGATGAACTTGAAGTAAAAGATCATCCATCATCTACAGAAATGGTAGAGAAATTCAAAGCAACATTTGAAGATGATACCTTTGGAGATGACTTCGAAGCAATCATAGCAGATGAGCGTTATAAGTACATTTCCTCATATTATTCACAAGCTGTCACAAAGAAGGCTAAAAGTGAAAAAGAGAAGTTAAACAAGTCAGATAAGACAGATAAAGTGCTTACTCATAAGATTTGGGGTATTCCTATCTTCTTAATAATCTTGTTCTTTGTGTTCCACTTAACGTTCTCAGAAGACCTATTATTCTTAGGTGCAGGTGGTGTATTTGATAAAGAAGAAGCTGCCATTGAAGAAGTCGTTGAAGAAGAAGTTGAATACGATAATCTCATAGATGAATTTAGAGCAGGTATTACTGTTAACACATTCTTTGGATATGAAGAAGGAGTATACTCGCCAGGTGTTATTCTTCAAAATTGTATGACAACCTTTACAGATTTCTTGACAGTATGTGTTGAACAAGGCTTGTCTATGACATCGGCACCGGAATGGGTTGTTGGATTCATTTGTGATGGTGTTCTTGGAGGATTATTTGCAGTAGCTTCGTTCATACCACAGATACTCTTGCTGTTCCTATTCTTCTCAATATTAGAGAATAGTGGATATATGGCTCGTGTTGCCTTCATCTTAGATAGAATCTTTAGAAGATTTGGTTTATCTGGGCGTGCATTCATGCCAATGATAATGGGCTTCGGATGTTCAGTACCAGCAACAATCAATACAAGAACACTTGCAGATGAGAAAGAAAAGATTGCAACAATTAGAGTAATACCATTCTTTAGTTGTGGTGCAAAGCTTCCAATCTTAACAGCAGTAGCAGGTGCAATTATATCTGCATTCAAAGTTGGAAATACAGATCTAATCACATATGGAATGTATGTTCTTGGTGTAGCAGTTGCAATATGTGCAGTATTGTTAATGAGAGGTACAACTCTTAAAGGCGAAACCCCTCCGTTCATAATGGAGTTACCACAATACCGTTGGCCACAGTTGAAGAGTCTAGCGGCACTAACTTGGGATAAGTTGCAACACTTTATAAAGAAAGCATTTACTATCATCTTGTTATCAACAATAGCAATATGGGTAATAAGCCACTTCAGTTGGGGATGGAATTATCTTTCAGACGAATTAATCAATGATAGTATTCTTGCTGGAATAGGTAAGTTAATACAACCACTATTCACACCACTAGGATTTGGTAGCCAACTTGGTGCATTCGGATGGGTATTTGCAGTAGCAGCAATCACTGGTCTCATTGCAAAAGAAAACGTTATTGCAACATTTGGTACGCTTGCAGCTTGTATAGTAGGTGCAGCAATAGATGTAGAAGCAGATGGTGGTATTGGTGCAGTTGCACAAATGATCTCTGCAACAGGAGTAAATGTTCCAGGACTTATAGCATTCATAGCATTTAATATGCTAACAATCCCTTGCTTTGCAGCCGTTGCAACAGCAAAAGCAGAATTGCCAAGCAAGAAAGCATTTGCAGGAACATTATTGTTCTGGGTAGCAACATCATACATAGTATCCACAATGATTTATCTTATTGGATCATGGTGGTGGACAGTCTTCATCTTCGCTGCAGTATGGGCATGTGTAATTACACTCATAGTTCTTACAAACAAAGGCAAGATGGACTGGAGCAAATTAAAATTAAAGAAATAAGGAGGCATATATGAGCTCAGGAGCATGGACTGGATTAATAATAGGCATAACAGTTGCTGTAGTAGTGGCAATAGTCGTTGGTCTTATCTTAAAGAAACGCAAAGATAAGAAAAATGGAACTACTTGTTGCTGTGGATGTTCTGGATGTAGTGGTTGTTCTTGTTGCTCAGAGTATCTCAAAAAAACAGATAATCAAACTACAAATAGATAGTAACCCTTAAATCCTTTTTGTTTTCGGAAGTAGAAGGTGCCATATGGTGCCTTTTACTTTATATTGTATCTTTACATCCGGCAGACAAAAGTTGTAAAATAGATTAGTATTTAAAATATGTTCATTTTAAATAATTTTGGATTTAAAAGGGGATTATTATGTCTAAAAAATCAAAGGAATTACAACCTGAAATGTTGGATGAAAATGGAAGAAAACCATTAAAACTTAATTATCCTATTACTTTCAGAGTTGGATTTGCATTTGCAATCGTAATGATATTCTGGACTGCATATGACTTTGTAGTACCACTCTTACTTGAAAATGCATACGGTTTACCAAACTGGGCAAGAGGTCTCATTATGGGATTAGATAATATCTTATCCTTATTCATGCTTCCAATCTTTGGTAAGTTATCAGACAATGCAAAAGGCAAAATTGTTCATAAGTTCGGAAGAAGAACACCATTCATCGTTCTTGGTACACTTGCATCCGTAGTTCTTATGGTATTCGTTCCAGTTGTAACACTCAACCAACAAAAACTTGCAGACCAATTGGTCTATGATAAGGTTGAGAGCAAGATCACAATTGAATACGAAATGGAAACTGGGGACAATTATCTTGGTGGATTATTAACAGAATGGTATGACAAAGCAGAAAAGGGAGAACAAATTAATGGTGAAGGTGCAGCAAACTATGTAGACCTTCAATACCTTAATATGAACAATATCTCTAGAGAAGAATTCATTAATATTCGTTATTATCCAAAGATGACATCCAAAAAAGCAATCCTAGGTATGCTAGGGGCAACCACATATTATTATGATGGTGTGGCTGTAGAAGATCTAAGTGCTAAACCAGATGGAATTAATGCTACATACCAAGAGATGTTGGATAGTAATGACTTATTCAAGAAATTCGTTCAACCTGGTATTAATACATATGAAAGCCATTTAAGATATACAGAAATTACTATGTCCAATAGTGTTTCTGGTATGGCAGGTGTAAAGAGCTTAGCAGTTTATATGGTTATTCTCTTACTTGTTCTTATTGCAATGGCTACATTCAGAAGTCCAGCCGTTGCTCTCATGCCAGACGTTACACCAAAGCCATTACGTTCTCAAGCAAATGCTATTATTAACCTCATGGGAGGTATGGGCGGTGCCCTAGCATTTATTATCTATACAGTTGTCCTATTCGGACAAAGATTAGAGAACTATGTAATCATATTCGCTTCAGTTGCAGCTGGTATGCTCATCTTACTTGCCGCATTCTTAGCATTAGTAAAAGAGAAGAAACTCGTTGCTCGCTGCCAAGAAATCTGTAAGGAATATGGTATTGATGACTTTGATGAAGAAGAGAATTCCGAAACCCATAAGTTTGCAGAAGAACTTATTGAAGAAGGTGAAGGTGGAGGTGCTCTAGAAAGAGAAGAACCAAAAGCAGAAAAGAAGAAGAGACTCGCACCAAAGGAATGGTGGGGATCTAAGAGCAAAGAAGAAAAAGGCAAACTCACATCCTTCTTGCTCATTCTTGCATCTATCTTTATGTGGTTCATGGGATATAATGCAATTTCAAGTAACCTTTCTGTTTATACAACAAAGGCTCTAAACCTTTCTGCAGGTATTGCATCTATTATCTCAGGTGTTTCAATGGGTGTTAGTGCTATAGCATTTATTCCTGTTGGATTCCTAGCAGCAAAGATTGGTAGAAGAAAATCAATTATTATTGGTTATGGATTAGCAGTTATATCATTCATATTAATCTGCTTTGCTATTAACCAAGGCCAAGCAGGAATGCTTAAAGCTGTATTGTTCGCACTCTTCTACTTAATTGCAGGATTCGGTTTAATTATTGCTAACGTTAACACATTCCCAATGGTTACAGAGTTATCTACAGCCGAAACTGTTGGACAATACACAGGTTACTATTATGCAGCAACAATGTCTGCACAAGCAATAACTCCAATGCTTGGTGGTCTTGTTATGGACTATGTTGCAGACAGATACATCTTCTTATATTCAGCAATCTGTATTGTAATAGCAATAGTCTTAATGGTCTTTGTAAAACACGGAGACAGCAAGCCAGTTGGAAAGGGTAAGAAGTTATCTAAAGAAGAGAAAAAGCAAATCATGTTGGATTCAATGGATTCAGCAGACTAATACTTAACATATACGTGCACACACAAGTGCACGTATTTAAAAGGAATAATTATGGCAAAGAAAAAAGGTAAAAAATCTAATAATACCGCTCTGTTTGTTATTCTTGCTATTATAGCAATAATAGTAATAGTTGCTATCATAGTTATTTTCGTTGTTAATCCAGGTGGGATTAAAGATAAGATAATGAATGTTATCAACGGACAAAAGAGCAATACGAATACAAATAGTGGTGGTTCACAAAATCAAAGTACATTGGCACATGGAGAAGGAGAACTTCAATTTCATATGTTAAATGTGGGTCAAGGAGATTGGCTATTAATTTTATTACCTGATGGGAAAGAGATGTTAATCGATTCTGGCAATGTTTCAGGAAGTCAATCAAAATATGCAGATTATAAAACATATATGGATACATATATCACAGATGGGACAATTGATTATGTTATGTTGACCCATTCGGATAAAGACCATGTAACTTATATGGATGAAATTTTTAGAGACTATACTGTATTAAATTTATATATGCCTGCATTATATTCTACCAATTCGGCAATAACCGAAGAAACTGTACCTTCATCTAAACTGAAAATTCTTGATGATAGTGGTGTGGACAAAACAAAAGCACACATCAATTCGGGAGAATATGCAAATTTCTTTATCAAGGCATTTGAAGAAAATTGTAATATTTACTTAAATCTTGAGTTGGATACGGATAATGATCCAACGACATTAGATTCTCATAGCAAAATAACAAGTTCAGATAATACCTATTCTATCACATTCTTCTTTGAAAATTTGGATTTTTACAATAGTGTGGATTTTGAGACAAGCAATAGTAGCAAATCAAGTCATATGAAAAATGGTGTCTCTCCAACAACTATAATAGAATATAATGGGAAAAGAATAGTATTAACTGGAGACTCAAACCAAGACAACGAACCATACATGGTTCAGAGAATGAAAGATTATTATGGTGGTGTAATTGATTGTGATGTATTAAAAGTTGCTCACCATGGCTCTCATGAAGGATCTAGCAATGCATATTTAGATGAGATTACATGTGAATATGCGATGATAAGTTGTAATACTTCAGGAAATACATTTAATCATCCAAGACAAGCCACATTAGATAGACTACATAATCATAATATTACATTGTATAGAACAGACTTGCATGGAACAATAGTTTGTAAGATAGACAAAGATGGGAACATTACTGTAACTCCAACAAATACAAATGTTTCAGATGAAGCTTTGTGGAAAGGAGCAGATGCAGAATAATTAAGTTATTATGTAATAATAAAATCGAGGGCCGTTCTTGCGAATAGTCCTCGATATTTTTATATAGTGTATTTAGTATTAATATGCTTTTGCGAAGTAAATACGCTTAATACCTTTTCTGCCACAGTATACACACTTGTCTCCACATGGTGTTTGATCAAATGGCATTACTCTAGATGTTGCTGCTGTTTGTTCTTTAATCTTGTTTTCGCATTCTTCGTCTCCACACCACATTGTCTCTACGAACTTGCCATTGTTTACAGCTTCTGTGAATTCATCCATATTGCTGCAACGTACTATATTGGCGTATAAGTGCTCTGAGGATTGCTTAAACATTGTCTCTGTAATGTTATCTAAGAGAGCAGGGATGCCGGACTCAAGCTCTGCAATTGGCATAGCAAACTTTTTATGTGTATCTCTTCTTGCAAGCATTACTTGTCCGTTCTCAATATCTCTTGGTCCAATCTCTAAACGAACTGGTACACCTTTCATTTCCCATTGGTTGAATTTCCAGCCTGTGGATTGCTCTGTATCATCTATAAATACACGTACTCCAGCCTTAGTTAATACTTCTTTAATTTCGGCTGCTTTTTCCATAACGCCACCTTTATGTGCTGCAATTGGTACTATAACTACCTGAATTGGTGCAACTTTAGGTGGAAGTCTTAATCCACGTTGGTCTCCGTGTGCCATGATCATAGCACCTATTAATCTGGTACTTGTACCCCAGCTTGTTTGGTATGGATTCTTTAATTGTCCATCACTATCTAAGAACTTAACTTCAAAGGATGAAGAGAAGTTTTGTCCAAGATAATGGGATGTTCCAGATTGAAGTGCTTTGCCATCTAACATCATTGCTTCCATAGAATATGTATCTACAGCACCTGCAAATCTTTCCTTAGGTGTCTTTGTTCCAGAGAGAACATCTATAGCAAGAACATTCTTCATGAACTCAACATATACACCAAGCATCTTTAGTGCTTCTTCTTGTGCATCTTCTTCTGTTCTATGAAGTGTGTGTCCTTCTTGCCAAAGGAATTCAGAAGTTCTTAAGAATGGACGAGTTGTCTTTTCCCATCTAACAACGTTACACCATTGGTTA
The DNA here is from genome assembly GCA_017618055.1 of Clostridia bacterium. Taxonomy (GTDB): domain Bacteria; phylum Bacillota; class Clostridia; order Christensenellales; family CAG-917; genus RGIG8124. The sequence goes on from JAFZVB010000004.1 coordinate 128,329, forward strand.
ATAAGGAGTGGGAGATCTCTATAAGATTGAACCCATTTGGAGTACATATTAATAATAATTGTCTCGGATGTAGGACGAACTACTAAAGGTTCTTCTAATTTTTCTCCACCTGCATGTGTAACTATTGCAACTTCTGGTGCAAAGCCTTCTACGTGTTCTGCTTCCTTTGTTAGGAAACTGTATGGGATAAAGAGAGGGAAGTATGCATTCTTGTGTCCTGTTGCCTTAAAACGAGCATCCATTTCTTGTTGAATGTGTTCCCAAATTTCATATCCGTATGGGCGAATAACCATTGTTCCTTTTACTGGGCCATAGTCTACAAGTTCTGTTTTAAGAACCACGTCTGTGTACCATTGTGGGAAATCTTTGGTCATGTCTGCTATTTCTTTTACAAATTGTTGGTCTTTTACTTCTTTCATAAAGAGCCTCTTTAATTTTTTCTATGTATTATATTTTTTTATTTCGGTTAAATCAATCAATATGAATCACCATTGGATGGTGGGATGATATCATCGTCATCTCCAGCAGATTCTTCAATTGTTTGTTTTTCTTTAATTCCAAGATCTTCTAAGTTGTATTGTTTAATATCAAAGTCTCCATCTTTTGTTTGAACTTTAATACTACTAATTTTCTTAAGTATGTCATTAGACATAACAGTTCCTTCTCCATCTGGAGTTTGTACTGTGCTTCCAACCTTTGGCATAAGCTTAAATACTTCGTTGTAGTAATCGTTTTCAAACTTCAAGCAACACATTAATCTTCCACATACGCCACTAATCTTTTGTGGATTAAGAGAAAGCCCTTGTATCTTAGCCATCTTAATAGAAACTTTTGCAAAGTCTGGCAAGAATGAGGTACAACAACACGCTCTGCCACAAGGTCCAAATGAACCACGTAGTTTTACATCGTCTCTTTCATAGATCTGTCTAAGTTCAATACGTGTCTTGTATATACCAGCTAAAATCTTTACAAGTTCTCTGAAGTCAACTCTTCCTGGAGCAGTGAAGAAGAATAGAAGTTTATGTCTATCAAATGTAAATTGTGCGTCAACAATCTTCATATCAAGACCGAGATCTTGGGCTTTAACTTTTATGGTTTCAATTGCTTCATTTTTGTCTTTAAGATTTTGTTCGTTCTTAGCCTTATCTGAATCGGTTGCCTTTCTTGTAATTTTCTTAAGTGGTGCAACTAGTTCTTCGTCTGGTACGTCTTTGTTTGGTACTACAACTTCGCCAAATTCAACACCGTGTATAGTTTCTACTATAACGTTGTCGTGTTCGTCAAAAGGAACTCCATCTGGATCGAAGTAATATATCTTTTGTGCTGTTCTAAATTTAACACCAATAATTATCGCCATGTATGTTTTGCCTCCAATATTGAGAAAAGAAGAGAGTCTGCAATTGCTTGAGGGTTACAAGCAGGGGAATAAAGTTTTCTCTTTGCTTCGTTTACTGCCAAAATACAATGTTCAGCAGCTGAAGCAGAGAAGGACTCGGCTATCTTCTTAATATCTTCTTTAATAGGTCCATCTCTTAGTTCGGATGGGTTGTTTTTATATACCATAACATCTCTAAGTAATATGCTCATGATGTTTAATACTTCTACGTTACTTTCGTTCTTCTTATCATTTCTGTCAAAAATGTTAGACATAAAAACGATATCAGCACTCTTCTTCATTTTGGTTAATAACTCTACAACCAAGTTGTAGGATTTTGCATAGTCCTCAGAAAGAGCAATACGTCTTGCCTTACCAAGTTGTCCATCTGCACAAGCAACAGCAATCTCAGCTGTTTCATCTGGTACATTTAAAGCCTTTAATTCTTCTAGAATTACATCGTCTGGGAATATGTCTAAATATACCTTTCTACATCTAGACTTAATTGTTTCCAAAACACCATTCTCATTAGCAGTGCCAATGAAGAAGGAAACACCTTTGGGTGGCTCCTCAAGAGACTTAAGTAAGAAGTTCATTACTCGTTCGGATGTTAGGTCTAATCTTTCTATAAAGATTAACAGATTGCCTGAGAATGATTTCTTACGGGATTCATCTAGATAGGCTCTCATATTATCTGCCTTAATTGCAGTTTTTTCTACGTTGAAGAACTTAATGTCTGGATGGTTGTAGTGAAGAACTTGTAAACAGGTATCGCATTCCAAGCAAGCAGAGTGATGTTGCTCACAAAATACGGCACAACCAATTAATCTAAAGAAAGATTGTACTGCCTCGTCATCTTGGGAAATGATTAAATAAGCATTTCCAAGTCCAAGACTGAAATCGTTCTTTATAAGATTAAAAGCTTTTGAGCTTTTTAAAGCATTGGCAAATAATAGTTCTTCGCTCACTTAATGATTCCTCTTTCTCTTAGTGCATTTAATATCTTTTCATGTGTTTCTGCTTTCTCTTGGCAAGGAGTTATTAGGATGTATCTCTTTGGATCTTTTGCTGCTATGTCTAGGAATCCATTGTATACCTTTTCATAGAACTCAGCCTTTTGTAATTCCATTCTGTCATTTTCAACAACTTTGTGTCTAAATGAATTCTTTGGATGGAGGTTAAGGAAGATAGTGTAGTCTGGCATGCAGTTGTCTACAGCAGGCTTGTTTATATTCCATATAAAGTCTGGTCCTAAATCCCTTCCATATCCTTGATATGCAACAGAACTGTCTACGAATCTGTCACAGAATATAAGTTCACCTTTTTCTTGTGCTGGCTTAATAACTTCTTGTACAAGTTGTGCTCTTGCAGAGGCAAATAGAAGAGCTTCTGTTATATAAGACATTTCGGTATTATCTGGATTGGTTATAATATCTCTAATACTTTCAGAGATCTTTGTGCCACCTGGTTCTCTAATAAATAAAGCTTTTTGGTTTGTATTTTCCAAATATTCCTTCAAAAATCTGATTTGTACGGATTTGCCTACACCTTCAGTTCCTTCAAATGTTATAAACATTATTGCCTCCACGAATGTAATCTCAATTATTATAACATACAAGTCATATGTTATAAAGAATTATTTCAACATTTGCTAAAAGTGGTTAAAAATAGATTTTTTTTGCAAAATGGTTGTGAAGAGATTATAATATGATAAATGGAGGAGTTATGGAAGATATAAATGACCTTTTCAAGTCTCTATTAAATAACAATACCGAAGGCGATGTTCTTGCAGATTTAGAAAGCGCCTTAAATAGTATGCTCAAGACTGAGAAGAAAGAAGAAAAGAAAAAGCAAAACGAAATAGAGCAGTTAAGTGAAGAGGTTAATGAAATTAAAAAAGAAGAAAATGTAGATGAACTTCCTCCAGAAATAGATCCAGTTGCAATGGTTCTAAAGAGCATCAAAGATATGTCTAAATAAGATACAAAAACATAAAAGGGGAAGGTACAGGACGAAAAATCCTGTATTTTTTTGTAAAAAAGTATTGCATGTACCATTTTTGGAACATTGCATATTGTAATATAAGAGTGTAGTCAATGCGAGTGGTGTGTGAGCTAGCCGTTTGCCCGTCCCTTTCGTAGGTTGGTTTATACACTGCTCCATCGCACAACAAAAAGCGTGTTACATTTTGTGTTGCTTCATTAACATGATTTGTTTTCATAGTTATAGTTACCTCCTTTGTGAAAGAGATAGGATTTGCTCGGTCCTATCTTTTTCTTTTATTAAGAAAAATGTTGACTAAATAAAATACGAATAATAAAATGTTAATCACTAGGAGATAGTAATGATGTTAGTTAATAAGGTTTACTACTACGGATATTTTTACGGCTACTTCTTTACGAAGCTATTTTCCGGTGCAGTAAAATAATTGATATCATTATGAGAGTTAGATAGAAAGAATTAACCGCATCGGACAAATCCCGGTGCGATTTTTATTCTAAAAAGGTAATAATAAAAGGTAGGACATAAATATGATTATCACAATTAAAAGAGATCAGGACAAAAAGCAACTTAACAATTTATTGTTATGGATCAAAGATTTAGGTCTTCAAGCAGACATTTCTGAAGGTGAACACAGTACAGTCGTTGGCTTAGTTGGAGACACTTCTAAGGTAGATATAGACCTAGTTAAATCTTTAGATATCGTTGAAAACGTTACAAGAATTTCCGAACCATATAAAAAGGCAAATAGAAAATTCCATCCACAAGATACCATTATTAATGTTGGTGGATATAAAATTGGCGGAAATCATTTCCAAATTATGGCTGGACCATGTTCTGTAGAAAGCGAAAAGCAAGTAACCGCAATTGCAAAGGCAGTTAGAGAATCTGGTGCAACTATTTTAAGAGGTGGTGCTTTTAAGCCAAGAACATCTCCATATGCTTTCCAAGGATTAGGATTAGATGGTCTTAAAATTTTACTTAAAGTAAAAGAAGAGACAGGAATGCCTATTGTTACCGAATTAATGAACGAAAAATACCTAGACGAATTTGCAGATGTAGATATCATCCAAATTGGTGCTAGAAATATGCAAAACTTTGACCTTCTTAAAGCAGTTGGAAAGATAAAGAAACCAGTTCTATTAAAGAGAGGACTTGCTGCAACTATGGAAGAATGGTTAATGAGTGCAGAATATATAATGGCAAACGGAAACAACAATGTTATTCTTTGTGAAAGAGGAATTAGAACATACGAGACTTATACAAGAAATACTTTAGACCTTTCTGCAATACCTCTTATGAAAGAAAAGACACACTTGCCAATCATAGTAGATCCAAGCCATGCATCTGGTATCTCTAGATTAGTAAGACCTATGTCCCTTGCAGCAGTTGGTGCAGGTGCAGATGGGTTGATTATTGAAGTACACAATGATCCACCACATGCTTTATGTGATGGCGCACAATCTTTAAGACCAGAGCAATTTGACGAAGTTGTAAAGGCAATAGACGTAATGCTTCCAGTAGTAAATAAAGTAAGAGGATAATATGAAAATTTCTATCATAGGATTAGGACTTATAGGTGGTTCAATAGGTAGAGCTACTCTAGCAAAAACAGAACATACTGTTTATGGTTTTGATATTTCCGAATCCGTATTATTAAAAGCAGAATTAATGAATGCTATAACAGAAAGAGGAACAGACAATTCTCTTGCTCAATCAGATGTTGTAATTATAGCGTTATCCCCAGAATTAACTATGGAAAAGATGGAAGAAATATGTCCTAAGTTAAAGAAGGGCACAATTATCATAGATACTTGTGGTATTAAGAGACAAGTAATAGATAAGATGAATGAATTGCTTGAAAAATACCCAGAATTACACTTTGCTGGAGTTCATCCAATGGCAGGTAGAGAATTTAGTGGTATTGAACATTCAACGGTTGGATTATATGAACATGCTTTTATTATCGTTGTTCCTGTACACCCAGATATGAAATCTTTAACAATCTTAAAAGATTATTTCTTAGAATTAGGTGCAGAGGGATTACAAATCTCTACAGCAGAAGAGCATGACAAGATTATTGCATACACATCTCAACTTGCTCACGTTGTTTCTTCATCCTATGTAAAGAACCCACTTTCTAAAATATATGCAGGATATTCCGCAGGCAGTTTTAGAGATATGACAAGAGTTGCTAAATTAAATGCAGATCTTTGGACAGAATTATTCTTAGATAACAAAGATAATTTGGTTGTAGCCATAGAGGATTTGCAAAAACACTTAGAAGAATACAAAGAAGCAATTCAAAACAATGACGAAGAAAAGCTCCATTCTTTATTAGAAGAAGGAACTAAGATTAAAGCAGAAGCAGATGCATTGCTAGTTGCAAGGAGAAAAAATGGCCAAAAATAACGTTATTATTAAAAACGGAGTAAGATTTGAGGTTGCAAAATACTTAAAGAAAGTTGCTCCAAAATGCACAAAGGTAGTTATTATCACAGATAACAATGTATTCATGCTCTATGAAGCAGACATATCTGCATCCCTTAAGAATGCAGGAATAAATGTTTGCACATTTGTAATGGAAGCAGGAGAACAACACAAGAATATACAAACGTATGAAGCCATGATTAACTTTGTTGCAGATGCAAAACTAACAAGAGAAGATGTAATAATTGCTCTTGGTGGTGGTGTTGTTGGAGACCTCGCTGGATTCGTTGCTGCAACATATATGAGAGGCATAAAGGTTATCCAAATGCCAACAACTTTGCTTGCTTGCATAGATTCTTCAATAGGAGGAAAGACAGGTTTTGACCTCCCACAAGGCAAGAATTTAATAGGTGCTTTCCATCAACCAAGTGCTATTTTAATAGACCTTGAAACATTAAAAACATTGCCAAAAGAGGAGTTCCAAAACGGCTTAGGAGAGGGTATAAAATACGCTTTCTTAATTGGAAATGAAATGATTGAATTATTGAAGGAAGGCCTAGAAGATGGCAATCTATTAGACTTTGTAACACGCTGTGTAGACTATAAATTAGACATAGTTAACAAGGATGAAAAAGAGTCTGGATTAAGAAAATTATTAAACCTTGGACACACCTTAGGACACGCAATTGAGAAGGAATCCAATTACACAATCCCACACGGACTTGCTGTAACAAAAGGAACTTTATGTGTCGCAAATGCATCAGTAAACTATGGCAAGTTGCAAAAACAAGCATATTTAGATGCAATTGAAATATGTAAAAAATATGACCTAGATTACACCATTTCTTATGATATCAAGAGCCTAATAAAGAACATCCAAATGGATAAGAAAATGCATGCAGATGGAGATATCTCTTTTGTAGATATTGAAGACTTAGGCAAATGTGTAATAAGAACAGTTAGCATAAAAGAATTAGAGGAGTACTTAACAAAATGATAGTAAAAGTTAGCAAGTCTAGAATATGTGGCAACGTTGTAATACCATCTTCAAAGTCTGAAATGCACAGAGCTTTAATCTGTGCTGCACTTGGAGATGCTGCTAAAACTATCTTAGGAGACTTGAGTGGAGATGATGTATTAGTAACCAAGAGATGTCTTGAGGCATTAGGTTCTAACATTACTATTAAGGACAACACTATTATTGTCACTCCAATAAACAGAAACATAAAAGAAGTAAGTATGAATGCAGAGTCTAGTGGTTCCACATTAAGATTCATGCTTTGTATCTGTGCTATGCTTGGTATCACAGTTAATATGGATGGATCAGCAAGACTTAGAGAGAGACCTTTGGATGATTTAATAGATACTCTTTCTAAAAACGGAATCACATTCTCTAGTACGAAACTTCCTTTCACAATGTCTGGCAAAGTAAATACAGACAAGATTGAAGTTAGTGCAAAGGTTAGTTCTCAATATGCAACAGGATTAATGCTTGGCGCTGTAGCACTAAAACAAACAACAATAATCTCTATTCTTGCAGGCATTGCTTCTAAGGATTATATCAAGCTCACAGCAAAAGTAATGGCAGATGCTGGAGTAAGAATAGAAAATAGAGGACAAACATACATTATATTCCCAGATAGGAAACCAGTTAGCTCTATAAAAGTTAGTGGAGACTGGTCTAGTGCGGCATTCTTTGCAGTATTAGGAGCACTAAATGGGAACATTAGTTTGCTTGGAGTAGATAAAACCTCTACACAAGGAGACAAACAAATCATAAACATTATAAGAAGTGCTGGTGGAAACATAGAGTATAACAAGGGAGTTTATACATTAAGTGAATCCAAATTACACGGAATAACCTTTGATGCCAAAAACTACCCAGATTTAGTGCCAGTTGTATCCATTCTTCTTGCTAATGCAGAAGGTACTAGCACCATTACTAATGTAGATAGATTAAAAGTGAAGGAATCAGATAGATTAAGTGAAACCATTAAATTGTTATCACAATTTGGTATAAATAGTGAGACAGATGGTTCAACACTAACCATTTATGGTGGCAAATTGGTTGGAGGAAAGGAGATAGTTCTTCCAGATGATCACAGAATGGCTATGAGTGCAGCAGTGGCTGGGGTATGCTTGGATGAACCAACAACCTTAGTTAATGCAGAATGTGTCTCTAAATCATATCCAAGATTCTTTGAGGATTTAAAGAGCATAGGAGGAAATGTAGATGTACTCAGCGTTTAATAATATTAAAGTAGAAATATTTGGGGAATCTCATGCACCAGAAATAGGTGTAAGACTTTCTGGTATACCTAAGGGTATAAAGATAGATGAAGATAAGATCCAAATATTGGTTGATAGAAGAAAAGCATCTCAAAATCCTTGGTCCACAAGAAGAAACGAAGATGATAACGTTGAAATCTTATCTGGATTAGACAATGGTTATACGGATGGAAGCGAGATCTATGCAAGAATATTAAACACAGATATTCGTTCTAAGGATTATGAATCCATTAGAAACATTCCAAGACCATCTCATGCAGATTATAGTGCTCATCTTAAAAACAATTCACCAGTACCTATTCCTGGAAGTGGAAGGTATTCTGGACGTATGACAGCAGCATTATGTATTGCTGGAAGTATTGCAAAACAAATTCTAGAGCAAGAAGGAATTAGTATATATGCATATGTTTCCTCAATTGCAGGAATTAAAGCAAAAGGATACATAGATGGAGATATTTCAAAAGACAATTTAGAGAAAGCAAGATCATATTCTATATGTAATATAGAAAGCCAAGACAAGGCAGACATCTGGACAAAAGCAATCTTACTAGAAAAAGAAGATGGGAATAGTGTTGGTGGTATCGTAGAATGTGTTGTTCTCAATATGAAGAAAGGTGTTGGAGATGCACTCTTTGAAGGATTAGAGGGAAGAATAGCCCAATCTGTATATGCCATTCCGGCAGTAAAGGGTGTTGAGTTTGGTGCAGGTTTTGATATTGCAAACAAACTTGGTAGCGAAGCTAATGACCAATTCACAGTTAAAGATGGAGAAGTGTCATTATTAAGCAATAATGCAGGTGGAATTAATGGTGGTATATCTAACGGAGCACCTATTCTTTTAAGAGCAGCTTTTAGACCAACACCAAGTATCTCCAAGACACAACAATCTGTAAACATAGAAACAAAAGAAATAAAACAAATAAATATAGAGGGCAGACATGATGCTTGTATTGTTCCAAGAGCAGTACCAGTTGTAGAGTCTGCAGTAGCATTAGCAATATTAGATGCAATTTTGGACAAATAGGAGACAGCAATGAAATTAGAAGACTTGAGAAACCAAATTGATGCAATTGATAACCAAATAGCAGAGCTTTATGTTCAAAGAATGGACGTGGCTCGTGAAATCGGTGTTGTAAAAGAGATAGATAAGATTAATCTTCAAAATACAACACGTGAAAAGGAAATTATTAGTAGAGTTACTGCTGGTATGCCAGAAGAAATTAAGCTTTATGGAAAGCAAGTCTTCGAAACATTATTCAGTACTTCCAAGGCATACCAATCTAGATTATTAAGCATTAACTCAGACACTAAAAACCAAATAGAAAATGCTCTAAAAGATGGTACACCAGCATTCCCAATAGATGCTACAGTAGCTTGTCAAGGTGTTCCTGGAGCATATTCTCAGATAGCAGCAGATAGGATGATTGAGATACCAAATACTATGTTCTTTAAGGACTGGGAATCCGTATTTAATGCCGTTGAAAAAGGGCTTTGTAAGTATGGAGTACTACCTATTGAAAATAGTTCAGTTGGCTCAGTAAACGGGGTTTATGATCTCATTTCGTTACATAAATGCTTTATTGTGCGAAGTGCAAAGATTAGAATACAACATTTCTTCCTTGCTAAAAAGGGCACATGTTTAGAGGATATAAAAGAGATATTCTCACACGAACAAGCAATAGGACAATGCTCTAAATTCTTAAAGCAATTCGCTAATGCAAAGATAACAATAGTAAACAATACTGCTATTGCCGCAAAGTCTGTAATGGAATCAGATAGAAATGATGTTGCCTGCGTTGCTTCTCATGAGTGTGCAGGAATATATGGATTAAATATCCTAGAACCAAACATCCAAGATAACGAAAATAACTACACAAGATTCATCGCTATTTCTAAGGATCTCAAAATCTATGATGGAGCAAACAAGATTAGTATCACTTGCAACCTCGCACATGAACCTGGTAGTTTAAATAAGATGTTGAATAGTTTCTCAACATTAGGATTAAACTTAACAAAACTAGAGTCTAGACCAGTAGCAAATTCTTCATTTGAATTTAACTTCTACTTTGACTTTGATGCAGATATAAAGAGACCTGAAGTGAAGAACCTTATTGCAGAGCTAGATAATAGTTGTGATAGATTTACATTCTTAGGAGCATATCAAGAAATATAATGGCTGATAAAAAGTTTTGCGTAATAGGGCAATCATTGCCACACACTTTCTCTCCAGAGATACATTCTTTCTTTGGGCTAGATTATCGTATTGAAGAATTAAGGAATGTTGAGGCTTTGGAGAATTTCTTAAGGACCACAAATTATGATGGTTTCAATGTAACTATCCCTTATAAAAGGGATATAATCCCACTTTTAAATCATGTTTCCAAAGAAGCATTAGAGATGGGGGCAGTTAATACTGTTGTTAGAAAAGATGGAGAGTGGTATGGATACAACACAGACATTTATGGTATAAAATATGCACTTAAGCAAGCAGGAATAGAAGTTAAAGGAAAGAAGGTTGCAATACTTGGAAGTGGTGGTACATCTCATATGGCAAGTTATGCTCTAAAAGATGAAGCCAGAGAAGTAATTGTTGTTAGCAGAATTGGAGAAATTAATTACAATAATATCTATGATATTAAAGACATAGATGTAATTATAAATGCAACTCCAGTTGGAATGTATCCAAACAATGAACCAACACCAATAGATCTAGAGAAGATGCCTTCTGTTAAGGGTGTGTTTGATGCCATTTATAATCCACTTAGAACAACATTATTGCTCAAGGCTGAAGAATTAGGCATTGCCAGAGCTAACGGCCTTGGTATGCTTGTAGAACAAGCAAGAGTGGCAAGAGATATATTTACTGGCGAAGAATCAGATGAGAGTTTATCAGATAGAGTTCTAAACGAATTATACAAGAGAAAGAGAAACATAGTATTCATTGGTATGCCAGGATCTGGAAAAACTACCTTTGGTAGAGCTATTGCAAAAGAGCTTGGAAAAGAGTTTGTAGATACAGATGATGAGATAGTAAAGAGAGAGGGCATGAGTATCCCAAAGATCTTTGAAGAGAAAGGTGAAGAGTACTTTAGACAACTTGAAATTAATGTTATTGCAGAAGTGTCTGCAAAGTTTAACCAAGTTATATCCACAGGTGGAGGAGTTCCTCTAAATGTAGACAATAGAAGAAATATAAGACATAATGGATTTGTTATCTTTGTAGATAGACCTGTTGAAACGTTAGAAACAGATGGAAGGCCTTTATCTCTATCTATGGACTTAAGAGTTATGTTTGATAGACGTATGCCAATCTATCTAAAATCCAAAGATGCACAGATATTCTGTGATGGCAATATAGAAAGAACATTAGAAAGAATTAGGAGTGTATTATGAAGAAGATACTTGTAATTAATGGCGTTAACCTCAACATGTTAGGAATTCGTGAAAAAGAAATATATGGTAACCAATCATACCAAGATTTAATGTTTTACATTAAAACAGAGTCTAGCAGAATGGGATTGGATGTAACATGTGTACAATCTAACTATGAAGGCAAGATAGTTGAATACATCCAAGAAGCATATCAAAAGTATGAAGGTATCATTATTAATGCAGGTGCATATACGCATACATCCATAGCTATTTTAGATGCATTAAAAGCTGTTCAAATTCCAACAGTTGAAGTACATCTTTCAGACATAAACAATAGAGATGAGTTTAGAAAATTTTCATATATTGGACTTTATGCAGAAAAACAAATCGTTGGCAAAGGGTTTGCAGGATACAAAGAAGCTTTAGAATATTTAAAAAATAAATAATAAATTATTTATTAATTGTAGCAATAATTGTAAATTGAGGTTCGGATTTTATAGATAACGAGCCTCTTATTTTATTAAGTTCATTTGTAATACTAGATAAGCCATTGCCGTATATAATGTTGGTTGGAATAATTCCATTATTAGTTATAGATATAGTAGTGGTCTCATCCGATGTTTCGATATTAACATCTATCTTGTTTGCTTTCCCATGACGTATAGCATTCGTTGTGGTCTCTTTAATTAGTTTATTTATAAATACTTTAATCTCATTGTCGTTTGGCGCTGTGCCGTGAATTACAAGGTCTACACCAATAATCTTTAATAGTTTTTGAAGTTCTATCTCACTTTGTTCATTACTGCTTTTAATATTTAAAGATGAATCTATGTTAGAAAGCATTTTTTTAACTTCTACAAGATCTGTGGAATTATCATTAAGAATGAACATATGAAGAATAGATAGTTGTTGTGCAAGACTATCATGAATATTACCTTTAATAGAGAGTATCTCGTTATATTCTTGGATACTATCAATGGTGTCCAAAGTTTTGTTTAATTCTTGGTTTGCTTTTGAAAGATTTTCTTTGTTGTTTTCAATCTCACTCATCAACGTTTCTTCTTCTGTTACATTTGTACAAGTTATTTGAGTTAAAGGATTATCCATACTAAATTTGTATGAAGAGTCATCAATATTAACAATGTAAGTATTATTTGAAACAATGCGCCCATTTTCTTGTGCTTTAGTTCTAACTAAAGAAAGAATTTCATGAGACTTGTTATATGATGAAATTCCAAGTTTAGACAATATGGTTTTAAGGGAAGTATTGATGTATCTAACTTGTCCGAATATATCTATATATGCAATGCCATCATCCTGTTGATCCAGAGCATATTTAACACTAAATCTTCCTGGCAAGTCTTTTAGAACAGACAAACTACTTGTTAAGAAGAAGATAACTCTAACAATTATATAAACGAAAGTTGCTGAAACAATATATTCATAGTATGGGATTACTTCAAGAAGAGTAATATTGAATACACACCATATAAAGTCTGCTATTAGATACCATTTCTTGGTAGTTATCATAAGAATTATGCTTAATATTGCAGGTATAATAAATGTTAGGCTTACATAATTAGCAGTGCTTATATTCATTCCTTCTATAAGAGGTGTTCTTGTTATTATAGCAATAACAATACATACAAATAATGAAGTATAATAGGCAATTTGTAATTTTTTAGCTCTACAAATAATATTATATATTATTCCGAATAGAAGAGCAGATGCTGTCAGTGTTTCAAATACGAACATAGCTATACGTAAAGACGCAGGGAGATTTAACAAACTAATCATGTTTCACCTCCATTTCAATGCGGATAGCACCATCTTGTTCTTTTATTGTAGTGTTTGGTTTAGAAGATAATTCTTTGCTAATATTCAAATCATCACCTTCTAGGTTTGCAACACATGTGCCTTTACTCGCATCTAATATTAAAAACATAGTTACATTTTTAAATGCATATGCTCTTGAAATATTATAGATTAGGTCATTAATTGCTAAGGCAAAATCAAATGGGACATCATCTCCTTTGGAAAGAATGGTGAAGCCAACGTTTACAAATCCTATACTTTGGACATCATGGGATATCACATCTAATAACAATGAGAAGGCTTCTTCTGTAATATTCTTTTGTTCCTTTGCATTTAAAAGGAGCATACACTTTTGTTTCATATATCCTAATAAGAAAGCAATTGTGCCAAGTTTTTGTTTGCATTCAACATTGTTTTCTTCTGTTATTTTGTCTGGAATTTTGGAAAGAATTGAAAGCATTTCTTCTTTTGTCTTTCCGATACTTTGTTCTATTTCATTTGTGATTTCTAACTTGTAAGTTAGAGATGCTTGTTGAGAATAGATATCTATCATATTAGAGAGAAGAGCATTTGTTTCTTCTAACTCTTTTGTTTCGTTTGTAAGTTTCTTTCTGAGTTCGAGCAATTCGGAAAGATCTTCCTCTACAACAACATAATATTTCCCAATGTCTTTTCGTATGTATTTCTTTTCTGGATTGTTGTTAATATATGAGGCTTTATTAAAACTTTCACTCCTATATATAGGAATGTTGTTTTCATTATAAATACACATAGGAAGGGAAGACTTCCTAAATTTTTGAATATATCTTCCATCATTTTGTAGAATACCAGAGTCCAGCATAGCTTCTAACATTGCATGAATGAATATAACAAACATTAAAGCAAAGTCTCTCAGTATTACTGTGTCTCGTACAAAATCTATTTTGAGGGCATATATAACGCCATATACAATACCAAGTAATAATACAAAAACAGGGAAGATAATTTGTTTTATGCTTATCTGTTTACTAGTACCAATAAACAGAATAGAAATAGCTGCAATTGCAGTAGAACCAATGTATGCCATTGAGACATAATGAGCATAATTATAACTATAACGCACGGTTAGAATGCTAGAATCTGGCGCAACTGGTACAAACTTTATGTTCTTATATATTAAGTTATGGAAGTCATTTGTGAGTGCAAAAACTATTAGTATTGTGATTATAGAAATAAGGATTATGTATAGTGTATATTTGCCTTTAAATTTAGGGTAAAAAGTTTCAATAGCTAATACCAAGAACAAGGCAGGGATTGTGTTCATTGGAATATAATAGAGATACTCCATGTATATTTGAATTTCTGCAATGTAGATAAGCCATTTCATAAATCTTAAAATAATCCAAAGAAGACACAAAAGAATCATGGCAAAAAGGATATATTTCTGTTTGTTATATTGTGTTCTATATATCATGGTTGTGCCCCAAATTAGAATTACAAATTCTAATAATAGAGCAATAATATTATAAATGCCGCCACCACTAAGAATACCATTAGGGAAAACAAGACATAAAACGAAGCTGAGCGCAAAAAGAATGCACATAGCCACGGATATGAACAATGGTTTTCTTAATGAAGACATATTATTTTGTAAAAATTAATCCTGTTGAAACCGCATAAATAGCAACTCTTGCCATAGATGAAAATCCTGTCTTTTGAAGTATGGATGAAATATGTGCTTTTACAGAAGATTGAGACATAAACAATTCTTTTGCAATATCATCCCTATCTTTACCACTGCAATATAGACGAAGTATCACTGATTCTGTATCTGTAAGGGTTGAGAGAATCATGTTTTTTGTCTTATCCGTATTAGGGAATACGCTGTATCCGGAATAAGTGTTCTTAATAACGCTAATAAGCTCTTCTGTGGAAATGTTTTTATAAACAAAAGAATTAACACCAACCTTCTTTGCTTTTTCCATAAAGGTGATATCTGGGAAACCAGTTATTGCAACAATTTTTAAGTTAGGGAATTCCTTTAATACATCTTGAATGATATCTAGTGCATTATTTTTATCTTTTGTAATAATATCTGTTAAAAGCAGATCTGCTTTTGTGCTTCGAATTGAAGGGAGTATATCTAAAGAATTAGATATTGAACCAACAATTTTAAAATCTGGTTCTTTTGAAAGAGAAACTGTTAAACCATCTAACAATATTTGCTGATCTTCACAAATAATAATTTTCATACAATAACCTCGTTTGCACTTTTGTCCTTAAAAATTATACATAAATAAACCTATACATACAAGAAAGACGAGCTTTTTAGACGCAATCCTGTACTTTTGTCTAGTATAATTTAGACTTTTGGCTATAAATTGAGTCAAAAGTATAGACTCAATGCCAACTTTAACTATGTTAAAATTAAATTAGTATTTTTTTACATAAATTGGAGAGAAATTATGAAGGCAACAAATCTGTTTTTAAGTAGTTTATTGGTTATTGCTCTTGTGCTAGTTTTAGCTCTTGCAGTAGGATTTAATACAAATAAAGAAAACCAAGTTGCTTATGCTTCTAATGATTCACAAACATCAGTGTGCTTTGATGAAGGCAATACGCTTTGGTTTAACATGCCTGACGATAATATCTATTGCCATGGTGCCGAATCATTTGATGAAGATTCTACAGGTGCATTTGCAAAAATAGATTATAGTACAGATAGCATACATTTTTATAAACCAAGCACAAATCCAATAAAATCTATTACTGGTACATGTGAACAGTTAAAACTTATATTTGATGAAGCAGGTACATATAACCTTGATGCAATAGATTTTAATGGTACAGGCGAAGGCTTAAGTTTATATAGTACATTAACTCTAACAGCAAGTGTACCGGGCGTTGTTGTCAATTTGCATAAGATAGATTGTCAAGGTTCTATATTGTATATAGAAGGATATATCACGGTTAATGTAATTGGAACAGATAATGTTCACTTAGATCATGCCATCGTAGAATGTGATTCATTGGGTCTCTTTGATCACGCCTCATTGCACGTTTCTGCAGACTCAAGATTAGGAAATCATTTGGTTGCGTATATTTTTTGTTATGTAAATATTAATGTACTTTTTATGACAGATGGGGATCTTTCTGTAGATACAACAAAAGAGGATTCAAATGATGAAATATATTGTATTAAATGTGAAGGTAGATTCGGAAGAGGTCCTAGTTTTAAGTTTGGAGAAATAGAATCAATATCATTGAAGGCAAAAAACCAAGATTATTTTATAGAGTGTGCAGAAAAATCCCTATTTTTAGCTGGTGTAAGCGGAAAAATGTTAGAGAACAACACTGGCAAGTTTAATTCCTATATTATAGATAGAGTCTATTATTACGAACTTGTTATCAGTAAAATGTATACCTACACAGTCTCTTTCCATCCAAATGGAGATGTAACGAGTGGAGAAATGCCTCCAGTTGATGGAATTAAGGGCGAATATGTAATTCCAGAATGTCAATTCGTAAAGGAAGGACAAAAATTTTTACGTTGGAATGGCGATGGTAATAATTATTACCCAGGCAAGACAATAAATGTTAATAAAGACATTGTGCTTTATGCAATTTGGGAAAATGTTGCCTTCCCAATAGAGTTTCAAGCAAATGGTGGAACAGGTACTATGGAATCATTTATGGGTTACATAGGCCAATCAATCACTTTACCAAAATGCACATTTGAAGCTCCAATAGATTATGAGTTTAAATGTTGGTCCATAGGTGGTGTAGAAAAGGCAGTAGGTGCAGCATATACAATTCAAGACAACACGCCAATAATAGCAGTTTGGAAGGCTCTTCCAACTTATAACATCACTTTTAATTCAAATGGTGGTACCGGGACAATGACTCCAGATTCATCACATCCTAAATACACGTTGCCAACTTGCGATTTTACTGCTCCTGCAGGATATGATTTTTATGGTTGGGCAGTAAACTCAGTAGATGGAGAAACATACTATGCAAATGATGAAATAGTTTTAACTGGTGATACAATTTTATATGCATATTGGGCAGAAAATGATCCAATGGTTGTCACATATGATGATGGAGAAGGTAATGCCTATATGTTTTTAATTCCAGAAGGAGGAGAGGTTACTGTAAAATCTTTTGCAGAGTTAGGATTTGTCGCACCACTTGGGAAGACATTCTCCCAATGGAGAAAGCATTTTGGTACACATACATTGTATGCTCCTAATGATAAATTCACAATTACCGAGGATGTTTATTTAATGGCGCAATTCAATGATACCGGCGAAACAGTATGCACAATCTCTTTCTCTGCTGGTGAAGGTTCTGGCGAAATGACAGAAGTTAAGGTTCTAGAGGGTACAGAATATTCTATTCCATTATGTGGCTTTACACCTCCATCCGGTAAGACATTTAAATGTTGGGACATACTAAGTGTAGAATATCAACCATTACAAAAAATCACAGTTGCTGGGGATGTAATATTAAATGCTAATTTCCGCAAACCAGAATCAATTGCTTTTGACTATAGATCATTTGCATTACTTAATGGAAAGTTAAACACTCAATACTTAGATGTAAGACTTGTTTATGATGATCAATCAGAAGAACCAATAGATTATGAGGCCTGTGAATTCTATGTAGGAATAGATATTATTCCTGCAAACTTAATTGCAGATATAGCAAATCATGTTTTCACAGAAAAAGGAAATAACACTATAAGTGTTACATATTCAACTTATGAATTTGCAAGTTCATTCGTAATGGTAAAGGAACAATTCACAGTTTCATTCAATAGTAACGGTGGAGTTGGTTCAATAGATGATGTATATCGTTTTGAAAATACTACATTTGTGTTGCCAGAAAATTCATTTACAGCACCAGCAAATAAAGAATTTAAGTGTTGGTCTGTTGGTGGTGTAGAAAAACAACCAGATGATGAATTAACAATTACAGCAGATGTTGAAGTTAAAGCAGTTTGGCAAGATGAAACATTTGTTGTTGCTTTTGAAGCAAATGGTGGAAAGGGCAATATGGATATGGTTGAGAATGTTCGTGGAGCATATAATCTCCCAGCAAATTCATTCACAGCACCATCTGGCAAACAATTTAAAGGATGGTCTCTTGCAGCAGATGGAGATAAAATCTCCACGAGTTTAATTAATGTAACACAAAATACATTATTGTATGCTCTATGGGAACCATTACCAACATACACAGTTTCATTTAGTGCTAATGGCGGCACAGGAACCATGAGTCCAGTAAATGGTGTAAGTGGCAACTATACATTGCCTGCAAACACTTTCACAGCTCCACAAGGCAAACAATTTAAGTGTTGGTCTGTTGGCGGTGTAGAAAAAGCAGCAGGTACTCAAATAACTGTTAGCGAAAATACAACAGTAACTGCAGTTTGGGAAGATGTTCCAGCACAAAACCCACAGAACCCAGATCCAGGTAGTCAAAATCCTGAGACTCCAGATCCAGAGCAAGGTGGAAGTGGAGAAAACGGAAATAATAACTCCAATTCAAACAGTGGCAACATCGAAAGCAATAGTGCAAAGAAGCCATTAAGTAGTGGTGGAATTGCAGGTATTGCAATTGCATGCGTAGTTGTAGTGGCTGGCGCTGGAGTAGGAGTATTCTTCTTATTAAAGAAGAAAGGAATAATTGGTAAAAAATAATACTATAAGGAGATAGATTATGAAGGCAAAAAGAATATCTTTTATAAGCATTATTGTGCTTGCAATTGTGTTTGTGATAGCTCTAACTATTTGTTTTGTCTCACAACATAGCAATGCATATGCCTATTCTGGTACAGGAACAGAAGGTGATCCTTATGTTGTCACAACATATTCGGAATTAAAAGACCTTATGGCGAATGCACCAACAAATGCAGTTCGTTACATAAAACTTGGTGGCAATATTACTTCAAATGATAGTAATAATGACTATTCTTTGACTTTAACAGATGAACTACAAAACGTAGTCCTTGATTTGGCTGGATATACAATTACAAGAAATCCAAATGTTACAGTCGATTTCTCAGTTGTTAGAGCAAAAGAAGGAACCCTTACAATCAATGATAGCGTTGGCTCAGGTGGAATTTATGCGGGAGAATCATTATATGCCCCAATTGGTTTAATTGCAGATGGTATTTATAACGATAGTGGAACAATTATAATCAATGGTGGAACATATGTCGCCAATAGAGCATCTGGCCTTTCTTATGGTATATATAATCAACGTGGCGATGTTGTAATCACAGGTGGTTCATATACAGGAAAATATGGCATAAAAATTGATGCTGGCAGTTTGAATATTTATGGTGGTGAATTTGATGGAACAACATACGAAGATATATTTATCACCGATGGAAGTTCAACAAATCTTTATAGATTAAATGCAAATAGTGAAATTGCTTGTTCAAGTGGAAACATTTGGGATTATATTCCAAGCAAAAATGTCACTGTAAATGGTGCTAAAAAGACAGTCACATCAACAAAAAGTATAACAGGAACAAACATAGAGATTATTTCAAATGTAGTAGAGGAAATAAATATTTCTATTAATGCTCCTTCAGTCGGCAATGATATTCCTACCAGTGCTGTTGCATTAGGTGAAGGATACACAATTTATGAAGAATACGATCATCAAGTATTATCCTGGTTTGTTGGAGATGCCTTAGTTGACGGACAATTCGCTACAGGAACAACATATAAAGTAAAAATTTATGTTAAAGTTACTGGAGTCGTTAAACCAGGCTTAATTGCAAAGATTAATCAAAATATAGCAGTTTTGGAATTTCAATCTGAATCAGATGGAGAAAATTATTATTGGGTTTCATATACATTCCCAGAAACTACAAACAGTAGTTTGAATTTAAACTTAGATGAGTCAGGAGTTCTTTCATGGAATTCAATTGGTGGCGCAACAGGCTATCGCGTTTTTGTTCAACAAAATGGTATGGAAATAGCATATTGGGATGTAACCAATGCATTTATTGCCATAACAACCGAAATGAATGGTATTAAACTAAATTCTGGTTCATATACATTAATAGTTGGAGCAAAAGGTGTGTCAGCATCGGAATCCATGCCTTATTACTATACAAGTAATGTGGACAGATATGAAGCTCCACAAAATGTTCAATGGATTGGAAATTATGCTGCATGGGAGTATGTTGAGGGCGCTACAGCATATAAACTAACATTATATGGCTTTGAAGGACGAGTTTTCTCAATTAATACAACTACATCTCCATATGATTTATCCGTATATTCACCACAAAATGGTTGGACATTCACAGTTCAAACATTAGGAAACGGCACATTATCAGACAAGAGAGACAGTGTTATAGTAGAAAGTTCTGCAAAAGAAATAAGAACCAGAACACTGCCTACAGTTAACTCAGGCAATTCTTTGAATATGAATATATCAAGCTCAGGGCTTCTTTCTTGGGATAGCGTAACAGGAGCAACAGGATATAAGGTTGTTGTAAGACAAAATGCTATGGAAGTTGCTCATTGGGATACAACAAATACGGCTATTAGTATTGTAACCGAAATGGATGGAATTAAATTAAATTCTGGTTCATATATTGTAGAAGTAGGAGCAAAGGGTGTATCAAAGAGTGCATCAGTATCTTATTTCTATACAAGTAATGTGGATCAATTAGAAGTTCCACAAAATTTACAATGGATTGGAATTCATGCAGCATGGGATAGCGTAGAAGGTGCAAGTGCATATAAGCTAACTTTATATGGTTTTAATGGACAAGTATTCACAATTAATACAGAAAATTGTCTTTATGATTTATCTGCATATTCTCTACAAGATGGTTGGACATTCACAGTTCAAGCATTAGGTAATGGAACATTGGCAGGAAAAAGAAATAGTGCTGTTGTTGAAAGTCCAAAATTAGAACTTCCTAAACCAGTATACGCAATGGAGATATGTGCTTATAATCTTGTTGGTCAAAATATTGATGGTGGAATTGTATCCATAACAACAGATAAGGGTACAGTTAATTCAACCGGAGGCAACTTATATCCAAATATAAATGCAACAGAAGGCACAAATGTAACAGTTGAAGCAAATGCAGCAGCTGGATTTAAGTTTGTTGGATGGAAGAAAGATTCACCTTTTGTTGTAGCGTCAGTTTCTACGGATACAAGTTATACTTTTAAAGCAACAGAAGAAACATTCTTATATGCTGCTTTCCAAAAAGTTGCCACAGTATCATTTAATTCAAATGGTGGTAGCGGAACAATGGCAGATGTTGGAGAATTATATGGAGATTATGCTCTGCCAAATTGTACATTCACAGCTCCAGCAGGACAACATTTTAAGTGTTGGGCAGTAGGTAGTACAACAGGAGAGCAATATGAAGTAGGATCAAATTATTTTGTAATAGTAGATGCCACTTTGTATGCTATTTGGGAAGACTATGCATTCACTAAACAACCATTAAGTCAAGCTGGAAACACAACAGATCATAAAGATATTGCACCAGAGTGGAATGTAAACTTTGCCGCAGAAAAATATGATGTAATGGAAGGAAGCACTCTTATTGAGACCGTAACACATAAATACTTTGAAATATCTAGTGATTCTGCAGCAACAAGAACATTCACAATTCGTGCATATTATGATTCAACAAATTATATTGAAAGTGAACAATTTACATTAACATGGACTCCTTCAATAGCTGTTGTTGGATATTATCCACAGGATCATGGTTCTGGTAGTGGAGACTTATACTATGTTGAAATAGGAGCAAGTACAAAGCTCTTAGAATATGCTCAAACCGGAATTGTAACAGATGATGGTTATTTATTTGATCATTGGTCTGTAGGCGGAGTTGAAAAGCAAGCTGGTGATAGTATTACAATTACTGCAGACACATATATCTATGCAATCTATGCAGAAAAGATAAAAGATCATTTAGTTGCAACATATTCAGAAAGTATTGTTGCTGGAAATGTATTAGATACCAGCAAAATGACTATCAAGTTGTTCTATAACGATGGTTCATATGATACAAAAGATAAGGCACAAGCTTCATTTAAGATTGGCACAACAGATATAACAATAGACACATATCCATTTGAAACGACAGGCAATATTGAAGTAACAGTATCGAGCGAAGAATTATCTGCAACAATGACTGTTGTTGTTACTGGATACCAAGTTGTCTTTAACGCAAATGGTGGTACTGGTAGTATGGTTGGCGTCAAAGATGCATATGGCACTTATGAATTACCAGCATGCACATTTACTGCTCCAGAAGGAAAGCAATTCTTGAAGTGGGCAAAAGGTAGCGCAAGTGGAGATCAATATAACGTTGGTGCAAATTATGATGTAACAAGCAATGTTACATTCTATGCATTATGGTCTAATAAACAACCACAATCTATTTCAGCAACATATACTGGAAATGTATTAGGTGGAAAATCATTAGATGTTAAAAATATTGATGTCACACTTACATTTACAGATAGCACATCAACAGATCTTGGTGTATTAGAAGTAACATACTGGGAAGGAAACAATCAAATTCCAAGTATTGCTTCTTACAAGTTCACACAAGCAGGAAGCGCATCCATCATTGTTAAGTATAATGAACTACAAACAACAATGAATGTAACTGTTGTTGGTTATACAGTTGCATTTAATGCAAATGGTGGTAGTGGTACAATGACCGCACAACAAAACAAGTATGGTAATTATATCTTACCTGCATCTACATTTACAGCTCCAACAGATAAACAATTCAAGGGCTGGGCATTAACAAGTAATGGTGAAACTATTACATCCATTAATGTAACCACCAATGTAGAACTCTATGCAATTTGGGAAGATAAACCAGATGAAACATATAACATCTCGTTTAACGCTAACGGAGGCACAGGCACAATGGCTCCAGTTCAATACGCCGGAACTTATACATTGCCACAAAGCACCTTCACAGCACCTAATGGCAAGCAATTCAAAGGTTGGGCATTAAGTGCTAATGGCAGCAAAATAAATGGAACAACCACGGTTATAAGTGCAGATACAGTTCTTTATGCTATTTGGGAAGACATTCCAGTTGTCAATCCAGATCCTGAGACACCAGATCCAGAACAAGGTGGAAGCGGAGAAAATGGTAACAACAACTCTAATTCAAATAGTGGCAACATCGAAAGCAATAGTGCAAAGAAGCCATTAAGTGGTGGTGGAATTGCAGGAATAGTAGTTGCAGTAGTAGTTGTTCTTGCTGGCGCAGGCGTAGCAGTATTCTTTGTTCTTAAAGCAAAAGGCAAGTTTGGTAAAAAAGAAACACCAAAGACTGAAGAACCAAAAGAAGAAGGAACAAATAACGAATAATATCTCATAAATAAATCATCATTGATTTAAAAGTATAAATAGGAAGGGACAAAATCTCTTCCTATTTTTGTTTCAACTACTTCAAAAAATCACTATTTTCACCTCGTACTCTGATTTTTTCAGAAAATCCGGAGAAAATTAAGTATTTTTATAGGGATATAATAATTAAAAATTACTTTCTTACCACGGCAATTTGTCCGTTTATAAGATTGAAGGAATGGTCTTTTGTTTTGAGCAAATATTTAATATGACTCTTTGTAATTTTTTGTCCTTCAAATAATACAGGAACTCCTGGAGGATATGCTCCAACATCTGTTGCTGAAATATACCCCAAAGAGTCTTCAATGTTTATAAATACTATCTCTGTTTCTGGCTTAAGTTTTTTTGGCAATTTTCTTGGTGCTTTTGGAATAGAAACAGACTGAACTTTTTTAATTGGTTTTGCCTTTTTTAGAACTTGTTCTAATAATGGCAATTTATCTATGTTAAATGGTGTAATAATAAAGTTGGTCCATCTTCCAAATGAAGTCTCTGGAATAATACCATTAGCAACAAATAAATCTTCACAAACATTTATGGTAAGCTTGGTTGGATCATCACTTTCTAAATAAGTAAACTTTGGATTGTTTTGCTTTAATTCAACAATCTTTTTAACTATTGCATCATAGTCCACATCTTTCATCAAAGATAAAGATTCATCAAAGGAAGATAGTGTAACATAAGAAGGAGAAGTGGTATGAAGTTTTGCCCTTAACATAGTGCAAACATTTACAATGTTTTCTAACTTGTCATTACATATTTGCAACACGGAGCCACCAGTGTACACAGGAAGCGTTTTGTGCCAACTTTCACATACTATATCTGCAACTTCCGTTAATGCTTGTAGAAGGGCTTCAGAGAACTTAAAATGGGCACCATGTGCTGAATCTACAAAGACCAAAATACCTTTATCTCTTATCTTTTTTATTTCCTTTGGATTTATGCAAATTCCAAGATAATCTGGAGATGTTAAAGATATAATCTTTATATCTGGGTTATTTGCAATGAAATTATCTAGAGAAGTTAGAGGTTTTGCTATACCTTCTTTGTCATATTCTCTTGGTATAATTGTGACATCATAATCCCATAGTCTAGCACCCTCAAAAACAGACTTGTGAGAGAACTGATCTATAGCTATTTTTTTAGAATATTTTCTTAGAGCACCAAGCCCAACAAATATAGATGTTGTTGTGCCAGATGTGAATAAAAGTGAGGCATATGTTTTGGATACTTTAGATATATTTTCTTCAAGTTCTTTAAGTGTTCCATTTGGACAGTTTAGGTTATCATTGAAACCTAATTCTGTAACATCATATGGGGCAGAAGAATAGACATCAGACAAAGTTATACCACTATGTCCTGGCATATGAAAACGCGCTTTTGTATTAGCATTATTCTTGTTTAAATCATCTACTAATTTGCCCATAAAAACCTCAATCATTATTCTATGATAAAAGGGCAAAAATGGCAACAATCCTATCTTTTTTATACAAAATAGTGTATTTTAAGCCCATTTTGAACACAAAATATCTAATTTTGTGATTTTCTTAATAATCAAACATTGACTATTTAATTATATAATCTTAAAATGTTTTATATTTTTATTATAAATCTCGCACATATATGCGAATAGAGGAATTTCAATATGGATATGAAAGAAATTGAAGCAAAATGGCAGAAGAAATGGGAAGAGACAGGACTCTATAAATTCAACAAAGCAAAAGTTGACAACAAGAAGTATGTTTTGGAAATGTTCTCTTATCCATCTGGAGCACGTTTGCATGCTGGTCACTGGTTCAACTATGGACCATCTGATACCTATGCAAGATTCAAGAGAATGCAAGGCTACGAAGTATTCCAACCAATGGGATTCGATGCTTTTGGTTTGCCAGCAGAAAACTATGCAATTAAGACAGGTATTCATCCACAAGATAGTACACTTAAGAATATCGCAACAATGGAAGGCCAATTAAAGAGAATTGGTGCTACATATGATTGGGACTATGAAATTAAGACATGTGTTCCAGAATATTATAAGTGGACACAATGGATGTTCCTCCAACTTTATAAACATGGATTAGCATATCGTAAGAATGCACCAGTAAACTGGTGTCCATCATGTGAGACTGTTCTCGCAAACGAACAAGTTATACAAGGTGTTTGTGAACGTTGTGGTACTCAAGTTCTTAGAAAGGACATGACACAATGGTTCTTTAAGATTACAGATTATGCAGAAGAATTGCTTCAAGATTTAGATAAATTAGATTGGCCAGAAAAGACCAAGATGATGCAAAAGAACTGGATTGGAAAATCCATTGGTGGTGAAGTTGAATTCGAAACAACAATTGGAGAATCCTTTAGAGTATTCACAACAAGAGCAGACACACTATTTGGTGTAAGCTATGTTGTTATTGCTCCAGAACATCCTTTAGTAGATAAATTAACAACTCCAGAACAAAAGGCAGCTGTTAAGAAATATATTGAAGATGCAGCAAAGATAGACGAAATCGAAAGACTATCCACAAACCGCGAAAAGACAGGTTGCTTCACAGGCTCATATGCAACAAACCCAGTAAACGGAAGACAAGTTCCTATTTATGTAGCAGACTATGTTCTCGCTTCCTACGGAACAGGTGTTGTTATGGGTGTTGCTGCTCATGATGATAGAGACTATATCTTCGCACAAAAGCATAACCTTTCTATAGAAAGAGTTATAAAGAGCGCAGATGGTTCTCCAGATGAACTTCCATTCACAGATGATGGTGTATTAGTTAACTCTGGTGAGTTTACAGGTATGACATCTGCTCAAGCAAGAGATGCTATCTTAACTAAACTCCAAGAAATGAACAAAGGTGGATTCAAGACAAACTATAGATTAAGAGACTGGTTGGTATCACGTCAACGTTACTGGGGAGCACCTATACCTATGGTATACTGCGACAAATGCGGAATGGTCCCAGTACCAGAAAAGGATTTACCAGTACATCTTCCATATAATGTTGAATTTAAGCCAAGTGGAGAAAGCCCATTAAAGAAATGTGATGAGTTTATGAATTGCACATGTCCACAATGTGGTGGCCCAGCAAAGAGAGATCCAGATACATTGGATACATTCGTATGCTCAAGCTGGTACTTCTTAAGATACCCAGATCCAAAGAACGACAAAGAACCATTCAATTCAGAGTGGATTAATAAGATGCTTCCTGTAGATAAGTATATCGGTGGAGCAGAGCATGCTTGTATGCACCTCCTTTATGCTAGATTCTTCACAAAGGCATTAAGAGATATGGGATACTTAAAGTTTGACGAACCATTCTTATCCTTAGTACATCAAGGAACAATTCTTGGACCAGATGGATTTAAGATGAGTAAGTCTAGAGGTAATGTTGTATCTCCAGATGATAGTATTCAAAAATATGGCGCAGATATATTCAGAGTATACCTTGAATTCTGCTTCAGCTATATTGAAGGTGGCCCATGGAATGAAAGCGGTTTGGATGCAATTCAAAGATTCTTTGATAGAATTGAAAGATTAGTAACAAAGTGCTATGAAATTTCTTATGTAGACAAACCATTCGGAAAGGATGAAAAAGAACTTAACTTTGTTAGAAATAACACAATTAAGATGGTTTCCCAAGACTTAGAAACGTTCTCATTCAATACTGCAGTTGCACGTTTAATGGAATTCGTTAACGGTATGATGGTCTATGACCAAGCAGTAAAAGAAAAGAGTGTATTATTCAAAGATTGTGTAGAAGACTTAGTAAAACTCTTGGCTCCATTTGCACCACACTTTGCAGAAGAGCTTTGGGAAATGCTTAAGAAACCATATTCAGTATTTAACCAATCATACCCAGTATTCGATCCAGCAGCTCTTGTAAGAGATGAGATTGAATATGCTATCCAAGTAAATAGCAAGATTAGAAGTAGATTAGTTATTTCAAAGAGTGCTTCTAAAGAAGAAATTGAAGAAGCAGCAATTAAGGAACTTGGAGTAGACAAGGCTAGTGTAAAGAAAGTTATTGTTGTTCCAGGAAGATTAGTAAACGTAATTATGTAACGGAGATAGATATATGTTAGATTTAATTCGTATTAGAAATAATCCACAAGAAGTTGTAGACGCATTAGCAAAGAAAGGATGTGTAGTAGATTTTGCAGAAGTTATTGAATGGGACGATTTAAGAAAAGCAAAGATAACAGAAGTTGAAAGACTAAAAGCAAGAAGAAACGAAGTTTCTAAGTCTGTTCCTATGCTCAAGAAGCAAGGACAAGATGTAGCACCAATATTCGCAGAAATGAAAGAGATTGGCGAAACAATAGCAAAGTTAGACGAAGAAGTTGAAGATATCAAGACAAAAATCTTTGATTTCTTAGCAGGACTTCCAAATATCCCAGATGCAGACTTATTACCAGGTGAAAAAGAAAACAACCAAGTAGTAAAGATGGGCGGAGAAAAGCCAGTCTTTGATTTCGAAATTAAGAACCACGTAGACCTTTGTACAGATTTAGGTTTAATAGACTATGAAAGAGGCGCAAAACTCTCTGGCACAGGTTTCTGGATATATAGAGGCAAGGGTGCTATCTTAGAATGGGCATTACTTAACTACTTTGTAGAAGAACATCTTAAAGATGGTTATGAATTCATTCTTCCTCCATATCAACTTGGATACAACTGTGGTTTTGGTGCTGGACAATTCCCAAAATTTGCAGACGAAGTATATTGGTTAGACGTAGACGAAGATAAAAAGAAGAATCGTTTTATGTTACCAACAGCAGAAACAGCTCTTGTTAATATGTATGCTGGAGAAATCATTCCAGAAGAAAAATTACCAATGAAGTTCTTTGCATATTCTCCATGCTTCAGAAAGGAAGCAGGTGCACATGGCACAGAAGAAAGGGGTATGATTAGAGGACATCAATTTAATAAAATTGAAATGGTACAATATGCACATCCAGATCATAGTATGGAAGCATTTGAAGAACTTGTTGAAAAAGCAAGCAGATTAGTTGAAAAACTCGGTATCCATTATAGAGTATCTAAACTTGCAGCAGGAGACTGTTCTGCATCTATGGCACGTACAACAGATATAGAACTTTGGATTCCTTCAATGGGCATCTACAAAGAATGTAGTTCTGTAAGTAATGCAAATGATTATCAAGCACGTAGAAACAATACTCGTTACCGTGATTCAGCAACAGGTAAGCCACAATTTGTTCATACATTAAACGGAAGTGGTCTTGCAACATCAAGATTAATTCCTGCAATCGTTGAGCAATTCCAAAATGCGGATGGTTCTGTAACAGTGCCAGAAGTATTAAGAAAGTGGACAGGCTTTGACAAAATTGAAAAATAACAAATAAAGGGAGATAAATTATGGCAGAAGAAGTCAAGAAAGTAGAAGAAGAGACAAAGAAAGAAACTAGATGGGGTGCTGCTCCAGAGAGACAAGAATATGCAGATTTAGCATATGATATCGTAAAGCATGCATCAGACAATGGTTCAAGACTTCCAGGATCAGAGGGTGAAAGAAAATTCGCTAACTATATGGGCGAGAAATTGGAAGAAATTGGTATTAAACCAATTAAGGAAGAATTTGCAGTATCTCCAAGAGCATCTATTGGTGGCATTC
Organism: Clostridia bacterium; assembly: GCA_017618055.1. Lineage (GTDB taxonomy): Bacteria > Bacillota > Clostridia > Christensenellales > CAG-917 > RGIG8124. The sequence continues at coordinate 157,651 of JAFZVB010000004.1, forward strand.
CTTTTGTAGGAGTTATCGGTTTAATAGTTTGTGCTTTGATTTACTTTGCAGGTGCAATTCAAGGTATTTGGATTGGATTATCCATAGTAACATGCTTGGCATGGGTATGGATTGTAAGCACAATATTCTTCTATAAAAAGTGGTTCGATATGTTCTTCCCACAAAAGATTTCACAAAACGTATATGGTGAACTCTTACCAGCAGATGGAAAATATGAATATACTATTTTCTTAAGTGGACACTTAGATACAAGCTGGAACTGGAAACATTCAGAACATACATACAAGTACAGAAATAATCCTATTAAAGGATTAATCGCAACATACCTTAAAGTCGGTCTTGGCGTAGTTGGATTCTTTATTTTAACAGCAGTTTCATTTGTATTCATGGTATATGTATCCGGATTATATGCAGGTGCACAATTTGCATTTAGAATGATGGAAGGAATGGAACAATTCCAATTGGCATTGTATTTCATAGCTCCATTTATTGCCATCTTAGAAGCATTCTTAATCATGTGGGCAGACAAAAACCCAGAAAACGCATCTCGTGGTGCTATGGATAATGCTACAGGTATAGCATTAAGCTATGCTGTAACAAAGTATTTCCATGATAATCCAGACAAGATGCCAAAGAACTGCAGAATTATAGACCTCAACGTTGGTTCAGAAGAAGCAGGATTAAGAGGATCTATGGCATTTGGTGAAGAACACAAAGGTGAAGACCTTTTAAAGAATGCATGGAATATTAATATTGACTCAGTAGCAGATAAGGATTATTTCGAAGTAGTTATCCAAGATGACTGGCAATTCTGCCGTTTCGATACAGACCTTGAAAAGATGTTCAAAGATACATTCGCAGAATTAGGTATCGAATCTAAGTCAGGTGGTTGCATTCATAACCCAGTTGGTGGTTCAGATTCAACACCTATGACAAAGGCTGGAATCAAATCTGTAACATTCGCAGCACAAAACCCAATGCTCACATACTACTATCATACATTTAGAGATACAGTAGATCGTTTCGATAAAGATACAGTTGGTATGGGACTTGAAGTTGTATTATCTGTTATAGATAAAATTGAAAAATTCCAAGCGGAAAACGGCTATAGAGGACCACAAACTAAATAATCATTCTTGAAGATTATTGGATTGTGAATTATAATATTTAGTACGAGAGAGGGACAATTATGGGAGAAGAAAAGACAAATCCATTTTATAACTTACCTAAAAAAGTTTGGGATGTTTTGCTAATAATATTTATTGCAGTTGCAATTGTTAGCATTTTAACAGATGGTATCCTATTCTTATATCGTGTAGAAAGAGTTGTAAAATTGGCATTAGGCATTACAGGTATTATTTCTGCATTCATAGTTTTATTACTTATGTTATACAGTTATATCCCAGCAGTTAAGACAAAATGGGAAAAACAAAAGATTGATGCTATGTTAAACGATCCAAGAAATGCTGAATATATTGCAAAATATACACAAGCAAAAGAGGATGAAGTCCAAAAAGTTGAAGAGGACGATACAGTATCAAATGAAAATTAAAATATGATTTAAGGGGATAAAATAAATCATTAAGTTACGTCTCATTTATTTGAGGCGTTTCTTTTTAAAGAAATCTGTTAAAAGTGCACCACATTCTTCTGCCATAATTCCACCAACAACATTAATGTTATGGTTAAATAGATTTTCCTCAAATAGGTTAATCTTAGAACCGGCTGCGCCAGTCTTAGGATCATAAGCTCCGAAGTATAGGTTTTTAATTCTAGAATTAATCATAGCACCAGCACACATAGGACAAGGCTCAAGTGTTACGTAGACATCGCAATCTTCAAGCCACCAATTACCCAAAACTTGTGTTGCTTTGCTTATAGCAACCATCTCAGCGTGTTTAGTGGCATCATTATTAACCTCTTTCATGTTAGAGGATTCTGCAACGATCTCTCCGTCCTTAACAATAACGCAACCAACAGGCACATCGTCTGTTTGAGTGGCCTGTTTGGCTAGTTCTATTGCTCTTAACATAAATTTCAAATCCATACATTAAGTTTATCACACTTTTGTTGAAAAATAGAATGTTTAGATATATAATTTTTATAGTAATAAAAAATGTTAACACGCAGGAGTAAATTTTTGCGTGCTTTCGCCATATATAGTGAGGTTTGTATGAAACTAATAATAGGACTAGGAAATCCAGGAATGAAGTACAAAAACACATACCATAATCTAGGATTTATGGTTGTGGATGCTTTTGTAAAAGCAAAGAAATTATCATTTGATAAAAAGCCAGACTGTGATTCAAAGACATTAAAAGGAAAAATTAATGGAGAAGATTTCGTAATTGCCAAACCTCAAACATATATGAACTTATCTGGAGTAGCATTTAAGAAGCTCGTTAATAAGTATAATGTTGCCGAGGATGATATACTTGTCATCTATGATGACGCAGATATCCTAATGGGGCACATGAGAGCCCGCTACGAAGGAAGTGGAGGAACTCACAATGGAATGCGCAATATTATCGCAGAAAACAATATGGAGCATTTTAAGAGGTTGAGAATAGGGTTCCAAAATGAAGAATTAAAGAATAAAGAAGTTGCTCTATTAGATTTTGTCTTAAGTCCAATTGAATATGCAGATAAACCTATATTTGAAAAATGCATTAAAGAAGGTGCAACTGTTATAGAAGATTTTATAAAAGGCGAACCATTTGACAAAATAATGGCAAGAGTGAATGTTTTTGACGGCACGAAATAATGACAATTAAACCACTTGAACTTAATAATTTAGGAAAAAACTTTGGATTATTGAATGATATTAGTAATCCAAATTTTAAATTTAATTGCTATGCACTAGACAAACTTACAGATGGTGTAAAAATGCATATCGCTGCTAGCATAGGTGCCTTTAAGATTTATATTGCTCCAGATAAACTTGCAGCAAGAAGTGTGCAAGAAAAACTAACTTCATGGGGAATAAGGGTAGGATACCTTCCAGAAAGAGAAGATATACTTATTAACAGAAAAAACTATACAAGTAACGAAGATAATAGAGAAAGAATTGCTACATTAGATAAACTTGCAAGAAAAGAGTTAGATGTTTTAGTAATAAGTGCAGAAACGGCACTCCAAAAGTTCCCAAAGCCAGATATTATTAATAAATACTCCATAGATATAAATGTTGAAGATGAAATAGATCCAACCGATTTGGTTAAAAAACTAATAAATGCAGGATTTATAAGAGGAGAAATTGTTGCAGAACCAGGTGAGATTGCCCTTCGTGGAGATGTCTTAGATATCTGTATTAAGGAAGGAGAGTGTCTCAGGGTTAGTTTCTTTGATGAGCTCATAGAATCCATTAAGGTTGTAGATTTAGAAACAATGAAGAGTAAGTCCGAACTAAACAAACTACACCTTGCTCCTTTAAGTGAAGCCCTAATAAGTTATGAGACTGTAGAAAAAGCAAAGAAGAGACTACTTGTGGCATCTCAAACTTCAAAAATTGCTGGAGAAATGGTAGAACTCCTCCATGAAGGTTCTTGTGATAGTTCCATTCTTTGGGCACTTCCATTCTTTGCAGAGGATTATGTAAACCTTTTTGAGTTCACAAATTATCCAGTTGTTATTATAGATGAACCTAAGATGGCATATGATTCAATCCATATGCACAGAGTCCAATTTGAGAGTAGATATGCAAGATTGATGGACGGCAAGGAAATACTTAAAGATCATTTCCTGTCCATTCTTATAGAGGAACAATTCTATGCCTACCTAAAAAAATGTAGAGTATTACTCTTTGCTTCTTTGGGTATGTTCGGCACTGTTTTGAGACCAGAAAAGCTTATAAGTATTAAGTGTAGAACAGTTGCAAAATACTACCTAGATCATAAGAAGTTTGTCATAGATTTGAAGCTCTTTAAACAGGATAAATTTAGAGTAATTATTTGTTGTGGGGATAAGGATAGTGCAACCACCATTTTTGCCAGCCTAGAACGAAACGGAATTGATGTGCTATATGCTGAAGATATTCCAGAAAATGATGGTGTTTATGTAACCACTTTGCCTATAACTCAGGGCGTTATTTATCCTGATGAAAAAGTGGCTTTAATAGGCTTTACGGATTGTATAGGTAAAAAGCATGAAAGTGTGTTAAATTTGCAGAAAACGATGTTTACAGACCCAAAACTAGGCGATTATGTAGTGCATCGTGTACATGGCATAGGAATTTGCGATGGTACAACAATCCTTAAACATGGAGAGGAAGAGAAGGAATATTACATCATAAGATTTAGGGATGATGAGATACTTTATGTGTCTACAGACCAAACAGAAAACCTTCAAAAATACGTAGGTCATGACACTCCAAGACTTAATAAAATGGGAGGCAAAGAGTTTGCTAAACAGAAAGAAAAAGTCAAAGAAAGTGTTAAAAAATTGGCCATAAATTTACTCGAATTATATGCTCAAAGAGAGAGTATGAAAGGCTTTAAATATGACAAGGATAATGACTGGCAAAAAGCATTTGAAGACGAGTTTGAATATGATGAAACTCCAGACCAATTAACAGCCATTGCTGAAATCAAAAAAGATATGGAAACTGGTAAGCTTATGGATAGGCTTATCATAGGAGATGTTGGCTTCGGAAAGACTGAAGTTGCATTCCGTGCAATGTTCAAAACTGTCATGGGTGGCAAACAGGCAATGTTACTTGCGCCTACAACTATTCTTGCTAGACAACATTATGAAAACATAAAAGACAGGGCAGAAAAGTTTGGTGTCAAGGTTGCTCTTTTAACTAGACTTCAAACTGGTGCAGAAAACCAACGTACTATAGATGGCATCAACTCAGGCAATATAGATATGGTTATATGTACCCACAAGGGCTTGAATAATAAGATAGAGTTTAAGGATTTAGGTTTGCTTGTACTAGATGAAGAACAAAGATTCGGTGTAGAGCATAAAGAGACAATTAAGAACAAATATCCAATTGTTAATGTTTTAACATTATCTGCAACTCCTATTCCTAGAACACTTAATATGGCATTGTCTGGCTTGAGAGATATTTCTATGTTAGAAACAGCACCTAGAGGAAGATTGCCAATTCAAACATATATTGTTGAATACACAGATTCAATTGTTATAGATGCAATTGTTTCAGAAAAAGCTAGGGAAGGACAGACCTTTATTCTATTGAATAACATAGACCAGTTAGACATATATGCAGATAGTTTAAGAGCTCAATTGCCACCAGATATAAAGATCATCACAGCAAATGGCCAAATGTCAGGCAAAGAGATAGAGAGTAGAATGGCAGCATTCTATGAGAAAAAAGCAGATGTCTTAATTTGTACTACAATCATAGAAAATGGTATAGATATTCCAGATGCTAATACTTTAATAGTATTAGATAGTCATAAGTTTGGTCTTTCACAGTTATACCAAATTAGAGGAAGAGTAGGCAGAAGAGGAAAACTTGCATATGCATATCTAACTATCCCTAAGGGATATATGCTAACTCCAGATGCTGGCAAGAGACTACAAACCCTCATGGATAATACAGAAATTGGATCTGGATACAAAGTTGCTATGTCAGACCTCTCATTAAGAGGTGCTGGAAACTTGCTTGGTGCAGAACAAAGTGGACATATTAGAACAGTTGGATATCAGATGTATCTTGAAATGCTCAATGATGCAATAGAAGAACTTAAGACAGGTGTTGTAAAGAAAGAAAAGAAACCAATAGAGGTTAATGCTAATATTGTTGCATTTGTTAGAGATGGTTATGTAGATAGTAGAGAAAAAACAAGACTATATAGACAAATTTCTTCCATATACACAAAGAAAGAAAAGGAAGAACTTGTAAAAGACTTGGTAGAAGGATATGGCAATTTAGATGAACCTATGAAGAATTTCATAGACCTCACATTAGTAAAACATATGTTAGAGCCATATAACGTTAAAAAATTCGTCATTAATCCGGGTGCAGCAGGTGTTGTTTTTGCAGATACAGATGTCTTTAGAAACGAAGCAATGATGAAAACCGTGGCAAATCATCCAAAGGATGTAATACTAACAAATACTATTCCTCCATCCCTTATTTTTGACACCCAAAAGAAGACCATACGTGAAATTTTTGATGCAATTATAGATTTCTTTGAGGAAGTTAGAAACTCTTAAATAGTGCTTATTTGTGGACTTGTCCACAAAATTAGGTTATTTATATTCTTAAAAATCCCAATAATTATAATAAGTAAAAATAAGTTGTCAATGTTTACTAATGTATGTATAATTTTGTATACCTATACTTATGTACGCTCATACGTATACAAAAAAAGTAAATAATATCTTATATGATATTTAGAATAATCGGAGAAAATGTAATGAAAAAGAAAATCGTATCACTCTTAGCATTAGTTCTTTTAATATCCGTTATGCTAACAATGTTGGTTGGCTGTGATGAGATATTTAAGAAGAATGACGACAGAGATGCAAACCAAGCAGTTGCTAAAATTACATATGGAAATCAAGTAGCATATGTAACAAAAGCACAATTGACAACAAGTTTTAACTCATATGCACCATACTATGTTCAATATTATGGAATGACATATCAACAAGCAGCAGATTATATTGTAAAATCACTTGCACAAAGAGAATTATTAATCTTATATGCAAAAGATAGAATCGCAGCTCTTGAAACACTCGGTGCTCCAGAAAACTTAGAATTAAAAGCATTCGTATCCAATCTTGAATACATTGATGCAATTGAAAAAGTAAATAAGGACTTCCAATCCTCACTTGAAACAGCAATTAAGGATTTAATGGAAGAAGATGAAGCAAACAAGGGAGCAACAAGCACAGTTGATTCTGGTGTTTATGATCATGCAAAGATTACAAAAGACAACAAAGCTAATGCAATCTATGTAACATTTGATTCAGACGGTGGTTCCTCTGTTGAAAAACAAACAATCCTTAAGGGTGAAGCAGCAGATCGTCCAACAAATCCAACAAAGAGTGGTTATACATTCATGGGTTGGTATAAGGTAACGGATGGTGTAGTCTCCGATACACTTTATCCATTTGGTGCCGATGCAACTCTTGAAGCAAACTTACAACTCAAGGCAAAATGGGTTCCAGCAAAGACAGCTAGAACAGAAAGACCAGATGAAGAGGAAGACGAAACAGATTATGATTATTCTAAATACGCAACAGAAGATGAAATCAAAGCAGCAAAGACAGATGCAGACGTAGCAGCAACATTAAAATTCTTCGATGAAGGATATGCAGCTACAGCAAAAGCAGATGCAAAAGAAAACCTTGAATTAACAGACGAGGAAATCAATACTTACTTTGATAAAGCTATGAAGACATTAAAAGATAATCTTAGCAAGTTATATACAAGCTATGATTATTATCTTACAAGCGAATTAAAGACATTGATACTTAATAAGTATCAAAGAATGTTGGGAGAGCCTGTAACAGTATCTGCAGACGAAGTTACAGCAGAATATAACAGAATAGTTGAAGGAAACATTGAAAAGTACGGTTCAAGTGATTCTGCTTATGAAACAGCAATCAAGGGAACACTTTCAGATGCTATCTATCAAAACTATGGTCATGATGCAGTAACAGATACACAAGACAGTTATGGTTTCGTAATTAACATTCTCTTAAAACTTGGAGATGACGAAGTTGCAGAATTAACACAAATGGTTTCAGATGGAACATACAGCAAAGAACAAATCATCGCAAGAAGAGATGAACTCTTAAGAGAAATCAAAGTTGCTATTAGCAATCCAGATTATAGCTCTACAGCAGAATGTGAATATTACACAGAAGACGTAGACAACTATGTTGCATATGATCCACAAACAAATCCAAACCACGAATGTACTTGCTTAAACGATGAACATAAGCATGACAATACAACAGAGAACAACTACAACCAAATCGCTACATTCGGAAAAGATGCAGATGACAATTGGGCAATCATTTATAATGTTAAGGAATGTGCAAAGATGGCATATATCCATGACACAACAGATGAAGGTAATGTTCTTTACTTGCCAGCATTCACAGTTGGAGAACAAGTTGGTATCGTACAACAAGTCTACAATAGCTTTAAAGCTATTGATGATGCAGTAACAGTAGGAACATTAACAAAGGTTGAAGCAGTTTACTGGTATCGTGAAATGGCTACAGCATGGTTATACTTAATCGGTGATGACTCAGGTGGCACATCTTCAGATAGCAATAACGGCGGATTAGGATATCTCGTACCAGCAGAAAATTCTTCTGTTGCATCATCCTTCTTAACAGACTTCACAAACCAAGCAAGAGCATTAATTAAAAATGGCGTTGGTTCCTATACAACAGATGGAACAGTAGATGGTTCTTATGTATTTGCAGATAGCTTCATCGAAAGTGGTTCAACATCTGGTGGCTATGCAGGTATCTTCATGATTATGACATCTTATGTAGCATATGATGAAAGTGCTTACACATTTGAAACACCAGCAGGAACAAAGGTAGATGAAATCGTTGCTATTACAGATACAACATCTAAGAACTTACCAATGAATTATGTTGTAACATATGCAAAAGACTTGGCAGATTGTAAAACAATCTATGACATTATCTACAACAAGTTATTAGATGGAAAGAAGTATGAAAAGTATTCATTAGAAGTTAACTCATTTGGTGAAGCTTATATGGATACAATCGTATACAACGAGAAAGCATACAAATCACTTTGGAAGAAGTTAGACGCATAATCTAATAATCACTTAATAAAAATAATCCACAATGGTTCGCCACTGTGGATTTTTTATATACTTCTATATAAATTAGTCTTCTGTAAAGCCCGTAGAATCGTCTTCCTCGGCAGGTGTCATGTTCTCGGGTGAGAATGCGTCCATGGCCTCAATTAATGCCTCTTGCTTTTTCAGGACCTCTGGTCTCTTTCTAGAGTAGTCTTGCTTGTAACTGTCTATACCAACTTGCCACATATACATATCTAATAAACGCATAGGCGTGTACATCTCATATTCAGAGTGTGCAAGTAAGTCTCCAAAGTCTGCAGAGTTGTATCTCATAAAGTTACATAAGGCTCTGAAAGACTCCTCAGAAAGAATTGGATGAAGGACAGGTACAACTTCAACATTATTCAAAGCTTCAACAGAGCGCTTAAATAGAGTGTCATAACAAGGTATACAGCCCATAGTTCCATTTATGATATCTGTAATAAGTGTATCAGTTGCTTTAAGGGGGAAGGAAGGGGTGCTATATGCAAGTTCTAGTCTTCCTACCAAACCGTTCCAATGTGCTCCTGGAAGCTCTCCAGCGGACTTCTCTATGAACAGTAATCTTGCTATTTCGTCTGTTAGTTTTCCGTCTAATGGATTGAAGTCCCATAATGGTTCATAAACTGGATCTAAAAGTATGTCTACAACCTTGCTATGTCTTGTGAAATCACAGTACCTTGCGAGGAATGTAGAAGCCCTAAACATACCTGTACTTGCTAGGTAAGCAGTGAGGTGTAAAGCCATAAATTCACGGACTTGTTCAGCCTCTTTTGTTCTACGTCTTGCAAGCTCTCTATTGTCATGAAAGTACTTTCTACACTTCTCCCACGCTAGATAAAGTGTGTTTTCTGGTGTATTAGGTCTTTGTTCTGGATGTCTGCAACGGTTGACTTCATCTATAATATTGTAATCGTTGCTGAGGATTAGAGCACCAACAACTGTGGTGTAATCATCTTGTCCTGCTTTAAATATCATCCACTCACCAGTTTCTCTTGGGAATCTACGTTGTCTTGTGAGAATAAATGCATCGTTGGAGTCTAGTAAAACACCTAGGACAACAGTCTTAAAGATTCTACGAACTCTTAAAACGGCATCAGAGGATCTAAACTCACTTTCGTCTAAACTATTGAAGATAGATGGAACTTCTGTTGTGGCAACAAAATAGACATTCTCCATCTTGGATAAACTGAACATTCTTTCTGCAATCTCATCACCATAGTCGGACACCAAGTAGTCTGCAAGTTCATCAATAAATATAAATGTATTTTTGTCCTTGTTCATTGGCTCGGACTTGGACATCGCAATTGCTCTTAAAGTATCATGCATCTCACCAAAGTCTGAAATGAATCCAGCTACTTGTGGATAGTGTCTATATTGTAATAATTCGTCTGGCTTTCTGGTGAAGATATAAAAGTCTGATGTCTCTTGTGTGTTTCTATCCATAAGTGAACGAAGGGTAGACTTAAGGAACATTGTCTTACCACATTGAGAACATCCTGTGATGAGGAGGGAACCGGAATTGTCCAAGGTATCTACGACATATCTTTCATCATTTTCTAAACCAACAGGGAAAGTAAGCCTAGACTTGGAGGCTTTGTACTTTTCAGACTCTTTAATATCCCTGTATAAACAAATTGTAAGCATATTTTCTATTTCCCTCGATATTTATAATAACATATATATGAAATTTATGCAATTAAAGACTAACAATTAGTCTTTAGGTTCGAAAAATGAGCATAAAAATACACAAAAATGACATACTTTTGAATATGAAAAAAATAGGATAAAATTAAGATGTTTTAATGGTATGATAAAAAGTGTTTATTTCACACAATCGGCAATTAATGGTGCATTTTTGAATGAATAAAGTATAAGAATATGTGAAAACGTGTCTTTTAATAGATTGTTGTTATTGTCCTGTACGCCTATGGTTAAAAGCCCCAAATTTTCAGCGCTTTTTATAGCATCTTCTGCGTCTTCAAAAAGCACAGTATTTTCTATATTTGCACCTATCTCTTTTAGCGCATAAGTATATATTTTTCCACTTTGCTTGCCTATTCCAACTTCATTTGCAGAGAACACTTTCTTTATATATTTATCTATTCCAAGTCTTTTAATGCAAGGCTCATACATCTCTTTACTACCACTAGTAACAACATACATATTAATGTTCTTACTGGCACAATATTCTAAATATTCCATCGCTCCTTCTTTAAGTGGAATGGTGGTTTCATATTGTTTAATGGCTTCTTCCTTCCAAGTTACAAGCAATTCGGATATGTCTTCTATACCAACTATATTTGCTGCATAACGGACTGTCTCTTCATATCTCATAGCATTGGTTTTCTGCACAAAGTCTTCTGGCATTTGCATTCCATGTTGTTCAAAAAAGAGTCTATCGGTATATCTCCAAACACCTAGACTATCTATAAGAGTTCCATCTAGGTCAAAGAATATATTCTTTACTCCAAACAATGTTGGTATATTGTTTATAAAATTTAATTTTGCCATAAAAAATATAATATCATAAAATGGAGATATGTGAGCAACGTTTTTTAATATTTGCTTTTTGCAAATAATAAATTATAATTGTATTACATCAATACAATCCGATTCTTAATAATCTAAGGTTTGACTCAGCTATGATTTTAAGAACGATAGGGTATATATGGAAACATATATGCCTCCCAGTGTGGAAAGGAGAAAAAATGAAATTAAGAGCAAAAGTTTTAACATTTATTTTAGTTTTTGTATTAGTTGTTTGCATGATTTCTATGGTTGCATGTAACAAAAATGATGATAAGGAACCAGAACAAACAACAGGGTACACTGTAAATTGGGATAATGGCTTTGGTACTGTGTCAATTTTTAATGGTGACACACTACTTGGACAAGGTAAGTTAGGAGACCATTTGGATTTAGTGGCTCAAGAAACAGTTGAAATCGAAGGTATAACATATGTTGTATATAGTTTCTTGCCTGTAACAAACGGAATGCAATTACCTGAATTTACAAAGGTAAAATTTATAGCATCCGACAATTCTGAGAAGACATTGGTATTAGGTTATAATTCATTATCTACTGTTGTTGCCGTTGTTGGAACAGTTAATAATGGTGTATTTACCCAATATCAAACAATGGGAGTACTTGTAAAAGGGACTTCTAATCAAGCATCAGACATTTTTGCTAATTTAACAAAAGTTGTATTTGATCCGGTCGAAAAATTAGATTTAGATACAATAACAGTTAATGATGTAACAGTATATAGCGGAGATGATGTTTTATTTACATTCACCAAGAATGATTTAAAGCCTTTAGAACAATATATTCTAACTCTCACAGCTGAAGAACAACAATATGTAGCATTTAAGTTTACAGATATTGCTCAAGCAAAGAATGCAACACTTCCAACAACTATTACTAAAGTAAAAGTTGGTTCAATGGAGAATGAAATTACATCTTTAGCTAACGCATATATTTTGGTCTCCAAAGTTGAGAATGGCGGATACACAACATTAAATAACATTCCACGTTTCGTGTTCAATGCAACAACAGTTACAACAATGAATACAGATGTTGCTAAGTCTGTTGCAGAAATTTATATTAATCCACCAGCAAGTCCAGATGCAAATTTAACACAACTTGCAACTTTAACATTCGAATGGGGAAGCAATGGAAAAGATTTAACTATCACAGTAGATGCTGTAGATAACGAAAATGACTGCATCATTGCATATACTGTAGACAACACAGGAGTAGTAACTGGAACAATAACAGCTTCAGGTAGAGGTCCAATTGCAACTCCAGCAGTTACTCTAGCCTCAAAGACAAACAAAAATGGAGATAAAACCTATTATGGATACACCATGACAGATATATTCAGTTGTATTGGAAAGATTAATAAGAGCGATGCATTCAAACCAGCAGCATATGATGTAGGTTTAGTCAGAATGACAGTTGGAGAAGCATTTAGTGCAGAAGAGATAACAGATGTTTCAACAGGATATGTTATTGATTGGTTAAATAAGGGTTCACACGAAACAAGAGTATTCAAAGGCACAACCGAAATTCAAAATGTTGTATCAATTACTTTATATAAAGTAAACGAATAAGGTGAAAAGATATATTATCGGAATAGATGATACAGACAACTATGGCTCCAAAGGAACTGGGGCCATAGCTGGTGAACTCAAAAAGATTATTTCAGATGAAGGCTTTGGAAAGACTGGGTTTATTACTAGACACCAGTTACTCATCCATCCTGATATAAAGTATACCTCGCACAATTCCTCCATGATTTTCACAGCAGATATAGATGAAAGTCGTATAAATGAGTTGGAAACAGTACTTGAAAAACATTTAAAAGAGGAAAGCGCAGAAGGAAGTGATCCAGGATTATGTATCTTTTGTCCAGAGGATTTAAAGGACAAGAGTGAATTAATATCCTTTGGATATTTGGCAAAAAATATTGTATTAACAAAAGAGGATGCATATAGGATTGCTCAAAGAAATAACATTTATCTAAAAGAACTAGGGGGAGAAGGAATAGGAATAATTGGTGCTCTAGCAGGAGTTGCTTTGAGATACTCTGGGAATGATGGAGAACTTAAAGGTGGTGCTAAAGACTTTGAAGAAGGAGAGACATATCTAATAAAAGATTTCTTGGCACACAAAAACATAGATTCCGTACAAGATATAGATGGAGATATACCAAATGAAGATGACAATGTATATGTCCCATGGAAAGTAAAACCTATTCTAACTAAAGATAAACTAGTTGTATTTGTTAAAAAGAATCCTAAAGGTGGTTATATTGCTCTTGCAAAGCAAGAGAATAGAGATTTAGAAGAGAAAAGACAAGATTTAACAGCTTGTGATGAGTTTGAAAGAGATGTAGACGAAGAACTTATATCTTCTATAGATAATACTTGTGCTAACTGTATGTATCGTAGATGGACAGACAAAGCATTTTCATGCGTAAAAGATAGAAAATGATGAAGAAAGTGGCAATTAATAAGAGAGCATTGCAAATATCACTTTATGTATTATTTGCAGTATTACCTTTTATTGCTATCTTTGTTAGCTTGTTTATAGGTAACTACCATTTAACAGGCAAAGAAGTCTTTGATATCCTATTCCATCCAAACGATGTAACAATTAATCAATATGTGGTTGTTTGGCATTTAAGATTACCTAGAGCAATTGCAGCAGCAATGGTTGGTGCAGCACTTTCTGTCTCTGGCGCAGCGTATCAAGGTGTATTTAGAAATCCTTTAGTTAACTCTGGAATGTTAGGTGTTTCAAATGGTGCAGGTTTTGGTGCTTGCTTTGCAATTATATTGCTTGGCGGCGGAGTATTAACATACTTTACTTCATTCGCTTTTGCAGTACTTGCTGTAACGCTTGCATGGCTCGCAGGAAGAGTCTATGGACATACAACGACTACCAGTTTAATCTTAGGTGGTGTTGTTATTTCAGCATTGTTTAGCGCCTTGATTTCAATAATGAAATTTGTTGCAGATCCATATAGCCAGTTGCCAGCAATTACATTCTGGTTTATGGGAAGCTTTGCATCTATAAATTACACACACTTCTGGGCATTTATTCCTATGGGTGTTGGTATGATTTTGATATTTATATCAAGATGGCAAATCAATGTGCTTTCTATGGGAGACAGAGAAGCAAAAGCATTGGGTGTAAATGTAAAGTTATTTAAATTATTAATTATTGGTGGTGCAACACTAGCAACAGCTAGTGCTGTATGTATAAGTGGAACAATTGGTTGGGTAGGATTAGTTGTTCCTCATATTGGAAGAATGATAGTAGGGAATAACAATAAAAAACTTATCCCTATTTCTGCAGCCATAGGTGCATCGTTTATGGTTATCGTAGACATTATTGCTAGAAGTGTAACAACATCAGAATTACCTGTTGGAATTATTACAGCAATAATTGGAACACCATTCTTCATCTACTTATTAAAAAAGACAAAGGGGAAGCAGTGGAATGATGGATAATGTTATAGAGATATCATCACTATACTTTTCTTATGGAAATAAGGAGGTATTAAAGAATCTTTCTTTGTCTATACCAAGAGGAAAGATAGTTTGTCTAATGGGTCAAAACGGTTCAGGTAAGACAACTTTAATAGATGCAATTATGGGATTGAATCCCATAAAGCAAGGAAATATTATTATAAATGGTAAGGAAATTAAAACACTAAAAACTATGGACATTGCAAAACAGATTGCATATGTGCCACAGTTACATAACATAAGATTCCCATACACTGTAAAAGAAATCGTCATGATGGGTAGAACAGCATATATGGGATTATTTGGTGGTCCAAAGAAAAAAGATGAAGAGATAGCCATGGAGTCTCTAGAAAGAGTAGGAATAGTTGAATATGCAGATAGACCATACTCCCAGTTGTCTGGTGGAGAAATCAAGTTGGTATTACTAGCTAGAGCACTTGGACAATCCACAGACATAATCATAATGGATGAACCAACAGCCCACTTGGATTTAAAAAATGAACTAATATTTTTAGAAATGGTGTCCAAAATCGTGGTAGAAGAGCAGAAGACAGTATTAATAGCAACACATTCTCCAGAACACGCTTTCTATTTTGAAAGATTACAAACAAATGTTGAAGCAGCACTAGTTAAGGATGGAGAGATATATAAGATTGGTGCACCAAGTGAAGTAATAACCAAAGAATCTATAAAAGAAGTGTTTGATGTAGATGCAGATATTATTACAACATTAACCGAAGATGGCATTGAAGAAAAGACATTGTGCCTAAGGAAGACAACAAATGAGAAAGAATAATGTATTAATAGCTATAATGGTTCTTATTTTAATGCTATCTTTGATAGCATTACCTGCTTGCAATCGTAGAGAAGGAAATACCGATGGAGAAACAAGGGTTGTTGTAGATAGTGTAGGAAGAGAAGTAGAGGTTCCTAAAGACCCTCAAGCTATTTGTACATTGTCTGCTTTTGCTGGGCCATTAGTATGCTTATACGGTTTTAGTGATAGAATGCCGGCAACTTGTAATAATGTATTAAGAGATACATTTCTTAAACAATTATGTCCTGCTCTTAATTATTCAATTAATGTTAAGAACTCTGGAACAATGAATGCTGAAAGCATTATGGCTCTAAACGTAGACGTAATCTTCCTGGATAAAGAAATGTATTCAGATCCAGATGAAAAGAAGAAACTAGACACCATGAGAATTCCTTATGTTGTTGTAGACTATGTTGGCATGGATGCACAAATAGAAGCTGCAATGGTTGTTGGCAAAGCTTTGGGTTGCGAAGATATTGCACAAAAATATATAGACTTTTATAGAACAGCAATCAATACGGTATCTTCAAATATTACATCAATTACAGATAGAAAAGTATACACAATATATCACTCAATTAATGAGGCAACAAGGACCGATTCTGCTGGTGATTTGGGTGCAGAATGGATTGGAGTTACTGGTTGCAAGAATGTCTCTATAGATTCTGAATTGAATATCGAAGATGGAAAGTCAATGGCTAATTTAGAAACCATTTTAAGCTGGGATCCAGAAGTCATCATTTGCAACGAACCGGGGGTTGATGATGCCATTTTGGCAGATAAAACCTGGTCTGGCGTAAATGCAGTAAAAAACAACAGGGTATATCAAATTCCAATTGGAATAACTAGATATGGTCATCCAAACGGTATAGAAACGGCATTAGCAATATATTGGTTAGGCACAAAATTATACCCAGATGCATTTGATTTTACTATAGAGCAAAAGATGAAGGAATTCTATTATACTTTCTTCAATGTTGAAGTAAGCGATGAAACCATTGCACAGATAATTCAAGGGGATGGAATAAGAACGGAGAAAAATAAAAATTCCTAAAAATAATTGTTAAAACAACTTAATGTTGTTATACTATGCCCAATTATGAGAGCTTCTAAAATTCAAACTAAAAACATAGTATATTTTGCAATACTTCTTGCATTAGTAGTTGTACTACAAGTTGTTAGCAATTATATTACATTTGGACCTGTATCTATAACATTGGTTTTAATTCCAATTGTTGTAGGTGGAATATTGCTTGGACCACTTGCTGGAGCGCTCTTAGGTTTATCATTTGGTATCATTACTATTATAGGATCATTGAAATCACCATTATTTGTAACTGCTCCTGCTCTTATAATTATTTTAGCCTTAGTAAAGGCAACAGCTGCGGGATTCTTTCCAGCACTTTTTTATAAACTCATTGCAAAGAAACATCCAGTAATTGCAACATATGTTGCATCTGCTAGTGCCCCTATTATTAATACTGGAATATTTATACTTGGATGTATTGCTGGTATAACGAAATTAAAAGAAGCATTTGGCATAGATGAGACAGGTGCAGCAATAGTATTTGTATTTGTAGGCATAGTTGGTATAAACTTCTTTATAGAGTTTGGTATTAATATCTTATTAACACCAGCTGTAATAAAGATTATAGATATAGTTAAGGGAAAAATAAGAGAAAAGAAAGCTGTTCAAGAGATAGAAGATGACGAGGAAGAACAAACCGAGGTCATTGAAGAGAACAGTGAAAATATTGGTGAGGGGAATTATGAGCAAGAAGAAAGACAAGATAGCAGCAATGAGTGAGGAAGAGAAGACTCAGTATCTTGCTAAAAGAAAAAAGAAAAGAATAATTACATGGGCTATAGTTGGGTCAATACTCTTTGTTATATTATTAAATTTCTTAATATTACCACTTACAGGAAAGGCATTTAGAACAAAAGAAGTTATAGAATATACTGGAACCAATAAATACATTTGTTTTGACGATGCATTAATGCTTTCTGCTCATAGAGCAGGTGGTGATTTAGAGCCAGAGGAAACAATGGCAGCATTTAAGCTCTGTATGGAAGCAACAGATTATGTTGTAGACATCGTAGAATTCGATTTGCACCTCACTAAGGATAATGAACTAGTACTTCTTCATGATGATACAGTAAATCGTACATCAAACGCTACAGAGCATTTCGGTAGTAAGAAAGTTAAAGCAAAAGATAAGACTTTAGCAGAATTAAAAGAATTAAACTTTGGAGAGAACTTTGTAGATCCAAATGGAAATGCACCATATAAGGGATTAAGAGGCAACGATATTCCAAACGATGTTAAGATTACTACATTAGACGAAATACTCACATATTTAACAGCAAAACAACCAACTCTCAATTACATAATTGAGATTAAAGACGGTGGCAAGACTGGTGAGGTGGCTATGGATGCTTTATATAACAAGATGGTTCAATATAATATTGTTAACCAAACAATAGTTGGAACATTCCAAGATAATGTTACTAGATATATAGATAAGAAATATCCAAGCCTAACAAGATCTGCAAGTATAGCTGAGTTCTTAGATTTCTATTATGCATTCTTATATGGCAACAAGAACAAAGAATTTAAGTTCAAAGTTCTTCAAATACCAATGGGCGCAGACGGAATCTTTAACTTCCATTCAAAAGCATTTATATCCTTTGCACATTCAAAGGGAATGGCTGTTCAATATTGGACAATTAACGACGCAGATAAGGTTAAGAGATTAAAAGAAAACGGAGCAGACTGTATCATGACGGACAATCCTTCCATGGCATATAAAGCACTACATGAGTAAATACTTAATAACAAAGTTATTAAAAAAGGTGACGGATAAAAACGCCACCTTATTTTTTTATTTGAGAAAATGTTATTCGGTTCGCAGTGCTATAACAGGATCTTTCTTTGCTGCTATTACAGAAGGAACTAAGCCAGACAATACTGTAATGAATACAGCACCGGCAACAAGAACAAATGGATGCCATATTGCCATTCTCATCATACTTCCTACGCCCATAGTTGCCTTTAGGATGAGGTTTGCTGGATAAATAAGGACAAAGCCCAAGAGAACACCAAGCAAGCCTGAGACAAGGCCTAGAATCATTGTCTCAACATTAAATATGTTGGAGATATCTAACTTTCTAGCGCCAAGAGAACGCATAATACCAATTTCTCTTGTTCTATCTTGTACAGAAATATACATAACAATTGCAATTAAAATCATTGTTACTATAACAGATACTAGAGCAACTGCGATTAAAATATATGTTATTGTGTTAGATAAATCTGTAAGTTCGGTTACTGCAGAATCCAAATCATCTTGGTATGCAACAACATAAGTTGTTGTAGGTGCATCTTCTCCATTTTCTTCTGCTTGTTCTTCTGCATATTTTTCTTCAGATGCTTGTTTTGTATTATATGCTTCTACAAATGCACTTACCTTTTCTTTATTCTTAACTGAAGAAGGGTAGATGTAGATATAGGATGGTTGCTCTAAATCTCTATAATTTGCACGAGATAATATGGTCTTATATTTGCTGTTATCTATAGATGTAAACTTGGTTGTAACATCTATGATCCCCAAAGCAGCCTTTGCAAGAATTTGTTTTTCTTCTGTTGTAAAATCCGATTGCTCTTTAGGTGTGCCATCTTCTTTTGTTAGTTCAATTCCTTTTGCGGCTTCAATTGCAGCCATCCAATCATCATATGATTTTATTTGTGCTTTTACATATGCGCTGTTATTTGCATCGTTGATGATATATGAACTAAGGTCTGAGGAATAGCCTAAAATACCATTTATACATCCCTTTGTGCCTGGCTTTGGACGAATGACACCAGCAATTGTTAGTTTGATGGAATCATTTTTCATTGCATTGAGGAATCTTGTATCATTTTTATTCTTCCTCAAGTCATTATAGACTTGAGTTGTTTCGTTATATACAAAAGCTTTAGATGTTGGCAATACATAGAATTCTGTTCCAAGTGCTTGGCTAAAGGTTTTTTCGTATTCATCAAAATATGTCTTGTCTCCCATAGCAGCTATTAGGTCCATCATGCCTATTTCGTCTAAAAGCAATAAGTCAAAGTCTGTGATTTGGTTATATTCATCTAATACCAAAACAACTTCATTCATATTTGTTGGGAGGTGTCCAGCAAGAACGTCATATTGTTGATTGACGATCTTGTCATCACCAACTATCTCGTCCCAGAAATTAAATGCATCCAAAAGTGATGTCACACCATCATATTCGTCTTCTGTTGTTTCTTCTCCAAGTATGGTTGTAACAGCTTTAAGAGTGTCACTTTCAGATAGTGGAGCTAATTGTGTATAAGAAACAGTAGGTGGCTGAGGATCTTCTCCTTCTCCAACTTCTACCTCGGTTTCCGTCTTTTTGTATATGGTCATGCCAATGGAGTAATCATATTTAACTGTACCAAGTGAATAATCAAAATTTTCTTCAAGATATTTTTTGAATTTAGAAATGTCGTTTGTCTTTTGAATACTATTCATCATCTTTTCAAACATTTCAGAGAATTGAGCATAAATATATACTATTTGTTCAGTCGTATATTTTGTCCTATCTGTTTCTTGGTCTGCAAATAGGTCTAATACGGCAGAATAATCCAAAGAGTCCCCACTTAATGCATCTCCACCAAGGAAGTCTTTGAACATAGACATAACAGAATCATTTCCAGATGTAATAGTTACTGGATACTTAGCCATAGACTGTTCTTCGAACTCAGTTATGTATTGAGAGAAGCCATTGTTTAAGGATAAAATTAGTGATATTGCAATGATACCAATTGAGCCAGCAATGGCAGTCAATATACTTCTTCCACGTTTATTAATAATGTTTTTCCATGCCAATTTTATAGATGTCCAGAACGACATTGTAGATAGTTTACGGCTCTTTCTTTTTGCCTTTTTATCCAAGATTGGCTCATGAATTTCTTCGGCATCATCATATGGGTTGCTATCTTCAATTATTAACCCATCAAGGGCTTTAACTATACGATTTGAATACTGAAGTGCGAGTTCTGCATTATGAGTAACCATAATAACAAGTCTATCAGTTGCTATTTTTTGGAGGATATCCATAAGTTGAATGGAGGTTTCGCTATCTACTGCACCGGTAGGTTCGTCTGCTAATAAAATCTCTGGTTCATTAACAATTGCTCTTGCTATTGCAACCCTTTGCATTTGACCACCAGAGAGTTGATTTGGACGTTTATGTATCTCGGATTCTAGACCTACACTAATAAGAGCCTCTTTAGCTCTTCTTGTACGTTCTTCTTTTGAAATACCAGAAATAGTTAGAGATAATTCAACGTTATCTAGGACAGATATGTGAGGAATAAGATTGTAGTTTTGGAAGACAAAACCAATCTTTCTATTGCGATAATCATCCCAATCTTTTTCAGTATAATTTGAGGTAGATTCACCATTAATTAATATCTCACCAGAGGTCATTCTATCGAGTCCTCCAATGATGTTCATAAGAGTTGTTTTACCACATCCAGATTGTCCTAAAATGGCAACAAATTCACTTTTTCTAAAGGCTAGATTTATCCCACGTAAAGCATGAGTAACCTGATCTCCAACCACATAATCTTTTGTAACGTTAATAAGTTTTAGCATAGATTTTCCCCCAAGGTTGCTAATAGAATAATTTTAAACGAAAAAACATAGGTATTTCAATAATAAAATATTTTGAAATAAAGTGCGAAAAATAATAATTCTAATTTAATTATTTCGTTTGACTTTATTATTATAAATAATATAATTTAATTAAAGATTTTAACTAATTATTATTTAAGATAAGGAGTAACATTATGAAAATTGCAATTGGATCAGACAAGTCTGGATTCTCATTAAAAGAAGCAATCGTTGCAGATTTATTAGCAAACAAAGAAGAATTAGGTATTGAAGTTCTAGATGATTTAGGAACAAAGAATTTAGAAGAAGTTCATCCTTTTTATCAAGTAGCAGGAGACGTAGCCCCAAAGGTTCAAGATGGAACTTATGACAGGGCTATTTTAATTTGTGGTACAGGTGCAGGAATGAACATCGTTTCTAACAAATACCAAGATGTACACGCAGTTGTTTGTGAAAGTGTATACACAGCGAAGATGGCAAGAGCAATTAACAATGCACAAATTCTTTGTATGGGTGGCTGGGTTGTAGCACCTGAAATGGGTGTACAAATGGCTAGAGTATTCCTTAAAACAGACTTCTTACAAGACTTAGAAGAATGGAGAAAGGGCTGGCTCACAAACGCAGCTGCAAAAGTAAAAGAACTCGAAGAAAATATTTATAACAAATAAGAGGAAAATATGGCAGATTTAGATTTTTCATTATCTCAACCAGTCCGTATTGAGTTTGGTGTAGGCAAAGTAGACCATCTCGAAGAATTGGTAAAGATATATGGGTTTTCAAAAGGTGTATTAGTTTGTGATAAGTTATTCGTTAATAACGGATATGCACAAAAGTTAGTTGCTAACACACCATCTTTAAAAGACATTTATAGTGATATCACCCCAAATCCAATGCTTAGCGAAGTATTAAAGGCTAGGGAAGTATTAAGAAGAGTTGGTGCAGATTTTGTTGTAGCACTTGGTGGCGGTTCTTCTATGGACCTTGCAAAGTTTGCTTCAGCAATGTATTACGAAGATGGAGATATTAAAGATTATTTCTATAAGAGAAGAGATTTTAGCACAAAGCCATTACCACTCATTGCTATTCCAACAACAGCTGGAACAGGAAGTGAGGTGACATCTGTTTCTGTATGTAACGATGACGAAACAGGAACAAAGTCTCCACTTGCGCATGTAAACTTCTTTGCACATACAGCATTGGTAGATCCAAACCTAACATTATCCTTGCCACCATTCGTTACAGCAACAACTGGATTGGACGCTATGGCTCATGCACTTGAAGCATATTGGTGTAATGCACATAATCCTGTATCAGATGGCCTTGCAATTGCAGCATTGAAGAGGATTTTTGCAAATATAGAGATAGCATTTAAGGATGGAAAGAATGTTGAGGCTAGAGCGGAGATGGCACTAGGTTCATTGGTTGCAGGACTTGCATTTGCTCCTACAAGAACAGCAGCAGTTCACGCTTGTTCATATCCACTTAGTATGTACTATCATTTATGCCACGGTGAAGCTTGTGCTTTCACATTGGATTCCTATGTAATTATTAACGGAAAGGCAGATCCAGAACGTATGTTTGCTTTAGCAAAAGCACTAGGATTCAAGGATGTTGCAGAAATGGCAGCAAAGATTAAGGAAATTAAGAAGAATCTTGGAATGAAGATGACTCTTAAGGATGCAGGAATAGATGATTTAACACAATTAGTAGAAAACTGCGCTTCTCAACCTTTAATGAACAACAATCCTGCTAAGTTAAATAAAGAAGAATTAATAGAATTGTTTGAGGGCTTAAGATGACAACAAAAGTAATTAATCCAAAGACATTAAGAAAGAGTAACAAAGTTAATATTAAGTTCATCCTTTGGAGTAAAGGAGATATGTCTAGACTTCATCTTGCAAAGGAACTTAAACTCACTAAGGCGTCCATAACACAAATCGTAAACGATTTGGTATACGAAGGAGAGGTTGAAGAAATAGGCAATGTAGAAAGAAAAGGCGCAGGAAGACCAGAAATACTTCTTCGCTTAAACACAAAGAAACATATTGCTATCGGACTTAATATTGAGAACGACAAAACACACTTATCTATCTGTACTTTAGACGAAATTCTAAAGGACTTTGTATTTAATACAAAAGATAGAATCAATAGTGTTAAAGATATCATAGAACTTGTAAGACCAGTTATAGATAGATGGATATATCCATATGATCCAATTGGTATAGGAGTTGGTATAGTTGGTCCTGTAGATAATGGTATCTCAATTAATAGCTATGGTATTTTGCCTAACAATAGTGATATCAAGAAGGAACTTGAGAAAGAATTCAATATCCCAGTAAAGGTAATAAATAACATTCATGCACAAGCTAGAGCTTTATTACAAGGTGGCAATGATAACTATATGTTGATCAAGCATTCACCTGGTATTGGATGTGCAATTATTAGTAACGGAAAGATACTTGGAGGCGAACATTCTAACGCTGGAGAGATAGGACATTCCATCATGGAAATTAATGGTTTGCCATGCCGTTGTGGTAAGAAAGGTTGTTTAGAGGCATATTGCGCAGAATGGCACATTCAAGACTTGTATGAGTCAAAATCAGGTGTTAAAGTGCCTATTGAGGAAATATATGCAAAATATGGCGAAGATGGACTTGCAACCAAAATACTAGATGATGCAATCCAACCAATGGCTCTTGCAATAGTAAATACATCCATGATAGTAGACCCCAAAAAGATACTTGTAACTGGCGGTATGTTTAACAATGAAAAACTATATGGGGTTATCATGAATAAACTTCAAGAATTAGGAATGAAGAAGGATTGTGATATATCTATAGTCCCACAAGAACAAAACATAAAGGCATTTGCAGGTGCTAAAGACATAATAATGAATAAAGTATTAGAGGTATAAATTATGAAACAAAAAGTAAAACTTGGTGTAGTTTGTTTAACAAGACACACATTTGATTTCAATGCAGCAGCAGAGTTGTATGAAGGAATCAAGAAAGATTTAAGCAACATTGAAAACTTAGAAGTTTGTGCAGTTGAGAAAATCATCATGACACAAGACGAGGCAATTGAGGCAGGTAAGTTCTTTGCTTCAAATTTAGTAGATGCTATTGCAGTTATTTCTGGAACATTCCATCTCGGACACTTAGTTCTTGAGATTAAGAAGATTTGCGATAAGCCATTATTACTCTGGGGACTTCCAGAACTTCCATATAACGGCGGCAAGATCAGACTTAACTCAGTTTGTGGTGTAAACCTTAATGGAAGCAACCTTACAAAAGCAGGATATTCAGACTTCACATACACAGTATCTAGCAAAATTGATGAAAATTGGTTAGATGCAATCCGTATGATGGTAGCTCTTAAGAATGCTAGTGTAGGTATTATCGGATATAGAGCAGATGGTTTCTTTAATGTGGGAATAGATGAACTTGCAACATACAAAAAGTTTGGTTGCTTAGTAAATCACTACGAACTAGATGAAATCTGGGGATATAAGGAAAGTGCAGATTCTGTAGCATATTATGAAGAAAAGGTTAAGAAAATCTTTAATTTAAAGGCAGTTACAGAAGAACAAGTTAAAAAAGTATGTGTTCTAGCTTCAAAACTCAAGAATTTCATGACAGATAAGAACATTAAGATTATGGCTATTCGTTGTTGGCCAGAATTCGCTGCAGGATTTGGTATTTCTCCATGTGCAGCAATGTCTTTATTACAAGATGAAGGATATATCCTTGCTTGTGAAGGGGACATAGACTGTGGTTTAACAATGCTTTGCCACCAAGCAGCAGGTGCAGAAACTCCATTTATGGCAGACTTATCTCAAGTAAACCTTGAAGAAGGTACAGCATTGATGTGGCATGATGGTGTTGCAGCTTGCTCGCTCTGTGATGGTGTTTGCACTCCAACATTAGATACATATTTTGCAGGCGGAAAGGGTGTTACAGCAGGTTTCGTTATGAAGTCTGGTGCAATGAATATGGCAAGATTAGATAGTATCAACGGTACATATAGACTCTTCCAAGAAAAAGGAACAGCACTTCCTATGGAAAAAATCCTTGCAGGAACATATGCAAAGGTTAAGTTTGAACATCCAATGAAGGACGTTTTAGACAGAGTTATATATACAGGTGTTGCACATCACGTTTCTATGGTATACGGAGACTTCAGCAAGACATTTGAGATCTTCGCAAAATTATTAGGAATTGAAATGTTATAATATATGGACTTTTTACACTTTAAGGCTAAGAAAGTTATAGACATAGTCCTAATGGATGTAGTTTGGGCAGCGTATTACATTGCCTCAAACTGGATGGTGGCAAAAACATCATCCCCATTCGTTACGGGTATGATTATGAGAGCATCTGCTTTGGTGTTCTTAATCATCTATGTCTTAGTTAAAAAGGAGTTCAGAGATCTTTTCAAACAAGGAAAGGTTACCTGGCTGCTTTTCCTTATTGGTGTATTAGGTTTTACAACAGATGCATTTGCAAATATAGGACTTAAATTCGGTTCAATAAGTACAGGTACGGTACTACTTAAAACGGATATTATTATGGCTAATTTGATAACCATAATAGTATTTAAGCAAAAGCTCCACGTTAACGAATGGGTAGGCTCTTTAATAATGCTTGGTGGTGTTGTTCTTGTACTTGGTGTTGGCAGTAAAGACTTCCAATTCAACTGGTATGATCTATTCTTTATAGCAAGTGCATTGTCTGTTACTATAGATGCTTTCTTAATTAAGCACGTAAGAACAAAATATGGTACAAGTTCAGACATTATTGCATTCTATAACAACTTTGTTGTTTTAATCTTGTTTACACTAGCAACATTCATAAGCCAAGACTTCAGACTTATGAAAAATTTAGAGGCAACATATCCAATCTTCTTAGTTGCTCTTGCTGGTGGTCTTGCACAAACTTGTATCTACATCTTCTACTACATCAACCTCTCTAGAATGGCCGTATGGAAAGTTAAACTTGCACTATTATTCATTCCAATTATTAGCTTAATCTTCGGACTTATCATATACCATGAAACAATTACATGGTTACAAGGTCTTGGAATCGGCATAATGCTCATTGGTGGTGCAATAGTTGTTGTACACATTAAAGTTAAGAAACATAGAGCAATCCTGGCACATACAGCATATCATCTAGATGCTATCCCAAATGACGAGCATGCAAAAGCAAGAGAATTGGCACAAGACGAAATGGCTGAAATAGAGGAAACATTAGGCATAGAAGATCCAGAAAAAATGGAAGAAAATGAAAAGGATATAAATGGGTAGTGATATTTTTTGAAATATCAGTTATCATTATATAAGATAAACGAATAGGGGGAATTTGAATGAATCTCATCATAAAAGAAAATGCATTAGAGCTCTCTTTTAATGGAAAAACAATTATTACACACAGCAAAGAGAATCCTTTTATTACAGCAGTTGTTGCTAATTATGATGTTTCAACTTCACATGGCAATTTTAAGGTTAAAGAGAAAATTAAGAAGAGAATACCTTTAACAAACTACGAGATAGAGAAGAAACTTGATGACGAATTAAGTATAGTTTTCTATTTCCAAAAAGTTGCAATAAGAGTTAAAACTGTTAAAGAAACAGATTCAGCTATTCGCCTTTATTTTGAAACAGAGAGCAAGAATTACGCATGGGAGTTCCATACAGTAGGTTATCCAAACGAAGCAATATTCGGTGGTGGAGAACAATATAGACAATTAAATCTTAGAAACGAAAGAGTACAAAACTGTGTTTCAGAACACATTGTTGTATGGCCAATTATTCAAAAAACATTGCTAGACTTCAAACCATACAAAGAAAAAGGGCATTTCTACATAGATACATATGCTCCTATGTCCACATTCGTTTCAAGTGAGATGTATGCAATCCGTTTTGAGACCTCTAAATACGGATACCAAGAATTTAAGGACAAAACAAGGAATATATTCCGTTATCAAGAATGTCCAAAGTCTATGGTCTATATAATGGGCAAGGACTTCAAAGATTTAGGCAGAAAACTTGCTAAAGATATACCAAACAATGAGTCCATTCCAGATTGGGTTTATGATGGTTTAATTCTAGGCGTACAAGGTGGTATAGATAGAGCAGAAGAAATGGCAGAAAAGCTTATAGACGCTGGTGCTAAAGTATCTGCTATATGGTGCCAAGACTGGTCTGGAAAGAAGATTACAGCAGCAGGAAAACAAGTATATTGGAACTGGGAAGTAGATAGTTCTTTATATCCACATTTAAAAGATAGAATTGCTCATTTAAAGAAGAGAGGAATTCGTTTCTTAGGATATATTAATCCATATCTCGTTAAGGATGGTCCAATGTATAATTTCTGCAAAGATAAGGGTTGGTTAATTCTTAATAAAAAGTGGGAAGTTTACCATGTAAAGTCTACGACTTTTGATGCAGGCATGATGGATCTCACAAACCCAGAAATGGTTGAATATCTTAAAGAGACTCTCATTAAGAAAAATATGTTGGATCTAGGAATTGATGGATATATGGCAGACTTTGGTGAATATCTCCCAATAGATGCTGTCCTCCACAAAGGAGATCCAGAAGTATTACATAACGAGTGGCCAACAATCTGGGCAAGACTAAATAGAGAAGCAGTAGACTCGCATGAAAGAGGCAAAGAGGTATTCTTCTTCACAAGATCCGCATACAATGGTGCACAACAATATACAACAATGATGTGGAACGGAGACCAACACACAGACTTCTCTAAAGACTATGGTATGCCTTGTACAATCCCAGCATCCTTTAACTTAGGATTTAGTGGTATGACATTGGTTCATAGTGATATCGGTGGATTCATTAGCTTTAACAAGCTAGTTAGAGATCCAGAGATATTTGTACGTTGGATGGAAATGAATACATTCTCTATGGCAATGAGATCTCATGAAACAATTAGACCAGAAGCCAACTCCCAACCATATGACGATGCTATCTTGCAATACACAGTTTCTCTTACAAATGTACACGTTGCACTAGCACCATACCTTAAGAAAGTGGCTAAAGAAGCACACGAAGGTATCCCTGCAATGAGACCAGATTTCTATGAGGATAATGACTTCACAAAACGTAAAGATCCATATAGTTATTTGCTAGGTTCAGACATTTATGTCTGCCCTGTAATAGAAAGAGGGGATGTTGCAAGAGATGTACATCTTCCAACAGGCAAATGGAAGCAGTTCTTTACAAACAAAGAATATGCAGGTGAAGGTAAATATTTAATAGACTCACCACTGGGTTATCCAGTTGCTTTCTATAGAGAAGATAGTGAATTTGCAGAGTTATTTGCTGGAATTAAATTGTAAAATTAGATAGGAAAATTGAACTTTTTAAAAGACTTCGTTCCGGAGTCTTTTAATTTTCGTCTTTATAGTATATAATTATTCTAATATGGAGGGATGTGTTATGTTTAATGACGATTCATTTTTATTGACTTCCGAAAAGGCAAAAGAGTTATACGAATACATTAGAGAAATGCCTATTTTAGACTATCATTGTCATTTAAGCCCAAAAGAAATTTATGAGAACAAGACTTTCTATAACCTAACCGAATTATGGTTAGAGGCAGACCATTACAAGTGGAGAGTAATGCGTAATGCTGGAATAGATGAAGAGTTTATTACAGGAGATGCAGATCCATACGAAAAGTTCCTAAGATTTGCTTCCGTTATGCCAGATTTCATCGGCAATCCTGTATATCATTGGGCACACATAGAATTAAAGCAATACTTTGGTATCACAACACCACTTTCAAAGAATTCTGCACCAGTTATCTGGGAAGATACACTAAACATAATGAAAGAGGGCAGTTTCTGTGCTAGAAATTTAATAGCACAATCTAACGTAAAGGTTGTTATTACCACAGATGATCCTATAGACAAGCTAGATTACCACGAACTCCTTGCCACAGAAGATATCCCATTTAAAGTCCTTCCATGCTTTAGATGTGACAGAGTTTTAGGAATACAAAAGGAAGACTTTGCAGAATACATCCAAAAATTAGGATATGCAGCTGGAGAAACTATTTCAGATTTATCTGAATTAATTACAGCAATTGAAAAGAGATTAGACTTCTTTATGGCTCATGGTTGCGTAGCAATAGATTTATCCTTTGCAGATTTTCCAAAGGCAGAAGGAGATTTAGAACTTGCAGATATAGCCTTTAGAAAGGCTATTGCAGGAGAGGAATTAACCTGCGAAGAAAGAAAAGAGTATGTGTTTGTAATGCTCTGTGAGATTGCAAGAATGTGCAAACAAAACAATTTGGTAATGCAAATACATGCGGGGGTTCTTAGAAACCAAAACAAAGTTAGATATGAACAAATTGGACCAGATACAGGTATAGATAGTCTAGGAAATACATTGGATATAGTTTCTGGTGGTAGACTCTTCAATAAAATTGAAGAGAATAGCGGTACACCTAAGACAATAGTTTATACGTTGAATCCAACATCATATTACACGCTTGCAACCATGATAGGAGACTTTGCAGGAGAGATTAGAGGAAAGATGCAACTTGGTGCAGCTTGGTGGTTTATGGACCATAGAGACGGTATAGAAGAGCAATTAAAGATATTCGCTAATACTTCTGGACTCGGACTATTTAATGGTATGTTAACAGACTCAAGAAGTTTTACTTCTTATGCACGCCATGATTACTTCAGACGTATCCTATGCTCAATCATAGGCAAGTGGGTTGAAGCAGGTGAATATCCAGATGACGAAGAGATGTTAATGAGACTATTAAAAAACATTTGTTATTACAATGCAGAAAAATATTTTTTAGGAGGACATAAAATTTGAAACTAAGTTTTAGATGGTATGGCGAAAGCGACAGAATCTCCTTAGAGTATATAAGTCAGATTCCAAATATGTACAGCGTAGTTACAGCTGTATATGATGTTCCTGTTGGCGAGGTTTGGCCAAGAGAGAATATAGCAAGATTAAAGAAGTTAACTGAGGATGCAGGACTTAAATTTGAAGTTATAGAAAGCGTCCCAGTACACGAAGATATTAAACTAGGTCTTCCAACAAGAGACAAATATATAGAGGCATATAAAGAGAACATTAGAAGACTAGGAGAGGCTGGAGTTAAGTGTATTTGCTATAACTTTATGCCTGTATTTGACTGGACAAGAACACAGTTAGATAAGGTTGCAAAGGATGGTTCTACATCCCTTGTATACTATACCGAACAATTAGAGAAAATGGATCCTTTAAACGGAGAGTTATCTCTACCAGGTTGGGACTCAAGTTACAAGAAAGAGGACTTAAAACATCTATTTGAACAGTATAAACTAGTGGATGAAGAAAAACTCTTTGAAAATCTCAAGTATTTCTTAGAGCAAATAATCCCAGTTTGTGAAGAGGCAGATGTCAATATGGCAATACATCCAGATGATCCTCCATGGCCTATTTTTGGACTACCAAGAATCATTACAAACGAAAAGAACATAGATAGATTCTTAAAACTTGTAGATAGCAAGAGAAATGGACTCACATTCTGTACTGGTTCATTAGGTGCAGACCCAAATAATGACTTAGTTAAGATGGTAGACAAGTACAGCAAGATGGGAAGAATTCATTTCATGCATGTAAGAAATATCAAGATACTCAATAATGGCTTTGAAGAAACAGCCCATGACAATACTTATGGTTCATTAGATATCATAGGAATAATGAGAGTTCTTGTAGATAATGGTTTTGATGGTTATCTCAGACCAGATCACGGAAGAATGATTTGGGGAGAAACAGGCAAACCAGGATATGGTTTATATGACAGAGCACTCGGAGCAAGTTATCTCAATGGTGTTTGGGAAGCATTAGAAGAAGAAAGGAGAAAATAGTATGGAATTCAATTTAGATTTAACAAACAAAGTTGTAGTTATCACAGGAGCAGGTGGAATTATCTGTGGTGGTATAGCAAAAGCATTAGCACCAAGCAAAGCAAAGATTGCTATCTTAGATTTAAACTTAGAAGCAGCAGAAAAAGTTGCTCAAGAGGTTAATGCAATTGGTGGCATTGCAAAGGCATATAAGGCAAACGTTTTAGAGAAGGCATCCCTAGAAGAAGTTAAAGAGGCTATAAACAAAGACTTCGGAACAGTAGACATTCTCATTAATGGTGCAGGTGGAAACAATCCTAGAGCCACTACATCCAACGAAACCAACGAAGTTGGAGTAACATACGAAAAAGATTTCTTCGCATTAGACGAAAGTGGTGTACGTTTTGTCTTTGATCTCAACTTCTTAGGCACATTCATTCCTACACAAGTATTTGCAAAGGATATGTTAGGCAAGAAGGGATGCTCAATTCTAAATATTTCTTCTATGAATGCTTTCACACCTTTAACAAAGATTCCAGCATATTCAGCAGCTAAAGCAGGTATCTCTAATTTCACAGAATGGCTTGCAGTACACTTTGCACCATCTAATATTAGAGTAAATGCAATTGCACCAGGATTCTTTGTAACAAATCAAAATAGAGCACTCTTATTCAAAGAAGATGGAACACCAACAGCTAGAACAGAAAAGATTCTTGCTGCAACTCCTATGAAGAGATTTGGTGAGATAGATGAAATTATGGGTGCAGTAAAATTATTATTATCAGAAGAAAATGCAAGCTTTATTACAGGAACTGTAATACCAATAGATGGTGGCTTTAATGCATATTCAGGAGTATAAGTATGGATTATTCTTTTTTAGACAGTAACAAGATAGTACCAGTTGTTGTATTTAATAGCGTAGACGAAGCTCTACCAAAGTTAAATGCATTAAGCAAAGGTGGTATTAAGGTTGCAGAGATTACATTCAGAACAGCATGTGCAAAAGAGTGTATTGCTTTAGCAAGCAAGGAATGCAAGGATATGTTAATTGGTGCTGGAACAGTTATAAATGCACAACAAGCAGAAGATGCAATAGATGCTGGTGCAAAGTTTATAGTCTCCCCAGGATTCTCAAAGGCAGTATATGAAGTATGTGCAAAGAGAGATATCCCACTCCTTCCTGGTATTGCAACTCCAACAGATATTATTGCTGTTAAAGAATGTGGATTAGATATCGTTAAGTTCTTCCCAGCAGGAGCATTTGGAGGAGTGAAAATGCTAAAAGCATTAGCAGGTCCATTCCCAACATTAAAATTCGTTCCTACGGGAGGCGTAGATGTAGAAAATATGAAAGAGTATTTAGCACTTCCTTGTGTTAAGGCAATTGGTGGCAGTTGGATGATGAAAGGAGATGCAGAACAAATAGAGAAATTAAGTAGAGAAGCCGTAAAGGTTTTGGAGGAAATAAAATGAAAGTAGTATGTTTCGGAGAATTAATGCTCCGTTTAGCACCAGAAGGAAGATTAAGACTTTTGCAAGAACCTAAATTCCAAGCAACATTTGGTGGTGGCGAGGCAAACGTAGCAGTATCTCTTGCTAACTATGGAGAAAAAGCAAAGTTCATAACAAAACTTCCAAAGAACGATATAGCAGATGCAGCACTAAGAGAATTAAAAGGACTTGGTGTTTGTGTATGTGGTGTTGTTAGAGGTGGAGACAGAATGGGTATCTATTATTGCGAGAAGGGTGCATCTATGCGTCCAAGCAAGGTTATCTATGATAGAGCACATTCAGCAATAAGCGAAGCAAAGGAAGAAGACTTTAATTGGTCTGAAATCTTTGAGGGTGTAGACTGGTTCCATTTCACAGGTATTACTCCAGCATTGGGAGATAATGTTGCAGCAATAACAAAGAATGCTTTGCTAGAAGCAAAGAAGAGAGGAATTACTGTATCTTGTGACCTCAATTACAGAAAGAAACTTTGGTCTAAAGAAAAGGCTGGGAAGGTAATGGGAGATTTAATGCAATATGTAGATGTATGTATTGCAAATGAAGCAGATGCAGAAGATGTCTTTGGTATTAAAGGCGAAACAAGTGATGTAGAGAATGGAAAACTTAATGCAGCAGAATATGAATCTGTTGCAAAGCAACTTGTAGAAAGATTTGGTTTCAAAGCAGTTGCAATTACATTAAGAGAAAGTATTTCAGCAGATGATAACAATTGGGGTGCAATGTTATATAAAGATGGAAAGGCAATGTTCTCCAAGAAATATGCAATACGAATTGTAGATAGAGTTGGTGGAGGAGATAGCTTCGTTGGTGGTCTTATTTATGGACTTAACCATTATGATGATCCTCAAATGGCTCTTGAATTTGCTGTTGCTGCATCTGCATTAAAACATACTATAGAAGGAGACTACAATAGAGTTAGTGTTGCCGAAGTTGAATCTTTGATTCAAGGTAATGCTAGTGGAAGAGTACAAAGATGATTAAATTTGCTGTAATTGGAATAGGAAGAATGGGCTTTAGGCACGCATATAACCTTTATATGCATCATGTAACGGGTGCTAAACTTGTTGCAGTATGTGATATCTCTCCAGATGCAAGAAAGAAGGCAGAGAAGTTTAAAGGTGTAGGTATATATGAAGACTACAAAGATATGTGTGTTAAAGAGAAACTAGACGCAGTATTAATAGCAACCCCACATTATTCTCATCCAGAAATTGCACAGTATACAATACAGAAAGGTATAAATACCTTAATTGAGAAACCTGTCTCCGTTACAACTAAGGATGCAAAGGAACTCATACAATGCGCTGGAAAGGTTCCAGATATAAAGGTTGGGGTAAGTTTCAACCAAAGAAGTAACAGGATGTACAAGTATGCTAAGAAGCTTATATCTAGTGGTAAGATGGGAGAGATTCAAAGAGTTAATTTTACAGTAACCCATTGGTATAGATCTCAAGCATATTATGACCAAGGCGGATGGAGAGCAACATATGTTGGAGAAGGCGGTGGTTGTTTAATTAACCAATGTGTACACCAAATAGATGCCCTTCTAAATATCATAGGCATGCCAAATTCTGTAACTGCTACAATGCATACAAGAGATAGAAATATTGCTGTAGAGAACGATGTAACAGCACTCCTTAAGTATGATAACTTTGAGTGTGTCTTTACAGCATCTACTCATGAGATTAAGGGAACAAACTGTCTAGAGATAGCCTGTGACAAAGGAAAATTAGTAATTGGTCCTACAGTTATGAAGATATATAAACACAAATCCGAGAAGGAAGTTAATGCCACAACCAAGTTTGGATATGGCGCTACACCATCCTTTAAAAGTTATAAAACATATGGCTTCTTTACAGGTCTTAAAGACCTAGCAGTAGGACAACAAGTAAGAGCAATAAGAGCATTTGTTAAAGAAATTAATGGCAAAGGAAAGCAACTTGCAACCCTTGAAGATGGACTAAATACTATGGAAATTATTAACGGAATATACCTATCTTCCTGGACAGAAAAAGAGATTGCATTGCCTATTGATGACGAGCAATATGCATTAGATTTAGAACATAAAAAACAAAGCGAAATTAATAAAAGTAAAGAGGAATAAAAAATGGCAAAATTTACAATATCAGGGTTTTATGATGAAGTTTCGGGTGATTTAAATACCCAAATTGCTGAAATCAAGAAATTAGGAGAGAGTTATCTTTGTCCTAGAACTGTTAACGGAAAGAGCATTGCAGACTTCACTGCAGAAGAGTTCAAAAGAGACATTAAACCTATCCTAGATAAGGAAGGAATCAAGTTCTCATCCATAGGTTCACCAATTGGTAAAGTTAACATTGATGACGAAGCTGGATTTGAAAAGCAAAAGAAACAACTTAAGGAATTAGTTGGGATTGCAAAGATGATGGATTGCAAATACATAAGAGCATTTTCATTCTTCTATGGAGATAAGGATCCAGATTCTTGTTTTGATACAGTCCTTGCTAAGACCAAACAATTTATGGAGATTATTAAAGGTAGTGGTGTTAAGTTCATGCATGAAAACGAGAAGTTCATTTACGGAGACGTTCCAGAAAGAGTTTTAAAACTTTACAATGCAATTAATGATGAAGACTTCGTTCTTTGCTTTGACGCAAGTAACTATGTCCAATGCGATGTAAAGCCAAACGAGGCTTTTGATATGCTCAAGGATTATACAGTATATTACCACATCAAAGATTGCTCTAAGTACAAAGTAGAAGTTCCAGTTGGCACAGGTGAAGGTTGTTATGACTATATCTTTGCTCAACTTAAGGAAAGAAACTATGAGGGTTTTGTAACAATGGAACCACACACGTGGAAATATGCAATCTTCAAGTTGCCAGTATATTGCATCCCATTCATGCCTTTAATTAAGAAGGATTACTTCAAGGCATTTAGAGGAGTAGACAAAGCAATGCATGTATGTCCACTTAGAAAAGTATCTAGACAAACTGTATTTGAATGGCAATACAATAACCTTAAAAAATTAATAGAGGGGTAAGAATATGGATAAAGTAAGATTCGGTATTGTTGGCTTAGGTAAACAAGGAACTTTTTACACAAAGTTATTCCAAAAAGGCAAGTCTGTTCTAAAGGGAGCAGAACTCACAGCTGTTTGTGATGTTTTAGAAGACAGAAGAAAGTATGCAGAGGAAAATTTAAAAGGTGTAAAAGTATTTAGTGACTACAACGAGATGTTCAAGAGTGGTCTTATAGATGCTGTCATGATCGAAACACCACACTATTTCCATTCCGAAATAGCAATTGCAGCTTTTGAGGCAGGTCTAAACGTTCTTTGTGATAAACCAGCTGGAGTATATACAAGACAAGTAGAGGAGATGAACAAGGTTGCAGAAGAGCATCCTAACCAATTATTTGGTATGATGTTCAACCAAAGAACAAATCCTTTATATATAAAAGCCAAAGAAATCATAGAAAGTGGCGAACTTGGAAACCTCAAGAGAATAGTTTGGATTATTACAAACTGGTATAGACCAAAAGCATATTATGCACAAGGTGGCTGGAGAGGCACTTGGTGGGGAGAAGGTGGTGGAGTTTTAATAAACCAATGTCCACACCAACTAGACTTGTTCACATGGCTTGCAGGACTTCCAGTTTCCGTTATGGCAACAACCTCTACAGTAGGTAGAGCAATCAATGTAGAAAATGACGTCACAGCATATTGCAAGTTTGCAAATGGTGCAACAGGTGTATTCATTACCTCCACCCATGATGCCCCAGGAACAAATAGGTTAGAAATAACTGGAGATGGTGGAAAGATTGTCATAGAAAATGGCAAGTTAGTATTCACTAAAAACGAAAAAATGGAACCAGAATTCAGTGAGACAAATACTGTATTTATGGGCTCACCAAAGACCAAGAAGATTACATATAGAGGTTGGGGACACTATTTACAATTCAAGAAGTACCCACCACAACACCTTGGAATTATCAAGAATTACACAGACGTTCTTCTAAAGAAGACAGATAAGTTTATGGCACCAGGAAAAGAAGGCATTATTGGATTAACATTTAGTAATGCAATACATCTTTCTGGATGGACAAACAAAGAAGTAAAGATTCCTTTTGACACAGCAGAATACGAGGCCGAACTTGAAAAGAGAAAGGAAGAAGAAAAAATCAAATCAGCAAAGTAAAACAAAACAAAAGGAGATAAATTATGAGCGACACTTCAAATCAAAGTTACATCGCTAGAGCTAGTGGCTTGAAGGGAAAAGACTATGTTGCGTATGCATTGGGCGACACAGGTTGTTGCTTGGCATTCGGTTTAGTAACCACATTATTGCAACGTTTCTACACAGACGTATTATTGTTACACCCACTATTCATTATGATTATGTTCGTTGTAGCAAGAGTATGGGACGCAGTTAATGACCCAATTATGGGAAGAATCTGTGATACCATTAAACCATCCAAATGGGGCAGATATCGTCCTTGGTTCTTATATGGTGGTATCCCACTCGCTATTTCAGCAGTCTTAATGTTCATTAAGTGGCCAGGATTCGGTACTGTAAAAGGAGACATTGGCGTATCTGTATATGCAACAATAACATATATCTTATTCGGTATGTGTTATACAGTTATCCAAATTCCATATGGCTCACTTGCATCCGTTGTTACATTGGATGACAAAGAAAGATCCAAACTCTCCATTTGGAGAAGTGTAGGTGCAGCAGTTGGTTCAATGCCTGTTATGTTAATATCTATGTTTGCATTCTCTGAATCTGGTGTTAACTACACAATTACTATTATAGGTGTTGGTGTTATGGCAGCAGCTTCTCTTGCAATGCTATTATTAGCATTCTTTGGGAATAGAGAAAGAGTTAAGGCTCAACCTGTTACTCCAGAAAAGGGTGCCACACTTAAGGCATTCAAGAAACTCTTTAAGAGCAAGTCTATGGTTGCAGTATCTCTTGCAAGTATGTTATTGCTCGCAGGACAAATGTTTATCCAAAGCTTCTATTCATACCTTATTAACTACTACTTTGGAAAGGGTGGTATCTGGACAATGCTTCCAACAGTACTCACATACTTACCAATGGCAGTATTAATGTTCTTCACACCTAAACTTGTTAGAAAGTTTGGAAAGAAAGAAGTATCTGGTATAGGTATAGTTATTGCAGCAGTTGCAAACCTTGCAATGTTCTTACTCTTATTCATGGGCAAAGGCAATGCTACACTCTATATCTTCATGGTATTCTGTCTCATTAGCGGTATTGGTCTTAACTTCTTCGTATTACAAGTTTGGGCCATGGCAGCAGACTCTATTGATGAAATTGAAATCAAGACTGGATCTAGAGATGATGGTACAGCATATTCCTTCTTTATGTTCTTTAGAAAACTCGGACAAGTTATTGCAGCAGTTGCAGTTAACGGAACACTTCTTGCTATGAACTACTATGAGTCCATTGAGGCAACAGGAACACCAAGTTTCAGCGAAGGACAGTTAAAGATTATGTTCATTCTTGCAACTGTAATTCCAGCAGCAATGTTCGGTGTAATGGCAATTATACTATTAATAGTATATCCATTAGGAAAGAAGAAGGTTGCACAATTACAGATAGACAAGGAAGCAAAACTTAAAGCAGCAGCAGAAGCTGGAGAAATTGAGATTGATTCAACTGTAGTTGTGGAAGAAGCAGTTGAAGAAACCCCACAAGAAGAAACTACAGAGGAAACCCAAGAGGAACCTGTTGTAGAAGAAGAAAAGAAAGACGAGGAATAATATGAGATACGGCATCCAGTTATATTCCTTAAGACAATATTTAAAATCTGACGAAGATTATCGTGAGGTATTTAAACGTTGCAACGAAATGGGTGCCGAAACAGTTCAGTTGTCCGTAACAGCAGGACATCCATATAATGCTGAACTTATAAAAGAGTTAGTTAAGGAGAGTGGATTGAGCGTTTGTTCAACTCATTCTCCTTTTTCTCGTATAGTAAATGATTTAGATAACCTTGCACTAGAACATTTATCTTTTGATTGCCACGAGATAGGAATTGGCATGATGCCAGGTGAGTATAGAAAGAACCATTATGAAAAACTAGATGATTTCATAGCAGAACTCAACAGGGCAGCAGAAAGATTAAAGCAATACAATATTTCAGTTGCATATCATAATCATTGGTTTGAATGGGATGATACAAAAGAAGGCAAGGTAATAGAAAGATTAATAAATAATACATCTAAAGATGTAAACTTTATTCCAGACACATTCTGGATTAAATTTGCTGGTGAAGAACCAATAGAGTTTTTAAAGAAAGT
This sequence comes from Clostridia bacterium, assembly GCA_017618055.1. Taxonomy (GTDB): domain Bacteria; phylum Bacillota; class Clostridia; order Christensenellales; family CAG-917; genus RGIG8124. Next base: position 196,695 of record JAFZVB010000004.1, read on the forward strand.
TAGTGGTAGAGTACAAACACTACATTTAAAAGATTACAAAAAGACATTAGGACTTCCTATATTTAGAGCTGTTGGCAAAGGAATATTAGATTTTAAAGAAATAATAAAGACAGCAGAAGATATAGGAGTACAAAATAGTGTTGTTGAATTAGATTTATCTCCAAAACCATATATGAGCTTGGAGTTTAGTTTTGATTATATTAATAAGAACTTAAAGTCGTGAAGTCACAATTTGTGACATCACCAATTTGCGGTAAAAATCCTTGACCACAAAATAAAAGTTTACAATTCCAAATCGTCATTTTTTAACAACTCTTCTATTAAAGGACGATAGAACGAAGAAGTTTCTATTCTGACTATTGATGATATGCTATTACCAGCGTCTTTGCTTGATGCTCCACATTGGAACAATTCTTCGTTTTTAGTTTTGCAATCTATATAGATATATCTATCATGATAAGGTCTACAAGTTTTCTTTATTGTAATTGACAAGCCAGTATCATTAATAAAATCTTTTATCCAAGTTGAAGTTAATGAATTTTTAGCTTTATTATCTGTAAAGATTGTAATTTTAACCTTGGGGTTGCAAACTTTTAATAATAGAAGTGTTTTGATATCAATGTAATTGTCGATAATGTATATTGTATGTTTAGCCTTTCTATATATCTCTTGATGTGCAACATCAGCTTCTAGTCTTTGTCCATCCAAGAATAGAAAATGGTTATATGTTGTTGGATCGATAAAGTTTTCCATAACCATATTCAATTGATTTTCAAGATTATCTATACGATTTGAATTGTTTTTTATTAAATCAACCAATTTAATAGTTTCATAGCTTGGCAGAAGATTGTTTGTACTCATCACATAATCTTTGATTTGTTTAAAAGTTCTAATCAAAGAAATGCTTTGTTTTGTGGCCAATTCGCCCTTTAAGACAGTCATCAACATATAGATTCCTTGTTCTGTAAATGCATAAGGAAGATATCCTCTGCCACCAGCGCCTTGAGCCCATAGAGCAGTGGTCACAATTTGTGACCTCTGCAAAGAAACAACTTCCTCTTTTGTTAACTGAAAGCGAAAATCAACTGGAAATTTGTCTATGTTTCTTTGAACTTGTTGGTTAAAACTTTTAGTTGTATATCCATATATTCCGGCTAACTCAAAATCCAACATCACTTTTTGTCCACGAATTTCGTATATCATAGATTCGATGGTATCTTTGTTTAATTCTTTTAGAATAATATCTTTTTCTTCCATAATTTTTCTCCTTAAGTGTATTTGATTTTATATATAGTTTAACACTGTCAATGTTCCAAAAATGGTACATTGCAAAAGAAGATAATAAATAATCGGGGTCAATTTTTTCGACCTCGCTAAAGCAATTATGATGTTATTAAAATAGACATTTTCGTGAGGTGAATTTTTTGCACCTCATAATATTATAGTCAGAGGTCAAAAATTTCGACCTCTGCCAAAAAGTGTTATTCCCAAATATAAGTGTCAGTCTTTTTCTTATATGGATTCCATGTTTTATATGGTTCTATGTTAGGATTACCTGTGCGAGCAAGTGCAGAGAATCTATCTACCATTTCATTGGAGATATCAAAGTCATGTTGTTCCATAGGTCTCCAAGATAAACCTAAACTTCCTAGTGCATACCATACATCACAAGTATGGAATGAAGCCTCATCTGGAGGGAGTAGTCTGTTAAATTCAAATATGTAAGCAGGGAAGCCTTTCTTCCTTTGAATCCTACAGAACTTCCTTGCCATATGTCTAAGTATTGGAGGAGGTAAGTCCTTTTTTACCATACCAAAGATTACAGGAACATCTGTTATATATTTTTTGGATTTAAGAAATTCACCATCTAAAACAATCTTTGTTTCCAAAGCTTTTCCAACTAAATGCTTTGTTCTCCAAGGTTCCCAAATCTGTTGCGCTGGCATTTGTTTGTATTCTTCAAAGGATGTAGCACCAGCTTCTTTTTCTAATTTCTTCCAATATCTATGATTTGGTTTTGTAATGGCAAAGAAAGGTTTTCTTATACCACCACCAGAAAGCATAATTGCACCTTTAATCTTTCCTTTTAGTTGCTCTGTGCATATTAGAGTTTGGATACTCATTGCTCCAGCACTTTGTCCCATAAGGATAATATGAGATGGATCTCCTCCAAAGGAGGAAATGTTGTGTATAACCCATTCAATAGCTGTGTATTGGTCCATAATATGGAAGTTTCCGTTGCAATGTTCTCCATCTGCAAAAGAACCAAAAATATTAAGACGGTAATTAATAGTTACACAAATAACACCTCTCTTGCAGTATGCCGAACCATCAAAGTGGGTTTCGTTAATACTACCTCCAGTAAAACTACCACCATGGATATAAATTAAAACAGGGCAGTTCTTGGCATCTTTTGGTTGGAATATATTAAGTATCTGGCAATCTTCAGAGTATTTAAATTCTTGTCCAACTCTAAATTCTTTATAAAAGAATCTATGTTCTTCATTCCAATATGCCCTCATTTGTGGACAGCAGACTCCTTGCTTAGTTGCATCTATATCTGTATCAAAATGAGTTATTTCAACAGGATTTTCAAAACGTCCTGCTTTAGCATATGGAATAGCTCTAAATCTTGCGCCATATTCCATTTCTTCGCCAATAACATTGCCACATGGAGTGTTAATAGTGATTGTTCCCATTAAAAACCTCTTATCATTAAAATAACACAATTATTATACAAGAAACTGTATGAGATATAAAGACATATTCTTTATTTAAATTATTTTTATAATTTGTTAAAATACGAAAAGGGGGTATTGCTATGTTTTTAGAAAAGGTTAAGATACCAGAAGATGCAGGAGTAAATTCTGCGGTTGTATTAGAATTCTTTAATCTCATGAAAGAAATGGGTGTTGAAAACCATGGGTTTGTAATTATCAAAGATGAAAAGATTGCTTTAGAAAATTATACAGCACCATTTGGACCACAATATGCACATTCTTGTTTCTCGGTTTCCAAAGGACTAATTTCTACAGCTGTTGCATATGCAATAGAAGATGGGACAATGTCCTTAGACACACCAATTTTGAAATATTATCCAGAATATGAAGAGTATGCAAAGAAAGAACCACGAAATGCAAAAATTACAATTCGTGATTTACTTTTAATGTCTAGTGGTAAGAAATGCAAGTTTGTTAAAGATATGACAAAAGGTAACTATGCAGATGATTGGATTAAATACAAGTTTAGAAAAGATAATAACTTTATGTATTCCAATGATGATGTCTATATGATTGCTAAAGCAATAACCCGTATTTATAAGTGCAGTATTATAGACTTCTTAATGCCAAGACTCTTTGAACCTCTTGGAATAGAAAGACCATTTTGGGAAACCACAATAGAAGGCGTAGAAGCCGGTGCTACAGGGCTTTATCTTAAAACAATGGATTTGGCTAAGATTGCATATTGCTACGCTTGTGATGGCATGTGGGACGGCAAACAGGTTATTCCAAAGGAATGGACACAGATTGCAGGGCAGTATTATGTAGACCTTCCTCCATATTACAATACTTCTAAGAAGTACGGATATTTCTTCTGGGGAGATCCAAATGGAGATTATCGTTTTGATGGTATGTATGGACAATGGGCTATTGTTTTAAAGAAATATAATGCAGCCGTTGTATTTAATGATTCAAGTTGCAATGTACAAGCATTCATAGATGAGATGTGGAAGTACTTCCCAAGAGCTTTCATAGAAAAGAGTGATGGCTCCAAGATAGAAGAACTCCAAGCATTATTAAAGAAGAACGAAGAGTTTGAAGTTCCAAAAGCAGATAGATCTCCAAATGAGAAGGAATTTGAAGGCAAGTATAAACTTCATTCTATCTATAAGATAGGAGATGCATTCAACCAACCAGTTTCTATGATGCCTATGGTAGACAACGGAACAATGCCACAACACTCCAAAAAGAGTATGGATAAATTGGACATCAAGTTCACAGATACAAGTATTGTTCTGAACTGGAGTGAAGGGGAAGAAATTAATACTATAGAAATCGGACTAGATGGCACAATCAAGGAAAGCAATACCATTTTAGGAACGTTTCCATTCAAGACAGTTTCATATGGACAATGGTTAGATGAGAATAAACTTGAGGTTATCATTAGGTTTATAGAAACACCGGTTAGCCGCAAGATGGTCTTAAAGTTTAAGAAGAACAAAATAAAGATTAAAGTAACATCCATTCCAACTGTTAAGGAATTTGTATTTGGATACATTGGAGAAGTGTCTATAAAACCAACTCCATTTGTAAAAGCAATGCTAACTCCAGTACTAAAAGTACTAGAACCAACCTTAACATACAAGAGGGTAAAAGAGTAAAATTTGAATTAACATAACTAGTTGTAGTAAAATTTAAAAAGATAAGGGGGAGGATACAATTATGTTATTCGGAGATGGAAGTGAAGCTGCCAAACAGGCGGTGCAATCGATCAAGGTCTGGAGTTTAGAAAACTTCAATTGGACATTTATTTTTATCATGGCAGTAGTTTTCTATGTTTACTGGTCTGAGTGGAGAAAAGGAAACTACAAAGCTTTACTAGCAGGTGCAGCATTGTACTGCGTACACTGGTTCTATGAGATTATCAATGCATATATCTATTATGGTTCCGGTTATCCATTATGGGCTGTATCTAATGCAAGCACATCCTTCATATTACTAGTTGGTGTATCTTGGGAACTTTCCATGATGTTCACACTCGCTGGTATTATTGCATGGAAGATGCTTCCAGAAGATAGAACAAAGAGATTCTTAGCTAGGGGCAACTTTAAAGGAATTCCTTGTAAACTCGTAACTACAATAGGAATGGCATTATTGTTCTCAGTAGTTGAGATATTCCTTGCAGCAACACCTGCATTCATTTGGGTATATAAGTGGTGGGGTGCAATTCCAGTATTCATCACAACATACATCCCATTCTTCATTGCAGCTATTTACGTACCAGATACATCTAAGAAGTTTAAGATCATATTCTTCAGTGTAATGTGTGCCGTAAACCTCATATTACTTGCTGTAATGATTCCAGTTTATATCGTACCAAGTCTATAAGGAGGATAAATTATGGCTTCAAAAGTATATCATGTTTCTAAGAGAGCTTCAGATAACAAATGGCAAGTCTTTATCCAAGGTAGTGATAAAGTAATTAAATTATTTGATACCAAAGCAGAAGCTGAAGCATATTGCGAACAAATGGCAAAGAACCAAGGAGCAACTCTTTTGGTTCATAAGTCAAAGGGAGACAACAAAGGAAAGGCTGCAAAAGCAAAAGTCGTTAAAGGTAAAAAATAATTAAACTTAAACAGCTATATTAAAATCCCTCTGCCGTTATGGGTAGGGGGATTTTTTGTATAAAAAAGTTTGGAAAAATAGAATATTGTGCTAATAATATATCTATGACAACATCAATGGAAGAAATAAAGGTCAAACGGCCAAAGATAAAATTAGAGAGAACATAACAAATAGAGTATTGTTATGTGTTTCTATGTGTTTGTTAACCATAGGGTTATATTTTGTATTGGGATTCTTCTTAGATGCTTGGGCAGAATCCATTCCATTATTTCTTCTCCCAATACTTCCATGCATCTTAGTTGTTAGATATAAAAAGACATATAAAACAGCAAGTGTCATTTTTGCAACAATTATATTGTTGTTTGGTGCTTTCTGTTGTTATTTTAGTACAGGTCTTAAGGCAACATCTAAACCAGGATATGGAGAAAGAATAACAAGTGGAAAGGTTGAAACAATTAATTATTCCCGCTCATTGTTAATACATATACAAGACTAAACAATTTTGGTTTTGAAGGTCTAGAAAACTATGTTTGGATTCCAAGAGATGTAGATCATTCAGATGCATTAGTTATTGGATTATATAATGCAGTTTATTTAACAGTAGGAATAGAATTTGGATATACAGAATTTCAAGCATAAGACGAAATAAAATAAACCCCATAAGCACTCAAACTTATGGGGATATTTTTAATTAAGTTTTTTGGTATTAATTTTGATGTTCTGCAACTAGTCCGAAAATACCACCTAAGAGATAGAAGATGTCTCCAAAGATACCAACGATAATCATTAAGATATGTGGTGCATTTTCTGTCTTGTTATTATTCAATGCTTTCTTTGCATGCCCTGCGATAGCACAGATTACAGTATAAACAACGAATAATACAACGCCTGTAATAAGAATAGATATACCCATAGCTTTTGCTTCAGCTGCTGTTGCTATTTCATCTGATGCATCAGCAAGTTTTCCTGGTGCTACCATAGCAACAATACCTACTACTATCAATATAACACATGCGATAATGGCGATAATATTAAAAATCCTACCAATTGTATACATAATTTTAGATGCTGTTTTCATACTAAATATCTCCTTATTTTTAATATAAAAATATTATTGCATTTTTAAAAGATAGTCAAACAGTGTTGTATGGAAAATGGATTATGATATAATAATTACATCTATAACTTATTTGGAGAATAGAAATGAAACGTTTTGCAGTTATATTTTTAGTAGTATTGTTATTGCTCACACTCTGTGCTTGTGACAGCAAAAAGACAGATGACAAAGAGTATATAGGCATTATTTCCGCTATGGATAACGAAATAGCAGAATTAATTAATGAAGCAGATATTGAGAGAACGGATAATATTGGAGGCTTAAAATATTATGTTGGCAAACTTAAAGGAAAGCCAGTAGTTATTGCGAAGTCTGGGATAGGGAAGGTTAGAGCATCTGCAGGGGCAACTGCTATGTTAAATAACTATAATATTTCCAAAATGATATTTACAGGTATAGCAGGCGGTGTTGCAGACGAGACAAAAGTAATGGACCAAGTTATTGCAACAAAACTTGTTGAACATGATTATGGTAAGATTACAAATGACGGCTTTATTTGGCTTTCTGGAGATCCTGGTGTTGGAATAGAACCAGGGGCATATTATGATACAGACCTTTTATTAACAAATTTAGCATACGAATGCGCAGTAGAAGTATTAGGTGCAGAACATGTCTTTAAAGGTGTAATAGCTACCGGAGACCAATTTATTGCTTCTGAAGATTATGTAAAAAGATTACAAGACGATTACAACGCATATGCTTGTGAAATGGAAGGAGCATCCGTTGCAGTAATTTGTATTCAATATAATGTTCCTTTTGCAGTTATTAGATGTTTGTCTGACAAAGCAGATGGTGAAGCCCATGAGAGTTATGAGAACTTTGGAGATATAGCAGCAGCAAACTCAAGTGCAATAGTTCTTAAAATGTTAGAAAAGATTTAAGATATTATTTCTAAAGAAATAAAAAAGAGCTAATCCTTTTTGTTGGGTTAGCCCTTTTAATATATAGGTAAGTACTATGAAATTATCCTTGAATTTGTCCTACAGCAACGTAGAGATCGTAGTATTGGTCATATAATCCTAAGCAAGCATCTGCACCAGAGTTAACAGAGAATGCCTTTGTTAAAACCATTTCCCATGAACCATACTTTGTATAGAGTTGATCTGGTGTTGGTCCTTCTTCTTGTCCCCATTCTGTGAGGTTTGTTTGTCTAATTTGTGCCTCTTCTTCTGGGGTTGCTGCAGATTCAAGACGGATTTCATTACGCTTTGTACTAATTGCACGTGCAATTTCTTCTGTTGTTTTTCTTTGTGCACGCATTTGGTCTAACATAACATACATTGCTTCTAAGCTATTATGATATGCAATTCTTTCTTGACGTAATTCTTCAACTACTTCTTTATTTGTGAAATCTTTCTCTGCATAAACATATAAACGGCCAGATGTGGTTGGACGGAATCCGTATATACAGGAACTATCTGCTACAACGTCTGCCATTGCACTTGGATTGTCTTCTGGATTGTGTTGGTATTTAAATCCTTCGTCTTTTTTGCTACATGCAACAAAAATAGCACTAAATGCCATTACTAAGACTAATAAAATTACTAGATTACGCAAAGATGATTTTTTCATAAATAGTCTCCCCCCTTTTACTAAAAAATCCCAGATTGGTGGGATTGAAAATGGATTTGGCGGAGGAACAGGGATTTGAACCCTGGCTAGCTGTTAAACTACTACTCCCTTAGCAGGGGAGCCCCTTCGGCCTCTTGGGTATTCCTCCGTACCAATGCTAAAAGCGAGTTTATATTAGCATATAAAGGCTTTTTATGTCAATTGCATTGATTTACTATCTCCTTCTTTTTACAATTATTTGAATTATTTTTTATATGTAAGTATAATTATTGGTAGCAAAAAGGAGATTTTATATGGATAGATTACCTTTAATAAGAAACAAACAAAAAACAATTGGTATATTAGACATAGTACTTGCTGTGTTATATTTAGGTGTTATTGCATTATTAATAGTTGCAATGGTTGGTGCAATGAACATCAACACAGATGCAGATGGAGATGGCCAAACTAGTGGTAGTGAAGCTATTGGTGGAATCTTTGCAGCATTTGCTGGTGCTATCTTAGTAGTATTGTTAATACTAATAGCCATTATAGTATTCATTGGATTTATTTTCTGGCTTGTATCTGGAGCATTACAACTATGTGCATCCACAGGCAAGAAAGATGTAAATCGTGGATTTAATACATTTGTTGGTGTAATCCAAATCATTTCATTCATTGTTGTTGTAATATATGGTCTTGTATCATTATTCAACCTAAAGGGCAATGTATCCGCAAGTGATGTTTTAACACCAATTATCTTTATTGCATCTTCAGTACTTTGCTTGGTTTCCGCAATATTCAAATTCAAACTTAATGGTTTAATGAGAGCAGGTGAACAAAAAGAAGAAATTGAAGAGATGCAACATACTGCAGAGCATAGAGCAGATAAGAACGTCTTTGAAGACGAAACAGATGAATAATATTTTTTAGGAGATAAATTATGATTACTGGAAAGAAAATCGTTTTAACAGGTGCAAACAGTGGTATTGGTCTTGAAACACTTAAACTATTAGTTCAAGGTGACAACAAAATTTTAGCAGTAGACCTTAGAACAGACAAGATTGAAACATTCGACAAAGAGAAAGTCATACCTATGGTATGTGATGTATCCACAAAAGAAAATGTAGACTCAATCTTTGACAAAGCCACAGAGACTATGGGAGGAATAGACATCTTCTACGCTAATGCAGGTTTCCCATACTATGAAAAGATGGATTATGTAAATTGGGAAAGAGTAGAAAAGATGTTCCAAGTCAACGTATTCTCACCAATCTATTCATATCAAAAATATGTTCAATACATGGATGGCAAAGAAGGACACTTCGCAATTACAGTTTCTGCAATTGGACAAATGGGTGTTCCTGGATACACAGTATATAGTTCATCCAAGTTTGCAATGAACGGTTTCCAACAAAATATCCGTTTAGAGATGCCAAAGAACATTAAGCTCACTTGCTTATATCCAGTAGCAACAGATACAGGATTCTTTGCAAAAGCAGCAGAGGGAAGTGGAAAGGTTATTAGAGAAAAACCATTCCCAGTACAAAAACCAGACCACGTTGCAAAAGTTATGGTTAAAGCATTAGAGAAGAAGAAAAAGAATGTAAGTCCATGTAAGTTATTTGGATTTGCAAGATTCTTAATGGCAATTTGTCCACCAGTACGTACAATTTACTGGAAGATGGAAAAAGGCAAGCTAGACAGATATGTAGCTCAAAAAGCTGAAGCAGAAAATAAATAATCTTTTACTTAATAAGAGGGAAAGAATGGCTGAGTTAAATTACTTGGCCATTTTTATTCTGAAATTATTTTCTAAGAAAATATGATATGGTGTTTGTTCTGCAAGAATTACAGCTATGAAGACTATAATGGCTCCTATTCCTTCTATAGCAGAATGTGTCTCGTGTAAAATAATTCCTCCAGCAAGGAATGCGAAGATGGCTTCTAGGCTCATTAAAAGCGTTGCAAGGGCAGGTGCAACCATTCTTTGTCCAATTACTTGGAATGAGTATGCAACACCACTAGAAAGGATTCCAACATATAATAATGGCCATATACAATCTACTACTTGTTGTGGTGTTGGAACTTCATGAGAAGCCCCCATCCAGATTAAGCCTATAATAGAGGCAACAAAGAATTCCATGAAAGTTATTTTTAATGGATCCACACTTCTAAAAGTATCTAAGAGTAATATTTGGCAAGCAAAGATTAATGCGGCACAAAGAGTTAATGCATCTCCAATCGCTATTGTGAAATCTTCCTTTATGCTCATCATTGCAAAACCTAGAAGAGCTATTGGAATTGCAAACCATCCAACTATAGGAGTTTTCTTTTTACAAAGAAGTCCAATTAAAGGAACGAAAGCAACATAGAGGGCAGTTATGAATCCAGATTTTCCTGCAGAAGTTGTTTCCAATCCTATTTGTTGGGTAGTAGTTGCAAAGAATATACATACGCCCAATATAAGACCACCAAATATGGTTTCTTTATTAAAAGGAATAATATCTTTGTGTAATTTCTTTTTAACAAGATCTATTATAAGTATTGTGATGATAAGAAAAACTGCACCTATAGATAGTCTAATTGCACCATATGCAATAGAGGTCATATATCTAACAGCCACTCTTTGGAAAACAAAAGCAGTACCCCAAATAATTGAGGCAATTAATAATACAAATGTGCCTAGTACAGACCTGTTCTTTTCCATGATGCCCTTATTCTAGATAATAATCTTCCCAGTCTTTTATTTGTTCTTCTGTAATCCCATATACATCTTTTAGGAAATCTTTGAAAGTATCATATTTAGAAAAAATGGAATTATATGCACTATCTATAAGTTCTTTGTGTACTCCAAGAGAGTATATAGCAAAGTCTTTTCTAAATTGCGCTGTTGGAATTTTATTTATCTTTTTTGTTAAGTATTCGTTATATTCTTTTCTTGCAGTATTGGAATGAAGATATTGGTCTACAACTTGTTCATAAGTTCTGCCAAATGTTAATTCTATTAACATAGCTGCAATACCAGTCCTATCTTTCCCAGAAGTGCAGTGGAAGGCAAACGTCTTGTGTTCATCCATACATTTAAACATTTTAGAGAATGCTTCTTTTACATATGGCATGTATGCATATAGTTCTATCATGAGGTCATATAACTCATCCACTTTTTTCCTAGACATAAAGACCATCATAAGTCTAGTTCTTTTGGTGGGAGCCATATCCTTAAATTTCTCACTATTGAAAACACAAGCCTCAATATATTCAACATTATTTGGAAGGATATCTTTTTGTTCCTTAACTTCTCCAGGAGATCTAAAATCCAATACAGTATCTAAGTGCATATCTTCTATGTGCTTAAAATCTGTTGGTGTTATAGGGTTGAACATTGTGGTACGGTATATAAGATTAGGCTTAATCTTTTTACCATTAGCAACCTTAAGACCGCCAAGATCCCTAAAGTTTACGAGTGTTAATTTATCTTCCATTTGTTTTTGCATAAGAGCATTATATTATTTAGGAAAATAATAAACAACAAAATTGTTGATAAAGGGTCAAATTATGATATAATGATAAGGCACTTTGGGGGCATAGCTCACTTGGTAGAGCGCTTGAATGGCATTCAAGAGGTAAGGGGTTCGATCCCCCTTGTCTCCACCATTAAAGAGTACCGACTATTTTATTTCGGTGCTTTTTTATTTTTTTTGAAAGTTTTGTAAACTTTGTTCGTATATATAGTTAGAAAGAGAAAAATCAAGAGAATAAGGTTTTTATTAGAAAGGACGGAAAATTAAAATGTTTAATAAATTAAGAATATCTTTTAGAAATATAAATCATAAATTATTTTTATCATTGTTGGTGATGGGATTAGTCCCAACTATTTATACTACTTTAAGAGTTTTCTGGTTAGGAAATATTCCTGGAGAATGGTCATATTCTATAGCAGGGCAATTATCTTGGATTAACTTAATATACGAAGTCATAAATGAAGCAATCATATTGCCATTATTCTATTTTGTCGGGAAAGTATTGGCAGATAAAAAAGAATTGACTAATAGAATGAAGACAGGATTGCTATTAACTTTAGGAATCTACATTGTTTTGTCTATCATTATAATGTCTTGTACTGAACCATTATTAAAAGTGATGGCAACAGATCCATCTATTATAGATGCTAGTGCAACTTATATTAGAATAGAGGCAGTTGCTAATATATTTGGAATTCTTTCCCAATTTGCTTTAGTAGGATTGGTAACTCTAGGAAAAGATAAATTAGTATATATACTAACTGGAGTTAAATTGGTCTTATGTGTGGTCCTTGATATCTTCTTAATATCAAGTTTAAAGTGCTCAGCCAATATGGGTGTCAATGGAATTGGCGTTACCAACATTGTTGTTAATGCAATAATCTTTGGCACAACATTAATCTTGCTTGCCAAGAATGGAGTCAACATCTTTAACAAAGAGAAGATGGATTTCAAATGGGCAAAGGAATTTGTCAAGATTGGTGGAATATCCGGCCTAGAGTCATTTGTTAGAAACATCGCTTACATGGTAATGATTGTCAGAATGGTGAACGTTGTAAATGAACAAGGTACTTACTGGGTTGCTAACAACTTTATCTGGGGATGGTTATTACTTCCAATTATCCAATTGGGCGAATTAATTAAACAAGAAACTGCAACAAATAAAGATGCCGTAAAGAATAACACATTAGGATATTTTTCAATTACCGCAATTTCAATACTTGTTTGGGGTGTATTTATCCCAGCATATAAACCATTTATGCAATATGTTTTAAACTTTGATGAAGTGGAAAAACTATTTGAACTTGTAATGGTCTTATTTGGATTCTATGTATTATATGCAATTCAAAATGTGTTCGATGCCACATTCTACGGAATTGGTAAAACAAACTATATGTTATTTGAATCTGTAGTAACCAACTCAATTTATTACGGCATAGCATTCATTCTTTATGTAACTGGCGTATGGCAACCAACATTAATTGGAATAGCATTATTGTTTGGTATTGGAAATGCCTTTGATACCATTGTTTCATTGGGCGCATATTGGTTCTTATTAAAGAAAAATAAGATCAATATCTTGAATGTTGAAGAAAATGTGAAACCAAAGGAAGAAGTGGTGGCAGAATGAGATTGTTCGTTGTAGGAAACATTAGTTCCGGAAAATCTTACATTATAGATAAGATTAAACCTTTGTTGCCTAATTATCATATTTTAAAAATTGATGATTACAGAGCAAACAATTGTGATGGAACATTAGAAAAAGAACTTCAAATGTGGAGAGAATTCCCAAATGAGGTTCTTAAATACAACGATGTTATAGTTGAATTGTCGGGAGGTGGGCAAGTTGCCAGCAATATCGTCAAACAACTTGAAGAAAACTCGTTTTTGGTATTGTTTATTGATGTAAATTCGGATGTCTGCATTGAGAGAAGCAAAACAAAAGATTTCAAACGAACACCATATCCAAAAGAATTTAAAGAACCAATCGAAGAAACAATAAAGAGATTGGGAAAAAACTTTGAAACCAATATTAATAAAGTTTGGTCAAAAGCATTAAATATAATCAAGATTGATTCCAATGTTGATGTTACTAAGTTGCCATTACTGCAATATCATGAATTGTTCAAATTGAAAGAAACATTGGTTAATTATGAAGGAAGTTTGTTTACTTTTGGTACAACAGCTAGAGGTTTAATGGATAACTCATCAGACGTAGATACATATTTTTTATGTAAGGAAAGAAAAGAAAAGATTAAACAAGATTTATCCAGCAAATTTGATAGTGTCAAAATAATGCAAGATGAATTTGTTATAAGAGAAAATGGCATATTAGTTGAAATGAATTATATTAATGATATCAATAAAGCATTATATTTCTATGGCACTAGTTTAGTTAAGAATCCTTATAAAACAATTCTAAAAGATGATTATGGAGTTATATATGATTTAATCGTTGCATCAAAAATAGAAGTTGATAAAAATAAAATCATCGATTTTACAATAGATAAATTAGACTATTACGTTGAGTCTTTACCTAGAATAACTCTTAAAAATGATGAGTATAAATATTATTTTCACAATAACATAGTTATTCATGAATATGTAAAATTAAGGGCATTTTTAAAAGATGAATTTGCTTATTCATATTTGCCTAAGGATGCAAAGAAATATTTAACAGAGGAGGAGTGGATAAATATAATGTATTCTTTTGGTGATGATATGATTAAACACTATGAAGTTGTTAGAAAAATGAGTGATGAAATTATAAATGAGGTTCGCAATAAATATGATAAAAAATAATTACCATACACATACAAAGTATTGTAATCATGCAACTGGAGAAATGGAAGATTATATAAAGGTTGCAATAGATAACAATTTTGAAGAATTAGGATTTTCAGACCATATGCCAGTTCCTGACGAATTGTTGGAAGATGAGAAATACAAATCTTTAATATATTTGGGGAAGCCATATAAAGACAGAATGGAAACGGAAGATGTTGAAAGATACATTTCAGAACTTAATGTATTAAAAAATAAGTATTCTAATCAAATAAAGATATTTATAGGTTTTGAGTGTGAATATTCCGAGAAGATAGCAAATATTGTTAAAAATCTAAATTCTATTTCTGATTATCTTATTCTTGGTATGCATCATTTTTATGTGGGAGATGAAATATACAATACGTATAGTTCTACAGATATGACTAATGAAAGAGTAATACAATATGCAAATGAATGTGCTAAAGCATTAGATACAGGATTGTTCAAATATATTGCTCACCCAGATTTATTTATGTTTAATTATATGAAAAATAATGGAAGATTGTTTACTATAGAGTGTGAAATTGCAACAAGAATAATAGTTGAAGCAGCCATTAAGAATAATGTTTATTTGGAATTGAATGTTCATGAAATAGAGTATTCGGAAAAAGAGGGAATAAATCCCTGGAGATATCCAAGAAAAGAATTTTGGGACATTGTTTCAGAATACAAAGAAGCAAAGGTGGTTATAGGTATGGATGCTCATAAACCAGAAAAGTTGGTAAACGAGAATTATTACAAGATTTTAAATCTTGCTAATAATTGTGATATTAAATTAGAGGAATCCATTGGGTTATAAGAGTTTGCTATGCAAAGATTTCAAGAATATCAAGATGGAGATATTAAATATAATTTGATAGGGGGGAGGACAGATAACAAATATGGACAATAAAAAAATAGAGTTAGTAATACAGACAAATGATGACATTTCAGCCGATAACCAAGATATAAAGATTGCATTTTACTCAAATATAGGTTTCTTTATAGAAGTGGCACAAATGCTCGAATATAATATACGAAAATTAATATGTTATCATAAGTCTGTGATAGAAATAGAAGAAGGTGAAATTACAAAGAAGAGAGTTGAAGCAATCTGTGAAAAATATAATAAATATTATCTTAAAACATATAAGGATAAATATACCCTTGGCAAATTAAATAAGGAATTGGAGTGTGTCAAAAGTATAAAAAAAGAGACATTTGATATATTTAATGAAATTAATGATTATAGAATTCTAATAGTTCATAAAATCTTCCAAAATAATATTGCTATTGATAGATTCAGAGATTCTAAGTATGTTAATGACTATATGAAACAACGATTGCTTCCAATGATAAATAAGACGAATGCAATCAATAATATGATTATTAATATAATTAATGCATATAAGGAGGATTTGCATGCATATAAAGATGATGTCGGAATACCATATGAAAAATAAGACACATTATACAATAGTTGTTTAATTATAAGAATACGCAACCCTTTCTTATTTAGAGAGGGTATTTTTATACCCAATATTGACATTTACTCTTGAATAAAATAATCTAGATATATATAAAATATATATTTTTGGGGATTAGGTATGGAACAAAATGTTGGCATAAAGAAAGCAACACCTTTGGGTGCTAGAATTTGGATATCAGCAATAGTATTTGGTTTAGTGGGACAGATAGCTTGGGTTGTGGAAAACATGTATTTTGCAACCTTTGCTCAAGATATTTTCTCCAATTCTGGGCGCACTGATATGTCATATCTTGTTACAACCTTAATGGTTTGGCTCTCTGCAATAACGGCAACAGTTACTACTATTTTTGCAGGTGGTTGGTGTGACAAAACAGGAAAGAGAAAGCCATTTGTAGCATATGGATATATTGGTTGGGGTGCAACTATTATGTTATTTGCTGCAATACCTATGTCCGCAAGTGAAGGCAAGATTGCAGGTGTAGCTGCTATGCTTATTATATTTGACTGTGTCATGACATTTGCTGGTTCCACAGCCAATGATGCGGCATTCAATACTTGGATTACAGACGTCACAGATACAACAAATAGAGGAAGGATTAATACTATTCTTGCATTAATGCCTGTCTTCGCAACTATTATTGTATTCATTGGTCTTGGGAATTTATATAATTCAGCAGCAAGAAGCAACTGGTTATTCTTTGTTGTTTTAGGTGCAATTCCTATGGCTTCTGGTGTGGTGGCTATATTCTTAATGAAAGATAGTCCAAATATTATTAAGAACACAAATCCAAATTTCTTAAAGGAAACATTCTATGGTTTCAGACCAGAAGTTGCAAAAGACAACAAGATGCTTTATGTATGTTTAACAACATTTGCACTTTTAGGAATATCCCAACAAACATTTTTCTCATACATCATAAACTTTGTACAAAACACACTTGAGTTGGGAGATTCATATGTTATACCTCTTGCAGTTATAGTTCTTGGATCCGCAGCAATTACAGGTTTAACTGGATTCTTGAGTGATAAATTTGGAAAGAAACATATGATATATCCAATGTTGTTTGTAGCAATTATTGGAACATTAATGATGTACTTATTAAAGTTCATGCCAAAAGGAGTTTGGTTACCATTATGTTATGTAATAGGCATACTTATGCTTGGTAGTTTACTTGGATTAAGTGGAATATTAATGTCCTCATTCCAAGACTACATACCAAAAGGGTATGAAGGAAGATTCCAAGGTGTTCGTATGTGCTTCAGCGTATTAGTTCCAATGTTAATTGGACCATTAGTAACACTAGTATTAGGATTAAACAATACAGATACAGGGGCAGCTGGATTCGCACCACCATTTAGTATGTTCCTTGCTGCATCTATAATTGCAGTATTAGCATTAGTTCCTGCTTACTTTGTACGTAAGGATTCTGATAGACTTCGTGAATCATTGCTTAAAGAAAAGGAATGTGAAAAATCTGAAGAAATTGAGTAAACTTAAGAAAAGAAGTAATAGATAGCAATGAATGATTTTTTATTAATAAAATGAGGAAATTTTATGAATCAATACAATGAGAATGACTTGTTTAACTTTTTTGAAAACGAGAAAAAGGTTGCCGAAAAAATGATGAAAGAAAGGGAAAGTGTTTTAAAAGAAATATTTAAACACAAAATAAAACCTAACTTCTTAATATATATGCTTAATAAAGTAAAAAATGAGATGGGAACTGAACTCGGGCATTATTTCGATTTTAGTGTTTCGATAGAAAAAACGGTAAAGTGGGATTTTGTATCCCCAGATTATGAGATATGTAGGATGATAGTTGGAGTTCATAGATCAAAGACATTATTATTGGAGGAAGAACCACTTGCAAAATTACAAAATGATAACCAATATATAGGCAAGTTAACACAAGAAGTTATAACACACATAAAATTAAGATATTACGCTGCTGATTATTTTAGAAACAAACAAATAATATTTGGTGAAGAGTTTTTATACTATCCCTTTCCATATAGGTTATTTGCATTAAGTCTAAATGCGTGTTTTTTAATGAGTGATAATCGACAAATTATCAATGATATAAAGACATCATATTTTTATATAACTATTTTTAACAAAGCCATTACAGCTTTGACTTTGCTTGGAGATAATATGTTTGATAGTGTATATCCTATTTGTAGAGCAATTATCGAAATTTTTTTAAAATTGAACATATTGGAATTGAACCCGGGATTAATCAATGAATATAACAAATTTGTTGAATATGATTTTGATAGACAAAAAAATGATGGGAAATATACAAGAGAGTTTTTAGATAAGTTTGAGAATAGGATAAATCGTTCTGAAAACATAAAAAATAACTATCTATTTTATGGCTGGGTTGATGCATTGAATGGATATCATAATATAGTTACAAAGAATGCGTATTCTTTAGAAGGATTAAGCATTTATTTAAATAATGTATTTAATCAAGGAGAATTGTATGATACATTAATAAAGTATTATAAAAAATGCAATTCGTTTACTCACGGAAATGTTGCTAGTTCATTGTTTCCATTGTATGACTATTTTGATATAACAGTAATGCTGGAATTGACAATCCCTAATACGTATAGGATGTTGTGTAATATTATGGAATGTGATGAAAAAATTGATGGTAATGATATTCTAACAGGATTGTTTGACGAGTTCGAAGACTTTATAAAGCAAAAGGATGCGGCGACACCTGAAATATTAGAGAAATATTATAAAAAACATCCTATGCAATAAAATTTTAGTTACTTCTTGTTGTTTTCTTGATAATTGCTATAGTCTTATTAAGGAATAAAAAATCAATTAGTTAAAGTACATTACTTATTAATCAATTAGTATAAATAATTTACTAATTACTATACTTGTGCTAAAATTCTAGCGTTAGGGAGAAAATACTTATGCTAAGATTTTTGTGTTTATTAGCACCTATTCAAATCGCAGGAATATGTATTGCGGCAGCATTTGTTGCTATCTTTTGCATAATGGTTATTATCTACTTAATTAAGAACAAAAAACATCCTCACGAGGAAAACGAACATCATGAAGAAGAACACCATGACCACTCTCATGAGGAAGAACATATAGAAGATTAATTTTGGACTAACGGATTATGATTAAGTTAAGAATTATTGATGACGAATTTAAACATTATGCTGAGGATTATTCCGTTAGTGAATTTCAGTCCACAAATGCTATAGAATATTTTACAACAGGTGAAACTCAATCACCTCCACCAGAACAAATAAATATTCAAGAAGATAGTGGCTTTGCTCAATCTGCAGATAGAAGTGAAGCTTTAAGAGACGGACAAAACTTTAACAATAATAACAACAATACCCAATCAAATACAGATTCAGGTTCTAGCTCATCATCTAGTAGTTCATCTAGTTCTGATGGAGGTAGTTCTTCTAGTGGTGGTACATCTTCTTCTAGTACATCATCAGGAACTTCCTCTGGCGCAAACGTAACCGGAGGTGAAGCAACCGCTACAACTGCAGGATCTTCTGTGGCTGGAGCAAGTGCGGGAGCTGGTGCAGGCGCTACTGCAGCTACTGCTGGTACGGCTACCGCTGCAACTGTTGCTGGTAGTATTACTGTTGTTGCAGCTGCTATTTGTGCTATTGTTGCTGTTACAGCAAATATTATTAAGATGGCTCCAACAGTTATAATGAGTTACTTTATGGCTGGAACCAACTATATACAGTATGTTCTAGATGTTTCAGATTTGGATGACGAAGTAGATTATATTATTTCACTTTCTAATCCAAACTTCTCATATACATATGACCTGCGAGAGGATTTAACGGAAGATGGTAAAGTGGAAGGGCTTATATCTGGTCTAACTCCACACAGAAGTTATAAACTTCAGGTTTTGAGTGTAGCTGAATTGGGTAATGTACCACATTTCACATATGAGTTTATTACACAGTCTGAACCTAAACCCGAAGCGGTACCGAGGGTTGAAGCTAATATAGACTATGATAATAAGACATTTAACTTAGATTACAACATCTTCATTTCAGATGCATATCATACTGGATCTAATACATTTGTTGAGTTCTATGTAAACGAAACATTGTTTAGCACAGATTCTAATATAGATAAGAATGGATATATCATTGGACAACTACAAAGACTTCCAAATAGTTCTACAGTTAAAGGATATGTAAAGACAACATACGAAGAAGCTGAAACAGAAATTGGTTATATTGAATATAAAGTTGTATATCCAAAAGAGATTATAACTGAGGCATTAGCATTTAAGGCCACATACTCAGAAGATCCAGAAGTAGAGACAAGTATTGGAACAAGTGCAGATTGTTACCAATATGTGTATGCAATTAATACGGCCTTTGATAACTCTGCCCAAACAACAGATAAATACTTGCTTGAAGTTGTTGGAGCAAATAATACTGTCTTAGATAGTTATACAGGAACAAGTGCAATGGTATCTTGTGCTGTAGACTATGATGTGGAAGAAGCATATGTTTATTTAACACCAATTAGTGTTGTTAATGACGAAGAAATAACATTTGAAAGAAAACTTTTAAAGACTATCTCTAATGCACCATTCATAAGCTATACAGGTTTCGTTATGAGACCAGGTAAAGACTTTATTTTTACAACTAAGATGGCACCAGAAATGATGCAAGAAGAGTTGATTTGTAGTTATTCAATTGGAGAGGCTTCTCCTATAGAAACTGGTTTGGTAGATGGACAGGTTGAGGTATTTGGTAATTCTTCAACTCAAACTTCTATATTATTCCAAATTGTAGATAGTACAGGAAGAATAGCAGGAAAGAGAATTATAGACTTAACTCAAACATCTTCATTGGAATTATCCTTCCATGCAAATGGAGACTTCAATTTAACAGAAGGATTTACCATTGAAACAGAATTTGATGAAACACCAACTCTTGGAGAAGGTGAAGGATATAGATTAATAGTTAGAGATGAAAATGACAAGTTCCTTGGTATGGGAGCAACTATTACAAATTCATTTGATAACCAAACTTTATCAATCCCAGATTTATCTCATACATTCTATAGAGCAGCACTTGCATCTACAAAGATTGTTAATGGTGTGGAATATGTCTTTGAAAGCTCTGCAAATACAGATGGCTGTGAACACTTATTCGTTCCATTTGAAGAAGGCTCACTCATGTTTAATGGTAGTAGTACTAGTTCAATATTATTTGGACTTTCTGTTGGAACAATATTCTCTGGAGATAATATAGACATTACCGGAACAGTAACCTCTACATACCAAGATAGTACAACTTCTTCATTTAGTTTAGATATCCCATATACTTTAGAGGGAGATAGTACACAAGAAGAAATAACATCAGAGCAATGGAATAATTTAAGTAAGGTTGATGTGGTTATAACAAATGATGCTGGAACCATAGTATATGGAAGATACACATATACTAAGTCTGGCACATTATTGGCTGTTACGAATTATGGTGTAAAGAATAAGAAGTTAACCATGAACGTTTCAGTTCCTAACTGCCCAGAAGATTCTTCTATTTCATACTTAGCATTTAAAGAAGGCTCCGGTAGTTCTATTATGATTAGTGACCCTATTACCCACGAAGCGGTTCAAGAGGGAGATGACTGGATTGTTACAATAGAGGAAATTAAGAGTTTAACATTAGCTGGATTATGGGAGTATTCATTTAATATGAATGGCTTGGAAGTCTCAGTTACAGATTTTGTTGAAACAAGTGAAAGTCTCAATATCCAACCAACTGTTAAATATTATTTAAGTGGTGAAACTGCACATGATGCAGAAACTTCACATAAGGTTTATGTAGATGGATATCCAACATATAACGGAAAAGAAATTAACTTAAGTAATTGGTCTTTATCTTTCTATGAAGATGATACTTATTCAACTCCAATGATGTTGTCCAACGAATCAGATAGTATTGGTCTAACAAGTTCAATTGAATATACATTGCTATATCTCCAAAATCCAGTAGAGGATGCCTTCTATTACAAGATGACATATGGTGGAGAAAATACTGTTCTAGAAAGTTCAGGAATAACTTTGCCAAGTGGAGCATATGACGAATCCTTAAATTATGAAAGCGTAGATGATCCAACCTGTTATGGTACATATATTTCAAATGCAGTAACATTCAATTTGGCCGGAACAACAGTGGTTTCAACTAATATGTACAATACATATCATATCACTAGTGAAGAGACAGGAATGCATTACCAAGCTAGAGTTGGATATAACTTTGATTATGGTTATGATATGTACAGAACAGACTTTGATGCAGATAATCCATATATAGCCATAGAAGATTTACCATATAAGAGCAGTTATATTTATGAATTACATGCATTTAAGACAGTTACAATAGATGATACCCCATATGATATTTATCTTGGACCAGTATTAGATTCTTACACTGTATCCACAATGATAGTAGATGGTGCATATAATGCTGTACATGGTATTTTAAGTGGACCATCATTAACAGATAACGGAATAGACCAACAATATATAGATATCATGACAGTTGCAGATTATCTAGTTGCAGGAAAGTCATTGGAATTATATTGGGGTAGTAGTGACACACCAATAGAGATAGATCCTCAAACTGTAATGGGATTAGAATATGCAGAACATGATTATGACCAATCTGTAGATGGATTATGTACTGTAATTATTAACAACAACCAAGCAAAACCAACAGAGACTTGTTCAGTAGCAGTACAAGTTCTATTCACAGATTATTTGTCAGACACATCAGGAAGCAAATTAATCGTTAAGAACAAAGCAAGAACTGGTGGCACAGAACTTGCAGAATATAATATAACCACAAAGGGTTATGTATTCGCATTGCAAGACGCAGGTTATACATTAAAAGATGCTAATGGCAACATAGTAGAGTTTACAGAATACACCTTAGGAGAAGTAGGAACAGCACACTTATATGCAGTAGATAGCGAGGTAACATTAATTACCGAATATACTATTGCGTAAAAATAAATAAAAATAACAAAAAAAGGATGAATGAAACAATGGAAGAAAACGTACAAGCAGTTCAAAACGAAAAAGACGTTAAAGAACAAAAGAAAAAGAGAAACAAAAAGATAGCAATCATCATTGAGATTTGCGTCTGTGCAGCATTATTATTAGCTTTCATAGCATTAATAATAATTGAAGTAGTAGCTCCAACATCAACAGCCGGAGCATGGATTCAAAGCAATATCTGGAACACAAGCGAAGCTGGCGCTAAGTTTATGACACATCTCCCAGTTTTAATTAAGAGCTTAATCTACATAGTAATAGTACTAGTTGTATGTATCTTAGTAAGATTAATCTTTAAAAAGATTATGGAGAAATCTCATAGAGCACAAACCGTTTTAACTTTAATAGATGGCTTAGTTAAGTATGCAGCTGCATTAGCAGTTATTATATTAGTATTACAAGCTCTAGGAGTAAACGCCACAGCAATCTTTGCATCAGTTGGAATTCTCACCTTGGTTATAGGTTTAGGATGCCAGAGCCTCATTGCAGACATCGTAGCAGGTATGTTCTTGGTATTTGAAAATGAATATAACGTTGGTGAAATCATTACAGTTGGAGATTTCAGAGGAACAGTTACAGAAATTGGTATTCGTTCTACAAAAATCTTAGACGCAGCTGGAAACATTAAGATTATCAACAACTCAGATATTTCTAATGTTATTAACATGTCTAGAGAATTATCTTTAGCTATTGTAGACTGTGAATTCCCATATGATGTGCCAATTGAAGTAATTGAAGGATTATTAAAAGATAACTTTGAAGACTTCAGAAATAAGATTCCAGCAATTATGGAAGGACCATATTACAAAGGTGTTTCTGGATATGGAGATTCCAACGTTGCAGTTAAGATAGTTGCAAAGTGTAATGAAGAAGATAGATATCAAGTTCAAAGAGACTTATTAAGAGAATATCGTAGAGTATTCAGAGAAGCAGGAATAGACCTCTCCTTCAACCAAGTTGTTATTTCTCAATTCAAGCCAACAGAATATGTTGCAACACATAAGATTAAGAAAGAAGCAGAACAATTTGTTGCAGAACAAAAAGAATTATCCAAAGATATGGATCAATCTAACCAAACTTTATAATCTTTAGTTAGTCATTCATCCATATAAAATAAAACATTAACCACTGGCTTAATGCTGGTGGTTATTATTTTTCTAAATAAAGTGATAGATATTTCATATTCTAATTATTATAATGGTATAGGAAAACAAAAAGGGAGAGTGCTATGTCTGCAACAGGTAGTGCCATTTTAGGAATATCTTTAATATTTGCTTGTACCATTATTGGTGCTGCATTAGTATTTGTATTTAAGACAAAAGAAATCAGTCCTAAACTTAACCAAGTATTCACAGGACTTGCTGCCGGTATTATGCTTTCTGCAGCAATCTTCTCATTATTGCTTCCTTCAGTTGAATCCGAGATATCTTACATGCCGGTTTGGGCAGTTGTTGGTATCTCTGTTGCAATAGGTGCTGTATTCCTTTGGGGTATAGATAAAATCGTCCCACACTTCCACACAGCAGATAACAAAGAAGAAGGTATAAAGACTTTGTCTTTAAGTAGAACTTCTAAGATGTTCTTAGCAGTAACCATTCACAATATTCCAGAAGGACTTGCTGTTGGTATTGCTTATTCTGTAGCTCTTGCATCTTGGACAGGAGATTCATCCAATGCATTATGGGGAGCACTTATTCTAGCAATTGGTATTGGTGTACAAAATATTCCAGAAGGTGCAGTTGTTGCTCTTGCAATTAAAGGCGAGACTGGATCTAGCGTAAAAGGATTCTTACTTGGTGTATGTTCTGGTGTTGTAGAACCTATTGCAGCTGTTATTGGATTATTCCTTGCAATGCAAATCCAAGTAGTAATGCCTTGGGCTTTAGCTTTTGCTGCAGGTTGTATGTTATACGTTATTGTTGAAGAAATGATTCCAGAGATGAAAAGTGATACCGTACACCATCATGGTGTTTGGGCATTCATTATTAGTTTCATTGGGATGACAATAATGGAAATTGCTTTAGGTTAATAATCGTAATCTATATTACAAATATATTTGTACTCAGGGAATTTTTCCTTGAGTTTTTCTTTTATTCCATCACAAGTATCTTGTGGAGTTTTATCGTCAAAAGAAATAACTATATCATAGAATACGAACTTTTCTTCTTCGTTAATATAAAATCCGTGTGTAGATAAAATGTTTTCGTTTTCGGAAGTAAGTTCATCTAAATATGATTTTATCTCTTTGGCAACAGGAGAACTGATGTTTTCTGCATAAACTCCAACGGTCATTATCATATTATATTTAAGATACATCATGCCAGAGATCTTCTTTTCTAGTGTCATTATGTCTTGTGCATTTAAATCTTCTTTTACAGCAATGTGAACAGAACCAATATATTTGTTTGTGCCATAGTTGTTAAGGATTAAATCATATACACCATAAACACCATCTATAGAAGCGATGTCTACTTTTATCTTAGTTGTAGTCTCATCATCTATTCTTATTCCAATGATTAGAGATAATGATTCTCTTATAATTCCAAAACCGGACTTAAGAATGAATAAACCAATAACAATACCCACATAACCTTCTATGTAGAAATGTCCGTAGAGAGCAACTATTGCGGAAACGAGTGTACCTAGAGATAGGGCAACATCAAAGAGTGCATCTGTAGCACTTGCTTTAAGGGTATCACTATTAAGTTTCTTTGCTTGTATTCTATAGAATAAACCAATTCCTAATTTAATAATAATACCAACACCAATTAGTATTAAGGCTACTACCGTATAGTTAGGCATTATCTTTGTGCTGAAGTAGTCTACAATGGAAACAATAGATTCATAAATAGCCATACCACCAGCAAATAGAATGATAGCTCCAATGATGGTTGCGGTTAAATATTCTATTCTTCCATGTCCATAAGGATGCTTTCTATCTGGCTTCTTATTTGAAAGCTTAGTTCCAATAATGGTTATAATGGATGAAAGGGCATCTGTTAAGTTGTTCAATGCGTCCATGATTAAAGATATGGATCCAGCCAAAAAACCAACTACGGCCTTTATAGCAACTAATAAGACATTACCACCAATACCAACAAAACTGGTGGCAACAATGCCTTTTTCTCTAGCTTTTGAATAATCTGTTAAACTTACATCTTTGTTTTGAATGTCCAATTCTTCCATAATTCGCCTCTTCACATATTATAATAATGCAACGGCAATAGAGCAATATATTATCAAAGATACTGCATCTACTATGGTTGTAATGAATGGGCTAGCAACAACAGCAGGGTCTAACTTTGCTTTCTTTGCGAGCAATGGAAGTAAACAACCAACCATCTTTGCGATCATAACTGTAATGAAGAGTGCTAAGGATACTATTGCACAACGAACTGGAGTGTAGTCATGATATCCAAACGCAAGATTATCAAGGAGCATTAACTTTGCAAAACAAGCTACAGCAAGAGTTGCACCTAAGAGTATAGATACTCTTATTTCTTTCCATAGAACTCTAAAAACATCTCTCGTTTCAACTTCGCCAAGTGCCAAGGAACGAATAACTGTAACGGAAGCTTGTGAACCTGCATTACCACCAGTGTCCATAATCATAGGAACACAGGCAAATAATACAGCACTAATTGCACTTAGTTTTGCTTCGTACTTATTAATAATAAGACCTGTGAATGTTGCACTAACTAAAAGAACGAGCAACCAAGGGATTCTGTTTCTCCAAATACCAAAAACGCTTGTTTTAAGGTATGGCTTATCACTGTGGTGGATAGCGTTCATTTTTTCAATATCTTCCGTGTTTTCTTCTTGTAAGACATCGATAGCATCGTCAACAGTAACAATACCAACCAATCTGTTTTCATCATCTACAACAGGAATGGCAAGGAAGCCGTATTCTGCAAGTTTTCTAGAAACATCTTCTTGGTCGTCTGTGGTATGTGCATAAATTACATTTTCTTCCATTAAGTCTCCAATCAAGGTTTCTGGAGAAGCAAGCATTAAGTCTTTTGCAGATACAAGACCAAGTAATTTATTTGTTCTATCTACTACGTAACATGTATAAATTGTTTCCTTGTTAATAGCGTTCTTTCTAATTTTTGCAAATGCAGTTTCTACTGTTTGGTCTGGGTAGAAGTACATGTACTCAACCGTCATGATAGAACCAGCACTATCTTCTGGGTACTTAAGAATTTGGTTTAAGTACTTTCTCTTTGCTGGATCTATTTTTGCAAGAAGTCTTTTAACAACATTGGATGGCATTTCTTCTACTATATCTGCCATATCGTCAACGAACATCTCGTCTGTAACTTCTTTCAATTCCTGGTCTGTTAATCTATTAAGTAATTCTTCTTGTGTATCTGAATCCATTTCAACGAAAGCCTCTGCTGCAGCATCCTTAGGAAGAAGTCTAAATAGAATAGGCATATCTTCTGGAGGAGTGTTTTCAAAGATATCTGCAAGGTCATTCTCGTTCATGGAAGCAAGAAGTGGTTTAAGTGTAGTGAAGTTCTTTTCTTTAAGGAGGAGGTTTATTTCTTCATAGTCTACAATCTTAAGAGCAGTTTTTTCTGGTAAGTCTTCAATGATGTCAACCTTATCTTCGGCATCTACTTCTTCCAAGAATTCATCTAATTCTTCAGTATTCAAGCTATCAATAATTTTTTGCTTGGTTTCTGGTTCCAATTCAATAAGTACATCTGCAAGGAATTCACTTTCCAATTCCTTACAAAGAGGTATCAATGTTGCATCTTCTAATTCTTCAAGAATAGATGCGGCAAATCTTGCATTCAATGTTGAAAGTTCTTCAGCAGCAAGAGAATAATTGCCTTCTTTCAAAAGTTCAAGAATTCTTTCCTTCATGATTAAAGTAAGTCAGGGATTATCTTTAAAGAAAATATAGATTAAAAATTGTTGGAACAAGCCAAACAACTTCGATAAGGTACATCTTCTTCACATAAATGATAGTTCATGACTCGTTCCTCCTTTAAGAATTACACTTCCGTGTTTTTGCCTATTCTAGCACCTAAGTTTTTATATGGCAACCATTTTTATAAATAAAAACACCCATCTTTTAGACAGGTGTTCAGTTTTTTAGATAATATACAATATTATTTGTAAGAATCAATAAGCTCCTTAAATGCAGGGAGGGAACGTTTAATCATATCGTTGCTTACACAGTATGCAGCTCTTACATATCCCTTTGCCCCAAAGTCGTCTCCTGGAACTAATAATAATCCGTAATTCTTTGCACGATTAGAAAATGCTCTTGCATCTGGCTCTGGTGTTTTAATGAATAGATAGAATGCACCATCTGGTCTTACGCAGGTATATCCCATATCTGTAAGAGAATTGTAGAGGAGGTTTCTATTTTCTTCATATGCTTTAACGTTTGGAAGATCATTAACACAATCCATAATAACATTTTGCCAAATAGATGGAGCACATACATATCCCATTGCCCTTCCTGCGCCACATACGGCTGCGTAGAGCTCGTTTGCACCTTCTGCCTTAGGAGAAACTGCAACGTATCCAATTCTTTCTCCTGGAAGGGATAAGGACTTGGAATAGCTATAGCATACTACGGTGTTATCATAGTAGTTCATTATATATGGAACCTTAACATCTCCATAAACTATTTCTCTATATGGCTCATCTGCAATTATATAAATTGGATTTCCATATTCCTTGGATTTCTTATTTAAAATAGCAACAATCTTTTTAATTGTATCTTCACTAAATACAGCACCACTTGGGTTATTTGGACTATTAACAATAATAGCTTTTGTATTTTTTGTTATCGCTTTTTCTAGTTTATCAAAGTCTGGCCCAAAGTCTGGTTCGCTATATGGTACTACAACAGGTGTTCCTCCAGCAGATAAAGTAAATACTTTATATTCAGGGAAGAATGGGGCAAGGATAATGAATTCGTTATTGTCTGTATTTAATGCTCTTAATGATATGCAAAGAGATGCAGCTGCACCACAGGTCATATAAATATAATCTGCACTAATATCTACACCAAATCTTGTCTTGATGTTATTTGCAACAGCGTTTCTTACTCTTAAATCTCCAGGAGCTGAAGTATATCCATGAACTAATGTTGTATCTGGGATAGCAACGATTCTTTCTAAGGATTTTCTTACACTTTCTGGAGCTGGAACATTAGGGTTGCCTAACGAGTAGTCATAGACCTTATCTGCACCAACTTCTAGAGCTCTTTTCTTTCCAAACTCAAATAATTCTCTTATGGAACTTCTATTTGTTCCATAGTTTACCATATCTTCATTAAATAATTTGCCCATATAGTACCTCTTTTCTAATTGTTATTATAATAACACGGAAGATATGAACTATAAAGTTATTTTTCTCAAAAAGTTTTATTCATTGAATAAGAAAAGTAAAAAAGAGTATAATTTTATCGATATTAAGAATAAGAGGTGTACTATGACTAAATTAGAACAACTTAAAGAAAAATTAGAGCTTTCAAGATAATTCGAATATGCTGCAAATGTGTTGTATTTTGATTACGAAACATTATGTCCAACAGATGCAAGAGAAGATGAGGGAGAAGTTTTAGGTTTCCTTAGTAATGAAGTTTTTAAGCTTTTAACAAGCGATGAAAGCAAACAACTTATTGTAGATTTACACAACGAAATAGACTCAATAGAGGATCCTTTAGATAAGGTTTTAATTAACAGATTATATGAGGGTTATGAGAAAACAAAGAATATGTCACCAGAGTTCCAAATGGAAATGACAGTAACTCATAACAAAGCTTACTACATGAAGTGGTTAAGAAGCGATTTTTAGCCACTTTTTTGTTGCTCTGGACGGGTGTTTTTACCCTAAAAATACATAGTATTTTTGTATGGTTGCCAATACGTAATATGTCTGGTATAATATACAAGTCTTTTTGATAAGGGTAAAAAGATAAAACTGAAGAGGATAATATGTTAGAATTACATGATATTAAAAAGGATTATGTAGTTGAAAAAATGACTACACAAGCCTTAAAAGGAATCACACTTAGTTTTAGAAAACGTGAATTTGTTGCAATTTTAGGACCTTCTGGATGTGGAAAGACAACATTGT
This sequence comes from Clostridia bacterium, assembly GCA_017618055.1. Classification (GTDB taxonomy): domain Bacteria; phylum Bacillota; class Clostridia; order Christensenellales; family CAG-917; genus RGIG8124. Next base: position 226,715 of record JAFZVB010000004.1, read on the forward strand.
TGAACATCATTGGTGGCTTAGATCATTATACCAGTGGAGATCTTATAATAGACGGTGTCTCAACCAAACAATATAAAGATAGAGATTGGGATACATATAGAAATCATAAAATTGGATTTGTTTTCCAAACATACAACTTAATTCAACATCAAAGAGTTGGATCTAACGTTGAACTTGCTTTAACTATTTCAGGCGTACCAAAAGAAGAAAGAAAGGAAAGAGTCAAACATGCATTGGCTCAAGTTGGTCTTTTAAGTCAAATTAGAAAACGTCCAAACACTCTTTCTGGTGGACAAATGCAAAGAGTTGCTATAGCAAGAGCTTTGGTTAACAACCCAGACATTATTCTTGCAGACGAACCAACTGGTGCACTAGACTCAGAAGCTAGCGTAATGGTTATGGATATCCTTAAGGATATATCTAAAGAACATCTAGTAATTATGGTTACACATAACCCAGATTTGGCTTATAAATATGCTACAAGAATTATTGAGATTAAAGATGGTGAGATCCAATCAGACTCCAACCCAGTTGAAGAAGGCGAAACATTAGATTTAGTTGAACAAATTGAAAAGGTTGAAGACTTAGAAGCACACGGGGTAGATGTAAGTCAAATAGATGATATTTCAAGTGCAGAAGTTCCAACAGAACCAGTAGAGGAACAACCAGTAGAAGAAAAACCAAAGACAAAGAAATCCAAGATGAAATGGAAGTCTGGTTTTATGCTTTCTCTTGCAAACCTTTATACAAAGAAGATGAGAACTATTGCAACAACATTTGCTGGTTCCATCGGTATTATTGGTATGGCTCTTGTTTTGGCATTATCTACAGGTGCTAAGGCTTATATCCTTCAAGTTGAAGAAGGCGCTCTTGCAGACTATCCAATGGTTATTGAAGAAGCAAGCTTGGATATGAGTAGAATGTTTGATATCTTAGCAAACAGTACTGATTCAAATAGCGAACACCAAGCAAATGACCAGGAAGTATATGAAAGAAAAGTTTTAGGCAATTTGATGGAATATGTTACTGAGGTTATGGGCGAAAAGAATGACCTTAAGGATATTAAGAAATATCTAGATAAAAACTTTAATGATAAAGATGGTATAGTTAGATATAACTATGGTCAGAGAATAAACATTTTCACAGACTATGATACGGATGAAAACGGATATTTGATACATACCGATCAGTATTTCTTAATTAATCCATTTACAGATAACGTTCAAGGTATGTTGGATTCTTTGGGCACCATTGGAGAACAAGCATTTGGATATATTAATACCTTAGGTATTAGTATTGAAAGTATGATACCTTGGGACGAATTAATAGATAACCAAGAACTTTTAGATAGACAATATGATGTTGTCGCTGGACGTTGGCCTGATGATACAAATGCTACAGGATCAGAAAGCAATCCATTTGAAGTTGTATTATTAGTTAATGAAAACAATGAAATTGATGATACAATGGCTCTTGCAACAGGTTTAAGAAATCCTAAACAATTATCTGGTGCATTTAGTGGAAACTTAGCAACATACCAAATGACAGATTTACTTCAAATGACATATAAAGTCTTGCCACAATCATCGTTCTTCCATGAATTAGATGATGGCAGTTATAGCAGTTATTATGCAGATGCTACAACATACACAAGTGAAAATGGTGCTGATGGAGCTTTTGTAAATGTAATTAAAAACGGAGTAAATCTTAGAATATCCGGTATTATTAGATTAAAATCAGGTATTACAAATGGTGTTATAAAGAAGAATATGGGATATACAAGAGCATTGACAGAGTATATCAACAAAGCAAACTCAAATAGTGCAGTATATCAATATCAAATGAAGAACATCACTATAGATGAATCAACTGGAAAGGTTTCCGGAACAGTGGGAAAGATAGATATTGGTTCAAATCATTATTCAACAGAACAAACTATTACAGATAAAGATTTCAATGAATTTGCAAATGATTATCTTGCAGAATTAGGTTGGGTAGACCACGAAACACCAAAGTCTATTTATATTTATGCTTCATCCTTAGATGGAAAGGCAAATATCCTCCAACTTTTTGAAAATTACAAGAACTCTGGTGGAGAAGAGAAGAAGACTTTGAATTACAAAGATACCATTAGTGTATTAATGAATGCTATTAAACAGATTATTAATGCTATTACATACGTACTCGTAGGTTTCTCTGCTATTTCATTGGTAGTTTCATCTATCATGATAGCAATTATTACATACACATCTGTTGTAGAAAGAACAAGAGAAATTGGTGTCCTTCGTGCTATTGGTGCTAGAAAGAGAGATATTGCAAACATCTTCAATAGTGAGACATTAATTGAAGGATTCTTGTCTGGAATTGTGGGTGTATTTATAGCCTGGATTATTACGTGGCCGGTTAATGCATTTGTCTTTGCAAAATTCCAAATTGTAAATATTGCAAATATGTTGTGGTGGCACGTACTCTTAATGTTCGGATTATCCATTGGTTTAAGCTTACTCTCAGGATTAATTCCATCACAAATGGCTGCAAAGAAAGATCCAGTATATGCTTTACGTTCGGATCAATAGCAAAACAACTATTAATAAAGATTGTGCCAGGATTAAAAGTCTTGGCACTTTTTATATTGAAAAATCCCATACTAAATATTAAGATATTTACATGGACCAAAATATAGAAAAATTACAACAAATTATTAATGAATCAAAAAGTATAGTTATTTTCACAGGAGCAGGTATATCTGTACCAAGTGGTATACCAGATTTTAGAAGTGCCACGGGATTATACAATACCTCATCTGGAATAGGATATAGACCAGAAGAAATAATCTCTCATTCATTCTTTATGAGAAATGCAGAGGACTTCTATAAGTTCTATAAAGAGAAGATGTGTTATGAAGATGCCAAACCAAATGCAGCACATGCATATTTTGCCAAACTAGAGCAAGCAGGAAAGCTTCTAGCAACAGTTACACAAAATATAGACGGATTACACCAAGCAGCTGGTTCAAAGGTTGTATATGAATTACACGGCTCCATACATAGGAATTATTGTATGAAGTGTGGGGCATCTTATTCTTTAGATTATGTCTTAAGACATAAGGGTGTACCAAAATGTGACAAGTGCGGTGGTACAATAAAACCGGATGTAGTTCTATATGAAGAAGGGTTAGATATGGATGTAATCTCTGGTGCGGTTAATGCTATTTCAAGGGCGGATACATTAGTAATCATTGGAACATCTTTAGTTGTATATCCAGCAGCTGGATTTATTAATTATTTTAGAGGAAAGAATCTGGTCCTTATTAATAAGAGTGAGACAGGTGCAGATTATAGAGCCAGTCTTGTTATCCATGAAGATTGTGCTAAGGTGTGTGAACAATTAGAAGTGCCTAAATAGTAAGGTTTGACACGTTATAAACTATAATATAAAATATTATCAATCAAATAAAAAGGAAGTAAAATTATGTCATTAAGTTGTGTAGAAATTGCTGAACGTTTGAAGGGCTTGAGAGAAATGATGGAGATAACTCCTGAAGAAATGGCTGAAGTGACTCATATGACAGTAGATCAATATTTAGAGTATGAAACTGGAAAGAAAGATTTTTCTGTTACCATGCTATATAACTGTGCTCAGAGATTTGGTGTAGATGTAACAGAGATAATGGTCGGATCTGCTCCAAGATTGTCTAGTTATTCCTTAGTACGTGCTGGAGAAGGTGAAAAGGTTGAAAGAAGACATAACTTTAGTTATGAACACCTTGCAATGAATTTCAAAGATAGAATTGCAGAACCATTCCTAGTACATGCACCATATATTCCAGGTTCAGAGGAAAGACCAATTGCCTTAAGCGTCCATAAAGGACAAGAAATGGACTATATTCTATCTGGAGAATTAACATGTTCTGTAGATGGACATATTACAGTATTACATGAAGGAGATACACTTTATTATGATTCTTCACAACCGCATGGAATGATAGCAACAGGTGGTAAAGAGTGTGTTTTCTTGGCAATTGTTTTGAAAGCATAACAAAAAATATATAAGGACTTTAGGGGAGTTTTCTCCCCTTTATTTATGGGAAGATTTAGTATTAAAACAGATAAGATTTTAGATGAGAATGTTGTCCTAGATGGGGCATATAGATTCTCTGTTATTACAGATAGAATTATTCGTATTGAGAAGTCTAAAGATGGTATTTTTGAGGATTTGCCAACACAAGTGGCAATGCATAGAAATATCGCAAACCCTATGTTTAAATATGAAATTAAAGAAGATAAAGTCCTTATTGTGACAAAATACACAGAATTCATATATGACAAAAAGAAGGATAAAGAATACGTTGTAGTTAATGGCGAAGGTGTAGATGCTGCAAGGAATTTGCGTAATCTTAAAGGCACTATTAGGACACTAGATTTTAGGCTCGGGGCAGTGGCACTTGGCAATGGTATTTTCTCTAAGTCTGGTGTTGCAGAGATAGATGATTCTAAGTCTTATGTCATAGATGAAGAAGGTAATGTTAAAGAAAGAGAACATCAGGAAAAGGATGTGTATGTATTTAATTTTGGACAAGATTATTTTGGTGGTATTAAAGAGTTCTATGATTTAACAGGATATACACCATTGCTTCCAAAGTATGTTCTTGGAAACTGGTGGTCTAGATATTATGCATATAGACAGGATGAATACATTGTCTTAATGGATAAGTTCAAGGGAAAGGAAATTCCAATTACTGTTGCAACAATAGATATGGATTGGCATATTGTTAAAGATGCGCCAAAAGATCAATACACAAAAGCAAAGGGCATTTATTCTGTTGGTTGGACAGGATATACTTGGAATAAAGATTTGTTCCCAGATTACAAACAATTCTTTAAAGATTTGAAAGAGAGAAACCTTGCCATTACATTAAATTTACATCCTTGTGATGGCGTGAGATATTTTGAAGACCAATATGAGGATATGTGCAGGGCATGTGGAGTTGACCCAAGCACAAAAGAAAGAGTTGTATTCAACTTAGAAGATTCAACTTTTAGAAATGCATACTTTGATATCCTTCATCATCCTTATGAAAAAGATGGTGTCAATTTTTGGTGGATAGACTGGCAACAAGGAAAGAAAACAAAACTAAGTAACTTAGATCCATTGTGGCTCTTGAATCATTATCATACATTAGACATAGATAGGGATGGAAACAAAGGATTAATTCTATCTAGATACTGTGGACCAGGTTCACATAGATATCCTTTAGGTTTTTCTGGAGATAGTATTGTTGCTTGGCCTTCATTGAAGTTCCAGCCTTTTATGACTGCCACAGCTTCAAATATTGGGTATTCTTGGTGGTCTCATGATATTGGAGGACATCAATTTAATAGAGGTAATCCAGACATCTATGTAAGATGGGTACAATTCGGTGTATTCTCACCAATAAATAGACTACATTCATCTAATACATCCATTTCAAAAGAACCATGGAATTATCCAGAATGGGCAGAAGAAATTGCAATAGATTATTTGAGACTACGCCATAAGTTAGTACCATATCTTTATACCGCCAATGTGCTTACTGCAAAAGAAGGTATTCCGCTTATGACACCTATGTACTGGAGAGAACAAAGTCCATCTGCATATAGCGCTAAATATCAATACTATTTTGGGTCTGAAATGATAGTTGCTCCAGTAGTTTCTAAACCAACTGGAAAGGATAAATTGTCCCCAGTATCGTTCTATGTTCCAGGGGGTAATTGGACAGACTTCTTCACAGGCAAAAAATATACAAATGGATGGTACACAGAGTTTAAACCTATGAACCTACTTCCAGTTCTTGTAAAGGAAGGCGGAATTATTCCTATGCTTGTTGAAGAAAAGAAAAATGATTTATCTTTTGAAGAAATTGAAGTAAAAATTTATTCAGGAAAAAATGAATATACAATGTATGATGAGCAAGGAAGCATATTCTTCAAACTAGATGGAGAAACACTAGATATTGTGAAAGATGAAGACTCAATAACTAAATGTATACTTGTTACATTTATGGATGCTCAAAATGGCGTTGTTTTGGTTAACGGAAAAGAAATTGCTAGAGGCAAAAAAGTTAAAATTCGTTTCTAAATTTCGCTTGACAACCCCCATAATATTTATATATTATATCAAAGCATATTAGGAAATTAAGGAATTCGTGTGGAAGTTAGCCCCTCCCATCGAATGTGCAAATAGATCGTAAAAAATTAGAAAAAATAAGGAGAATTAGCAATGGCTATCAATAATAGAAGCTACATGGCAAAAGCTGGTGAAGTTGAAAGCAAGTGGTACATCGTTGACGCAACAGATGTTATACTTGGTAGACTCGCATCACAAGTTGCTATGATTTTAAAAGGCAAGAACAAGCCTACATATACACCAAACGTTCTCACAGGTGATCATGTTATCATTATCAATTGTGCAAAAGTTCGTTTAACAGGTAAGAAGTTAGAAAAGAAATATTATCGTTATCACACAGGTTTCATTGGCGGATTAAAGGAAATCCAATATAAGAAACTTATGGCAGAAAAACCAGAAAAGGCAGTCTATTTAGCAGTTAAGGGAATGCTCCCAAGCAATAGATTAGGTTCAGACATGTTAAAGATGCTCCGTGTTTATCCAGGTGCAGAATATGACAACCAAGCTCAAAAACCAGAAGAGTTAAAGTTGACAGGTCATGTCTATGATGCAGAGTAATTGTGAGGTATGAATATGGCAAAGAAGAAAGAAGCAAGTAAGAAAGTTCAATATCTTGGAACAGGCAGACGTAAAACATCAGTTGCAAGAGTTCGCTTAATCCCAGGAGGAGAGGGACAAATTATAATCAACAAGAAAGCTATCAATGATTATTTTACAACAGATATTCAACAAATCATTGTAAAACAACCTTTAGAATTAGTTAGCGCAACAGATAAATTTGACATTTTTGTAAACGTATACGGTGGTGGAATCACAGGACAAGCTGGTGCAATCCGTCTTGGTATTGCAAGAGCTTTAGTCTTAGCAGACGAAGAGTATAAGGCTCCATTAAAGAAAGCTGGATACTTAACAAGAGATTCACGTATGAAAGAACGTAAGAAATACGGTCTTCATAAAGCTCGTAAGGCACCTCAATTCAGCAAACGTTAATCGTTTACATTTGTTGAACAACTATAAGGGGTTTGGCTTCGGTCAGATCCCTTTATTTTATAAATATTGCTTAATAGATTAAATTATAGTATAGTATATTTACATTTTGAGGCAGATATGAAAAGAATAGCTATATGTTACGATTTTGATAAAACACTATCCCCATTGGACATGCAATCTCAAGGATTTGTCCAAGATATTGGTATGGGAATAGATGAGTTCTGGGAAGAGGTAGATACTTATTCCCAAGATGCACATATAGAACTTAATCTTACATATATGTACAAAATGGTAAAAGCAGCCGCAAGAAAAGGTATGAAGATTACAAAAGAATACCTAACAAGTCTCGGCTCTAGAATAGAATATTTCCCAGGTTTGGATACTTGGTTTGATAGAATTAATGAATTTGGAAAAGCAAATGGTGTTGAAGTACATCATTACATCTTATCTTCAGGTTTAAAAGAAATTATAGATGGAACATCTATAGTAAAGAACTTTGATCACGTTTATGCTTCTGCTTTCCATTATGACAAAGATGGATATGTAGACTGGCCAGGATTCGTTGTAAATTACACCAATAAAACTCAATTCTTATTTAGAATAAGCAAAGGAGTTTTTGATGAACTTGATGATGGCGTAAACCAAGCAATGAAAGGGAAAGAATATTATGTTCCTCTTACAAATTTTGTTTATATTGGAGACAGTGATACAGATATTCCTTGTATGACTCTTATGTCTCAATTCGGTGGCCTCGCTGTTGGAGTTTATGATGAAAAATCTTCTGGAATTAAGAAGGTAGAAAAACTCGTAAAAGAAGGTCGTATTAAGGCTGCTGTTAAGGCAGATTATTCAGAAAATAGCGATATAGAAAAGGTTATTAAAGAAGCCATAATTAATATCGCTAATAAATAACTTTAGTTATTACCCAATTTAAAAGACATTTTTAACCAATATTGATTTTTTTAATATTTTCTATTATATTAAAAAATAGAGACAAGTGTGTCGCAATAAAATCAGGAAGACAAGACTATGTTAAAGACGAAAGGAAAACAAACAAGAGCAGAAATTAGAAACCATGCGCTTCTATTATTTGCTGAAAAAGGATTTAAAAAGGTTACTATGAACGATATCTGTGTATCCACCGGTTTAAGTCGTGGTGGCTTATATAGGTATTATAGTAGCCCTGCAGAAATCTTTGGGGACATCTTGAAGATTATTATTCAAGGTATGGGAGATGAACTTGCAAAGAATTTAAAAGGCGGGAAAACACCAACAGAGTCTTTGGATATAGTTTTGCAAAAATTAAAGGAAGATATTCAAAACCCACAAACAACTTTAACTATAGCCTTAATAGAATACTGTCATATATATGGCGCAAAGGCTGTTGAATCTGCATTCTCAAGAGGAACAGAGATTTGGGAAGAGTTTATTAAATACGGAATATCTCAAGGCGAGTTTAATGATATTAATCCTAAAGCAATGGCATCTACAATTCTTATTCTATATGAAGGTGCAAGAGCTGGTGTAAATTTAATTACATATTCAGAAGACTTTGTTTCAGGATTGATAGACTGTATAAGATATATGATAGTTAAAAAACCGGAGGAAAAATAATTATGGATATTGAAAACATTTTAAGACATTGTGATCACACAGAATTAAAACAAATAGCAACAATAGATGATATAAAGGCGCTTATAGATGATGCAATTAAATACAATACAGCATCTGTTTGTATTCCTCCTTGTTATGTTAAGGAAGCAGTAGAATATGCCAATGGAAAAATGCCTATTTGCACAGTAATCGGTTTCCCTAACGGATATAACAGTACAGAGATAAAACTAATAGAAACAAAAGAAGCACTTTTAAAAGGTGCAGAAGAAATAGATATGGTTATTAATATTGGTATGCTTAAGGCTGGTAATACAGATTATGTATTAAATGAAATAAAAACATTAAAAGCAGCTTGTGGCAATAAGATATTAAAGGTAATCATAGAAACATGTCTTTTAACAGATGAAGAAAAAATAACAATGTGCAAACTCGTCACAGAAGCAGGTGCAGACTATATTAAGACAAGTACAGGTTTTTCTAAGGGCGGTGCAACATTTGCAGATGTAGAACTATTTGCAAAGAATGTGGGACCAAATGTAAAGATTAAAGCAGCAGGTGGCATTCATTCTTTAGAAGATGCACAACATTTCTTAGATTTAGGAGCATCTAGATTAGGGACAAGTGCACTTGTAAAGATTGCAAAAGAGAAAATGTAGGAGGATATGATATGGATTTAGTTCCAACACCGCACAATTCGGCTAGATTAGGAGACTTTGCGGATACAGTATTGATGCCAGGAGATCCATTGCGTGCCAAGTTTATAGCAGACCATTATTTGGATGATGTCCAGCTTGTTAATAATGTTAGAAATATCCAAGGGTATACAGGTTATTATAAAGGCAAAAGAGTATCTGTAATGGCATCTGGTATGGGTATGCCTTCTATAGGAATATATGCTCATGAACTGTTCAATTTTTATGGCGTTAAGCAAATCATAAGAGTTGGAAGTGCTGGTGCAGTACGTAAAGAACTTAATATCGGAGATATTATTATTGTAGATAGAGCCAAATATACATCTAATTTTCCAAGAGATTATCTATCAACTCTAATATATAGAGCAAAACCAGATAAAGAACTTTTAGAAAAAGCTGTTAAAGTTGCAGAAGAACTGAAAATTAATTATAGGGTTGGTAAGGTGTATTCATCGGATATATTCTATAAAGATGAAAAGTATGCAAAGATGTATAGTAAACACGTTCTTGCTGTAGAAATGGAAAGTGCAGCATTATATGCTGTTGCACATAAAGCAGGCAAAAAAGCACTAACAATTTGTACAATCTCAGACAATATCGTCACGGGTGAGGCGTTAAGTGCAGAAAAAAGACAAAAGAAATTTAGAGACATGATGGTTCTCGCATTGGAGTTGGCGTGAAAAGACTATTCTTTATAATCTTAGATAGTTTTGGCATTGGAGAAATGCCAGATGCGAATGAATTCCATGATGAAGGAAGCAACACACTAAAATCTGTTTCCTCATCTAGTTTCTTTAATGCACCAAATATGCAAAAGTTAGGTCTATTTAACATAGATGGTTGTTCTGTGGCAGGAGATCCTGTAGAGCATCCAATAGGAGCATACGGTAAGTTTGCAGAAAGAAGTAAGGGCAAAGATACCACAACAGGGCACTGGGAAATAGCAGGTTTGGTTTCAGAAAAACCCTTCCCAACATATCCAAATGGATTTCCAGATGAGATTATAAAAGAGTTTGAAAAACAATCCGGTTATAAAACACTTTGTAACAAGCCTTATTCAGGCACAGAAGTAATTAAGGATTATGGTAGGCAACATATTAAAGAAAAGGCCTTAATAGTTTATACGTCTGCAGACAGCGTATTCCAAACTGCAGCGCATGAAGATATAGTTCCAGTTGAAGAGTTATATAGGGTTTGTGAAATCGCTAGAAACATTCTACAAGGCGAACACGGGGTTGGTAGAGTAATTGCTAGACCATTCACTGGAGAGTATCCTAACTACGTTAGAACAAGCAACAGACACGATTTCTCACTTAAGCCTCCAAAAGATACTATGCTAGACATAATGATGAGAAACGGACTAGATACAATAGGCGTTGGAAAGATTAATGATATCTTTGCTGGTAAGGGCATAAGTGAGTTTGTACGTACTAGTGGCAACACAGATGGAATGCAAAAGACTAGCGAATATCTTAATAAAGATTTTAAGGGTATTTGCTTTGTGAACTTAGTAGACTTTGATATGTTATATGGACATAGAAATGATGTAGATGGTTATGCCAAAGCAATAACTGAGTTCGATAAATGGCTAGGAACATTTATGGAAGGATTAGGTGAGGATGATTATTTGCTTATATCCGCAGACCATGGATGTGATCCTATAACCCCAAGCACAGACCATAGTAGAGAATATGTATTTATGCTTGCCTATGGCAAGAAGATAAAGAGTGTGGACTTGGGAATAAGGACAACGTTTGCAGATATGGCAAAAACAATCCTACATAGTTTTGATATGGACGGAAATATAGAAGGCACATCTTTCTGGGAGGATATTAGCAATGAATAAAGAACAAGAAATAATGTTAATACAAGAAGCAGAAACAGCTAGAAAGAATAGTTATAGTCCATACTCTAATTTTGCCGTTGGAGCAGCACTTTTATGTAAGAATGGAAAGATATATACTGGATGCAATATAGAAAATGGAGCATATCCAAGCTCAATATGTGCAGAGAGAGTTGCTATATTTAAAGCGGTTAGTGAAGGTCTATATGACTTTGAAGGAATAGCAATAGTTGGGGATAAAGAAGCTCCTCCATGTGGTGCTTGTAGACAGGTGATGTCAGAGTTTGTAAGACCAGATTTTAAGGTTATTATAGCAACGAGTTCAAAGGATTATAAAACATATAATTTTGCAGATATACTACCTTTATCATTCAAATTGGAGAAATAAACTATGCGTATTGTAGATATTATTAAAAAGAAAAGAGATGGAGAAGAACTCACTCACGAGGAGTTTGATTACGTTGCAGGTGAGTATATAAAGGGCAATATTCCAGATTATCAAATAGCTGCATTTTTAATGGCAGTATACTATAAAGGAATGACAAATCAGGAAATTGTATACCTAACAAAACTAATGGCAAAATCCGGAGACAAGATAGATTTATCCAACATTAAAGGATTTAAGGTAGATAAGCATTCAACAGGTGGGGTTGGAGATAAGACATCTTTAGTAGTTGCTCCACTTGCAGCTGCTTGTGGTGTGAAGGTTGCAAAGATTAGTGGTAGAGGACTAGGACATACTGGTGGTACAGTAGACAAATTAGAATCCATTCCAGGATATAAAACTCAATTGCCAATAGATACATTTGAAGACATAGTCAATGATGTAGGAGTTTCCATCATAGGTCAAAGTGCTAATGTAGTTCCAGTAGATAAGAAACTATATGCAATAAGGGATGTTACAGCAACAGTGGATTCACTTCCATTAATCGCAACAAGCATTATGTCTAAAAAACTTGCAGCTGCAGATGATGGTATAGTTCTTGAAGTAACAATTGGAAGTGGTAGTTTCAACAAGACCTTTGATGCAGGAGAAAAACTTGCAAGAATAATGGTAGATATTGGAAATGCTGCAGGGAAAAAGACAGTTGCTGTTTTAACAGATATGAATCAGCCTCTTGGAAGAACCATAGGAAATTCTTTAGAGGTTGTAGAAGCAATAGAATTACTAAAAACTGGAAAAGGAGATTCGAGATTATTAGAGTTGGTGTTAGCACTAACTTCAGCCATGTTATCTCTTGCTGGAATGGGAGATATTAATTCTTGCAAAGAATTAGCAATAAAAAAATTAAAGACTGGTGAGGCATATAAAAAGTTTTGTGATATGGTATCTAGACATGAAGGAGATGTCTCTTTCTTAAGAGACACATCAAAGTTCTATTTAGGAGTCACAAAAGAAGTGCTTGCACCAAAAGAAGGATATATAGCAAAGATAGACACAGAAGGATATGGACTTGCGTCTCTATATTTAGGTGCTGGAAGAAATACTATGGAAGACAAAATAGATTTCTCAGCAGGCATAGAAGTTGTAAAGACCGTTGGAGAATATGTTCATAAAGGAGATGTTATAGCAATATTGCATTCAACGAATAAAGATTTATTTGCACAATCTGAGCAAAAGGTATTAGAAAGCATACAAATTGGAGATATATTAATAGAACCAAATCCTGTTGTCTTGGGGTATGTACAATAATGTTTCAAATTTCAATAACAAACGGATCTGTAGAGTATGATGGCATTCCTGTTTTAAGTGCCATTAACTTCATTGTTAGAGATGATGAGAAAATCGCATTAGTTGGAAGAAACGGATGCGGTAAGACTACTCTTTTAAAAGTACTTACAGGAGAAATTGAACTTGTAAAAGGAACTGGGGATGAAAACTTAGGGTTTTATACCACAGGAAAGCCTACAATTGGATATCTGGAGCAAGTTGCCTTTTCAGATCCTAATGTTTGTTTATTGGATGAAGTAATGAAAGCGTATGCACCACTTCTAGAATTGGAACAAAGGATAGCGTTGGCACTAGAAACAATGCAGAACGTAGGAAGTGAAGAATCCGTTAAAACCTATGACAACCTTATGAGCCAATACGAATATAATGGTGGATATACATACAAAAAAGAAGTACTAACTGCAATTAAGAAATTTGGTTTTACAGAGGAAGATAAAAAGAAACCTTTAAGCCAATTCTCTGGAGGGCAAAGAACAAAAATTGCTCTTCTTAAATTACTATTATCTAAACCAGATTTGTTGCTTTTAGACGAGCCTACAAACCACTTGGATGTAGAGGCTATAGAATGGCTGGAAAATTACCTAAAGGACTACAAGAATGCATTCGTAGTTGTCTCTCATGATAGAATGTTCCTAGATAGATCCATAAACATAGTTTATGAAATTGAATACGGAGAAACAAAAAGATATAAAGGCAATTATTCTCAGTTTGTAGAACAAAAGCAATTGGAGTATGAAAAAGCAGTTAAGGATGCATCTTTAAAACAAAGAGAAGTAGAAAGACTAAGTAGGATTGTTGAAAAGTTTAGATATAAGGCTAATAAAGCAGCTACAGCGCAAGCAAAGTTAACTCAAATTGAAAGAATAGGCAATGTCTCTATGCCTTTAAGAGCAGATACAAGAACGTTCCATGCAAACTTTTCTCCAGATTATGAATCTGTAGAGAATACAATTGTTATGGAAGAACTAGTATTTGGATATAAAGACTCACTTGGACAGATAAACACAATTATAAAGAAAGGACAAAAATTCGGAATCATAGGTGCTAATGGTTGTGGAAAGTCTACATTATTAAAGACAATAATGAAAATGATACCGCCACTTTCTGGTGTTTGTTATTTTGGACTTAATACAAAGGTTGGCTATTTTGACCAAACCGCAACGCAATCCAATTCAACAGAGACAGTATTAGATGAATTTAGAACAGAATTTCCATTGCTAAACCAAACAGATGCAAGAACAGCACTTGGATCCTTTATGTTTGTTGGAGATGATGTATTTAAGAGAGTATGTGATTTATCAGGAGGCGAGAAGGTAAGATTAGCTCTTTGTAAGATAATGAAACATAGACCAAATGTATTAATCTTAGACGAACCAACGAACCACATGGATATAGTTGGAAAAGAGACTTTTGAAGACTTCTTAAAGAACTATTCTGGAACAGTTGTAGTTGTATCCCATGATAGATACTTAATTAATAGGGTATGTACCCGTTTGGGCGTATTTAATAATGCGGAATTAACTCTATTTGACGGCACATATTCAGATTATGAAGAAATGATGAAAGAGCAAGAGATCCAAGAGAGCGAAGAAGAAGTAAAAGAAGTTAGAAATAAGAAGGGAAAGAAGGTATCAGACAGTACTCTTGAGGCAAGAAGACAACATAGAATAATGGTGCTAGAAGAGAAGATACAAAAGATAGAGGGCGAAATCCAAAAATTAAAGGACAAGCTTAACTCTAGCGAAGTATTCTCGGATTATAAGAAGATAGAAGAAATACAAAAGCAAATAGACGAATTAAATAAGCAATTGGAACCACTTGTCGCAGAGTGGGAGGAATTAAATAATTAATTGTACTAAAAATAGGACAGGTTATTCCTTGACTATTCAAAAAATATATTATATTATAATTGCACAAATGAGGTGTTCCTCCGCCGTTTAAGTGAGGATCAGTAAAGAGGTGTTCCCCCGCCGTTTAAGTGAGGATCAGTAAAGGGGTGTTCCACCACCATAAAGTGAGGAAGTAAAAACAATGGGTGTAAAAGCCCATTATTTTTTATTTTTGATGTTTATTGTCCTTTTTTCGGGACACCAACCACTAAACAAGCTGGGCGTATTTTAGTATAATTAGGGTATAAAAAAGAGAGGAAAAAAAATGATAAAGTTTGTTAGAATTAGTAATCAGTATATTGAGGAATTAAGGAAGGTGGACAATAGAGTCCAAAGCAATTCTCCAGTGAATGGGAAAGATTTAAAACCGTTCGTTGGGGCATTATTTCAACTTGATGATGGGATTCAATATTTTGTCCCATTATCATCTCCAAAAGCAAAACATTATAAAATGAAAAACACATCTTCGTTTCAAAAAGTATATAACAAGAAAAAGAAACTTCGTGCAGTAATTAATTTTAATAATATGGTGCCAGTTGTTCAGTCCTTATATGTAAACATTAATTTTAAGAAAGACATCCAAAGATTTTTGTTGCAAGAAGAATATGAATTTTGTAGACGAAATGAAAGTCTATTGCAGAATAAGGCCAAAAGTTTGTACAAAAGATATTTGGAACATAAATTGTCCGAGGAAGAATTGGCAAGAACATGCGATTTTAAAAAATTAGAGGAAGCTTTGATTCAATATTTGTCAGATCAGGATAAAGAGTGACAAAAATTAATCTTATATGTTTTCTTGTGGAAATAATTACGCCCCAAGTTGGTGCGTATCTTATGACAACAACAAAAAAAATTGATAATAGAACATATGAATTAGAAAAACAAATAAAGATAAATTTTTTCAAATGCCTCAACGAAAATCTTTCAAATGCTTCAATGAAATCCTTTCAAACGCCTCAATGTTTTTTCAAAACACCGAAAACCAAAGTGTTAATTATTGGTTAAAAACTATGTTATCAACTTAGTGATGGTATATATGTCATTCCAATAACATATTTAAAAAAATAAATCATTTATTGAAAATAAATAAGAAGTTATTTATAATGATTATAGTACATTAAAAATGTCTAGATTTACCTTGCCTCTCCTTCGGTAGGATGTGGATAATTATCGGGGGGGGGTAATATCAAAATTATATCCTTCATGGATCTAGGTAATTATTATCTAGGTCCATTTTTATTTTGCTATGAAATATTCTTTATGATTGGAGGATATATATGAGAAAACATTTTTTAATTATAGTTCTAGTACTTATGTTGGCGTTATTGCTTGGAACATTAGTAGCATGTTCTAATAAAGGAACAGTTAGCACAACCAAATTACCAGATTCAGATACAGGAAAGGTAACACCAACACCAAATCCTAATCCAAACCCAAATCCACAACCAAGTGGAGGAGATAGTGGTGGAAGTACTACACCAGATAACCCACCATCTGGAGGAGGAGACACAAATCCAGATACACCACAACCAACACCAACGCCTGTAGTTTATACTACAGTTCAAAGAGGACAGGCATTTAATAATGGTGCAACAATTAATTTACCAACCAATACTAAAGCAATAGGTATCTCTTCTAATTTAAGTGATGGAAATGCAACATCTAGTGCAGATGGTGACGAAGATATTTTAAATCAATATCTAGTTGCTTTTGACGAATATAATAGAGTTCTTACAGGAAATGATGGAAGAATTACATTCACAGTTAGACATAAATTCTATTATGAACATGAAACTGAATTAGTTGATGGATCAGATGTAGATGATGAAGGAAATCCAATTCAAATAGAAGTCTATGTTATTGATGGTGAAGGTAATTATGTTTATAAATTAGATGAACATGATGAAAAGATTCCGCTCTTAGATGAAAACGGCAATGTTGTATTTGCAGATGATTGTACAGATGAAAAAGAAATTCTTGGCGAAGATAACTTCGAGATTTTACAAGAAGACTTTGGAATGGACGTTCTCAAAGTTAAGATTGTTAGAAACTTTATGTTTGTATGTTTCATCGTAAAATTGCCAGCTGATTTTGATTATAGCAATAATAATGCAACATATAATATGCTTCTTGAAGACGGAACGGCTTATGTGTTCACTCGCTCAGATCTTCCAAAGATTAGAAGTGATTTCAGTGAAGATTATGATTATGATGCTCATTTTTACACATCAGACTTATTCACACAATCATATGTAATTAATCTTGAGACAAGTAAAATATATCCACTTAATGGAATTAGTATTGATACTATTTTTGAAGATGGCTATGTAAAGCTCAATGACAATAAAGCATATGATGTAAGATGCCTTGCTGACGACTCAAATCTTAGCTTAATTGATATTAGCGGAATTATTAATGACCCTCATACAATTTCTGTATTTAAAGATAAAGCTGGAATCTTATATGTAATGGCAGATAATGTTTCAACAATGACAGCTGCTTTGAAGCAAAATGGAACATTACCTTATGTAAGTTACCCAGATTATCATAGAGAAAATAAGTATTACTTACCATATATTATTCAGGATAAAAAAGGAAATGTATATACTTTCATAAATCATAAATTAAAGAAGATAATTGGATTTGATTTTGATAATAATGCATTAGAATATTCTGAAGAAAATTATGGAGAAAGTACAATAATTGTATTTGATGATGAATTTATGAAAGGAGTTCATTATAATTATTTAATATGTGGAAATTATAGTGATGCTGGATATCAATTGGTAGATATGTCTTTATATTCTGCTGGAGAAAAATTAGAGTTAATAGATGGATTCTACCCATCATATTGTTATGAAAAACATTTTGGATTTTATATGGATAAATCAATATTTTTCCCATTTATATTTGTATTAGATATGAAGGAATTTTTAAATTTTGGTTTATATATTGCCATTCCTGATATGTATTTAAGTAGTATATCCGTCTCTACTATATTGGGCTTACCAGATGGATTTGGTATGGATGTATCATACTATAGAATACCGCTAGTATTTAATAATTCTCCATTAGATCTAACAGGAATTCAAGATATAACTTATATTTATCATGAAGAAGACCAATATCTAGAAATTAAACTCTTTATGGGTAAGGACGACTCCTTCAATGATATTTACTATTACACAACTGTTGATTTAATGATGACGGAATTCCCAGAAAGTATTGAGTTTACATTAAATAGAACAACACCAACTAGAGGTTATTCTGTTGGCGAGAACATTATAACTATACAACCAATTAATTAGGGGGGGGGATAGAAAATGTGTAGTGAAACCAATAACGATGAAAAGTATATATTTACTGGATTTGTAAAGTCAATTATATATAAAGAAGAACAAAAATGGGTCGTATTTAAAGCAAAATATCCTTTTAAAAAAATTGATGCAAATGGAAAAACAGTAGAAGAAATTATTATTGCTAATAAAATTGAACCAGATTCTAATATTTATATAAATGTTCCATCTGAATATCCTATATCAAAACCAGATATGCTGGATGTATTAAAATGGAATAAAGATGACTATTTAATAATCACAATAAAAAGGAAAAAGAAAGATAATTCGACAAAAGAAACAAATGATGGTGACAAGCATCAAGGAGCGGATTCTAAAGTGGGTAACGAATGGGAGATTGTGAAAATTACATATTATGAAGATTGATTCTTTAAGTAAATATATAGAGGAAATAAAAAAAATTGAACCCAAAGAAGATGAAATTCTTTTGTTTAGGGGTCATTCGGATATTAAATACAAATTGATTCCAGGTATATTCAGAGATAATAATGAATTAAAAGAGGAGTCATTATGTCATGATATAATGGTGGACTATTCAAACGAGTTTAATATTAAAGAGCATTTATCAACATTGGTAAAGATGCAACATTATGGTAGTCCCACAAGACTGCTTGATGTAACTAAAAATATGTTAATAGCATTATTCTTTGCCGTGGAAGATTGTAAGGATGGAAATGATATCAATAATGGAGAAGTAATTGTTTTTAAAATAAAGAAGTCTGATTTTTTACATCACGATAGCGACAAGGTTCTAATGCTTTCATGTTTGCCTTTTCTTAAAATTGAGGATAAGAGAGATTTAGAAAAATATTGTAAAGACAATAAAGAACATATAATAGTTGATGAAGATGTGGCAAAAAAAGATAGCCTCAAACATTTGCTTCATGAAATTAAAAGAGAGTTTCCAGCATTTGAAACATGTATTGAAACAAATCATTTATTAAAGAACTATTTTGTTGCAGTGAAGAAAGACAATGAAAGGATACAGAAACAAGATGGTGCCTTTATAATCTTTGGATTGGGAGATAAAACAATCCCAACTATAGAAACAAAACATATAAAAATAGATGCATCTGACAAGAATGATATCTTAAGGGATCTAAAATTATGTAATATAGATTCAAGTACAGTATATCCTAGTTATGAAAGGAGACTTTTGATGCTTAATAATAAAAAATTAGGGTCACAATCCGTATAAACTCTATCAATCGCTTTTAAGAATAATTATTTAAAAAATTGAAATATCAATTTTTAATTGTTATAATACCTTTATTATTTAAAGAGGGATTATGAATTTTGCTCAATTAAGAAACGAAGGAATAAGAGAAGATGTCCTAATTGGTGTTAACAAGTTAGGCTTTATAGAAACTACTCCAGTACAGGAGCAGGCTATTCCTTTAATCCTTTCCGGCAAGGATGTTCTTGTACAAGCACCTACAGGAACAGGTAAAACAGCAGCATTTGGAATCCCACTAATTAACATGACAGACTTGGACGCCAAGGGCATAGAAACATTGGTTCTTACTCCTACAAGAGAGCTTACAGTACAGGTTGCACAGGAGCTAAAAAAGATGGGATCTGCCGTAGAGGGACTTAAAATAGCACCTATATATGGCGGGCAAAACCTAGAAAGACAACTTGCCTATTTAAGACAGAAACCACAGATAATTGTATCTACAGTTGGACGTGTTTTGAGCAACATTGAACATAAGCAGTTAAAACTCGGGAATCTCAAAAGAGTGGTTTTAGATGAAGTAGATGAGATGTTAAACATCGGATTCAGAGATTATATAGACAAAATCTTCGGTTATCTTAAAGGTAAAAACATCCAAGTAATTATGCTCTCTGCAACTATACCACAAGACATTATTTCTATCTCTAAAAACTACCAAAACAATGCCACTTTAATAAAGACAACAATAGCTGGGCAAGATATTCCAGATATAAAGCAATATGTATTACATATCTCAGAAGAAAAGAAATATGCATCTTTAAAGGAAATAATGTGGCAAAAGGGATATAAGAACGTGTTGGTATTTTGCAATACTAAGATTGGTGTTGAAAACCTTAGCAAGAGACTGAGTAAAGATAATGTTAATGCTCTTTGCTTACATTCAGATATGAACCAAAGGGATAGAGATAAGACAATGAAACTCTTTAAGGCCCATGATATCAACGTTCTTGTGGCAACAGATGTGGCAGCAAGAGGTATAGACGTAGAAGGAATAGAAGCAATCTTTAATTATGATGTTCCATTCATTCCAGATCAGTACATTCATAGGATTGGAAGAACTGCAAGAGCCAATAAAAATGGTACTGCATACACGTTTTGTACCCAAAAAGACAAAAAAAATCTAGAATTATGCGAAAAGTCTTTAAAAAATAAACTCACTGAGTTTATAATAGATGGGGTAACAGATAAAAATAAGACTAATGGACAAAAGTTTGCTGTACCAACAGTTCGTTTCTTTATGAACATAGGGTCTAAAGACGGAGCAACAGAGAAAGATATAGAAAATATGGTGTGCTCCAAAGTGCATATGTCTAAGCAAGATGTCTATTCATACAAAATCCATGACATTTATTCTTTTGTGGAAGTAGATGGCAAATACAAAGATGCAATGTTGGCTCTTAATGGGCTCAAGGCATTTGGAAGGACATTATCTGTAGAAGTGGCTGGTCCAAAGACAGTAAGTAAGAATAAGAACAACGGCAAGAAGAACAAAGGACCATATAACAAACCAAAGAACACTAAAAACAAGCAAAATAATAAAGCCAGGAAAGAATCGGCACCTAAAAAGCCAGAGAAAAAGTTTTATTACAGCGACAAATAAACAAATTAAATATAAATCAGGAGGAGCAACAAAATGAAGAAAATCGGTTTAACCGAGACAGTATTAAGAGATGCAAACCAATCTTTAATAGCAACAAGATTGCCATTTGATATGTTTGCAGATATCTTACCAACAATGGACAAGGCTGGATATTATTCAAGCGAATGTTGGGGCGGAGCAGTTTTTGATGTCTGCTTAAGATACCTCAATGAAGATCCATGGGAAAGACTTAGAAAAATCCGTAAGGGAATGCCAAACACAAAACTTCAAATGTTATTAAGAGGACAAAACATTTTAGGTTATAAGCATTACCCAGATGAAGTTGTACGTATGTTCGTAGACAAGTCCGTAGATAACGGTATAGACATTATCCGTATCTTTGATGCACTTAATGATATTAGAAACATTGAAGTTGCAACAGACGAAGCAATTAAGAAAGGTGCAACAGTTAGTGGTACTATTTCCTATACACAAAGCCCAGTACACACAATCAAGGCTTTTGCAGACTACGCAAAACAAATGGAAAATCTTGGTGTACAAACAATCTGTATTAAAGATATGGCTGGAACAATGAGCCCAGATGAGGCAACAGAACTTATTACTGCAATTAAAAAACAAGTTAAGATTCCAGTAGTTCTTCATACACACTGTACAACAGGTATGGCTTACATGACATACTATGCTGCAGTTGAAGCTGGAGTAGATGTAATAGATACAGCAACATCTTGTTTCAGTGGTGGTACAAGCCAACCTTCAACAGAAACTATCCATTACGCATTAACTCAAATTGGATATGATACAGGATTGGACGCAAAGGTTCTTAAAGAAGTTAATGATTTCTTCAAACCAATTAGAGACCAATTCGTAAAAGAAGGAAAGTTGGATCCAAAAGCTCTTTCAACAGACTCAGATGCTCTTGTATATAAGATTCCAGGCGGAATGCTTTCCAACCTCATATCACAATTGAAGGCACAAAACGCTATGGATAAATTTGACGCAGTTTTGGAAGAAACACCAAAGGTAAGAGAAGATTTAGGATATCCTCCACTTGTTACACCTATGAGCCAAATGGTTGGTGTACAAGCAACAGCAAACGTTCTTGCTGGAGAGAGATATAAGAATATCTCCAAAGAGGTTATTGCATACTGCCGTGGTGAATATGGTACTGCTCCTGGAAAGATAAATGAAGAAGTTAAGAAGAAAGTTTTAGGAGATGTTAAACCTGTAGAAGGAAGATACGCAGACTCCTTAGAACCAGTCTTTGAAAAAACAAAAGAAGAATTAAAGGGCATTGCAAGAAATGACGAAGAAGTCCTCTCATACATTGCATTCCCACAAGTAACAGAAAAATACTTTGCAGCTCGTAAAGAAAGAGAAGAAAAAGTTGTTAAATATACAATTGAGCCTATCAAGGAGGACTAGTAGATGGAAGTCATTTTAGCAGCATTAAGTAAAGATGAACCTGTTGGAGTACTAGACTCGCTTTGGATAGCGCTCATTGGTATTGCAATAGTTTTCGTAGTGCTTGCTTTCTTAATGGGTATCCTTTATTTGGTTGGATTGTTAATGGTTAAGACTCAGGGCTTTGCAGAAAAACATCCAAAGTATGCCGCATTTGTCCAAAAGACAAAAGATGCATTCAAACCAAAGAAAAAGAAGGCACAAGGCACAGAAGAAAAAACAGAAGAAACAGCAGAACTTGCAAAGGGATCATGTGGAGATTTGGTACTTGTTAATACATCTGAAAGAGATGCAGCCATGATTATGGCAATTGTAGCAGATACCTTAGAAACTCCATTAAACCAATTGCATTTTAAGTCTATAAAATTAGTGGAAGAGGAGAAGAAATAAGATGATTTACAAAGTAACATTAAATGGAAAGATATATGAAGTAGATGTAGAAAAGGGTGAAGCAATTATTCAAAAGGAATATGAAGCTGCAACTCCAGTTGCAACACCAGTAGCAGCACCACAAGCACCAGTTGCTCAAGCAGCTTCTGCAGCAGCACCTGCACCAGCAGGAAGTGGTAATGCAGTTATTTCCCCTCTTCCAGGCACAATTAACGCAGTTAAGGTTCAAGTTGGACAAACGGTTAAAAAAGGAGATGTATTATTCATCCTCGAGGCAATGAAGATGGAAAATGATATCCCAGCAGATAGAGATGGAAAGATAGCAAATATCTTCGTACAAAAAGGCGCAACAGTAGAAACAGGCGCACCACTTTGCGAGATTCAGTGAGGTTAGAAAATGAATATTGGTGAAACATTAAAAGAATTATGGGGAACAAGTGGCTTTGCTAATTTTACATGGCAACACATTGTCATGATTATAATAGCATGCGTCTTGTTATACCTCGCCATTAAGAAAAAGTTCGAACCTCTTCTTCTCGTTGGAATTGCGTTTGGAATTTTGTTAACAAACTTAACATTAGGAAATACTTCGGAATCCATATTTCATGCAAATTGGTGGACAGGAGCCGGATATCCAGATGGTATATCTCCAGCTATGGATTTAGAAAAACATATCAATTATGGATATATTCTTCAAAATGGTGGTTTACTAGATATTCTTTACATTGGTGTTAAGACAGGTGTTTATCCTTGCTTAATCTTCATCGGTGTAGGTGCCATGACAGATTTCGAGCCATTGATTTCTAATCCTAAGTCATTATTACTTGGCGCAGCAGCACAAGGTGGTATTTATATAGTATTCTTCTTTGCATGTATGATGGGATTCAATGGCGGTGAGGCAGCATCTATTTCAATTATTGCTGGAGCAGATGGTCCAACAGCCATTTGGCTTACAAAATCACTGGCACCAGATTTGCTCGCTCCTATTGCAGTTGCTGCATATTCGTATATGGCCTTAATTCCTTTGATTCAACCTCCTCTTATGAAGGCTTTAACAACACCAAAGGAAAGAATAGTTATGATGAAACCAGCAAGACCTGTAACAAAGAGAGAAAAGATACTATTCCCAATAATAGTTACACTATTAACCTGCTTAGTATTACCTTCAGTTGCACCACTTCTTGGATGCTTAATGTTTGGTAACCTCTTAAGAGAAACAGGCGTTACAGCTCGTCTTTCGGATACAGCATCAAATGCCTTGATGAATATTGTTACATTGTTCTTAGGT
This sequence comes from Clostridia bacterium, assembly GCA_017618055.1. Classification (GTDB taxonomy): domain Bacteria; phylum Bacillota; class Clostridia; order Christensenellales; family CAG-917; genus RGIG8124. The sequence continues at coordinate 250,969 of JAFZVB010000004.1, forward strand.
ATTTCAGTTGGTGCTACAGCAATTGGTACAAACTTCTTATCATTAAAGACATTAGAAATTATTGCTTTAGGTCTTGCAGGATTTATTTTTGCCACAATCTGTGGATTGTTACTTGGCAAACTCTTATATATCCTTTCTAGAGGAAAGATCAACCCACTCATCGGTTCAGCAGGTGTATCTGCTGTTCCAATGGCAGCTAGAGTAAGTAACCAAGTTGGTTTGAAGTACAATTCAAGCAACTACTTGTTAATGCATGCTATGGGACCAAACGTTGCAGGTGTTATCGGATCTGCAGTTGCGGCTGGTTTCTTGATGGCAGTATTCTCAGCATAAAACATTGTGCCTCAGAAATGGGGCACTTTTTAATTATGGAATTATTAGCACCGGCAGGAAGTCCAAGTGCATTACGTGCAGCCATTTATTCTGGGGCAAACGCAGTATACTTCGGATTAGACAAATTCAATGCGAGAATAAACGCAGACAACTTCACAAAGGAAAATGTGAGGGAATATGTTGAATTATGTCATCTTCACGGTGTTAAAGTCCATGTAACCTTTAATACACTCATAAAAGATAGTGAATTTGCCGAATTTGAAGAGGATGTCAAGGCATGTGTAGATGCAAAGGTAGATGCCTTCATTGTTACAGATTTCGGAGCGCTTACAGTTTTTGCAAAATACAATGTACCCCTACACGCATCCACGCAAATGGGCATACATAATTTAGAGGGCGCAAAGTTCATAGAAAGGCTTGGTTTTAAGAGGGTAGTTCTATCCAGAGAAGCACTTTTTGAAGATATTAAGAAAATTAAAGAAAATACATCCCTTGAAGTTGAATATTTTGTTCATGGTGCACTATGTGTATCTTTTTCTGGTGGTTGTTTGCTAAGTTCTATGATGACAGGAACTAGTGGCAACAGAGGATTATGTAAGCAACCTTGTAGACTTTGTTATGAATCCAGTTTGAGTGGCGAGAGCAAATACTATTTATCTCCAGCAGACCAATGTTTAATTAATAAATTAAAGGATTTAGAAAAGCTTGGTATAGACTCACTTAAGATAGAAGGCAGACTAAAAGCTCCGCATTATGTAGGAGAGGTCGTGAAATGCTATAGAAACGCATTAGACGGCAAACTCGATAAAGATTACATGAGTGTGCTTTATAGGGCTTATAACAGAGGACACTTTACAGAAGGCTATAACTATGACAGCACCAATGATCTCATGAGTATAGATATTCAAAACAATATTGGAGAGAAGGTTGGAGAAATCCTAAATAGAAAGGGTGCAACATATACCATATCTTCTAGATATGACTTTAAGATTGGAGATGGTATAAAGGTTATAAAAGACGGTAAAGAGATTGGTGGCTTTGGTATAGATAATGTAGAGAAGACAAAAGATGGATTATATTTTATAAAGAACAACAAGAATTATCCAATAGGTTCTAGAATTCATCTAACCTTTGAAAAAGAAGTTGCAGACAAGTATGAAGAAGTATCTCTCGCATTGCCAGTTGCTCTAGAATGCAATGTAGGAGAGAAGTTAACACTTTGTGTTACATATGGCAATACATCCGTCAAAAAGGATTATGACATTGTATCTCCTGCACAAAAGAGATCTATAACCAAAGAAGAAATAGAAGAAAAGATAAAAGGAAATGATTATTTCTATATAGAGAACAAGTCTGTTGAAATTAAAGATGGCTTGTTTGTTCCTATGTCAAAATTTAACGAGGCACGAAGAGATATCCTTGATGTATTAAAAGAGGCAATAGTATCTTCTTATGAAGATAAGATGCAAAAAGGCAGTATAAATATTCCGGAAAAAGAAGGAGAGGTGAAACTGTCTTATCCTATTTATGAAATATCTGATGTAAAGGATATGGATAAGTATAAAGGAATGATAGCTCTTAATTTTAAAGATTATTCTTTGCTTCCAAATGTTAAGAAAAGAGTATTTATAAAGCTCCCAAAGATATGTAGAGGCAAAGATATGAAAGTAGTGTCTAGCATAATAGAAAAATATAAAGATAATATGCTAGGTATTGTTGCAGAGAATATATATGCTATAGAGCTCGCAAGAGAATATGGATTAAAAGTTTTTGGTGGAGTAGGATTAAACATATTTAATTCAAGAGCAGCAAGTGTATATGGAATAACAAATTATGTTAATAGTATCGAATCTGACATAGATGATATCAAGGATGGATATGTCTATTCTTCTAATAGAGTTATGGTCATGACATTAACCCATTGTCCAGTCCAATTAGGCACAAAATGTACGTGTGCTGCATGCAAGTATAATAATGGCTTTGATTACAAAACTGGTAGTTTATCTATACAAATTGAACGAGAAAAGGTTGGATATTGCTACTTTAATATGTTTTTGAATAAACCAATTAACACAAAAGAAAGGATAGTTTCCCATCCAGTTTATTATAAGATTTAAACCTAATTATTGGGGTATAATAGTTGCCTCTCCAGTCCTTATAATCTCAGTTGAACCATCTAAATTTTCTATAACTAATTCAAGATTATCTGTAAGCTCTTTTGCTATACAATCTTTTTCATTACCATTAACATCTATAACCTTTACTTTCTCTCCAACAGTTTTGCAATGGTCTTTGTAGTAGGTTACATAGTCTTTGCTGTTTAGGTTTGTATAGTATTTAAAGAAGTTATTTATTACCTTTTGTACAATCACATTTTTAACATTTTTCTTGGTATCAAAGATAGAACCAGCCTTATCTTTAATGTCTTCTGGGAATCCTTTTTTAGGTGGGAATAGGTTTAAACCTATACCAATTACTATAGCAGGATTGTCTGAAATAATAGTTTCCACTAAGATTCCACAAACCTTCTTATCTTTTACTATGATGTCATTTACCCATTTAATAGAAGCATCTATTCCATACTCGTTAATGGCTTCACAAACAGCTACAGCACATATAGGAGTGATGAGTGGATATATAGACCTATCTATATTTGGTCTTAAAAGGATAGAAAAATAAATACCACTATCTTTTGGAGAATAGTAGTACCTATTATATCTTCCACGGCCACCAGTTTGCTCGTTTGCTATAAGAACATAATTATCTAAACCATTAAGAGCATATTCTTTTAGAATATCATTGGTGGATGTAACCTTTTTTCTTTTCTCAACAGTTAAAGGTGAGTTGTAGTTTGGTATATTAATAATCATTATTGTTGATGTTCTCTTATAATACCATCTTTGTATGCAGCGATTAACTCGTTAAGATCTTGTATCTTAGCTTGCATATCTTTGCCCTTATCTGTATCTGCGATACAGAGTCTCTTCTTTTGGTATTCAATAATTGCAGTTGAGGAGTGAATATCTGTTCCTTCTCTAATTGCTTTTTCTTGAGATACAAATGGTTCGTGTGCAACAAGCTTAAGATTTCTTGAGTTCCATACGAGAGTATATCCAGCGATTCCTGTTACTCTTTGATATGCCTTTGAGAAGCCACCATCTATAACGATTACCTTGCCATTACAATGTATTGGAGATTCGCCATCTTTGTATTTTACTGGTACATGACCATTGATAATATGTCCTGTTTCCCAGTCTATTCCAAATTCATCAAAGATTAACTTAACATACTTTGGATCATTATATAATTCGTAGTATGGATTCTTCTTTTCAATATATGCAGACTTATCTTCGATAAGAGTTGCTTCAAATGTTGCCATTTTTTCTTTTCCAAATAGAGGAGAACGTTCACCTGTTCCAACAAACCATACTAAATCTTTAGCATATTCTTTTTCTTTCTTGTCTGTGGAATATCTAAGTTTTCTCATCCATTTATCTAATTCATCACAAAGTGCTTTTCCTTTGAACTCTTTTCCATCTATTGTAACTTCTTGGAATGAACCATCTTTATTCATTGGAATACAACCATGATATAAGAGGTTACCGTTATAGATACGGTACATACTTCCTCTCTTGTAGAAGAATTCAACATGTTGTTGAAGTTTTTCACTATGTTTGAATGAAGAAACAAGTGCATCCAGAACAGTTTGTTCTGTCTTGGATAATTCAAATGGATTATTTTTGTCTACAGTTGGGAAATATGGATCTTTTAATTCATATTCTTTTCCTTCAACAGTTACTGTTTCTTTATCAAAGTTTATTCTTGCTAAATTCTTTCTAGATTCCATTAAGAATTCAGGCCTACGTGTTGCAAGTTGTCCTTCTAGTTTCCATTGGATAATGGAAATAGCCTTATTTACACACTCTAAGAGGTGAACTTCTTTTGTATTTTTCATAGCAGGTGCATATGCAGAAACATCATCATCTCCATATGTCTTTTGTGCCATAAGAATTAGTGGGAGTAGGTCTATGCCATATCCTTCTAGTGTTCCAAGGTTTCCATATCTTGCACATAATCTCACTACGTGAGCAACACAAACTGCGCTACCACAAGCAGCACCCATCCATAGTACATCATGATTTCCCCATTGTACGTCTACTGAATGGTATGTCATAAGTCTATCCATAACTGCAATAGCATTTGGGCCTCTGTCATAGGCATCTCCAATAACGTGAAGTCTATCTATAGCTAAGTGTTGTATAAGTCTTGCAATAACGGTTATGAATGCCTTGGAGTTATTTGTGTAGATAATAGAGGATATAATTTCATTATAATATGCCTCTTTATCTGGGACTTCGGAACGCTCTAGAATGAGTTCTTCAATAATATATTGATACTCTTTTCTAATAGCTCCTTCAATTCTGTATCTAGGATATTTGGAGGACATTCTTCTAGTAATACGAACCATATATAAGAGCATTTGTCTGCACCAGTCATCAAAGTTCTTGTTTTCTTCTTCAACTAATTTAAGTTTTCCTTCTGGATAATAAATTAAAGTCGCTAAATCTCTTTTTGTGTTTTCATCTAATTCATCACCAAATTCATCGTCTATCTTTTGTCTAATAGAACCAGAACCATTCTTTAGAATGTGTAAGAAAGAATCTCTTTCTCCATGGATGTCTGAAATAAAGTGTTCAGTTCCCTTTGGAAGATACAAAAGAGAAGACAAATTAATGATTTCAGATGCTGCACTAGATACGGTTGGATACTCTATAGAAAGCTGTTTTAAGTATTTAAGATTATCCATAAATTCCCCCAAAATAATATTATTAACGCATAATATTATACCCTAAATTTACACAGTTAGCAATACGGAGAGTCAAAACGGGGTTTAAGTTGTATATAAAACTTAAAAGTGGTATAATATATAGGCCGAAAAAAAAGAAATGGAGAGATTATGGCGTTTATAAAACTAAACAATATAGGGAAAATCTATTCCACAGAAGGAACCCTTGCCATCGGTATTAGAAATGTCAACCTAGAATTTGATATAGGTGAGTTTGTAACCATTACTGGTCCAAGTGGATCCGGTAAGACTACTCTCTTGAATATCATTAGTGGGTTAGACACGTATGAAGAAGGAGAACTCTTAGTTGAGGGAGAGCCTACTTCACACTATATACAAAAAGATTGGGAGAAATATAGAGAAGACTATATATCTTTTGTATTCCAAGATTACAAGATTATAGAAAGTTTCACCGTATATGAGAATATTGAACTTGCTCTAATGAATATTAGAGATCCAAAAGAAAGAAGAAAGAGAACACTAGAAATTATAAACAAAGTGGGATTAACCAAATTCATGAAGAGTAAAGGAAGCAAGTTGTCTGGTGGTCAAAAGCAAAGAACAGTTATTGCAAGAGCACTAGCAAAAGAGAGTCCGGTTATTCTTGCAGACGAACCAACAGGAAACTTAGACAGCGAAACTTCTAAAGAAATTGTTGAACTATTAAAGGAAATTTCAAAGGATAGACTAGTAATAGTTGTCACACACTCATTTGACCTCTTTGAGGACTATGCAACAAGAAATATTAGGATTGCAAATGGTGCAGTTGAAGCAGATGATGCATTAAGACAAAAGGATGCACCAACCGAGGTTAAGAAGTGTGAAAGCAGTAACGCAAAAGATGATTTGAAGAATAGCATTATCCTAGGTATTCATAAATTCTTTGCTAAACCTAAGCTTGCATTCTTTATGACAATAATCATGATAATTGGCCTAGTTGGACTAATATTTGCCACTGCATATTTTGGATTTGCATTAAAAGACCAAAAGACATATGTGTTTACACATATAGAGGGTAGAGTTGTAATAAGTAGAACAGATGGCAAATCAGTAACATCGGCAGATTTAAATACATTAAGAATAGACTTACACGCAGATTCTTGTTGTTTATATGATGATCTATATGACACCATATATTATTTCAACAATGGGAAACATTCGTTGCCAGATGGTTATTTTAAAACATCCTACGATGGGAAAATTTCAAAAGGAAGATTGCCAGAGAATGACAATGAGGTATTCTTATCTATTCCAGCATATGCCAAAGATGAATATGGCGAACTTGGACAAATAAAAACCATTTATCGTACTTCATATGTGGTTGTTGGATATAGGTATTATTACGATAATATGAAGTCTGCACAAATCGTGTTGACAAATGAAGGATTTAATAGACTAACTAAGTCATATTATTTTGAAAGGATGAGTACTCAACTTGTAAATGCAGCATATCAAACTGTATATCCAACTATTCAGGTAGATAGTACTCTTTCTGGAAATGAAGTAATTGTAGAAAGCAATCTTCAAACTCCAGATTATTATCATGTTGGAGACGATGTTACTCTAAGAGTAAGTTCCAACTCTTTAAGCAAAGAAGAGACACTTCAAATTAAGAACATTAAGTTAATAGACAATGATGCATATACATATAATGTATATATTTCCAGTGAGAAAGCAAATTTATTGTTTACTGAACTTGCTCCAACAATGCATAAACAAGCATCATTATTCTTTGAAACAGATGAAGATGCACAAGATGTTCTTCCAACATTAAGAGAGAAAGGATATAACGGAATAGTCTCTAATACAACATATGTAAATAGCAGTGCAGCAGTTCTTAACTTGGTAGGAAGAATAGGATATATAATTCTTTGGATAGTAATTGTTCTCTTCCTTGCATTGTTTATTAGATTGGTATTCTCTAGAGCACTAGCGGCAGATAAATCAGACGTTGCAATATTCCGTTCTATGGGAATTAAGAGAGCAGTTATTAAAAAGTCTATGTACACACAAGTATCCATAAGCAGTTTGATATCAATTATTGTTGCTATAGCATTCTGCTTAGCAATGTATCTATCTCCTGCAAGTGAATTCTTACCATTCCTTCCATGGTGGAGTTATATTGTAATACTTTGTGGTGTTGCATTTATTGTTATGAGAACAGCAAGGTCATTTAACAAGAAGATCTTTGGTCAGTCTGTTCGTAAAAATATGGGTAGGGGGAAATAGACATGATTACTATTAAAAATTTAAATAAATTTTTCAATAAGAAAAAGTCTAACGAGATTCATGTTATAAACAATGTTTCCCTTAAGTTGCCATCCAAAGGAATGATAGCAATCTTTGGTAGAAGTGGATGTGGTAAGACAACACTACTTAATGTTATTGGTGGACTAGATAAGTTTGACTCTGGTGATGTATTAATTGACGACCAAAGCATTAAGAAAAACACAGATGATATAAGAAACGAAAGAATAGGTTATATTTTCCAGAATTATAATCTAGATTATAATATCTCAATTTATGACAACGTTGCAACATCTTTACAACTTCTTGGAATTAAAGACAAGAAAGAGATAGATAAGAGAGTTATGGCAGCCCTAAATAATGTTGGTATGCAGAAATTTGCAAGACGTAATCCTCAAACTGTTTCTGGTGGCCAACAACAAAGAGTGGCTATTGCAAGAGCAATTGTAAAGGGTTCAGATATTATCCTTGCAGACGAGCCTACAGGTAACCTAGATGAAGAAAATACCTATATGGTTATGGACATTTTAAAGGCTATCTCTAAGGATAGATTAGTATTGCTTGTAACACATGAAGAGAACCTTGTAAACGAGTACTGTGATAACATAATTAACATAGTAGATGGCAAGATAGTATCGGCTACAAAAGGTACTGGAGAGGCATCTCAAGCAGGATATACTGGAAACAAGATTTACCTCGGGGATTTGAATAAAACTGAGATAAATGCAAATGGCTTCCAAATCTCATATTACGGAGATGAACTATCCAAAAATAAGACTTTAACTATCATTAATGATGGAAACAAGGTTTTCTTGTACTCCAATGATCCAGAGATAAAAGTCATAAATAATACCAGTGATACAAAGGTTTTTGAAGGCAAAAAAGAGGACTATTTAAAGAGAGAAAAAGAAGATATAGATATGTCCACATTAACAAAGATAGAGCCTAAGAAGAAAATGGGTAGATTGTTCACATTTGGCAAGTCTTTTGTTGAAGGATATAAACTAATGCTTAGTAAGAAGGCTGCAGGTAGAAAGGCACTAACAACTATACTTGCATTATTTGCTATGGCATTCATTATTGTCGTTGCACTTCTTGGTGTAGACATTAGAAACTTAAACAATTATGCAGATAGCAAGACTGTCTATGTAAATATAACAAAGAAGGTCAACTCTTCTGTAACTACAGACCCACAACTTAATACACAGGTTATTCAAGACCTTATTTCAAGTATTAACAATATGAGTGAAGTCTCTAGTACAAGATTTATTCAAAACACAGATAGCAGGAAACAATCTCATACAATAGTCGTTGGAGATTATGATACTGCAGCCGAAAACTTCAATGCTTCAGTTAATTCATTTGATAAAAACATTAAAGATGCAGCTAACTTAGACCTAGTCACAGGTTCAAGACCAACTAAATATAACGAGATGCTTGTAAGTACATCTTTAGCAAAACTCATAATTGAAAGTTTAGGAATGAGTGAAATCTCAGACTATAAAGGTGTCATTGGTCTAAGAGTATATTCATATGATTCATATGGAGACGAAAATGCCTTTGGTATTAACAAGATTGTTGGTGTTGTAAGAGAAACAAATCCTTGTGCATATTTCTCAGAAGAGATATTAACTTGGTTGTACTTAAAGAAGACAATAGGTTCTGGCTGGTTTGGAACAAGAAAAGTATATGCAAATTGTATGTATCCAAATGTTGGAACAATTGAAAAAGGCAAGGCATATGTTGGAAAGAATGTATCAGTTCCAAATACATTAGGTATTACAAAATATCATGTTGGAGATTCTTTATATGTAGAAGACTTTAGAGATACAGCCCAACATCATTATACTGTTTCAAAGCTTATGTCCAATGTTTCTACGGAGACAATAGATTATGAAAATATGATTATCCTTAATGATGAAGATTACGTATCTCATCTTTCATACTATTTATATGGTAATGGTTCTCAAAGATATGATTACTACACCTTAGCAGTTAGCGTGAAGAGCATCACCAGTGTAGATTCAGTCGCAAAGGCAATTAAGAATTTAGATAGTTCTTTAGAAATCACTATGCCAACAAAATTATCCAATGAATCTCTTAAGACTTTCTTGCCTAAGCTTATAAGCTTACTTGTAATAGTTGCAGTAATGGGATTGTGCTTATACTTTGTAATGAGATCTTCATTGTTAACAAGAATTAGAGAAGTTGGAATTTATAGAGCAATTGGCGTAAGAAAGCAAAATATTGTATTCAAATTCTTTGCAGAGAGCTTATGTGTAATAACCATGACAGTTCTAATTGGATTTGTAATTATGAGCGCAATTATGTGGAAGTTAATGACATATGGTTCAGCAGTTTATAATATGATATATTATCCAGTTTGGGTTGGCTTTGCTGCACTTGTCTTCTTATATGGTGTATGTATCTTCATCTCATTATTGCCAGTAATGGCTCTTATGAATAAGAGACCGGCAGAAATATTATCTAAGTATGACATCTAAAAAATACCAGGGTTTCGGCCCTGGTTTATTTTTATTCTCTACAAACTCCTGTATCTTTTGCAGCCTGTTTAACGGCTTCGGCAACTGCCTTACATACTCTTTCATCAAAAGGTTTTGGAATAATGTAGTCTACAGACAAATCTTTTTCAGATACCAAAGAAGCTAAAGCCTTTGCAGCAGCAATCTTCATTTCTTCGTTAATAGTCTTTGCCTTTGCATCTAATGTTCCTCTAAAGACACCAGGGAATGCTAAAACGTTATTAATTTGGTTTGGATAATCACTTCTTCCTGTACCAACTATAACAGCGCCACCTTCCTTTGCTTCTTCTGGAGTAATTTCTGGTGTTGGGTTTGCCATAGCAAAAACTATAGGATCTTTTGCCATAGACTTAATCATTTCTTTTGTAACTATCTTTGGAGCGGAAACACCAATAAATACATCTGCACCTTTAAGAGCATCTGCAATAGTTCCGTTAACATTGTTTTTATTTGTTGTGAGAGCAAGTTTTGCAGTGTAGTCATCTCCTGTTCTACTTGTTCTAGAAATAACTCCGAACTTATCTGAAAGGATAATATCCTTTGCTCCTAGTTTTTGGAGGAGTTTACAAATAGCAACACCAGCAGCACCGGCACCACTAATGGCTATAGTACAATCTTCAATCTTCTTTCCAACAACTTTAAGGGAATTAATAATTGCAGCACCACAAACAATAGCTGTTCCGTGTTGATCATCATGGAAGATAGGAATATCTGTGCAAGCTTTTAACTTTTCTTCTATCTCAAAACAACGAGGTGCGGAAATGTCTTCTAGGTTAATTCCACCAAATGATCCAGAAAGAAGAGAGATAGTTTTAACTATTTCATCTACATCCTTAGATTTGACACAAAGAGGAATAGCATCTACACCACCGAATTCTTTGAAGAGTACACATTTGCCTTCCATAACAGGCATTCCAGCAATTGGGCCAATGTCTCCAAGACCTAGAACAGCAGTACCATCTGTAATAACAGCAACAGTATTCCATCTTCTTGTTAAGTCATAAGACTTATTTACGTCTTTTTGGATTTCTAAACATGGTTGTGCAACACCTGGAGTATATGCAAGAGAGAGTTCATCTTTTGTTCCTACTTTAACACGAGAAACAACTTCTAATTTGCCTTTCCATTCTCCGTGCAACTTTAATGATTCTTCAAAATAATTCATAAGATACCTTCCTTTTAATGTGAATAGTATAATTCAATTAAAAGGTATTTGCAATTAAGTTGCGTATATTATAAATATTAAGTAAAATACTTAAACTAAATCCAAGGGGAAATTTATATGCGTATTTTAGTTACAGGTGGAGCAGGATTTATAGGATGTAATTTCATTAGATATGAGATTGCTAATTATGATGATACCATTATTTGTGTAGACTCTTTAACATATGCTGGAAGTCTAAATAATCTAAAAGATGTTGCAGATAATAAGAACTTTAAGTTCATAAAAGCAGACATAACAGACGAGCAAGCAATAGATGATATATTCAAAGAATATAATCCGGATATAGTTGTAAACTTTGCAGCAGAAAGCCACGTAGATAATTCTATTAACAATCCAAACATTTTTACAAAGACAAACATCTTTGGAACACAAGTACTTATGAACGCTTGCTTAAAATACAAAGTAAAAAGATTCCACCAAGTATCTACAGATGAAGTTTATGGGGATTTGCCATTAAATTCAGAGAAGTGGTGTATTGAAAGTGCACATATAAAACCATCTAGCCCATATGCAGTTAGCAAAGCAGCAGCAGATTTACTTGCATTGTCCTATAAGAGAACATATGGACTTCCTATTACTATCTCAAGATCCTCTAACAATTACGGACCATATCAAAACAAAGAGAAGTTGGTTCCTAATTCAATTAACTGCCTCTTAACTGGAAAGAAGATTCCTCTTTATGGAAACGGATTAAATAAGAGAGAATGGATACACGTAGATGATAACTGCAAGGCAATAGACCTTATAGTTAGAAAAGGAAGAGAGGGTGAAATATATAATATTTCAACAAACGAAGAAAAGACAAACTTGCAAGTAGCTCGTGCAATCCTTGCAAAGATGGAAATGGGCGAAGAAAACATAGAGTTTGTTGAAGATAGAAAAGGACATGACTTAAAGTACTCTATGAGTAGTAACAAGTTAAAACAAGAACTAGGTTGGAAACAAGAGATTAGTTTTAGAGAAGGATTAATTAGTACTATAGACTGGTATCTTGAAAACAAAGATTTCTTAAAATAGATTGTAGCACTACGAGATTTATTATGTTATAATCTCGTATACACAAGGAGAATATATATGTTGGAACTCAAAAACGTTACCTTTACTGTAGACACAGATTTAGGTAAGAAAACAATAATTGATAACATATCTCTCAAGATAGATGAGAAATTTGTTGCTTTTACTGGTCCTAATGGTGGTGGTAAGTCTACACTTGCTAAACTCATTATGGGATTATATAAACCAACAAGTGGCAAGATTTATTTTGATGGCCAAGATATTACAGAAATGTCTATAACAGACAGAGCAAAACTAGGACTTGGATATGCTTTCCAAGCACCAGTCAAGTTTAAAGGCATTACTGTTTCAGATTTAATCTCTATTGCAAGTGGAAGAAAGCTTAATGTAACAGAAATCTGTTCATACCTTTCACAAGTAGGGCTCTGTGCAAGAGAGTATGTAAATAGAGAAGTAAATAACGAATTAAGTGGTGGCGAATTAAAGAGAATAGAAATTGCAACAGCAATGGCAAAATCTCCTAAACTCACACTATTTGATGAACCAGAAGCAGGAATAGATCTTTGGAGTTTCAACAATCTTATCTCTGTTTTTGAGAAATTAGAAGAACAAACAAATGGCTCTATCTTAATTATCTCTCACCAAGAACGTATTTTAAATATGGCTCAAAGGGTTATAGTAATAACAGCTGGAAAGATAACACAAGATGGAAAGAAAGAAGACATCCTTCCTGGACTCTTATCTACAAACGTATGCAAGACTCTTGCAGACAAAATGTGAGGTGAAGTATGGCAGAACTTAGTGCAATTCAAAAGAATATGTTAAAAGAAATTGCTGGTTATGAATCCATACCAGAGGGCGCATATAATCTTCGTTCCAACGGAACTCTTGCTGGACGTAGAACAACAGCTAATATAGATATTCAAACAAAGACAGATAAACCAGGTATAGATATCATCATTAAGCCAGGTACAAAGAACGAAAGAGTAGACATTCCAGTTATATTAACCCAAACTGGGTTAAATGACCTTGTATACAATGATTTCTACATCGGTGAAGGTGCAGATGTTTTAATAGTTGCAGGTTGTGGTATTCACAATGCAGGTGGGCTTAAGTCTGAACATGATGGGATCCATGCATTCCACGTAGGAAAGGATGCAAGGGTTAAATATGTAGAAAACCATTATGGTGAAGGTGAAGGAACTGGAGAAAGAATACTTAATCCAACAACAGAAATTGAGATAGATGAAGGTGGTTATATGGAGATGGAAACTTCCCAAATTAGAGGAGTAGATTCTACATATAGAAAGACAAGAGCAAAGCTTGGAGATAAGGCAATTCTTGTTATAAAAGAAAAGATCTTAACACACGGACATCAAAAGGCAACTACAGACTTTGTAGTAGATCTTGATGGTGTAGATAGTGGTGCACATGTCATCTCTCGTTCTGTAGCAACAGAAGATTCATATCAAAAGTATATGTCTTGTGTAAATGGAAATAACAGATGTAACGGCCACACAGAATGTGATGCTATCTTAATGGACAATGGCCAAGTAGATGCTGTTCCAATGGTTAATGCACACACCACAGAAGCAAGATTAATACACGAAGCAGCTATAGGGAAAATTGCCGGAGAACAATTAGATAAACTCATGACATTAGGTCTCACAGAGAAAGAGGCTGAAGAAGAGATTGTTAACGGATTCCTAAGATAATACGTACAAAATGAATAGATAAAGTGCCATAACTGAATGTTGTGGCATTTTTTATAACAAATGAGTTATAATATAAATAGAACAAAAATTAAGGAGCTAGAATATGTTTGACGAAGTTAAAAAGAATTTTGGTTTTGGTTGCATGAGATTGCCTCAGAAAGAAGAGAAGATAGATTATGAAGAAATGTGCAAGATGGTAGACTATTTCCTTGAGAATGGTTTTAATTACTTTGATACAGCGCACGGATATCATAATGGAGCAAGCGAGATTGCAGTTAGAGAATGTCTAACAAAAAGATATCCAAGAGACAAATATATTTTAACAGACAAACTAACAGGAACTTATTTTGAAAAGCAAGAAGATATAAGACCACTATTCCAATCTCAATTAGAAGCTTGTGGTGTAGACTACTTTGATTTCTATTTAATGCACTCACAAAACAAAACCTTCTATGAGAAGTTTAAGGCTTGTAAGGCATATGAGACTGCTATTGAACTTAAAAAGGAAGGAAAGATTAAACACTTTGGTATTTCTTTCCATGACTCTGCAGATGTCTTAGAACAAATATTGAAAGATTATCCAGAGATAGAAGTTGTACAGATCCAATTCAACTATGTGGACTATGATAACCCAGCAATACAAAGTAAGAAGTGTTATGATGTCTGCCGTAAGTACAATAAATCTATTATCGTTATGGAACCTGTTAGAGGTGGAAACCTTGCAAACCTTCCAGATGATGTAGCACAAATCTTAAAAGATTTGAATGGTGGAAGTGAAGCTAGTTATGCAATAAGATACTGTGCAAGTTTTGAAGGCATTTTCATGACTCTTTCCGGTATGAGCAATATGGATCAAATGAAGGATAATATTTCCTTTATGAAAGACTTCAAGCCTCTTAATGATAAAGAAATGGAAGCACTTAAACAGGTTGTAGAGAAATTGGATGCAAAGAAACTAATCCGTTGTACATCTTGTAGGTATTGTGTTGATGGTTGTCCAAAGAAAATCCGTATTCCAGATCTTTTTACGGATATGAACACAAAAGCATTGTATAAGACATTTAATAGTGATTGGTATTATATGATACATACATTAAATAGAGGGAAGGCATCAGATTGTATTAAGTGTGGCAAGTGTGAGACCATCTGCCCACAGAAATTACCAATAAGAAATCTACTCGTTGAAGTTGCAAAAGAGTTTGAAAAAAAGGATGAGGAATATGAAGTGAACCCCAAAAGTGGCACTTAAATAAAAAAGACTCAATTGATACTTCCTATGGTAGAATTACTATAGGAGGTATTTTTTTATGGCAAAGAAAGGACAAAAATTTAATAAATATACGATTGAATTAAGGCAAGAA
>JAFZVB010000005.1 GCA_017618055.1 Clostridia bacterium
AATAATAATATATTTAATAGGTGTTATTCAAGGGTTAAAAAACGGACATATAAAATAATAAACATTAATTAGAGTTTTTCATCTCGTTGTATTTTTCTAAATTTTCATTCCACTTGGAATATTGAGTATCTGTTCTCTTATCTGTAAATAAACCAGTATTCGCAAGATATTGTCCTAAGTATGAACAAGTCTTATCTGCACCACTTACATTCATATAATCTCCACCATCTCTAGAGTCTACATTCCAGTCTATTCCAACCTCATCCCAAATTAAGTTCATATCTATATTTCAAAAAATACAAAAATTCACTTTTTAAACTAATTTTATTCCAAAAACTGTCATTTTTTGCACTTTTGTCCTCTCAAAAGTCCATTTTTTAGTACTTTTTGCTCTAAATTTTATAATATTTTCAAAATTCGGTATTGAATAAGATAAATTAAAATACTATAATTTATACATAACAATTAAAAAATCCCTACGGGGAAAGAAAAGGAGAAAAATATATGAGAAAAGCTTTTATTTGTCCAACAAAGTACGTACAAGGCGAAGATGAACTTCTTAACCTCGGCTATTTCGTAAAAACATTCGGTAAGAAAGCATTACTTATCGGAGATCCATTTGCACTCGGTCTTGTTAAAGATAAACTTGAAGCAACTCAAGCTAAATATGGCGTAGAGTTCATTACAAGTGATATCTTCAAAGGCGAATGCTCCAGAAACGTTGTAGCAAAATTGCAAAAATTTGCAAAAGAAAACAAATGTGCATGTACAATCGGTTTAGGTGGTGGTAAGGCTATCGATACATCTAAGTGTGTTGCAGCTGGAAACCCATTAATCATCTGCCCAACAATCGCAGCTACAGATGCTCCAACATCCCACTCTGCAGTTCTCTATACAGATGACCATGAATTCGATGATTATGCATACTTCCGTCAAAGCCCAAGCGTAGTTTTAATAGACCTTAACGTTATCGCAAACGCTCCATCACGTTTCTTAGTATCTGGTATGGGTGATGCACTCTCCACTTACTTCGAAGCAAGAGCAAACGTTCAATCTGTTTCTAACGTAAACGCTGGTCTTCCATGCGGTGCAGATCGTAAGAAAGGCACATTACTTGGTTATGGAACACATACAGCATTCGCACTCGCAACTCTCTGCTATCAAAACCTCATTTCAGATGGTGCAAAAGCAAAAGCTGCTTGTGATTGCAATGTAGTAACTCCAGCATTTGAAAAAATCGTTGAAACAAACATCCTCCTCTCTGGTTTAGGATTTGAATCAGGTGGTTTGGCAGGCGCACACGCAATGCACGATGGTTTAACAGTAGTACATGATATTCATGCTTGCTGTTTCCATGGTGAAATCGTTGCATTCGGTACTCTTGCACAATTAGTACTTGAAAACTCCCCAGAAGAAGAATTCTACGAAGTATTAGACTTCTGTACAACAGTTGGTCTCCCAGTTTGCTTGAAAGACTTAATGACAGATAAGAAGACAGGCAAAGTTATCAGAGATTCATTAACAGAAGAAGAATACAAAGCAGTTGCTGAAAAGACATGTATCCCAGAGGAATCAATCCACAACATGCCATTCAAGGTAACACCAGATATGGTTATCGCAGCAATTAAGACAGCAGACAAACTCGGACGTGAATACGCATACGGTGAGTAATTTGTAATTAACTAGTAAGGGCATATCTTTCATTAGGTATGTCCTTATTTTTTAGATAAGGAGACAAAAAATTATGAAGAAAATAATGAATACTCCAGAGACATTCGTTTACGATATGTGTCATGGACTTGCAGCAGCACATCCAGAACTTGAATTCGTAGAGAAATTCAAAATTGTAAAGAAGAAAGAAATCAACGAAGATAAGGTTTCCCTTATTTCTGGTGGTGGATCTGGTCATGAACCAGCGCACGCAGGTTTCGTAGGAAAAGGTATGTTAGACGCAGCTGTTTGCGGAGACGTTTTTGCATCCCCTTCCCAAGTTCAAGTTTACAATTCAATTAAGAAGTGCGCTACAGACAAAGGTGTATTGCTTATTATTAAGAACTACTCCGGAGACTGTATGAACTTCAATAATGCTATGTCAGATGCACAAGAAGATGGAATTAAAGTAGATGCAGTATATGTAAATGATGATATCGCTGTTAAAGATTCCCTCTACACTGTTGGTAGACGTGGTGTTGCAGGAACAGTTCTTGTTCATAAGTGCGCAGGTGCAGCTGCTGAACAAGGCAAAGAATTAGAAGAAGTTAAACGTGTAGCAAATAAGGTTATAGAAAATGTCCGTTCATTCGGTTTCGCTTTCACATCATGTACAGTTCCAGCTGCTGGACATCCAACATTTGAAATTGGTGATGATGAAATGGAATTCGGTGTTGGTATCCATGGTGAACCAGGACGTTTCCGTGAAAAGATTGATTACTCTAAGGGAACATTCTCAGATGACCTCTCTAGAAGAATCGTAACAGACCTCGAAGGAGACTTAGGTCTTAAGAAAGATGAAGAAGTTGTTCTTCTTATCAACGGTTTTGGTGGAACACCAATGCAAGAACTCTATATCTTAAATAACTCTGTAACAAAAGCATTAAGTGCAGACGGTGTTAAGATTCATAGAACAATCGTTGGTAACTTCATGACATCTATTGATATGGCAGGTGCTTCTATCACAGTTCTTAGAGTAGACGCTGAATTAAAGGCATTAATAGACTACCCTGTATCCACACCAGCACTCACATGGGGCGCAGCAATGGATGCACAAGCAGAAGCTGCTGTAGAGGCTATGAAGGCTATCTCAAAGGCTTTAGGAGTAACACCTGTAGCAGAAGCTCCAAAGAAAGCAGCAAAGAAAGCAGCTCAAGCTGAAGAAGATGATGCAAATGCTGTATATGAAGTAGTTGGAGATCCAAAAGTTGGTGAAACAATTAACCTCCCTGCATTTGTTAAAGTAGTAGAAAAGATGGCAGATGTTATTATCGAAAACGAAGTTCCATTCTGTGAAGCAGACCAAATGGGTGATGGAGACTTTGGTATGTCCATCGCAAAAGGTTTCAAGCAATTAAAAGCAGACTGGGCAACAAGAAAGAAAGGTGACATCGGTGAATTCTTAGTAAGCTGTTCAGAAATCATTAAAGAATACTGTGGTGGCGCTTCTGGTCCTATTTGGGGTTCCGCATTCAAGTATGCTGGTAAAGCAGTTGTAGGAAAGAAAGAAGTAGACCTCAAGGATATCGCATTCTTATTCATGGAAGCTAACCGTGGTGTTTATGAGACAGGTAAGAAATCATTTGGTAAAGGTGCAGACATTGGTGACAAGACATTAGTAGACGCATTGAAGCCATGTGCTCTCGCTCTAACAAAAGCAGCTGAAGATGGAAAGAAGTTACAAGAAGGTCTCGATCTTGGCGCTAAGGCCGCTCACGAAGGCGCAGAAGCCACAAAGACAGTTGTTGCAAGACTTGGAAGAGCTGGAACAGTTGGTGAAAGATCCATTGGATTCCCAGATGCAGGTGCACACGGACTTGATGTAATCTTCAACGAACTCGCAGCATACATCAAAAACTTCAAATAATAACTATATAGTTATATAACGAGTAAGGCATGCCTACGGGTGTGCCTTATTTTTATACTTCTATCCCCTATTTTTCTCTTGACTTTAGTACATACTTATAATAAAATGTGAAAGCACAAAAGCGAGCGACCATGGCGGAACTGGCAGACGCGCACGTTTGAGGGGCGTGTGTCCGAGACATCTGGGTTCAAGTCCCAGTGGTCGCACCAAAAATAAGCATTCCAATACGGAGTGCTTTTTTTATTTTATATAGTATTTCGCAATTGTCCCCCAATGGTGAGACAAAAAATATCCCACCGTTTAAAGTGGGATATAAAACTATTTTGTTTTAAGGATTAGTGGTTTATGGTATCATACCTGTGGAATGGTCCATTATTACTTCTTTTGATGTTGTAGCATCTACAAATGCGAAATAATTTCTTACACCTCCTCCAGATGGAATAACAATGTAATCATCTTCTACATACCATGTCAAATCATTCTCGTAACCATCAAAACGAGTTATAGCTGCTACAGCTTCATCAGAACCATCCATATCTTGCCATATTACTAGGCCTTTGTTTCCATATTGGACAAATATATATGTATCACCATACTCATCCAACCAAGCATAAATTGTACCCTGGGCCAATGATAATGCTCCATCTTTGATTTCGTATACTTTACCATAGATAAAATAGAGTGAATTATCTATGATATAAGGCATATATTCATAATCACCACTGTTGTTCAGATCTTCATATGTGATTTCATCATCTCCGTTATTCCACTTCTCTATTACTTGAGCTTTGGTAAACTCACCATCGTAAAGGTGAATTTCCATAATTCCAAAGTTGTCTACAACAAAGTATGTGAATTCATCATAAATAGCATCTACTACTACACCACGGAATATATCAGATGGATCTTTATCTGTTAATGCATTATCTATAACTTTATAAATAAAGCTCTCTGAGGTATGAGTCCAAATGGACATTAAAGTTTTGTATTGTACATAGTCATCTGTTTGTCCCCATATTCCAGCAGGTGAAACAGTTCTGTTTGCGATAGCTGCATCTATAATTCCTTGCATTTCTTCTGCTGTTGTATATGCACCTAAAGAAAATACAGTATGAGTTAAATCTAATTGGTTTGCAAAGATATATATCATTCCATCTTTTACCAATGTATATACTATATCTCCAATTACTAACTCTATACCGTTTTCACCAACTAAGCCTGTCATGGTGTCATAATTATCTACGCTTGAAATCATGTATGTCTTATTATCCTTTACAACTGTTCTCCATACATTTGCTTCTTCTACATACATAGATAAATAATGCATGAATTCATCAGCTGTTAATAACACGTCTTCAGCAAAAGCAATATTTCCACGATTTGGATCTCCATCAATATAGTATAATTCAGTATATTTGTCGGATTCTTCATCATATTGGAAACAGTATTCAACTGAAACAACATATGGCAAGACTTGTAATCTAGATAATTTTGAATATAAATTGTAGTTGTTTCCATCAATTGTTAGACGAACAAACTCTACACCGTAACTATTCCATTGAACATCACTTGTACTTACTACTTCTACACCTAATGCTTCTAATTGTGCATCTGTCATTTGTAAAATAGCATTGAATTCTTTTAATGTAGGAATATCTTTCTCCTCAACCTTATGATCATAATATATTGCATATGCTACACGATTACCTTGATATCTATATAATGCCAATACATACGTTGCTATATTGCCTTCACAATTAGAATCATACTTATATACATAGTCATAATCCCATAATATGCCATATGAATCGTCTATGCGTGTTAATACTATTTCTCCATCATCTTCATTCATATAGAATGAATCTTGTGGATAATATTCTCCTTCAAAACCTAAGAACATTAAGAAATTACCAACTTCATTAATTGTCCATTCACCAAAATATGGATAATTTATACCATTTATAGAATAATATGCTCTATTTTCTCCTAGCACTTCGTTAAATGTAATATTAACTGTTGTAGTAGGATCTTGTTGGTATTCAATGGCATACTTTTGAATTCCACGATATTCAATCATTGACTTATCTTGACGAACAGTATAAATTGCAAACTCTACTCCATTATAAACCAAACTGATGTAGTCACCATTTTGTTTCCATTTAATATTATCCTCATATGAATCAAATTCTGGTTCTACTTTTCCATCTAAGATATCTTCAAAAGAAGTTGAATAATATCCCAAAATTGTTCTATTATTACCATCTTTTACAAATGCCATTGTAGCATCGCCTCCAAAGATGCCCTTTTGTAATCCAACAATTTCTCCATTAATTATTCTCTTCATAGAGCCATTATTTCTTGTTGATAAATTAAATGTTGCATTAATAGTCTCTCCCCAATTTGTGTATTCAACAGAAATAGTATTTGTGTCTGCATCATATTCCCATGTACCTCTTGAGTCGGTTAAACTGTTTACATCTTCCCATTCTGTATACCAATCTCTGTAGAAGAGTTTATGGTCACTATTTCTCAATATCAATGTTCTCCAGTTACCTTCTGAATTCATAAATTGATAATAATAATCTTTTCCAGCCCAATCTATAGTTAACTCGTTATTTGCATCTACAATATATTCGTCAACATATTTTACATTGTTAACTTCTTCTAATGTCCAGGAAGATTTTGATTCAATAATTGGAGTGTAGTTAGAAAGGTCTACTGTCTTATAGTCCACTTCTTCATTTAGAACATAGACATATGATACATTACTATCTTCTCTATCTATATTATAAGCACATATATAGTATTCTGATTCATTATACTCTTCATTAACATACAAGTATCCAAATCTATATACATTTTCTCCAGCATATAATTTTAAGTTTTTACCACTACCTTGAATAAATTCAAGACCATTTATGCTTATATATGTAACATTGTTTTCTTCTTCACTTATCCATGTTCCAATAGATACTCCAATTTGTGGAAGAGTGCTTTCTGTATAAACACCATTAAAGGTATATGCTCTATTTGTATCATAGAATGCAATTGTGAAATATGCATCTATTTCAGAATAGGTGAAAATATATGTTAATGTTCCATAATCTTCAGGTTCTGCTATAGAAAATACATGTGTTGTTTCATTTAAATCTAGTACATAATCTATTGATTCCTCAAAGTATACATTACCTGAAGAAAAGTTTTGCAAATGTTTGTTTAGTAAGAACTTATGACCAGAACCTACATATTCGAGTCTATAGATTTCATCTATCTTAACACTCTCTGCGTTTGAATTTAATATGGAATCTTCTACACCACTAAAATCTCTCCCCTTGTAAACATATGCAAATACAGTTTGATAATAAGCTCCGAATGTTACTTCTATTTGGGATGTTGTAACCTGATAGCCATTGTTCATAGTTACCAAACGAATTGTTAAATCTTTATCTGCATCATAGAATATTGCTCTTACTCCATCTACTTCTAATGTTGGCCCATTTTTATAAACCTTGAAAATAGGTGTGAAATTGACATTATTATAATTATCTCCCATATCATAATAAGCATCAAAAGCACTATATCCAATATATTCTAGATAGTATTGATCTTCAAACGCTGCATTTGTATCTCTTTGGTTGGTTGTAGGATTAAAGAACCAGACATCAGATAAGTAGCTTCCTGTTGTTTGGTCATAAATGCAAGGTGTTTCAAATACTGGATCAGCTTTATTAATATTAAAGTATGCCGTCATGCTTGGAATCTCATTGAAGTTATCGTTTACTTCAAATGTTGCAACTGCAAGATAGCTCCCTACATTTGTCTTAACATTATTTGTATAAACAACATCAACACCAGTCGGTATATTTCCTTGAACCTCTATCTTCTTCTCTGTTCCATCATATGTATATGTAGCATCTGCAAAAGTTAATCCTGTAACTGTTGCTTTTCCTATAACCATAGTTGCATGGAGGTCTGGCAAATTGTTGTAGTTTGCACCACCTGCAAAGTGTGCTGTGACATTATATGTGCCAGCATTGATATTGTAGTTGTTCTCATAAGTTACTTGTACACCTGCTGGTACTGTTCCAGATATTGCTAAGGACTTTGCTGTGCCATCATATGTGAATTGTGCATCTGCTAAAGATAATCCTTGGATGTCAGACTTAACGATAGTTAAAGTTGCTGGCATTGGTTCTACAGGATTATGGTTTCCATCTACACTAAATACTGCTCTAACCTCATATGTTCCAACATCTGTTTGTTCATTGTTCTCATAGTAAACAACAACGCCCTCTGGAAGTGTTCCAGCAATTGCCAAACTATGTGGTTGTCCGTCATATGTGAATTGTGCATTACCAAAGGTAATACCACTCATATCAAAGCTTACCTTTGCTACTTGTACTGTAACTGCTATACCCTTTACAACTTGGAATTTTGTTGTATCATCTGGTGTATATGTTACATGGAAAGTATTAGGTCCAGCATTTCCTACAGATGTGGTTGCTGCTTCATCCCAAGTAAATCCTTGTGGTAAAGCTAAATCTGCAAGAGTTTGTCCGTATGTTGCATTTATTGTTGGTTTAATATACTCAGGTATGAGAAGACCTAATTCTTCATTTTGGTTTTCTCCTGTGCTGTTACAAGCAACTAAGCACATACTTAGTATAGATACCAAACAAAATACTAATATTAACGCAAGTTTATTTTTCATAATTCCTCCTTGCTTATTCCTTATCTTCATCTGTAGACTCTTCTTTTTCTTCTTCTACAGTTTCTTCTTGTGCAACTTCTTCCTCTTCTTGAGGTTCTTCCTCTGCACTTTCTTCTGTTGTCTCATCTTGTTTTGCTTCTTCTTTATCTTCTTGTGCAGGTTTGTTATCCTTCTTCTTTCTGAATACAAACCAATATACACAGAATCCAACAGCGCCAAGAACTACAACGATTGCAATAACAATACCTGCAATTGCGCCACCAGATAATCCACCCTTTGGAGCATCTTCAAATACTACTGCATATGTTGAGAAGTGATTTGTTTCAAAGATTACTAAACCATTTTCAAATCTTGCATTCATATCCGTCTTATTTCCATTTGCATCTACAAAGTATACCTTAGCAACTTTGCCCGCTGGGATTTCTTCACTGAATGGTGCACTAACTGTTGCCTTGCCATTTTCAAATGTAGCACCATCTATTGTGATTTCAAATACTACAACTGCTCCAGCAACAACACTAGAAGCATTATCTCCCTTCTTTGTTTCCATAGAAACTTTGATGTTGCTTGCACTTGCTAATGCTGTAATTGCATTCTTGTCTAAGACTATGGATTCATTATCTCCAACCTTAATCTCTAAGGATGCACTTGAGTTATCAGCAGCTGCACTCTTGATAATAGAAGTAATATCTGCATTCTTTGCATTTCCTGTTTCATCTACAGGAATATCTTTTGTATATTCACTAGCACCAGATTCATCTGTCTTAGGTGCTGCTTCTGTAATTGTAACCTCTAAAGTTCTAGAAGCTTGTAAATAGTTCGTAGATTCAGATGCAAAGATAGTCATCGTATACGTTCCAACGTTCGTGTAAGCGTTGTTGTCGTAAGTTATCATAGATCCTGCATAAGATGCTGTGGCACCATCAAAAGTGATCACAGAGCCCGTATAAGGCTTTGAAGTAACTATTCCACTTACATCTATAGTTTGTGTTGCCTTAGCAATTGAGAATGCCTTTGTATTATCTTGTGGCAAGATATAGTTTGCAAGAGCTGGTCCAGAAAGAACCACACTTGCCGTATAGCTACCAGCGTTAGTCTTTGAACCCATAATTGTAGATGTAATACCGTCTGCCTCTACAAGTCCGTTAATTGTTAATGCTGGTGCATGAGCTTGTCCGTCATATGTGAATTCGGAATCACCCCATGTATAGGTGATTGCCTTCTTAGCAATACTCCAATTAAATGATGCCTTGCCAGAATAGTTGCCTGTTCCTTTAACTGTAACAGTATATTCTCCTGGATAGATTGCACTTCTATCTCCACTAACATTGCATGTAATATCTCTTGTTCCAAACTTAACTTCATATGTTGGAGATTGAGATAAACCTGTATATGTAAATGCTGAAGAAGTTACTACGATATTTTCTGCAGAAATAGGTCTTGGTGTAACTGTTATATATCCACCGTAACAATCAAATATTTCATAGTTGGCTGATGTTATACCAGAAACAGTAACTAAATATTCACCTATTGGACTTGCATCTGTATATTCAGTAGTAAATATAGCATTTGTGAAATCTAATACTGCCACAGTATCTGTGCCAAGGAAATCATTAGATGTGACAGTATATTGAGGATTTGTAGTACCATATAAAACTGATAAATCCTCTACTATTACATCTAGTCCTGCTTTATTAATAGTCCAAGTAAATTTAATAGATCCTTTGAAATTGCCGTTTGCTGTTAAAGTCATTGTATAATTTCCAGCATTTGTTGCTGCTGTTTCACCAGTTGCTGTATAGGTAATATTGTTACCATTATATCTAAATTCAAAATAAGGCTCTTGTTCAAAACCTGTATAATAGTCTAATGGGAAATAATTAATACATGTTTCATCTACTTCTCTTGGTAATACTTCAAAGTATGATGTTTGTTCATCAAATGCAGAAGATACTTCATAGTTATTATTAATGCCTGTTACTACTAAATAATATTTTCCTGCGTCTAATGAACCAGATACTCCGTTATATGCAACTGCTGTACCTGTGCCATCAAATTTAGTATTAAATGAGACTAATATAACATCAGTTATTACATGTCCGTTTGTCAAACCATATGTGGAGGTTGTTGCTACTCCAAGACAATCATATGGATTACCAAGTTTTGTATTTATAGTTGAACCAGAATCTAAATAATCGAAATTTGGAATTGTTGTATTTACATTTGTAATAACAATAGGTCTCTTATTTACATTATATCTAGCATAGCCTTGTGTATTTGCAGCGTTTCTAAATGTAACTATATATTTTGACCCTTCTACATTTGCTCCAGTAATATCATAACCACCATAACTAGTTGTTGAAGTTACTGAACAAGATAATGTATAAACATCTGCTGGATCATCGTTATTAACAATTGCGCTATCATCTGCTGTTAGCGTTGCTGGTGTTTCACCATAGATACTGCTTGCATCATTAATATAAACAGTAATAGATCTCTTTGAAATTGTATAAACAGGTGTTCCTGATACACCTATACGACTATAATTAATGTTATAGTTTGCACTACTCTTATCATTAATCTTAATGTAATATGTGCCAGGTACTGTTGTACTTAAAGATGCATTAGGAATAACATTATCCAAACTATCTGCAATATAGAAGTCAAATAAGTCTGCTTCTTCATCGCCATATACGAATATGTTTACTGCTAAGCCAGATTTACCAATAGTATAAGACAATGAATCCAAACTGTTACCATATTGTACATTTTTATCTGCCATTACGACTGAAATATATTTAGGTTGTATCTCATAATATCCTGGAGTATTATCAGCCTCATTACCTCTGCGATAAGCTACTCTATAATTTGGATTTGTAGATACTGCCTTAATATAATATGTACCAATTCCATATTGAGGCAAATTCTCTAATGTAACTTCATTTTGGCATGCTTCCTCTGCATATAATTTTAAAGTAAATACACTTCCATCTGCATTATCATCGCCGATGATTGGATTACCTTGATTATATGAATAGCCATTATATGAGCCATTGGATACATTATAACCATTTGTGAAATTAAATGCTTCACCGTATTCTGATTTTAAATATCCTGCGAAACTAGGGTTAGTTCTATCTTTTATTGAAATATTAACATTTCTTGGTGTAACATAGAATTTTGCTCTATTGCCTGCCCAAGTATTGCTATACTCTACACCAGTCTGAGCATTTGGATTAGCATAGTAATATACAGTGCAGTTATAATTGTCATTAATTTTATTAATTGTTATAGGATATTCACCATATACTGTTAAATCATAATCACAAAGGACTTCAATTGCATTCTCAATTGAGTCTCCTGAATATAATGAAGTTATACCCAAAATAGTTACACTGTAGAAATTTGGTAATGATGAATTTCCATAACACCAATATTTATCTATGTATTTAATTGAAAGGTATCTTTTTTGAACATATAAATCACCTTGAACAAAAGTGATATCATAGTTTGTTGCTGTTACACCACTTACTGTTATTTTATAAAGGCCAGATGTGTTCCAATTATCTCCAGCTTGATAATTATAAGAATATTGTAATATACCCTCTAATACACTTTCATCATCTGTTCCAACGAATCCAGAATAATTAACGCCATAATTTGATGGCTCGTCACCATAGTTTATAGATTTGTATTTTGCAGTAATTGTTAATGGTGCTTTTTCTACTGTCAATGTCCCTGTTGTAAATATTATATTATAATTGTTTGATGTAGCTCCGCTAAGAGTAATTGTATATTCACCAACATCATCATATTGATTGTAATTGAATGAATATGTTAGTCCAGAAACATCTATTGCAGTATTAAAGTCATCTCCTTCAACAAGACCATTATATCCATATCCATATGCTACTGGTGTCTCTCCATATGTGATTGTATTGTCTTGCGCCATAAAATAGAAAGCTTTCTTATCTATTGTAAAGGTTGCATCTGTTGTATTATATGTATCATTGTAATTTAATAAACCAGAAATGTATGAGCGAACATAATATGTGCCAGCATTTGTTGGAACTGTTGTTGTCCAATCACCATCTGCTAATTCCGTAGAACTTGTTGTATTACCCTTTAAAGCATATTTGTTTACTATAACTGCTCTACCTATTTCTGCTTCCTTATTTGAAGATGTTTCTGCGGATACCCAACCATTGAGATATGCGCCTTCTCCTGAAGCACTAATAACTACTGGTTCAGTAATTGCTGTTCCATAAGTCTTGTTACTTACACTTACACTAACATTAATATTTGCTTTAGAAATTGTCCAAGTGGCATTAAATTCGGCACATTCAACGCCATTATCTATTAATGTAAATAAATCATTTATTTTCTTCCCTGTAGATACGCTACCAGGAGCTGTATAAGAAGCAGTAGACATATATAATCTTGCTGGATAATCACCAGCGTTTGTTCCATAAGACAAATCTACACCAACATATTCATATGAACTATTAACATGAGCATAGTTAATGGTAGACAACCCACTATCTGCACTAAATAATTTTTTAGAAGATAGTTTTGCATATAATTGTTGGGAATCTGTTCTAGCATTATATGTTTGTTCTTCAAAAACCGGATATAATCTTGCTTTACTAATTTCAAATGGTAAAGGTGCTGTTGTATATTCAAGGTAATTTGTTGTTGTTGCAACTGTTGCCTTTACCCAATATTGTCCTGGATATGATTTTTCTATGTTCATTTCAGCATCTGCCCATGATGAACCACCATCTGTACTGTATCTCCATGTAATTGCAGCTGCTACAACATCATCATTTCCATCTGGAAGAGCACCAAATACAACATGGAACTTTTCTGCCAAAGTCGTATCCTCTGCATATTGCCAAAGCCAATCATCACCAGTTGCTTGTAATACCCAATTTGGTGTTACTTTCTTGATAGAGAAATATATTGAAATTTCAGTATCTGGATTAGGTGATGCATCTGTTGCAATTTTGTATTTTGCAACATAATCACCTGCATTAACTGGGTTGTCAATAGGAGTAGACAAATCAGATGCTAAGTAATAATACTCATAATTTGATTGTACTGGCTTAGTGTTTGCTTCCACTATTGAAGTGGACATATGAGTATCACCATTATAATCAAATGTTATTGGGTATTCTGAACCAGTATACACTACTGAGCCAACTTTGATGGTATTATCATATGTACCAGCATTTGCTATACCCTCTCCTTTGTTGAATAATTGCGTTATTGTTAAAGCGGTTGCAACTAATGCAAGAATCATTAAGATGCACAATAAGTATAAACGCAAAGAGTTATTTTTTGTCATAATGCAACCTCCATTATAATCTATAAAAATATTTATAGATATCTTACCATTTGGAAGGTGCTTTGTACAATAATACTAGAGGGTGATTATGGGGTGAAATTAGTTTATACCTTTAACTATTACAAAAAAAAATACAATGCTTCAACAAAGTGAAACATTGTACTATGTATATGGCGAAAGGACAATTATTATTTCTCTATTAGAGTTCTTTTCTTTTCAGTGATAATGTTAAGACTATCTACTAAAGTTTTTTCTGCACCATCTAAGATTTGGAATGCAAGTGCTCTACTTTCATAGTCTGATCTCTTGTAGTTCTCCTCTGCTTCTGTTCTCATTGCAGTTGCATCTTCCTTTGCTCTCTTAATAATGTCTGTTTGGTCTACCATCTCTTTGGATTTTGCTACTGCATCTGCTACTAACTTGTCTGCATATGCTTGTGCATCTCCAATGATTTTAGCCTCATTTTCTTTAATTTGCTTTGCATCTGTTATAACAGCTGGAAAGTTGGATCTTAATCTTGCAATTAAGTCTTGCATACGGCTTCTGTTAACAATAATATCACTTGGTGAAAATGTTGCTTTTTTTGCCTTTAATACTTCTGCTTCTAATTCGTTTAGTAATGTTTCAAATGTCTCAAATGTGTTCATAATCTTGCTTCCTTTTATATCGTTTTTATTTTCTATGTTTTATTCAATTTTTTTAGTTTTCAAGTATGTATTTTTTAATCTTATTTTATAAGATTACATAGACCGAATTTCGACTTTTGCACCAATTTTCAAGCGACTTTTATATACTTTTGCACCAATTTTCAAGCGACTTTTATATACTTTTGCACCAATTTTCAAGCGAGTTTTTATTTTTTCTCTACTATTTCTTTTACTTTATTTATTGCAGATGGAACTATGCCATCATAATTATTTTCTTTTAATTGCTCTCTACACATTGTGGATGAGATACGCTTTATTGCTTCTGGCACCTCTACGAAGACCGTATTTGCTCCGTGTTCGTCATTGTACTTTTGCATAAGCATTTCATACTCTTTATCTTCATCGTTTCGTATGGAGCGTATAAGGGCTTTTGCTCTTAAATCCTTATATAACTCGCAAGCATATTTTTCTGAGAATATAACCTCAACTCTGCCTGCTTTTTTACCTAATTCATTTATGCTTTCTTGAATTATCTCTAACCTTTCTTCTGGTGTGAATAGATATTTCTTCTCTTCGTTCACTAAACATGCAATATAGATTTTATCAAATTGCTCTAGTGCACTCTCTACAATGGCCAAATGTCCTCTTGTAAATGGATCAAATGAACCAGTTACTATTCCAACATTAACCTTGTATATGAAATTGAAGGAAACATTGCCCATCTCTTTCTCTTTATTAATGTAGTTTGCAGGTAGCGTAATGCTTAGTTTTTCTTTTGTATCATGTTCATAACAAAGTACTCCACCTTCTGCAAGAATGTCTCTTTCTATTATGCATTTAACTGCTCTTTCTCCTAATAAGCAATGGTATGGTGCATCTACAAAAATGACATCAAATGGCTTTGTTACACTTTGGAGATATAGAAGGTAATCTGATTTAACAACAGTTGTCCCTTCTTCCATTCCTTTTAGGTTCTTATTAATAAAATTAATACTGTCTGGATGATTGTCTACAAAAACAACTTCTTTTGCATATCTAGAATTAGCCTCTATTCCTAAGTTTCCTGTTCCTGCGAATAAGTCTAAAACTCTTGCACCTTCAACATAACCTTGGATTACATTGAAAACGGTTTCTTTAATTCTATCCATAGTTGGACGAATTCTGTCATCCTTAGGAATGTTAATAACTCTTCCTCTATACTTTCCAGATATTACTCTCATTCTTCCCCACTAAGCTTATTATGTCTTTCTAGTCCGTCTTTGAGTACTCTTTTCTCTGTTACTATTACATCCATTTTGACATCATGTTCCTCGGTTTCAACTTTCTCAACAAGTCTGCAATCAAAGGCAATGCCTATCTTCTTGCAATCATATTGCTCAAAGAATCTGTCATAATAACCTTTTCCTCTTCCAAGTCTGTTGCACTCTTTGTCAAAAGCAACCATAGGAACAATAGCTAGGTCAACATAAGGAGCAACTTTGCCTTTTTTAGGTTCTTGTATTCCAAATTCATCTACACCAAATTCGGTAAATGGATTAATTATAATTGGCTTCATTGAACCATCTGAATATAACTTTGGAACACAAACAACTTTCTCTAGTGCCATAGCAAGTCCAATTAGATCAAAGGTGGAAGGTTCATCTTGCATATTTATATAAATAAATATATTTCTAGCACTTCTAAATGCTTTGCTTGAAATAAGTTCATCTATAATTGCATTAGATGCCCATTCCTTTTCCATGTCTGTCATCTTTGCGACACGACTTTTAACCTCTTTTCTAATCTCTGATTTGGTCATTATTTAAGTAAATCCTCTGCTTCCTTAATTTTTTCTGTTTTGATAAGGATTAATGCCTTTCCATCTTTTCTTGAATAAGAATAAATGTACTCAATATCAATCTTATTTGCTGCAAGCTTTTCTAACGTTTTAGAAAGTTCTCCAGCTTCATCAGCAACTTCTACTCCAACTAAACTTGTAATTGTAGAAATAAAGCCCTTCTCTTGAAGAATCTTTTGAGCCTTTTCATTGTCTGAAGTGAGCATTCTAACTATGCCGTACTCTGCTGTATCTGCAATATTTAAACTTTCAATGTTGATACCATTAGAGCCTAATGTTTTGATGATTGGCAATAATTTTCCTACTTCGTTTTGTGAATATACTGCTAGTTGATTAATTATCATAGTTAAATCCTCCCCTTATTCAATTACTCTGTTGTCTATTGTTCTCTTTGTCTTTCCTTCGGAAAGTGGAACTTCTCCAGGTGCACAAAGTGTGATCTTTGCTGCAATACCAATTGCAGATGTTACTTCGTGATCTACCTTCTTTCTAAGTTTCTCAATATCTTTGATTTGGTCTGAGAAATACTTTGGATTCATCTCAACCCTAATTTCTAAGGTATCTAATAATCCTTCTCTTTCCACAACTAATAAATAGTGAGATCCGTTCAATTCTTCTATCTTTACTAAAGCAGATTCGATTTGAGATGGGAATACGTTAACTCCTCTAATAATTAACATATCATCTGTTCTACCTGTTACTCTGCTCATTCTAACTATTGTTCTTCCACAGGTTGGACATACTCCATGTGTTATGGAACAAAGGTCTC
Organism: Clostridia bacterium; assembly: GCA_017618055.1. Taxonomy (GTDB): domain Bacteria; phylum Bacillota; class Clostridia; order Christensenellales; family CAG-917; genus RGIG8124. Next base: position 16,889 of record JAFZVB010000005.1, read on the forward strand.
TTGTTCTGTATCTAATAAGAGGTACACCTTGCTTTCTTAGTGTTGTAAACACTAATTCGCCTCTAACACCATCTGGAACTGGTTCTAATGTGTTAACGTCTACAACCTCTGGATAGAATAAATCTTCTTGTACGTGTAATTCTTCTGCACCACAGTTCATAGATACTCCAGGACCACTAATTTCACTTAATCCGTAAATGTCATAAGCTTTGAGATGTAACTTCTCCTCTATCTTCTCTTTCATTCCTAAGGACCATGGCTCGGCACCGAAGACACCAATTCTAAGTTTGAAATTATCTATGCTTAAGTTAGGATCTTTCTCAATTGCTTCTCCAAGGAATAATGCATAAGATGGTGTACAACAAAGAACTGTTGCACCAAAGTCTTTCATGAGTTGTAATTGTCTTTGTGTATTACCTGTTGAACAAGGCACTACTGCACATCCCATTAACTCGCCACCATAATGAGCACCAAGACCACCTGTAAAGAGTCCATATCCATATGAAATATGGATTATATCATCTTTTGTTACACCAGCAATTTCAAGAGATCTTGCAAATGCTTCAGACCAGTCATCTAAGTCTCTTTGTGTGTAACCAACGGTTGTGAGCTTGCCTGTTGTACCAGAACTTGCATGTATACGTACTATGTCTTTCATTGGGCAAGCGAAGAATCCGAATGGATAATTCTCTCTTAAATCATGCTTTGTTGTGAATGGTAACTTTGTTATGTCTTTAATAGACTTAATATCTTCTGGCTTTACACCAGCTTCGTCCATCTTTGCACGATATGCCTTTTGATTCTCATATGCGTACTTAACTTCTGCAACAAGTCTCTCACTTTGCAATTTTTCCATATCTTCTCTAGACATGGTCATTATTTGTTCATACTTTCCCATTTTTTCTCCTTTACTAAATGTTGTATCCTTTTTCTAGTGCTGCTTTATTTAGTTCATAAAGAGCTGGTTTTATTGTTTGCTTTAATGCACTATCTATTTCTTCAAAGCTAATTCCTAATTGCTTTGCAAGTGCTCCTATCATTACTACATTAACAGATTTTACGGAGCCAATTTCCTTTGCAATATCAAGAGCATCAACTGCAATAAGCTTTCCACATCTCTTTTTAAGTTCTTCTAAAATATTGCTTGGATATTCTCTTGCTCCAGTAATAACTGGCATAGGCATAATTTGTTGTGTGTTAACAACAATAATTCCGCCATCTTTTAAATAATTCGTGTATCTAATGGCCTCTAATTGCTCAAAAGCAAGAATTATGTCTGCATCTTTAAGTCCAATAATTGGAGATTTTACCTCGTCTGCAATCTTAACATTAGTTACAACAGAACCACCTCTTTGAGACATTCCGTGTACTTCACTTAACTTGCAGTCTAAGTTCTTATTTACTGCTAATGTACCTAGTATTCTAGATGCTAATAAAGTTCCTTGTCCGCCAACACCGACTATAAGTATGTTAGTTCTCATTTCTCTTCTCCTCCTTTAATAGCATTGAATTTACAAAGTTGCTTACATACACCACATCCAACACATTGTGCCGAATTAATAAGTGCTGAACCATCTTTTTGTTTATATATTGCTGGACATCCTATCTTTAAGCACATTCCACATTTCTTACACTCCTCTATATTGAGTGCAGGTTTTGCTTTATATGTCTTTAAGAGTGCACATGGATGCTTTGCTATAACAACAGAAACACCATCTGTGTTAACAGCATTCTTTACTGCTCTTTCTACTTCTGCTAAATCATAACTATCTACTATGTCTAAACTCTTAACACCAATTGTCTTAACAAGATCGTCAAGTGGAAGTATTGGAGCTGGTGTATTTTTAAGTGTTAAACCAGTTGCTGGATGTTGTTGGTGTCCTGTCATACCGGTTGTAGAATTATCTAAGATAATTAATGTCATATTAGAGCCATTATAAACTGCATTTACAAGGCCTGTAATACCGCTGTGAATGAAGGTGCTATCTCCAATGACTGCTACTGTGTGTTTGGATTGTTCTCTTCCTAGAGCCTTTTCAAATCCGTGTGCGATACCTACGCTTGCGCCCATACATACAACTGTGTCTACAGAGCTAAGTGGTGCAACTGCTCCAAGTGTGTAACAACCAATATCTGCTGAAACTGTAAGCTTAAGTTTAGAAAGGATATAGAATACTCCTCTGTGTGGACATCCTGCACACATAACAGGAGGTCTAACTGGAAGGTCTATCTTCTCTACATCTACCTTCTCTCCAAGTACTCTTTCCTTTATTAAGGAAACAGAATACTCACCTTGAAGTGTGAATAAGTTTTTGCCATCACATTCAATACCATTTGCTTTAAGTTGGTTTTCAAAGAATGGTTCTAGTTCTTCTATAACTATTACTCTCTTAACTTTCTTTGCAAATGCTTTAATTTGTTCAATCGCAACAGGATATACCATTCCGAGTTTATAAATAGATGCATTTGGAAGTGCTTCTCTTACGTATTGATATACAATACCAGAACAAACAACACCAATTTTTGTATCTCTTATCTCTTCCCTGTTGAACCATACTCCAGCATTTAAATCTGCTTTGAGTTTATTCTCTCTTGCTTCAACCTTAACATGTCTTCCAATTGCAGAAGAAGGCATCATAGTATACTTGGTTATGTCTTTGACATACTTCTTATCTTCAACCTCTACTCTTTCTTCTTCCTCTACAAAGCTTTGGGAGTGTGCAAGTCTTGTTGTTGTTCTTATAAAGACTGGTGTGTCATATTCTTCAGAAAGCTTGAATGCAAGTTTTGTAAACTCTTTTGCCTCTGCACTATCAGAAGGTTCTAGCATTGGAACATGTGCTGCTCTTGCATAGAATCTAGAATCTTGCTCATTTTGGGATGAATGCATTCCTGGATCGTCTGCTGCAACCATAACCATACCACCATTAACACCAGTATATGCTGCTGTGAAAAGTGGGTCTGCTGCAACATTAACACCAACGTGCTTCATACATGCCATAGATCTTACTCCTGCTATGGATGCACCAACTGCAACTTCAGTTGCAACCTTTTCATTTGGTGCCCATTCTGCATATACCTCTGGATATTTAGCAATAATCTCACTAATTTCCGTGGAAGGTGTGCCTGGATATGAGGATACAACCTTTACTCCGGCTTCATATGCACCACGAGCAATTGCTTCGTTACCTAACATAAGTTTTTTTGCCATATATATACCTCTTTTTTTATCTTCCGTTTCCGTAATAGTTTATTAAGCAACCATCTAGAATAATTTGCTTTTCATCATCTGTTAGTTGGTCTAAAGATAATGTAATGGTCTTCTTTTCGTTGTTTCTAATTAAAGTTGCTTCCACATCCTTTTTACCAGATGCAATGTATTCTCTAATATTCTTTATAAGAATATAATCTCCAAGTTCAAACTCATCATTTGCATTTATAAATGGAACCATACCCCAGTTAATTAAGTTAGAACGATATCTCTTTGTAGCATATTCTCTTGCTATATTTGCACCACCACCTAAGAATCTTTGGCAACTTGCTGCTTGTTCTCTTGCAGAGCCATCTCCTGGTTTATTTGCAAATACTACACTAGCAATTGAAACATCCTTTGTATCTAGTCCTAGTTCTTTTGCGATTGCATCTTTTCCATCTCTAACTGTTTTGGATCTAGCAACATATCCTGGATCTTTTCTAGAGAGTGCAAATTCTGCAAGTCTTAATGGGTTAGAACGGTATGAAGATGTTTCGCCACTTGGAATAAGTTCATCTGTTGTGGTTACTGGGTCTTTAATTACAGAGCAAACCTTTAACAAAAGGTTATTTTTGAGTTCTTCTATCTTAGGAATGTCTGTTATGTTTGGACCATATACAAGTTCTTCCTTTGGATTTGCTTTCTTGTATCCGTTATATACTCTGTTTGCATATATGGATTTATCAAAATTGAATTCATCAAAATTCTCGTCAAAGTCTAGTCCTAAAGCGGATGTTAAAACACCACCATTTGCTGCTGTTGCTGCAATAGATCTAGCATCCATGAGTGCTACAGATGCAATTTGTCCATCTGCTGGCTTACTTCCTTCTCTTCTTTCAAAGTTTCTTGTTGTATGTCTAATGGATAATCCATTATTGCAAGGAACGTCTCCTGCACCGAAACATGGACCACAGAAACATGGTTTAAGCACAGCACCACTTTCTATTAAAGAAGATACTGAACCACCTTTAACAAGTGATAATAGTGTTGGCTCTGAACCTGGATATACGGTTAGCGTGAATGCACCATTTCCAATGTTCTTACCTTTTAAGATATTTGCTGCTGTGGCGATGTTATCATAAGTGCCACCTGCACAACCTGCAATAACTGCTTGGTTAACTTGTACCTTTCCATTAACTATCTTGTCTCTAAGTTTGAATTCTCCATCTTTAAGTTTAAGAAGTTTTGTTCCTTTTTCTTCTACTTCTTTAAGAACCTTTTCTGGATTGTTAATTACTTCTTCTAATGAATAAACATTAGATGGGTGGAATGGGAGTGCAATAACTGGTTCAATTTTGTCTAAGTCTACTATAATTGCTCTGTCATACTCTGCACCATCTTTAGGAGCGAGTTTCTTATAATCTCCCTTTCTTCCAAATTTATCTAGATAATTTTCAACCTTTTCGTCTGTTTCCCAAATTGAGGATAAACAAGCTGATTCTGTTGTCATTACATCTATTCCGTTACGATATTCTATAGGCAATGATTTAATACCATCTCCAACGAATTCTAATACTGCATTCTTTACAAAACCTTCTGCATATGTAGAACCAATGATAGAAAGTGCAACGTCCATTGGACCAACACCCTTTCTTGGTTTTCCTTTAAGATATACCGCTATTACCTTTGGATATGGAATGTCATAAGTTCTGCTAAGCAATTGCTTAACTAGTTCTGGTCCACCTTCACCAATTGCCATAGTACCTAATGCACCATATCTTGTATGGGAGTCTGAACCAAGAATCATCTTTCCACAGCCAGCGAACATCTCTCTCATGAAAGTATGAATAACTGCAAAGGAAGCTGGAACATATATTCCACCAAACTTCTTTGCACAAGATAATCCGAATACGTGGTCATCTTCGTTAATTGTTCCGCCTACTGCACAAAGTGAGTTATGACAGTTTGTTAAAACATAAGGAATTGGGAACTCTTTAAGACCAGATGCCTTTGCTGTTTGAATGATACCAACATATGTGATGTCATGGCTTGCTAAAGCATCAAACTTGATCTTTAAAGCGTTGTCGTCTCCACTGTTATGATTGCTCAAAATTGAATATGCTATGGTATTCTTTCTGCTACCATTACTGCACTCTGTTTTAAGCTCACCATTAACATAGTATGCTTTCTCGTTTACTAAAGTAATTCCTTTAATCATTGTTTGCTCCTATATATAACGTTAAATATTTGAAGTTGTATTCACCTTGTTCTTTTTGTGCTCTTTCTACAAACCCTAATTTCTTTAAATTATTTAAAGAAGGTTCGTTGTTATATTGTACAACTGCACATAGCGTACAAGGCTTTATGTATTCCTTTGCCCACTCTATTACTTTCTCACAAACAGCTCTTCCATATCCTCTTCTTCTGTACTGTTCATCTACCATTATTCCAGAGAATTCTAGGAATTGTCCTTCTTCTTTAGTACCACCACAGATATCTCTAAGCATATTGCCGTATTCTCTATCTGGGTCTATTCCACAAGTTGCTGCAATCTTGCCGTCTATAATGCGTGCATACATAAACCCGTGTGTGAGTATGTACTCTAGTTCGTCTGGCTTGAAATTTAGGAAGAACTTTATGTCTTTTAATGCCTGCCTATTTCTTTCTAAGAATTCCATTGTGGCATCATAGTCATCTTCCTCTAATTGTACATAGCCATCCTTTATATCTTCTATCTTTTGAGATGCAAAGACTTTGCCAAGCTCTCCTCTGTATTTTTTGTCTATAATTGCATAGGTTTCAAACATATGATCCGGATTGTAACTGAGTTTGGACTTCTTCAATCCTTCAATTCCCATATCTTCTTGCCTATTTATATAATTACAATTATATAGATATTCTTTTGCAAAAGTTTTCGCAAGAAAAGTGTAACTACCCTCATAGTTAATGTCTGCTTTTTCATACATAACAATTGCATTGTTACTAGACATTATTTCGGCTATTGTTACGCCTATAATCTTGCCTTCCACAAAGAGTATTGCACAAATTAGGTTTCCCTTTTCCACCTCATCTAACATTTGAACAAGTCTATTAATTTCCTCGTCCAAGTCATAGTTAACTAAGGTGTCTTGGCTTACTTCTTTATCTATTACCCAGGCAGATGCAAACTTCATTACATCTTCCCTGTATTTTCTTTCGTAGCTAACAAGAGTTGCATTTGGATATAACTTACTAAACTTAGCTATATGATTCCTCTTGCCGTGATACTTCTTGCCAACCATATCCACAAAATCTTTTGCTTTGTAAATGTATTCACTTTCAGATGGATAGCATTTAATCGCATATCTATCCTTGTCAATTTGGTCTACATCCTCTTTTCTAGCAAAGAATATTGCTTCGTTTTCTGGAATATCTTTTATTGCTTCTGCAAATGAGTCATACGTTAAAGGTGCCCAGTTTACAGGATCATCACTTTCATAGTATGCCCTTAAATACAAAGTATTTTCCTTTATGCAATACTCATAGTCTCTGAACCATGCAATGAATGCACAAAATGAATATATGGAGCCCTCATAATTATTGTCCTTTATCCATTTGTTTATGAATTCAAAGGCTGTACTATCTAGTTTTTTATATTCCATTTATTTCTTTTTCTTATCTTCTTTTGAGTGGGAATGTACCTCGTACATTAAGCTTGGGCATTTCTCTCTAAGTGCTACATAGAAAGCGTCAAAACACTTCTTGTTAATGTTTAATACATACTCACTATATTTTTGTACATCTCCCTCTTCTTTCATAAGAACGAGTGTGTACTCATCTAAGATTCTGTTGTATCTAATTTCCATTACATGCTCGTAGTCTACACTTTCAGGAATTAAGAACAGTATGGAAAATTTCTTCTTCCCAACAATATACCCACTAGCAAGCAACACATATAAAGCAAGAATGAGTATTACAGCAAGGACTGCAAGAGATGTTGCATAAAGCACCTCATTGCCACCAGACTTTAATACTCCGGTTAAGAATAATATCTCAATTATCATGGATATAAATGAACCAACTACAACAACACAAAATAGTGCTGTTTTTAGTTTTCCAAAATACATCCTAAAGAAATTCTTATTCTTGTTCATTCTTTTCCTCTACAGTTTCTTCTGCTGTTTCTTGAGGTATCTCCTCTACTTGCTCTTGTGTTTCTTTTCTATATCCGTACTCTGTTGTGTCTATAACAGTACTTGCATCCGTATAGAACTTGAGTCCTTTTACTTTGTAATATCCAACAAGCTCTATGGATCTAAATACGATGTAATAAAGTGAAGGTGCAATAATGAATATTATTCCGTATGTTGGAAGTGCTAGAGCTGTGTTGAGTCCGTATGTAATTACGAATGTAAAGATAAATCCTTGCATCATACCTCTAGATTCCATCTTGAGATATGGCATACTCTTCTTAAATGCAACAAGTGGTTTCTCTTCAGGATGATATAGCATTCTTGGCATCCATCCTGCTGTTAAAAGTTGTCTAAAAGACAAAACTATTAAAGCGAAGAGTAAAATTATTGGCATAACGAAAATACCAATGACCTGTCTCAATCCCCAACCAAGTGCAATTATAATTACTGCAAATGCTAAATCAATTGGGAATAAAATCATCATCTTGCTAGCTGAATATTCTGCAGACTTCTTTAAGTTAATGATAAAGGATGATGCAAATGGCATCTTCATGTTAGAAGACATCAAGTTGTTAATAATATATCCTAAAGGATATAAACATAATCCAGAAAGGAATGAATACAAGAAGTAAATACCAATAGGTATTAATAAACTTGCAAGTATTCCAACTGGGTGGTCTACAACTGCCTTAACATACATTTCACCAGAGTCTATGATTTGTCCCATTACGCCTCTTAACCCTATATCGCCTCTAAGATAATCATGTATCTTGTTAAAGATTGGGTCTATAATCTCAGCCATATCTGCATATGTCATGGCATGCTTATATACTGGCACCACAATTGCTGCTGTTATTCCTGCAACAATAGCAACGCACAACAAAAGATATAAGAATATCTTTATGATGTACTGTGGGTGCGAGAATAATATTGAAATTGAATGCTTAAATTCCATACTACACCTTCTTTGTCTCTATTTTAAAGCATCTAATTGTTCTTTAATTTTCTTGTATTTGTTTTGTGCTGCTTCTAACTTTGCCTTCTCTGTATCTATGACCTTTTGTGGTGCACGTTGTACGAATGAAGGATTATTTAGAAGATTTTCAGAGTGTGCAATATCTCCCTCTGCTTGTGCAAGTTCTTTTTCAAGTCTTTCCTTCTCTTTTGCTGGGTCTACTAATTCGCCCATAGGAATATAAACTTGTGCAAGAGCTGTAACAAGGGCAACTGCACTCTTATCTGCTTCGTCTGCACTATTTAAGTACTTAACACTCTCTACTCCAGCAAGTTTGTCTAGATAGATTTCAAACTTCTTAAATAGATTATTGTCTGCTGTTAGAACTTGGATGTGTATCTTCTTTGAAGGTACAACGTTCATACTTGCTCTTGTATTTCTAATCGATGTTACGAGCTCAATTAAGTCCTCAAATGCCTTTTCTTCCTTATGGAAGATATACTTTCTGTTATATGATGGCCAATCTTGAACCATTATTGCATCTCCTTTCTTATGATACTTGGAGTAAATCTCTTCTGTAATGAAAGGAATAATTGGATGCAACAATTTAAGAATTGTTGTTAATACATAAGTAAGCATTGAAATTGCGTGCTTTCTTTGGTTTTCATCATTTGAATAAAGTGATGTCTTGGATACTTCAATATACCAGTCACAGAATTCAGACCATGTGAAATCATAGAGTTTTGCAGCTGCAACACCAAAGTCATACTTGTTGAGGTTAATTGTAACTTCTTTTATAACAGAATTAAGTCTTGTTAAAATCCATTTGTCTGCAACATTAAGTCTAGAAGGTATAACGTCTAATTCGTCTCCCTTCTTAATGTTCATAATAACGAATCTGGATGCATTCCAAAGTTTATTGCAGAAGTTTCTGCAACTCTCTAATTTCTCTTTGCTAAATCTTGTATCACTACCTGGAGCAATATTAATTGTTAATGAGAATCTCAATGCATCTGCACCGTATTTGTCTATTAATTCCAATGGATCTATACCATTTCCTAAAGACTTGGACATCTTTCTGCCCTTTTCGTCTCTTACAATACCATGGATAAGTACTTCGTTAAATGGAACATCTTCCATAAACTCAAGACCACTGAATATCATTCTTGCTACCCAGAAGAAGATGATGTCATAACCTGTTACAAGAACAGATGTTGGATAGTAATAAGACAAATTCTTATTCTTCTTTGGATAACCAAGTGTACTGAATGGCCAAAGTGCTGAACTGAACCATGTATCCAGTGCATCTTCGTCTTGATGGAATGTTGTGCATCCACACTTACATTGTGTTGGCATTGATTTTGCAACGTACATTTCTCCACATTTATCACAGTAATATGCTGGAATTCTGTGTCCCCACCATAATTGTCTTGAAATACACCAGTCTTTAATGTTTTCCATCCAGTTGAAGTATGTCTTTTCAAAGTGCTTTGGTATAAATTCAATCTTCTTTGTCTTAACTGCCTTGATTGCTGGTTCTGCAAGTGGTTTCATCTTAACGAACCATTGTCTAGAAACGATAGATTCAACTGTTTCATGACATCTATAACAAGTCCCTACTTTGTGTGCATATGGTTCAATCTTTTCTAAATATCCTTGTGCTTTGAGGTCTTCTACAACTCTCTTTCTGCATTCAAGTCTATCTAAGCCAGCATAAATACCAGCATTTTCGTTCATTGTACCGTCATCTGCAATAACTCTGATTTGTGGCAAGTTGTGTCTAATACCGATTTCAAAGTCATTAGGATCATGTGCTGGAGTAATCTTAACTGCACCAGTGCCGAAATCCATTTCACAGTAATCATCTGCAATAAGAGGAATTTCTCTGTCTGTTAAAGGTAACTTTAACATCTTTCCAATCTTATCCTTGTATCTTGGATCCTTTGGGTTTACTGCAACTGCTGTATCACCAAGCATTGTTTCTGGTCTTGTTGTAGCAATTGTAATATATCCAGAACCGTCTACGAATGGATAATGATAATGCCATAAATTGGATTGTTGTTCTTCATATTCTACTTCTGCATCTGATAAAGCTGTCTTACAACGTGGACACCAGTTAATCATTCTGTCTCCACGATAAATAAGTTTCTTCTTGTAATAACGGATGAATGCCTCTTGAACAGCATTAGAACAGTTTTGGTCCATAGTAAATGCTTCCTTAGACCAGTCACAAGATGAACCTAGTCTCTTAATTTGCTCTACTATTCTGCCACCATACTTGTTCTTCCATTCCCATGCTTTTTCTAAGAATCTTTCTCTTCCTAAATCTTCTTTAGAGATTCCTTGCTCTCTTAAAGTGTTAACAATCTTAACTTCTGTAGCAAGAGATGCATGGTCTGTTCCTGGCAACCATAAAGTTTCATACCCACTCATTCTTTTGAAACGTGTGAGTATATCTTGCAATGTTTGATCTAATGCATGTCCCATATGAAGCTGACCTGTAATGTTTGGAGGTGGCATCATAATGGTAAATGGTTCTTTGTCTGGATTTGGGTGAGATTCAAAGAATTTTCCCTTAAGCCAGAAATCGTAAATCCTTTGCTCAAACTCAGGATTATAAGTTTTTTCCATATCGTTCATATCTATATCCTTCTTTATTATTCTTCTACTTTATCTTTTTCAGCCTCAGCTTTAGCTGCTGCTTCTTCATTTTCTCTAATGAGTTCTTCTTCTCTTTGTTTTGCTTTTTCTGCTGCAATTCTATTTTGAATATCTCTTCCTGTTTCGCCTTCGATATAAGTTCCATCCTTAATTGCCTTAGATACTAATCTTGCTTGAACAATAACATCCTTCAAATATGATAAAGCGGATGCCCAGCCAATGCAGATACCCCATGCAAGGATACCCCAATCTGCGAATTTAACATATGGATGGAAGAAGGCCATAATAACCCCTACGGACACTGTGAAAGAACCTACCTTTCCAAGCATATTTGCCTCAACCTTTGCTTTCTTCTTCATAGCAATTGGTGCCATTGAAATTAAAGCAAGTTCTTTTAAGAGAATTGCAATAACAAATGCATAGTGTACATACCAATGTAAGTTTGGATCACTATATTCTGCTAATGTATCTCTACCAAGAGGTGTTAAACCAGTACAAAGTGCTAAGCACATTAATACTGAAACGTGCATCAATTTATCTGCAAGTGGGTCGAAAATCATACCAACACCACTACACATGTTGTATTTACGTGCAATGTATCCGTCTATTAAATCTGAACCAGATGCAACAAAGAATACACCTAATGCGCCATAAAAATAATAAATGTTAGACCATACACCGCCTAGTGCCATTAAGACAACAAATGCAGGTACGCATAACATTCTAAAATAAGTGATAATGTTTGGAATTGTCCATAAGTCTTTTGTACTCAATTGAGTCATTCCTTTATAAGCCATAATAAAGTCTCCTTATATATAACTTTTAATTTTTCCTAAAAATTATACCACCCATATATTGCTATGTAAAGAAAATAAACAACGTTTAAACGTTGTAATTAATGGTTTTTGTATGTTTAAATTAATGAAAAATTATTCTTAACTAAGAATAAAATGCTCAACTTCTTCAGTTGTTTCTAAAATGTATTTTGCCTTGTATTCTTCAAACTCTTCTCTAGAACCATATCCCCAAAGCACAGCTATGGTATCTAAGCCACATTCTCTAGCTCCCTCTATATCATAGAGTCTATCTCCTATCATTATGGCTTCACTCTTATCTTTTACACCAAGTTGTTCTAGTGTCCAATTAACTACGTCCTTCTTGGTTTCTCTTGTTTTATCATTTAATGCTGCACCAACTACATCAAAGTACTTTAGAAGACCATGGTACTCCAGCATTCTAAGAGTAAACTTCTCAGGTTTGGATGTTGCTGTAGCAAGTACTACACCATTCTTTTTGAGATTAATGAGTAATTCTTCTATTCCTTTGTATGGATTAGACATCTTCCAACCGTAATCATTGTATCTTTGTCTGTACTCAACTATAAACTGCTCGGATTCTTCTATAGTCATGCCACAATACTTAACCATAGAAACTCTAAATGGAGGACCTATCATCTTCCATAGATCTTCGGGGTTATATTTTACGTGGTTGTTATCTAGGGTTTCCTTTATGCACCTTAAAATTCCTGGTGCACTTTCAAGTAAAGTTCCATCCAAATCAAACAAGGCATACTTAAATCTCATTTCAACACCTCGTCTAAAACATTTGGAATTTGAGCAACTATATCTTCTGGCAATGTTGAGTACTCATTCACTTTGTTAAGTTCAGCACATCTTCCAAGAATATAAGCACCACAATATGCGGCTTTAATTGGTTGTAATCCCCAGGCCAATAATCCACAAATAATACCAGACAAAACATCCCCACTTCCACCCTTGGCAAGGGAGACATTTCCATTGTTATTTATGTAGTCATTTTCTCCATCTGTTATTACTGTTGTTGGTGTGCCTTTTAGCAGCAAAATACAACCCTTTTCTTTTGCATATTTTGAACCCAATAAAAGTGAATATTTTTTAACGGTTTCGATAGGTGTATTTGTAAATTTAGAGAACTCTTTTGCGTGTGGTGTTAAGATGCATCTATTTTTAAAATTTCTAATCCCTGATGTTGATGCCAATCCATCTGCATCTATGACAATATTTTGCTCTCCGTTTTCTAGTATTTGAAGAACGATAGATTCAGCATCTCCTTTATCCATTCCCATGCCTATTGCGAAGGCTGTAGCACGGCTCATAATTTCGTTTATTTGAGCCTCGTCACACGCGATGTTGCCATCTTCAGATTTGAGCGAGTAAATGGACGAATAAAGGGTTGATTGATACAAATAAGGACTTAAAGTGTCAGGAATGCACAGTTGTGAGGTACCTGCACCTACTCTCATGGCTGCCTTTCCAAGTGCAGAAATGATGGCTAAGGAAGCACTGGAACTAAACTGTGGAGCACCCACATATTTGGCACTTCCACCTATAATTACTGCGTGTCCAAAGGTGCCTTTATTGGCATTATTATCTCGCTTTGGAAAGCACTCTTTTACTAGTTCTTTGGTTACTAAAATTGGCTCAATCATTACTGTCTAAATCACCTGGTTTTATGCTAGAAAGTACGCTAGAAATTGTGTCCCAATCATACCCTTTTTGGTATAAATGTTGACCTGCTTTTGCCCATCCTTCTCTGTCTAATATTAAGTGTTTTTTATTGAGATATTTTATGGCAAAATCCTTGCATTTTTCCTTCTCATCATCTGCCTTAAAAAACTCTGCCATAGCCTTCTTTACAACTGCCTCATTTACCTTCTTTTCATTGATGAGTTTGTACTCCATTTTCTTCCTTCCCATCTTCTTTGTTTTGATGGAAATATAGAGCCTGCAATAGTCGTAATCGTCTATGTATTTATAGTACTTCATCTTCTCTATAACTTGGTCTACTTCAGCCTTGTGAAATCCTTTGTCATAGAGCTTTTGTTTTACTTCATATTCGGTTTTTGGAGATTTTAAATATCTTGCTGCAGTATCAAAAGCAAGGCGATATTCCTTCGCCTCGCCTTCTATTGTATCTGCAATAATTTCAGACTTTGTATCTTTTTTTGTGATGTCGTCAGTCTTTTTCACAATTATTCAACATGATATACCCAGCCAAATGGATCTGGTAATCTTTGTGTTTGGATTCCAGTGATTTGGTCATATAACCATTCTGTAATCTTACCCATCTTGCCGTTGTTTATTGTTAATGTTTCGTTCTTGTATTGAATTGTTCCAACTGGAGAAATAACAGCTGCTGTACCTGTACCGAATGCTTCATCAAGCTTTCCGTTCTTGTATGCTGCAACTACTTCAGCGATAGAAACCTTTCTTTCCTCTACTTTGTATCCGTTCTTCTTTAATACTTGGATTGCACTGTCTCTTGTGATACCACGAAGAATGCTGCCATCTAATTCAGCTGTGCATACAACACCGTCTATAACAAAGAACATATTCATTGAACCAACTTCTGTTACATATTGCTTTGTTTCACCATCTAACCAAAGTACTTGGTCAAATCCTTTCTTCTTTGCTTCTTCGCCAGCAAGTAATGAACATGCATAGTTACCCATACACTTTGCTTCACCTGTACCACCAATAGATGCTCTTGTGTAAACGTCTTCAACGATAAGGGCTGTTGGTTCTAATCCGTGTGCATAATAACTTCCAACTGGTGAAAGAATGATTGAGAATAAGAACTTCTTGGATGGATGTACACCTAAGAATGCTTCAGATCCGAACATAAATGGACGGATATATAAGGATGTTCCTGGTAATGTTGGAATCCATTCTTTTTCAAGTTCTACTAATTCAGATAATGCCTTGAGGACTACATCTATGTCAACTTTTGCCATACAGAGTCTTTCTGCACTCTTGTTCATACGAATGAAATTGTCTCTTGGACGGAACATTGTAATTTCGCCTTTGTCGTTCTTGTAAGCCTTTAATCCTTCAAAGATTCCTTGACCATAGTGTAATGAACAACATGCTGGGCTGATTTTGAAATCGTCAAATGGGATAATCTCTGGTTCTTGCCAGCCACCCTTGGAGTCATCATATTCCATAACGAGCATATGATCTGTAAAATACTTACCGAATCCAAGATTGCTGAAATCTGGTTTTTGCTTTCTCTCTTTTACTAATGTAACTTTCATTGTATCTCCTTCGAAGGTATAACTGTATATCCTTCTTTTATTAGTTCTGTTTGTGATTTGCCTTTTGTAATCTCGGTTATATCCGTTACAAATGCATCTTTTTTATCTTTTTCTATAATGTATGTGGATTTAACAACATCCTCGTACACTGTATCTACTTTAATATAGCCCTTTTTACGTGCTAGAGCCTCTATGTTTGCATTATCTTGGTATGTTGCAGTAACTTCCATATAAAGCATATATGCTTTCTTAGCAAGTTTAGCGCTCTCAATACCATTAACTGCACAGTCTGTATAAGCACTAACAAGTCCAGGTGCTCCTAAGAGTATTCCTCCAAAGTATCTTGTGACAACCAAAACACTTTGAGAGAGCCCTTTTCTTTTTATTACCTCTAGCATTGGGATTCCGGCTGTTCCTTGTGGTTCGCCATCATCTGAGTATCTAAAGGTATTTTCGTCTATAACATATGCAAAACAATTATGTCTTGCGTCTGGAAATTCTTTTTTTATACTTTGAATAAATGCTTCTGCCTCTTCCTTCGTTACATCACCTTTTAAAGAACAGATAAACCTAGACTTTTTTACGGTTATCTCACTTCTATATGTGCCATTCACAAAGGTTATCTCATTCATTATTCAACAGTTACCTTCCAGAAATTCTTCTTTCCCTTTTGAAGAACGAATCCATTTGCAATTTGTGAGTCTGTTAAAACTGCATTGATATCTGTAATCTTTGTGTTATCTACAGAAATGCCACCACCTTGGATAAGTCTTCTTGCTTCACCCTTACTTGGAGCTGCTTTAATTGTTACTAATGCGTCTACAACAGTCTTAACATCTTGTCCAATTACTGCTGTTGGCATATTTTCCGCATCTCCAGAGAATGCTGCATGTGCTTTCTTTAATGCTGCTTCAGCTTCTGCCTCGCCATGAACAAGTTTTGTGAGTTCATATGCAAGTCTTTCTTTAGCTGCATTCATTCTTTCGTCATTGTACTTTGTTAATTCTTCAATTTCTTCAACTGGTAAGAATGTTAAGTAACGGAATACTTTCTCAACGTCTGCATCATTTGTGTTTCTCCAGTATTGGAAGAAATCATATGGAGATGTCTTTTCTGCATCAAGCCATACTGCTCCTTTTGCAGTTTTACCCATCTTCTTGCCTTCGGATGTTGTAAGTAATGCGAAAGTAATAGCAAATGCTGCTTTTTGCTCTTTTCTTCTAATTAAGTCTGCTCCTGCAAGCATATTAGACCATTGATCATCACCACCACATTGTAATACGCAACCATACTTTCTGTTTAATACAAGGAAGTCATAGGATTGCATTAACATATAGTTGAATTCAAGGAATGTTAATCCTTTTTCTAATCTTTGCTTATAGCATTCTGCTGTTAACATTTTATTAACAGAGAAACATGCTCCAATTTCTCTAAGGAAGTCTATATAGTTCAAATCTAAAAGCCAATCTGCATTGTTTACTAATATTGCACCATTTTCGCCTTCAAATCTTATAAATCTTGCCATTTGTTTTTTGAAACACTCTACATTGTGTTCAATTGTTTCTTTGGTCATCATAGAACGCATATCAGTTCTACCACTTGGATCTCCTATCATTGCTGTGCCACCACCAATAAGGATGATTGGTCTGTGTCCTGCATCTTGTAAACGCTTTGCAAGTATCATTTGCATGAAGTGTCCTACATGAAGAGAATCTGCTGTTGGGTCAAAACCAATATAGAAAGATTGTGGACCACTATCAAGCATTGCTTTTAAATCATCTTCATATACAACTTGCTTTACTAGACCACGTTTTTCTAATTCGTCTAAAACACCTTTCTTAACTTCTGCCATTTTTTGTACCTCTAAATAAATATAATTTGTGCAAATTATAACACTCGCATTTTTAAGTGTCTATACTTTTTAATATATAAATTTTTATTTTTTACGAGCAAAAAATAAAGCAGAGCCATATTAGACCCTGCTTTTTTGTTATTAAATATGTTTAGATTATTGCTCTCTAATGACATCTGTTAAAGCGAATTCTTTAACGTGTGTAAGAGCTTGTGCTGCTTCAGTTCTAGATTCAACAACTGGTCCATCAAATTCTCTTGGTCCAATCTTTAACTTCCAGAAGAATCCACCATTTCCTTCTTCAATTGTTGAAGATCCTTTTAGTATTGCTTTTCTGAAACGATTAATATCTGCTTTTGCTGCATCAGTTGTAGCGTAGTTGTATGATTCATAAATGGCAGTACCCTTATTGTCATACAATGTAAAGAACCCTTTTTCTCCTGCATGTTCTGCAACATATTTACCATAGATAAGAGATGTATCTAAGCCGTCTGTCTTCTTTTCTGGTACGCCTCTAAGTGATTTGTCTTCATTAAGTGGCATTGTTGCAAGTCTTGCTGCTTTTTTAGCTTCAACTGCTTCTCTACGTTGTTGCAATTCATCTCTCTTTGCTTGGTTAACAGCATTTTGTTCTTCAATTTCTTGTCTTCTCTTAGCAACGTTTTCTTCTCTCTGCTTTGCCATTGCGGCTGCCGCTGCTGCTGCGGCTGCTGCTGCAGCTGCTGCTTGAGCTTCAGCTTCTGCCTTTTGTCTTTCTGCTTCTGCACCTCTAGCGAGAGCTTCTTCTCTTTCTTTTTGAAGTCTTTCAGCTTCAGCCTTTCTACCTTCTTCTTCAGCCTTTCTAGCTTCTTCTGCAAGTTTCTCTGCTTCTGCCTTTTGTCTTTCTGCCTCTGCTGCTGCAGCTGCTTGTGCTTCGGCTTCTGCTCTTGCTTTCTCTGCGGCTGCTTCTTGTGCGGCTGCTTCTGCTTTGGCTCTTTCGAGTGCTGCTTGCTCTTCTGCAGCTTTAGCTTCAGCTAATCTCTTTTCTTCTGCTGCTTTTGCTTCAGCAATTCTCTTAGCTTCTTCTTCTCTAGCAATTTGTTGACGTTTCTTAGCTTCTTCTACTTCTCTTGCTTTTTCGTCTTTAGCTTCTTGTATCTTATTTGCCATTTCAGCTTCATCTCTTTCGCCTTCATAATAGCAACCATCTACTTCGTCATAATAATATCCATCATATTCACCAGAATAGTTATCCCAGTTTGCTGTCCATTCTTCATTAACAACTTCTTCTTGTGCTTCATCACCAACAGATGGTGGGATGTCTGGAGCATCTTCTCCAACTGGCTCTTCTTCCTTAGCTTCTTCTTGAGGTTCTTCTTCAGCTTTTTCTTCTTCAACTGGAGCTTCGATAACTGCAGGAGCAACTTCCTCTTCTACTGGAGATGGTTCTTCAACCTTTTCTTCTACAGGAGCCTCTTCCTTAGCTTCTTCTTTCTCTTCAACTTCAGCGTCTAACAATTCGCTTTCATCAATACCATCAACTAGAGTACCTGTTGCAATTTCTTCTTCAGGTTCTTTCTCTTCTACTGGAGCTGGTTCTTCAGATTGTTCTTCTGCTGATTCTTCAACTGGTTCTGGCTTTGGTAAAACTTTGCCTGTCTCTGGATCACGTTCATCATAAATAGGTTCAATTTCTTCTTCCTTGTCCTTCTTGCCTTTAACTGATGCAACGATGATGATTACGATAACTAAAATAAGTGCTACGATTCCGAGTGCTATACCAATTAACATAGGTAATGTGAACTCAATTCCGAATAATGTTAATGCTAATAAAGAAGCTGCCATTTTATCCCTCTCTGTTGCTAAGAAATCTTCGTATGCGATATATAATAGTACATACTATTCGGTATTATAATACACAGCAAAAAAATGTTCAAGAAAAAGCACCATGATTTTACAAAAATTTTTAGTATTTTTGTATGCCAAAATTGGCTTTTAAAGGGGTTTTCCAACACAAAACGGGTTTTATTTTTCATTTTTATGATTTAAAGTGCCGATTTGTATAGATAAATGTTTATAAAATACAAAAAAATATGCCCAGCATATAGCCAGGCATAGTGTCTCTTTTATTATTATATTAGGTATTATATAGCGTCTCTTGTGGCTATAATATCTACCCCTAATCCAAGTACATCTTTAATAATTACATCCCCAATTTTTGTGTCCTTTGAAGATCTAATATTACGTACTGCTTCTGTTACTGCAAAGATTTTATCCTTAGGAACTGGGCCAGAAGTTTTAACTGGTTGGGCTGTTCCATCTTCACATAAAACAAGTGTTGTTACTACTCTCATAGGGTTAACAAATTCTTGCTCTCCATACTTCTTTCCTCTTATACAAGTATGGCCTGTAACCTCTATCTTTCCATCTATTTCCTCTACAACTAAAGGACATCCCATAGGACAATTAATACATATTGTTTCTAATTTCCTCTTCATATTATGCCTCCAATTCTAGAGTAATATCTCCAGTAATCTTACTCTTATCTAAGTCTATATGTTGCATCTCACCTGGAGCAACTATTTGATATTTCTTTGTTAGTAATACCTCGTCTCCACACTTAACATTAAGTCTTGTGTTTCTATATTCAGCGCCAACTCTGAAGAATATTCTAACCTTTCCTTCACCACTATATACAACTTGTGGCAAAGCATATCTTACTCCGTTAATAGCGTTGACATTGTACTTATTTCCTTTGTTATCTAGCTCTCCAAGAGCATACTTTGCAGCACATGCACCAGCAATCTCAGCTTCTTCTGAAACATTATCTACAAGGTCATGAACATGCAAAACATTACCACAACTGAATAAGCCATCCATAGATGTCATTCTATACTCGTCTACAACAGCACCAGATGTAATATTACTCATCTTAACATCCATACCGTTAAGTAGATCATTCTCTGGAATAAGCCCAACACTAAGAAGGAGTGCATCACATTCTACATACTTTTCCTCACTTAAAATAGGCTGCATCTTTTCATCTACAGGAGCGTAGTATAATCCAGTTAATCTTGGCATACCTTCTACTCTTGTAATTGTATGTGAGAAATGCAATGGGATGTTAAAGTCATTTAAACATTGTACAATGTTACGTTTTAATCCACTTGAATAAGGTTGCAATTCTAGTACCAACTTAACCTCAGCACCCTCTAGAGTCATTCTCCTTGCCATAATTAAGCCAATATCACCACTACCGAGAATAACTACTTTCTTTCCAACAAGATAACCGTCCATATTGGAAATCTTTTGTGCAGCACCTGCTGTGTATATTCCTGCTGGTCTTGTGCCAGGAAGTGTTATTGCTCCAGCTGTTCTTTCTCTACAGCCCATAGCAAGTACTATAGCCTTTGCTTCTATATGTACTAAACCTTCCTTAGGACTAAGTACTGTAACAACCTTGTCTGCGCTTATGCTAAGTACCATAGACTCAAGCATAACCTTTATATCTGTTTGCTCAACTTTTACTTTGAATCTATTTGCATACTCTGGTCCGGTTAATTCTTCTCCGAAATAATGAAGACCAAAACCATTATGTATGCATTGGTTAAGAATACCACCAAGTCTTACATCTCTTTCTAAGATAACAACAGATGCACCATTCTCTTTTGCTTTAAGTGCAGCTGCCATTCCTGCAGGACCACCACCAATAACTACAACATCATACTTCATGGTTAATCCTCCTTAATCCTAGAGATAGCTATTTGGCTCTCTCCCATATCTTTCTTTATCTCTGAAATAGTCTTTCCAGTTTCTCTTGCAAGAATTTCTATAACTCTTGTGCCACAGAATCCACCTTGGCATCTTCCCATGCCAGCTCTTGTTCTACGCTTAACTGCATCTACTGTTGTTGCTGGAAGTGGCGAATGTATTGCTTGAACTATTTCGGCTTCTGTTATTTTTTCACATCTACAAACGATTCTGCCCCATGCCTCGTTTTCT
Source organism: Clostridia bacterium (assembly GCA_017618055.1). Taxonomy (GTDB): domain Bacteria; phylum Bacillota; class Clostridia; order Christensenellales; family CAG-917; genus RGIG8124. The sequence goes on from JAFZVB010000005.1 coordinate 37,775, forward strand.
TTAATTAAGGCATTGAGTTCGTCATCTTTGAGTTCTAACAATTTCTTTTTCTTTGGCAATTGGACTATATCGTCCTTGTATTTTACTTCTTCTTTTTCTTCTAGGAGTTTAATTACATACTTAGCAATTGCTGGAGCTGAAGATAATCCAGGAGAACAAATACCAAGTATTTGTATGAAGGATGGTACTACGTCTGAATATTCTACAATGAAATCATGTCCAACTATGGTTCTAACACCAGCATAGGTTCTAATTATCTTTCTGAAGTTAGGTTTGTCATAGGTTAATGCAACATTCTTCTTTATCTCTGCAAAGCCATCTAAAGTGGTTGCAGTATCTCCTTCTGTTGTTGCAACGGATGTTGGTCCGTATATAACATTACCATCTGCAGTTGGAGCAACTAATATTCCTTTTCCTTTTTCTGTTGGTAATGGGAAGATAACTGTAGAAACAGCTTTTCCTTCTGTACTATCTAATACAAAATAATCTCCACGTCTAAATTCTGTCTCGTAATGGCAAGCACCAGCAAGATCATTTATTCTTGCAGCACCTGCACCAGCACAGTTGATAACATACTTTGCTTTGTATATGCCGTTTGTAGACCATACAGTCCATTCTCCGTTATTATATGCAAGTTTGTTAACATTTGCCTCGAGAACAACTTTAGCGCCGTTTAAAATGGCTCTGTCTGTTGCTGCAATAGTAAGTTTATATGGAGAAACAATACCAGCCTCTGGTGCATATAATGAATACTCTATATCTTTAGATATATTTGGTTCAATTTTAAGTGTTTTCTCTCTGTCTAGAATTTCAACTTTAACTCCATTCTTAATTCCTTTGTCATAGAGTTCTTGGATTCCTTTTAAACCTTCTTTTGGAGCAACAACTATAGATCCACATTGCTTTGCTGGAACATGTAATTCTTCTACAAGCTTCCACATTAAAGCATTGCCTTCTACATTAAACTTTGCTTTGTTTGTACCTGGAACGCAGTCATAGCCAGCATGTACAATACCACTATTAGCTCTAGATGCTCCAGATGCAACATCATTTTCTTTTTCAAGTAGTATAGCATTTAAGTTGGTCTTGGCTAATTCATCTAGGATTAATGTTCCTACAACACCACCACCAATAACTATACAATCAACTTTTCCCATATCTTATCCTAAGTAAAAATGATTATTTATCTTTCTTTGGGAACTTAATAGGTTCAACATAATCTACTGGTTTCCCATCTTTGAATCTCTTGTTGTATTCATCGATATTATCTTTGATAATAAGCTCTGCAAATTCTCTGTTCTTTACCTTGAATACAGCTGTAACCTTTCCTTCCAATTGCTTATATACTCTAAAGAAGTGTGAGAATTCATCCATAATATGTGGAGGAAGTTCAGAGATATCTTTATAAATATTCCATGTTGGATCATTAAATGGTATAGCAATAACTTTGTAGTCCATATCTCCACCATCTTGCATTAACATAACGCCAATTGGATAACAACGAACTAGTGCTAAGGATTCTATAGATTCAGAACAAAGAACCAAAACATCTAGTGGGTCTTTATCATCTGAATAAGTTCTTGGAATAAATCCGTAGTTTGCTGGATAGTGCGTGGATGTATATAAAACTCTATCCAAAATAATTAAGCCAGTTTCCTTGTCTAATTCGTATTTGTTTTTGCTGCCTTTTGAGATTTCAATAACTGCTATGAAATCATCCGGTTTTACTCTGTCTGGGTTGATATCGTGCCAAATAACACTCATTTTTCTATCTCCTAAAAGTTATTACTTTTTTATTTATAAATTTGCATAAAGTACTTAAAGAACTTAACTCCACCGCAAATGGAATCGATGTCAATACTTTCGTTTGCTGCATGCATTGCTGCTAATTGTTTGAAATCAAAGTAGCAAGGTTCACATCTAAATGCATTAGGACAAATTGTTTGCATAACTCTGCAATCTGTACCACCTGTCATTACGTATGGAACTATAGCCATTGGTTTAAAGATTTCTTTCAATGCATCTGTATATAATTTGAATTGTTCTGTTGTTGTATCTATCTCAGGATTTGCATCTCTTGCAGAAATAACTTCAACTTCACATTCAAACTTTGCTGCTATCTTTGTAAGTTTTTCAATAACATCTTCCTTCTTATCCCAAGGCATAAGTCTTAAGTTTGCAATAACATATGCCTCCTGTGGCAATACATTAGGTGCAGCTGATCCACTAGATTGTGTAAATACCATTGTTGTCTTTAACATAGCATCTACCATATTACTAATCTTTGGTCCTATGCATTTTATTAAAGCCTTAATTAACCATGTTTGTTTTAAGAGTCCTTTATATGGTTTCTTTGCGCCATCTGCAAGACCTTTAATTGTTAACATCATGGTCTTAGTTACTTTTCTCTTAAATAATTTATGTTTTGTGCAATATGTTATTAACTTTGCAATTCTTTCAAAAGGATTGTTTTTCTTTGGTGTGCTAGAATGTCCGCCTGCACTTCTTGCTATGAACTTGATATCTGCATATCCCTTTTCTAAACAACCTAAAAGTGCGATATTCTTTTCTAAGTATTTTTCTGCAACGCTAGCTCTTGCCATAGCGCCACCCTCGTCTATGACGAGATTTGGTTGAATATTGTGTTCTAAATACCAGTTTTTAGCATTAACAACACCATCTCCAAATTGTTCTTCACTATCTGAATAACTAAGATATATGTCTTGCTCTGGGACAAATCCTTCTTCCATGAGTTCTTCTGCGGCCCTCATGGTGATATAAACAGAGTTCTTATCATCTCCTGTTCCACGTCCCCAAATCTTTCCGTCTTCAATAACTCCAGAAAAAGGAGGATATTTCCAATCTCCACCAACTGCAGGAACAACGTCTTGGTGTCCCATTAAAACTAATGGTTTATCTGAAGATTTACCTTTCCATTTAAGAATAACTACATCCTCTGGAAGTAATGTAAATTCACAATTCTTCCAAACTAGAGGACATAATTCCTTATATTTTTCTCTCATTGCAGCGAAGTTTTCACTGCCAGATCTTGTTACTGTTGGGAATTTAATAATTTCTGAGAATTGCTTTGCATAAAACATCTCGTCATTCTTAAGGTTGAAATCTATCATTTTAAAACCTCTATAATGTTAAATACTGATATAAAATATTATCATAATTATATAATTATAGTCAATATTTGCCCCTCTCAAAACAATAAAATATTCTTGCAAATGCACAAATAATATGCTAGTATAATAACGCTTGCCGGCGTGGTGAAATTGGCAGACGCGCTGGACTCAAAATCCTGTGGGCTCAAAACCCGTGTCGGTTCGAGTCCGACCGCCGGCACCAGCACAAAAAAAATACCCTCATTGCGAGGGTATATTTTAATATTTCTGACGTTTATTTGTTTTTATACTTTTCATATTGTTGAAAAATTATTTTAGATACTTCATCTTTTAACCATTCTGGTTCTAAAACTTCGCAATCTGTTCCAAATCCTAAAACAAACTTAATGGTATTATAACGATAATGCATGTCGCATTCTAATATTGTTGTATCTTTGTCTATAGGTGTAACAATTTGATTCTGTCCATAAATATATTCCTTAATATACATAGCAGGTCTTCCTGTGAATTTAAGCTTGATATGCACCCATTCTCCTGCTATTTTTTCATCATTTGAAGATGTCCAATCTGTGCCACCCTTTAAACCTTCTTCATCAATGTATTCCCTTTCATTATAATAAATTGGTATACGAAATTTATCATTCTGTATTTCTAAACTTTCTATTCTATTTAATTTAAAATACAACACCTTTTGCATAGTTTCACAAAATGCCAATACAAACCATGCATTATTATAAATAAATAATTTATAAGGACGAATAATCCTTTCACGAACAACGTTGTCATTTGATAAAAAGGCTATCTTCAATTTCGTCCTAGAATTAATACAATCCTCTATTATTTGATACCTTTTATTTATCTCATCAACAGGCATAGATAGTGTTACACCTGGTATAATAAAAGTTGGTTGAGGAGGAGGCAATTCTTCAATTGAGGAAAGTACTTTTGAAATTGAGGTTTGATAGAGTTTTGTATCTATCAAACTTCCTCTAGCTACTAAATGATCTACACTTATTTGTAGTATTTTCTTTTCCTCGTCTGTTAATTTCAGACTAGGCATTGTTCCCGAACGATCTAGTTTATACCCACCATATTTGCCAGGAATACTAATTATATAATAGCCTGCTTCTTCAAGTTCTTTTTTATATTCAATAACATTTCGTGGGTATGTTTCTAAAAGGTCTGCCAATTCTGAAATCTTATACACGCGACCAGATTTTAAAATCTGAAGCATTAGAATACACATCGCAGCTTTTCCCATAAACAATTCTCCATAATAATCATTTTAAATTATTATAGCAATTAATCATTTATTTTTCTATATATCTAAAATAACTATTTTCTCTTGATGCCTGTATCGCTTCTCTTAGCGTGCCACTGTCCATTCAAGTTTCTGGAACGATTCATTCCAGCTGTAGGACCAGTCTTCACTACAGGACCATGAGTATATCTAGGTGAAATTCCAAATATTCTCATACTCTTACCTCCTTATTTATTTTTTGGTTTTTTAGATGGGATAGAATACATCTTTCTCATGTAATCTCCCCAAGGATCGTATACGGGTTTACCAGATGGAGTAGGCATCCCATACTTATAATGCATATAGTCGTTCCAATCAAAATTATTAATTGATGGTGTGTTATTAGTTATTGGTGTTGGTTTTGCTTGATGTGGGACACGCTGTCTTACTCCCTGTCTCTTCTTTGGTGTAAAATAACTACTTGTTGCCCTCATTATTTCAAGGTACCTTTGAACTTTTTGTACATCAATTGGAGTAATTTGAATTACACCTGCTAGGCCATGGCAAACATCATCTCTCTTAGTTATCAATGCCTTTAGTTCATCCCTTTCATTTATAGTAAGAACACCTCTATTAAAAGCTTGATCTGCCCATTCTTTACCACATCTCCTAATAATACTTTGAGCAAGATTATTAATACGATTTACTATATTAACAAAATCATTCTGTTCGTTCATAAGCTTCTCCTTTTTTGTTATACAAAAACAAATTTATCAATAAAACAATAAATTATTAACAATACTATATTTACTATTGTTGCGCCAAATCCAACCGCTGTTGGCATATCCATATCATCTAAGTAGGAAGAACTTATTGCCATTCCTACAATAGATGCAGGAGCTAACCAGTAGCATATAATTCTATAATCATTCTTAAGTGTAAATGCCAAAATATAGTTTAGTATCATGACTACTATTAAAATAATCGTTGTAGTTGTAGATGACTCAAGTGTAAACAAGTCATCCATTTGGTAACATATAAATAATGTACATATTGCTATAACTACAATTAAGCAAAAACTGATAACACATTGTTCACCAACATAAGATAAGTTAGTTGGTGCGAATATACCATTAACATACAATGCAAAGAATATTAGAAGTATTATATTGCATATAAAAGTTATAATTGTAACAGCAATATATGTATCAACACACTCATACATTCCATAGAAGAAAAATGCTACTAAAGCAACAAATATATATGAAAACATCCAATAACAAATTGTGCTATATTTGTCTTTCAATATAAATGCTAGTGTGAAATTGAGCATTGCAATAACTGCAACATCAATAGGATATGATTCTCCTTCATCATCTGCGTTATAGCATAATGCAAATATTCCACCAAGTAATATAAGTCCACCAATGCTACCAATAATATGTTGCCATTGATACCATTGTATACGCTTTCCAAATACTGCTAGAAGAACAACTGCTACAATTACTACTGCGATTCCAATAATCCATGGCATTATAGTGAACGAATCTACACTACTTGTACTTGGACTACTAGAAGTCTGTGTTGTTTGAGTTACAGTTGTTGTATTATTTGTAGGTGCACTTGCCTGTGCAGGTGCTTGTTGTGCTACTGGATTTGTAGGCGCACTAGCCTTTTCATGCGTTTGCTGTACTACCGGCTTTGGTGTTGCTTTCTTATGCTCTGGTGGTTTCTTAACTTGTTGTGGTTTAGCTTTGACTTTATTCCCCGGATAATAACATCTGCCTTCACATTGAATTATCTCTAATACAATATTAACTAAGGACATGTACTTCTTATAGTCAACTTTGTCTGATACTTTTTCATATTGGCTTACTATTATGGATGTATCGTTATCATTTTCAATAATAGTCTTAAAGAATGAAACTTCCTTATCCATATTAAAGAATAAACTAGCTTTCTTCTTTTCAACAAAACTGTTGCCTATTAAATCTGAGACACACCCAAATAGTACCAAAGGATCATATAGTTTGTTCATAGTTCTCTTAGATCTATAAACTTTAGCCAATGCTTCCTTAAATTCCATCAGACACTCCTATTTATCAATAGATAATATCCCCAAAGAAACATCATCACCGATGCCTAATGTTAACCCAAGATCCGTTATAAACTGATCTATCTTCTCTCGGTTACCTTCCTTGAATAATTTGAGTACAGGGAAAATAAAACTCTTAGAAAAGTTATCTAGGTTCTGATATGGGTTCACAACACCATCTGTGCAAAGGAAGATTGTACTAAAGTCACTTAAATCATAGATTTCCGCATTCAAATGTTTAAACGCATCTTCCTGGCACATCGAATAAGTGATATTAGCAACGGTTTCTTCGTCATCTTCAAATAAGATTGGTGTTACATTGCCTCTCTTGATGCCGAACAATCCACCATCTCCTAAAGAGACACATAAGATTCTATTCCCTAATACCATTACGGCATTTAGTGTTGTACCATATGCTATTGTTGGATTAACTTTTAATCTAAATTGCTTGTCTTCATTGAGATGTGCAACTTCCTTAATTGATATAGGATGCTTGGATAAATCCTGTTCAACGAGCTTATTCCATTCGCACATAATCTCCAGTTTGATTCTATTGATGAAATCAGCCTTTTCCACTCTATACAACAATAGGTGGTGCTTCTCTTTCAATACATTCATAACTGCATCACAAGCAAACTTGCTTCCTCTGTCGCTTCTAACATAGATCTCCCCACCATGCCCATCGCAAACAGCCATTATGGTCCTTTGCTCATCATGGTACACTTCGGAGAAATCTTGGCATACAATATCGTTCTTAACATGAGAGCGTCCTATTGCTGTCTTAACAAAATAATCAATCATATTACCACTCCCAATTATCTACATCATTTAATGATTCTTGTATTTGCATCTTTACATCAGCATGTACAGATTTAACGCTTTCCTTCTTAGCTCTTATTGCTGTATTTGTAGATTGCACTTTAGAAGTTGTTAAGATTATAATCTTAATGATCTTCTCTAATAGATTAGGATTATAACAAGTGATTACATCACCATTAGATCCTACGAAATCTTTTAATACATCAATTGTTCTCTTGTCGTCCAATTCGATAGCTATTCCATATCTAATAGCCACATTGAACCAAGGAAGTTGTCTAAGAGCATTCATTTCATCCGTCAAAGGCCATCTACCTGGATGCCCATCTGTGAGCAAAAGGATTATTGGTGCGACACCACCGAAGTCTGGCATTATTCCGCCTTTCTTCTCCTTCTGCAACAAATCCTTAAGCTCAACGTATGCTAGATGTAAATTGGTTTGCCCACCAGCTTTAATTGGCTGGAAATCTAGGTCTTCAACGTTCTTCATTCTATCATTGTTGTACAGATGTGCTTCTGTAGAAAATGTGATGATTGTAACATAGAAATCAACATTGGCATTTTCATTTTGCATATCTATCAATTTATTCTTGATATCAGAAATAGCGTTGTTGACCTGTTGTATCCTATTGCCACCCATACTTTTGGATGTGTCCACAATTAGGATGACATTAAGACGTTGTTTGGCAATTCTATCTGTGTTCATTTTATCAGTATTCATATTACCACTCCACGTCTTCAACTTGTTGTAACTCTTCTGCAATTTGATTTTGAGCAACAACATTGTTATCAGCAACTGCAGTTCCACCTTGTCCATTAGACCTTGTGGAATTAGACTTAACTTTTGAAGAAGTTACAGCAATAATCTTAATGACCTTACGAAGTGCTTCTGCTGTATAGACCTTCAATACTGTCTCTGGCGTTCCTGTGAACTTGGTCAATACATCCATTGCTTCTGATGTATCAATACCGATTGCTAATGCATACTTAAGTGCGCACTTGAACCAACCTTTCTTCTTCAATGACTCAAGACGCAATTCCCAATCTGGGCTTGTTGGCATGCCATCTGTCATAAGGATAATGATTGGAGCAATACCACCTAAATCAGGCATCTTGCCACCACTTGATTGCTTGCTGAGGAACTTTGCTAACTTGGAATATGCTTCAGAAAGATTTGTACCACCATCAGCATATAAATCTGTCCATTTAAAGTCCTCAACTGTCTTTGGCTCAGAATAAATCCATTCTGCATCATTACTAAACTTAAGTGCAGAAATCTTAATAAGTGCATCAGATGTATCATCTTGTATATCTGGCATAATGCTCATAACGTCTCTAATTGCATTATTTACAGCACCTAACTTTTCTCCATCCATGGAACCTGAGTTATCAATAACGAATAGCAAATTTAATTCTTGGCGAGCTATTCCTTCGCCGATCATTCTATCATTGTTCATAAATTACTCCTATTGTCTCATCACTAAATTTAACCTTTAGATCTTTGACTATTGGTATTACACCATTTGCTTGAATTGTTTTTTCTACGCCTTTGGAATCCTTAACTAAAATATCATGATTTAAGCTAACTTTAATTCCCCAGAGCGAAGGATTGTTCTTGTTTGCTATCACTACACCTACTTCTGTCAAATAATCCGAAGAATATTTGTCGATATGGTGTTTATATATCTTCTTGCCTAATTCTAGGACGATATATGACTTTCCTATTACTAGAACGGATAATTTCTTTGAATTAGCTCCACAATATGGACAAACTAGATTTGGCTTGTTCTCTGCTAATCCCTTAATATATTCAACGCCACACTTTGGACAGGATATTAACTCGTCTCTGTATCTGCATAGCTGTTTAATCCATTCTATCTCTGTTGTTCTTCCATTCTCTCTATCTTGAAGACCATCTACAAATGTACGATGGAATGCTTCCTTGATATAGGTTGGTAATGTTGGCCAGCGTTTCAATACACTTGCGTGATATCCTCTAACAGGTCTGTTTGACTTATCTGTTTTGTGGTAAACAAAAAGTGGCTTTGTTCCATATAGTTCGAGCTCAGCCTTTTCATCTATGATGTTGTAGTTCTTAAGTCTCTCACCTTCAAATGGATTACCTAAACATAAAGTCATAAATAGTATTACTGCTAATGAGAATCTATCTGAATGTGTATCTGGTAATGCATCGCCTCTTACAATTTCTGGAGCCATATACTTGATCTTACCAAGTACACCGAGATTCTTCTGATTTGCAGTAACATTATCGTTATCACAGATAAGTAACTCCCCGGTATCTCCATCAAAGAAGAAGCTGCCATCATTTAAGTCTTGATATGAATATCCCATTTCATGCAACTTCTTGAATGAAGTACAAAGTTCTATACACCACTTAATCATAGTTTTTCTATCCTTGAATCCATCCTTTCCATTAAGGTAGGAAACAAATGAACTATAATTGTTTGGACGTAAATCCATAAGATATCCAAAATTACCATCTTCTAATTCTACTAACTTCTTAGGCCATAAGAAGTTGTCTGATGGGCTACCCTTTTCAATGTTGCTTCTGAGATTATTCTTGAAATCATCATATTGTATGTCCTTATATATCTTAAGAGCATATTTATTATGATCATAATCTACAAGATAAACCTCGCCTTGTCCGCCATCGCCAAGTAAGTCTAATACTTTCATAGTACTTCCATTGGACTTAATAATTTCATTTTTACTGAATTTCATTTTCACCTCATAAAAGATTTGTTTTGATGTTGCTTGTTAACCATACTAGATTTGATTAACGTTTGCCTATTTGTTGGTTGGCTACCTCCCTCATCACCTATATCATAAGCCTTATTGTTACATTATTCGTGTATGGTTATTAACTTTTTACAATAATTTTTTTGATTTAATGATATGCCGATTTGCTGGTTGGTTACCCACTCATCACCTATATCATAAACCAAATTGTTACACTATTCGTGTATGGTTGTTAACTTTTTACAATTTTTCTATTGCCAGTCTTAGCATTATAAATGCTAATAGGGAAAAACTTCCTTCCAGTCTCTCTCTCAAGACCCCTGAAAATGTTTCTGAATCTAGTAATTGGATCCTCTTGTCCCATAGTTACTTTCTTTAAGGCAAAATATGGTTCCCCATTATGAGACCAAGAACTATCAACATGGGTAACTTCTCCATTTGAGCCTATCTCATAGATTTCGTTGTCATAACAAACAACAGCATAGAAATTGGCTTCTTGATTGTTAACCAATTGCCCATATTCAGAAGACTTATCCATAATATATGGAACAAGGAAATTCAATACTGTGTCATAATTCATATGCTTTGAAGTGACTTCTGGATCATACTTCATAAACTGAGTAATCATCGTTTGACTGCTGAAACAAATCAAAGACTTAGTTCCTTTGTCCCCGATACATATTGGAAGATTCTCCTCCAATAAAGCTTCTCCCTCTGTCATAGATAGTTCACTACCAGAAGATATTGCTAAATAAACTGTGTCTTTACCTTTTAATGCTATATACATAGGCTAATCCTCCACTATATTGAAATGTAAATCCTTTGTGTTCACTGTTATAAATGGCGCTTGAATATCATCAGTATTGCCACATGCATTCCTAAAACAATCTACAAGCTGTTCTTCAATGTCCTTATGTCTATCTATCTCATGCAAATAAACCCTACTGAAGACCTTGAACTTGCCCATTGCAAAATACTGAAGTGATAATTCTACTTCATAATCACCATATATCTTAAACGCCTTGTCCTTGTATGCTATGATTATGTTGCCAGCAAAACCCATTAGACCATCGTCACTTGAAGTCTCAACATCTGCATCATGGAATAAATCATGAATCTCTGGAATCAACACGCCAGTAACATAACTCATTGTTAAGTCTTTGTTTCTGTCTAACTTGAAAATACGAGAGTGTGAGAACAAGACTTGTCTTGCTGTACGATCACCAATAAATCCGATTACTATACCATTCTTGAGTATCTTGAATGGATAGTTCTCTACTGTACGTTCTACTCTACGTATTCCATTAACATACGATGCAGTACTTGATGCTAAACTAACCTTGCCATCACTAATATAACCTATTATTGTATTCATATAGTTATCTCCTTATATAATAAGATCCGGTGCACTTGCTTTGGTATCTATTGTTGCTACTGGATAAGTCATATCGTTGTAATATGATGCATAACCCTCAAATGTATCAACGATCCTATCCTTTCCAGATAAATGCTTATTCTGAAGTAAGATTCCTGTGATGAATTCGTCTCTCAAATCTAGAACTGCGAAATTCTCGGCATCCTCAACATAGAAATCCCTATCTATCTTCCATATATTCTTGTCGTCTGCAATAATGATTCCCTCCATCCATAAATCACGCTCAAGTACACCCTCGTTAGATAGCTTATCCTTAACATAAGGAACAACTGTCTTAACAAGATAATTGTGTGTAATCTTATGACCATTCATCATATGGAAGAATGCCTCATCTGTTAATAACACATCCGTAGATCTACAAGTTACTGGTGCTACTACTAATACGTGACTATCCTCACACATCATAAGAGGTAGATTCTCTATATTCATTAAATACTCACGTTGATTTGTTGCTTCCAAAACCCAGTCACTCAAACCAATTGTTACTCTATCTTTGTCCTTAAACGCTACTACCATACTTATCTTACCTCCTTGAAAGCCTTGTCTATGGTGTTAATAACTACATATGGTCCACCAACACCAGAACAATTCTTGCTTGCAAACTTGCAAGCATTAATGATCCTATTCTCAGGATCGCCATCTTGCTTAGCCATGCTAGAATAAGCCATATTCTTACCACACCCAATTGCGGCATACTCATTAACGCTATATACATTCCAATCTTGTGTCATCATATATAACTTGTCATCCTTAGCTAATAAAACCGAAACTGAAGAATCCCCCTTATTCAGTAAATCATGACTCTTCTGAAGTTCCTTAAGACGTGGGACAAACTCTCTAGCAATACTTGCTCTTGTAAAGCTTTCCTCTGCAAAACTGAAAATATCTTTGTCAGCCAAAACGAATGATTTAACACTAGCAAGTCCCGACATTGCGAATATCACTCCGTTTGGCATAAGATTAATCTTGCCATACTCATTTGGTTGATATGAGTCTGTGTATGTTCTTGTAGATACACATGTGTCTGCACATATAGTAACCATTCCATCATGTTTGATTCCTAAAACTACTGTCATATAGTAATCCTCCGAAATATTATGCTGCGTTACTCTTAATGCCATTGGCATTAATGTATTGCAACATGTTATCTAAGTCATCCTTCTGAACTGAAGAATGTGTTGCTTGGGTTGCTAACTCTAGATCTTGGATAGTAAGTTTTGTAGGTTTACCACTTTCAATCTCACGTTCGATTGCATAAACCTTAGCGAGCTCACATAACTCAAATACATCCGCGCCATTATATCCTTCTGTTCTCTTGACGATTTCATCAATCATTATGCCAGACTCTTGTGGAACTTCTGCCAATGCTTGTTCAATAATCTGTCGTCTATCAGACTCATTAGGCAAGTTAACGTAAATCTTGCTTCCAAACCTTCCACTTCTCAAGAAAGCTGAATCAATATCCCATGGTCGGTTGGTTGCTGCTATAACTACAATATTGCTTTCCTTATGTTCCTCTAATCCCTGCATTTGTTGAAGCAACTCTGGGACAATACGATTCATTGCATTGTCTATAGTTCCGGATCTCTTGGCACCTAAAGCCTCAAACTCATCAAAGAAGATGATTGCCCTTTGGTTCCTTCTAGCTTCAGCAAAATACTGCTTAACATTACTCTCGGATTCACCCAACCACTTGGATAAAAGAGAGGAACAACTAATTGGTATAAACTTAGCATTGCAATCCCTTGCTATGGCTCTTGCAATCATTGTCTTACCTGTTCCAGGTAAACCATACAATAATATGCCACCACCAAATGCTTTCTTGAACTTTCTGTACTTACCAGGATATCTGATAGGATAGACAATCTTACGTTTGATTTCTAACTTGACATCATCTAATCCTGCTACCTTGTCTATCTCATGTGTTGCCTTTGTTGGTTTGCATGGCTTAATATTGACACTGACACCCATAATGTCATCCTCAATATGATTCATGTAGTCGTTATCTAAAACACTGGATACAGAACAACTCTTCTCAAGTAGTTGCTTTGCTTTGTTCACATACACTGCTTCCATCTGACTATCTGACTTGGAACCGATACGTATCAACATGTCTGCTGCACATATCATAGATCGTCTTCCTTCATCGATTCTGTCATTGTTAAAGCAATACACTGCATGGCGGTAGAACTTAAGATAGTTCTCTTGTTGTACACTAATGTTACTTTCTTGTGGCATATAGCCTCCTTCTAAATAAAATATCGTTAATAAGTGATTAGCGTGATCTTCTGAATCGCTTGTTCATAAAGATCATATTGTTCTCTCTCTCGCACTTAGGAATAAACACCTTGAGTTTCTCTGCTGTCTTCCTTAGTACTGGATCATTCAAACCACGTTCAAGTGCTTCGTCTATAGATAAGCCAAGGCTAAATCTATTCTCCACACACTCTCTGTGGTGTTGTTTAAACAAATAATAATCTTCTCCGTTTGATCTAATGAAAAATACATCTTGTCCTTTGATGTTAGGTTTACAATACACTTTGTCTCTCATACGCGTTATCCTCCGTTATTCCTAAAGTCTTGAATGATTGAAATACTGCTAGTTGGGCAATACTCCCCACAAATATTTACGTGGATTTGTTACACCATTTATGTATGAATATAAAAATCCCAAGCATTATTAAATTTGTGTGCGACAAAAAATGCACAAATAATGTTTGTTTCATACATACGATTAATAATTACGATTGTTTGTTGAAAAATTGTTTTAAATTGTTTTAAATTGTTTCTAAGTATCCTTGCAGTAACGACTCCCTTTACCTGCATTACTGTTCCTCAAGGACGGGCTAAATTGGTTGCTAAAATTAAAATAAAAATTTATGTTGTTTTGTTAAATATCATATTAAAAAAGGTACCCCCATTAATACGTTCAATTATGCTACTATTGTTTACTATATATTTATAATTTTTATAATTGGATTTAGTCGCAATCCAATACAAGAAACTTAAAAATAATAAACCCTTATACAAAGTATAAGGGAATTATGTAGTTTATTATTTTTTTGAATAATTTATTGAATATTTCTTAAAAATTCTTTATGATCTCAAATCAAAGAAATAATCGAATATTTGGATTTGTCCGTCCAGTTCTTCTGTAAATGTTGGTAGCTTTTTATTCTTATCCTTTGAGCGTTTTAATAAGGCAGCAAAGACTGCATTATTTGGTTGGAATAAGATTGATACAACTAGCCATATTCCATTATCCTTATTTCCTTTTTTATCTGTTATTTTGCCTTGACTTACCTTTTCTAATACCTTCTTTAAAACTGATTCTCTTTTCAATATTTTATTAATTTGCTCACTATAATCATTTCGGATTGATACTATATCTTTTTGTATAACTTCCTTACTATATTCATCCTTTGAATTGCTAAGTTCATGTTGCAAAGAAGAATTTGTTGCCTTAAATGTATTACAAATTTCAACGATATCATTTATTTTATTATAATCATTTCTTGTTAATACTTCGTCTGTCCATACAAACAAATCTTCTAATTGTATTTTTGTGGTCATTATTCTTTCGCTATTATAATTAACAAATTCATGAATAGCCTTATTGATATAATCCATTGTTGTCTTATGCTCAACATATGGCTTTTTACTATCACCTTTGCCCTTTATATCTTTAAAGAATTGAGGTTCAGTTTGAAGAATTTCCTCATGATCAATTAGTAATTTTGTAATAATTGATGATGAGTCTATTCCATAGCTTCGCTTTGCCTTATCTATTTCCATACCAGATAAAACTGCAAGAATACATATATCGTTATACAATTTTTTTACATCATCGCTATCAAGTGCTTGCCCCGAGTTAACCATATCCCATAATTTACTATTTAATCTTTGAGACAAATTAACAATTATTCCAGTATTATCATTTGATAATTTGGTATCAATTACATCTAAAGACTCACCTTTTACTGATACTGGTTTTATATGACAATATGGAACTTTAAAGAATTTATATTGCTCTTTTGTTGTTTTTACAATCACAGGATCATTTGTAATCAACATCGCATCGGAATCATAATCGCATCCATTCAATCTTTGTTGAATGTTATCTCCTATTGCATTTACACAAACAACATTATCACCCAAAGTAAAGTATTCCCAAATCCCATCTGTTTTGTAATTATTTGTAACAGAATACAAGTTGCCCATTGTAATGTGTGGAGATCTTGCGCAAACCAATTCCTCTCCATCTTTAAATTTTTCAATTCTAACCTCTCCAGGCTTTAATTCACTTTTGCCATCAAATTTGCCAACAGTTTGACGAAGCATTTCTGGACCATTCCCAAATAAAGTTGCATTAGTTCCATTAATCAAGAAGTGCCCTTCATATAATCTATCTTTCATTGCATCAACCAAATCATACATTAAATCACTAAATAATTGTGTATTGGCAAAATCACTATTAACTTTTAATAGACTAAGAATCGAACCGGCACGGAAAGCAAGACTTTCTTCTTTTGAATCATCCTCGTCAAAAGAAAAATTATCTTTTTCACGATTTGTAAGGTGCTCAAAATAATAATTCATTATAGCTGGTTCACTTCTTATCCAACTGATAAATGCTGCGTGTTTCTTTACTAATGTTTCTGCTTCTTCTTTTGTAAAATGCAAAGTATTCAGGAATTGATAACTTGTTTGAACCATTCTTCCATCAAAGAACCTTGTTCTCTTATCACATTTAACAATACCAAATGTATTATCAACATATTTAGCCCACTTTCTAATATTATCTTCTGTTAATCCACCTTTTAAAAATTTAAGGTATTTCAAACTGTTTGGAGTGGTAACCATAACAATATCTTCTACTTTTGAAGCTAAAGTCACTCCTCCGAATTCCTTTAGTTGCTCTACTTTAGTAATATTGTTGTCTTTAAACCATTTTTGCAATTTTGTTCTAAATCCACAAGACTTAAAGAACTTGTTACGCAATAATAACATATGTTTATTGACTAGGTTCTTAGTAAACAAACTCTCGTCCAAAAGAGCTTCACCATCCCATATATCATTTCTAATTTCTTCCTGTTTTTCAGTAGCGACCAAAGTATTATCTTTTTTTTCTATAGATACTACATTATCTGTAAATTCTATTACTTGATCATTTATAAATAATATGCTACTAATTGGTATTTTTATTAATCCATTTATAGAACTAAGTGACAATGATTGATATGCTTCAAATGAAACTATATCTAATTTCTTTGGAGATAATCCACATCTGCTCCATTTGTTCATCTTCGCATATAATTTTTTCAATATAAACAAGCACCTACCATCTCTACTATTGCTAGCACTTCTTTTATATCTAACATATTCTTTACCATTTATTTTAAAACCATCTTCATATAATCTTGTTCTAAGTTTTGCTGTATCTAATATCACATCACCATAAGTAATATTTGTTTTACCATCATCAGTTTTTTCTTTTGATAAAATTTCTTTATATGTGTACTTAAAAGAAACACTGACTACGGCCAATGTATATTTAAAACCATACTTATCTACTTGATAGAAGTTGTCCTTTTTTGCATTTTCTGGATTATATATTTTGTGAAGTTGTATCGTATCTAAAGACCAATCCAAAGTATTTCTAAATTTTTTGTAATAGGCTCTTGAACCTTTTTTAGGTAGTTTGTATCCTTTTTTAGAATCACTATCCATACCACGACAAATGTCACAAGCTTCTAATGAGAGAATTCTATATTGTTCTAATTCCATATACCACCCCTATATCTTATGATATTCTTTTATTTCTCCGAGACTATTTGTAAACATAATCTCTATATCGCCATCTTTAATCTCTATTGCTGTTCCAGTAAATTGGTATCCAAATAGAGTTTCAAATCTCATATTTTCGTCATTACGTAATGAACCAAGTACAAGTGGGAAACTAGCAATATTTTTACCTTTAACCTTACTATCTTGAGCAGTTGCAACTTCACCAGGAGCAAAATACTTGGTTGTATGAGAATGACCACACATCATAAAATCAATATTCATATCTTCTAGATATGTTAAAATCTCTCTCATTGGCTCCCCACCAAATTTTTCTATAGATATTGGGAATGCCTCATGACATACTGCGATTCTATATTTAATAGAAGGGTCATCAAATAAACCACTATCTTTAATAGATTTCACCCACTTTGCCTCGTCCTTTCTATATTGCTCATAGTCTCCAACATCTTTTGCAACTGTTCTTGCATCTTTGTCCAAATTTCCTATATCTAACACTATGAATGCTATATCCCCAACCTTAACTGTGTAATAGAATGTATTGTCTCTAGATGCATACCAAATTGGTAAATTAACTAGTTGAGATCCAACTGCTTCATGGTTTCCTCTGCTAAGTATAACAGGCACAGAGCCATTTGTAATATTTCCAACTAATCTGTACATATTCTTAATCTGCCAATCTTCAGAAACATCATTGAGATGATCTCCATTTGCAATTAATATATCTAATTTGTCTCCATAATAAGATGCTGCTCTTTGTGGTCCGGTTCTATATAGATGGTTGTCACTAATATTGTATATTTGTATTCCATCATCAAAGTTTATTGGTCTAAATGTATAGTCTTTAGAAACTGTGGAAGTTCTAATTGGATAATATGCTCTATTATGAGAAACACCATAGGAAACAACTTTATAGTTGTTATTGTTATCTAAAATCTCTCTTGGAATAGTTACTTTATGTAATGTAGAACAGTTTAATGCTCCCGCATATGAATCATAATATTTTTCATCCCCTATCTCAATATATCCTGCTGTTGTTGTAGATGTGCTCCAGCAAATCTGATACTCATCCTCTACCATATACACCGCTGCTTTGGTATCAAAGAAAACAGGTTGCAAGTTGAATACACCAAATACAAATGCACATGCAATAACAAATCCTATAACACTAGCTAGAATCAGCTTGGTTCTCTTGTCAAAACTCTCCCTTTTAACAAATACAATTAGAGCAATAATTATTAGTATAACCAATAAATATGGGAACATCTCAATTGTAAAATAAACCAATTTAGAAAGATATGCCGCTAACATTACAAAAATAAGAATACACCAAATTATTCCTAATGCTGCACTACAAATCTCAACAACAGAATTCTTAAAGAATATTCTATTTATTGTAAACAATAAAAATGGAATAAAAACAACTGTTCCAAATAATGCTGGAATGAAATATGCAGTATAGTACATTGGATTGTACAAAGTATTCCATAAACTATAAAAGAAAATGATAGGTGCTAATGTTAAAAATAGACATAAAATCCATAACTTATGCCTATTAATAAATACATAGATGTCTCTAATCTTTTGCTTTACCAATTCTTTCATTACTAAAAATATATATTTTTAATGCGTAGAATGTCAATACCTAAATTAACTATTCATTTAATTTAACTTGAAAATAATATTGCTATACATTATAATTTTAGAAGTTAATTTTTAAAACAAATTAAAGGAGATATTTTTATGGCAAAAATTACTAATGTTCATGGTCGTGAAGTACTAGATTCTCGTGGCAATCCAACAGTTGAAGTTGAAATCACATTATGCAACGGAATCAAAGCAAGTGCAATCGTTCCTTCTGGTGCATCCACAGGTGAAAGCGAAGCTCTCGAATTAAGAGACGGAGACAAAAAGAGATACGGTGGAAAAGGTGTCTTAAAGGCAGTTGAAAACGTAAATACAAAGATCGCTCCAGCTGTTATCGGTATGGAAGTAACAGATCAAGTTAAAATCGACAAAACAATGCTCGCATTAGATGGTACTCCATTCAAGAAGAACCTCGGTGCAAACGCAATCTTAGGTGTATCCCTTGCAGTAGCAAGAGCAGCTGCTCAATCCTTAGGTATGCCACTCTATCGTTACATTGGTGGAACAAACGGAAAGACAATTCCTACCCCATGTATGAACGTTATCAATGGTGGTGCACACGCACAAAGCACAGTAGACTTCCAAGAATTCTTCATTATCCCAGCAGGATTTGATACATTCAGAGAAGCATTAAGAGCAGGAACAGAAATCTTCCATGCACTTCAAAAAGTTGTTAAAGCAAAAGGATATGAAACAGGTGTTGGTGATGAAGGTGGATTCGCTCCAAGCTGTAAAGATGGTAATGCAGAACCTCTCGCATTAATAGCTGAAGCTATTAAGAACGCAGGATACGTACTCGGAAAAGAAATTTTCTTAGGTATGGACGTTGCATCATCTGAATTCTATGAAGGAAATCAAATGTACAATTTAGCAAAATCTGGCGAAGGCAAGAAGACAACAGAAGAAATGATTTGTTACCTCGAGAAACTCGTTGCAGATTATCCAGCAATCGTAACAATCGAAGATGGTCTTGCAGAATCAGACTGGGAAGGTTGGAAAGAATTAACAAAGAGACTTGGAAAGAAAGTTCAATTAGTTGGTGACGACCTCTTTGTTACAAACCCAGAATTCTTAAAGAAAGGAATTATCAACAATGTTGGTAACTCAATCTTAATCAAAGTAAACCAAATTGGAACATTAACAGAAACATTAGATGCTATTAGATTAGCTCAAACAAATGGATATACATGTATGGTAAGCCACCGTTCTGGTGAAACAGAAGATACAACTATTGCAGACCTTGCAGTTGCTGTAAATGCTGGACAAATCAAGACAGGTTCTGCTTCTAGAACAGACCGTATGGCAAAATACAATCAATTATTAAGAATTGAAGAAGAACTCGGAGATGAAGCACAATTCATCGGTGTTAAGGCTTTCGCAAATCGTAAATTCTAATAATCAAGCCTAATAATAACTTCCCTTGTCTTTTTGAGGCAAGGGATTTTTATTTATATGAATATGTTATATAATAGTTGCAAGAAAAACTTTAGGAGAAAACATATGGACTTCACTACACTTTGCAAAGAAAGATACTCGGTTAGAAAATTTTCAGACAAACAAATACCAGAAGAAGTATTAAATAAGGTACTTGTAGATGGCAATTTAGCACCTACAGCAAAAAACAATAATCCTGTTAGATTATTAATATGCAAATCCGAAGAAGCTATTCAAAAAGCAAAAGAATGCTCCCCATGTGTATATGGAGCACCTGCTGTAATTATTGTATGCGTAGATAAGGATATTTGCTGGAATTCAACAGATGGAAAAAGATCTAGCGATGCAATAGATGCAACACTAGTTGGTTCACAATTAATGCTCTCTGCAACCGAGAACGGACTTGGAACCTGCTTTGTTCTTCTCTTTGATCCAGATAAGACTAAAGAGTTATTCTCTCTTCCAGAAAATATTAAACCTATATTCTTCTTACCTATTGGTTATGCATCTGATGATTGCAAGCCAAATGAAAGACATTTTATTAGAAATAAGGTAGAAGATATTACAACAATTTTATAAACCTTTTATATTTAATATAAAAAGCAGACGTTATTAGCGCCTGCTTTTATTATTTAGTTTAAGTTAATTATTTCTTTAAACCTGCTGCAAGTCTTACACATTCATAAGCACCGTCATAGTATCCTGTCTCTTTGAGTTCATCAATTCTATCGCACATATGTGTAAGAATTTCTTTATCTGATAATAATCTATCAAACATTTCGTTAATGGATTCCTTTGTTGGGCATTCAAATGTGCTGTCACCCTTCTCTCTTCCATTAATTGCACCATATACTTCGTGTCCACCAATGTGTCTCATAAATACCTTTGGAATTGGATAGTATGCTAGTTCACTTGGCTTTGTTACTAAAATATCTGTTACAGGCATAAATAAGTTTGTAGAATAAACTGCTTGGAAGATATCATTATTGCAGAATGCGTAAATACCATTTACATCTTCGTTTCTAATCTTCTTTGCAAATGCCTTTAATTCATCATACTTATTGAAGAAGTTTGTTGTTTCAAATCCACCTAAAGCTTCATTGAGTTTATGATAGATTCCTTCATGATCTCCAAAGTTAATGAAGAGTGCAACCTTACCTTCCTCTACATATGGAATTAAGTGTTTAATCATAGCAACGTACATATCAAAACCAGCACCAGCGCCACCAACTGTCATTAAGATTCTAATTGGTTTGCCATTTGCAATACGGTCTCTACGTAGGTCGTTGTCTTCCTTTAAGTTAACAAGTAATTCATGGTCTACAAAACATCCAACCATCTTTAATTGTTCTTCTGGAATGCCGTTAAGTGGCTTCTTATCAAATCCGTTTAACATCTTATATCCTAAATATGCGAATGGAGTTTGAACTGTATGAATAGCACCCTCAGAAAGATGTAATCCCATTGGCCAGTTATCTGGAATTGCGTTAACAACATTTGTCATACCTGCATGGATAGCACCTTGAGATGGCCATACGTGTGTTGCAATATATGGAATATCCTTTGGAATATTCTTAAAGATAGGAACTAATAATTCACTATTCTTTTGATCTTTTGCATTGTATGAAATCTTTTTGAATCCTTCACTATTTAATGGTTCCCAAACGAGTTTATTAAATAATTTAGATTTTTGGGAAATACGAGATGCAAGAGAATATAAATCATTTTGTTCTCTAATCATCTTTGAACCTGTAGCATCAAAAGATGCTAAGTCTAACCAATATGGCTTGAATCCTAATGCACGTGCACAAGATGCCATAGCAATAGAAATACGATAGTGACCGAATCCCATACGGATGTTACCAACGATTAATGCCTTTGGATCAAACTCTGCATTGCTCTCTCCAAATACGATGTTATCTGCACCGATAAAGTCTAGAGTATCAATTGCTTTGAAACCAATTTTATAGTCTGCACTTGAGTCGTCCCCGTACTTTTTGATGAATTTTGCCTTGGACTTTTCTGCTGCTTTAATAGTCTTTGCGTCCATTGGGTTGTTAAAAATACTTGAAGTCTTGTCCATAATTTTATTCTCCTTTATCTTCTTCATTTGTTTCTACGATTGTTTCTTCTTGAGGTTCTTCCTCAACTTCATCTACAGTTTCTTCTGCAGTTTCTTCTCTTTCTTCCATTTCTTTTACTTCATCTGCTGTGACTTCTTCATCATTTGCGAGTTTATCGAATTTGGATTCCTTTTCAAGAGCTGCCATAAAGTCTGCGTCTGAATCTTTCGCAATGAGTTTCATAATCTTCTTTTCTCTATAGAAGAATAAGATAACAGCACCTAATACACAGAATACAATTGCTACGATAGCTACAATACCAAGACCGAGTGGGTTGGCTGTAATATCATTAGAAGTCTTATCTGCGTTTACTGTACCAATAATTGCGAGTGACGTGAAAGCAAGCATTGCTATAGATTGACCTAATTTCATTGAGAATGTACGTGCTGCAAAGAACATACCCTCTCTATTCTCACCTGTTACAACTGCTTCAGCTTCTGCAACGTCTGCAACGATAGATTGTGGGATAATACCAAGTAGTGCCATTGGGAATGCTGCAATTAAACAGATTGCGAATCCTAGAACATATCCTATTGCTGGGATTGCTGCAATACCTGGAAGGTTTGTTAAACCAGCCACTACGTATGCAATTGCTAAACCAAAAAAACCAATAATGACAAGTTTCTTCTTTCCGAACTTCTTAACGAGTTTTGTAACGAATGGATATACAGCTGCACTTAGAACTGTCATAACACCCATTAATACCATAACCATTAATTCTGGAAGTTGCATTGAAACTTTTACAAAGAATGGTAAACCTGTTTGGAAGAGTGTTAATCCGATCCAGTACATGATATCTGAACCAACGAATACTCTGAAGTCCTTATTCTTAAATGTAGATGCAAGAGATTTGAACATATTTGATTTGCTTGGTTCTGCATCTACGAATTCTTTTTCTTTTAGAAGGAATGTTGGGAGTAACATCATAACCAATGCTATAACTGCAAGGACTATGAAGACTATTCTATAACTCCATGCAAAGCCCACTGCACCACGAAGGAATCCTGCGAACAAGAATGGTGTGTATGCTAATAGCGTACCAGCAAAGAATGTGAGAGAAATTGCTGTTGAAATTGCCATTCTATCTTCTTGTGTCTTACCAAACTCTGAAATAAGAGCATTATATGGTGTACAGTACATTGTCATGAATAAGTAGAATAAGATAACGAATACTGAAATCCATGCTACGTTCCATCCGCTAATCTCCTCTATTGGAGCACAGAATAAAAGAACTGTTGTTACTGCAAATGGAATTGCAGAATATTGCATGAAAGGAATTCTTCTTCCTCTTCTATTCTTACTTCTATCTGAAAGTGATGCGATTAATGGGTCTGTTACTGCGTCAAATAAACGGCTTATTGCTGTAATTAAACCTAAGATTGTTAAGAATCCTGCAATTACTAGACCTGGTTTGATGTATGAAATAGCACCAACTTCGATGTCCCCTTGTGTTGGAAGGTAGAATGTTACTAACCATGTATTAACAATACCACCTAAAATAGACCAACCAAGTTGTCCTAAAGCAAATATCCAAATCTGCTTCTTACTTAGTCTTTTGCCAACTGGCTTTTCTGCTACATTTTCCATAATTTCCCTTAAATCTCCTTATGGTGTTATTCTGTTTTTAATTTGTAAATAATTATATCAATTAACATCTCAACCTCTTGCTTTCCATAACTATCTTGCTTTAGAACTACACTATCCATAGTAAGCTTTTTGCAAATACCCATGAGTGCATGAGTGGATGTTAAATAAAATAATTCAATATTATCTATTTTGTTTATTGTTCCGTCTTTTAATCCTAAATT
Source organism: Clostridia bacterium (assembly GCA_017618055.1). Taxonomy (GTDB): domain Bacteria; phylum Bacillota; class Clostridia; order Christensenellales; family CAG-917; genus RGIG8124. The sequence goes on from JAFZVB010000005.1 coordinate 62,069, forward strand.
GTATGCATCTAAATAATCTTGCATATATGGAAGAAGTGTGTCTTCATACTGTTCTAGAGCACCATCTGCTTGGATAATGGAATCAAATTCAGATATAAATCTGAAATACTCTGGATGTTCTTCATATATCTTTAGGAAATTATTATAAAATGCTTCCATCTTGCTAATACCTGTTGTTGCTTTGGATAAATCAAAATACTTTGTATGTATTTGATCTGCCATAGTTTTGGCTGCATATATAACAAGATTTTGCTTTGTGGAGAAATAACGATAAATTGTAGCCTCACCTACACCAACCTTTTGAGTAATATCCTTAATTGTAACCTTCTCAATTCCCTCGGATAAGAATAAATCTGAAGCAATAGAAATAATATAGTCAATCTTGGCTTGTTTAATACTCATATTTCCCCCGAAAAATGATAGTCTAACTCTCAAAATGATAGTTTATCTATCAAAATAATATATTATTTTAGAGATAGTGTCAATAGCTAATTTTCTATATTGAAGAAAAGTGAGTGCTTTGTTATAATAATTGTACAAATATTTTTAAAAAAGAGGTTTTTTATGGCATCTATTAGAGCGAAAATTGGAAGAGCTTTAGTTTGGAAGTTTATGAATATGAATCCAGACACTGGCAAAAAGAACATGAAACAAGTTTGTGAAATGATATCCAACAACAAATTACAAACAAAGAAAGGATATGACATCACAAGAGAGACCACACCAGACGGAATTAGATTTGTAAGAATTAAACCAAAGGAAGGAACATCAGATAAGTTAGTTCTCTATTATCATGGTGGTGGCTATGCTGCTGGATTATCCAAAGATTACTATATGAAGAATGCAGATTACTGCAAAGCTGCTGGAGAAGGTGTTCAAGCTATTCTTTTAGATTATGATTTAACTCCAGAATACAAATACCCTGTTCAACATAATCAAGGTATGGCTATGTGGAAATATGTCACAGAAGTTGAAGGATTCAAACCAGAAAACATTATTATGGGCGGAGACTCTGCTGGTGGCAACCTAGTATTATCCTGTATGCTACATCTTAGAGATGAAGGTGGCAAATTACCTAGAGCGCTATTCCTAATTTCACCATGGACAGACATGGTTGGTATTGGACAAAGCTATATAGACAATTACAATATAGATCCACTTTTTGGAGACAAAAAGAAACAATTAACAGAAGATTTAATTAAACAACTCATTGAAAGTGATATGTATTCATTCTGTCTTGGTGTAGATAGAAAGAATCCATATGTTTCCCCAGTACTAGGAGACTACGAAGGATTCCCTCCAACACTCTTCACTGTTGGTGGTGCCGAGATACTTTTAGATGACACAAGAATCATTGCAAAGAATATGGAAGAACACGGAATTGAGACAAAAGTAATCTCACACGAGTTAATGTTCCATATCTATCCTCTCTATACAGGCATCTTCCCAGAAAGCACAGAAGCATTTAAGGAAATCTTAAAATACATTTCAGAGAAAATGAAATAATATTGTTTATAACTTATATATAATTAGTCATCATCTTTAATTAGGTGGTGACTTTTTTAAAATTTTTTTATCCACAACCCTTTTTGCATAAAAAATTATATGTTTATAAAAAATTGGTACTACATACGGTTAGATTATGCAAAATTATGGAATATTTGTGAATATCTAATACTACATAGTGTTAGTGTCACTTTTCAAAAAGCACAATATCTAGTATTTTTTTATAAAAAATATGTGGAAAACTATTGCCAAATAAATTAATGTATGATAATATCACTTTTAAAGAAAATTATAGTAATCAAATTAAGGGAAATCTATTGCAAAAGCAATTTTGAAAACTATGAAGACATTAAAGGTATTGCACATCGAAATATTCGGTATTAGATAACCATGAACGAGTACTTAGCGTATTTGACCGTTAAAGTACTCATTTTTTTTATAAGGAAACAAAAAATCTTGCGAGCAATTCGCATAGGGAGGATTATATGAAACTTATTTATGATGTAGGAGACAAACCTAAGCTTAATAAACTATTGGTTTTCTCATTGCAACAATTATTAGCAATTATCACAGCAACAATCGTTGTTCCAGTAATTGTTAATGGCGCACTTGCAGGTTCAGGTTTAGATCCAGTTCTTGATTCAGCAGCTGCATTAGTAGGCGCTGGATTTGGTACTCTTACCTACTTGCTATTCACAAAATTTAAGAGCCCAGTATTCCTTGGAAGTTCATTCGCTTTCATATCTCCATTAATTGGTGCTTGTGCATTTGGTTACTTTGGTGTACTTGTCGGTGCTGCATTCGCTGCTTCCGTATACGTACTCATCGCTGTAGCTGTTAAATTCGCAGGAACAAAATGGATTAACAAGTTAATGCCTCCAGTAGTTATTGGACCAACAGTTGCTTTAATCGGATTATCTTTAGCAGGAAACGCAATTGGAGATTTAACAGTTCAAAGTGGTGGCCCTCTTGCAGGAAACTACAACTTAGTAGCAATCTTCATCGGTTTATTCACATTCTTCGTAATCGTCTTCTGTTCTGTAAAAGGAAACAAGACAATGAAGTTAATCCCATTCGTTATTGGTATTCTCTGTGGATATGCACTTGCTGGATTCTTCTCAATCTTTGGATATGCATGCAATGTAGATTATCTCAAGATAATCAACTTCCAATCATTAATAGACAACTTCTCACCAGTAAGAATCCAAAGCTTCTTAAATTACCCAGATTTCACATTCTTACACGCACATACAAACAATGCTTTAACAGGTGCAGGTGTTGCTAATATCGCACTCCTCTACATTCCAGTTTCATTCGTAGTATTTGCAGAACACATCGCAGACCACAAGAACATTTCTTCTATTATCGAGAAAGACTTACTCGTAGACCCAGGTTTACATAGAACATTACTCGGTGATGGTATCGGTTCATTAGTTGGTTCAGTATTCGGTGGTGTACCAAATACAACATATGGCGAATCCATTGGTTGTGTAGCTATCACAAAGAATGCTTCTGTAGTATCTATTATGGGTGCTGCATGTATGGCAATCGTACTCGCATTCATTTCACCAGTTATTGCTTTCATCAATACAATACCAAGCTGTGTAATGGGTGGCGTTTGCTTATCACTCTATGGCTTCATCGCAGTATCAGGTCTCAACATGATCAAGAACGTAGACCTTGGCGAAAGCAAGAACCTCTTCACAGTATCCTCAATTCTTATTGCTGGTGTTGGTGGATTATCACTTCAATTCGGTCTCGCAACAAAGGGACAAGCAATTGTTACAATCACATCTATTGCTACAGCATTAATTATCGGTATCCTTGTTAACCTCCTCTTCTCAAAGAAAGGTGAAAACGCAGATACAGATTCAGTAGGAGATAGTGCTGCAAGTGGTAATGCTGCTGCTGCAAGAGATGTTGCAGATGCAGAAGCTGCAGAAGCTGCTGAAACACAAAAAGCAGAAGAAGAAGCTGCATCAGAAGAATATCAAGCTGCATTAGCAGAAGAAAAGAAAGACGAAGAATAATAATCGTCAAAACTTCTAAACTAAAAAGGATACCTCGTTTGAGATATCCTTTTTTATTACTTTGTAATAAACAATTATAAAACGTATGGTGTTACTTGGTATACGTAATAGTTCAACCAATTATAGAAAAGTAGGTTTGCTGTAGACTTCCATTTCATATCTACATCTTCTAAATCTTCCCCACATTTCTCTGTGAAATAGTTAATTGGTTTTTCAATTGGTAATCCTTTATTTAAATCTCTTAAGTACTCATTTCTTAATGTGTATCTGTCATACTCAGCATGTCCTGTAAAGAAGAAGGATTTATTGTCATGTGTTTTTGCAATAACTATACCTGCCTCTTCAGAATTTGCTAATACCTTAAGATTTGGATTTCCATATACATCATTTTCATCAATTGCGGTATGTCTTGAGTTTGGAATATAGAATGTATCGTCCATTCCCTTTAAAAGCATATCGTTTTGTACTGTTGCATGACATGGATAAATTCCAAATAGCTTCTTAGGCAACAATCTCTTTTGTACACCAAAGAAATGATATAGGGCTGCTTGTGCTCCCCAACAGATATAAATAGTACTTGTAACATTCTCTTTAGCATAGTCCATAATGACTTCTAATTCTTTCCAGTATTGAACTTCTTCAAATGGAATTTGTTCAATAGGTGCACCTGTTACTATCATGCCGTCAAACTTTCTGTCTTTGATTTTATCAAAGGTTGTGTAAAATCTTTCCATATGATCGTCAGTAACGTGTGTAGCCTTATATGTGGCCGTCTGAAGGAATGTTACGTTGATTTGTAAAGGTGAATTACCAAGCAATCTTAAAAGTTGTGTCTCTGTTTCAACTTTTGTAGGCATTAGATTAAGAATTAAGATTTCAACCGGACGGATATCTTGTGAATATGCACGAGCTTCATCCATTACGAAAATCTTTTCGGATGTTAATCTTTCAAATGCTGGTAAGTCTTTTGGTATAATGATTGGCATAATGCCTCCTATTACATATTATCTAGTGCGTTTTGTACGTCTGCAATTAAGTCATCGATGTGTTCAATACCACAACTTAATCTAATAAGTTCTGGAGAAATTCCACATTCTCTTAATTGTTGGTCTGTTAATTGTCTATGTGTTGCTGTTGCTGGGTTTAAGCAACAAGATTTTGCATCTGCTACGTGTGTTTCAATTTGGATTATCTTGAGTTGCTTCATGAATGCTTCTGCTTCCTTTCTGCCACCCTTAATTCCAAAGCTTAATACACCACAAGTTCCCTTTGGCATATACTTTTGTGCGAGTTCGTAGTCTTTATCTCCCTTTAATCCTGGATATTTAACCCATGCAACTTTGTCATTCTTAGAAAGATATTCTGCCATTGCGAGTGCATTGGATGCATGTCTTTCCATTCTAACTGCTAAAGATTCTAGTCCAAGATTGAGATAATATGCATTTTGTGGGGATTGGATTGAACCAAAGTCTCTCATTAATTGTGCTGTACACTTTGTAATGAATGCTCCTGCGTTTCCAAACTTCTCTGCATATGTGATTCCATGATAGCTGTCATCTGGTGTACAGAGTCCCGGGAACTTATCTGCGTGTGCCATCCAATCAAACTTTCCACTATCTACAATACATCCACCTACGCCACTACCGTGTCCATCTAAGTATTTAGTTGTAGAATGTGTAACGATATCTGCGCCCCATTCAAATGGTCTGCAGAAGAAAGGTGTTGGGAATGTGTTATCTACAATAAGAGGTACTCCGTGTTTATGAGCAACTTTTGCAAACTTTTCAATATCAAAGCAAACAAGAGCTGGATTTGCAATTGTCTCACCAAATACACACTTTGTATTAGGCTTGAATGCTTTATCTAATTCCTCTTCTGAAATGTATGGATCTACGAAAGTAAAATCTATACCCATCTTCTTCATAGTTACTGCAAACAAATTAAATGTTCCACCATAGATTGTAGAAGAAGCAATAACGTGGTCTCCACAGTTAGCAAGATTAAATACTGCAAAGAAGTTTGCTGCTTGTCCTGAAGATGTAAGCATTGCTGCTGTACCGCCTTCCATCTCTGCAATTTTAGCTGCTACTAAATCATTTGTTGGATTTTGGAGTCTGGTATAGAAATAACCGGATGCTTCTAAATCAAATAACTTTGCCATATCTTCACTTGTATCATACTTAAATGTTGTACTTTGATAGATAGGAACTTGTCTTGGTTCGCCATTCTTTGGCTTGTAACCACCTTGGATACAGACTGTCTCGAATTTTTGTTTACTCATTTTCTTTTCCTCTGTTATTTTATATTGTAATCCTTCTTAACTCTTTCGATGTCTCTTTGAACTTCTTTGAGTTTTAAAGAATCTCGTTTGTCATAAGTTTTCTTACCTCTACAAAGCCCTAACTCAACCTTCACAAGAGAACCATTAAAATATAATTTTAAAGGAACTAGTGTATAACCCTTTTGTGTTACTTTTGCATTGAGTCTTCTAATCTCGGCTTTGTGAAGTAATAACTTTCTAGTTCTTCTAGGATCTTTATTGAAATAGCTGCCCTTTTCATATGGTGCAATATATGCATTAATCATAAAGCACTCATTGTTTTTAATCTCAGCATAACTATCTTTCAAGTTAGCTTCATGACTTCTTAAGGACTTTACTTCACTTCCTACTAAGACTATACCACATTCGTATGTATCATCTACGAAATAGTCATGGTATGCTTTCTTATTAGTTGTGATTAGTACTTGCTTATTCTCCATAAATATCCTTTGTGTTGTTAATTATACTCATTTGCATTATTTGTGTAAACTTTATTTGTTTTGCAAATAAAAAGCGGACCACTAAGAGCCCGCCAAGTATTTTTCAGTATCGATAAATTAGTTTGCTTGTCCTACGAACATTACTACTGATACGATGATTGCGCAAATAAGAATGAATGTAAATAATGCGAATGTTGCTATCTTTAATCTTTGTTCATTGGTCTTGCCTTTATTCTTTCCGTAGTATGTGTCTGAATTACCTGAAATGGCTCCAACGTTGTCGTTTGTACCCTTTTGCATCAATACGATGACTATAATTGCAACTGCAGCTAAAGTCATCAAAATCATAAATGCCAATTGAACATTATTACGAATCTCTTGTGGTATTGCTCCACCTGGATTATCGCCTACTGCACTTAGTAAACTAAATAAATATGGCATGTTATTCCTCCTAATTTTAGTAAAGTAAAGTTTAGCATAGGAGTTCTAAAAAGACAAGCACATTTTATAATTATTATCTAATAATTTTATGTATATTGAAAAGAAAGCCCAATTGATATACAATTTAATCTATGGGTAAGAGGTTGTTAACCAATACACAATTACAATTTTGGAAGGAGTTAACGACTCGTGAAAAGTGGTATTATGTTGGTGCCGCTATTTTAAATTTTTTAAAAAAATACTACATGACAATCATCTTTGTGGTGGCTGCAATTGTATCTTGCTTCTTTGTACCACAAGAGTCCCAAACATTAGATCATTACATCAAGGCATTCAACTTTAAGACCATCCTCTGCCTATTCATTTTAATGCTAACAATTGTTGCACTAAAGAATATCAAATTCTTTAAGAGATTATCTGCAGCAATATTAAGGAAGATAAAAACAGTACGTGCACTAGTTTTAATTCTAGTATTTTTACCAGCATTATTTGCTTGGTTTATTACCCATGATGTAGCACTATTAACCTTCATCCCATTCACTGTTGTTGCACTTGAAATGGCGGGCAAATCTAACAAGCTTCCAAAGGTATTAATTCTACAAACTCTTGCTTGCAATTTATCTGGAACCATATCTCCAATTGGAACACTCCAAAACATTTATTTATGGGACTTCTTTAAACTAGGCGGATTTGAATTTATTAAGAGTTGTTGGCCTATTGCAATAGGAGGGTACGGGCTTATTTTAATTCTCTGCTTAATTGAGAAAAAAGACTTTATAGTACCAATACAAAATGCTAAGCGCACACTTCCAGTTGCCAAGACAGTTATTTACATTTTGATGTTTGTACTAGCTATCCTTGCTATTTTCGACTTTGTAAAGACTCCAAGACTATACTGGATTATAGTTCCAATCGTATGCGTAGTTATACTTATTTGTGATAGAACAGCATATAAAAATGTTAATTACCAAATACCTATTTTGTTCCTCTCGATGTTCATTCTAGGAGCAAATTTCCAAGCTATTCCAGCAATTAGTAACTTCTTACAAAAGATTATGTCTTATGAGTTCTTCGTAGTTGTTGGATCTAGCCAACTTATTAACAATACAACAGCAATTGTATTACTTGCACCATTCACTGCGGACATACCTCACTTCTTAATTGCATCTGCATGTGCTAAATTTGGAAGTCCTCTTACCTCTACTGCAAACCAGATGGTATTCACTACATACCCAGATGACTTAACAAGAAAAGTCTTTGTTAAATGGTATTTAATAGCCGAGGTTGGTTTCTTGGTATGGCTTTGTGGTATTGGTTTAATGGTTATTTATCTTTAAACTTTATTATTAGAAGAAGCTTTATTAACCCTATTCATTACGGAAGCGCCTAATCCTTCCTCTTTTAAATTCTCTACAATAATGAAATCATACTTCTCTTCTGCCTCTCTTAATGCGGCATAGATATTATGTTCATATTGTTCAATGGTAATACCTAATGAAATAAAATTAAATTCGCTTGGATGAATAATATCTCTATAAATATCTCTATATACTAAAACAGGATTGAATCCTTCTTTCTCTTTTTCTTCATAGCATTTTCTTGCGCTCTCTGGACTAATAGCAACAACACAAGAACACTTTGGTGCATAATGTGTATACTTCATACCAGGAGACTTCGCTATCTTAATAACTTTGTTATTAACATATACATCTCCAATTACTTCTTGAAGCATCTCGATAGTTACTGCACCTGGTCTTAATACAGTTGGTGCATCTGTAGTTAAATCTAGAACTGTAGATTCAATACCATACTCACACTCTCCGCCATCTAAAATAAGAGGAACCTCCCCTTTCAAGTCATCATATACATGTTCTGCCTTTGTTGGAGAAATGTGTTTAGATTTATTTGCAGATGGTGCTGCAATTGGACAAGACATAGCAATAAGTTTATTAGCAATTGGATTAGATGGCATTCTTATACCAACTGTCTTCCCTCCTGCTGTTACTATGTCTGGAACGTTCTCAGATTTGTTTAAAACGATTGTAATAGGTCCTGGCATAAATTTATTGGCCAAGGTATAGAAAAGGTCTGGAATGTCTTTAGCAAGGCGAGAAACCTCTTCTAAAGAAGAGATATGAACTATTAAAGGATTATCTTGTGGTCTTCCTTTAGCAATGAAAATCTTTTTAACTGCGTTCTCGTCAAATGCATTAGCACCAAGACCATATACTGTCTCGGTTGGAAATACTACAAGTTCTCCACTCTTTATTAAACTTGCAGCTTCTTGTAATCCTTCTTCGCCTTTAACTATTCTTGTTTCCATTAGACTATTCTATAAACGTATGTATGAGAATCGTTATAAAGCTTGCCAATTACGAAGATACATTCTGGATTGCTCTTTGGTGCATATAAGGATGTGCCACCAATGAAGTTTGTTTGAAGAGCATTCATTCCCTCGATAATATTCTTGCTTGTATCTGTATTGAAATTCTTTATTCCATACCAGTATGGATATTGTGCTGAATAAGTGGTATCCGAGTTGGCAATCTTATACATATAAACACCCACTCTAGTTATAGGATTGCCGCTACTATCTGTTGCAACGTCTGCAAGAGGTACACTATGGTCTGACATAGATGTTACAACTACACCGTCCCTACCAATTAACTCATATTTAATCTCTGTTGCATTACCATTTTTAACTGTTCTCTTTCCGTAACAGTAATCTCCCATATAGGATGTAAGTGTTGTGTATTCAAATGGAATTACAAGTTCACCATTCATATTAAATGCACCATAATATGTCGTGTCATTCTTAATTGTGGAAGCGATAATCATTCCGTCATTATATGCAGCTGTTGTTACAACTGTATCTGCGTTTTCAAATAAAACGTTGCCGTAAATATCATATGCTCTCATAACACTTGGCATGAATGAAACAATACCAATGTTGTCTATGTACTTAACCATTAAATCGAAGAAACCTACGTCCTCTGCATTCTTTGGTCTAAGACCAGTAATACCGAAGTTACCTGTTAAAGAAATAACAATATTGAAATTATCATCCAAAATCATTTGGTCATATTCACCTAATTTGGAAAGTGGATCTATAAGAACGCAGTAACTTGCGTACATATAACCATCATTTAAGAATTGGTCTGCTGTAATACCTGTCTTTGTTGTACTTGCATTGTATTTGTTTGTTATGTTCATGAAGCAAACATCTGATTCATAGTCATCTCTTGTGTCTGTTTCGGCATTATAGATATATCTCTTAACGAGATAGTATGTCTTTGCCTCTGTTTCATCATCTACTGCATAGTATGTATAATTCTCATCTACACTAACTTGCCAATCTTCATATACAAAGAATCTACCTTGTCCAACATATGTTACTTCAAAGAAATACTCACTACCCTCACCGTTATCCTTGAATACGGATCTTTCTGTTTCTTCAATAATTTTAATTGTTGTTGTGGTTGTGTTAGGTATCTTTACAATTCTAGAAAGTAATGTTGAAGAGTCTGCTGCTGGAACTACAGCAACATAATTGTCATATGCTTCAACCAAGTTAATATCCTTGTTTTCGTTTGCAACTCTTCCTTGCAATAAACCTGTGGAAGCTCTATAAATACAAGTATATGCTTCTGCAACTGTTGAACTTGCATCTTGAATGTTTTTATCATAGGTTGGAGCAACTGCTACGAGTTCATTAGATAAAATCTTAAGAACGTTTTCTATCTTTGCTCCGTTTGTGCCTACAAAATTCTTTTTAGAAATAACAACTCTTCCCTTAAGATTATATACTTCGGCTGTACCATCTGTTCTAAGAACAGCTATTAAATTATGGGCTACTTTAATTGCAGTAATAGTTAAATCAAATCCATAGTCTCCAGGGTTTCCTGTTGTAGTAATCATAGCCTTGCTTTCACCAGACTTTACAAGGTTTAAGAATCCAGATGTTGAATCCTTTACAACGAATGCATCTATATCTTTAATATAGCCATAGTCTCCACCATTGCTAATTCCAGAAGATTCCGTAACAATGCTTACGTTTGCTGGCAATGTTAAGAGTAATCTAGAGGATGTGTATTCCTTGGCTGAAGATGTATTCTTATATACATCCGTATACACCATTGGCTTACTCTTCTTATGGCAACTTGCAAATACCATTAAGCATGTAGCAAGCACCAAAATGATTGTTATAACTGCAATTAATTTTTTCTTCATATTATTCACCATAATTTATACTCCCAAAGTACATTGGGTTCGCTTTTATTCCTACTAATTCCTCTAAAAAGTATGCAAGATATGAGTTGGATACTTTTGCTATCTCAACACTACCTTCACCACTTTGAAGATACTTTAATATATTTGTATTAACAGGCAAATCGGTCTGTTTATTGGCACAAGCACTACAAATTAGTCCAGCTGAGTCTGAAAAATATGCTGTTTCCACTAAATCCATACCACAAACTGAACAGTATTTATAGTCTATGTCATATCCGTTTTGCTTTAAGCACTCCTTTAAGAATTCTGTTGTTACCTTCTCTGGTACTATTTCGTCATAGCATAGTTTAGATAGCATTCTTATGGTTTGTGCTAGCATTGTTTTTTGAGATTCATATGAGGCAATACGAGATAGTATGTCCATCATCATACAACCACAATAATACATCTCAATATCTTTTGTTATTGGCGAAAAAGAATCCGTTTGCACACAATCTGTTAGTGTGTAAGAATCTCTTTTCTTGGCAAGCATGAATTCTCCGAAGTTAAACATCTCTTGTGCATACTTAAGTTTTGCATTAGGTTTCTTAACTCCCCTTGCCAAACAGGTTATCTTTCCTAGTTCAAATGTAACTAAAGTTACAAGTTTGTCATTATCCTTGTAATCTGAAGATTTTACAACTATTCCGTTAACCTTAATTAAGTCCATTACTTAAGATCCTTTTTGTTGTATCCTAGTTCTCTAAGTAGATAATCATTGTCTCTCCAATGCTCGTCTACCTTTACGAATAATTCCAAGAAAACCTTGCAACCAACCATTTCTTCTATATCTTTTCTAGCCTCAGTTGCAATCTTCTTTAGCATAGAACCACCTTTGCCAATAATTATGGCTTTTTGGGATTGTCTTTCACAGACTATATCTGCATTGATTTCACAGAGTCTCTTTGAATCTCCTTGTACCTCTCTCTTTCCTTTTGCATCTTCTCTAAACTCAAAAGTGTTTATAGATACACTAAGTTCATGTGGTACTTCTTTATTTAACAAATAAAGAGTTTTCTCTCTTATGGTCTCTGAAACCATAAAACGGAGAGTATTGTCTGTGTACATCTCATCTGGATATAGTTGTATGCCATCTTGCAAGAATGGATTAATAACCTTTAAAAGTTCTTCTAGGTTGTCTCCTTTCTTTGCACTAATTGGAACTATTTCCTTTATTCCTTGTACAGAATTGAGTTTACTCAAAACTGTAAAGAGTGTTTCCCTTGTTATAGTGTCTGTCTTGTTCACTGCAACAATGATTGGTATCTCTTTGGAGTGTTGCTCTAAAAACTCATAATCTGCCTTCTGCATGCCCTTAGAAGCGTCTACAACATATAATAGGGCTTCAATATCTTTCATAGAGAAAGATACGGATTGCATCATGTAGTCTCCAAGTTTATTCTTTGGCTTAAATATTCCTGGTGTATCTATGAAAACAATTTGGCTATCCTCTGTTGTGACGATACCAAGAATTCTATTTCTTGTTGTATTTGGTCTCCAAGAAACAATGGCAACCTTTTCACCAACTAAATGATTAATTAGTGTTGATTTGCCTGCATTTGGAAGTCCTACTATACAAATAAAACCTGTCTTCATCTCTACCCCTTTATACCAAGTCCAGCTTGTTCTAATATTTGAGTTTGATGTCCTCTCATTACTGTCTCATCTTTTTCTTCAATGTGATCAAAACCAAGTAAGTGTAATAATCCGTGAACTGTTAAGAATCCAACTTCTCTTTCTACAGAGTGTCCATATTCTTTAGCTTGCTCTTCTGCTTTCTCTCTACAAATACAAATAGTTCCAAGAATTACTCTACCATCTTCTTTCTCACCCTCACCAAAGTCTGATGCCTTAACTGGAAGGTTTCCTTTAATATCCTGATCCGGGAAAGATAAAACGTCTGTAACCTTGTCTATTCCTCTTAAAGAGTTATTCATTTCTTGAATTTCTTCTGGAGAAACAATATTTACTTCAGTAATGAAAATATCCTTTTGCTTAAAATGCAAAAGTGTTGCTGTTTCTACGTCTCTTATAATTTCTTTTTCTAGGTCTGTTGCCCTGTAAATTCTAATCATTATCTCTTATCTTTATCGTAGTCTACTCTTGAGTGATGAACGGATGGTAAAACTTCCATAATTGTCTTCTTTATGGTTGCGATATCTCCCATTGTGATAGGACATTCATCAAACTGTCTTAAACTAATCTTTTCATCTACTAACTGGTTAATCTTTTCTTCAAAGCCTTCCTTTGTTTCTGGCATATATGCTCTGAATGCTGCTTCGCAAGTATCTGCAATCATAATAATTGCTGCAACTTTTGTTTGTGGTTTTGGACCAGCATAAACATATCCTTGCATATCCAAATCGCCTTCTGTTAATGAAAGTGCTTTTCTGTAGAAGTAACCAACTGGTGCTGTACCATGGTGTTGTCTTGCTATATCACAAATTTCTTTTGGCATATGATATTGTTTTAACAATATTTCACCAAACATTGTGTGAGATGTAATCATACGTACTGAAACCTCAGGAATTAATTCATCATGAGGATTGTATGTAGATTGGTTCTCTGCAAAGTATTCTGGTGATTTTAACTTACCTACGTCATGATAGTATGCTGCACAACGAGCAAGATGTGGGTTTTCTCCAATAGCCTGTGCACAAGCATCTGCCAAATTTCCAACAACTAGAGAGTGGTTAAATGTTCCTGGTGCTTCAGAAGCAAGTCTCTTAAGAAGTGGGTTGTTAAGGTTTGTAAGCTCATCTAACTTAAAGTTATCTGCGATATTAAATATTCCTTCAAAGATTGCAACAAATGGCATAAATACTAAGATAGAAACGAAGTTACCACCAAATCCAAATACTGAGTTCCAAAGGATATCCATTGGTTGCCATGAGGACTTGGATAATGCTCCAACTGCTACTGTAGATAATGCATCCATTATTGTTGCTATAATTGCACCACCTAATGCTCCTACTATAAACTTTAATCTTGTATTGTTTTGGGATACTAAGAAAAGAATTAGGATTGCACTAATCATGTTGGAAAGAATAGAAATCAATACTAAGTTTCCATTATACCCTTCAAATACACCTGTGAATGTGAAAGTGAATGCAGTTAAAACTGTGAGAATGAATGTACAAATCATTGCTTCTCTTCTACCAATTAATTCAACAATAACAAGTGCTGTGAATGACATAGGTAAAAGGAATACTGTTGCCTCTGCAATGGATGGATCTGGCATAACACCTTTGAGCAATGTTGAAACTGTTATAATTGCTAAATAGTTCATTGCAACAACTATGGAACAAAGTATGTAATTTCTTCCAAGCTTGTATATTCTGTTGTTTCTATTTAATGCAAAGAATGCAAAGAATAATGTTGCAAATACTATGCCGAAACAAATTAAGGTTGAAATTGCATCCCCTAAATACTCAAGTGAGAAATTGTCTAAGAAATTATGAGTCTTTGCAGGATTTAAATCTGCAATAAATAATGCAAATGCAAAACATCCTATGGAAAGTATTAACATAGGTACAAATGCTGCCCAGAAATTCTTAGAAAACCAAATTTGTTTCTCCTTCTTTTGTCTTCTGATTACCGATAAATCTTGAATATCATCAATCATTGTTATCTCCTGACGAGTCTTCTTTTACTCTGTTTTGTTCTTCTTTTAATTTTTCGTCCTTTTCATAGGCTTTTACTATCCTTGTAACCATTTCGTTACGAACAATATCCTTTGAACCAAGACTGATTATATTTACACCCTCTACACCATCCAAAATACGTAGTGCATCTTTCATACCAGATTCCACATGTCTTGGAAGGTCTATTTGAGTAATGTCTCCTGTGATAACCATCTTACTGCCATCACCCATACGAGTTAGGAACATCTTCATTTGTTCTTTTGTTGTGTTTTGTGCTTCATCTAAGATAATGAATGCATTGGAAAGTGTTCTTCCTCTCATATATGCAAGTGGCGCAACCTCGATGATTTGTTTTTCAATGTACTTGAGATATGTTTCTCCGAGCATTTCTTGAAGTGCATCATATAGTGGCTTAAGATATGGATCTACTTTTTCTGTTAAATCACCTGGAAGGAATCCTAATTTCTCTCCTGCTTCTACTGCTGGACGTGTAAGGATAATTCTTTCTATATTGTGATTTTTGAGTTCATATGCTGCAACTGCTACTGCAAGATATGTCTTACCTGTTCCTGCTGGTCCAACTGCAAAGACAACTGAATCTTTCTTCATTGCTTCTACATAAGCATGTTGTCCTGGGGATTTTGCTCTAATGATTTTTCCCTTTTGTGTAATTGCAATTGTTCCAAGAAGATTGTTGATGGAGTCTAGTCTTCCCTTTTTAACAAGGTCTATAACTACCATAACAAGTTGAGTTGTAATATCCTCTTTCTTTGCAAGATTCTTTAAAGCATTAATGGCTGCTAATGTTTGTTCTACATTAGTGTCTTCACCAGTAACTTTAATAACAGAATTCGACGTGAAAATCTTTACATCAAACTCATCTGATAGTGTGGATATGTTTTTGTCACATGTCCCAAATACGTTTTGCATATCTTCATAATTATCAAAATGAAGTTCTTTAGTTAGTGTTCCTATAATTGCTCTCCTTTATGCGTGCGCATAGGTTATACTTATCTAGATTCTAGCACTTAAAAATAATTCTTACAAGAAAATTTAAGTATGCATTTTAAAATACATACTTAAAAATTAAAAATCCCACCATCCGAAGACAGTGGGAAAATATAGTTTTTCGGCATTCTAATAGTCTAAATCGTCATCATTTATTTGTTGTAATCCATTATCTACATCGGATGCATTAAATACCATATCGTCATCGTCTGCAGCATCTTCAATCATATCGTCATCTTTAGCAACGGTAGGTGTTGAAACTGTTGGTACAACAATTTGTGGTGGTAATACTGGATCACCAAAGTTAGCCTCATCACCGAGGTCTTGATTATCATGTTGTCTAAATGTTGTAATGCTTGGATACCAAGCAAGGTTAATATCCCCTTGTGGACCATTACGGTTTTTCTTAATTAGTAATTCAACTAATCCACCTTCTTCATTTCTAGGTGTTGAGGATGGTCTATGTAAGAACATTACAACGTCAGCGTCCTGCTCAATTTGTCCAGATTCACGGAGGTCTTCAAGGTCTGGCTTTGGTTCAACCTTACTTCCCTTTCCATCATCCTTTGCACGAATTCTACGAAGCTGTGAAAGAACTATGATTGGTACTTCTAATTCCTTTGCGAATAACTTTAAGCTACGAGAAAGAGATGCAACAACTTCAGATCTACTGGACATTGTTTGTCCCTTAATTGTATCGTTCATCATAAGTTGTAAGTAGTCAATTACTACCAAATCCAACTTGCCCTTCTCTCTTTGTAATTTCTTACACTTTGAGAAAATTAAGCTAGGTGTATTCATAGCATAGTCGTCAATATACAACTCTGTTTTTGTGATTTGAGAATAAGCATTCATCTCTCTTGCTGTTTCTAGTGGAGATAATTTTGCTCTTGAGTTCATATCACTAAGTGATACACCAGAGATGGATGCAAGAATACGTTTTGCAAGGTTAACAGAGCTCATTTCCAATGAGAAGAATGCTACTCTCTTCTTTTGTCTTAATACTGCATCTGTTGCAATATTTAATGCGAATGCTGTTTTACCAACGGAAGGACGAGCTGCGATAATAATAATTTCGCCAGGCTTCATACCTTTTAACTTGCTATCCAAAAGCTCTATGTTTGTATAAACATAATTTGTTTGGTTTAGACCTTGTTGTGTTGCTGTAATAATGTTTTGTGCTTCTGCAAAAACAGTACTTGCATGTGTTAAGTCTCTAATATCTAATTCATCTTCAATCTTGGTTATTGCATTCTCGGCAACATTAAGTGCTGCATCTGCATCATCTGCTGTATACGCATTTTCCAAAATTGTATTACCAGCTTGTATTAATCTTCTAAGTGTAGAATCTCTTTGTAAAATCTTAAGATGCTCATTTGCTAAAACTGAACTAATAACACTATTGCAAAGATAGGATAAATACTCTGCTCCACCTATCTCATCATATTTGTCCATTAAAGTTAATTTATCTTGTACAACATAGAAATCTATGGCTTTAGATTCTCTATTTAATTCTTGAAGTGCATCAAAGATGATACGATGTTTTGCATCGAAAAAGTCTTCTCTTTTAAGTCTAGGTATAATATCGCTAGCGACATTATTATCTATCATTAATTCTCCAAGCAATGCTTGTTCTACGTCTAGGCTATAAGGTTCCTTTCTAACGGCTCCTTTTGGTTTCTTATCTGCTTTAGGCATTCTCTTGCTCCCTTACCTTGTCTTTTTTCTTCTTAACGCATAATGCAATTACAAGTCCTATTGTTAATCCTGCTACTGAACATCCTATTAACACTCCATACCATGATGCTTGATTAGCATATCTTCTTGTGAGTGTGATGTTCATATTTCCATTGGTCGCATCATAAGAATGAATGTAGTACTTTCCAGATCTTGTAACCTTTCCATCACTCTTTATGGACTTTAGAGATGTAACATAATCAACTCTAAACTTTGTATTATTGTATAATACATCGTTATGATATTTTATATCATCAATAAATATCTCGTCCACCTTTAAATAAAAAATTGATGTGCTAAACGATATATATGTAGTTTGCTTGTAATAGAACACATTATCTTGTGTTGAACTACTATCAAATACTGCCTCGGATGAGATTTCTTTATCACTTTCAGTGGTAAAGCCAAGTACTGCTGTTACCGTATTTGTATCCTCGTCATACACGTAATTTTTTACATAAATGTAATACTTTGTATCTTCTTCCGAGCTAGAACAGGCATAACAAAGGAAACTAATGGATAATAGCACCATTAATACCAATATTATGCAGACAATTCTATACCCTCTTTTCATTAGCCTTTTACTAATTCGTTAAATGTATCACTAAATTCCTTCATTGCTCTCTTGAATGGCTCTTCTGATGTTAAATCAACATCTGCAAGTTTTAAGATTTCAAGAGGTGGAAGGCTATGTCCTGCACTTAAGAATTTCTTATATTTAGCAAAGTACTTCTCACCATATTTGATAATGTTATTTGCAATTGTAATTGCACTGGTTAATCCAGTTGCATACTTGTAAACATAGAAACTTGTGTAGAAATGTGGTATTCTAGCCCACTCATATCTAATTAAGTCGTTTTTATTTACTGCTGGACCATAATATTTCTTGTTGAGTTTTTCATACTCGTTGCTGAGATAATCTGCTGTGAGAGGTATTCCTTGCTCTACACCCTTATGTGCAATTTCTTCAAACTCTGCAAATTGGGTTTGTCTGAAGATTGTGCCCTTGAACATATCAAGGTAATGGTTAAGCAAGTACTTTCTCATATCTCCTTTTGCATCCTTAAGTAAATACTTAAGAAGGATAACTTCATTAACTGTAGAAGCTATTTCTGCAACGAAGATCTTGTACTCTGCCTTTTCTTCACATTGAGTTGTGTTGGAATAATATGTATGCATAGCATGTCCCATTTCGTGTGCCAATGTAAACATATCATCAAGTTTATCATTATGGTTAAGATGTACATATGGATGAGTTCCATAACAACCCCATGAATATGCACCACTTCTCTTGCCCTTATTCTCATAAACATCTATCCAACCATCCTTAAATGCTGAATTGAAAATGTCTGAATATTCTTTACCCATAATCTTAATTGCATCTTGTACAATTTTGGATGCTTTCTCATATGGATACTTAACATCTACACTTGGAATAAGTGGTACATACATATCCCACATATTATAATCTTTCAAGCCAAGTGTCTCTGCTTTATATTTCATATACTTGTGCAATGTTTTTGTACCTTTATTAACAGCGTTAATCAAGTTTTCATATACAATTGCTGGAACATCTTCTTTATATAAAGCGGCATCTAAACAAGTATTGAACTTTCTAATCTTTGCATAAACCCAATCTTTCTTACATAGACCATCATAGTTTGCAGAAATGAAATTAATGTGATCTTTGAATGCATTGAACATAGACTCAAATGCAGCCTTTCTAACTTCTCTATCTGGATGCATTATTAATGATGAATATGTACCATGAGTAATCTCAACTTCTTTGCCGTTTACAACAACAGGTTTGAACTTAACATCTGCGTTATCAAACATTGTAAATACTGTATGAGGTACTTCTGAAGTTAAACTAAATTCAGAAATAATCTTTTCCTCTGCCTTACTAAGAATAATAGCCTTATCCTTTAGGATATCTTTGAAAACTAAAGACCAATTTTCAAATCTTGGATCATTTTCTAGTCTCTTTAATTTTTCATCACTAAACTCACTAAGTTCTGGTTCCATAAAACTAGAAACTATGCCTGCTTGTGCAGCCAATTGCTCTGCTCTATTAGATAATCCTTGATAGAATCCAACTCTTGTGTCTTGGAAATAACGCATATAGGAGTAAACATATAATCTTAAGATGTAATGTTCAAGCTCACTTTCTTTTTTAAGACATTCTAAAAGAACATCATCGTCAGCAAGTTTTCCTGCATATTGTCCGAATGTAACAAGTCCTTCTTTTGCTAAAGCAAACTCTTTTTCCCATTCTTCGTCTGTAGCAAATATATCTTCAAGTTTCCACTTGTAACAATCTTTAATTTGTTTTCTTTCTTTTGCCATAATTTTTCTCATTACATACTGAATAAGTTGTCATCTGCAAATACTGGTTCACATGAAAGATTTACACCCATCTCCTTAAGAGGTGTTTCATCTGACTTACCAAGCATTCTAGATGAGTGTGCTTCACAACCTGCTAGTTTTTTCAAACAATCTACAGCCCTTGCTGCTTTTACGTCTGTTGCTGCACAAATAGATAATGAAATAAGTGCTTCTTCAAGTGTTAATGTATTGTACTTTTCATGTAATACCTTGTTCTTTAAATCTAAGATAGGTCCAATGACATATGGTGAGATTAATTTCATATCATCTGGTATGTCTGCAAGTTTCTTAACTGCATTAAATACACAAGCTGCAGATGCTGACAATAAATCTGTTTGTCTTCCTGTTACTATTTCGCCATTTGGAAGTTCCATAGCAAGTGCTGCTGCTCCGTCATGCTCTTCACTCTTTGCAAGTGCTGGTGCAACTACTTTTCTATCCGATGGCTTAATATCCATTCTTGTCATTAAGAATTCAAGTCTCTTTACTGTATCTTCTGTTGCTTGTCCGTTCTTAACATCACAAAGTGCCTTGTAATAACGTCTAATTGTTTCTTCCTTACTTGCTTGTCTACATACTTCATCATCAACGATACAGTATCCTGCCATGTTTACGCCCATATCTGTTGGAGATTGATATACAAAGTCATCTCCTGTGATCTTGCTAAGAATAGTTCTAACAACTGGAAATACTTCAATATCTCTATTGTAGTTTACTGCAATCTTTCCATATGCTTCTAAGTGGAAGTTGTCTATCTTATTAACGTCTTGTAAATCTGCTGTTGCTGCCTCATATGCTATATTAACTGGATGTTCAAGGGAGAGATTCCAAATTGGGAATGTTTCAAACTTAGCATACCCTGCTTTTCTTCCCATACGGTATTCGTGATAAAGTTGGTTAAGACATAATGCGAGCTTCCCACTTCCTGGACCAGGAGCTGTTACAACTACAAGAGGTCTAGTTGTTTCAATGTAGTCATTTGCACCATAACCTTCATCACTTAAAATTGTATCATAGTCATTTGGATATCCTTTTGTTGGACGGTGAATGTGTACTTTGATTCCTCTGTTTTCAAGTTTTCTGCAATATGCATCTACTACTTGTTGTCCTTTGTATAATGAGATACATACACTATTGATTAAAACACCGGTTGCAGAAATGTTGTCTATTAATCTTTCTACCTCTGCTCCATATGTGATACCAAAGTCTGCTCTTGTCTTGTTTCTTTCGATATCGTTTGCATTTATGCAAATAATAAGTTCAGCTTTGTCTTTAAGTTTTTGTAATAACTTAATCTTTGCTGCTTTATCAAATCCTGGAAGGACTCTTGCTGCATGTAAGTCATCAAAAAGCTTTCCACCAAATTCCAAATACAACTTATCAAACTTGCTTATTCTTTCAAGAATATGCTCTGATTGTTTTTGCATATACATTTTGCTATCAAATCCAGTTTTCATAATCTATACCTCTCAAATATTAATTCTGACTTTTATCTTCTAGCGAAATAACAGCTGCTAGACCGCTCTTATAAAATTTTCTGCCTTTGGTTGTTCTTGTATCTATTTGTATATCTTCTGTGTTCATTACTTGAACAGAATCATCTGGAAGAATGAATGCTATATCATATGGCATCTTAACGAGTCCAATCCACTCTACTACAGAATTATCTAATTCAACCAACTTGACACCTTTTTGATATCTTCCTGCAGGATCTAACATAGAAGCAATTACTCTCTTTACATAACCTGCGTTTGTGGCTACTACGATTTCACCTTCTTCATCTATTTGTCCAGCATATACAACGGAGTCTTCATCATTGAGTTTAATACCTCTTACTCCACCTGCTTTCTTACCTTGTACTGGAACATCTGATACAGGATATACTAAGCATTGTCCTTGCTCTGTTACTTCAAGGATGTTCTTTTCTTCATCTACTACTTCGACATTAATTACAACATCTTTGTCTTGTACTATGGTTGCTAAGGAATATGGACGTGCTTGGCAGTATTCTTCTATATCTGACATCTTTACATATCCACCTTTTGTATAGAATACAAACTTTCCTACAGGTGTGGATGGGAAGAATATAACCTTGACAAATACTTCACCTGGTTTGCCTTCTCTGTTTACTGTATTAACTACAGCACCTTTGTCTGACCACTTCCTGTCTGGCAAATCATTTACGTCTACCTTAATTACATTACCTAAGTTTGTGAATGCAAATAAAGTACCTTTATTGTTTACTGTTATTGCTTGTACAGGAATGTTCTTCTTAGAATAAGAATCTCTGTTCTTCATTCCCATGATATAACTCTTTTGAGAAATGAGTTTAAGAGCACCTTCACTATCTAAGACTAAAACACCATCTCTATATGCAATACTCTCTTCTGCTGTTGGAACAGCTTCTTGAGTTTCCTTGGCTTCTTGTGCACCTACTATAGTAGACATTCTGCCAATACCCATTCTCTTCTTGATATCTAAGAGCTCTTCTTTAATTACACCATATTGACGTTTTACACTACCAAGTATTGCTTCGTAATTTGCGATCTTCTTTTCTAGTTCTGCAAGTTCGTCTCTTAATGCATCTGCTTCTAGATGTGTTAAAGACTTCAATCTCATATCTACGATTGCTTGTGCTTGGTCATCATCTAATGAATATCTTTCTCTTAGAGCAAGTTTTGCCTTTGGTGTAGATTCGCTTGCCTTAATGATTTGGATAACTTCATCGATGTTTTGAATAGCAATAATTAAACCTCTTAAAATGTTTGCTCTGTTTTTAGCAGCTTTGAGGTTATATGTTGTTCTACGAACAATAATCTTTTTTTGGTATTCAATATAATGTCCAAGGATTGCCTTTAAGGAAAGTAGTTCTGGTTTTCCGTTTGCAATTGCATACATATTGTAATTGTAACTGATTTCCAAATCTGTCTTCTTTAATAAGTATTGAATAATCTTTTCAACCTTAGCATCCTTTCTAAGTTTAATAACACCACGAATACCTTGCTTATCTGATTCGTCCACAACGTCTACTATATCTCCAAGGATATCCTTGTTTTGTTCTCTTAATTCTGCAATCTTAACTAAAAGCTTTGCTTTATTAACTCCATATGGGATTTCTGTGATAACAATATTCTTCTTGCCGTTTGCATCATTCTCTGTATGATAACGAGAACGAATCATAATCTTTCCTCTACCAGTCTCATAAATGGATTCAAAACTATCTACAGGATAAATTGTGCCTCCTGTTGGGAAGTCTGGACCAGGAATGTATTGTAACAATTCGGCTGTTGTCATCTTTGGATTGTCTATTAAAGCTATTGTTGCGTTAATTGCCTCTGAAAGATTATGTGTTGGGATATCTGTAGAAATACCAACAGCAATACCTGTTGTACCGTTAACTAATAAGTTAGGAAAACGACATGGAAGTGTTACAGGTTCTTCTCTACTGTCGTCAAAGTTTGGTTGCCAATCTACAGTTTCTTTATCTATATCTCTTAAAATCTCTGTTGCTAAATGATTGAGTCTTGCTTCTGTATAACGATATGCTGCTGCTGTATCTCCGTCTATAGAACCGAAGTTTCCGTGTCCATCAATGAGAGTCATTCTCAAAGAGAAAGGTTGTGCCATTCTAACTAATGCATCATAAACAGATGTATCACCATGTGGATGGTACTTACCTAAAACGTCTCCAACAATAGCTGCACATTTCTTATATGGTTTGTCTGGTGTATATCCACCTTCTTGCATTGCATATAAGATACGTCTTTGAACAGGTTTTAATCCGTCCTCTACTCTTGGCAAAGCTCTATCCAATATAACACTTTCAGCATATGGTAACATGCTGTTATGCATTACATCTTCAAATGCTATCTTTAAAACTTTATCTTCAGGTTGAATAGGTATTTCAGTTTTCTTTGCCATATCTTATTCCTCCTTACCATCATCTACTTTGAATGTGTCTAACTTATTAAAGTCTGCGTGCTCATAGATATAATCTTTTCTAATGGTACTATCATCACCCATTAAAATGGATATTCTCTTATCTGCTGCCGCAGCATCTTCAATAGTTACTCTTGTTAAGGTTCTTTGTGCTGGATCCATTGCTGTATCCCAAAGTTGTTCTGGGTTCATTTCACCTAGTCCTTTGAAACGTTGGAGTTTGGTGTTCTTGCCCATTTCCTTTTGTGCCTTTTCAAGAGCTGCATCATCGTAACAATATCTAATTTCGTTGTTCTTTTGTAATTTATAAAGTGGTGGCATACCTATATAAAGGTGTCCATCTAAAACCAATTGACGCATATATCTGAAGAAGAATGTCATAAGGAGTGCTCTAATGTGTGCACCGTCATCATCAGCATCTGCAAGAATAATAACCTTATCAAACTTTAAATCTGCAATTTCAAACTTAGGTTCAATACCAGTACCAAGTGCTGCAATGATTGTAGATATTTCTTCATTCTTAAGAATGCTGTCTAGTGGTGCCTTCTCCACATTAAGTGGTTTACCTCTTAAAGGTAAGATTGCTTGGAAGGATCTATCTCTAGCATTCTTTGCACTACCACCTGCGCTTCGTCCTTCAACTATGAACAATTCGTTAATTGCATAGTTCTTTCCAGAACAGGCTGCGAGTTTACCAACTAAGTTAAGACCATTGAGTTTGTTTTGTTGTCTGCTAAGGTCTTTTGCTCTCTTTGCAGCTTCTCTAGTCTTTGCTGCGCCCATTGCTTTTTGGATAATCTTCTCTGCTGTGGATTTGAATCCTCTTGAATTTATTAATTCAGACAACTTGGATGTTACAATACTCTCTACCTTTGTTCTTGCTTCTGGGTTACCAAGTTTAGTCTTTGTTTGTCCTTCAAATTGAACATCTTGCATCTTAACTGTGATAACAGCAACAATACCTTCTCTATAGTCGTCTCCAAGTAAATTTTCTTGTTTGTCTTTTAAAAGTTTATTATCTCTAGCGTAGTCATTGAATACTTTTGTGAGTGCGCTCTTAAATCCAACTTCATGAGTACCACCTTCTGGAGTTGGAATATTATTAACATATGAATATATGCTTTCAGCATAAGCTGTTGTGTGTTGGATAGCAACTGCAACTTGGAATTTATCCTCCATTGCCTCTATATATAATGGCTTATCATATAAAACTTGCTTTCCTTCATTTAAGTATTGGACGTAATCTGCAATACCGCCAGCAAATCTAAATGTTTCCTCTCTTTCTGTACCACCATCTAATGGCATTCTGAGATCTTTTACTATTATAGTAATTCCTCTATTTAAATATGCTGTTTCTCTAACTCTTTCTGCTATGGTATCAAAATTAAATCTTTCTTTTCCAAATACTCTTTCATCTGGCTTAAAAGTAACTGTTGTTCCTCTGTCTTTGGTCTTACCAACTGCTGTTAAAGGTGTCTTAGTTTGTCCAGACTTAATCTTTCCACTTGCAAGTGGGTATGAATGAAACTCTGCTCTATATATAATTCCGTCTTTCTTAACTTCTACATTCAACCATTCGCTTAATGCATTAGTAACAGATGCACCAACTCCGTGTAATCCGCCGGAGAATGTGTACTCATTATTATTGAACTTTGCACCTGCGTGTAATTGTGTGAAAACTACTTCTACACCACTGATCTTTAACTTTGGGTGTTTGTCTACTGGAATACCTCTTCCATTGTCTGAAACTCTGGCCACATTATTATCTAGCAACTCAATACGAATAGTATCTCCAAAACCATTTGCAACTTCGTCTACACAGTTGTCTACGATTTCCCAAAGAATATGGTGCAAGCCCTTAACGCCTGTGGTACCAATATACATACCAGGACGCTTTCTAACTGCATCTAATCCCTCTAAAATTTCAATGTTTTTTGCGCTGTACTCTGTCTTTGCCATGCTAACTTCCTATATTAAAAAATAATTATAAAATAATTATATCACACATATAGGAGAAATAAAAGAGGTTTAACACAATTTGTTGTACTATTTTTTGGACATACCACAAGCACTAGTGTATTTTGCATGTTTTTGAAAAGTTAAATTTAGGTGTTTAGAATATAGAAAAACCACCCCAATTACGTAGTGTAACCAGGGTGGAAAATGAGACTAAATTCTATTAAATTATGCTAAGAAATAATTGATTGCATCTAGCATATCTTTGTAGACTTCTTCCTTATTGATTTCATTAAGGATTTCATGTCTTGCATCTTCGTATAATTTAACTTGAACATCTGCGATTCCGAGTGCCTTATACATATCGCATAATGCAACTGGAGATTTGCCGTTTGAACCTACTGGATCCTTGCTTCCAGAGAAGATTCTAATCTTGGAATCTTTCTTAACTAAGGCGAGGTTTTCTTTCTTATACATATTTGCAAGTCCATCCATGAAGTACTTGAAGAATGCATTGGACATTACCATACCGCTTAGTGGGTCTGCAACATATTTCTTGTTGTTTTCTAAGTCTCTGCTTAACCATGCAAATTCACCATCATCTTTAAATGGTTTGTTGTAACTTCCAAAGGAAAGTGTGTCCATGGTCTTGCCTGGTTCTTTAGCATTCTTTTCTGAATAGATCATGTTTGCAACCATCTTACCAACTGCTGGAAGTAATCCGGACATCTTTGCTGAACCTGAAAGGATAACGCCTACTGCCTCCCCATTTAATTCAAGGTAACGTTGGCTTAAGAAACTACCATAGCTGTGTCCAAGTAATACAACTGGTAAATTGTATTTTTCTTTTAACATCTTTGTGATTGCGATTAAGTCTTGTGCTGTATCTTCAAAGATATTTCCATCTTGGTATCCTACGTGATCCCCCGCTGTTTCACCATGTGCTCTATGGTTATCTCCGAATACGATAAATCCATTCTTGTTGAGATATTGTGCAAAAGCATCATATCTTTCGATATGTTCAGCCATACCATGTGAAAGTTGTACGACTGCTTTTGGTGCTTCTACTTCATCCCATAATTGGCAAACTAATTCTGTTCCATCAAAGCTTTTAAAAATTTCTTTTTTCATTTATAAATCCCCCATTTCGGTTTTTATTATCTAGCAAAAATTATAACATATTTCAACAATGAGTGTAAATATCAAACTTTTAAAGTTTGTACAAATTAGGGGTGGATGCCTTTTATATTGACTTTTACCCCTTAAATTATATATAATTTTATCTAGCAAAATTAAGGAAACTTATATGGGCAAGAAAACAAGAGAAGAAAAGAAACAAGCCAGAAAGGAAGAAAAAGAAGCTGAGCTTAAAGCAAAGAGACAAAGACAGTTTATAGGTCTTTTAATTGCTTTAGTATTATGGGTTGCTTCTATTGTTGTATTCGTAGTAGCAATGCTTTATTCATTTGTTCCAACTATGAATTTAACAGTTAAAGGAGACTCCCCTCTTTCATTAATTAAATGGTTATTCCTTGGAGCATCTGCCGGATTACTAGTATCCACATTAATGGCTGCATTCTGTGCAAACGGAAAAGTATGGCTTGGAAGATTAATGATGGGACTTGGAGTTATCTTATTCTTCTTATCCTTTGGATTCACAATTATTGGATGGTTGTTCTACACAGTACTTCCAAACTTTGCATCCTTTGCTTAAAATCAAAAATACTTAATAAAAAAATTAGCACGAGTTATTCGTGCTTTTCTTTTGCCTCTTTTAGATTAGGATTTACTTTCTCTTTTAAGGTTTCAACAATGAAGTGACATATGATACCAGTTACTAGTCCTGCGAGTGCACCTGCGATAATCATATAAGGTAAGAATGTTAGTACTCCCTTCCCAACGATTATCCATGCAACCATCATTTGAACAACGTTGTGAATAACACCACCAGTAATGGAAAGTGCTGTAGTTGAGAAGATCTTGCAATAGTACAATCCGACCATAACTGAATAAGCAATTAAGGCTGCTGGCAAAGACCACATTAAACTACCCATATTTGCAGCAAAGACAGATGCGAGAACACACTTAATAACAAGCACAATATACCCTTCCCAAACGCCTACCAAAAGGAAGCACATTAAGAGAATGATATTACTTAATCCAATCTTTGCATAAGGCATAATTGGGATGAGTGGTGGCAACATATTTTCAAGCACAGAAACTATGAGTGCTAGAGCAAGGAATAAGGCACTAAATGTAAGCTTTCTAATAGCTGTTTTTCTATCTACTTTTTTCATGATATTGCATCTATCTCCCTATTCTCAACTCTTATCACAACTCTGTTAGGTAGACATACTATAGAACCACCATCTTTTGTTATTGGTGTTTGGTGTACACAGAGCTGTTCCTTGCAATCACTATGCTCCACGTAAACCTTTCCATCTTTTATTACTATATGCATGTCTATTCCGTCTGTATTCAAATCTATTTTTACGTCTGAACTAATAGCGTAAGTGTACTTTAAAGTGCCGTTTATGTAGATACAAACGTCATTTGCGTTTTTTGTATGGGATAAATATACGGTTAGAGCAATGGCTAAAATTAAAATAAAGATGAGTATTACATCACCCTTTTTAAACAAAGTTTTGAACATATTTTTAGCCTTTTCACTGCTCATAATCTAACGAAATCTAGCTCTCCACAAACGTCATATGTAAGGTCTGAATATATGATAACTGCCTTAACTTTTAAGGCATTTATAAGTGCTTTTCCTGCATCTTTTCCAAGTACAAAAACAGCTGTTGAAATAGCGTCTACATAGGCTGCACTATTTTCATTTTGAACACCCTCAATTGAGCCTGAAATTATGGATACAGAAATGATATTTTTATCTGCTGGTTTACCTGTATTTGGATCTAAAATATGGTGGTATCTTACACCATTATATTCATAGTATCTTTGGTAATCTCCAGATGTTGAAATACTCTCTCCACTATGCAATGTAAACTTGCCAAAAACGGATGAGCCATTATCTCTTGGGTTTCTAATTCCAACTGTATAATCTTTGTTAAATCCAATGATATTTCCACCCAAATCTACTATCGTTTTTTTATCTCCAACAATACTATTTAATCTACCTAAAGAATACCCTTTTGCAACTGCTCCAAAATCTAACATTGCCTTTGAATCCTTTTTTGTTATAGTCTTGTTTGTATAGTCTACAACAAACATATTCTCTAGATCTGTGAGATATAAAAGAGCATTGATTTGTTCATCTGTTGGTGGTTGTTTAGTTTGTCCCGCCACTACAAATGAGTCTGCATCAAAGCCCCAAAGTTTCACAATTGGATATACAGAAGGATTGAATGCATGTGAAGATAAGTTGTACATTTCTAGAGAGATTTTATATAGTTCCAAAGTCATGTCCGAAACAGATACTGGAACGTCCTTCTCTGCATTATTTACTTTGTATAAATCACTACCTTCAACAACAGGAGAAATAACAGATTCATAACCATCTAATTCTTCATATATAGCTTTAGCTATTTTCTTTCCTTGTGTTCCTTCTGTCTTGACCGTTAAAGTAGTGCCAAATACATAGAAATCGCTTGCCGAAGAACACCCGACAAGCAACGCTAATGTTAATATTAATATTAAGGATAGGAATAATCCCTTTTTCATTTACTCTTATTTCTTTGTATAAATGAGTCCGTATGTCTTTGGACCACAGTGAGCACCAATGACTGGACCAACTTCTAGTTGAACGATGTTTGCATTTGGAGCAATGGCCTTAACTCTTACAGCAATCTCTTCTCTAACTTCGTCACAGTCTGCGCCAAGAACGTATATTGGAGCATTATCAAAATCTTTATATGTACTTGCAAATTGGTCTATAACATAAGACATTGCCTTCTTGGATCCGTTTTGTTTTGCTATAACATTAAGTTCACCATCTCTTGTAGAAAGAATTGGCTTAACTTGCATGAAATTACCAATTGCAGCTTTAGCTGGAGATAATCTTCCTCCTCTTGCTAAATACTTGAGATTTTCAACAACGAATAATATCTCTGCATGTGCCCTAACTTCTTCTAAGTATTTTAAAGTTGCATCTATATCTTTATTATGTGAATTAAAGAATCTTGCACCAAGTTCAACAATGATTCCAGCACCAACACAAATGCTTTGTGTATCAAATCTTTCAAATCTTACCTTTGGATATTTTGCTTTTAAATTTTCAATTGCTAAATCTAAGAAATTGAATGTTGAAGACATCTTTGTTGAGAAAGAAACATAAAGTATATCCTCTCCTTTTGCAAAGTATGGTTCAAATAAGTTTGTATAATATGCTTCATTTTGTGCAGATGTGCTTGCTACTGAGCCTGCTTCCATCTTCTTGAAGAAGCCCTTTAAGTCTGTCTTTTCGCCGAAATCGTAAAGATATTCTTCTCCGTCTATTGTGTATGGCATTTGAATTACACCCATTCCGAGTTCCTTAACTGTTGTATACCATAATTCACAATCTGTATCACAAAAATATACTGCCATAAAATGTATCTCCTATACATAAAACGATTTTATGTATAAATCATAATAAAATAACTTTTCTTTGTCAAACCTAAACTCTTTCACAATTCTTGACACTTCCCTTTAATTCATATAATATTTTTATATGAAGAAAAAATTATTGCCTATTTTATTATCCTTGTTTTTGGTAGTTATGCTTGTAGTCATGACTTCCTGTATAGGTTCTACATTAGTAGAAAAGAATGTTAAGAATCGTCTTAAGGATGAAGGATACACCGTAAAGAATATCACAAACTGTGCTATAACAGATGGTTGGAATGTGCCAGATGAAAATGGTAATGCTCCAGCAAATCTTGGAACAATGTTGTATGGTACACTAAATCCTGTAACAGATGATGAAGGCAATGTAACATATGAACACGAAATTTGGATTATATATGCAAAAGATATGGACTCTGCTAAATGGGTAGAAGCAAAAGGTAAAGAAAAAGCAAAAGAAACTGGTCTCTCTATTTACAGACACGAAAAAATAATTATTTACGGGGATTTACCTTCGGTACAAATTGCAAGGGGATATTAATTCCCCTTTTTTAATCTCTCTACAATACTCTTAATAGACTTAATTGTTGTATCTATTTCTTCAACTGTATTGTCTTTTCCAATACTAAATCTAACTGTTCTCTTTGAATCCTCTTCACTAAGACCAATTCCTAATAATGTTCTAGATGGTTTGTCTGAAGCTGCTGCACATGCAGAACCTGCACTTGCTTCAACTCCTGCTATATCTAAATTATGAAGAACTATTCCCGGTAAAGTATCCTTAAATAATACGGACAAAGTTCCTGGCAATACATTATTTCCATTTACTATTCCGTTAAATGCAATATTTTCATCTTTAATACTCTGTATTAACTTTGCCTTTAATTTCTTAATATATGTATTGTTTTGCTCTATATCTTTAACGGCAATTTCTAAAGCTTTTGCCATACCAACTGTGAGATACACTGGAGTTGTTCCTCCTCTCTTTCCTCTCTCTTGTTCACCACCATTAATTAAAGAGTCTATTTTAACTCCTTCCTTAACATATAATGCACCAATTCCCTTTGGTCCATAGAACTTATGGCCAGACATTGAAAGAAGGTCTACACCTAATTCTTTTACATCATATTTAATAGTCCCTGTTGCTTGAACTGCATCTGTATGGAATAAGATATTGTTTGCATGTGCTATCTCACAAATTTCTTTAATTGGCTCTATAGTTCCTATCTCGTTATTTGCAAACATTACACTAATTAAAATGGTGTCTTTTCTTATAGCATTCTCAATATCTTCAATGGAAACTAAACCTTCTTTGTTAACCTTTAAATAAGTAATATCAAAGCCTTCTTTTTTAAGCCATTCGCAAGCATTGAATACTGCTGGGTGTTCTATCTCAGTTGTTATAATGTGTTTTCCTTTTTGCTTATTAGCAAAAGCAACACCCTTTATAGTCCAAGAATCTGCTTCTGAACCACTTGCTGTAAAATATATTTCACTAGATTTAGCACCTATACACTTTGCTATTGTATCCCTTGCACTAAGTACTGCATTTCCACTTTCTTGTCCAAGAAAATGTGTAGAGTCTGCATTAGCAAAATACTCTGTCATATAAGGTTGCATTGCACTTAATGCTTCCTTGCAGAGTGGCGTTGTAGCTGCATGATCTAAATATATTCTCTTCATTACTTTCTTACTTGTCCGTTTCCGTATACTACATACTTAACACTTGTGAGCTCTTTTAATGCCACAGGACCTCTTACATGTAGCTTTTGTGTACTAATTCCCATTTCTGCTCCAAGTCCAAACTCAAAGCCATCTGTGAACCTTGTGGAAGCATTGACATAAACTGCTGCTGCATCTACATACTTTGTGAAGTAATCTTCTGCTTCTCTATTATTTGTAATAATAGCCTCAGAATGTTTTGTGCTGTATTTGTTAATCATATCTACAGCTTCCTTAACTCCACTAACTACTGCAAAAGTAATCTTGTATGCTAAAAACTCTGTGTCAAAATCTACATCTGTTGCAAGTGGAATATCTTTTAATATTGCACAAGCTTTTTCATCTCCAAGAATTTCAACATTGAGTTTCTTAAGTTCACTATATATAACTGGTAAATATGTTTTTGCAATTGCTTCATCTACTATCAAATGTTCTGCTGCATTACATACGTGTGGTCTTTGTACCTTAGCATTGATAACAATCTTTGTTGCCATATCTAAGTCTGCACTCTTTTCTACGTATACATGGCAGTTTCCACCAGCACTAGCAATAACTGGCATTACAGCATTATCTAAAACATAATGTTTTAGTCCTTCGCCACCTCTTGGGATAACAACATCGATGCTGTCTCCTTGGTGCAACATAATTCCACCTGCTTCTCTATCTGGAGAATCTATGAAACCAATAACATCTGGATTCTCACCAACATTCTCTATTGCCTTAGCCATGAGTTTGTATAATGCTCTGTTGCTATTTAAGGATTCTCTGCTTCCTCTTAATACAACACCATTACCAGACTTCAAACAAAGTGCAGCTGCATCTATTGTTACATTTGGTCTTGCTTCATATATAATTCCAACAACACCGAGAGGTGCTCTAACTCTTGTTATATTTAATCCGTTTTCTAAAGTCCTATCTTCAACAACTTCTCCAACAGGATCTGGAAGTGCAACGATTTGGCGTACACCCTCTGCCATAAGTTCAATACGGGCATCTGTGAGAGTTAATCTATCTAAGAATGTTTCATCTCTGCCAGCTTCTGTTGCAATCTTAATATCTTTCTTGTTTTCTTCCTTAAGAGCTGCGATGTAATCTTTGTTGCTTAAAAGAGAAACTATCTCGTTTAAGATAGCATTCTTTTTCTCTGTGCTCATACCTGCTAATTGGTATGATGCTTGTTTTGTTTTTTTACAAATTAATTCAACGTCTATCATATTCCACTTCCTTATTGCTAATTATAATCTTTTTTAAGATTTAATTGCAATAAAAAAATGGCCTAGGAAAACCTAAGCCAATTTTATGTTTTAATAATATGTATTATGCCTCACTATGTAACTTAGCAAATTTAGCAGACTTGCCATCTAAAATAGCAAAATCTTGTTCTGTTGGTTTTTCTTTAATACCCTCTGCCATAAAGTTACGTAATACACCAACTAAGATGAATGGACGTACAAATACGGAATGAATAATACCATACATTACCAATCCAATAACTGCTGCAATAACTAAAGCAAGGTTTCCTGGTACTGTTAACCATTCTGGATTTGAGCTTTCTCCTCTTGCTGCTGCTTCTGCTATTTCATTTGCCAAAGGTGCAAAGAGATCTGGATTGAGTTGGAATAATCCGTATGCGATACCAAAGAATGCTCCGCCAACAATTACAAGTGATATAAAACTAATTATGAAAATTCTTCCTATGTTACGCACTAATGTCTTTCCATGCTTAAAGAATATTGCTGCGCCTTCACATGCTGCCCTTGCTGTTCCTGTGTTCTTGTTGTACATTACCCAACCTAAACAACAATCTGCAAGATAACTAATAACAGTTTGAATTGCTGAGTCTATTGCTGACATAATTCCACCACCAACATCTCCACCAACTGCTTGGCCAAAACGTGTGAATGTTCTACCAATTTGTCTAAAGACGCCCTTTATTGCATTAATGACAAAGAAGAATGCTGTGAGTTTCCCAAATCTTCCCTTAACTTCTTCTAATCCTGCTTTGAATGGTGCATCTGGTAATTCATCATCTGTGACACCTTTTGCCATCATGCCAATTTGTCCAGCTTTAACTCTATTTGTTATAAATATTTTTATAACAACTGAAATGATAATACCTACTATAAGACCAATTATTAAACCAATGATTGCCATATCTGTTGACTTATCCAATGCAAAGAATCCTGCGATTGCAAGACCTGCAACGACTACAAGACTTAAGACATCTATACAGAATAAGATTAACGAGAATGATAATGTCTTTTTGTATACTTGAAAATTTGTCATTTTGTCTTTCTCCTTTTTGAGATAATTAATTATATCAATAATTTAAAAAAACTCCAATGTTAAAAAACACGGGAGTCTTTTCAACTACTAATTAAACATAGAAATTAGTCTTCGTCATCACCAATAGTAATCTCTGCATTATGATATACGTTTTGTACGTCATCATTTTCTTCGAGAATATCTATCATCTTTAAAAGTGTTTCTTGTTGATGTTCATCTGGATGTGCCATTGAATCTGGAATCATTGTAACTTCTGCTGAAATCATCTTAATTCCTACGTTTTCAAATGCTTCTCTAACTGTTGCGAAATCACCAGGTGCGGTATAAACGATATATACTTCATCATCATCTGAATTCATATCTTCTGCACCAGCATCCATAACTGCCATCATTAAGTCATCTTCTTCGATGTCGCTCTTTGCGATAACGATTTCACCTTTCTTATGGAACATATAAGATACACAGCCTGAGTTTCCTAAAGATCCACCAAATTTATCGAAAGCATGTCTTACATCGCCAGCTGTTCTATTTTTGTTGTCTGTTAATGTTTCAACGATACATGCAACACCACCTACTCCGTATCCTTCATAAGTGTTTTCTTCATAGTTAATTGAACCTAATTCACCAGATGCCTTCTTAATGCTACGATTGATATTGTCATTAGGCATATTGTTTGCTTTTGCTTTAGCAATAACGTTACGAAGTTCACTATTTGATGCTGGATCTGCTCCACCATTCTTAACTGCGATTGCTATTTCACGACCAATTTTTGTGAATACGTTGGCACGTGCTGCGTCTGCTTTACCTTTCTTTTGTGCTATGTTATGCCATTTTGAATGTCCACTCATATTAACCCTCTCTTACACTATACATTGCAATAGCTGCTGCTATGGAAACGTTTAGTGATTCAATATTATTTTTCATTGGTATGGAAATTGTTTTTGCTACGTTTTCTCTAATCTCTTTAGATATGCCGTGAGCTTCAGAACCCATTATAAGTGTTACTGGTGCTACTGGCTTCTCTTCTAGAATATTGTCTCCACTCATGTCCAAACAAATACTCTTGGTCTTTTTAGCAACCTCTAGTGCTTGTTCTAGTGTTACATTGTATATTCTGATTCTAAAGATTCCACCTAGAGTTGATCTTATAACCTTTGGAGAATAAACATCTACACAATTATATAAATATAAATCTTCAAATCCACTAGCTGCTGCTGTTCTGATTATTGTTCCGAGGTTCCCTGCATCTGACACCTTATCTAAGATAAGAGCATTGCCTTTTGGAAGAGCGAAACTATTTTCTTTTTTCTCACAAACAGCAACTATACCATATGGTGTTTTAGTATCTGTTATCTTCTCTATGATTTGCTCTGTTACTTGATATTCTTTTACTCCAGTAAACCTTTGAGCGATACTTGTTGCTTCTTGCTCTCTTTCTTCAGTAGCGAATATATATTTCACCACCACGTCATTTGGCATATCTTTTAAAAGATTAATTCCCTCTGCCAAAAACAATCCATTTTCTTCTCTACCTTTCTTATCTAGAAGGGATTGAGCAAGTTTTACAAATTGATTCTGACTAGAGGTTATTATTTCCATTTAATTATGCTGCTGCTTTTGCTTTTTCACAAAGGCTTGTGAATGTTGCTGGATCTGAGATAGCGATTTCACTTAAAACTTTTCTGTTTAAGTCTATTCCTGCAACCTTTAATCCGTGCATAAGTCTAGAATAGCTGAGACCATTCATTCTTGCTGCTGCGTTGATACGTACTATCCACATTGAACGGAAGTCTCTCTTCTTATTCTTTCTGCCAACGTATGCATACATTCCTGAACGCATAACTTGTTCTTTAGCTAAACGATATTGATTGTGTTTTGCACCGTAGTAGCCCTTTGCTACTCTCATTATTTTTCTACGCTTCTTAACTGCGTTAACGCCTCTTTTAATTCTCATAATAGACCTCCATTATTTGTATGGTAATAATCTTCTCATTTCTTTCTCTCTTGTCTTATCGACGTAATCGATTGAATCGAGTCTGTTCTTTCTCTTTCTGGTCTTCTTTGTTAAAAGATGACTGTGTGCTGAATGGCCTCTTGTGAAACGGCCTGTTGCTGTTTTGCCAAAACGCTTTTTTGCGCCACTGTGTGTTTTTACCTTAGGCATAGTTCTTTGCCTCCTATATATAATTATTTTGTTTTTTTATTTTTTTGATGCAGGTGCAAGTGTTACTGCAATCATTCTTCCCTCTTGTTTTAATGGCTTCTCTATTGAACAAGAATCACCAACCAATTCGAGGTATTTTTCCATGATTTTCATTGCGATTTCAGGATGAGCTTGTTCTCTTCTTCTTAAGAGAATAGATGCTCTAACCTTATCTCCGTCTTCAAGGAATTTTACTGTTTGCTTTGCAAGTCTTGATAAGTCTCCGATATCTATAACTGCTGACAAACGAACCTCCTTGGTTTGGATTATACGTTGATTCTTCTTTTGGTCCTTCTCTCTCTTTTGTTGTTCATAGCGATATTTACCATAATCCATCAACTTACATGTTGCTGGCGGTGGTGCATTATCTGATGAAACTTTTGCGAGATCTAATCCAGCCTCTTTTGCTATTTTCATAGCTTCTTGGATTGAGACAACACCTAATTGAGTACCATCTGCTCCGATGAGACGTACTTCTTTGTCTCTAATCTGTTGGTTAATAAGCAACTCTTTTATAGTAGTGCCCTCCTGAAATTAAAAATTGAGTTACACAAAGTAACCCAATAATCCTATATAAAATATTCAAAATTTTATGTAGAAAACCATTTTGTCTAGGACTGATGGTGCAAGGTTATCTTTGCTTCACGTGTTATATATTATTTAAAATACTAAATAATGTCAACTAAAAATATACTAATCTTTTTATGATTTAATTCTCTTCTTGTGGTTTCAATTGCTTATATGCTTCCATCATTTCTTCTCTAGTTGTTGTGTCAAATATTGGCATTTTCTAGCAAATTGTGATATAATTTTTGCAACAATTATGATTTTGGAGGCAAATTATGAATATTAAAGGTGAATACTCATATGCAAAAGATTTTACAGCAAGTTACTCAAACGGTGTTGTTGGGGGTTTCAGAACACCAGATGAATTAGTTATTAATTTCTACAACGAAACAGTTACCCTTCCAAAAAGTTTTGATTTAGCTGTAGATGAAGTAACACATACAGTTAAGGAAAATGGCATTAGAACATCTCAAATCACAAGAAATATTACCTGCCAAGTAACAATGAATAAGGATGCAGCAATTAAACTCAGAGA
This sequence comes from Clostridia bacterium, assembly GCA_017618055.1. GTDB lineage: Bacteria > Bacillota > Clostridia > Christensenellales > CAG-917 > RGIG8124. The sequence continues at coordinate 99,620 of JAFZVB010000005.1, forward strand.
CTGGTTAAATCAAAATATTGAACGTATCTCCAACCCAAAGAAAAAGAATGACGGTGATGATGGAGACGATACACCAACTGTAAATATTTCTGGATTATTCAACTAATAAATATATTATATATATTTAAAAAAGGAGGTATCTTAACTGATATCTCCTTTATTTATTAGGTTTGATTAGTAATTATTTAACGACTTTGTTGTCTATTTCGTTCTTAATCTTTGCTAAGAAATCTTCATATGTCATCTTACCGATGTCACCTTCTGAACGTGAACGAATAGCAATGTTTCCTTCTTCAACTTCCTTGTCTCCAAGAATTGCGATATAAGGAATCTTTAATAATTGTGCTTCTCTAATCTTCTTTCCAAGTTTTTCACTTCTGATATCTACAACAGCACGGATTCCGTCTCTTTGTAATCTTGCTTGAAGTGCTTTTGCTTGGTCTATTGTTCTGTCTGTTAATGAGAGAACTGTTACTTGTTCTGGGCTTACCCAAATTGGGAATGCGCCATTGTATTTTTCAATAAGGATTGCAAGTGTTCTTTCATATGAACCAATTGAACTACGGTGAATAATCATTGGGTTAACCTTTTCACCATTCTCATCAATATAGAACATATCAAATCTCTTTGCGAGAGCGAAGTCTATTTGTACTGTGAAGAGTGTGTCTTCTTTTCCGTGTACATTGTATCCTTGAACGTCAAGCTTTGGTCCGTAGAATGCAGCTTCACCCCATGCCTCTGTGAACTTAACACCAGCATCTTTAAGGATTTGCTCCATCATACCCTCTGTCTTTTCCCAGTCTTCTGCTGTTCCAATATACTTTTCAGAGTTCTTTGGATCCCAACGTGAGAAACGATATGTTAAATCATCTGCAATACCTAATGTTTGAACCATATATTTGATTAAATCTAATGCACCGAAGAACTCTTGTTCGAGTTGATCTTTTGTACATACGATATGTCCATCTGCAAGTGTGAATTGACGTACTCTTGTTAATCCATGCATTTCACCAGATGCTTCCTTTCTAAATAATGTAGAAGTTTCTGCATATCTTAATGGTAAATCTCTATATGACTTTAATCCGTTCTTGTAAATTGTGAATTGGAATGGGCAAGTCATTGGTCTTAAGCAAAGGATTTCTTCGTCTTCATTATCTTCATCACCCATATAGAACATCTTGTCTTTATAGTGATCCCAGTGTCCAGAAATCTTGAATAAGTCATTCTTAGACATAATAGGTGTCTTTGTTAAGAGATATCCTCTTCTCTCTTCTTCGTCTTCTACCCATCTTTGGAGTAATTGCATAATTCTTGCACCTCTTGGCATTAAGAGTGGAAGTCCTTGACCGATTGTTTCATCTGTCATGAAGAGTTGTAAATCTCTACCAAGCTTATTATGTTCTCTGGATTCAGCTTCTGCAAGTTTTGTTAAGTATTCATCTAATTCTGCTCTCTTTGTGAATGCAGTACCATAAATACGAGTTAACATCTTGTTCTTTTCATTTCCTCTCCAGTATGCACCTGTTAAAGAGATGAGTTTGAATGCCTTGATCTTTCCTGTGGATGCAAGATGTGGTCCAGCACAAAGGTCTGTGAAATCGCCTTGTGTGTAGAATGAAATTTCTTCACCATCTGGAATATCTTTTAAGAGTTCAACCTTATAAGGTTGTTTCCATTTTGCTATTAATCTTTCTGCTTCTTTTCTTGGCAATACTGTCTTTACAATTGGAAGATCTGCCTTGATAATGCTTTGCATCTCTGCTTCAATTTTATCAAAGTCACCTTGGTTAATTGGTGTCTTGAAATCAAAGTCATAGTAGAAACCATCTTTAATTGCTGGTCCTATTGCAAATGCTGCTGTTGGATAAATGTTATGAACAGCTTGAGCAAGAATATGTGAACATGTATGTCTATATGCTGCTTTTCCTTCGTCATCATCCCATGTAAGAACTTCAAATGTACAGTCCTTATCTATGGTCTCATTTAATGAAGAAAGTACACCGTTAATTTTGCAAATTAAAGCTGTACGAGCAAGACCTTCACTAATTCTCTTAGTAACATCCATTGCGGACATTGGAGCATCAAATTCTAATTGTTTGCCATCTTTTAAAGTAATAATCATTTTTAAACCTCCCGCAGTAAGCCATACAAGTGGCTTTACGTACTTAAATATTTTTTAATGTGTTTCTATTATAATACTTTAAATAAAACGTGCAACCCCTTTTTTGAGATTGCACGAAAAATCTTTTATTTTTAGTTAGTTTTATCTAATTACAAAACTAAATTCATGTACTTGATATGGGAGAATCTTATATCTTCTCTTTGTGCAAGCGAATGCTGGCAAGTCTCCACCAACACCTCTTTGTTGTCCGTCTATATAAACGGATACTGTTCCACTCTTCTTAAGTTCATGAACGTGTTTTGCATTTTCTAATTCTTCCATAGTGTATGGACTTGCACTCCACTCTATTGGTTTATCGATAGATTCAAACTTCAATGATTTATCATTGTTGGATAATTCAACGTATCTTGTATCACAGTGATTTCCATTTTCTTGTGGGAATAAATAATCGTGTCTGAAGTCATCTATAGTTCCTTCATATTCACCAATGAATGCACCTGTTTTCCTATCACAATAATTTTCGTGAGGTCCCCTACCATAGAATTTTACATTTTGCATATCTTCTTTAAGTTCCATTCTGAATCCGAATCTTGGAAGATCCCAAAGTCTGTTTTGGCACTTTAAAGAAATTTTTAATCCGTCATCACTTGCCTCATAAGTTGTATGAACAAATGTCATATGGGACATATTCCAGTCTATTTCAACCTTGCTATTTTGAACAATTATTCTGCCAAGAGAAAGAGATTGTTGTGCCTTTTTAAAGTAGAATACCCCTATAAAGAACTTAAGGAAGTTATTGATATTTGGATTGAAGTCATTATCTGTTACTGCTCTCCAGAAGTTTGGTTTAATAGAGTGTACCAACATCTCTTCTCCGTCCTTCTTTAAGGATGAAATGAAACCAGTTGTTAAATTGACCTTTGCCTGTATTTTTCCGCAATCTAATAGGATGAATTTGTCATCTTTAAATACTGCTGGTGCTTCAGATTCGTTATATTCTCTAATCTTATATTGACCGATTTCTAATTGTTCTTGAGCAACGATGTGACCAGTCTCAAGTCCTATTTCTGCTTCCCTTACTAATGCCTTAATGTTGATAAATACTTCTTTGTTTTGTGGGATATTTGTGAAAGGAATATCTATAGTTGTCTTCTCACCTGGTTCTACACTTGGCATCTCCATTTTCTTTGTTTCAACAACTTTTCCTTCTACAACTAAGTCTAATTCAAGAGCATATTTGTTTAAATTAACAAATAACTTTTCACTCTTTATTTCAATCTTTCCATCTACAAGTTTGAATTGGATTGTTTGATGAACTTTCTTTACTTCATATAATGCTGGGTTTGGAGATCTATCTCCTCTAACAATACCATTAAAAGCAAAGTTTCCTGCATTTGGTTTATCTCCCCAGTCTCCACCATATGTCCACTCTACTGTTCCATCTGGTTTAGTACGTTTAATGGATTGGTCTGCAAAGTCCCAAATATATCCACCACAAAGTCTGTCATGATTTCTAAAGTGTTCCCAATAGTCTGCAAAGTTTCCTAAAGAATTACCCATGCAATGAGCATACTCGCACTCTATATAAGGTTTATCCTTATATTCACTTGGTGTTAATAAATGTCCAAATGGTGCAAAAGGAATATTTCTTGAATGAATATGAAGTTTGTTATTTGCAACTTCTTCCATTTGTGTTTCTGGGCAATACATTTCAGATAATATATCTGTTGTTTTTGCGTGGGCATCACATTCATAATGAATTGGACGTGTTGCATCTATTTCAAGTGCAGCCTTCTTCATTGCTGGGAATACCTTTCCATTTCCACTCTCGTTTCCTAAAGACCAGAATAAGATACATGGATGATTTCTGTATGTCTTAACCATATTTTGCATTCTCCAAACACATTGTGGTGTCCAGAGTTTGCTACTTCTTGGTATTCTATGTGCTATACCATGAGTTTCTAGGTTGTTTTCACACATTACCATGATTCCATATTTATCACAGAGATCATAGAATTCTCTTGAGTTTGGATAGTGACTTGTTCTAATACTATCTACGTTATTGTTCTTTAAAAGAATAATATCCTTCTCTGTTAATTCTGCTGGAACTGCATGGCCATATTCTGGATGGAATTCGTGTCTATTAACACCATGAATCTTTAACTTCTTCTTATTAAGAAGAATATATGGCTCTTTCCCATCTATACTTGGTACGATTTCAACTAGTCTAAAACCAAAATTAAGGACTCTCTTATCTACTAAAACAGCCTCTTTTTTGTCATAGGATTGAATAGAAATAACAATCTTATAAAGATATGGATTTTCTGCACTCCAAAGCTCAAAGTTTGTCATTTCTTTTTCAAAGTCAAAATTGAATTTATCTTCGTGGTCTAATCCGAGCAATCTAATTTCTTCATGTGCTCTTACATGTCCTTCCATATCTATCAAGTCAAGACACAATGCACCATCTTCAATTGGTTCTCCACCACTAGAGGAAATATCTACGTCTACTTTTAAAGTAGCCTTAGACATATCGTCATTGAATAATGCTCTTGCATAAACATCATCTATATGTGCATATGGAATGAAAACTAGATTAATATTTCTAAATAATCCAGAAAGTCTCCACATATCTTGATCTTCAAGATAAGAACCTGTTGTAAATCTAAATACGATTATTCTAACGGTGTTCTTTCCTTTCTTAACGAATCTGGTGATATCATACTCAGCGTAATTGAAAGTATCCTCAGAATAGCCTACAAACTGTCCATTTACATAAAGCTCTGCTCCAGAGTTTGCTGCGAAGTTAATATGGACTTCACTATTTATCTCTTGGAGTTCAAAATCTTTTTCATAAATACCACAAGGATTGAGGTTGTCATTAATAGTTGGTATTTTAAATGGTTTTGTATTTATAGCATATGGATATACTGTATTAGTATAAATAGGAACGTCATACCCTTTTAACTGCCAGTTAGAAGGGACTTCTATGGTATCCCATTCATGGACATCTTCTTGTGCAACTAAAACGGAAGGAAACCATTTAAATCTCCATTCTCCGTTCAAAGACATAGTAGCAGTTGTGCCATCTTCATTTCTAGGGAATCCAGCACCATGCTTGTCTAATACGTTTACATAATAGATGTCTTTATTTTTGTAACAATCTTTCATATAATCCCCTATTTAATAATTAAAATAGCCCCGCACTCTGGACAGAAGATATAATCTCCTTGACCTTGTAATTTATCTATTTCATTACCCATATGTTTATAACATGCTGGGCACATTGCAACCCCTGGAGTATGCTCGTAAATAACAGTTATTGTGTTATTTTTATTTGGTTGTTTCTCTGCATTTGCTTTCTTCTCTTCAATTTGAGATTTATAGTGTTCCAATATTTTTGGATCTATTTGAGCCTCAAGTTCTAATTTCTTATTCCTTAATTCATCTCTATCATGTTTCATCTTAGAAAGAGCTTCATTATATGCATTGCTATAAGTCTTCATTGTTATATTGATATTTACACCTTTATTTTTACAATTGTTCATATCTTTATCAATACTGCTAATATCAGCTTTTAATTTTTTAATAGTGCTCTCAATCTCGTCCAAACGTTTTAATAAATCATTTAAGTGCTTGATTGGATATTCAAGTTGTGTAGAACTAGAATAATTGGATTCTTGATTTTCTGAATCTGTTATTTCTATTCCAATTTCACTTAATTCCTCAGTTAGTTTAGCAAGTTGTTTTTGCTTATCAGAAAATGATGCTTTTAATTGACTTACTTCAACTTTAAACTGTTCTGATGCCTTTAATGCACCTTTATACTCCTTTACGCCCGGTGTAGCATTATAATCTTTTATTACTTGTTCAATGTCTGAATCTAATTTTGCATATTGTAATAGTGTATCAAAATTCATATATCTCTCCTTTTGCTATTTAACTATGTTAAACGGTCTTGTTTGTCCAGCCTTAGCAACTCTTATTCTTAAATTGTTTTCTAAATATTCTTTTAACAAATCCTCTACAATTATCTCACTTGCATAATGTGAATATGAAACAACTGCGAATTTGTCTTCTTTTGCATCTATATAATTGTGGTGTTTGAAATCTCCAGATAAATATACATCTGCATTTGCTTTTGCATACTCATATAATTCTGCATCAGATCCGCCACCACCTGTGCATGCTACAACACTCTTTACTTTCTTCTTTGTGTTTGTATAACAAACAGTTTCGTCATTTAATTTTTCGGATACGTCTTTTGCAAAGTCTGCTAAATCCTTCTTCTCTACCTCAAAGTATACACCACATGTTCCATCTATAAGCTTAACGTTTGTACCACCTAATACTTTTGCTAAATACATATTTAATCCGTTAGGTGCTTTATCTAAATTGGTGTGCTCTGAAATGACTGAAATATTATTTGCCATACACTTAGAAACCACATATCCCTTTCCACTTCTTGTATCTAAAGTGGATACAGGTCTGAAGAAGAATGGGTGATGTGAAATAATTACATTGGCTTTTTTCTTTATGGCAAGTGCAACCACATCACTTGTAACATCTAAGCACACTATTGCTCCTGTAACTTCGTCATCTGGATTACCAAACATAAGACCAACATTATCAAAGTCCTCTTTTAAAAATGCTGGTGCTAAATTTTCCAATGCATTAATTACATCAATTACTTTAGTCATTAATTAACTCCTTTTTTGCTGCATTGAGCCTCTCTAAATTTGCTATAACTCCCTCTGCTTTTTCGTGGGTTAATAACAAATTATTAAGGTGCTCTATTCTATTTATGCAATATTCTTTAAAAACAGGATCTGTCCTAAAGTTTATTCCATAATATATTTCGTTTTTTGTTGGGATTTTACCATCCCTTTCGGCAGAAAATACTACATAGTATATTCCACCTTCTTTTAACATAACGTCTTCCTTTATTCCGTATCCATTCTCAAGTAATACTTGTCTTACTTTTTCTGGATGTCTATTAGGAGACAATACGTATCTGTTATATTTTTTATTCTCTCCAAAAGCTCTTTGAAGGATTATTGCCATTTCGGTTCCGCCTAGACCTGCCATCACAAGTGTATCTACTTCCTGGTCTTTTAAAGCATCACAACCATCTGATACTCTACTTGCACTTTGACATCCTTTGAATTGGGACATCAACTCCTCTGCTTTGTCTAGCGAAGCTTTACTTATATCCATATTGATAACTTTGTTAATCTTTCCGTTTTGATATAAGTATGCTCCCAATTTTCCATGATCACATCCAACATCTGCTATTGAATCTCCGGTGACCATAGAGGCAACCATCTTAAGTCTTTTGCTAAGAATTATTCTCATTATCTATCTATATAGTCCTTAAGATATTTTGCACATGCTGGACGACCCAACTTTCCAAGTGCCTTTGTTTGAATTTGACGGATTCTTTCTCTTGTAAGATTGAACATAGCGCCAACTTCTTCAAGTGTTCTTGTTCTGCCATCATCCAAACCGAATCTAAGACGAATAACCATTTGTTCTCTTGGTGTTAGGGACTTTAGTACTTCATTAAGTGCATCTTTAAGCATCTTATTTTCTGTTACTTCTTGTGGAGATAAAGTTGTTGTATCTTCGATAAAGTCTCCGAGATGGCTATCTTCTTCCTCACCTACAGGTGTTTCAAAAGCAACTGGCTCTTGTGCAATCTTGAGAATGTATTCTATATCTTTTTCTGTCATGCCTAGTCTTTCGCCAATTTCTCCGGTTGTTGGTTCTCTTCCTAAATCTTGGATTAATTGTCTTCTAACTTTTCCAACCTTAGCAATATTGTCTCCCATATGTACTGGGATTCTAATTAATCTGCCTTGATCTGCAATTGCTCTTTGAATTCCTTGACGGATCCACCATGTTGCATATGTGGAGAACTTTAATTGTCTGTTGTAATCAAACTTTTCAACTGCCTTCATTAATCCAATATTTCCTTCTTGAATCAAATCTAGGAAATTCAATCCTCTATTCATATGTTTCTTTGCAATTGAAACAACCAGACGAAGGTTACAGTTTGTAAGTTCTTCTCTTGCCTTTGGGTCTCCTTCTTCTATTCTCTTTGCAAGTTCAATTTCTTGTTCCGAGGTTAATAATGGGAATCTTCCAATATCTTTAAGATACATCTTAACAGAGTCACTTGTATTAGAATCTACCAAGCCGTCTAACTTTAGAGCATTATCCTGGTCTTCTTCTTTTACTTCAATGCCTGCTTGCTTTAAGGCACTAATAACAACTTCCATATCGTCTGCATCTGCATTAAGGTGCTCCAATCTGGCCATTAATTCTTCTGTTGTTAAGAATCCTTTTCCTTTCCCATAATTAATTAAAATTTCAATCTGTTTTTGTAAAAGTCCTTTTTCACTTTCCATACTAAACATCTCCCTATTTATGTAAATAATCAATTAATTCACTTTTGTAATTTGGTTTGCTTAATTTGTATATAGCTTTTGTTTGTATTTGACGTATTCTTTCTCTTGTAACATTGAATACTTGACCTATTTCTTCTAATGTCTTTCTTATACCATCATCCCAACCAAAACGCATTTTTAACACCTGTATTTCTCTTGGAGATAAAGCCTTCATCATAATGTTGTTTAATGTTTCTTTTAACATTGCATTTTCTGCCAATTCTTGTGGAGAAATAGAAGATATATCTTCTATGAAGTCTTGGATTGAACTGTCTTCTTCCTCTCCTACCGGTGTTTCTAAAGAGATTGGATCTTGCGAAACTCTCTTTGCATTCTTAACATCCTCTACAGACATCTTGAGTTCTATTGCTATCTCTTCATCTGTAGGTTCTCTCTTTAAATCTTGAGTAAGCTTTCTCTTTGCTTTATTTATTTTTGCAATAACATCTCCCATGTGTACTGGGATTCTAATTATTCTAGATTGATCTGCAATTGCTCTTTGGATACCTTGACGAATCCACCAAGTTGCATATGTAGAGAATTTTAATCCTCTTTTGTAATCAAACTTGTCTACAGCTTTCATTAATCCTACACTACCTTCTTGGATTAAATCTTCTAGCCTTAAACCTCTATTGATATACTTTCTTGCAATGGAAACAACAAGACGAAGATTACTATTAATCAACTTTTCTCTAGCCTCTTGGTCTCCTTGCTCTATCTTAATTGCCAATTCTCTTTCTTCTTCTGTGCCGTTAAGTAATGGAATTTTACCTATCTCTTTGAGATACATGTTTACACTATCTCCAAAATCCTTGTCTTCTATTCCAACAATATCTATCTCGGTGCTCTCTTCTTCTTTTATTTCAATGTTAGCTTGTTTTAAAGCCTCCATTATGTATTCCATTTCGTCTGCGTCGACATTGGAATGTTCTAATTTAGGCATCAACTCTTCAGTTGTTATAAAGCCTTTTCCGTTTGCGAGTTTTATTAGCTTATCTACTATCTCTTGCAGTTCTTTGTTAGTGTTTTTGTTTGCGTCCATTAAAACCCCTTATATTCTTTTAAATTTATCATCAATGTTTGAAGACTTTGCCAATTTCCCTGCTTCAAATCCTAATTCTGAAAGTCTTCTTCTTTCTTCTGGATCTTCAGTCTTATTGGATTCATCTATCAACTCTTTATTCCTTCTAAGATAATATTGATTTGCCAAAGTTATAATACATTGTTGGTAATGAGATTTGTTTTGCTCATATGTCCTCTTTTCTTTGTCTGAATTGAGTATCTCATTAATCTGCTCTGGACCAGGAATGTCTGAATATAAATCACCAGTAACAATACCTTCTGGTGTCTTTGCCTTCTTCTTCGCCCATTCAATAATAAGAGAACAAGTTGGGTCTACAAACCAATCTTCTATGATTAAATCCAAATTAACAAAATCTACATGATTTAAAATAGCATTAATTATGAAACGTTCTGCCTTTAAACATTTCTCTGCTATAACATCTACGGATTTATAAGATGCCTTCTTCTTATCTTCTTCTGCTTGCTCTTGTTCACGAGCTTTTATAATCTTTTCTCTCTTGTATTTGTTGAGTTCAGATACAACGTTCTCTAATAATACCTTTCCAGTTTTTGCCACTTCTTGTGTATAGATATCTATATCTACTTTGTTTTGCAAATCTGAAAGTGCAACTATTGCTGCCTTAAGATATCTAGATCTTCCGTCTGGTGTATTGAGGTTATATGCTTCTCTACAAAGCTTAAGTCTATATTCAATAAGAGTTAATGCTTCTGACGCATACTTTTTAAATCCTTCTGCGCCCTCTGCTTTAATAACCTCATCTGGATCCATTCCATTTGGAAGAGAAATAATCTTCATTTCAAGTCCTGCCGCTTCAAGCATTGGTGCATTTTTAGATGTAGCTTTTCTTCCTGCTTCATCTCCGTCATAACAAACTAAAATCTTTTGTGTGTTCTTCTTAATAACTTTAATTTGTCCTTCATTCAGTGCTGTTCCCATACCTGCTATTACATTAGTAATACCGGCTACTCCGAGTGCTATAACGTCCATATAGCCTTCAACGAGGATCAACTCGTCTGGACGAATACCTTTCTTCCTGTCTTCTTTGATGAAGTTTAAACCATATACGCAATTGCTCTTTTCAAAAATTTCGTTTGTGTTTGAATTCTTATACTTTGCAGGATTATCTTTATCTTCCTCTCTATATATTCTTCCACCAAAGGCTACCACATTGCCCTGAGCGTCAAAAATAGGCACAATTATCCTATTTGCGAATGAATCTGTATTATCCTTTCCGTAAATAAGTCCACATGCTTGAATATCTGGTACCTTGTATTCTTTTCTTCTTAAGAAACCTTGTAATCCATCTTGGGAAAGTGAAACACCTAATCTATATTTCTCTATAATGTCATCTCCAAAACCACGACTTGCTAAATAATCTCTTGCAAGTTGTCCTTCGTCCTTTTTCTTAAGATTTGCATAATAGTATCTATTTGCATCTAGCATTATTCCTCTTAAAAGGTCTAATCTATCTTTTTCTTTCTTGGCCTCTGGATTAACTGTGATCTCTGGCATTTCCATATGGTATTGGTCTGCAAGTTTCTTAACAGCATCCATATAAGACAAGCTTTCCATATCTCTAACGAAAGTAATGACATCTCCTCCCTTGCCACAACCGAAGCAATGGAAATATCTTTGGTTCTCATGTACATACATAGATGGTGTCTTTTCATTGTGGAAAGGACAACAACAAACCCAGTCTTGGCCAGACCTTCTTAATTGTACATATGAACTTACTACGTCCTTAATATTAGCTCTTGTCTTTAAATCAGCTATAAATTGTTCAAAATTACTATCGTTTGCCATTTATCTCCACATATACGCATATAAATAATAAATATGCTCTCTATTTATATATACGTAAAATATTGGTGCTTTTTTAAAAATTTTTAAAATTATACCCAATGAAGTTTAGGAAGTGAGCCATCTGACATATTCCAAGCATTTTCTGGATATGCTGTAATATTCATAATATTTCTATATGGTTTGAAGCCAATAGACAACAATGTTTTAACAGTCTTTAAGGTTGTAGAACTTGCAACTGCACTTTCTGGATATCCCTTAAGTGTTGAATTATCTCTTGTCTTATTTCTTGTTTCCATATATTCAGACTCTGGTAAAGATGCATTGGACTTATTATAAATATTTCCAGTAACCTTTGAATCTTCTGAACCGTCATATAAACAGTTTCTCATATCCTCTGCAAGTGTTAATCTTACAGCACTATAATAAACGTGGTCATAAGTTACATTTGAGTTTTGTTCTATGAACATATTTCCGTTAATTCTTCCAATTTGGAAGCAACCAACTAATTCTGCATTTGGACAAATACCTGCTTGAATTAATGTTAATGAATCATTTGCACCTTCAGATGCTGTTCTGGATTCAAAAGTAACATCTCCAGAAATGAAGGAGTTTGTAATAGTTCCATCTAAATAACCTGCGATGCCACCTACTCTTGTAGACATGGATCCTTTAGCCATAGAAGATTGACCGCTAATATTTCCAGATAATGCACAGTTTTGAACTGTGACATATACTAAAACATCCTCGTTTGGTTCTACATAACCAATTATTCCACCAGCATAAACATCTTGTGTAAAGCTATTATTTGCATTTGCAGATTGACAGGAAAGATTACTACTCATAGAGTCTACATAACAGTTTGAAACTGTTAGATCTCCAGAACCATCATCTCTTCCTAAGATTCCACCATATGTAACTAATGATTTAAATGTATGAGATGTATTACCATCTAAGTCCAATAACTTATGGCTTACAGAAACATTGCCTCTGAAATAGCATTGGTTAATAACGTTATTACCATTACTTACACCAAGTATTCCACCATAGTTCATGGAAGAGAATTCTGAATTGTTTATGTTAATTGTTGATGTATTCTTAGCACCGTTTGTTTTTGCTGTCTCTACACTACAATAATTAATGTGTGAGTTAGAAGCGATCCCAACTAAGCCACCAATGATTAACTCTTTATCCATAGCAATACCTAATGCTTGGTATGAAATGGATCCTTTTACTTTTACGTTACTTATTGTTGTGCTTATTGCTTCTCCAACGAGTAATCCTGTTGGCAAATATCCACCACCTGTTGTAACGATGTCTATATCTTCAAGAGTTAAGTTTCTAATAATTCCACCATTGGATTTAGAGATTAATCCCTTTGGATAATTATCTCCACCCTCTGGCATTAAATCTTTAATTGTTAAGCCTCTAATTGTATGTCCTGCACCATCCAAAATACCGGAGAATGCATATTCTTTTCCAGCAAATAATGATGTAATAACTGTTCTTACAGGAGTTGTTACTGGATTACCATCATCATCTGTGGTTGTTTCTACTGTGTAATCTGTGAAGTCTATGTCATTTGTTAAAACATAAGAAATAGATGCGTTTGCTTCACTATCTGCAATTGCAAGTAGGTCTTCTGGTGTAGAGATTCTTGCAAAAGTATTGTATTCGTTTTTGTTAATTCTTTCTGCTGTATCGTTTTGGACTAGATAAACATCATCTGTACCATAGATTGTCATAATACCATTTTCATAAGTACATATCATATATGAATATGTATTTTGTCTTAAAATAACCGCATTACCTTTTACTTCATAATTTCCATTGGTGTTGTCAGATGCTTCCCATTTATTGTCATTTGTAAGTTTAATCCAAACTGAAGAGTTGATTTTATTTAAGTCTGATGCATTTGAGGATGTTGAGAAGAAATAGTATCCATAATTAATTGCAACATTGGTCTTCTTGTTACATGCAACGCAACATAACAAGCAAATCACGAATAAAACGACTATTAAAATTAATCCAACTCTTTTTTTCATAGCATCTATTTTACCACAACCTTGTACTTAAAATCAATTGTTAATGATTTTACAAAACGGTTATCTCGTCTCCCACCTTTACTACTCCACCTTTTATAACCTTTGTGAATATTCCTTCTTTTGGCATTATGCACATACCAACTGTTCTTGCAACCTCGCAACCAACCTCAGCATGACACTTCTTTCCAATCTGTGTGACTTCGTGAATAGTCTCGCCTATTTGAATCTTTGTTCCAACAGGTAGAGTATATAACTCTATTCCCTCCGTTGTAAGGTTTTCTGCAAACTTACCAAAGCAAAGTCCTTGTACTCCAAGATCTTCCATCTTTTTAATACTCTCTCTACCTAGTAAACTTATTTGTCTTTTGCTACCCTTTTCAGCATGTGCGTCCCCTTCGATTCCGAAATCTTCTATAAGAACAACACTGTCTACTGCGTGCTTAATTTCGCCTTTCTTCTCACTTATATTACAAGATACAACTTTTGCCATAATTACCTCTCAAAATGACCACTCTTTCCACCATCTTTGGAAATGAGATAAACTTCTTCTACACTCATTCTCTTATCTACTGCCTTTAACATATCATAGATAGTTAATGCTGCAACTGAAGCTGCTGTTAATGCTTCCATCTCTACTCCAGTTTTCCAGAATGCACTTGCTTCTGTGATGATTTCTATTTCGTCTTCTTTTACTTCAAAATCTACCTTAACATAATTAAGTGGGATTGTGTGACACATTGGAATAAGTTCAGAGGTTTTCTTTGCTGCCGATATACCTGCAATTCTAGCGGTATTTAAAACATCTCCCTTCGGAGTTTTCTCATCTACTAATGCTTGAATTGTTTCCTTATTCATTTTTACCAGAGCATGTGCTTTGGCAACTCTATTGGTGTTCTCTTTCTCACCAACATCTACCATCTTTACTCCATTCTTATCTACATGACTTAATCCCATCTTAACCCCCAATGCTATTCATTTCTCTATTCTGAATAACACCCAAATCTATCCCATGTTCTTTGGGCTTATTCATTATGCCTTCTAATATTGCATTTTTTATTGCTTCCTTGTTTCCAAGTTTGTCTTTTAAATCTATATATGCTGTGCCATGTAAACATAGCAATAATTTTCCATCTGCTGTTAGTCTTACCCTGTTACAAGCTGCACAGAATTTCTTGGATATAGGTCTTATAAATCCAACCTCTAATCCGTCTTTGAATTTATATGTCTCAGCATTGTTTGAGTAATCCTTGTCTGGAGTTCTTATGAGGTCATACCTTTTAATAATCTCATCTGCACTTATGCCGTATTTTTCATATGAATTACAAATGCTAAATGGCATTATTTCTATGAACCTTATCTTTACATTTTTCTCTTTCCCAAACTCAGCGAACTCTCTTATTTCATCATCATTAATTCCCTTCATTAAAACGGCATTGATTTTTATGTTTTTAACACCAATTTCTCTTGCTGTTTCTATTCCAGAAAGGACTTCTTTTATGTCTCCACAACGTGTAATTGTTTTGAACTTATCTTCATTCAAAGAATCCAAACTGATATTTAAAAGGTCTAATCTGGTGTTTTTAAGTTCCTCTTTGTGCGAATCGATATAAAAACCATTGGTTGTTAAACATACCTGTTCTATGCCCTTTATCTTACTAATTTTATCTATGAAATCTACACATCCTTTTCTAACTAAAGGTTCTCCTCCAGTAACCCTGATCTTCTTAATTCCAAGTTCTGCAAGAACCTCTATAATACTCTCCATTTGTTCAAAAGAAAGTATGTCATTATGATCTTTTTTAGGCACTCCTTCTTCTGGCATACAATACAAACATCTAAAGTTGCATCTATCTGTAATAGACACTCTTAAATAATCTATATTTCTGCCAAATCCGTCTATCATTTTACTATTGTTACCTTGCCTATATCGTTGAATGAATATCCACCAATTTCTTCTACTTTTGCTTTAAACTCTGGACTTTGAATTGTTGAGATAAACTTCTTAATTCTTTCATCTTCTAGCATATCTGCTCTTACTAAGAAATCATAACTTTCTTCCCCTACTGGAATGAAATCTAATCCCATAATATTAGCTGCTGAAAGAACTGCCATACCACAATCTGCTACACCATTTAATACTGCTGAAGCAACTGCTAAATGTGTTGTGTATTCTTTGTCATACCCAACAACTTCTTCCTTATCTATGCCGTACTTAGAAAGTTGGTAATCAAAGAGCAATCTTGTACC
Organism: Clostridia bacterium; assembly: GCA_017618055.1. Lineage (GTDB taxonomy): Bacteria > Bacillota > Clostridia > Christensenellales > CAG-917 > RGIG8124. The sequence goes on from JAFZVB010000005.1 coordinate 115,367, forward strand.
TGCTCCATTTTGTCTATTTGCAAATGAGAACTTACCACCCTTTAAGTCTGCAACAGATTTAATTCCTTTCGGATTTCCTTTAGGAACAACTATTCCCTGTGTTCTTCCAAGTCCCTTTATTAAAGCCATATCTTGCTCAAAATATTTCTTTATAAATGGAATATTGTATTCGCCTGTATCTTTATCTAAAAGGTGTATTGGAGCAATGTGTGCAGAATCTGCTTTAATAGCAAGAATACCACCCATGGATCCAACGTGAGCACTTGAAACTGGCAATGTATCTCCAATAATGTCTATGACAACATCATGGCTACCAATGATAACTAGTTTCTTCTTGATTTCATCAAGTGGACGATATAATTCCACTTCAACCTCTTCTCCAGCCTCTATGCCTTCACTATTCCAGTCTACGTCTACAATACCATCTGCCTTAACCATACTCATGACTGCTGCTGCACCTCTGTCCATAGGCGTTGCTACGAGTTTGTCATCTACAAATCCAAGGGCAACTCTTATAAACTCTTCATTTTTTAATGAAGATACTACCCTCTTTGTCATAATGGCTTTAGCTTTATCTCTTGGTGTTGCATTAATTGAAATCATCTTTGCAATAACCTCTTTTACAACCTTCTCCATTACTATATACGCAGATACTGGATATCCAGGTACACCAATAACAGGTTTTCCCTCGATAATTCCAAGGATTGTGGGCTTGCCAGGTTTAATTGCAAGACCATGTGTGTATACTTTCCCAAGTCTTTCTATAATTCTCTTTGTGTAGTCTTTAGTGCCTGCAGAAGAACCTGCATTAACAAGAACTGCATCATTTTCTTTAACTGCTTTTTTAATGGTCTCTTCTAGAAGAGCTTCATCATCTATGCAAATATTATATCTATGTGCTTCACCGCCATAACTGTTTATTAAAGCAGACATAACCCTACTATTACTTTCCATGAGTTTGCCTTTCTTTAAATCTTTTGTGTCTTCAACCATTTCATTGCCAGTTGGAATAACTGCAACATCTGGTTTTTTGTATACACAAACTGTAGAATTTCCGGAAGCAAGTATAGCACCTAAATCTAACTCTCTAATTCTTTGCTTTGATGGGAATATCATCTCGGTTGCAACAACTGTCTCCCCTATGCATCTAATATGTTGCCATGGCTTGGATGGAGCAATAATTGAAATAGTACCATCTTCGTTGTTAATGACATCTTCTATCATGATGACGCTATCAAAAGGTTGGTTAACAGCATTTCCTGTATTTACGTATTCAAATTGTCCTTCCTTTAGGACTAAAGGATTGAGTTCTGTTGCACTAGCTGTATCTTGAGAACAAACAGCAATACCATCCATTGCAGAAGCATTGTATGTAGGATCACATACTTTAGCAAAGATTGCTTTTGCACAAACTCTGCCAACTGCCTCGATTGTTGGAATCTCTTCTGTTCCTACTTCGCTAACCAATTTTAAATATTCATCTAAAGAATCTTTTAAAGAGTTGTTTTCAATGTAAACGTTTCTCATATTTACCTACCTGGATAAAAGTCATAAACAGGCAACAATGTGTCTGAATATACTCCTTCGCTATTTGCATTTATTTTTATATAACCATCTGCTTTTAGCATAGTTGCAAGATGTGAAGACTTTAAGAATAAGGGCTCTGCATAAATCTTATTATCCTCAACCTTTATAGACACAGGTTGGAGCGTAGTTCTTCCTGGTGTGGAATGGAAGTTTGTTTTAACAAAAGCGTATGTCTTTGGCTTTAATGTATACCCTCTCATGTTATAAATAACATCACAGCATAATTCCTTAAATACCAAGAGCGCTGCAAATGGATTGCCAGGAAGTCCGTATACAAGTTTGCCTTTTACCTTTGCAAGACAAGTTGGTTTGCCAGGTTTTATTGCTACACCATGCAAAAGGATTTCTCCAAGGGTTTCCAAAGCTTCATTGGTAAAGTCTCTTACTCCAATGGAACTGCCACCAGAAAGCAATATAACGTCTGCTATATCTACTGCTTTTTCAATTTCTTGTTTAAGTGTTTCTAAATTGTCTTTAATTCTTGTATTGTATGCTATATCAAAACCATAGGTTTTAGCAAAGGAAATAAGCATATCTGTATTAATATCCCTAATCTTTCCGTTCTCTGCTTTTTCCGATGGATCTACAAGTTCATCCCCAGTTGAGATTATTGCAATTCTTATCTTGTTGTATATAGGAACATTAGCAATACCAAGTCCGGCAAGAATACTAATCTTAATTGTGTCTATGATATCCCCTTTCTTAGCAACAACTTGTCCAACTTGAATTTCTTCTCCTTTTAGAATAATGTTCTCATTATTTCCAATTGGTGTGTATACTGCAATACTATCTTTTAGAACGTCTATATGTTCTACCATTACAACACCACTAGCACCTTCTGGTATCATGGCACCTGTGGCAACATATGCAGCCTCTCCACTCTTAAGAGTGAAATCCGGTTTTTCTCCCATTTTAACATTCCCAACAACCTTCAAAAAGGATGGAATGGATTGTGTGGATGCGCCAACATCTTGAACTCTAACTGCATATCCATCTACTGTAGACCTGTTGTATAAAGGAGAAACTTCTGGAGAAAGAATATCCTCAGAAAGCATGCATCCCAAAGAATCTCTTAATGGGACAATACAAGAAGAAATAATCTTATTATTAAGATTATCCTTCACTATCTCTATTGTGTTTTCTAAACTTGTTACCTTAAAAAACTTCATTTATTTTCTACCACAATTGCTTTCTTCTCCAAGCAATATTCCTAATCCGTGTTCAACTGCATCTATGATGATGTCCAAACTTTCTAGAACTGCCTTCTTAGATCCAGGCATATTTATAATTAAAGTGTTGTTTGCAATACCAGCAACAGCACGAGACAACATTGCTCTATTTGTTATTTCTAAAGATTTCATTCTCATAGCCTCAACTATGCCCATTGCTTCTTTTTCTATAACATCCTTTGTTGCTTCTGGCATTACATCTCTTTTGCTAAATCCAGTTCCACCTGTTGTTAATACAAGAGGCACTTCCTCCTCTACAAACTTTTTCATTTCGTTTGCAAGCATATCTCTTTCATCTGGAAGAATAACTATCCTAGATAATTCATATCCTCTGTTTTGCATATATTCAACAATAGCCTTACCACTCAAATCTTGTTGAGTTCCAGCAAAGCAACTGTCTGATGAAACTATTACACCAAATTTTCTCATATATCCATTACCTTTATTAATCCAGAAGGAAGATCAAAGATTATAATCTTTCCTTTGTATTCTTCGTCATCATTTGTTAATACTCTATATGCAAGCATCGTCTCTAAAGATGCAGCAAGTCCAACATTGAAAGATATTGTCTTATGTGGCACTTCTCCACTATTTGCATAGAAGTCATGCATTGTATTCTTATCTGGATAACAGATAAATGCTTGTCCACACTCTCCGTCTACACCAGCATGAATGAGTATCTTTTTTCTTTTCTTGCATTCGTCTGCAAGGAATAATCTAGTCTTAACTGAATCCACGCAGTCTATGACAACATCTGCCTTGTTAATTAAGTTTGCATTATGTTCGTCTAATTTTTCAAAATAAGAAATAACTTTTGCATCTGTAATGTCATTTAAAAAATCTGCATAAACTTGTGCCTTGCTAATCCCTAGATTAGACTTGGTACAAAGTAATTGCCTATTTAAATTAGACTTCTCAAATACATCCCCATCTAGAATGATGAGAGTGCCAAGATTCATTCTACCTAATTGTTGAATTACATACCCACCTAGACCACCACAGCCTACAACGAGTACGGTCTTGTCTTTTAAACTCATATATCAACCACCAGATGCTGGAGAAAGTAACCAGACAATATCTCCATCCTTTAATTCAGTCTTGTATTTTTTTAGCTTTGCTATGTTGACTTCGTTTACATAGATGTAATATTGCTTCAAATCTTTCTTTGTAACATTATATTTTACACAAATAGCTGCTACCATCTCATTTACATCTTTGAAGTCTCCTTCCATTTCTTTGTCTTTCAAAAGAACTCTTGCTGTTCCAAAAAACTTTACCTTAACCATAATTATTTCTCCAATTTCAAACGTCTAATTAATTTCTTTGTTGGTTTTCCGTCTTTAGACCAGAATCTTGCTCTATAATAATTTGCTCTTAATTTTTCTAGTGGTACTTTACTCTTTGGGTTATTTAAGATTTGTAACTCATCTGTTAATCTGCCTGGAAGTTTGTCATCCTCTAAAGGATTAAGTCCTAAGTTGAGGTCTATTAATCTTTCTAAGTTGTATCCTCTTTCACCCATTCTAATGAACTTACCGAAGGTATATTTCATACCAGTTGCAGCACCAATTGCCTTTGGATGTGGCAACATATGTGGAAGGTTTATAGCAAGAACTGTTGGGATACGAAGAACTACTCTAAGTACAAATCCAACCTCTGTTATAAACTTGTTTATAATCTTTGTGAATAATCCGTTTGGTTTTGCTACCCATGGTTGTGGGAAGAATGCATAAGTTGTGAACAAACAACTACCACCTGCACTAGCTGCTTCCATAAGATCTTGGAATGTAATACAGAGTTCTGCTTTGCCGTGAGTTGTATATGGGTTTGCATTTAATCCTAAACCTTCAACAACAACGAGGTAACCGCCATTAAGGTGACATCCTCCTCTATTACCAACTGCATATCCTAAACCTTGTCCAACAGCACCACGTGGTTCATATGCGGCCAGCTCTAAACCTTTAACGTTCATAGCAAATTCTGCACCACCATACTTTTGAGAAAGTATTCTACTGCCTTCTGCAAGTTCGTCTCCTATTCCTCTTCTGTGTGCTATATCATCTAAAGTTTGTGCAATGTTATCTATCTTTCCAAATTCAAGACCATTCTTCCACATTCCTTTTTCGTTTAATTCCATTGCAAATGAAATTGTATTTCCACAGGAAATAGTGTCCATACCGAGATCGTCCATGTAGTAGTTCCAGTCTAGAATTGCTTGCATATCATGGTTCATAATGTTTGGTCCAAATAAGCCAACAGTTTCAACCTCTGGACCTTTTACTTCCTTGCCTTCAACTTTAACAACTCTTGCACATCTAATTGGACAAGATGTACATCCTGTATTTCTAACAAGATACTTCTCTGCTAATGTCTCACCATTAACATCTTCAAAGTGTTCATACTTACCACTTCTATAGTTGTTGGTTGCAAGTAAGTTCTTAGCATGCATTGGTGTAACCAATCCAGCTGTACCTAATGCTGGAACTTGTGCACCAGTTAAAGGGTGGTTTCTAAGTCTTGTTGTCCAGATCTTATTAACTTTGTCAAATTTCTTTTTGTCATAAACTTCTGGAGATTTGGTGCCATATACAACTAAACCTTTTAGGTTTTTAGAACCGAATACTGCTCCAACACCACCTCTTCCTGCTGCTCTTTCATTAGAAATAACGCAAGCATATCTAACTAAGTTCTCTCCAGCTGGTCCGATAACAAACTTATCTCCCTTCTCTGGAATTGCTTCTTGTGCCTCTTGGGTTTTCATTCCCCAAAGGAAGTCTGCATTCTTGAACTCAATCTTGTCATCTGTGATGTAAAGATATGTGTGTTCTTCAGCCTTACCAGTAATGATAATTGCATCATACCCTGCTCTCTTTAATCCCATACCAAAGTTTCCACCACAGTTAGAGGATGTATACAATCCTGTTAATGGGGAAATTGTAGAAGTATCAAAACGAGAAGAACATGGAGCACCACAGGCATTTAATGGACCTGTTGCAATTACTATCATGTTTTCTGGAGAAAGAGGATCTATCTTAGTTTTGATGTTGTCATAGATAATCTTAGCGGCCATAATTTTACCACCAAGGAACAATTCTCTTTCTTTGTCTGAAAATGGATAATCTGTAATTTCTTTTGTTGTTAAATCGATTTTGACAATTTTGCCACAATATGCGCCGTATTTAGATTTCATAATTCACCTCAATAAATAATTATAACATTTAGTTATATTATTTTTCAATATGCGACTTTATCTTTATTTGGGGTATTTACTTTTAGTAACCAAGGAATTATAATTTTACTATCACAATCCGATTTTATATGTCTAAAGAGAAATCCATGAGATATAAAACGTTAGGGTTAAATTGGAAACGATTTGGCCTCCCATTTTGGAAAGGAGAAAAATATGAAAAATTTTGGCAAAAAGACACTAGTCTTAGTTTTAGTACTTGTACTAGCACTTTCAATCGTAACACTTGTAGCATGTAACAAGAAAGACACATCAACACCTGAAGAGGCAAAGACTCCTCTTATCAACACAGCAGGTGCAGATGACTTTATTAATTGGATGGGATTAACATCAACAAGAAATACTCTCATCGCAACATATGGTACAACAGAATACGGCGAAACATTATTCACTTTAATCGCAGATGCTCCAACATACAGTGGAACTTTAGATTCATTAAAATACAGCACATCTAAGTATCCAAAGAATGAAGTAAGAATCTCAACAACAACATCTGTTAATGACACAGGTTTATTAGGATTCTTAGGTCAAAAGTTTGAAGAACAAACTGGTTGGAAAATCTTAGTTTCATCCGCTGGAACAGGTAAAGCAATTCAAAACGCAAAAGATGGTAATGCAGACTTAATCTTAGTTCATGCAAAAGCACAAGAAGAAGCATTTGTAGAAGCAGGATATGCAAGAAAAGTTACAGGATATAGTTCTGAAAGAATTTCATTCATGTACAACTACTTCGTATTAGCAGGTCCTCATGCAGATCCAGCAGGTGTTAAAACTGCAGCAAATATTGCAACTGGATTCCAAAATATTAAGGCAACAGCAAGTCCATTCGTAAGCCGTGGCGACAACAGTGGTACACACTCAAAAGAAATCAACCTCTGGAAAGAAGCAGGTGAAAACGATATCGGTTGGGATGCAACAACATCTACAGCAGTATATCCAGCATCATATACATGGTACACTGCAGCTGCAGCTGGTATGACAGCTTCATTACAATTAGCAAATGAAAACAATGCTTACATTCTTTCAGATAAAGGTACATACCTCAAAAACAAGAATGGTGCAACAGATGCTATTCCAAATCTTGAAATCGTATATGAGCAAGACAACAGTCTTAAGAACACATATACAATGATTGCTGTAAACCCAGACAAATTTTAATTTAAAATTAAATGTGGGCTAGTTTTTGGCAATCTTTAGGAGAAGCATTTAAAATTATCGGTAGTGGTAATCCCCTTATGAACGAGGTGGTTGCCACTACTATGAAGATGGCAGTCACGAGCTCCATTATTTCTTTTTTAATTGGCGCTCCACTAGGATTACTTCTAGCCACATATAATTTCAAAGGGAAAAAAGTTTTAGTTATTATTTGTAGAACGTTAATGGGATTACCTCCCGTTGCGATTGGTATTTTAGTTTACCTCCTCTTTAGAGGAATAGGACCATTTGGACAATTAAGATTAATATTTACCGTAACTGCAATGATTATTGCACAGGTTTTACTTATCACTCCAGTTGTTGTTGGTATGGTAGAAACAAGTGCAGAATCTACAGGAAAAGCATTATTTGAAACTAGACGTGGAATAGGTTTAGGTTCTACAAGAACCTTCCTTCTTATGGCTAACGAAAATAAGTACCAATTAATAGCTGCCTACCTATTCGCTTTTGCAAGAGCAACTGCTGAAGTTGGTGCCGTACAAATCGTTGGTGGTAATATTCTTCATAAAACAATGGTAATGACTACTTATATTGCCTTAAATTACAACACAGGAAATCTAGAATTTGCAGTTGCATTAGGCATAATTATTATTGCAATAACATTGGGATTTAACCTAGTTGGTGGTGTACTACAACTTATTGGTTCAAGGAAGAAAAAGAGATGAAAATAGTTGCAAAGAAAACATTTGATAGAAAAGTACTGGATGTAAACATTGAATTAGAGGAACATAAGATTTATGCTCTAATTGGCGCAAATGGTTCAGGAAAGTCTACCCTACTTAAAGTTCTTTCTTCTGTGATTAATCCAGATACTGATTCTTCTATTGACATCCCATTTAAGAACGATGAGGTTTATTACATGCCTCAAATGCCATATACCTTTGACCTCTCTGTTTATAACAACATCAAGTTAGGAATACCACTAAAATCCTCACCAGGAGAAAAGATTTATTGCAAGTATAGAATAGACACTATGCTTAAAACAATTGATTTAAATCAATTGAGAAAGGCAAATGCACAGACATTATCTGGTGGTGAAAAGCAAAAGATGGCACTCATTAGAAGTCTTGTTGTTAAACATGCTTTACTACTCTTAGATGAGCCAACTTCTGCAATGGATATTAATGCCACACTAAAAGCCGAAGAACTTATTCAAAAATACAAAGAAGAGTTTGATGGCACAATTATTATGGCAACTCACTCCATTAAACAAGCACAACGTTTAGCAGATGTAGTCCTATTCTTAGATGAAGGCGAGATAAAAGAAATAGCCGATGCACAAACGTTCATCGACCACCCTCAATCTGACGAGTTAAAAGACTTCCTACAGAAAATCTAATTACTTCCCTAATACTTTTACTTTCTTAACTGTTATAGCGTCCTTACGACACTTTGTGGCACAATAGCCACATTTAATACATTTCTCTGGATTAATATTGAACTTCTCTTTTATCTTTCCAGTAATTGCTTGAACTGGACAACTTCTACTACATAAAGAACAGCCAATACAATTGTCATTAATAAAGATCTCTGAAACCTTTTCTTGATCTTTATCACAAAGAACAGCACTTGTTATACAAGAGTTATAACATTGTCCACATTGCTGACACTTCTCTGGATTAATTTCGTAATATCTGCCCTCTTCATTTTGTGTAATTGCATCAAATGGACATACATATTTACAAAATCCACATTTTGCACAAAGTTCTTTATCAATTGTATACATAGTAACACCTCTTTTTCCCTTGTTTTAAATGTTAGCACCTAAATATTGATTAGTAAAGAGTCTATATTATGCTTTCCAAAGACTATGAAGATTGCAATAAGCATAAACTGCTTCCACTTCATCACCATCGCATAATCTAAAGCAAACTTGTGGTGCATCTCCTGGTTTTAATGATTTACGTTGGTTTCCAAACTTTGTTTGGATTGCAACCCATTCAATATAATGTTCTGGGAGCATTGGGTGATCTACAGCACCAACTTTTACAACTACCTTTCCATCTTTAACTTCATATACTGGGACGTGCTTTTCTAATGATGCATCTGTTGTTCCTGGTATGATTTCTTTCATTGGTTCTCCACAACAAATGATAGGAACTCCTGTCTTTTTTACTACTGCTATTATTTGTCCACAATGGGCACAACGATATAATTTCATTTCCATAATTTTTCTCCTTTTCAGTATTCTAACCGTTTATTTTCATCTTATCTCTAATAGATAAAGGTGTTTCATTTTTAAGATATGTATCCCAAACGTTTATTCTGTCTTGCTCATCTAGTTCCCTTATAACCTTTGCAGGAACTCCACCAACAAGTGTGTTTGGAGGCACATCTTTTGTCACAACTGCACCAGCTGCAACTATACTATTTTCCCCTATTGTAACACCACTACAAATAGTTGCTGAAGAACAAATCCAACAACCCCTTTTAATTGTAATTGGCTCTCCATATTCTAAATCATGAAAGCCATCTGGGTATTCTTTATTTACTCTTTCATCTACTAAAAAAGGATGCTTTGGTGTTGCAAGTGTTACGTTTGCACCAATCCAAACATTGTCTTCTAGTGTAATTGGAGCTATGTCTAAAAAGATTCCGTTATAATTTACAAAGCAATCTTTACCAACATTTATATTCACACCATACTCACAATAAAAAGGTGAAAAAACAAAGAAATTCTTGCCTTTTGAAGATGGTATTAACTTTGTTAATGCTCTTTGTCTTGTGAACCATCTAAAATAGGAAATCTTATTAAATCTCTGTGTTCTAGCCATTCCTAAAATATGAGCCTTAAATATCTCATTTGAACCTGCATTATATAGCTTCCCAGCTTTCATTCTTTCAAATTCATTTATTCCGTTTGCCATACAATAATTCTACTCTATTTAACTATGCTGTCGCAATATGCACAACGTATGAATCCATGCTTGTCTTTATAGACAAGGTTTTCAAGTTCTTGCTCTGTTCCTGTTATACAATGTGGATTAGTACATTTCTTATCTCCAACAAACGTATCTTTAATTTCTATGTTAATTGGCTCATTCTTCTCTTTGAGAAGTTTCATAATTAAAGCCATTCTCATATACTTTCCACATCTTGTTTCTTCAAAGTAGCAAGCTCTTGGATCTTTATCTACCTTAACAGAAATTTCATTTACTCTTGGTAATGGATGAAGAACTATCATATCTTTTTTAGCAAGTTCCATCTTTTCTGCTGTTAGAATATAACTGTCTTTTAATCTTTCATATTCATTTGCATCCAAGAATCTTTCTTTTTGAATTCTTGTCATATAAAGAATATCTAGTTGTGGTATAGCTTCTTCAAGAGATTGGATTTCTTCGTATGGGATATTTTTATTTTTAATAAACTCTTGCTTTTCAAATTCTGGAAGTGCTAATTCCTTTGGTGAAATCAGTACAAATTTTATACCAGTATATCTAGACATACATGCAAGTAATGAGTGTACTGTTCTGCCATATTTAAGATCTCCACAAACACCAATTGTTAAGTTGTTAAGTCTTCCCTTTTCTTTGTAAATTGTGCAAATATCTGCAAGAGTTTGTGTTGGATGATAATGTCCACCATCTCCAGCATTAATAACTGGGCATCGTGAATGGTCTATACCAACTTGTGCTGCACCCTCTTTTGGATGTCTCATTGCAATAATGTCTACATACCCAGAAACTACCTCTATTGTATCTGCACAACTCTCACCTTTTGCTGTGGAACTAGCGCTTGCGCTAGAGAACCCTAAAACAGTACCTCCTAAAGACAACATTGCAGACTCAAAACTAAGTCTTGTTCTTGTAGATGGTTCAAAGAATAATGTTGCAAGTGTTTTGTGTGCACATTTATCTTGGTATTTTTCAGGATTAGATTCTATGTCTAATGCTGTTTTGATGAGATCGTCTAATTCCTCTGTTGTTAAATCTAGTATGTTAAGTAAATGTTTCATATTATCCCTTTATCCAACTTTCATCTTGTGGATTGTTTCTAAATGCTATTAACTTTGCTATATCTTCTTCTTTTATGTATTTTTCTTCAGCTGCAACTTGTGCAATGCAGTCAAAGTTGGTCAAACTAATGTTTTTAACATTTGCCTCCTTAAGTCTTTCTAAGCCCTTCTTCATTCCGTATGTGAAAATGCTAACGATACCAAGAACCTCTGCTCCTGCGTCTCTTAGTGTGTTTACAACCTCAATAACACTTCCACCTGTAGAAATTAAGTCCTCAACTACAACTACCTTTTGTCCTTTTTCAAGTTTACCTTCTATTTGGTTTTGTCTGCCGTGGTCTTTTGCTCCACTTCTAACATATCCCATAGGAAGATTCATAATGTGTGCAGTAATTGCTGCATGAGCAATACCTGCGGTAGATGTTCCCATTAAAACTTCAGCATCAGGGTAGTTTTTTTCTATTACTTTTGCAATAGAAGTTTCAACATCTGTTCTAACTTCTGGTGCAGTAAGAGTTAATCTGTTATCACAATAAACTGGACTCTTAATTCCACTTGCCCAAATGAATGGTTCTTCTGGACGGAAGAAAACTGCTTTTATTGATAATAAATCTTTTGCTATTAATCTTTCTATATCGTTCATATTAATTCTCCTTATCCTAAAAATTCTTTAACGCATCTTCTATATGCTGCAACAGGATCTTCAGCTTGTGTAATAGGTCTTCCTACAACGATGTAATCTGAACCAATCTTTCTTGCTTCAGAAGGTGTCATAACTCTCTTTTGGTCTCCCTTGTCTCCATCTGCAAATCTTACACCAGGAGTTACAGTTACAAATTTATCTCCACAAATCTCGTGTACTTTACCAGCTTCTAAAGGAGAACAAACAACACCGTCTAACCCTGCTTTTTTAGCATTTAGTGCATAATGCATTACTACTTTATCTATTGGTTGATTTATAAATAAATCATTTTCAAGAGCAACTTGATCTGTAGAAGTTAATTGGGTTACAGCAATAAGAATAGGTCTTGTACCATCTTCTCTAGTTAATCCTTTAATTGCAGCCTCCATCATAGCAACGGTGCCACCAGCATGAACATTGGTCATATCTACGTCTAATTTTGATAAAACTTTCATTGCTTTCATAACAGTTGTAGGAATATCATGAAGCTTTAAATCTAAGAAGATTTTTAAACCACGTCTTTTAATCTCTTTTACAATCTCAGGACCTTCTGCATAATATAGCTCCATACCAATCTTTACAAATGGTTTTTCATCTTTAAATAAGTCTAGGAAATTGAATACTTCCTCTTTTGTGCTGAAATCTAATGCAATAATTACATCCTTAGCCATTATGAGCACCTCCAATAATTTCTTTTAGGCTCTTAATACCATATTTATTCATACTATTTTCTAATCCTTCTATTATCTCTTTACAAGCAAATGGATTAACAAGGTTTGCAGCTCCAACTTGAACAGCAGTAGCACCAGCAATCATCATTTCTATAACGTCATCTGAAGTGCTTACACCACCCATTCCTATAATTGGAATATTAACTGCTTCATAAACTTGATAAACCATCCTTAAAGCTACTGGGAATATTGCTGGACCTGAGAAACCACCCATTTTATTGGCAACAACTGGCTTCTTTTTATTGAGATCTATTCTCATCCCAAGAATCGTATTGATTAAACTTAATCCATCTGCTCCAGCATCTTCACAGGATTTTGCTATAGCAACTATATCAGTTACATTAGGAGATAACTTAATATATACAGGTTTTGTTGTTACACTTTTAACTGCCTTTGTGACTTCAGCTGCATTCTTTGGATCTGTACCAAATGCCATGCCACCATTGTGTACGTTAGGACAACTAATATTAACCTCAATTATGCCTATATTATCTTGTTTATCTAGTATTTCACAAGTTTGTTTATATTCATCTATAGAGAACCCACTTACGTTTGCTATTACTTTTTTATGGAAGTATTTCTTCATTTCTGGGAGTTCATATTTAACAACATGTTCTACTCCAGGATTTTGAAGTCCTACAGAATTTATCATACCAGCTGTACATTCGGCTATTCTTGGAGTTGAGTTTCCAAATCTTTCATTTAGAGTTGTCCCCTTAAATGAGAATGTCCCTAAAATGTTTATATCATAAAGATCTGCAAATTCCTTTCCAAATCCAAATGTTCCACTTGCTGGGATTACAGGGTTATCTAATTCCCATCCAGATAGTATCACTTTTGTATCTACCATATTATTTCCTCCTTCACAAGTACTGGACCATCTTTGCATATTCTCTTGTTGCCATACTTTGTTTTGCATGTACAACCCATACAAGCACCAAAACCACATCCCATTCTCTCTTCAAAACTGAATTGTCCTGAAGTTGTTGTGGAATTATATACTGCTTTTAGCATTGGTTCTGGACCACAAGTATAGAAATATGTGTAATTTATGTTCTTTAGTGCATCTATTACGAATCCCTTTATTCCGTATTCTCCATTTACAGTCGTTACATAAACATTAACACCAAGTTTTTTGAATTCTTCTTCGTAGAAAATCTCATCTTTTGTGTTAAATCCTAATATAACACTTGGTTTTTTACCTTCTGCTAATAATTTCTTGCAGAGATTGAATAATGGGGGAACTCCAACACCACCACCAATTAATACTGGTTCTTTGCCACTTATTTCGGTATCATATCCATTCCCTAAACCAACAAGGACATCTAAATCACCTTTCTCCATTTTGGATAACTGCTCTGTGCCCTTTCCAACAACTTTATATACAAGTGTTAATGAGTTTTTAGAGTAATCACAAACGGAGATTGGTCTTCTTAGATATAATCCGTCTAATTGTATGTTTACAAATTGTCCAGATTTTGTGATTGCATCTGTATTGCCTTCTAGTTTTATCTCAAAGACATTCTTTGCAATCTTTTTATTATCTTTTATCTTAAATACTACTCTTTCCATAATTATGCATCAATTGTAGATACTGTTATTGTGGATTCTTCTAATACGTCTAATAATACCTTAACTGTATCTAGTGCTGTGAACATTGTAATGTTGTTTTCTGTTGCTATTGTTCTAATTTTATATCCATCATTAAGTTGACCTGTTGAACTTGGATCACTTGTGTTAACTACATAAGCGATATGTCCTTGACGTAATGCATCTTGGATATCTGTATTTCCTTCTTTCATCTTTCTTAAGACGTGTGTACGGATTCCATGTTTAATTAAGAAATCTGCTGTTCCTTGTGTTGCTTGGATATTGAATCCTAATTGGTAGAATCTTTGGATAAGTGGAAGTGCTTCTTCTTTGTCACAATCTGCAATTGTTACAAATACAGTTCCGTATGTCTTAAGTTTCATACCAGAAGCTTGTAATGCTTTGAATAATGCACGGTTAAGTCTATCATCATATCCAATTGCTTCACCTGTGGATTTCATCTCTGGTGAAAGATATGCATCCAAACCTCTAATCTTATTGAATGAGAATACTGGAGCCTTTACATACCAACGTTTCTTTTCGTCTGGATAAATACCGAAGATTCCTTGTTCTTTTAATGTTTTTCCTAAAATAACTTCCGTTGCAATGTCTGCTAGGCTGTATCCTGTAGACTTAGAAAGGAATGGAACAGTTCTAGATGAACGTGGATTTACTTCGATGATAAATACTTCGTTGTTTCTATCTACGATGAATTGAACATTAAATAAACCCTTGATTCCAATTCCTAATCCTAATTTCTTTGCATATGTTAAGATTGTTCCTTTTACTTTGTCTGGGATTGAGAATGTTGGATATACACTGATTGAGTCTCCGCTATGAACACCAGTTCTTTCTACAAGTTCCATAATTCCAGGTACAAATACATCATATCCGTCACAAATTGCATCTATTTCAACTTCTTTTCCGATAATGTATTTATCTACTAAAACCGGCTTGTCTTCGTCAATTTCCACGGCCGTCTTTAAGTAGTGCTTTAATTGTTCTTCGTTTGCAACAATTTGCATAGCTCTACCGCCAAGAACAAATGAAGGACGAACTAATACTGGGTATCCAATTTCTTTTGCAGCTTTAATTCCATCTTCCATCTTTGTAACTGCTTGTCCTTTTGGTTGTGGAATATTTAATTCTATTAAGAGTTTTTCAAATAAGTCTCTGTCTTCAGCTTTGTCTATAGCATCGCAGTCTGTTCCAATAATCTTAACACCACGTTCCATTAATGGTTTTGCAAGGTTAATTGCTGTTTGTCCGCCTAAAGATGCAATAACACCATCTGGCTTTTCAAAGTTAACAATGTTCATAACATCTTCTGGTGTTAATGGTTCAAAGTAAAGTTTGTCTGCTGTTGTATAGTCTGTAGAAACTGTTTCTGGGTTATTATTTATAATAATTGCCTCGTATCCAGCTTTTTTAATTGTTTGTACCGCATGAACTGTTGAGTAGTCAAATTCAACACCTTGTCCAATTCTAATAGGACCAGCACCAAGAACAACAATCTTTTTCTTCTTTGTTAAGACAGATTTGTTTTCGCCTGTGTATGAGGAATAGAAATATGGAATATATGCATCTGTATGGAATGTATCTGCCATTCTATAAATAGGAACCAACTTGTTGTCCTTTCTATAGTTGTAAACATCAATTTCTTTTGCATTCCAAAGCATTGCAATGTATTTATCGCTAAATCCCATCTTCTTGGCTTTCCTTAATTCTGCCATATAGAATGGTTTTTCTCTAAGTACGTTTTCTTCGTCAACTATTTCCTTAATTGCTTCGAGGAATATGTCTGTAATCATGGTAATTTCGTGTAATTCTTTGGTAGAAACACCACGTCTAATTAATTCTGTAATTGCGAAGATATTGTCATCCTTAAAGACTTTTATATATTCCTTAAGTTCTGTTGTTGTATATGAGTCAAATTTCTTTAAATAGAAGTGGCAAACTCCGATTTCAAGAGAACGAACAGATTTAAGTAAACATTCTGTAAGGTTGGATCCAATTCCCATAACTTCGCCAGTCGCTTTCATTTGTGTTCCTAATACGTTGGAAGCTGTTGCAAATTTATCAAATGGAAAACGTGGAAGTTTTGCTACAACGTAATCAAGACTTGGTTCTTTTGCTGCATTAGTATTTGCAATCTTAATTTCTTCAAGAGTCATACCCATAGCAATCTTTGTTGTAACTTTTGCAATTGGATAACCACTTGCTTTACTTGCAAGAGCTGAAGATCTAGAAACTCTAGGATTTACTTCAATTAAGAAATATTCAGAGCTTGTTGGGTTAAGTGCGAATTGGACATTACATCCACCTGCGATTTTAAGGGCTCTAATAATCTTTGTAGCGGATTCATTAAGCATCTTGTAATCACTATCGCTTAAGCTCATAATTGGTGCTACAACGATTGAGTCGCCTGTGTGAACGCCAACTGGATCTACGTTTTCCATACCACAGATTGTTATAACATGGTCTTCGCAATCTCTCATCATTTCAAATTCAATTTCTTTATATCCTTTTACGCTCTTTTCAACTAATACTTGATGTACTGGGGAAAGTCTGAAAGCATTGACGCCAATTTCAATTAATTCTTCTTCGTTTTCTGCGAATCCGCCACCAGTTCCACCTAATGTGAATGCTGGACGAAGAACTACTGGATATCCGATGTCTTGTGCTGCTTTCTTTGCTTCTTCTAATGAATATGTTATTTCAGATGGAATAACTGGTTCTCCAATAGATTGGCACATTTCTTTGAACATCTCTCTGTCTTCTGCCTTTTCAATACTTTCGCTACTTGTACCTAGAAGTTCAACCTCACATTCTTTTAAGATACCTTTTCTTTCTAATTGCATTGCAAGGTTTAATCCTGTTTGTCCACCAATTCCTGGGATAATTGCATTTGGTCTTTCATATCTGATGATCTTTGCAATGTAATCTAGTGTTAATGGTTCCATATAAACTTTGTCTGCCATTAAAGTGTCTGTCATGATAGTTGCTGGGTTAGAGTTACAAAGTACAACTTTATATCCTTCTTCCTTTAAGGCTATACAAGCTTGTGTTCCTGCATAGTCGAACTCTGCTGCTTGTCCAATAACAATTGGGCCTGATCCAATAATCATTACTGTTTTGATATCTGTTCTTTTTGACATATCTATTCCTCCAATTTTATGCCTTATAAACTTCTTTGCCATTGCATACTGTTAATATGCATTTCCCATAAACTTCTTTTCCATCAAATGGACTTGCTTTGCCCATAGATAAGAAATCTTTGCTATCTATTTTGTATTTTGTTTTTATTTCAAATACTGTGTAATCATCCTTTTTAATAGGAAGATTGAATCTATTTCTTGGATTAGTTGTTAATAACTCAATTAATTTTTCTATTGTAATAATTCCTTTTAATACAAGTTCTGTATAAAGGATTGGGAATGCTGTTTCAAGACCAACTATTCCAAATGGACTTCCTTTTAATCCCTTTGCTTTTTCTTCTTGAGAATGTGGAGCATGGTCTGTTGCTATAGCATCTATGGTTCCATCTATTATTCCTTGAATTAAAGCGTCCCTATCTTCAATACTTCTAACAGGTGGATTCATCTTAAATCTACCTTCATCTTGTAAATCATTTTCTGTTAGTGTTAAATAATGTGGTGCTGTTTCGCAAGTAACATTAATACCTCTTAATTTAGCATTTCTTATTAGTTCAGCACTTTCTTTTGTTGAAATGTGACAAACATGATAAGCTACACCAGTTTCTTCAACTAGTTTTAAGTCTCTTTCAATTTGCTTGTATTCGCTTGCAGAAGATATACCTATAAATCCGTGTTGTTCTGCATATATTCCTTCATGGATACAACCACCTTTTAATAAACTGTTATCTTCACAATGTGCAGCGATTACTTTATTTAAGGACTTTGCTTTAAGCATTCCTTCTTTCATCATTTTGTCTTCTTGAACACCACGACCATCATCTGAAAAAGCACAAACAAACTTAGCCATATTATCCATATCTGAAAGTTCTTTGCCTTCTTCATTTACTGTAATTGTTCCATATGGGATTACATCTATAACAGCATCTTTCTTAATAATGTCCAATTGTTCATTGAGATGTTTCATATTATCTGGACATGGCTTAAGATTTGGCATAGTGCAAACTGTTGTATATCCGCCATGAGCTGCTGCCATAGATCCAGTCTTAATTGTCTCTTTATAAGAAAAACCAGGTTCACGGAAATGTACATGTACATCACACAAACCTGGACAAACGAGATAATTCTCTGAAACACAAATCTTGCCTGTGTTCTTGAACTCTTGTATTAATGATTCTACTTCTTTATTAATATACATAATTACTCCATTATATATACAGCTGTTTCGCCATCTACTTCTTCAAATCTTACTGCTATACTTTCACTCTTTGAAGTTGGGATATTTTTGCCAACATAATCTGGTCTAATAGGAAGTTCTCTGTGACCTCTATCTACAAATACTGCAAGTTGAACAGCCTTTGGTCTGCCATACTTAAATATTGTTTCGATGGCTGCTTTTGCTGTTCTTCCTGTATATAAAACATCATCTACCACCAAAACTGTCTTGTCTGTGATGTCACAAGGGATAATAGATTCTGTTGCCAATTCTTTTTTCTTTTCTTCTGAATAATCATCTCTTTGAAGTGTTATATCTAATTCACCTGTTGGGACTACTACATTTTCAAAGGACTTAATATTTGTTGCGATACGTTGTGCAAAAGGAACACCACGGCTTTTTACACCTAAGATTACAAGGTTTTCTGCACCATCATTACGTTCACAAATTTCATGAGAAATACGAGCAATTGTTCTGCCTACTGTCTCGCTATTCAAAACTTGGCTTTTAATTTTCATACATCACTCCTATTAAAAAATCTTGCCCGATACCAAGCAAGATTACATAATCAAAATGATGTTGTAGTATGTCCTACTACCACTATTTAGCCTATAACCTTGTCGGCATCTCTGTACCAACTTAAAAATTACTGGATTTATTATAAGAAGAATCTGTGGATAAAGTCAAATAGATTTATCTATTTAAAATAAAAAAATGATGTCCCACAGTTAAGCAAGACATCACTTCTATTTTAATGTTTAAAGATTATAAGTTTTTTGCAAATGCTTTGTATGCAAGGTATGTTTCATATACGTCTGCTTTGGAAACGATTTCCATTGGAGAATGCATATTTAATACTGCTACACCTGCATCGATAACTTCCATATTGTATTTTGCAGAAATGTGAGCGATTGTACCGCCGCCACCTTTATCTACTGCACCAAGTTCACCAGTTTGGTAATGGATATCATTTTCATCCATAACTCTTCTAATCTTTGCAAAGTATTCTGCATTTGCATCACTTGCACCAGATTTTCCTCTTGCACCTGTGTACTTTTCAAATACAATACCATAGTTGAATCTTGCTCC
This sequence comes from Clostridia bacterium, assembly GCA_017618055.1. GTDB lineage: Bacteria > Bacillota > Clostridia > Christensenellales > CAG-917 > RGIG8124. The sequence continues at coordinate 135,063 of JAFZVB010000005.1, forward strand.
ATTATTTTCATCACTTGCACTTGCATAGATTGGATCTATTGCTGCATTTACGTCACTACTTAACATGCAAGTATTTTCTAATGTCTTTCTTAAATTGTAAATGCTATCTTTGCCTTGTGAATGCAATAATTCTAAAACAGTGTTTTCAAAGAAAACAGATTCTGCACCTGTGCATCCGTAACTACCAATTTCTTCCTTGTCTACAAATAATCCGCAAACAGAATATTTTGGTGTTCCCTCTAAATCTAACATTGCTCTTAAAGATGTGTATGCACATACTCTGTCATCATGACCATAACTTGCTATCATACTGCTATCTAGACCGAAATCTCTTGCTCTTCCTGCTGGAACAACTTCAAGTTCGCCAGATGAGAAATCTTCTTCGTCAAAGTCATACTTCTTCTTTAAGAATTTTAAGATGTTCTTCTTAACTGCTTCTTTATCTTCTTTTTCAAGTGGAATAGATCCAACTATTAAGTCTAAATCCTCACCTTCAATTGCCTTTGCAGCTGTCTTTTGTAATTGGTCTGCAGAAAGGTGTATTAATAAATCTGGAATTCCAATAACTGGATCTTTTGGATCTTCACCAATATCAACCTTAATTTTTGTTCCATCTTTCTTAACAACTACGCCATGAATTGCAAGTGGTGTTGTGACATATTGGTACTTCTTAATACCACCATAATAGTGTGTATCAAAGAGAGCAAATTCTTTCTTTTCATAAAGTGGGTTTTGCTTTAAGTCTAGTCTTGGAGAATCAATGTGTGCTCCTAAGATTCTTAAACCTTCTGTAATATCACTAAAACCGATTACATAAAGAATAATATTTTTGCCTTTATTTATAAAATAAAGTTTGTCTCCAAATTTAACAGAATCACCTTTTTTAAATTCTCTAAAACCAGATTTCTTTGCTAATCTTTCGATTTCTTCAACTGCTAATCTTTCAGTTTTTGCTATAGATAAAAAGTCTTCGTAGTCATTTGCGAATTTCTCTATTTCCTTCTTCTTTGCACTACTAATATCTTTGTAAATGTTTTTGTTATACATAATTACTTCCTTTTGCTATAAAAACCCCATACTAATACAGTACGGGGCTTTTAAGTCTAGTTTTATTTAATTATCTAGGATATTTAATGTTTGCTTGTGCTGCTGCCAAACGAGCAATTGGTACTCTGAATGGTGAACATGATACATAGTTCAAGCCAACTTTATGACAGAATTCGATTGTTGAAGGATCACCACCGTGTTCTCCGCAGATACCGAGGTGGATGTCTGGACGTGTCTTACGGCCTGCTTCTGCTGCCATCTTAACTAACTTGCCAACACCAATTTGGTCTAATCTTTGGAATGGATCACTTTCGTAAATCTTCTTGTCATAGTATGCACCTAAGAACTTACCTGCATCGTCTCTTGAGAAACCGAATGTCATTTGTGTTAAGTCGTTTGTACCGAATGAGAAGAATTCTGCTTCCTTAGCAATTTCTTCTGCTGTTAATGCTGCACGTGGGATTTCAATCATTGTACCAACTTTGTACTTGAGTTGTTTGCCACTTGCTGCGATACATGCATCTGCTGTTTCGCAAACGATCTTCTTTACGTATGCAAGTTCTTTAACTTCGCCAACTAATGGAATCATGATTTCTGGTACATTTGCCCAGTCTGGATGACGTTCCTTAACTGCAAGAGCTGCTTGGATAACTGCCTTTGTTTGCATTACTGCGATTTCTGGATATGTTACAGCAAGACGGCATCCTCTGTGTCCCATCATTGGGTTGAATTCGTGTAATGATGAAATCTTGTCTTTTAATGTTTGAACAGAAATCTTCATATCTTTTGCAAGAGCTTCAATTTCTTCTTCTGCTGTTGGAACGAATTCGTGAAGTGGTGGGTCTAAGAAACGAATAACAACTGGATTTCCTTCGAGTGCTTCATAGAGTCCTTCGAAGTCTTTTTGTTGCATTGGTAATAACTTAGCAAGAGCTGCTTCTCTTTGTTCTACTGTGTCAGATACGATCATTTCTCGCATTGCATGAATTCTATCTGGATCGAAGAACATATGTTCTGTTCTACAGAGACCAATACCTTCTGCACCGAAGAGACGTGCTTGTTTAGCATCCTTTGGTGTGTCTGCGTTTGTTCTTACTTGTAATGAACGATACTTGTCTGCCCATGCCATAATTCTTCCGAAGTAACCACTGTTAACATCTGCTGGAACTGTTGCGATTTCGCCTTGGTAAATGTTACCTGTGCTACCGTCTAAGGAGATCATGTCACCTTCTTTGAATTGTACACCGTTGATAATGAATAACTTCTTGTCTTCATCAATAGATACCTTGTTTGGATCTGCTCCACAACCAGATACACAGCAAGTTCCCATACCACGTGCAACAACTGCTGCGTGAGATGTCATACCGCCACGAACTGTTAAGATACCTTGTGAATAATGCATACCTTCGATGTCTTCTGGAGATGTTTCAAGTCTTACTAAAACAACTCTCTTGATTCCTTTATTTACTACCCAATCTACTGCATCTTCTGCTGTGAATACAACTTGTCCACAAGCTGCACCTGGAGATGCTGGAAGAGCTGTTGCGATAGGCTTTGCTGCCTTTAATGCTTTTGCTTCAAATTGTGGGTGAAGAAGTGCATCTAATTGCTTTGGATCGATCATGCAAACTGCTTTCTTTTCATCGATCATTCCTTCATCTACTAAGTCACATGCTACTTTGATTGCAGCTGCTGCTGTTCTCTTACCATTACGTGTTTGGAGCATGAATAACTTCTTGTTTTCTACTGTGAATTCCATGTCTTGCATATCATGATAGTGCTTTTCAAGTCTATCTACGATATCAAGGAATTGGTTGTAAACTTCTGGTAATTCTTCTTGTAACTTGGAAATTGGAGATGGTGTACGAACACCTGCAACAACGTCTTCACCTTGTGCATTAAGTAAATATTCACCATATAATCCCTTTTCACCAGTTGCTGGGTTACGTGAGAATGCAACACCTGTTCCTGATTCAAATCCTGTGTTACCAAAGACCATTGATTGTACGTTAACTGCTGTTCCCCAATCTCCTGGGATGTCGTTCATTCTACGATAGTAGATAGCACGTGGGTTATCCCAGCTACGGAATACTGCTTTAACAGCGCCCATTAATTGATCATATGGTTCTTGTGGGAAGTCTTTACCAATAGCTGCTTTGTATTTTGCTTTGAATTGTTCTGCTAATGCTTTGAGGTCGTCTGCATCAAGATCTGTGTCTTGTTTTACACCCTTCTTTTCTTTCATTGCATCGATTAAGCTTTCGAATTCTTTCTTGCTAACTTCCATAACAACGTCAGAATACATTTGGATGAATCTACGATAGCTATCATAAGCAAAACGGCGATTGTTTGTTAACTTTGCGAATGCTTCAACTACAACGTCATTTAAACCAAGGTTAAGAATTGTATCCATCATACCTGGCATTGATGCACGTGCACCAGAACGAACAGAAACTAATAATGGTTTTTCTAATGAACCAAGCTTCTTTCCTGTTTCAGCTTCAAGTTTTGCAACTGCATCTTTGATTTGTGCTTGAATATCAGCGTTGATTTCTTTTCCGTCTGTATAGTATTGTGTACAGGCTTCTGTAGAAATTGTGAATCCAGGTGGTACTGGCATTCCGAGCTTTGTCATCTCAGCAAGGTTTGCACCTTTTCCACCGAACATAGCACGTCTTACATCTTCGACATCGCTATAGTTTGCAGCATCTTTAAACATATAAACATATTGTTTCATTAAACGAGTCCTCCTATAAACTCTTGAATTAAATTTTTTATAAAACTAGCAAGATTATACTCTATATTATTAACTTTATCAAGAATAATTTATTGTGATAGTATATTTACAAATTAGTACAAAACTAATACTTTTCTTGGAAAATTTTTGCATTGCAAAAGATAAACCATAATGTTAAAATATTTGTGTTAGATTTTTTTCGGATAGGAGGGTAAAATGCTTCAAGTATTCAAAAAAGAAACTAGACTTCCTATCTCTGTCAATCCAGAACTCATAAACGAAGAATATGATTTTTCAAATCAATGGATTCACATGAGCAATCCAACAGATAAAGAAATTGAGTTAATTGCAAAATCTACAAACATTCCAGAAGAAGTTATAAAGGCTGCATTGGATGAGGAAGAAGCACCTCGTATTGAAATTGAAGATGAATACTCCCTAGTTCTTACAGACATTCCTTTCACAGAAGATGACGAAGAAGACCACTACACTTATTCTACACTGCCATTTGCATGTATTTTAACCAAGTCTTGTATCGTCACAGTTTGTATGATAGACACTTCTATTGTTACAGATATTCTCTCTGGAAGAATTAAGGATATAAATATTGAAAAGAGAAAGAAGTTCTTGCTTCAAATTCAGATGGCAATTTCTAAAAAATTCTTGTGGTATTTAACACAAATTCAAAAGTCTGGACAAAGAGTTCAAGCACAGCTTGAGAAGAAGATGAAGAATGAAGACATTATGGAAATGATGGATCTTCAAAAAGCATTGGTTTACTTCACAACATCTCTTCGTTCCAACTCTGCTGTCATGGAAAGAATGCCAAAGCAATTAAAATTGTCTGAAGATGATGTGGACTACTGGGAAGACGTTGTTATTGAGGTCAAACAGGCTATTGATATGGCTTCAATTTATAGAGAAATTATGAGAGGACAAATGGATACATATGCGTCGATCATTAATAATGATATGAACAGAATTATGAAGATATTGACCTCCCTCACATTGATTGTTGCGATCCCATCTATGATTGGTGCTTTCTGGGGCATGAACTTACCTGGAATTCCATTCGCTGGACATCCTTGGGGATTCTGGATTGTAATAGCAATTTCTGTGGTTGTTGTAGTAGCCGTTATTATCATTCTTTGGAAGAGAAAAATGCTTAAATAATTTAGTAAAAAGATAAAAAATAAACCACAGCCGAAACTGTGGTTTTTTAATATTCTAATTGGGTGGATTGTTATTTTTTAAGAGTAGAGATAATCTTTGTTATACATTGAATAAGTATAATCTTTTCTTCTGGTTGGTCTTGGAATTTCTTTGCCATTTGGAGCAATACCAAACACATCTTAATCTTAACACTCTTGCTAAACTTATCTGATGAACAAATGAAGTTTACAAGTTGTGGTAATTTTGCAAAACGTGGTGGTGAGAAATCTTCGTCATCATCAATTGCTTCCTCTTCTGCTTCGAGTTCTTCAACTGCTTTAATTTCTTCTTCAGTTGGAGCTTCTATTACATCTATTCCAAGTTCTTCTGCTGAGATATCTGCAATTTGTTGTTCAAGTGCAGCTTCCTCTGTTTTTGGTTCTTCTGCTGGAGCTTCTTCACTCTTTTCTTCAGCTGCTTCCTCTGCTACTGGAGCTTCCTCTACAGGAGCCTCTTCTGCCTTCTCTTCAGCTTTTGCTTCTTCTTCAGCCTTAACCTCTTCTTCTTGGGTTTGTTGTGCTTCTGCATAATCAAATCCTAAATCTGGATTTGGTGCATCTGCTGGGTTTTGATCGAGATCAACTTTTTCAGGAACTTCTGGTTCTGTACTTACTTCTTCGAGTTCTACTGCTTGATTCTCTTCTTGTGCTACTTCTTCTTTCTTTTCTTTACGCTTCCATCCAAACATATCTTCATCCTCTTCAATAATTTGTTGATCGAGTAAATTTATATATTGCTCGTTATTATATTGTTCCCTAATTGCATTGCCAAGTCCTTCGATTGAGAAATCTTCAACAATTTCTTCAACTGGCAATTCTTTTGTTTCTTGTGCAATGATTTCTTGGATATTTTCGTTAGTTTCTTGCACAGTTTCGTTGTTTTCGTCCATTCCACCTTGAGAAATAAACATATCAACGTTATTAATTATAGCATCTTCCTGTTCATTTGTCATTATTGAATTTTCATATTCAATAGGTTCAGGAATAATCTCTTCTTGAACTGGCTCCTCTTCTTCGTTGCCAATTGCAGCTTTTGCCTGCTTTAGAATATCGATTGGTTCAGTTGGTTGTCCCTCGTATTCTTTCTCTCTTACATCCTTAGATAAGTTCTTTGCAACAATCTCATCTACGATGGTTGCAAGTTCAGATAATGGAGAAGAATCTGCTGCATAGTCTTTCTCAATTTGTAATTGAGTTGCAGCATCGAGATCATCTTGCATATCTTCAAAAGCCTTTAGTGCGCCCTTTGTTTGCAATTTGCCGAGTAAGATAAATAATAAATGGAAGATTGCAACAATAAGTAATGCTATTCCAGCAAGTACGCCAAGTTTGGCTTTATAATCTGTACCCATAGCAAAGAAACTAAGTACACCGATTAAAATAAATGCTGCTGCAATAAATATAACTGAGCGAATATTTCTATTTGCTTTAATCTCTCTATCGAATACTCTTTCTCTTGAAATAATTTCACTTGGGTATCCAAATCTAACACCGAGGTATTGGATCCATGCTTCTCTTAATCTTCTTGGTGCATAATCAGAAAAACAAGTCTTTGTGAACTGTGCAACGTTATCATCATTAACTATTCTAAATGTTGAAGATATGGATTTTGAGATTTTCCTGCAAGCTCTTTGCATTCTTGCTGTTGCAGTAAATGCATAAGAAATACCTACTCCAAGAATTAATGCTCCGATTAAAGAAAAAGCGACAATGGCGAACAGCTTCACGTCTGAAATAGATACCTTCGCGGCACCATTTGCTATGGCATCAAAAGCTTTCTCAAAAAACTCCATTGTCACTCCTGCTCGTATATAACTTTAAAAATACTTTTAATATTATAATCGCATACGAGAACTTTTGCAAGAATTACAAGATATATTTACCTATTTTCTAGTCTATTTCCACCTCTTTTCCTGTAACTAAAGATATAACATACATCTTGTTGATTTCTTTGCTAGTTGCACTTTCATATGCTTTTTTGTATAGATAAAGTTGCTTTTTGTATTTTTCTTTTAAAACTTCTGGGCTTAAGTTAGATAACTTATAGTCTACAAGATATATACCTTTATCGCTTTCGATAAGCAAGTCTATAATACCTTGAACAAGCACCTTGTCATCAGCCTTTGCATCGTCTATAACATCACATGCAGGAACATACATTGTGAACTTTAATTCTCTACGGACTTTGCCATTTCTAGCAATTTCCATAATGTCTGTATTCATAACTTTTACGATGTTCTCTGGTTTGATTCCAGCAACTTGCTCTGTAGTAATTTCACCAGCTAGAACCATCTTTTGAATCTCAGCATTTACTTGCTCTAATGTTCTTGCTTTAAGGTCTATTAATTCCATGATCTTATGGGCAACAGAACCAAGATTAGTCTTTCTTTCAAAGACTTCTGGGACTACACTTTCATCCTCTTTAATTGGATTAAGGGCAGTAACGGAATACTTTGCAGAGAGTTTTGTGGATTCTTCATGGTCGTATACGAAATCACCATATCCTTCAAGTATTGGTTTGAGTTCACTATCCACTACTGGTTCAACAAATACTTCCCTTTCTGCTATTTCTTTTTCATTGACTTCATTATGCCAGAAGAGGTTTGTAGCATACTTCATTACGTGTCTCTTAAGATACATAAAATCTTCAATGAAATCCATCATCTTTTTCTTGAATCCAAGTTCACGAGTTATTGCAAATTTAGGATTATTATCTTTGTCTAAACTACCTGCACCACCAAGTAAGTACATCTTGTCCTTTGCTCTAGTAAGAGCAACATAGAACAATCTCATCTCATTCTTCTCTTCTGTATACTCATTTAATTCCTCAATAACAGCTCTATTGAATGATGTGATTTTGGTCTTTTTATCTATATCATAATAATCTAGTGCAATGAAACCGTTGTTGTTATATGCAACGTCATCTTTTTGATTAGATCCAGATGCATCATCTAATCCTGGAAGGAATACTATTGGTGCTTCCAAACCTTTATATGCATGGTATGTGGAAATCTTTACTCTATTACCACCAACTACACTAGGTGTATCTATGCTTGCTTCATTTTCACTATAAAGGCTAATAAACTTAGATAAGTCATTGTTTTCATCTAAACTTTCTACTGCATCTATGAATGCATTTAGCTCTATAGTTTCACTATCTCCTTGTTGCATAAGATATGCATCATAGGAATACTTACCAACTATTGTTCTAATTAATTCACCAACAGTTTTGAAACTAGATTTAATTCTTAAATCATCAACCTTGTCTAACATATCTTTGACACGATTACCCAAATCGGTTCCAGTTTTAGATACTTCTAAAACTTTGTCATAGAAGTTAGAGTATCTTAGATCTAAGAAATTGTTGGATATATCCATCAAATCTTTCTCATTGAATCCACCCATAATAGATAACATGAAACCAGCAAGAGGAATATCTTGTCTTGGATTGTCTATTACTCTAAGTAAATTCATAATATCTTTTTCTGCTGAAGAAGAACCTTTTAAGAATGAACCACAATCTAGTGGTATATTTTCGTTCTTAAGCTTTTCAATAATATCTTTAGCAGTTGAACCTCTCTTTCTGAATAAGATAACGATATCTGAATATTTATAATATTCACCTTTTGAATTTGTTTTCTTTCCAACAGTATCTAATATTGTCTTAGCGATGAAGTTGCCTTGCATATCACTTATCTTTTCATACTTTTTGTTATGCTTATGTTCACTAAGTTTATAAACAGTATTATTCTCTTCGCCATCTGGTTTTTGTGGAGTAATGAATAAATGCAATTCAACATCGGAACCAATTTCCTTTGTTTCTGTTTTGAACATAGAATCATGGAGATAATCTATTCCACAATTTGCTTTAGTCATTTCAACAGAGAAAACTTCATTAACAAAGTTAAGAATTCCATCTTTACTTCTGAAGTTCTTATTGAACTGGATACTTACACTATTTGCATCATTATCATATTCTTCTTGTCTGTCCAAGAAAATTTGAGGATCTGCAAGTCTGAATTCATAAATTGCTTGCTTAACATCTCCAACGAAGAATGCTTCTCTGTTTATAAGATGAGAGTATATGTACTCTTGTGTCTTATTAACGTCTTGATATTCGTCTACAAATAGAACATCAAATTCCTTTCTAATTTCTTCTCCAAAGACCTTTAAGAGTTCAACCATCTTATGTTCTAAGTCATTAAATGTAAGGATGTTTCTGCTCTTTTTGAGTTCTGCGAACTTCTCTTCAAATCTTTGAACCATTTCTATTAACTTCAAAACGAAGATTCTGTTTTGGTTAAAGCTTGCTTCAATGTATTCAACATTGTTGTATTTGCCATAGAATGCCTTCCATAAATCCTTAAAGGATTTAATAACGGCTTTACACTTAACCATGATTTCATCACTCTTTTTGCTACTTGCTCTCTTGGATGTGAATTCTTCGTCAAAAGTATCAATAACATCTCTAAATGAGTATTTATCAAAATAATCTATTTTGTTGCCGATATAAGACATATCTTCAAGCAAATCTTGATACTTATTCTTTTCTCCAGCATCTGCATATTGAATAGCTTCCTTAAGGTTAGCAATTTCATCCTTAATTCTATGGAGTTTATTTCTAAATAAAGAGAGCAACATATTAGTGAAAGCATCACCTTCACCATCTACATCATAGTTCTTCTTGATTTCTTCAATGAATTCTTCCTTTTCTGGTCTTGCGTCTATAATGTTATAGATACTAATCAAAGACTTCTTGAAAGCATCTTCTCCTCTAGAACTTGCAAAGATATCGCTGAGAATTGAGAATACTTCGTCATTACTTTCAAAGTACTCATCTAATACTTCGTCCATTGCCATATTCATTAATATAGAAGTTGTATCTTCATTGGCAACTGCAAATGTAGGAGAAATATCAATCTTATCAAAGTATTGTCTAATCATATTCGCACAGAAACTGTGTGTAGTTCCAATGTGTGCATTTGGAAGATCATCAATTGCTTCTCTAAAGAATTGTGTTTCTTCTGTCTCTGGTAAAAGGATTTGGTTATACAACTCTCTTGCTAATCTTTGTCTTAATTCTTCTGCTGCTGCATCATTGAAAACAAGGACTAAAATCTTCTTAAGAGGTGTTCCTCTACCTAACTCTGCAAGAATTCTATATACTAAAGTATATGTCTTACCACTACCTGCGGATGCAGATACTAAAATGTTCTTATCTTCAGTAATAGCTTGTTTTTGTTCTGTAGTTAATTTTTCTTTTATTTCGTCACTAGCGAATATCTTCATTTCTTGCATACTTATATACCTCCGGTTCTACGAACTCTTCTTCTGCTGGTGCATAAATGTTTTCGTATGTTTTTAAATGTACCGTTTGTTTGTTTCTTTCATTATCTTGGATATATCCACATATCTTCCTATATGCGCAGTTTGTACATGAACCTGCATATGGTAATGGTTCAATAAGACCATCCATAATGTCTTCAACACCACTTCTTGCAACGTCTTCTGAATACTCACCCAACATATCCATCTTTGCAGGATCCATTAATGTCTCTGGATCTTCCATTTTGTTTGGTGCTCTTCCAATCATTTCATATGCTGCAAAAGACTTTTCTTTATCTTTAGGATAATCTGGATCTATAGTCTCTTGAATTCCAGGTGTATTATAAACCACACCCTTAAACTTGAATCTATTAACTTCAACGTCTTTATCATATGTGGCATAGATAGGTTGATAGAACACACCAATTGGGTTGTAATTCAACTTTTGAAGTGCTCTCATATATAGGAACAATTGAATTTGTTTCCCAAAGTACAACTCACTTAAATTAATGTCTGCACCCTTGTATGTTTTGTAGTCTATGATGTAAACCTTATCATCATATTGGTCTACTCTGTCTATCTGTCCTTTAAAGATAATATCTTTATCTCTAACATTTAGCTTAATTCCAGGTAATACCTTTTTATCCTTATTCTCTACACCGAACTTTTGTTCTATCATAATTGGATTAAATAAGGACTTACTTGAATTATGATATAATTCAGAACATATTTCCTTACATTCTTCTAATAGTTTAGCAAACAATCTCTTTCTCTCACCTTGAGCCATCTTTTGGTGTCTTGGATGTTTTTCCAAGGCCTTATCAAAAGCAGCCTCAATCTTGGATTCAAGATTAAGTTCATTAACTCTATTATGCATAATCTCTTCAAAGAAGTATTGAAGTACAGCATGGATAATGATACCAGTTTCATAAGATTGAATTCTGGATGAATCCCTTTGCTTTAAATCTAATCCATATTGAAGGAAATATTTATATGGACAGGTAAAGAAGGTTTCTATCTTAGAGATAGAAGTTGAAGCATCATCCTCTGTTCCCAATAACTTATCTCCATCCACATTTGTTGGATATCTAAAGATACTTTGTATTGCATTCTTATTAGAATCTTTTAATGTATTATATGCTGTTCCATATATCTTGTTGTTGCTTTCATCCACTCTTCCGGAGAATAAGTTTCTAAGTGTTGAATAATACTTGGAATCTTCTGTTGAAAATAATACTTTTTCAATCTTTTCTCTTTCTTGTGGTTCTAATGATGCCAAATCGTCCAAGTTAATTTCTTTTGCCTTAATTGGATCACCATTTTCATCCATTAACATAGATTCCATTTGTAATAGTACAAATGATGGCTGGCTTGCACCATTAGGTGTGGATGTAGAATAAGAAATATCTGTTTCTTGTCTAGATTTCTTTAAAATTTCAAGAGCAGATAATCTTTCTGTATAATTTCTTTCCTTTAATGTTGGCGTTATTCTTAAACCAATGCTTCCAAGGTTTTCTTCATCTGTATCTGAAATAATGATTCCACTCTTAAATACACTTGGGAATGTACCTTGTGCGGCGCCAACAATGTATATCTTACCAATACCCATGAATCTACTTTGTCCATCTCCAACATATACACAGTCTCTAAATGTAGGAACTAAGGAAATGTTCATATTCTCTATCATAGTCTTGAACATATCAATGAAGCCTTCAACATTCTTTGGTGTGTTGCCAAGAATCTCTTTAATTTCATCTAATATTTGGTCTATCTTCTTGTTTACTTGCTCTGCAACTTTAGCATAATAATTGTTGTCATCAAGTTGTTCGATAACTAACTTATGATAGTTCCAAAGATCCTTAATAGCTAAAGACTTATTCTTTACTGCATCAGATAAATGTGCTGCTGTACTTAAATCCTCTTGTTCAAAAGCACTTACGAACTCATACATTTCCCTTCTTACAAACTCAACAATTCCATAGTCTTCATCTGAAACTTTTTTGTCTTGTTCATGAGTGATATCAAAAGGACTCTTGAATATAGTATAATTTATACTATATTTCAAAACATAGTTTTCAAACTTGTTTACATAATCTTTATAAACAGTTTCATCTTCCATCTGAAGCTTCTCTTTCATCTCATCTTCATAGTTCTCATCATCCACATTACTGTTTAATTTGTAATTCTTTACTCTAAATCTTAATAATGTTATGAATAATGGATTCTTTACAAAAGATAAAACATCTTCTCTTCTGTATCCAGTCTTAACAACTTCTAACATGGAGAGTAAGAAACGAATTTGTGTTTGAGCCATTAAAGGTTCTTTTTGGTCTATAAAGAATGGGATATCTAATCTCTTAAATATTGCTTTTAATTGAGGATAATAGATTTGTGGTTGTGCACATACAACTTCAAAGTTATAGTATCTTGCTTTCTTATCTATTACCTTACTCTTAATATCAATAGCAACTCTTAATAATTCTTCGTAAATAGAATTTGCTTTAAATATGTTATATTTACCCTTGTTTTCAACTCTAACAGAAGGAACTCTGTATGAGAATAAATACTTGGATAGAATCTCTTGTTGAGGTTCCATTGGGTATTTCTTTTCTATTATGGTTACATTGGAATTTGTTTCTTTAATTCTTTCAATAATCTTCTCTGCTGGGTAAATATCCTTGTTTGGATTGTGCAAACCAGATGTCAAACCTAAACATACATTGTCTGAAATAGTATCTAAAGCATTAATAATGTTTATCTCAGTTGCAGATAAATCATAATAATCCATAATAAAATAATCATGTTTTTCTTGCTTGTTTTGTTGTCTTAACCAACCAGCAAAAACTTCAAGTCTTGTAGAAGCATCAGAAAAAGCATTACCAAGAGCTTCAATATATTTCTCATATACTAAAGCTAGATCATGTGCTTTTTGTCCAGTTACATTATTATCCAATTTAATCTCGGATTGGCTTAATGTTTTTGGATCTATTCCACTTCTTCTTATAACGTTAATTGCATCCGAAAATTCTTCTGCAAAACCATCTTTCCCTGCCGCTTTTTTATAATAAACCAAATCACTCTTGTTCTTGTCTATTACATCGGCCATAAGCATAACCGAACCTTGTGGTGTTAAGTATCTGCTTAATTTCTTGTTTAATTCGTTTCTAGCCAAATAGTTAAAAGATTGAACTTCAAGTAAGAAACTACTATCCTTACCTAAACTTTCAAGCAATCCTCTTTCTACAGACATAGTAAAACGATCTGGGACTAAAACCGTAACTTCATGCTGGTTATTTAAACTTTTTACAATTTCATTAACCATTCCATGATATACACCTTTAGCCGAATCTGAAACTAATATCCTCATTTAGTCTTTCTCTCCTTGCATCTGTTTTCTATATTATACGTTAATTTTTCGTTCTTTTGTTGGAAACCTTCTTTATATAAATTTTTTAAGGATAAAAATTTTATATAATAATTGCACTTTTTCCTAGATTTTTTTATATTTCACAATCTTCTATATCCATACTTTCCATTAGTATTATACGACAACATTTGTACCAAAAAAGGGACTTTAAAAATAATTTTTATCTTGAATTATTTTAGGCATTATTATTAAATAATTTATTTGCCAGAATATAGTTTAAGTTATATAATCTAACCATTATGAAAAAGTTAGGTTTATCATTATTATTAATATTAGTTATATGTGCAGTTGCTTTTGGTGCAACAGCATGTAATAGGGCTACCACAGAAGGTCAAATTGAGAACGTATTCTTTAATTTGCAAAATGGTGCAACAGAGTCCTATGAATATGATGTAACAAATTCATCTAATAGTGCAACAGGTACATATAAAACAACAATTAAGTACTACACAGCTGGACAAGAAGTTGTTCTCTCTGACTACAACAAAGTAACAAATTGTGGAAAGGGTTATCTCTTCACTTCTGAGTTGACTATGTCAGATGGATATACATCTAAGTCCTCTTGTTATTTTGTTATTTCCTCAGTTAGTGGTGTAACATCCACATTCTTAAAACCAGTTGCATCATTTAAGAAAGTAACAGGTTCAGCTAATGATTTCATAGAATATGGCTCATACTCTGGAAAAGATTACGAATACACCCTAATTACTTCTGAAACGAACACAGGCAATGTAACAGTTGGAACAAAGTTCTATGACAACAATGAATTCCACAACTCTTTAAGAGGTGTAAGTAAAGACATCTTCAATTCTGGATTTACTCTTTCATTCAACGTTGCAGTTGTAACAGCAGACGAACAAGCAGCTGCTTCCATTACTGCAAAATCAGATGGAAAAGAAAACATTACAACTAACGTATTAGATGGAGACAATAACAAAACTGTTTATGAAAGTTATGCTGTATCTCTTTCTAGAAGCACAAAAGTTGCTGGATCTACACAAAAGATTTGGTATGCAAAAGATGATGTGCCAATAAATGCTGGAGCAGAATATACTTTTTATATTAGACATTTAATTACACAAATCGTAGAAGGAACCGTAACATATATACTTAAATCCTTCGCATTATCTTTATAATTCTAACAAACTGAATAATAAAAGCACCTAGTTGATTTTCTAGGTGCTTATTTTTATTATTAAAAATAGTTTTATCTTCCGCCTAACATCTTATTCTTGAGTATCCAAAGTTTTTCTGAAAGGTCTACCTTGAAGTCTTGGGTATTAATAACTCTTCTATACTCTGGAAAGAATTCAGATATACACTTTTGCTCGTACTCTCCTATTTCTTGAAGTGTTGGGAGTTTATATACTAATTCGCCATCTTTAAAAATAGGAACCATTAGTTCACGAACTGTGTAATTTTCAAATGTTGTCTTCTTCCATGTTTGCTCTGGATGGAATACTGTTAATGGCTCGCTTGTATTAATTTCTTCATCTGCAAGACAAATTAGATCTGCTGCTGCCATTCCGTTGGATTTGAATATTCTACAAATCTTCTTAATTCCTGGGTTTGTAATCTTCTCACGGCTATTGGAAATCTTAATCTTAGGCTCTACAACACCTTCACTATTTTCCATAGCACAGAGTTTGTATACTCCACCTAAAGAAGCATTTGAGAAGGATGTGATAAGCTTTGTTCCAATACCATAAATATCTATCTTGCTATCTTGTGCTTGCAAAGCAAGAAGGATTTCTTCGTCCATATCATTGGATGCAAAAATCTTTACATAATCAAATCCTGCTTCGTCTAACATCTTTCTAGCTTCTTTAGAAAGGTATGCAAGGTCTCCACTATCTAATCTAATTCCAACAGGTTTGTGTCCCTTTGCTTCTAGTTCTTTGAAAACTGTTATAGCATTAGGAATACCACTCTTTAATGTGTTGTATGTGTCTACTAAAAGCAAGCATCCATCTGGATATAATTCTGCATATTTTCTAAATGCATCTAATTCGGAATCAAAGGACATTACCCAACTATGAGAATGTGTTCCTTTAATTGGTATACCAAACATCTCTCCAGCAAGTACGTCAGATGTGGAATGAATACCACCAATATATGCTGCTCTTGCTCCATATATACCTGCATCTGGTCCTTGTGCCCTTCTTAAACCGAACTCGGAGATTGGATGCTTTGTGCATTCACATAATCTTGCTGCCTTTGTTGCAATAAGAGTTTGGTGATTTACTATACAAAGTATAGAAGTCTCTATTAACTGTGCTTGGAATAAAGGTGCTTCTACTGTAAGAATTGGTTCATATGGGAATACAAGTGTACCCTCTGGGACTGCTTTAATAGATCCTGTGAATTTGAAGTTTCTTAATGCGTCTAAGAAATCCTCTCCAAAAATGTTTTGGCTTCTTAAGTATGCAATGTCTTCTTTGCTGAAATGAAGATCTTTGATGTATTCGACAACTTGTTCAAGTCCTGCTGCAATTGCGTAACCAAAGCCACCTGAGCCCCTATAAAACAAATCAAAGGCTGCTTTTCTCTTGTCTAAACCATATTTTAGATATCCGTTTACCATTGTTAATTGGTAAAGGTCTGTTAACATAGTTAAATTTCTTTTTTCGTTAATCATTTTACCCTCTTATCTTCTCTCACATAGTGAGCGTATATTTGCATTTCATAAATTCTCTTTGAGTTAATAGAATAAAGCCAACTAAACACCTTAGAAATCTTCTTCTCTGGATTTAGTAGTTTTCCTACAAACGCAAAGTTCCAAGCATCAAACTTGGTTATATTAACTTTAGAAACAGTACCTGCTTCTGTTAAGAATTTCATCTTCAAATAACTTACCTTGCTAAGCCTATACCAAACAAAGAGTGCTCCAAGGACTATTACTATTGGAAGTGCTGTCCAACAAAGGATTTGTGTAATTGGTACAGCGTCCATTCTAATGTATTCTAGCAATCCTCTAATTAAGCATTCCCATGAAAGATATACAAATGCAAGTAATCCTGGCATCTTTCTATTCTTTCTGAAGATTATTGTTAGGATTATGAATCCTAGGAAGTTCCAAGCAAGTTCATAGAAGAATGTTGCAGCAAACCAATATCCACCACCGTTTTCTGAAATTAAACGCATAACTTCTGGATAGAATTCCTCTGCTACACCACTAGGATCTGTTATGTATATTGCTATTGGGAAATGTTGCATAGAAGCTGTTGTAATTGCAACACCAAATGCTTCTTGGTTGATGTAGTTTCCTACTCTTCCAATCACCTGTGCAAAAATGACAGGGATTGCAACTATATCTAATGCTTGTCCTAAAGAAATTGTGCTTCTATGGATAATGGAATAAATAACAATACCAAGTATTCCACCTAAGATACCACCAATGATTGTTAAACCACCTTCCCAAACGGCTATCATGTTTATAAAGTCATCAAAGGATGTCCATTTGTAGAAATACTCTTCTGGTCTTACAAATACATATAATAATCTTGCAAAGATTACACCAAGTGGTACAACCCACAAGAATAGTTCGATTGCCTCATCTGCATGATGTCCAATTTGCTTCATATGAACCATTGCAATAATGAGGGCTATAATCATACCAATGGTAATAAGTAATCCATACCATTGAACTTCTAATGTTCCTATTGTAAACGCTGTTCTATTTATTGAAAGTATTGTATCCATTAACTTATCTTAGCCACACAAGTTGCACCTGGTTTTCTAATTGCAACCTTAAATACGGACTCCTCTCCGAATATTTCATTAAATTGTTCTTGTGCTGCATCTGAACGGTTCTTCTTAACAAATACTAAGATAGTACCTGCAAAACCACCACCGTGTACTCTATATGCAACAACACCTTTTATTTTTGCCACTTTGTCTAGACCATCTTCTATATTGTGGTTGCCGGCTTTCTCTGAATAACAATTCTTGAGTTTGTATCTTGAACTTTGCCCGGATTCATTTATGCAGGATAGGAATGTCTTTTCATCTTTTCTTTGTACTGCTCTAAATGCTTTTTCTACTCTTTCGTTTTCTTCAAAGAAGTGCTCTGCTCTGTCTATTGCTCTGTCTCCAACAACATTTCTAATTTCTTCCTTCTTTGCTGCAAACTCTGCTGGGTTTACTTCTCTTAAGATGTCTTTACCAAAATACTTTGCAACAGCATTCATTTCGCTCTTAATTGCTGCATAGTCATCTGTTAAATCACTATGATCTCCACCAGTTGCAATTACAAAAACATCTAGGTTCTTAAATTCCCAAACTGTGCTCTCTATTGTAGGAGCTTTTAAGTTTGCAAAATCCATTAAGGAAACACCACCTGCAGAGATGGTTAATTGGTCCATTAAACCTGAAGGTTTAAATAAATAATTATTTTCACTATATTGGGAAGCGAGGGCTTTAAATGTAACATCTAAGTTGTGGTCATTATAGAAAGTATTTAGTATCTCTGCACTCATAAGCTCATAAGCAGAAGATGAGCTAACTCCAGCACCAAGAGGAATAGTTGTATGCATTGCTGCTGTGAATCCACCAACTCTCATTCCAGCTTTCTTAAAGTACTCTACAACGCCAATTACAAGCGCCCATGGTCCTTTAATTTCTTTGTTTGGTGTGAAGTCTTTATTTGTGTCTACTTCTACCATAAATCCGTCTTTCCAAATACGGATGATTCCATCTGAACTTGGAGATACAACTGCTGCTATATCTATGGATACTGCTGCTGCAATTACCTTCCCGCCATTATGATCTGTATGGTTTCCTACTAATTCAATTCTTCCTGGAGATGAGAAGAAAAAGTCTCCCATCTTTCCAAATTGTTCTTCATACTCTCCAAGGAGAGTAGCATATCTTGCTGTGATTTCGTCTGTGGTGAGTCCATAAAGGGATACACAATCATTTAAGAATGAAGAATTGCGTCTTAAAATGTTAAAATAATCTGTTGCCATTTCATTTCCCTTAGTTTATAATTTAATAAATTAGTTTTTAAATTATACCACACAACAATTTAATTTTGCAATAAAATCCAGCTCTTGTTGGTATTTATTCGGAGGATTATGAGCAATTCAATTAACACCTTAGAAAAAGCAAAACAAGCAGTTAATGCTTTAGTTAACTATGCCTATGAAAAATTGGGTATGCCAGATGTAGATTTAATCTATGCAAAAAATGCACTTTTAGACATCCTTAAAATTGCAGAACCATCTGATGTTACGGATCCAAGTAAAGACATTTATTATCTTTTAGATAATATCTGTGCATATGCTATCGAACAAGGTCTCACTACAAAGGATGAAGAAATCAACTTCCAAACAAGACTAATTGGAGCAATTACCCCTCCACCAAGTTCTGTTATAGAAGAATTTGAAAACATTGCATATAGAGATGGAAATATGGAAGCTGCAAAATGGCTATATGATTTCGGTTGGAAGACAACATATATGCGCAAACCAGACATAGACAAAAACATTATGTGGAGTTGTGATGGCAAGTATGGAAAAATAGATATAACTATTAACCTTTCTAAACCAGAGAAAACTCCAGAACAAATTGCCAAGGCAAAACTTGCACAATCTGGTTATCCAAAATGTATGCTTTGTATAGAAAACGTTGGTTTTGTTGGCAATGCTGCACGTCCAGCACGTCAAACACTTAGAACTATACCTATTGAATTAGGTGGCGAAGAATGGAACTTCCAATTCTCTCCATACAACTATTTCCAAGAACATCTAATTGCTTTTGCAACAGAACATAGACCAATGAAGATAAGCAGAGACACATTCGTAAGAATGGCAGACTTTGTTGATATCTTTGAAGACTATTTTATTGGCTCTAATGCAGACCTCCCTATCGTTGGTGGTTCAATCCTTGCTCATGACCATTACCAAGGTGGTGCAAAGGTATTACCAATCTTTAGTAGAGGATCAAGAAAGAACTTCTTCTTCATTGGATATCCTAATGTAAATGTTTCTATAGTAGACTGGTACAACTCTGTTGTAAGAATTGAAAGCAAGATCAAGTCACAAGTTATCGAAGTTGCAGAAACATTTAGAAAGGCTTGGGAAAACTATTCAGACGAAGCTGTTGGTATCCTTGCAAATACAAATGGTGAACCACACAACACCATCACTCCAATTATGTGCATGAATAATGGCGAATATAGATTAGACTTAATCTTAAGAAACAACAGAACAGATAAAGAACATCCATATGGAATATATCATCCAACAGAAGATATGCACAATATCAAGAAAGAAGGTATTGGAATTATCGAAGCAACAGGAAGATTTATTTTGCCAGGACGTTTAGAATCCGAAATGAAAATGATTAAGGACTTATTAACAAGTGATAAGCCAATTCCATTTAAGGAACTCTCAGATGAGAAACATCCACTCCACAAGCATCTTGGAATGATTGCACAACTTGCTGTAGATGCAGGAACAAACATCCATGAAACTAAAGCAGGAAATGCTATTACACAATACATTAACAAGACTTGTGAAAAGATCCTTAATACAACTGCAGTATTTAAGAATGATGAAGTTGGACAAGAACACTTTGCTCTCTTCATTGAATCTGTTGTAGGAAAACAAACACAAGAATAATTAAAAAAAGCATAAAAATAGAGACTCGGTATAAATCGGGTCTCTTATTTTATTTGGTTAGAATATTGAAAATCTATTAAATTTCTATTCTGCTAGATAATGCTCTTTGAAGTGTATTCTCATCTGCAAATTCTATTATAGATCCTTCTGGCAATCCTCTAGCTATTCTTGTAACCTTTATTCCAAGTGGTTTAATGATTCTGGCAAGATACATTGCTGTAGCCTCACCTTCCACGTCTGGATTGGTTGCAAGAATTACTTCTTTAACTTCAGGTGTTAATCTTGCAATTAATTCTTTAATTCTTAATTGCTCTGGACCAATACCATCCATTGGAGAAATAACCCCACCAAGAACATGATATACTCCTGTATATCCTTTTATCTTTTCTAATGCTTTAATATCTTTTGGTTCTGTTACTACACAAATAGTTTCTGCCTTTCTCTCTTTGCAGATATCACAGACATCATCCTCTGTATAGTTTCCACATATAGAACAGAAATGAACCTTTTCTTTAAGTTCTTTAATTGCATCTGCAAATTGTTCTACATCTTCATCTGGCCAATTTAATAAAGCATAAGCATACCTTGCTGCTGTCTTTTGTCCGACAGAAGGTAATTTGCCAAACTGTGCTATTAGCTTTGCTAATGGTTCAATGTATTGCATATTAGAATAATCCTGCTCCACCAAGTGGTCCCATTAATTCTTGGGATAATTCGTCTGCTTTCTTATTTGCGTCTTGAAGTGCTGCAAGAACCATGTCTTCTAACATCTCAACATCCTCTGGATCTACTACATCTTTAGAAATAGAGACTTTAACTGGTGTCTTATTACCCTTAAGGGTAACTGTTACAACTCCACCACCTGCTGTTCCTTCAACTTCTTCTTCTGCAAGTTGTTCTTGTGCTTCTTGTAATTTTCTTTGCATTGCTTGTGCTTGTTTCATTAGTTGTTGCATGTTACCGCCACCACCAAATCCACCGCCTGGGTATCCGTGTGCCATATTGTATCTCCTATTATTTTGTATTTAATCTGTTTCCGAACATTTCCTTAACATAAGGAAGTGCTGTGTCTTTATTAACTTTAACTTCGCAAACTATATCTAGTTTTTTGTTGCTTATTCCAGAGAATATTTCATTTATAACTTCTCTGTTGCTCTTACTATTTATAGTACCAACTGGTTTTGTTGTGCTTGTTAACATTTCATATTTAGATTTATCTGCAACTTTAACTGTGAAAGATGAGTCTGTTTCTTCAACTTCTACATCTGTAGCTGCAAGAGCAAGGAATCCATATCCTCTTCTTTCTAATTCCTTAACAATAGTACTCCAAACCTCTACTCTAGGTGCTTGTACTTTTGCTTGTTGAGGAGCAGCCTTAACTTGTACACCACCTGCTACGGCTTTTTCTAAGGTTGCAACTTTTCTCTTAAGAAGGTCTACTTCGTTTTGTGCTTCATTACTTGCAAGAGATAATATTGCACTTTCAAAAATGATTCTGTGTTGTGTTGAAATACGATATTGTGCATATAGAGAATTTAGTTTCTCTATCATTTGTAATCCTCTTTGAACTGTTAAGGATTTTCCAAGTTCTTTATACTTTGTATAAACATCTGTAGGAAGGGTTACAAGATTCTTTGCATCCTTACAAAGTTTAATATAAATAATGTTCTTAATTGCCTCTGCAAGGTCTTGTGTTAATACTGTAACAGACTTTCCCTTTGCACAGAGTTCATCTATTAAATTAAGTGATCCTTCTAAATCTCCGTTAATGATATTAACGATAAATCTTTCTATGGTCTCTGGATCATTAGCACCTAATACTTCCAAAACACCATTGTATGTAATATCTCCCATGCAGTAGCTAATACACATATCTGCTATAGACAATGTATCTCTAACGCTTCCCTTTCCTGCTTGTGCAATAAGTTCAACTGCTGCTGGTTCATACTTAATTGTTTCTTCATCAAAAATCTTAGAAACATGTTCAACTAATAGTTTAGTTGAGACTAATCTAAAGTCAAATCTCAAGCAACGAGAAAGAATGGTTGCTGGAACCATATTAACTTCAGTTGTTGCTAAAATGAATATTGCATGCTTTGGTGGTTCTTCTAATGTCTTTAAAAGAGCATTAAAAGCAGACTTTGTAAGCATATGTACTTCGTCTATAATATAAACTTTATACTTTCCAATTGGATTGTAGTTTACTTGGTCTACTATATCTCTTATTTGGTCTACACCATTATTGGATGCTGCGTCTAATTCGATGATATCGAAGTTTCCATCCAATGCTAAATCTAAGCAGTTCTTACACTTTCCACAAGGAGATCCATTTACTGGTTCCAAACAGTTAACAGCTTTTGCAAAAATCTTTGCAACAGATGTCTTACCTGTTCCTCTTGTTCCAGTGAAAACATAAGCGTGTCCAACGGTATTAGAAGTTATTTGGTTTACCAATGTCTTAACTACATGGTCTTGGCCAATAACCTTACTAAAAGTATTAGGACGATATTTACGATATAATGATGTATATGCCATTTTTAATCCTTTTTCTCTAAATCTTCATATTTTTCTACCAATGTACCTGCTTCTTCAAAAAGTTTTGTAGCAAATTCATCTGGATATGGATATTTAAAGACTACTCTCTTTATTCCTGCATTTATAATAAGTCTTGTACAAATGGTGCATGGTTGATGTGTGCAGTATAAAGTTGCTCCCTCTACAGAAACACCAAGTTTTGCTGCTTGGATTAAAGCATTTTGTTCTGCATGAACAGCATAACAAGTTTCTTGTCTTGTTCCAGAAGGAATACCTAATTTATCTCTTAAACATTCACCCTTATCTCTACAGCTAACGATACCAGCTGGTGCTCCGTTATAACCTGTTGTTAAGATTCTCTTATCTTTAACAATAATAGCACCTATATTTCTGCCAGCTCTAAAACAAGAAGTCCATGTGGAAACAAATTCACACATTTCCATAAATCTTTTATCCCATTTGTCCATA
>JAFZVB010000006.1 GCA_017618055.1 Clostridia bacterium
GTTCATCTGCCATACTTGCTGTAGGACAGTCTCTGGAAACTGCGCAAGCTTCAAAACCTTCTGGCAAACGAGAAACATAGTCTGTGTGAGACATTAGAGTAATCGTTTCACCACCAAGGCATTCTAGTATTTTATTCTTTTTTGTTACTGTAATTTTAGTATCCCCATATTCGCTTACACTGCATGGTGTAACTGTACCACCAAGAGTATATGCCATAAGTTGCATACCATAACATATACCAAGAATTGGTACTCCGATATCAAATAATTCTTTTTCACAATGTGGTGCAGATGGGTCATAAACTGAATAAGGACCACCTGTTAAAATAATGCCAATAGGATTCATCTTTTTTAACTCTTTTACGGGTGTTGAACCTGGGATAATAATAGAGTGCACTTTGCATTCACGAACTACTCGTGCAATTAACTCTTTATATTGTCCTCCAAAATCCAAAACTATTAGAGTTTGATGATCCTGTCCTTTCATTTTTTTATACCTCGTTTTTATGCCTTGAAAAAACAAAAATATGTATGAATATTATTCCCATTTTTATGGGTTGTCAATACCTAAAAACAATATTTTTTTAAGAAAATTTATTTATTTTTAAAATTGTATTTTTTTATATCTAAAAACTGGACAACGCTTATTCTAAGTGCTATATTTCTATGTGTCACCTCTAGAAAAGGTGATATTTTTTTACCCAAAAATTAAAAACAAATGCCCTCCAAGATTTTACTCTCAAAGGGCATGTTTTATTTAAGGATATTTTCTTATTCCTCGTCTGTTGGAGTTTCCTCTAATGCTTCCTCTTTTTCTTCTACAATTTCTTGTACTGGAGCATCTTCTATATCCTCATCTACAGGTTTTTCATAGTCTAATTCTTCTTGTGCTGCAGCTGCTCTACGTTCTGCAAGTTCTTCTCTCATTTGCTTCTTAACCTTTTCGTTAATCTTGTAGAAGAACATTGGGATACTACTAATTAACATACAGAGTCCTGGAATGAAGAAATAAATAATCCATGCTTTGTTCTGCATATCGTCTGTAATGAACTCTGAGATGTGTTCTACATCGTTCTGGATATAGTTATTGGCTGTCGCTGCACTGAAGCCTATAGCGCCCATTAAGAAGATACCAACGGCAACTGAGATACCATTTGATAGTTTGTTTGACAACGAGAGAATGGCAAATTGCGTTCCTTCCGTTCTCTTTCCAGTTTTCCATTCTTGGTAGTCTACGATATCTGATGTCATAACCATTGGTAAGAAACCATTTGGACCATAAGCAAAACCAAAGATGAATTGGTAAATTAAGATAGCCCAGAAACTTCTTGCAAAGGATCCACCATATATATATGAGATAACACAAATTACAGATACAACGAATCCGTAAATACCTGCAATAATAAAGTATTTCTTTTCGCCTAGTTTCTTATTAATTACAGCATTCAAGACAATAGTAATCATACTGGATACTGCAGATGTAATACCAATTGCCCATGAAATACCATCTCCATATAGTCTTCCTTCAAATCCTAAGAATGAAAGGAATGACATATCTACACCTTCTCTACATAAAATGTAGGTTGCTTGAACAGCAATACCAAGGGCGATATTTCTTCCGAAGCCAAGGATATATGTTAAGAAAACTATAAGGATTTGTTTGTTGGACTTAAGTTCTTGGAACATTTCTTTAAATGTTACAGATGTAGCACCTGTAGCCTTTACATTCTCTTTGCACTTGAAGTACATGAAGAGTTGGAAGATAAATCCGAGTCCACAAAGAACGCCTGCTAAAACAAGATATGTTACTGTATCTAAAGCATCCTTTCCAAATGCCATAAGAATAACTGTTGCAAATACACCAGATGCAGCTAATGCTACAGACTTAAGAGTATTACCTAAACCTGCCGCATTATTTCTTTCGTTTCCATCTGGACTTAAAAGAGCAAGTGTTCCTTGAGATGGAATGTCTGCTAGTGTCATGGATATATTCCAAATTGTAACAATAACACCAATGTATATATACATTCCAACTTGTCCGGCTTGTGTACCTGGGAACTTAAATGCTGCGAATGACAACATTGTAACTGCTGCAAGTGGGAATGCGGATATTAATATCCATGGTCTCATCTTGCCAGATTTAAATCTTGCATTATCTATTAAGTGTCCAATAATAAAGTCTGCAACAATTGAAACAAATTTTGCGCCCAAAATAATTGCAGCAATAATCATTAGGTTTGCGCCTAACATCTTATTAAAGAATTCAGCTTGGTAACTGTTAACTAATCCAATTGCCAAGTTAATACCCATTAAACCAAGAGCATAAGCCCAAAGATTACCAGGTGTTAGAATCTTTTTTGGTGCATTTTGATCTAACATCTTTGCTTTTCCCATAATTTCCCCTCTTATCTATGTCAAAAAGTATTAATATTGTGTTGTTTCAGACTCTGCTTCTTCCTCTTGAACTTCTTGAGCAGTCTCCGTGGTATCTTCCTCTGCTTCGTTTTTCTTCTTTGGCCTTCTAAATACAACAAACTTCTGCCATAAGAATTCGAGTCCGAAGTTGATTCCCATAACCGTAAATTCTCCAATGATACCTGCCAATGTGGCATCTACGCTCACATCTATAAGTGCTTTTTCTACAGCTCCAACATACCATGTTTGGAATGGATAGAATGGAACATAGAATAAAAATGCTAGTGTCATTGAAAGTGGAACATTTGAAGATGCTTTGAACGTTATCTTCCTATTTAA
>JAFZVB010000007.1 GCA_017618055.1 Clostridia bacterium
ACATCTTGCTTTTCTATAACAACAGCCATTCTCTCTTGAGATTCAGATATTGCAAGCTCGGTTGCATCCAAACCTTCATATTTCTTTGGTACTTTGTTAAGGTCTATGTCTAATCCATCTGCAAGTTCGCCAATTGCAACTGAAACACCACCTGCACCAAAGTCATTACAACGCTTTATCATCTTACAAGCTTGCTCGTTTCTGAATAATCTTTGTAACTTTCTCTCTTCTGGAGCATTACCTTTTTGAACTTCAGCACCACTCTTTTCTACAGACTTAATATTGTGTGCCTTACTTGAACCAGTTGCACCACCAATACCATCTCTTCCTGTTCTGCCACCAATTAAGATAACAATGTCTCCCTCTTCTGGTCTTTCTCTCTTAACATTCTCTTGAGGTGTTCCGGCTATTACCGCGCCAATCTCCATTCTCTTTGCAAGATATCCTGGATGATATATCTCGTCTACAATACCTGTTGCAAGTCCAATTTGGTTACCATATGATGAATATCCTGCTGCTGCAGTCTTAACTAATTTTCTTTGTGGTAACTTTCCTGGAATGGTTTCAGAAACTGGAACTGTTGGATCTCCAGCACCTGTTACTCTCATTGCGGCATATACATAACTTCTTCCAGATAATGGGTCTCTTATTGCACCACCAATACAAGTTGCTGCACCACCAAATGGTTCAATCTCTGTTGGATGGTTGTGTGTTTCATTCTTGAATAATAAAAGCCACTTTTCTTTCTTGCCATCTACCTCTATTTCAATCTTAACAGTACATGCATTAATCTCTTCAGACTCATCTAATTTTTGTAATAGTCCACGAGACTTTAATACCTTGCATGCAAGTGTACCAATGTCCATAAGATTAATAGGTTTTGTTCTGTTAATCTCCTTTCTTCCACTTAGATATAACTCATATGCCTTTTGGATTTCTGGATCTTCAAAGGTAATGGAATCTATGGTTGTTAGGAATGTTGTGTGTCTACAGTGATCAGACCAATAAGTGTCTATAACCCTAATCTCAGTTATGGTTGGATCCCTACCTTCTTTTGCAAAATAGTCCCTGCAAAAACGGATATCATCTAGATCCATTGCAAGTGCATAATTCTCTAAAAAGGATTTTAATTGAGCTTCATCGTACGAAATGAACCCATTAAGTGTCTTTACTGTTTCTGGAGGTACAATCTCCATAGCAAGTGTTTCAAACCTATCTAAGGTTGCTTCTCTTGCCTCAACTGGGTTAATAACATACTTCTTTATAGTCTCTAAATCTGCCTTAGAGATGTCTCCTTCAAGAAGATATACCTTTGCTGTTCTAATAGTTGGCCTATCTCCACAGCTAAGGATTTGTAAACATTGTGCTGCTGAATCTGCACGTTGGTCAAACTGGCCTGGTAGGTATTCAACTGCAAATATCTCTCCATCTATCTTTGGAAGGTGGTCATAGGTAATGTCTAATTGTGGCTCTGCAAATACTGTCTTTCTGCCTTCATTAAATAAAGTCTCAGAAATGTTTTCTGCATCATACCTGTTCATTAACCTAACACCTTTTAATCCCTTAATGTTAAGTAAGGTCTTTAACTCCTCACATAGAGCTCTAGCCTCATTGTCTAGTCCTTGTCTCTTTTCAACATAAACACGATATACCATTATTCTTTCTCCGCAAGTAATGCTTTTTTGCCTATATCTTTTCTGTAATATGCATTGGCAAAACTAATCTTTTCAACCTTTGCATATGCTTTATTTATTGCTTCTTTTAATGTATCTGCTGTTGCAGTAACGCCTAATACTCTTCCGCCATTGGAATAAATTCCGTCTTCTTTTGCAATTGCTCCAGATACATAAACTCCATCTACCCCACCAAGGTCTATCTTGAATCCTTTTTCATAAGATACTGGATATCCCTTAGATGCCATAATTACACAACATGCAGCACCGCTAGAAAACTTAACTTCTGTGTCTTTAAGTGTTCCATTTGTTGTTGCTTGCATAATTGTTAATAAGTCAGACTCTAGTAATGGAAGAACAACTTGTGTTTCTGGATCTCCAAATCTACAGTTGTACTCAATAACCTTTGGACCGTCCTTTGTTATCATGAGACCAAAGTATAAACAG
>JAFZVB010000008.1 GCA_017618055.1 Clostridia bacterium
CCTATTGGCATTATTTTAACAGGTGGCCCTTATTCAGTTTATGATCCATCTGCCCCACATTGCGAAAAAGAATTATTTGATATAGGAGTACCAATTCTTGGTATATGTTATGGTATGCAACTCATGGCATATACCCTTGGTGGTACAGTTACTCCATGCTCTGTAAGCGAATATGGGGATACTAAAATTACAGTAACAAAAAAGAATAAAATATTAGATTGTCTTGGTGGTGAAACGATTACACTAATGTCTCACACAGATTATGTTTCTCGTTTGCCAGAAGGTTTTGAAGCTTGCGCAGTTTCCAGAGACTGTCCTACAGCAAGTATGGCAGATGAACCTCGAAACCTTTATGCCGTGCAGTTCCATCCAGAAGTTGAGAGAACTAAGAAAGGCAAGAAGATAATACGTTCATTCCTTTACGATGTTTGTGGAGCCAAAGGGGATTACAATATGAGTGATTTCATCGAGGCAGAAGTAAAGAGAATTAGAGAACAAGTTGGAGATAAACATGTTGTATTAGGTCTCAGCGGTGGTGTGGATAGTTCTGTAACGGCAGCCATTTTGGCGAAGGCGATTCCAAATCAGCTAACATGTATATTTGTAGATCATGGTATGATGAGACTTAACGAAGGAAACGAAATCGAGGCAGCATTTAAAGATAGAGCATTAAATTTCGTTAGAGTAGATGCAGAAGACAGATTCCTAAATAAATTGAAAGGCATTACCGAACCAGAGCAAAAGAGAAAGATAATTGGTGAAGAGTTTGTCAGAGTCTTCGAAGAAGAAAGTTCAAAGTATGAAGGAAGTTTTCTTGCACAAGGAACAATATATCCAGATGTAATAGAAAGTGGAGCTAACAATAGCGCAACTATAAAAAGTCATCATAACGTAGGAGGTCTTCCAAAGGAAACTAAGTTCATTGGACTTGTAGAACCATTAAGAGGATTATTCAAGGATGAAGTTAGAAAACTAGGAAAGAAATTAGGACTTCTAAAAGAGTTAGTAGAACGTCAACCATTCCCAGGACCAGGTCTTTCTGTACGTTGTATAGGAGAGATTACTAAGGAAAAGTTAGACTTACTACGTAAAGCTGATGCGATATATCGTGAAGAAATCAATAAAGCAGGATTAAAATATGACCAATACTTTGCAGTATTAACATCAATGAGATCCGTTGGCGTAATGGGTGATTTCAGAACATACAATTACGTTCTAGCATTAAGGGCAGTTATAACATCAGACTTCATGACATGCGAAAAAGCAAGAGTGCCATATCCAGTACTAGAAAAAGTTACATCAAGAATTGTAAATGAAGTACAAGGTATAGCAAGAGTCGTGTATGACTTGACTGGTAAACCCCCAGCGACAATAGAGTGGGAATAAACTAGAACACAAATCGTTAGCATTTTTGGAGCACATTCGCCGATTAACCCCGGTTGAGTGTGCTTCTCACTTTTTAAAGGAATTAATTATAAGGAGATAAATTATGAATAACACAAAGTATATTTTTGTAACAGGCGGTGTAGTATCTGGATTAGGTAAGGGTATCGTAATGGCATCCTTAGGAAGATTATTAAAGGAAAGAGGATTAAAAGTCGCAGCTCAAAAGCTAGATCCATATATAAATGTAGACCCAGGAACAATGTCCCCATATCAACATGGAGAAGTATTTGTAACAGAAGACGGTGCAGAAACAGATTTAGACTTAGGACATTATGAAAGATTCATAGATGAAAACTTAAATAAGTATTCTAACCTTACAACAGGAAGAGTATATTGGAATGTCCTAACAAAGGAAAGAGCAGGAGAATATTTGGGAGAAACAGTACAAGTTATTCCGCATATTACTAACGAAATTAAAAATTTTATTTTTAAAGTTGGTAAAAAGACAAATGCAGATGTTGTTTTAACAGAGATTGGCGGAACAATTGGTGATATCGAATCCCAACCATTCCTTGAAGCAATTAGACAAGTATCTAGAGATGTTGGCAGAGGAAACTGCTTATACATCCATGTAACATTGGTTCCATACATTTCTTCCTCAGGAGAACAAAAATCTAAACCAACACAGCACTCTGTAAAAGAATTAAGGGCAGCAGGTATTTCTCCAGACATTATTGTTACAAGACAAGAATTAGAAATGGATGAAAGCACAAGAAGAAAAATAGCAATGTTCTGTGACGTAAAACCGGATTGTGTTATTGAAGACTTAAATGTAGATACCATATATGAAGCACCTGTAATGCTAGAAAAGAGTAATTTCAGCGAAGTTGTTTGCAGAGAGCTTGGATTATATACATCTAGACCAGATATGAGAAAATGGTTAGATATGGTATATAGCATTAAAAATGCTACCCAAACAGTTAAGATTGCTTTAGTTGGTAAATATGTAAAGATGTATGATACATATCTTTCTGTTGCAGAAGCTTTAAGACATGGCGGTATTGAAAACCATGTTAAGGTAGATATTGATTGGGTAGAGTCTGAAGATATAACAGACGAAACAGTAGATAAATTGCTTAAAGATGCAGACGGAATAATTGTTCCAGGCGGATTTGGAGATAGAGGTATTGAAGGTATGATAGTTGCAGCAAGATATGCTAGAGAAAACAATGTCCCATATTTCGGAATTTGCTTAGGAATGCAAATAGCAGTTATTGAATATGCAAGAAATGTTTTGGGATATAAAGATGCAAACTCTGGTGAATTTGCTCAAACAAAACATAATGTCATAGATTTAATGCCAGATCAAATGGGCAATATTCCTAAGGGCGGAACAATGAGACTTGGCGCTTATAAATGTATGATTAAAGATGGAACACTTATGAAGAAATGCTATGGACTTGAAGAAGTAATGGAAAGACATCGTCACCGTTATGAGTTCAATAATGACTTTAGAGATGAGATACAAAAAGCGGGTATGGATATCGTTGGGACATCTCCAAATGGAGAGCTTGTAGAGGCTGTTGAAGTACCAAAGAATGACTTCTATATTGGCGTACAATTCCACCCAGAATTCAAGTCTCGTCCAAATAAAGCGCACCCAATATTCAGGGAATTTATAAAAGCAGCAAAGAACAAGAAATAGTAGTTAAAATATTCAATTTGATTACGTAAAGTTTTTATTGTGCAAACAACACAAGTATTTGGAGGATTATAAAAATGTGTACAATAATGGCATATAAGGGAACAAAAATCCCTAAGGATAGATTTATAAAAGGATTAGAAAAAACAGAAACAAGAGGGCCAGATGATAGTAGGATAATTGCTTTTGGAGACATAATATTAGGCTTTCAAAGATTGTCTATTATGGGCTTAACCCCAGAGGGCATGCAACCATTTGAATTAGATGGAGATTACGTAGTTTGCAATGGTGAGATATATTGCTTCCGTCCTCTAAAAGAAGAAATGATAAAAGATGGATATAGATTTGCATCTGATAGCGACTGCGAAATCATTCTTCCACTATATAAAGAGAAAGGTGTAGAGATGTTCAAGGAATTGGACGCAGAGTTTGCAATGGTTATTTATGATAGAAAAACAGATGACCTTATTGCAGCAAGAGATCCAATTGGTATTAGACCATTATTCTATGGTTATGATGGAGATGGAGGCATAATATTTGCTTCTGAGGCAAAGAATTTAGTTGGTATTGTAGACGAAGTTATAGCTTTCCCACCAGGACATTACTATAAAGATGGTAAGTTTGTTTGTTATAGAAACATTGTAGAAGTAAAAAAGAC
>JAFZVB010000009.1 GCA_017618055.1 Clostridia bacterium
AAAAAAGAGGAAATTGATATGTATTCAGTAATTTTAGTAAAAGATAAATACTATATTGATGATGTTAAAGCACAATTTGAATCAGTTGTAGAAGTACCATCTGTTATTGATGGAAAAGAAATATATGGTATTACTAGCAATGCTTTCACTGGTAAAATAATGAAAAGTGTAATTTTGTCAGAAGGAATACAATACATTGCAGACTATGCATTTGAAGGATGCAATGAACTTGAAAGTGTTATTATACCAAAAACTGTAAATCATATTGGAGAATATGCATTTTCTGAATGCGTTTCTTTAAAAACAGTAACATTCGAACAAAAAAGCGAATTAACAAAACTTGAAAAAGGCACATTTGCAAATTGTGGAGCATTAGTGAACGTGGTACTTCCAGATCAATTGGATACAATTGGAGAATGGTGTTTCTTCCAATGTAAAGAATTGCAAAATGTACAAATGCCAAGCACAGTAACTAGTATAAACGAATTTGCATTTGCAAGATGTCAAAAATTGTTAAATGTATTGTTTAAAGATGATGCACAATTACAAACAGTTAAAGATTTTGCATTCTTAGACTGTTCTAATGTAGAAATACAATTACCTATAACAGTAAAGAATTTTGGAAAAGGATCTTTTGAAAATGTGTTAAAATTAGAATTGGCTCCAGGCAATAGAGTAAAAGTTCCATATTTGAGAGCTTTTAAAGGCTGTAACCTATATAAATAATAATTAATTATTGCAGCAAAATTTATGTTGTATATAATATAGTTTTTCTTATAATTATAAATAAGAAATAAATCATAATATAGATTTTAAAACTAATTTATTGCTATACTAAATAAATACAATTATTTTATATAATGATATAATCTAATTCATATATAAGTATATAATACAATATTTATTAATTATGCCAAATAATAAAAATAAATTTATTTTTGTTAAATAATTAAAGTTGCTTCGTATATATAGTTAGCAACCATCATTAAAAAGAATAAAATAATTGTATTATTAGCAATTGATCAACGTACCGTTTTTGGTACATCTCAAAGCGTATAATATAGTAGAAAGTAATAATGGTTGAGATAATCAACTAGTTATTTTGACACTATTACGCAAAATCATGATTCCAAAGTCGAATCACAAAGTATCAACAAAAACGCAAACTCAAACCAATCACATAATCGCTATAACATCAAATTGTTATATTGTTTTATGTTCGTACGTATATTTAATGAGGTAGTTATGTTCAAAGTAAAAGAAAATGGTAAAAATAATTGTTCAGTTTTAGGATATACAGGTGACTCTAAAGAAGTCATCATCCCATCTGAAATTGATGGAAAAAAAGTAACAAAGATTGAAAAATACGCTTTTGCAAACACAAATGTAAAAGTAGTAACAATATCAGCATCTGTAAAAGTCATTGATGAATATGCATTTGATGGCTGTTCTAAACTCACATCTGTATATATGTACGATGGAGTAAATGAAATCGGCAAATATGCTTTCAATAAGTGCTCAAAGCTTACTGAAATCAAAATGGCAAAATCAATCGATACTATTGGAGATTATGCATTTGCAAACTGTAAATCTCTTACAAAGATCGATATGCCAGCATGCTTAGTTAGATTAGGTGAAGGTGTATTTGAAAACTGCTCCAGTTTAGTTGAATTGAAGCTCCCTGGTCCAGTACAAGTAGCATCAAAGAACTTGTGCAGAAAATGTACAAGCTTACAATCAATCGACATCAGATCTGCTGTAGTAGTGGAAGAAGAAGCATTTGCAGACTGCAAAAACCTTACTGGTTGCTCAATCTCTGAAGATTTGGCAATGATTAAAGATAAAGCATTCTACAATTGTGGTTTCAACGACAAGATCTACATCCCAAAGAAAGTAGTGTCAATCGGTCACCAAGCTTTCGGCAAATGTGACCAAATCAAAGCAATCTTGTTCCTTGGAAATCCAAGATCCATCGAATTGGATGCACTTCCTGTAAATGACAATTTAGTCGTTTACACACACTCACCAGTTGTTATGACCAACTGTGTACATAATGGCTTACAATTATGCCTTAAACAAAAAGTATAATAAAAAGAGGTGGTTAGAATTATGGTTATTACAAAATATTATAATTCGGATACAAATTCCGGACCTTTCCGTTTTGGCAGAAAACCAGATGGAACTTTCGAAATTTTACGTTATACTGGAGATGATATTTCTCCAGTTATTCCTCAATTTAATAATGGTGTTGCTGTTACAGGAATTGCTCACATGGCTTTCTCTGGAACCAAGATCTGTTTCTTGGATATTCCAGAGGGAATCAAAGAGATAGATGAGTATGCATTCTGTGATTGCCAGGAATTAATGTCTATAAGCATCTCAAGTTCAGTATCCAAGATACATGAATATGCTTTTAATGGATGTGAGAATGTTGAGGAGGTTTTTGTAAACCAAAATAACAAGCATTATTCATCTCCGTTAAACAGTTGTTGTATTATACGAGGCAATACACTGTTTTTTGCATCTAAGAATTGCACAATTCCAGAGGGTGTAGAGAAGATTAGAAGGTATTGTTTCTATCATTCTCATATAAAACATGTAAAACTTCCTAGTACATTAAAGGAAATTGATATTTGTGCGTTTATGGGCTCGGATATAGAGGAAATTACAATTCCAAAGAGTGTAGAAATTATCAAAGACGGAGCATTTGAAAACACAAAACACCTTAAAAAGGTGATTTTTGAAAAGAATAGTCAAGTTAGAGATATTCCGGCTGTTTGTTTCTCACAATCTGGATTAAAGAATATTATCCTTCCAGATAACCTAAAATGTATTGGATATAGAGCTTTTGATGAATGTAACGATCTTACAATGGAGATACCTCCAACTGTTGATGATATAAAGGAACAAAACAACGTTAGATATGCAGACTTAAAAGTGCCTATTAATTTGTTAATATTCCAAAGATGGAAACATCCTTTATCAAACACATTATCTAATCAAATAGGACATGTGCAAGCATCAAAAACAATATTTATGAATGATGACTGCACAATAGACTTTAACTTGGAAGATAGAAAAGTAAGAATATCATTAAATGATAAAGGCATATTTAGAAATATCGTTGATTTAGATACTGGAGAGTGTGTTTATTATTCAAAGAATAATTTACCACCACAAGTACTCAACTTTATGAAGACGTATAATGATGCACTTATTTCATTCTATGAAAGGATTCAATTTGCTGTAGACAATAAGGAAATAGATTTTAAAGGATTAAATATAGATAATCTAATCAAGAATCCATTAATGCAAAGACCTGCAAGTATAATTGCATTTGCTCTTATTAAGGAACTTGTAAAAAACAAAGAGTGTGAAAAGATTAGAGACAAAATTTTGGATTATATATCACTAGATCAAATCACGGAATTAATTGAACTTTCAATTAAACAAGAATATCCAGAATGCACTGCAATACTTTTAGACTACAAGGCTAAAAAGTATGGTTTTGGTGGCGGAAGTGGTGGAATTGAATTATTATAAATAATAAGAGGTTAATTTATGAGTAAAAAAGAAGCTGTTGAATTTGTGGTTCGTTTATTAGATGATGGTACATACGGAATAGAACAATGTATCCTAAAAGAATACGTAGACACTATTTATATACCAGATAAATTGTATGGTGTGCCAGTAACAAAATTGTGCAGTTTTTCTTTTGAACTAGAATTAATGAATATGATGCCAGATCCAAAACCTGTGACCGTAGTTTGTGGAAAAAATATCAAACATTTCGGTGCAACAGTATTTTCATCTCGTTATATAAATGAAGTAATCCTTCCAGAATCATTAGAAAATACATATTCCAATTTTTTCACTTCATCTGATTTTAAATTTAATATATATGATGGCATTAGATATGTGGGAACAAAAAATAATCCATATTTTATGCTTATAGAACCTGTCTACAAAGGCGAACATGAATACGGTATCCATCCAGATACAAAAATCATAGCAGATGGTGCTTTTGAAGATTGTAATCATCTTTTAAAATTAAATATTCCAGAAGGCGTTAGAATGATTGGTTCTAATCTTTTAAGAGGATGCAATTACATAAGAGAACTTACTATTCCAAATTCAATTGAAAGATTGGGTGGTGGATGTACGTTTGGATGTAAAACCATGTATCTTCAACACTATACAAAAGATGATATTGATTATATTGGAAATCCATCTAATCATTATCTTATTCTCCTTAATGGAGAATATTATACTAGAGAATCATTCAAAGTATTAGATGAAACAAAAATAATATATGGAGAAGCATTTGCAGATAATAATAAAATTAAAAGCATTGAAATGAATGACAATGTATTATGCATTGGTTATGGATGTTTCGGAGGATGTGAACAATTAGAAAGTGTAAAATTGTCTAACAATATTGAACATATATACGTAGGCACTTTTGACAATTGTAAAAGTCTCAAATATCTGAACTTTCCACCTAAATTGGTAGAAGCTACAGAATGCTTTTTAAATTGCTCGAATTTTACAATCTCTAAATTTCCAAAAAGTATGAAAGAAATAGATTTGTATGAATTCTTGGATTGTAATTTTGCAGATGACTTTGAAATCTCTTTAAGTCAAGTGGGTTATATGTCTTTTGCTGGTGACGGAAAACAAAAACAGTTAATGGAAAGACTAAACATTGTCCCAGATGATGATATGAATCCAGATGGAAGTAAAATAATAAATATATATAAACAAAATGAACTACAAAAACAATATAAAATTGTTTTAGATAGAGGCCAATACAAAGTCCAACTTCCAGATGGAACTATAGATATAGTAGCACCTAATCATAGAGTAAATCTTGAATTGGACTATTACAACAAAAAAATTAATAACTGTAGACGCTGTGCACAAATGTATAATGATATAGAACCTGCAGAAAAAGAAGTATTAGATAAATTTGATCAAAATATGTATCTAAAAAATGTATCATACAGAATAGCTAGATACGCATTAGCAAGAGGCATTTCACATCGCAACATGAAAGATATGCAAGATCATATATTATCACGTATTTCAATGCATGATTTAAATAAATTCCTTGAAAAAGCTCAAGAATATAATTTTGCAGAAGGTGCTGTTGAAATAATACAATATATGAGAAATAATAATAAATATAGTGGTCCTGAAGAAATATAGATTAAATGTTCCATTTTTGGTGCATTTATTTACGTATAATTAGTGTAGAAACAAACAAGAAACATTCAAAATAAAAATAAATTAGTTTAAGGAAGTTAAATTTATGAACATTAAACAAGCTAAAGAACAGATTAAGAACGCAATCGCTGCTTATTTTACAAAAGACAAATTTGGTGAATATGTTATACCAATCGAAAAGCAAAGACCTATTTTCTTAATGGGTGCTCCTGGAATTGGTAAAACAGCAATCATGGAACAAATTGCTACCGAATTAAATGTTGGTTTAGTAAGTTACTCTATGACCCACCACACAAGACAATCCGCATTAGGATTACCATTCATCGTTAAGAAGACATACGGTGGAGTAGAGTATGATGTATCAGAGTATACAATGTCTGAAATTATCGCATCTGTATATGATGTAATTGAAACCGCAGGTGTAAAAGAAGGGATTTTATTCCTTGATGAGATCAACTGTGTATCAGAAACACTCGCTCCTGCAATGCTTCAATTCTTACAATACAAAGTATTCGGTAGACATTCAGTTCCAAAAGGCTGGATCGTTGTTACTGCAGGTAACCCACCAGAATTCAATAACTCAGTAAGAGAATTCGATATCGTTACATGGGACCGTCTCAAGAGAGTAGATGTAGAAGCAGACTTTAGTGCTTGGAAAGAATATGCTTTCAACCACAACACACATCCTGCGATTCTTTCTTATCTTGAAGTTAAGAAGAATGATTTCTATAAAATAGAAACAACAGTAGATGGTAAGTCATTCGTAACAGCAAGAGGTTGGTCTGATTTATCAGACATGATGAACCTTTATGAAGAAAAAGGTATTGAAGTAAACTTAGATTTAATTCAACAATACTTACAAAACAAAAAGATAGCAGGTGAATTTGCAATTTATTATGATTTATTCAAGAAGTATAAATCAGATTACCAAATTCAAGACATCCTTGATGGAAAAGCATCTCAAGATATCAAAGATAGAGCAAAGAAAGCAAAGTTTGATGAAAGATTTGCATTATTGAGTCTATTATTAGACGGCTCAATCGTCAAACTCAAAGAAGTTGTTCTTAAAGAACAATATTTACTCGTAGCAGCTAAACCACTTAAAGAACTCAAATCCAAGATTAAATCTGGTGGAGTTTCTGTAGTAGAAGTGATAGAAAATTTCTGTTCAGAAATCAAAAAACAAATGCAAGCATCAGCAAAGGCTGCTAAATTAAGTGCTGCTGAAAGAAAGATTAACTCTGAAGCAATTGTGTATCTTAAGAACTTGGTTGATCAAGTCAAGAAAAACAATGGTACAGAAGAAGAATCATTTGCTTTGGTACGTGATACATACAACAAAGATGCATCCTCATTCTCAACAGAATGTGATAAAGCAAGAGGACAATTATCTAATGCTTTCAAGTTCATTACAGAACAATTCGGTGAAAACCAAGAGTTAACAGTTTTCATTACTGAATTGACACTTAATATGGATTCAGCAACATTTGTAATGACATATGGTTGTGATGAATACTTCAAGTATAGTGACAAATTACATATGTCAGATCGTATTAAAGATATTAATAATACATTAAAATTCTTAGAAGATTAATATGAGTAAAGACGAAGCAATAAGTTATTTAGCAAACCAAATCATGGGATATTGTAAAAGCTCACTCTTAGTATCTATGAGATACTTAGATTTAGCCCTCCTTAAACTAAATGAAGTCAAAGAAGTGAAGCCTTTTACTATCCCTGATTATGGCACGATGGAAACAATAGCAACCAATGGACAAGTTATTGTATATTGTGCACCATACGTTGTGGACAAATTCAAAGAAAGCAAAATACACTTTCTTAGAAATATATTGCATATTGTTCTTCATTGTGTATTAAAACATATGTTCCCAGGACGTGCTGTAGATGCTGAAATTTGGGATTTGGCTTGTGATATTACAGTTGAGAATATCATAAATGATATGAATCTCCCTGGAACCAGATCTGAAATGGCTCCTTTAATCAATCAAACTCTACAAGCATTTAAGAAAAAGCTTGAAGTTCTCAATGCAGATTCACTCTATGAATATTTATATAAAGACAGATTTAATAGAGTATTACTCAGTAAATTGAAAGTAGTATTTCAAGCAGATGACCATATTTTATGGCATATTAAAGTCGCAAAAGTTCGCGTCGTTAATGGACCAGCATCACTCGTTTTTGATAAGAATGATCCACAAAATCAATCCCAAAAAGATGAGAATAACCAAGACGATGGTGGACAACAAGAAAGTAAAGATAAAAAGCCAGGACAAGGTCAAGGACAAGGACAAGACGGAGACAATAAGAGCCAATTTACTAATCCAAGTTCTCTTGTAACTGGCGAAGATGCAGAAACACTCAATGAAATTATGGGTGCAAGTGCATTAGAGTCAAATGAATTAGACTGGAGTAAAATAGCACAAAGTTTACAAGTAGACATTGAAACTTTCTCTAAAGATAAGTTACAAGGAACAGGAGCTGGAGCACTTCTTCAAAATTTAAAGAGAGTAAATAGAGAGAAGTATGATTACTCAGCCTTCCTCAAGAAGTTTGCAACACCTCATGAAGTTATGAAAGTTAGTGAAGATGAGTTTGACTATATCTTCTATACATATGGACTCAAACTATATGAGAATCTTCCTCTCATAGAACCTCTTGAATACAAAGATGCAAAAGTTATACAAGATTTTGTAATTGCAATAGACACATCTGGTTCTGTTTCTGGAGATATAGTACAGTCATTTATCAACAAAACATATAACATACTAAAAGAGAGTGAATCTTTTACTCATAGAGTAAATATTCACATTATTCAATGTGATGCTGACATACAAAATGACACCAAAATTACTTCATTAGAAGATTTAGAAAAATATTTCAGCAATATGGAGCTCAAAGGTTTTGGCGGAACAGATTTTAGACCAGTCTTTGAATATGTTGAAAAACTAAGAAACAACGGTGAATTAAAAAAGTTAAAAGGTCTTATTTATTTCACAGATGGTTATGGTACATTCCCAGAGAAGAAGCCAGACTATGATACAGCATTCGTATTTGTAGATAAACAAGATTATGATGCAGTAAAAGTCCCTTCTTGGGCCATCAAAATCTTACTCGAAAGTGAAGAAATCAAGAACATGAAAAAATAAACAGCATAACATAATATTGCAGCAATTAGATTGTATAATACTCTGTATTATGCAATTTTTTTGTTTATAAAACTTTTAACAACAGTGCCCCATTTTGGGGTCATATCACAACCGTATTTATAAGTACAAAATTTAGAAAACAATAAAGACAATTAATAGTGAGGTATTTCATATGGATAATAATGAAATTGATGAAATTTTTGAAGATGTGGCACGTGCAGATCTTCTTAGAGGCATGAATGATGCAAATGATGGTAAATTGGTAGAAGAACCTTTATCTAGTGATTATTTAAGAGGATATAATGCAATAAAAGAAGCATTAAACACTGTAGCTGAAAAAAATAAAAGTGCATATCAACCAGGTTTAGATTTTATTGATAGACACGGTGGACTTGACGCTCTTATGGATGAATTAGAAAAAAGAGAACATAGAAAATAGGATTGTTTCTAGTACATAGGACCAACATATTTTAAAGTACAAATCAAATTCTTAAAAACTTTAGCATTTAATTTTATTAAAATAAGTATTATAATACTCCTAGTTGTTAGTAGTTTTTCTACAAAACGGCTAGGAGGTTTTTTTATGTCTAACAATCAAAGATTAATTTTATCTATTTTTGTTATTTTATTTTTAGTTTTTGGATTTTTACTAATCTCCATATTTTTAAATAACAGCGAAAACATAGCGTATGCAGATACGGATATAATAACCTCTTTGTCTAACACGACATATGACTATAATGGACTCACACCAGAGCATAACTTTGTTATAAATTATGCAGATGGTTACAATGAAACATACATAAATTATTACAATTACTATGACTCCAATAATGCTCCTATGGATTATGCTCCTAAAAGACCAGGAACATACTATGTAAGAATTGTTTGCACAGATTACTCGGTATTTGGACCAGTACAAATAACAATTAACAAGAAGGAATTGGAAGTAGATTTAAGAGATAAGACTTATGTATATGGAGATCCATATTCTGCAGATATATTTGTTGTAGATATTTCAGGATTTGAAAATGGTGAAGGAATAGGTGACTTAAATGGTGGAGCAATTAACTGTCCTTATGACATTTATTATGATGTAGGGGAATATGAGGTTACAATTAGCAACTATTCATCTATAAATTATTCATTTAATTATCTCCATGAAGGAAAAGCTAAGTTAACAGTTGTCCCA
The DNA here is from genome assembly GCA_017618055.1 of Clostridia bacterium. Lineage (GTDB taxonomy): Bacteria > Bacillota > Clostridia > Christensenellales > CAG-917 > RGIG8124. The sequence goes on from JAFZVB010000009.1 coordinate 9,586, forward strand.
AGACCTGTAACTATTAAGATAGATAACAAAGCCAGTGTATATGGTGACGAAACTGAAGATTTAACTGCATCTGTATATAGTGGAGACATTGTTAACAATGATGAAGTATATACATTAAGCACAACAGTAACATCTGCATCTCCAGTAGATGTATATGACATAGTTGGAACAGCAACCAATGACAACTACAATGTAACATTCAGAAATGTTAGTGGTACAGATACAAAAGCGGATTATTCCGTTACACAAAAATACATAACAGTAGCAATAGACAGTAAGGCAACAGAATATGGAGAAAATCCTGCACAGTTAACATATGAAATAACAGAGGGTAGTGTTGTTGGTACAGATAATCCTTTCTCACTTTCTTGTGAAGTAACTGCACATTCAAATACAGGTGCATATGATATCGTAGGAGTACCACTAGATGAAGATAACTATGTTATAACCTTTGTAAACGAGAACGATTCATATACTGTAAACAAGAGAAACTTAGCTATAACAGTAGAGAACAAGACAGCCCATTATGGAGATGCACAAGTAGAGCTAACATCTGTTATTACATCTGGAAGTATTGTATATAACGAAGACATTTATGAAATGGCTTGTGGAGTTTCTCCAACAACAGTTCCAGGAACTTATACAATATACGGACAATTAAAAGAAACAACTCTTGCAGACAATTATAGTGTAGCATTTACAAATGGAACATATACTGTTACAGAAAGACCTATAACTTTAGTTATAAACGACAAAACAAGTGAATACGGAGACGATTTATTAGACCTAGATGCAACTCCAGACACAAACACACCACTTGTTAATAATGATACAGTAGCAGGTATTGCAATTTTTGATATCCCAGACATGACAGATGAAGTAGTTGGAACATACACAATTACCGGTACAGACAACAGTACAAAGTATGCAATTACTTTCACTAATGGAACATACACAATTACAAAGAGAACAGCACATGTAAATATTTCTTCACAACAATCAGTATATGGAGATCCAATCCTTGAGATAGAAGCATATAGCGATGATCTTCTTCCTTCAGATAATGATGAAGATGTATATACTGTAACTTGTGAAGTAAGTACAAATCATAATGCTGGAACATATCATATTTATGCTTCTTCTGTTAACTCTAATTATAATGTTGTTTGGACATCTGCAGATTATGTAATTACACCAAAAGAGGCAACAGTTGTTATAAATAACAAACATTCAACATATAGAGATGACATAGTACTATTCACAAGCACAAGTACAGGTATTTTAGATGCAGACAAACCATATGCATATAAACTCGTTTGTGATGTTTCAGATGAATCTCCAGTTGGAACCTATACAATAGAAGGACAAACACTTACACATAATTATGCAATTACTTTCACAAATGGAACATACACAATTACACCAAAGGGAGTAACTGTAACAATAGACAACAAGAGTGGTGGATATGGAGAAGCCATTAAACCTTTAACAGCAACAGATGATGGTATCTTTGTAGAAGACTTGTCTGGTGCATATACATTGTCTTGTACAGCCACACAGGCCTCCAATATGGGAGAATATCCAATTACTGGTGTAACAAATAGTGCAAACTATGAAATTATATTTGTAGATGGTGTATACACAATTACTCAAAGAGAATTAACACTTGTTTGGTCTGACTTATCCTTTACCTATGATGGTACAGCAAAGAAGCCAACAGCTGAAGTTAATGTAGACAGTTTAGTAGTTACTGTAACTGGAGAGAAAACAAATGCTGGAACATACACAGCAACTGCAGTTATAGAAGAAAATGAAAATTACATCATGCCAACAAATACAACAATAGAGTTCACAATTGCTAAAGCAAATCCAAGTTTTGATTTAACAAATGTAGTGAAGACCTTTGAGTATGATGGCAATTATCATTCTGTATCTGGAATAACAGGAACAGGAGCAATATCATACAAGAACAATTCGTTTAAGGATGTAGGCAAATACACGGTTATAGTAAGATGTGCAGAATCTGAAAACTACAATTCAGGAGAAACATCTGTAACAGCTGAGATTACAGCATCCAACAAGCAAGGAAGTGGATCTGTAGACAATGACAACAAGTCCAGTTCAAACGAAAAGACAGATGTAAAGAGTTTAGTTGCTAAATCTGATATGGATGCAGGTATTGCAATTTGGGTTATTGCTGGCGCAGTATTACTCACTATGGTAATTGCAATTATTGTCTTTGAAGTAATAAGAAAAAAGAACGCTAAGAAATAGGAAATATTGAAAATATTAGCGTCTTAATATAATATATTAGGTAGATATTTTTAAGGGAGAATTATTTATGATTCAAAAGAAAGGTTTATCTTTAATGGCTAAGACCATCATCTCAGTATGTTGTTTCTTAGCTGTTTTTGTAACAATGTTAATCGTAGTTTCAGTTAAGAATGGTGCTTATGATTTAGCGGTATCAGACATAATTGTGTCTTTAGAGCCAGGTGCATATCTATCTCATAATGCATTCGCTTTCTTCTTTGAAGCTTGTGGAGAAACACCAATTTATTTACTTGCTGGTTTATCTATGGCAATTTTAGTTTGGTTCTTCCACAAATGTTGCAAGTTCCGTCCTTGGAATGAAATACTTGCTGTTGTAGCAGGATGTTTAGTAATACTTGCATTCTGGTTCTATTTCAAGACAATAGTAGGGTATGTTATGGATCACGTTGTTGGCTTTGGATGGAAAGATTGCACTGGTGTCTATGACATCACAAAATCAGATGTTTTAACTTTAACATTACTTGAAATTGCTATGGCAATAGTTGCAGCAATATGTTTAGTATTCGCATTAAAGAATGTAAAAGAAGAAACATTAAAGAAACTTGCAAAGTGGGTTCTTGCATTCGTTATTGCAGCTGCAATAGGTGCTGCACTCATTGAAATCATTAAGAGACCAATGGGACGTATGAGATACAGAACAATGAACTTCTTAGGAGACACAGAGCATACAGGATTCACCGCCTGGTATGTAAAGAATGGAAAGAGATATGGAGATGATGTATATAAATATATGGCAGACACCCATGATATGTACAAATCCTTCCCATCTGGACACACAAATGCAGCTGGTACAACATATGCATTAATGATGTTGCCTGCAGTTCTTGGAATTAAGAAGAAGGGTATTAAAGTTATTTGTTGGGTAGCTCCAATTATATACACAGGACTTGTAGCAGTTGCTAGAGTAGTTGCTGGTGCACACTATTTTTCAGATGTATTATTTGGTGGAACAATTTCATTCTTATGCGAGATGTTCACATACGAAGCAATTATTTGCAAGTTTAAACATTTCAAATGTTTCAAGAAAGGATATGTAGATCCAGATGTTGTAGAAGAAGAACCACAAGTTGAAGATGCAATGGCATAAGGGGATAATATGTTTGTAAGAACACAAGACCTTTCTAAATATGTAAACCTAAATAATGTTTTGGAAGTGTTTACAAAAGAAAATTTAATATTTGCCAAACCTGCAGTTCAAGGGGAGGATGATATATTATTGGCTAGTTATGATACACCAGAACAAGCATCTAAAGAGTTGTTTGATCTTATGAGAGAACAAGCCAGATATGACTCAAATGAAGAATTTAAAAGAATTTATGAAATGCCAGAAAAAAGTTATTATCACGTAGGAGGATAGAAGTATGTTTATAATAAGTCAGGATGAGAAAAATGCAGTAAATTTGGATAATGTTTTGAGGCTATATATTAATGATAGTTTTGAAAGTGTACGTAGTAAAGAGCATGGGACATGCAATGTTAAGTTTAGTATCATTTATGCATCTTTAACTATTGCGTTTGATGACAGATTTAATGAACCTATCGAAGGTGGAGATGTAATGTTGGGAAAATATAAAACAGAGGAAATCGCAAAAGATATATTGAAAGATATTCTCGCTAATAGTGTAAATAGTACATATATTATGCCAAAAGATGAATAAAAAAATGGAGCTGGTGAGGGGAATCGAACCCCTGACCTGCGCATTACGAGTGCGCTGCTCTACCGACTGAGCCACACCAGCATGGAAAACATTATAGCAGTGGATATCTTTTCTGTCTAGCAATAGGGGTGTGGGCAGTTATGAACCATTTTTAGTACATTTAGTATGTTTTGCGAAAACATCCAACAATATATTGTGGAAAATTTAATTTTTATATCATTTATTTGATTGACTTATCCACATTTAATTTTTTATAATCTTAACATAATTTTTATACGCATAGGCGGAGGAGAAGACATATGCTAAAAAAAGTGGCTATCATAATGGGTAGCGATAGCGATTTGCCAGTTCTTCAAAAGACAATAGATACACTTGTATCATTTAATGTCCCATACGAGGTCCATATTTACTCAGCACACAGAACACCAGCAGAAGTTGCTTCATTCATTTCTAAAGCAGAAGAGAATGGTTTTGGTGTTATTATTGCAGCTGCAGGTATGGCCGCACACTTGGCTGGAGCTATTGCAGCAAACACAGTATTACCAGTTATTGGATTACCAATTAAGAGCGCAGGATTAGGTGGAATGGATGCACTTTTATCCACAGTACAAATGCCATCTGGAATCCCAGTTGCAACTGTTGCTATAGATGGAGGCACAAATGCAGCTATATTAGCTATCGAGATGCTAGCTCTCTCTGATGCTGATTTACACGAGAAATTAGTACAATACAGAGACAAGAACAAGCAAACTGTACTTCAAAAAAATGCCGATATAGAGGCGAAATATAACAAATAAGAGAATTCCGTAGATTGAGTCTACGGTTTTTTTGTTTTATATAACTTATAAAATCAAACTGGAGGAATAAAAAAATGATTGAAAAGAAAGAACAACTTTACGAAGGAAAAGCAAAAAAAGTTTTCGCAACAAACGATCCTAACTTAGTTATCGTATCATACAAGGATGATGCAACTGCATTTAATGGTGTCAAGAGAGGCACTATCGTTGGAAAGGGTGTAGTTAACAACCGTATGAGCAACTACTTAATGGAAAAACTTGAAAAAGAAGGTATTCCAACACACTATGTAGAAGAATTAAACGAAAGAGAAACACTCGTTAAGAGAGTTAAGATTGTTCCTTTAGAAGTTATTGTTAGAAACGTTGCAGCTGGCTCTTTAGCAAAGAGACTTGGACTTGAAGAAGGAGTTCCAATGAAGAGAACAGTTTTAGAATACTGCTATAAATGTGACGAATTAAATGATCCTATGGTAAATGATTACCACATTCTCGCAATGGAATATTGCACAAAAGAAGAATTAGATACAATAGCATCTATGTCCTTTAAGATTAACGAATTCTTAAAAGCATACTTTAAGTCCATTAACGTAGATTTAATAGATTTTAAACTTGAATTTGGTAAGACAGCAGATGGACAAATCGTTCTCGCAGACGAAATTTCTCCAGATACATGCAGATTCTGGGATGCAACAACACATGAAAAATTAGACAAAGATCGTTTCAGAAGAGATATGGGTGGTGTAGAAGACGCATATAAAGAAATGATGAAGAGAGTATTAGGCTAGAATAAGGAGACACTATGGGCGCATTTTTTGGCGTAGTATCTAAAAAAGATTGTATAACAGATGTATTCTTCGGAACAGATTATCATTCACACCTTGGAACCAAGAGTGCTGGTATTTCTGTATATAGCCCAGAAAAGGGTATTCAAAGAAAGATACATAACTTAGGCAATTCTCCTTTTAGAACAAAATTTGAAAAATTATTCTCAGAGTTAAGTGGTACATCTGCTATTGGTGTTATCTCAGACTATGATCCACAACCTTTAATTATTAAATCCAGACACGGAGTATATGCTATTTGCTTCGTTGGTATTATAAACAACCAACAAGATCTCATAGACAATTATCTAATGAAGAATGGATATCACTTCGGTGTTGCATCTGGAGGAGAGGTTAATGCTGTAGAACTTATAGCCACACTAATAGATAGTAAACCAGACTTTTTAGAAGGACTTGCTTTTGCAAAAGAGTCTATCGAAGGAACAGCAAATCTTTTAATCTTAAGAGAAGATGGAAGCATTATTGCATCTAGAGACAAAAAAGGTAGACTTCCTATTCACATTGGAAAGGGAGTAGATGGATATGCAATTGCCTTTGAAAACTTCTCATACCAAAAACTTGGATATGAAGATTTTAAAGAACTCGGGTCGAACGAAGTAGTACGTGTTTCTGTAGATGGAATCGAAACATTAGTTCCAGCATCTAATGAAACAAGAATTTGTACATTCCTTTGGACATACTATGGATATCCAACATCCAATTACGAAGGACTCAACGTAGAGTTAATGAGATATAAGAATGGAAAAGACCTTGCAGAATCAGATTGTGAAAAGGGAAATAACGAAGGTGTAGACTATGTTTGTGGTGTTCCAGATTCTGGTACTCCTCATGCAATTGGTTATTCACACTCTTGTGGTATTCCTTTTGCTCGTCCATATATCAAATACACACCTTCTTGGTATAGAAGCTTTATGCCAGAAGATCAAAGAGATAGAAATAAAATTGCAAAAATGAAGCAAATTCCTGTTAAAGAACTTATTCAAGACAAGAGTTTGTTGTTTGTAGACGATTCTATAGTCCGTGGAACGCAATTAAGAGAGACAGTCGAGTTCTTGTTTGAACACGGTGCAAAAGCTGTTCACATGCGTTCTGCGTGTCCTCCAATTATGTTTGGATGTAAGTATTTGAACTTCTCAAGAGCAACTTCAGACATGGAATTAATTACAAGACGAGTAATTATGGAGCTTGAAGGACCAGAAGGATTCAATCATTTAGAAGAATATGCAGATTCAGAAACAGAACGTGGCAAGAAGATGAGACAAGCAATCTGTGATAAATTCGGTTTTGATTCAATTGAATTCCAATCTTTAGACCGCATGATTAAAGCAATGGGTGTACCAGAGTGTAAATTATGCACATATTGTTGGAACGGAAAAGAATAGAGGTAGATATGAAGAGTTATTCAGAAAGTTACAAAGAAGCTGGTGTAGATATCACTGCAGGATACAAAGCAGTTGAGTTAATGAAGAAACACATAGCAAGAACATATGCACAAGGTGCAGAAGAAATTGGTGGGTTTGGAGGATTATTCCCACTAGACCTCACAGGTTATAAACATCCAGTATTAGTTTCTGGCACAGATGGTGTTGGAACTAAGCTTAAACTTGCATTCTTAATGGATAAGCATGACACAATTGGAATAGACTGTGTTGCAATGTGTGTTAACGATGTTATTTGCTGTGGTGCTAAACCATTATTCTTCTTAGATTACATTGCTTGTGGAAAGAACTATCCAGAGAAAATAGAGCAGATTGTTGCTGGTGTTTGTGAAGGATGTGTTCAATCTGGATCTGCTTTAATTGGTGGTGAGACTGCTGAAATGCCAGGATTCTATCCAGAGGACGAATATGACCTCGCTGGTTTTTCTGTTGGTATAGTAGAGAAAGAGAGAGTTATAGACAAGACAAAGATGAAAGAGGGAGACGTCATGATAGCCCTTCCATCATCTGGTGTACATAGTAACGGATTCTCACTTGTTAGAAAAGTCTTTGACGTAGAGAAGATAGACCTTCATGAAAAATATGCTGAACTTGGTGGAAAGAGCATTGGAGAAACATTATTAACTCCAACAGTTATCTATGTAAAACCAGTTCTAGCTTTGCTAGAAAAAGTTCAAGTTAAGGGTATCTCTCATATCACCGGTGGTGGCTTCTATGAAAATATGCCAAGATCTATTCCAAAAGGACTTGGTGTAAAGATTTATAAGAAAGATGTTAAGGTATTACCAATCTTCAAACTTATACAAGAAAAAGGAAACATCGCAGAAAGAGATATGTTCAACACATTTAATATGGGTGTTGGAATGAGTGTAGTTGTTTCTAGAGAAGATGAAGAAAAGACATTAAAGATATTACAAGATAATGGTGTAAAGGCTTATACAATTGGTGAGATTATTAAGTCTGAAGACGGAGTTGTATTATTATGAACAAAATAAAAATTGCAGTATTTGTTTCCGGTGGTGGTACAAACCTCCAGGCTCTCATAGATGCTCAAAAGAGTGGAATAATTAAGAGTGGAGAAATTACTCTAGTTGTTTCAAATAAGAAAGATGTATATGCATTAGAAAGAGCAAAGAATGCAAACATAAAATCTGTGGTTGTAACTAAGGAAGAAGGGCAAGAAGTTTTTGAGAGTAAAATCATAAAGATTTTAGAAGAGGAAGGAATTGGTTTAATAGTCCTTGCTGGTTTCTTATCTATACTTAGTGAGAACTTTACAAGAAAGTATGACAAGCGCATTATAAATGTACACCCATCTTTAATACCTTCATTCTGTGGAAAAGGTTATTACGGACTTAAAGTCCATGAAGAAGCTCTTAAGTATGGTGTAAAGGTTACAGGAGCAACAGTTCATTTTGTTAATGAAATCCCAGATGGTGGCGAAATAATAATGCAAAAAGCCGTTGAGATAAAAGACGGAGACGATGCAAAAACTCTTCAAAGAAGAGTTATGGAAGAGGCAGAGTGGAAGATTTTGCCTTTATCCTGTGAAAAAGTATGTAAAAAAATGTTAGAGGAGAATAAATAATGGATATTTACAAGATTAATGACATTGGCGAACTTATTAAAGACAATCCTTATGTAGGAAGAGGAATAGTTGTTGGAAAGAGTGAAGACGGAAAGAAAGCAGTTGCTGCATATTTCATTATGGGAAGAAGCAACAACAGTAGAAATAGAATTTTCGTAGAAAAGGGAGAAGATGTTTATACAGAACCTTTTGATTCAAGTAAAGTAGAAGATCCAAGTCTCATTATATATGCAGCTATTAGAAAGATGGATGATGCATTAATAGTTACAAACGGAGACCAAACAGACACTATTTACAACTTCATGAAAGAAGGTAAATGTTTCATCCGTGCTTTAAAGACACGTGAGTTTGAACCAGATGCACCAAACTTCACACCAAGAATAAGTGCAGTATTAAAGTTCAAAGGTGAATATAGTTACAGAATGAGTATCTTAAAATCTGCAGATGCAAATGGTAGTGCATGTAACAGATACACATTTGATTACGAACCATTAAACGGACTCGGACATTTCATTCATACATACGTAACAGATGGTAATCCAATACCAACATTCCAAGGTGAACCAGAAAGGGTAGCAATACCAAATGATATAGATGAGTTTACAAACACACTTTGGAATGCATTAAATGAAAACAACAAGATTTCTTTATATGTAAGATACATAGATTTAGAAACAGGCAAAGAAGACAACAGATTAATAAACAAAAATAAATAATGAGGGCATAATATGAAAGAATTTGAACTTAAATACGGATGTAACCCAAACCAAAAACCAGCAAAGATATTCATGGAAGATGGATCAGACCTTCCAATTGAAATTTTATCTGGCAGACCAGGATATATTAACTTTTTAGATGCATTTAACTCTTGGCAACTTGTAAAAGAAATCAAAGAGGGAACAGGAAAGTGTGCAGCAACATCATTCAAGCATGTTTCTCCAACTTCAGCATCTATTGGGAAAATACTCCCAGAGAAACTTAAAAAGGCTTGCTTTGTAGACGATATCGAAGGTTTAGATGATTCTCCTTTGGCTTGTGCATATGCAAGAGCAAGAGGAACAGATAGAATGTCTTCATTCGGAGACTGGATTGCACTTTCAGATATTTGTGATCTTACAACAGCAAAGATTATTGCAAGAGAAGTATCAGATGGCATAATCGCTCCAGGATATACAGACGAAGCATTAGAAGTTTTAAAACAAAAGAGAAAGGGAACATATAACATTGTTAAGATAGATCCAAATTATGTCCCACAAGAAAGAGAAAGAAAACAAGTATTTGGTATTACTTTTGAACAAGGTAGAAACAATTACAAGATTAACAAAGATATTCTCACAAACATAGTCACAGAAAACAAGAACTTAACACCAGAAGTTATAGAGGATATGATAATTGCTTTAATTACATTAAAGTATACACAATCCAACTCAGTTTGTTTTGCAGAAGACGGACAAGCAATTGGTGTAGGTGCTGGACAACAATCTAGAATTCACTGCACAAGACTTGCAGCTGGAAAAGCAGATTTATGGCACTTAAGACAAAGTGAAAAAGTATTAGGATTACAATTTGCAGAAGGAATTGGCAGACCAGATAAGAACAACATTATAGATTTATATCTTTCAGACTATGACAGCCAAGATGTTTTAGCAGAAGGAAACTGGCAAAAATTCTTTGCAGTTAAACCTGAAGCATTCACAAGAGAAGAAAAAGATGCATACCTTGCAACAATTAAAGGTGTAACACTTGCATCTGATGCATTCTTCCCATTCAATGATAACATTGAAAAGGCAGCAAGAAGTGGTGTTTCTTATGTTGTAGAACCAGGTGGATCTATTAGAGATGATTTAGTAATAGAAAGTGCAAATAAACACGGAATGGTAATGTGCTTCACAGGCATGAGATTATTCCATCATTAATATATATATTAAGGGGAAAGAAATGATTGTATTAGTTGTAGGTGGAGGCGGAAGAGAACACGCCATAATAAAAGCACTAAAAAAGAACAAGAGTATCGAAACTATCTATGCAACACCAGGTAACGGTGGTTTTGAAGGAGATGCTATTTGCGTTAATATCGGAGCAAAAGATATTAAAGGCATTGTAAAGTTTGCAGTAGAAAAGAAAGTAGACTATGTAGTAGTTGCTCCAGATGACCCACTAGTTTTAGGTTTGGTAGATAAACTTAATCAAAAAGGTATTCCTTGTTTTGGACCTAACAAAAGAGCTGCAATTATAGAGGGTAGTAAAATTTTCTCTAAGAACTTAATGAAGAAATATGGTATTCCTACAGCTAAATATAGAACTTTTAAGGAAGAAGATAAGGCAATTGCATATTTAAAGAAACAAAAAATGCCAATAGTTGTTAAGGCAGATGGCTTAGCACTAGGTAAGGGTGTTTTAATTTGCAATACATTAGATGAGGCAATAAAAGCAGTCCAATCCATGATGGAAGATAAGATTTTTGGAGATAGTGGTTCTAGAATAGTCATAGAAGAGTTCCTAGAGGGCCCAGAAGTCTCTGTATTGTCTTTCACGGATGGCAATGTGGTTATACCTATGGTAAGCTCTATGGACCACAAGAGAGCCTTAGATGGAGATCAAGGTTTAAATACTGGTGGTATGGGAACTATTGCTCCAAATCCATATTATACAAAAGAAGTTGCTAAAGAGTGTATGGAGAAGATATTCCTTCCAACAATCGCAGCAATGAATAAAGAGAATCGTACATTTAAAGGATGCTTATACTTTGGTCTCATGATAACCAAAGATGGTCCAAAGGTTATAGAATATAACTGCAGATTCGGAGACCCAGAAACACAAGTTGTATTGCCACTTCTTGAATCAGATTTATTCACAATTATGCAAGCAACAACAAATGGTACACTAAAAGATACAGAAGTTAAGTTCAAGAAAGAGTGTGCTTGTTGTGTAATTATGGCTTCCAAAGGATATCCAACTCATTATGAAAAAGGATATGAAATAACAATGGAAGACAAAGAAGATGTATATGTTGCAGGTGCAAAACTAGAGAACGGAAAACTCCTTACAAATGGTGGTAGAGTTTTAGGTGTTACAGCAACAGCACCAACTTTAAAAGAAGCTATATGCAAAGCATATAAGAAAGTGGAAACAATCCATTTTGATAATCAATATTATAGAAAAGACATAGGACAAAGAGCATTAAAGGCGGAGGAAAAATAATGGTATATCGTATTTATGTAGAAAAGAGAAAAGGTCTAGATAATGAGGCAGTATCTTTATGTGAAGAATTAAGAACATTATTAGGTATTAAAGGTCTCAAAAGTGTAAGACTTTTAAATAGATATGATGCAGAGAATATAACAGAAGACTTATTCAACAAAGGTATTAAGACTATTTTCTCTGAACCACAACTAGATGTAACTTATGAACATGTACCAAAGGTAGATGGAAAAGTATTTGCAGTTGAATATTTGCCAGGTCAGTTTGACCAACGTGCAGACTCTGCTTCTCAATGTTTCCAAATTTTGTCCTGTGGAGACAGACCAACAATCAGAACAGCAAAGATATATCTTTTAGAAGGAGATATTTCAGATAAAGAATTAGAAACAATTAAAAAGTATGTTATTAACCCAGTTGAAGCAAGGGAAGCAAAACTAGATAGATTCGAAACTCTTGCCATGACAATAACAGAACCAGAAAGAGTAAAAACTTTAACTGGCTTCATTACATATAATGAAGAACAACTAAAATCTTTCTTAGATGCAAATGGTCTTGCTATGGATTTAGATGATTTAAAGTTCTGCCAAAACTATTTTGCAAAAGAGAATAGAGATCCAACAATAACAGAAATTAAGGTTATAGACACATATTGGTCAGACCATTGTCGTCACACAACATTCTTAACAACAATAGACAGTATTTCTTTTGAAGATAAACTCATTCAAGATGCATACAATGAATATCTGGAAGGAAGAAAAGAAATAAATAGAACAAAACCAATTAATCTCATGGATATTGGTACACTTGCTGCGAAGGTATTAAAGAAGAGAGGAATGCTAGATAAACTAGATGAATCCGAAGAAATTAATGCTTGTACAGTTAAGATGGATGTTGTTGTAGATGGAAAGAAAGAGAAGTGGTTATTACTCTTCAAGAATGAAACACACAATCATCCAACAGAAATAGAACCATTTGGTGGTGCTGCAACATGTATTGGTGGTGCAATTAGAGACCCATTATCTGGAAGAAGTTATGTATATGCTGCAATGAGAGTAACAGGTGCTGGAGATCCAACTGTTCCAGTTTCTGAGACAATTCAAGGTAAATTACCACAAAGAAAGCTCGTTAAGACAGCAGCTGCAGGCTATTCTTCATATGGTAACCAAATTGGACTTGCAACAGGTATGGTAGATGAAATCTATCATCCAGGATATCTTGCAAAACGTATGGAAATCGGTGCAGTTATAGCAGCAACTCCTCAAGAAAACGTAAGAAGAGAACGTCCAGAAGAAGGAGATGTTGTTATTCTTATAGGTGGAAGAACAGGAAGAGACGGAATTGGTGGAGCAACAGGTTCATCCAAAGCACACAATATTAAGTCTGTAGAAAAGAGTGGAGCAGAAGTTCAAAAAGGTAATGCTCCTGAAGAAAGAAAATTACAAAGACTCTTTAGAAATGAAGAAGCTTGCAAGATGATTAAACGTTGTAATGACTTCGGTGCAGGTGGTGTTTCCGTTGCAATTGGTGAACTTGCAGATGGATTAGATATTACTCTTAATGCAGTACCAAAGAAATATGAAGGTCTAGACGCTACAGAACTTGCAATCTCAGAATCTCAAGAAAGGATGGCTGTTGTAGTAGAGAGCAAGGATGCTAAGAAGTTTATGGAAATAGCAAACAATGAAAACCTTGAGTCTACAATAGTTGCAAAAGTTACATCTGATGCTTATCTCACAATGAAATATAACGGAGAGGTTGTAGTACGCATTTCTAGAGAATTCCTTAATTCTAATGGGGCAGAAAAGCATATTAACATAAAAGTTGCTAAAGCAAAAGACTACAAAAAACCAGTTCCAACAGACTTCAAGAAAGGATTATTAGACTTAGCACAAGACCTCAATGTATGTTCAAAGAGAGGACTTTCTGAAATGTTTGATAGCACCATTGGTGCAGGCACAGTTTTAATGCCTTTTGGTGGTAAGAACCAATTAACACCAATCCAAGCAATGGTACACAAGATTTCTGTAGAGAAGAAACACACAACAAATTGTTCATATATGTCTTGGGGTTATAATCCATTCATTACATCTCAAAGTCCATATCATGGAGCGTATCTTGCTGTTGTAGAGAGTTTATGTAAGCTCGTTGCAACAGGTGCTTCTTTAGAAGATACATATTTAACATTCCAAGAATACTTTGAAAAACCAATGAAGGATCCAACACGTTGGGGCAAACCAGCAGCTGCACTTTTAGGTGCATATAAAGCACAACAAGACTTTGGTATTGCTGCAATTGGTGGAAAGGATTCTATGTCTGGTAGCTTTGAAAAGTTAGATGTACCTCCAACACTTGTTTCATTTGCAGTAACAACTGGAGATGTTTCAGAAGTTATCACAAATGATTTCAAGAAAGCAGGAAATAAGGTTGTATTAATTGCTCCAGAATATGATGAAAACGGATTGCCAAAGATAGAGTCTTTAAAGAAGAATATTAACACAGTTAATAAACTCTGCAGAGAAGGCAAAGTTTACGCAGCATACACACCAACATATGGCGGAGTTGCAGAAGCAATTTGCAAGATGGCAATGGGTAACGGATTTGGATTCAAGTTTGATACCTCATTATCTTTAGATAAACTCTTTGGATATATGTATGGTTCATTCGTCCTTGAAACAAATGAAGATGTAGGAGAAAAGATTGGTGTAATTACAGAAGATACAAACTTTGTATATGGAAACGAAATAGTACCTCTTACAGTTTTCAAAGATGAATATGAAAACAAAATGGAATCTGTATATGCTACATTAGAGAACAAAGAATATAAAAAGTATGAAAACTTCTCATATGAGAGAAAAGAAATCTTAAAGTGCAATATTTCAGTTCCAACACCAAAGGTGTTAATTCCAGTATTCCCAGGCACAAACTGTGAATTTGATACAGCAAAAGTATTAAGAGATGCTGGTGCAGAGGCAAAGATATTCGTTATTAACAACCTTACTGCAGATAGTATTGCAAGAAGTGTAGACGAATTTGCTAAAGAAGTTAAGACATCCCAAATGATATTCATTCCAGGTGGATTTAGTGGTGGTGACGAACCAGATGGATCTGGAAAGTTCATTATGGCATTCTTTAGAAATGAAGCAATTAAGAATGAAGTAGAGAACTTATTATATAAGAGAGATGGTTTAATGGCTGGTATTTGTAATGGTTTCCAAGCTTTAATTAAGTTAGGTTTAGTACCATATGGAAAGATTATAGACACAGATGTAAACTGTCCAACACTTACATTTAACACAATTTCTAGACACCAATCTAAACTAGTTAGATTAAGAATTGCTTCTAATAAGTCGCCATGGTTAAAGGCTACAAATGTGGGAGATATTTACACAGTTGCTATTTCTCACGGAGAAGGAAGATTCATGGCCAATGATGAAGTTGTAAAGGAACTTGTAAAGAACGGCCAAATCGCAACACAATACGTAGATTTAGAAGGAAATGCAACAGAGGATATAAGATACAATCCAAATGGTTCCACATGTGCTATTGAAGGTATTACATCCCCAGATGGAAGAGTATTTGGAAAGATGGGACATAGTGAAAGAATTGGAGAAGGACTTTATAAGAATGTCCCAGGCGAATTCGATATGAAGATGTTTAAGTCTGCGGTTGAATACTTCAAATAAATTTTAAGAAGATTAAATTTTTATAAGGTCTAAAAATTAGACCTTATTTTTTAATATCTTATTGAAAGTATCTTCACTTGCTACTATATGTAGGATGTGTTTTGCTCTTGATACTCCGACATAACATTCATTTTGCAATTCTAAAAATTCTCCTTCATTATCTATATCACATAAAATTACAATATTGGCTTCTAATCCTCTAAATGAATATATTGTTTCTGCCAAAACAAAAGGATGTTTATACATGCTGCCTTCAATAGAGCATGACTTCCTAAATTCAAATCCATATTTATTATTTTGCCGAGATTCTTCAGCAAAAATAGTTCTTGCTTTTTTGCCTAATAAAACAACTATATCCGAATAATTAAAGCCTTCATCGGTTATATAATGCTTAATGATGTTTTGAACAGTGTCTGTTAATGACTTTAGGTCATTACATATTGTTTTTTGTATTTTAATCCCATCTGGACCAACAGCTTTAAAATTGTTTGGATCCGAATAGAAATTTCTAGAAAAATTAGCGATTTCCTTTGTATTTCTTACTACTTTTGTTAATTTAACTGAAACAAGATTTTCTAAAGGGCAATCGACACTATTTCTATTTAATCTTTGATTAGAATCAAAAACACATAAAAGATATTCGATATTTTCTATGTGAAAATTATTATATGCATCTAACCACAGTGAGTCTGTTAATTCTTGAGATTCATCAATAATAATGGCATCATAATTATTAGAAAAAAAAGTCTTAATTTCAGGAAAAGTTATAATATCATATTTGTCCTTGTAATTATAATATAAAAATTCATTATAATATAATTTTAAATTTTTAGTTGGAACAATAATTAATAATTTTCCTCCAAGATTAAGTTTATTAATTGCAAATTTCAATGCTAAAATTGTTTTTCCACTACCAGCAGGACCTGATAACTTAATTCTCTTATTATCTCCCATAACATCCCAAATATAGCTCTGTTCTTCTGTTAAATTATCTATAATATCTTTTTGATGATTAATTTGGCTGCTTAATCGGGTTAATACTTGAAAAGATGGTTTTAATAATTTAACTATTTTATCACATACAACATTGGTTAGCGGAAATGATGATTTGAAGTCATAATTTCGTTTACAAAAGTTAGAAATCTTTGATTCCAATGTTGTTAAGTCTTCATATAGAATCTGCATTTCTTTTGGACAGTCTATTAATTTAGGCATATCTTTTTTTGACATATCAGGGAAGCATATCATATGTCTTGATGGTATAAAAGAAACATCATCAAAATTTAATTGATTTTTTATATAGCCAACAATATTATGTAGACAATTAGATGCTTGTTTTACTGGATCATGAATGGTATGTTGTTCATTGTTTCTATCTATCGAATACCATCCATCAGTATCTCTACCAATTCTTCCACCTTTAATTTCTACAACTAATAATCCAATTTCCGGAGATAATATTACAAAATCCGCTTCTCCTTCAATCCAATGATTATGATTTTTTACATAGTATGTAACACCATATAATACTTTCCAAGAATTAGGCAACTTTTTACATGCATTAAAAAATTTAATTTCAGACATCCTATAAGGTTGTTTTAGTATTTCTTCTGGAATTTCTTTTGGATACATTTGTGCCATAGTAACCCTCAAATTTGGTTTTTTATAATTATAATGAATTTTATTTGTAATATAAAGATTTTTTCTACATATTTAGTAAATAAAGTATAAAAATTTTTTTATATAATTGTTGACTTTTGGCAATTAAGGGTTTATTATATTAGCAATCCAAGTATTAGAGTGCTAACAATTTAGAAATTAATTTGCTAGCAACAAAAGGAAAAAAGATGAGTAAAGAACTTAGTGAAAGAAAAAAGAGAATACTTAATGCCTTGGTTGAAATTTATATCAAGTCAGGTGTTCCAGTATCATCCGGAGATATTCAATCTAAATATCTTCCAGATGTAAGCTCAGCAACAGTTAGATCTGAACTTAGTGCACTTGAATCAATGGGATATATTGAACAACCACATACATCAGCTGGTAGAATTCCTCTTGCTCCTGCATATAAGGTATATGTTAATAGCATCGAGAGAGCTCCTAACGCACTCACAGACGCAGAAACATTATATCTTAAGAATGAGTTTGAGAGCAGAATTAACCAAGTTGAAGATATCTCTAAACAAGCTGCAAAAGTTATATCTGATATGACAAACTACACATCCATTTTCGTATCTAAGTCTCTTCCAGATGTTTTAATAGAGGAGATTAAACTTGTTAAGTTAATGGGAAATAAGGTCGTTGTTATTATTTCAACAGACGGTGGTGTAATCGCAGATAAGACTATTTCAATACCAACAAGTACTCAAGAAGCATATATCAATTCTGCAACTCAAGTATTAAATAAGGTATTCGCCGGAAAACATATCTATGAATTTGAAAACATAGATGCAAAGATCGAAGGCGAAATCGGTGAATTTAGAGAATTATTTGATGCAGTATTAAGCATTATCCAAAACTATCTTGCAAATCAACAAGATAAGGTTGTAGTAGAAGGTGCTTTAAAGATGCTAGATTATCCAGATTATGATACATCTTCTGCAAAGACATATTTATCTGTTCTTCAAGACGAAGATAAGGTACAAGAACTTGTTTCTATCGATGATGAAATCGAAACAAATGTATCTGTAAAAGTTGGTAAAGAAGAAAGTGGTATGGATAATTGCTCAGTTATTTCAGCATCTTATACCGTAAACGGTAAGGTTGTTGGACAAGCTGGTGTTGTCGGTCCAAATAGAATGGACTACAGAAAAGTATTCGATGTTCTTGAATATATGAAACATGCTTTAACAAGTATGTTAGGAAATAAAAATGGAGGCAAGGATGAAGAATAAAGAAAATTCAAAGGCCAAAGTCTCTGAAAAGAAAGAAGAACAAAAACCAGAACCAGAACAAGTAGAAGTCAATTTAGAAAAAGACTTCGAAGAAATGACACTAGAAGAACAAGTTTCTTTCTTAGAAGAAACACTAGGTAAAAGCATTGCTGAAGCCGAAGAAAACAAAAAGCAAGCTCAAAGACTTCAAGCTGAATTCGAAAACTATAGAAAAAGAGTTGAATCTCATGGACAAGAAATGAGAAAACTTGGAATCCAAGCAGTGGTAGAGAAGATGTTAGAAGTTTTAGACAACTGTGATAGAGCTAGAGAGTACATCAAAGATGAGAATGCTTTAATGGGCTTCAACATAATGGAACAACAAATAGTTATAGCTCTAAAGTCATTTAATCTTCAAGAAGCAGACGTAAAGGTTGGAGATGTATTAGATGTCAAAACAATGTATGCAATTGAAAGAGAAGCAAATGACGAATTAGACGGAAAGGTCACAGCAGTTTTCTCTAAAGGATATATGTTAGATGGAAATTGTATAAGACCAGCAAAAGTTAAGGTTGGATTTGCACAAAAGAAGACCGATGAAAATGAAAATACTGAAGAAAATAAATAAATAGGAGATTTATATTATGGGAAAAATAATAGGAATTGATTTAGGAACAACAAACTCATGCGTAGCAGTTATGGAAGGTGGAAAACCTGTAGTTATTGCTAACGATAAAGGATTTAGAACAACTCCATCTGTAGTTGCATTTACAAAAGATGGCGAAAGATTAGTTGGATTGGATGCAAAACGTCAAGCAGTTGCTAATCCAGAACACACAGTATCATCCATTAAGAGACATATGGGTGAAGACTACAAAGTAACAATTGAAAGCAAATCTTATACACCACCAGAAATTAGTGCAATGATTTTAACAAAGTTAAAAACAGATGCAGAAAAGTATCTTGGTGAAAAGGTAACTGAAGCTGTTATTACAGTTCCAGCATACTTCAATGACTCTCAACGTCAAGCAACAAAAGACGCTGGTAAGATTGCAGGATTGGATGTAAAGAGAATTATAAACGAACCTACAGCAGCATCTCTTGCATATGGTATTGATAAAGAAGAAGCAAAGAACCAAAAGATCTTAGTTTATGACCTTGGTGGTGGTACATTCGATGTATCTATCCTTGAATTAGGCGAAGGTGTTTTCCAAGTTCTTTCAACTTCTGGTAATACACACCTTGGTGGT
>JAFZVB010000010.1 GCA_017618055.1 Clostridia bacterium
CCAGGATCAAACTCTTGAGTTTAATCTTGACTAATGCTATCAAAGGTTTTGACGCATTTGAATATAGATTTAATTCACATTAAAATCGCTTTTCAAAAATGTTCAATTTTCAAGGTTCACTGCTATCCTTTTTAGGGGACAGCTTTCACATAATACTATAACCTTATTTTTTTGTCAAATAGTTTTTTCAGCTTTTTTAACAATTTTATAGGATATAAATTATGTAATTTTCGAGTCTGCCTAATACAGCTGACCGGACGAAATTATATCACTATGTTTGATATGTGTAAAGTGAAAAATGTAAAAATTTTAAGTTTTTTATATCTCGTTGATTTCCTTTGAAAAATATAGCTAGATATTGTGGTTTTTTCTTGTGTATACGCGTGCGCGCGTCCATATTTATATAAATATAGATTAAAAAATACAATTTTAAAAAAATTTTTTGAAAAATTTTAAAAACTAGTAATTTTGCTCAATTACGCCACCACCAAGACAGTATTGATCTTTATATAAAACGCAATATTGGCCCTCTACAATTGCCCTTTGTTTGGTATCAAAAACTACCCTAACTGCACCGTTTTCAATATATGCTGTTGCCTCTTGAAGTGGCTGGCGATGTCTTATCCTTGCAAGACACCTAAATTCCTTCTCTGCTGGTTCACTTGGAATGAAATTAAACTCACCTGTTAAAAGTGTGTTTGAATATAATATATCCTCTTCTCCTTGGGAGACTATTAATAAGTTCTTCTCTACATCTTTCTTAAGAACAAACCATCTGGATTCATTTCCATCTTTTATTCCACCAATTCCTAGTCCTCTTCTTTGACCTTCTGTATAGAAATATACTCCTTTATGTCTTCCAACTACTTTGCCATCTTCTGTTACGATGTCTCCTTCCTTCATTGGAATATATTGAGCTAGGAAACCTCTGAAGTCTCTTTCTCCTATGAAACAGATGCCTGTACTGTCTTTTTTCTCAGATACTGGAATGTTGTTTTCTCTTGCATAATCTCTAACAGAATTCTTTATCATGTCTGAAAGTGGGAATATAACATTGGATAATTGGTCTTCCTTAACTTGATTCAAGAAGTACGTTTGATCTTTGTTCTCATCCTTTGCTCTCATTAAGTAATGAATGCCATTTTCATGCTTGATGGAACAATAATGACCTGTGGCGACAAAATCTGCACCGAGCTCTTCTGCATACTTTTTAAATGGTCCGAACTTTATCTCTCTATTACAAAGTACATCTGGATTTGGCGTTCTTCCTTTTTTGTATTCATCTACAAAATGCATGAAAACATTGTTCCAATATTCTTTAGA
The DNA here is from genome assembly GCA_017618055.1 of Clostridia bacterium. GTDB lineage: Bacteria > Bacillota > Clostridia > Christensenellales > CAG-917 > RGIG8124. The sequence continues at coordinate 1,324 of JAFZVB010000010.1, forward strand.
AAAATCTACTGAATAATATGGGATATCTAAGGATGTGCAGACTCTCTTTACATCTGCCCAATCATCCTCTCCAGTACATACACCACTATCTGATGTTTCCTTCCAGTTAGACATGTATAAACCAATAACATCATAGCCTTGATTCTTTAAAAGTGATGCAGCAACTGCACTATCTACACCACCACTCATGCCTACAACAACTGTCTTCCCCATATCCTTCCTTTTGACAAAATAAATACTTAATATATTGATTATATATTTTTAAAGTGCTTTTGTCTACAAAAGAAAGACACCGACAAATCGCTGCCGGTGCCATACAAAAAGGTCTTTTTTAAGGGAGAATTATGAAGACCGAGATTAGTTGATTTGGATACCTTTCTTACCACTGTTAGGGTTTTCCTTTGGAACTTCAAGTTTCAAAATTCCATCTTCATATGAAGCTTTAATCATGCTAGAATCTATGTAGCCTACATAATAACTTCTAGAACATTTTACGCATCTTTCCTTGCAAATAAATTTGTCATTGGATTCATTAGACTCTCTACTTGCATTAATTGTTACATAACCATCTTCATAGTCTATTGCAATATTTTCTTTCTTGAATCCTGGAAGTTCTATTTCCATAATGTATTGATCATCTGTTTCCTTAACATCTGTTTTCATCCATGAACGATTTTCATCATAGAAGATAGGACTAAAAATTTTGTCATAGACATTTTGAAACATTGCCTCTGGACTATTGCTTTCATTTCTCATCATATAGTTTTTCATAGTATTATCTCCTTTTGATATTTATTTAGCAATATTTTGATTCGTTTGTTAGCAATCTTTTTTATTTATTGTTAGCACTCTCATACTGCTTCTGCTAATATTGTAGCATGTTTGTAATATATGTCAACAATTTTTTTGAAAATTTTTTTGTTTTATGATAAATTATTTCTTGCGATGTACACGTAGCTCAATTGGATAGAGTTTCAGATTCCGATTCTGAAGGCTAGTGGTTCGATTCCACTCGTGTACACCATTTTTTATGCCTAAAAAATTTTTAAAATTCACTATTTACATTTTATTTTTCAATATTTAAAATAAAAATGGAGGAGGATTTAATTATGGCATTTAAGGGCATTATTACTATTAGCCGAGAATATGCATCAGGTGGTCGTGAAATCGGCAGAAAATTGGCTGCAAAACTCATGCTCAAGTTCTATGACAAGTCCGTTAGTGAGTTAACGGCTGTTGAGACAGGAATCAAACCAGAAGTTATCGAACAATTCCAAGACAGAACTCCTAAAAGCTTTGATTATGGCACATATTCATCCGGAAAATTCTCACCTATTAATGATGAATTATTTGCTGTTCAATCTAAGATTATAAAGAAAATTGCTGAACACCCTTGCATAATTATTGGAAGATGCTCTGATTACATCCTTAAAGGTACACCTGGTTTAATTAATATATTTGTTACTTCTCCTATTCAAAATAGAATTGATCGTGTTACTAGCATGCATCATATATCTGATAAAGAAGCTCTTAAGATTATTAAACATAGTGATAAGCAAAGAGCAAAATATCATGAACATTATTCAAAAACAAAATGGGGAGATCCTCATTGCTATGATATAGTAGTAAATACAGGAATTGGCATCGATAAGTGTGTAGAGATGCTCTATTCGATGGTAACAGCTTTATCTGAAAAATATCCGAATTAATAAAAATTTTCAATACAAAAACTAAAATTTAATCAAAAGATGAACAGAAAAATAAAAACTGTTCATTTTTTATTGACTATTTGAATTACAGATAGTAAAATTCCTTTAAAATAAAATTATTAAAGAGGCGCAATATGTTTGATATTATATTAAATCCAAATGGTGGACATGGTGCAAGTTTAAAAGCTCTCAAAGTTGTTGAGCAATGTTTAAAAGATGCAAACCAAGAATACACTATACATAAAACAGAATATGCAGGACATGCTATTCAATTAGCAAAAGAATTAAACGAAGCATCTGAAGATTTAAAACTCATAGTTTTAGGTGGAGATGGAACATTTAACGAGGTATTAAATGGTTTAACAGACTTATCAAAGGTTACAATGGGTATTATCCCATGTGGAAGCGGTAATGACTTTATAAAGGCTTCAGGACATCCAAAGAAGTATAAAGAAGCTATGGATATAATCCTCGAAGGAAGCACATCATATGTTGATTACATTAAAGTTGGGGACAAGCGTTGCTTAAACGTAGCTGGTGCAGGAATGGACGTTGATGTTTTAACAAAATATGCAACAGTAAAGAAATTAAAAGGTAAAGCAGCTTATTACTATTCCCTATTCTATACTTTAGCACACGCAAAATTTCATCATATGGAAATCTCAATCAATGGTGGTGAGCCATTAGAAAGAAGCGTATTCATGATTGGTATAGGTAATGGTCAATTCATCGGTGGCGGATTAAAGGTTTGTCCTAATGGTGTTATCGATGATGGAAAGCTTGATGTTGTTATTATTAACGAAATCAAGAAGTCAAAGATTATTGCTAAACTTCCAAAATTCTTATCAGGAAAACACCTTGCTTGTGATTTCACAGAAGAATTCATCACAGACAACTTACACATTAAAGTATTAGACGATAGCCAATTCCAATTCGATGGCGAAGTACAACCAGTTGAAATGAAAGAAATGGATATGGTATGTGTCCATAACGAACTTAAAATGTATAGATAATTTTTATATCTAGGATATAAAAAACCCCAGGCAAAATGCTTGGGGTTTTATTATTTAAGTAATACTTAATTACATAATGATACGATAGATCTTTTCAAGGTCTTCTTTGCTCCAAACTTGTGGACATGGATAAAGTGGATTTGCTTCAGAATAAGCATGATCTATCATAATTGGAAGGTCTTCTTCTTTAATTAATTGAGAACCATCTTTTGCCTTAATCTTTTCTGGAATATCCATGGATGCATTAAGGTCTCTTATCCATTGAATGAATGCCTTTGCTTTTTCTTCATCACTTTCGCCCTTAATATCTATGCAATCTGCAAGTTGCGCAAGCTTCTTATATGCACTCTTTCCATATGCATCAAGAACGTATGGAAGAATTACAGCATTTGCAAGTCCGTGTGGTACACCATAGAATCCACCAAGTGAGTGTGCTATAGCATGTACGTATCCAACATATGAACGAGTGAATGCACGTCCTGCCAAGAATGCAGCTTGTTGCATTTGATTTCTTGCTTCTAAATCTGCACCATTGTCATATGCTTTCTTAAGATATTTGTGTATTAATTGTACTGCTTCAATCGAATCTTTCTTGGTTTGTTTTGTATTCTCGCTTCCAATATATCCTTCAACTGCATGTGTTAATGCATCTACACCTGTTGTGGATGTAACTGGCTTTGGAAGACCAATTGTGAGTTCTGGATCCATGACAACATATCTTGGAATAAGATATGGATCATTGATAGGATACTTCTCTTTCTTTTCTGGATTAGAAATAACTGCTGCAACTGTTGCTTCACTTCCTGTTCCAGATGTCGTTGGAATAGCGACCAATGGAGGCATCTTCTTTCCTCTACCAGATAATAAAATCTTGATTAAGCCCTTCATTTGTGGAACGGACTTCTTTGGACATGCAACTCTTGCTGCAATACCTTTTGCACAGTCCATAGATGAACCACCACCAAGAGCTACTATGCAATCACATTCGTTATCTTTATACATTTGAAGACCATCTTCAATGTTTTGAATAGTTGGATTTGGCACTACTCCGTGGAAAATTACACTCTTCATTCCTAATTCTTCACATTTTTGTGCAATTGGATCTGCCATTCCGTGTTCAAATAGGAAATTATCTGTAACAACTAGGATACTTCCGAATCCTTTATCCTTTAAAAATTGTGGCAATTCTTTTATGCTGCCTGCACCTGATAATGTTCCCTTGTTTTGATTCCAAGGCAAGAAGAACACTGCTACGTACATTATCTTTTGATAACATCTACAAAACGCCTTGTAAAATGGATTAACTCCCATAATTTATTCCTCCTAAAAAGTTTATTTACATTTTATCTGTTACTGCCAAGACAACTATGGCAATAATAACACCTAAAGCAACAAGCCCAGCCATTACCCAACATATAATCTTGGTGACACTTGGTTTGTTGACCTTGTATTCTTTCTCTAAAGCCTTTGTTTTTTCGGCTATCTTCTTCTCGTCTGCAAGCTCTGGGAATAATACTGTATTATCTCCATGCTTTTTCTCTTTTTTAGGCTTTGGAACTTTCTCTTCCTTTTGAGGTTCTTTCTTTTCTTCAACAACCTCTTCTTGTTTTACTTCGTTATTTTCATCTGCCATATATATATATTTTAAGTTGTCTAACTTAAAAAGTCTATACCCAAAATAAAAATGGGATAGAATAATCTACCCCATCTTTTATTAACTTTAAATAATTATTATTTAAGTTCTGCGAAATACTTAATTGTACGAACCATTTGGCTTGTATAACTGTTTTCGTTGTCATACCATGCAACAACTTGTACTGTTGTGCAGTCTAAATCTGCCATGTACTTAACCATTGTTTGTGTTGCATCGAACATTGAACCATATGTCATACCAATGATATCACTTGATACGATTTGGTCTTCTGTATATCCATAAGAGTCGTTACCTTCTGCTGCTTTCTTCATTGCTGCATTGATTTCATCAACTGTTACGTTTCCTTTGCATACTGCGATTAAGATTGTTGTTGATCCTGTTGGTGTTGGAACACGTTGTGCTGCACCGATTAATTTTCCGTTTAATTCTGGAATTACAAGACCGATAGCTTTTGCTGCACCTGTGCTGTTTGGAACGATATTGCAAGCTGCTGCTCTTGAACGACGTAAGTCACCCTTTCTTTGTGGTCCATCTAATACCATTTGGTCACCTGTATATGAGTGAATTGTTGTCATAATACCGCTTTGAATTGGTGCTAATTTGTTAAGGAAGTAAGCCATTGGAGCTAAGCAGTTTGTTGTACAAGATGCTGCTGAAATGATTGTGTCACTTGCTTTAAGAATGTCATGGTTAACATTGTAAACAACTGTTGGAAGGTCATTTCCTGCTGGAGCAGAAATAACAACTTTCTTTGCGCCTGCAACGATGTGTGCTTCTGCTTTTGCTTTAGATGTATAGAAACCTGTACATTCAAGAACTACATCAACATCGAGAGCTTTCCATGGAAGATCTTTTGCATCTTTGATTGCATAGATTGTAATTCTCTTTCCATCTACTACGATATATCCGTCTTCTTTAACTGTTCCATCTTCGTTTAATACTGCTTCTGAACTTTCAACTTTGTGTGAATTTGCATAGTTGCCTTGTGTTGAATCATACTTCAATAAGTGTGCGAGCATCTTTGGTGATGTTAAATCGTTGATTGCTACTACTTCATAGCCTTCTGCACCGAACATTTGACGGAATGCCAAACGACCGATTCTTCCAAATCCATTAATTGCGACTCTGACGTTTTTTGCCATAATTTTTTCGTCCTCCGAAATATATTTTTTATTATTGTTTCAAAAGTATTCTTTTGTTTGGGTATATTTTACACAACGAGCATAAAAATAACAACTATTTTTATACACTTTTTTACATTAGATTTTCTGGGTTAAGACAATCCAATTCTGGCAATACAAATCTACCGTCTTTTCTTACCAAAACATCGTCCATCCAAATCTCTCCACCGCCATATTCTGGTCTTTGGCATAAAACTAAATCCCAATGTATTGCACTCTCATTTCCGTTCCATGCTTCCTCATAACAAGAACCTGGTGTAAAATGAATTGATCCTGAAATCTTTTCATCAAAGAGAATGTCTCCTATTCCTTTTGTAATATATGGGTTTACACCGAATGAGAACTCACCAACATACCTGGATCCTTCATCTGTATCAAAAACTTTATTCATTTGCTCAGTATTGTTTGAAGTTGCCTCGATAATCTTTCCATTCTTGAAAACTAATCTTATATCTTCATACTTATTTCCACCAAAAACTGTTGGGATATTATAGTGGATTACACCATTGACACTATCCCTTACTGGAGCAGTATAAACTTCGCCATCTGGGATGTTGCAATACCCCGAACATTTGACTGCTGGAATACCTTTTATTGAGAATGATAAATCTGTATCTTTTGCCACAATACGTACTTTATCTGTCTTTTCCATTAGTTTAACTAGTGGATTCATAGCGTTAGCCATCTTTCTGTAATCCAATGTACAGACATTAAAATAGTAGTCTTCAAAAGCTTCTGTACTCATACTTGCAAGCTGTGCCATACCTTGTGTTGGATATCTTAAAACTACCCAGCGAGTCTTACAAACTCTAATATTATGGTGTACTTCTTTGGTGTAGTATTTACCATATGCTTGCATCCTATCTGCGGGGATATCACTTAGTTCATAGCTGTTATCTCCACCCCTAATTCCGATGTAACATTGACATTGACTCATAAAGTCTCCATCTCTTTTTGCCCATGTTTTAAGCATTTCGTCTGATGCTCCTTTTACTATTTCTCTAGTAATCTTATTGTCTAGAATGTTTACAAAAGGCATGCCTCCGTGAGCATACACTTCACGGATAATATGGCCTATAAGTTGATAGTCACAACCTATTCCATCGATCCAGACTTTGTCCCCTTCTTTACATCCAATGGAGAAATCTACTAAAACATTTGCTAACTTTTTCTGTCTTTCATCACTAATCATAAAAGCACCTCTAATAATTATACTATGTTTAATTATATGCGTTTGTTTAGGTTTTGTCATTAGTATAAATTTCTTCTTTTTTTCCAAAAATATGATTTTGGAAATATATTTTCTTTTACTTGTATTTTTAGATATCAATGCATTATAATATTTAGGAAATAAAAAACCTAAAGGAGTATTTATTATGCCATTAGTAACAACAAAAGATATGTTTGAAAAAGCCTATAATGGTGGCTATGCAATTGGCGCATTCAACGTTAATAACATGGAAATCATCCAAGGTATCGTTGAAGCAGCAACAGAAGAACAAGCACCTTTAATTCTTCAAGTATCCGCAGGTGCAAGAAAATATGCTAACACAACATATTTAACAAAGATGGTTGAGGCAGCTATTGAAACATCTGGCCTTCCAATCTGTTTACACTTGGATCACGGTGATTCATTTGCAATCTGTAAAGACTGTGTAGATAACGGTTTCACTTCTGTTATGATTGATGCAAGTGCACATCCATTCCAAGAAAACATTGATATCACAAAACAAGTTGTAGCATATGCACATGACCACGGTGTTGTTGTAGAAGCTGAACTTGGAAAACTCGCTGGTATTGAAGATGATGTTAAAGTTGCAGCAAAAGATGCAAACTATACAGATCCAGACCAAGTTGAAGAATTCGTAACAAAGACTGGCGTAGATAGCTTAGCTATTGCTATTGGAACATCTCACGGTGCATTCAAATTCAAAGGACAACCAAGACTTCGTTTTGACATCCTTGAAGAAGTAAGCAAACGTTTACCAGGATTCCCAATCGTATTACATGGTGCTTCAAGTGTTCCACAAGACCTTGTTAAGATTGTTAACCAATACGGTGGTGCTCTTCCAGGCGCACAAGGTGTACCAGAAGATATGTTAAGAAAGGCTGCAAGCATGGCAGTATGTAAGATTAACATCGACTCAGACTTACGTTTAGCTGTAACAGCTGCTATTAGAGAACATATGGCTCTCAATCCATCACACTTTGATCCAAGACAATACCTTGGGCCAGCAAGAGAAGCTGTAAAGCAAGTTGTAAAACATAAGCTCGTTGACGTTTTAGGATGCAACGGCAAGGCATTTAACTAATAAATAATTAACATACTATAGTATGACCTCAGAAATGGGGTCATATTTTTTGTTGAAGAAATACTCTATTTAATTTATAATTCAAGAAATGGAAAGCAAACAAGTACTACAAAAAATACTAAGCCCAATGCGTAGAGCAATTCAAGACTTCAATATGATTGAAGATGGAGATAATATATTCGTTGGATTATCTGGTGGTAAGGATAGTATCTTACTACTTACAGCCCTTTCAACATATAGACTATTCTCCCCTGAAAAATTCTCTTTGCATGCTATCACAATTAACCCAGGTCAATTCCTAGATAAAGAAGAACTAGAAAAGACTCAAAAGTACTGCGAATCCATAGATGTAGACCTTCATATTGTAAATACAGACATTGCCGAGATAGTTTTTGATGTAAGAAAAGAGTCTAACCCCTGTTCATTGTGCGCTAAAATGCGTAGGGGCGCACTTAACGATAAAATCAATGAATTAGGCGGTGGCAAGCTTGCACTCGCTCACAACGCAGATGACGTGGCCGAAACCTTTATGATGTCTCTTATTTATGAAGGAAGAATAAACTGTTTTGAACCTAAGGCATATATGACCAAGGCAAAGGTTACCATGATAAGACCTTTTGTATATATCGAAGAAAAAGATATAGTATATGCTGTTAATAAACTCGAATTACCAATCGTTACAAATCACTGCCCTGCAAATAAGCACTCGCAAAGACAATGGGCAAAAGACTTTATTCATAAATTAGATAAAGAGGTGCCTGGGGCAAAAGATAATATCCTCGGTGCGATATTCAACCCAGACAGAGCAAACCTTTGGAAGAAATAAAAAACATCCCGAAATTACTCGGGATGATTTTATTATTAGTTTTGAATTATTAGATTAATTCTAAGATTACGATTTCAGCTGCATCACCACGTCTTACATCTTTGTTGATGATACGTGTATATCCACCGCCGATTCCTTTGTCTTGAGCACGCTTGTCATACTTTGGTGCGTATTCTGTAAAGATCTTCTCTACTAATGGATTTTGGATATCCTTAATACGTGCTGTGAAATTCTTCTTGCTTTCTTTATCTTTCTTGACTTCAGGAATATCTACTAATGTAGCCATAATTCTACGACGTGCTGCAAGTTTCTTTGGGCCATCGTTTGTGAATTCAACTTCGCTCTTATTACCCTTTGCATCTGTCTTTGTCTTCTTGACTTTAATTTCGTCTTGATATGTCTTGATTGCAAGTGTAATTATCTTTTCAGCTTCGCTTCTTACTGATTTAGCACGTGCACGTGTTGTTTCAATACGGCCATACCATAAGAGCTCAGATGTTTGGTTACGTATAACAGCCATTCTTTGGTCTGTAGGTCTACCTAATTTCTTATTCATATTTGCCTCCCAATTAGTCCTCTGAGGACTTCAATGAAAGTCCTAATCCGTCTAATTTATTAATAATTTCATCTAATGATCTCTTGCCAAGGTTTGGTAACTTCATGATATCATCTTCAGACATCTTGATGAGTTCGGATACCTTGTGGATACCTGCTTTCTTTAAGCAGTTGTATGCACGTACACCAAGCTCTAAGTCGTCTATTGATATCTCGAGTGCCTTTGTTTCCTCACTTTCTTGCTTCTTTACAAAGACGTTTCCATTAGACATGTTTTCGTCTAAGTCTACAAAGAGTTTTACGTGATCATTCATAACTTTTGCTGCTAATGAAATGATTTCCTTTGCAGAAATTGTTCCGTCTGTTGTTACTTCGATTGTGAGCTTATCATAGTCGATACTCTTGTCAACACGTGTTGGCTCAACGTTGAAGTTTGCTTTAACAACTGGTGTGAATAAACTATCCATAGAAATGTATCCAACTGGATCTTTTGCAGTCTTGTTTCTTTCTGCTGGAACCCAGCCACGTCCACAATCTACATAAATAGTCATATCAATCTTTCCACCGTCATCTATTGTGCAAATAAGCTTGTCTGGTGTTAAAACTTGGATTCCAGGAGCAAGTTGAATATCACTTGCATAAACTTCTCCAACTTTGCTGGATGATAAATGACATTCTACTCTCTTGAAATTGTCTGTGTCACCTAATACCTTGAAACGTACTTCTTTGAGATTAAGGATGATTTCTGTGACTTCTTCTTTTATTCCTTTAATTGATGAAAATTCATGGTCTACACCAGCAATTTTTACACCAACAGCTGCTGCACCTGGTAAGGATGCCAATAAGATACGTCTTAAGCTGTTTCCTAATGTAATACCAAAGCCACGTTCTAATGGTTCTACAATAAACTTTGCTTGACTCTTGTCTTCGCTTTCTTCTAATCTGATTTCTGGTCTTTTGAGTTCCATCATAGTCCTTATCCTCCCTTACATTATTTTGAGTATAACTCAACAATAAGATGTTCCTTGATTTCAATATCTTCGATATCTGCTCTTGTTGGAAGTTCAACAACTGTTCCTGTTAATGTTGTATTATCAAATGATAACCAAGATTTTAAAGATAATTGTTTATCCTTCTTTGCTGCATCGAACATTTTGGATTCTTTGTGTGCTTCTTTAACTGCAATTATATCACCCTTCTTTACAAGGTATGATGGAATGTTAACTAACTTTCCATTAACTGTGATGTGTCCGTGTGTTACGATTTGACGGGACATTGCTCTTGATGCACCTAATCCAAGACGATATACAACGTTGTCTAAACGTCTTTCGAGTAATTCGAGCATTAATTCACCAGTAACACCTTTCATTTCTGTAGCTTTTCTGTAGTAAAGCAAGAATTGCTTTTCTGTTAAGCCATAGATACGCTTTGCTTTTTGTTTTTCACGTAATTGGAGAGAATATCCTGATTGTTTCTTTCTTCCTTTTCCGTGTTGTCCTGGTGCGCTCTTCTTACGATCGAAAGAACAGTTTTCTGAATTACAACGAGCACCTTTTAAATATAACTTGCATCCTTCACGTCTGCATTGACGACAATCTGGTCCTGTATATTTCATATCTTTTTCCTCCGATTATTACAAACGTCTACGCTTTGGTGGACGGCATCCATTGTGTGGAATTGGCGATACATCTCTAATGAGTGTAACTGTTAATCCCATGTTTGCTAAGCCTCTGATTGCAGATTCACGACCTTGGCCTGGTCCCTTGATATAAACTTCAACGAAACGCATTCCTCTATCGTATGCAACCTTTGCTGCTTCTTCTGCTACGCTTTGTGCTGCAAATGGTGTAGCTTTACGGCTACCACGTAACTTTAACTTACCTGCTGATGACCATGATACTGCATTACCATTTGTATCAGTGATTGTTACTATTGTGTTATTGAATGAAGAATGAACATGTGCGATTCCTCTTTCAACTTTTCTAGTACTCTTCTTAACTTCTGCCATAATTTAAAGTCTCCTTATTTGCCTGCTTTCTTGCCCTTAGATACAGTCTTCTTCTTTCCTTTAACTGTACGAGCATTGCGCTTTGAACTTTGGCCTCTTACTGGGAGGTGCTTTCTATGACGAATTCCTCTGTAGCAGCCAATTTCTACTAAACGTTTGATATTCATCGAAACTTCTCTCTTAAGATCACCTTCGACGTGTAAATTCTTTTCAATGTAATCTCTTATGAGTGTTACATCGTTCTCGCTTAAGTCCTTAACTCTTACATCTGGGTTAACTCCTGTTTCAGCGAGTATCTTCTTTGATGTTGTTAGGCCAATACCATAAATATAGGTAAGTCCTATTTCAATTCTCTTCTCGCGTGGTAAATCCACACCGGCAATACGTGCCATGCTTTAATCCTCCAAATAAATTATAATATAAACTATATGTGCTATACTCGGGAAACCACCTGTATTTGGAATGAGATGATCCAGCCGCCCCTCGTACTTTGTTGTTCCTAATTAATTAACCTTGACGTTGTTTATGGTTTGGATATTTTGAACATATAACCATAATTCTTCCGTTTCTCTTAATAACTTTGCAGTTATCACACATTGGTTTTACACTTGGTCTGACTTTCATAATGAACTCCTTTAATTTTTGTTTCTCCAGGTAATTCTACCTTTTGTGAGGTCGTATGGTGACATTTCTACCTTTACACTATCTCCCTCAAGTACCTTAATGTTATTCTCGCGAACTTTTCCAGCTAGATATGCTAATATTACTATTCCATTTTCTAGTTGTACCTTGAACTTTGTTCCTGGTAATACTTCTACTACTTTTCCTTCTGTCTCGATTACATCTGCTTTAGACATAAAATACTAGTTTTTTACTCCTTCATTATAACTTCTTAACGCACTTCTTATCTCTGTGTCAAATACTTGATCTCCATCGATAAGCTTTTGTGCGATTTTTTCAAGAACTACTCCACTACTTTTTACGTGTTTAATATTCTTGAGCTTTGCATTTTTGATACTCTTGAATTCCCCGTCTGCTACTCTAACTTTTCTATCCTCTTCTACTGCAACAACAACATAATATCTGTCTTTGTCTCTGCCAGCTGCCGAGAATACTATTTCACCTAGTCTCATAACGTTAGAATTTCTACACCTTTTTCGGTTAGTGCCACCGTGTTTTCATAATGTGCAGATGGTTTTCTATCCTTTGTTACGCATGTCCAACCATCACTCAATATTTCTACTTCATATGTGCCTAAATTTATCATTGGTTCTATGGCTAATACCATTCCAGTTTGAAGTAAGGCACCATGTCCAGGCCTTCCATAGTTAGGAACGTTTGGATCTTCATGTAAGGATCTTCCTATTCCATGTCCAACCATCGTTCTTACAACACCATAACCTCTGCTTTCGCAATATGTTTGAATGGCATTGCCTATGTCGCCTATTCTGTTTCCGGCTTTAAATTGTTCAACACCTTTGAAGAAACTTTCTCTTGTAACTTTTACAAGTTCTTGCTTCTCTTTTGAGCACTCGCCAACAAGAAATGTTCTTGCTGAATCTGAATGCCATCCATCTAATATGCAACCTAAATCGATTCCGATTATCTCGCCTTCCTTAAGCTTTCTTTCGCTTGGGAATCCGTGGACAACCACTTCATCTATAGAGGCACATATTGTTCCAGGAAAACCACCATATCCTTTGAAATTTGATGTTGCGCCGTGTGATATTATATATTCTTCTACCAATCTGTCAAGCTTCTTTGTAGTAACACCTGGTTTTACTTCTTTATCAAGCATATCCCAAATGCCCTTTACAATGTCGCCAGCTCGGCGCATCTTTTCTATTTCGGAAGGTGTTTTGATGTTTATCATTAACCTAAAACCTTCTTTACATTCTCAAAAGTACCTTCGATAGTAGATACTGTAATATCACTAAGAATTCCTTTTGACTTGTAGAAACCAATTAAAGGCTCTGTTTGGTTAGAATATACTTCCAAACGAGCTTTAACTGTCTCTGCTTTATCATCATCACGTTGGAACACCTCTTTTCCACACTTGCTGCACTTTGTCTCTCCATTAAGCATTTTTGCGGAATATGTTGCTCCACAAACACATACTCTTCTATCGGACAATCTTTCTATAATAACATCAAATGGTACATAGAAATTTAATGCAACATCAAGAGATGCAACTTTTTCAAGTGCTTCTGCTTGTGCTATTGTACGTGGGAAACCATCTAGAATATAACCGTTTGCACAATCTGCTTCCTTTAATCTTGATTCAACTAAACCAATAACTACTTCATCAGGTACTAATAAACCTTTATCCATATATGATTTTGCTAAATCACCTAAAGCTGTATGTTCACTAATATTCTTACGGAAGATATCTCCTGTAGAAATATGAGGAATTCCATACTCTTTAGCTATGAAAGCTGCTTGTGTTCCTTTTCCAGATCCTGGTGCTCCAAGTAATACGATATTTCTTTTCATCTTTCTCTCCTAATTATTTTAAGAAACCTTTGTAATGCTTCATCATTATTTGAGATTCTAGTTGCTTGTTAAGTTCAAGTGCTACAGAAACTACGATTAATAATCCTGTTGCTGAGAATGCACCACCTAATTGGAGAGGTCCATTTACTACTGGGCTTCCTGAACCAGATAACAAATTGAATATAAATGTTGGAATCAATGCAATAATTGCAAGGAAGAATGCTCCAAACAATGTAATTCTATTTGAGATGTGTCTTAACAAGTCACTTGTTGGCTTGCCTGGTCTAGTTCCTGGAATAAATCCACCATATTGTTGAATGTTCTTTGCTACATCTTCTGGATTGAATTGAATTTGTGCATAGAAGAATGAGAAGAAGAATATTAACAATGTGAGGAATACATAGTAAACCCATGTTCCTGAACCCATGTGTTGTGCATACCAAATATATGCATCAGATGTTGGTGCAAACAAAGCAAATATCATTTGTGGGAACATACAAAGTGATGATGCGAAAATGATTGGCATAACTCCACCAGCATTAATTCTGATAGGAATATATGTAGATTGTCCACCATACATCTTGTTTCCTTTTACTTGCTTTGAATATTGAACAATAACTCTACGCTCTGATAAGTCTGTGAAGACGATAAGAGCAAATATTAATACGATTACTACAACATATCCGATTAAGTACCAAATGTATGTCCAGAGTGCGCCATCAACGATAGTCTTGATTGCTCCAGCTATTGTTGTGCCACCACCTGCGATAATACCAACGAAGATGATTAATGAAGAACCGTTACTAATTCCGTATTCTGTGATTCTTTCTGCGAGCCACATAACCATGATACTACCACCACAAAGAATGAGGATAATACATGCCATAGTTACATATGGGTTTGCCCAGCCAGCTTCAAATGAGAATACAGATGAAATTGCGCTCTTCCAACCTACAACAATACCAATTGCTTGTACTATTGCGAGTACTACTGCAAAGTATCTTGTAATTTGTGTAAGTTTCTTTCTTCCGTCTTCGCCTTCTTTACTTAATCTTGAAAGTGCAGGGATAACTAGAGTCAATAGTTGCATAATGATGAATGCATTAATAAATGGCAAAATACCAAGAGAGAACAATGTGGCGTTTTGTAATGAACCACCAGTAATTGTTGATAGAATTCCTAAGAATTCACTGCTTGCTATTGTACTTTGTACCGTTGCTGGATCAAGTCCTGGAACTGGAATATAACATCCAATTCTGTAGACTATAATCAAGAGAACGGTGTATAAGATCTTAAGTCTTATATCTCTGTCTTTTAATGCATTTCGCAACGTCTCAAACATAATTATTTAACTTCCTCTGCCTTTCCGCCTGCTTTTTCAATCTTTTCTTTTGCGGATCCTGTGAACTTTTCTGCCTTAACTGTTAAAGACTTTGTGAGTTCGCCGTTACCTAAAATTTTGATACCATATGGTTGAATCTTTGAAAGAATTCTTCTTTCAAGTAATGCTGCTGCATCTACTACTTCACCATTTTCGAATATTTCGAGTGATCCTACATTAACTTCGGAATAAACATGTGCAAATTGTGCATTGTTGAATCCACGCTTTGGTACACGTCTTGTTAATGGCATTTGGCCACCTTCGAAGTTTGGACGTACTCCACCACCTGTTCTTGCCCATTGACCTTTGTGTCCGCGGGTAGATGTTTTGCCCATTCCAGAGCCAATACCACGTCCTACTCTCTTGGAGGATTTTTTCTCGTTTTCTGCATTCTTTAATTCTTGAATATACATTATACTCCTCCTCTTAGATTTCCTCAACTTTTATAAGGTGTGAAATCTTGTTTATTTTGCCTCTAATTGCAGCATTATCTGCTACAACATTGGAATCTCCAACTTTGTGAAGTCCAAGTGCAGCTGCATTGGCTTTTTGATTCTTAAGGCAAGCTATTGTTGACTTTACGAGTGTGATTTTGATCATTTTCACTTGTTCTGCTTTCTTAACCATAACTTCCTCCTTAGCCTTCTACTTCAACTCCACGGAGTTGAGCGACTTGCTCTGCTGTACGGAGTGAACGTAATCCTTGAAGTGTTGCTTTTGCACAGTTGTTTGAATTACGTGAACCGTGTGCTTTTGTACGAATATCTTTTACACCTGCTGCTTCAAGTACGGCACGAACTGGACCACCAGCGATAACACCAGTACCTTCTTCTGCTGGCAATAAAAGAACTTTTGCTGTTTCGAATTTGCCTATTGTCTTGTGTGGAATTGTGCTTCCCTTTAATGCGATTGGAGCCATATCACGCTTTGCTGCTGCATATGCTTTTTCGATTGCTTCTGGAACTTCTGCAGACTTTCCAAGACCAATACCTACTGATCCTTTTCCGTCTCCAACTACTGCGAGGACTGCGAAACGCATATTACGACCACCTTTAACAACCTTTGTAACACGATTTACAGCAATAGTTGTCTTGATGAGTTCTTCTTCTTGTTCTCTTCTATCTTTTCTTTCGTCACGTTTTGCCATAGTATCCTCCTTAGAATTTTAGTCCAGCTTCTCTGGCACCTTCTGCAAGAGCTTGTACTCTTCCAGTATAGACATAGCCACCTCTGTCAAATACTACTTCACTGATGTTGAGATCTAAAGCTTTCTTTGCAACTGCTGCACCGACTACTTTAGCTGCATCTGTTTTGTTTAAGCCTTTGACTTTAGCTGCAACTTCTTTTTCTACTGTGCTTGCTGCACAGAGAGTCTTTTGAGCAACGTCATCTATTACTTGTGCGTAAATATGATTTGTGCTGCGGTATACTGCGAGACGTGGTCTTGCTGCTGTTCCGCTAATCTTTGTACGTACTCTCTTATGACGTATTAATCTTTCTGAATTTTTATTTTTCTTGCTAATCATAATTCTACCTCACATTATTTACCGGTTGTCTTACCTGGTTTGAGTACAACTTTTTCATCTTTGTAATGGAATCCATATCCATGATATGGTTCAATAACTTTGATTGCTTTGATAGATGCTGCTGTTTGTCCAACTACTTGTCTATCTGCACCAATTACTGTGATCTCTAAAGGTTGACGAATCTCAAACTTAATTCCTGCTGGTGCAACGAATTCTACTGGATGAGAGAATCCGATGTCCATGACTAGCTTGTTGCTACCTTGAAGTGAAATCTTATAACCAACACCTTGCGCAACAACTGTTTTTTCGAAGCCTTTTGATACTCCAACTACCATGTTGTTGAGTAAAGCACGATATAATCCGTGTAATGCTCTTTGTTCTTTAACATCTGAGCTACGTTTTACATGGATAACACCATCTTCACATTCTACTGTGATTGATTTTGCAACTTCTTGTGTTAATGTTCCAAGTGGACCAGAAATTGTGATAAGGTTGTCTTTGTTTTCAAACTTAACATTACTTGGAAGCTTAATTGGTTCTCTACCTATTCTTGACATTTTTACTTCCTCCTTACCAAATCTTTGCTAATACTTCGCCACCAACGTTCATTGCTCTTGCTTCCTTATCTGAAAGGATTCCCTTTGATGTAGATAAGATTGCGATACCGAGTCCATTATAAACCTTTGGTATATTGTCTACGTCTGCATAAACACGAAGTCCTGGCTTTGATACTCTTTCGAGTCCAGTGATAACTTTCAAATTCTTGTTTTGTGCATACTTAAGTGTAAGTACGATAGAATTTTGTGGTTTTGCTTCAATTACCTCACATGCTTGAATATATCCTTCTTTTACAAGGATGTTAGCAATGTCTATTTTAAGTTTAGAGGCAGGTATTTCGACCTTTTCTTTCTTTACTGTTAATGCGTTACGAATTCTTGTAAGCATATCTGCAATAGGATCTGTCATTTTATCTTCCTCCTCTTACCAACTTGCCTTCTTTACGCCAGGGATTTCACCTTTGTAAGCTAAATCTCTGAAGCAAACACGACAAATACCGTACTTTCTTAAAACTGCATGTGGACGACCACAAATCTTGCAACGTGTATACTCACGTGTGCTGAACTTTTGCTTTTTGGCTTGTTTATTCTTTAATGCTGTTCTTGCCATAATTTAGTCCTCCATTATTTTGCAAAAGGCATACCCATAAGTCTTAATAACTCACGTGCCTCTTCATCGTTAACTGCTGTTGTTACGATGCAAACATCAAAACCACGAATCTTTTCAATCTTGTCAAATTCGATTTCTGGGAAGATTAATTGTTCTTTGATACCAAGAGCATAGTTTCCTCTTCCGTCAAATGATTTTGTTGATACACCTCTAAAGTCTCTTACTCTTGGGAGAGCAATAGAAACGAGTTTATCAAAGAAATCGTACATTTGGTTTCCACGAAGTGTAACCTTTGCACCAACATCTTGATTTTCTCTTACTTTGAAGTTTGCAACGCTCTTCTTAGCTTTTGTAATAACTGGCTTTTGTCCAGCGATTACCTTCAACTCTTCAACTGCGAGTTGTAAGCTCTTTGTGTTCTCTTTTACATCACCAAGACCCATGTTAAGAACGATTTTGTCAATCTTTGGTACTTGATTAACGTTTGTATATCCGAAACGTTTAATAAGTGCTGGAACGACTTCATTCTTATACATTGTCTTAAGTCTGTATCTTTCAGCGACATTAATATCGGTTGCAGGTGCCTTAGCAACCTGAGTATTCTTTTTCTCCGCCATTTTGTCCTCCACGATTATTCTTCATCTGCTGCTTTCTTTTCTACTTTCTTTTTTGCAGCTTTCTTTGCAGCTTTCTTAGCTGTAACTTTCTTTTCCTCTAATACAATACCGCACTTAGGACAAACACGGACGAATTTCTTCTTTCCATCTTTTCCTTCTTGCTCTTTGTGTGCAACTCTGATGACTTCACCGCATTGTGGGCAAACGATCATAACGTTAGATGCATCGATCTTGCCTTCTTGCTTAATGATTCCACCTTTGTCTTGTGCACTACGAGGTTTCTTGCTCTTTGCAACTATGTTGATACCCTCAACATAAATTCTTCCAGTCTTTGAATCAACTGCTAAGATTTTTCCAGTTTTGCCTTTGTCTTTACCGGATATTACCATTACGGTGTCACCTTTTTTAACACTTAATTTCATAATACCCTCCTCTTATAATACTTCTGGTGCAAGAGATATAATCTTGCCGAAGTCTTTGTCTCTAAGTTCTCTTGCGATAGGCCCAAAGATACGTGTTCCAACTGGTTGCTTTTGTTCATCAATAATAACTGCTGCGTTATCGTCGAATACTACTACGCTACCATCGTTTCTACGTACTGGGAAATGCGTACGAACTATAACTGCTTTTACTACATCACCTTTCTTGACTTTTCCACCAGAGATTGCTGATTTAACGCTTGCAACGATAATATCACCAATACCACCTGATCTACGGAATGAACCGCCAAGAACTCTGATACACATAATTTCTTTTGCGCCGCTATTGTCGGCAACTTTAAGTCTTGTCTGTGGTTGTACCATAATACTGCCTCCCCATTATTTAGCCTTCTCGATGATTTCAACGAGACGGAAATGTTTGTTCTTGGAGAGAGGACGAGTTTCAGCGATTAGGACTTTATCTCCGATTTCTGCTTCATTGTTCTCATCATGTGCCAAGAATTTCTTTGAACGTTTCAAAATCTTCTTATATAAAGGATGTTTATATCTTTCTGTGATTTGAACTGTTATGGTCTTATCCATTTTGTTTGATACAACTATTCCTACTCTTTCCTTGCGAAGGTTTCTTTTTTCTTCCATTTATCTATCCTCCGTATTACTTTGCTTCTTTCGCCTTTGCGATTTCTCTTTGGCGAATAACTGTCTTAACGCGAGCAATGTCACGTCTTGTTTCAACTAAAACCATTGGGTTATCTAGTTGATTTGTAGCATGCTTTAAGCGTAGGAAGAACAACTCAGATTTGAGTTCGTCAAGCTTTGCTGCAAGCTCTTTATCTGTCATTTCATTTACTTGTTTACCTTTCATTGTTCACCACCTTCGGCCTTCTTTTCTGCTGCGATGACCTTACACTTAATTGGAAGTTTTGATGCTGCGAGACGAAGTGCCTCTTTTGCTGTTGCCTCGTCGACTCCTGCCATTTCAAACATTACGCGACCTGGCTTTACTACTGCTACCCAGAATTCTGGAGATCCTTTACCACTACCCATACGAGTTCCAAGTGGCTTCTTTGTTACTGGCTTATGAGGGAATATATTAACCCATACTTGACCGCCACGACGAATAAATCTTGTCATAGCTACACGGGCTGCCTCTATTTGGTTTGCTGTGATCCAGCATGGCTCTTGAGCTTGAAGTCCATACTCGCCATATGCTACGTAATTACCTTTTGTAGCAATACCCTTCATTCTGCCTCTTTGTTGTTTACGTCTTTTGACACGTTTAGGCATTAACATTTGCGGTACCTCCTTCTTTTATAGTTCTCTTTTCGCCTTTATAAATCCAAACCTTAACACCGATTGCACCGAATGTTGTGTGAGCTGTTGCTACACCGTAATCGATATCTGCTCTGAGTGTTTGAAGAGGAATTGATCCTTCATGATAACTTTCAGATCTTGCAATTTCTGCACCATCTAAACGACCACTAACTTTTGTCTTGATTCCTTTTACTCCGGCTTTCATTGCTCTAGATTGAGCTTGCTTCATTGCCCTACGGAATGATGCTCTGTTTTCTAATTGTTTTGCTATTGTTTCTGCTACGAGTTGTGCATCACTATCTACGTGTTTTACTTCGTAAATGTTGACTTTAACTTTACGATCATCTTTGATGATTGTCTTGACTTCTGCAGTGATTTGTTCTACACCTGCACCTGCTTTTCCAATAAGGATACCAGATTGGCCAGAATAAATATTTACTGTAAGATTGTCAATGTTTCTTTCGATAACGATCTTTGAAATTGCATTGTCGTAGTATTTTGTTTTAATGAACTTACGAATTTTGTCATCTTCAACGATGAAATCTGCGAACTTGGATTTATCTGCATACCAATTTGCATTCCATCCCTTGTTGATACCGACTCTTAGTCCATGTGGATTGACTTTTTGTCCCATACTATATCTCCTTATGCATTTTTCACGTCAAGAATGACTGTTATATGACATGTACGTTTATTGATACGATATGCTCTGCCTTTGGACATTGGTCTTACTCTCTTGAGTGTTGGGCCATCGTCTGCAAAACATTCTGCAACATATAAATCGCCTCTTGCCAAATTCATATTGTTTTCTGCATTAGCTGCTGCGCTGTTAACAACCTTTAAGATTGGTTCGCAAGCTGCCTTTGGTGTTGCTTCTAATATACCGATTGCTTCGTTTAAGTCTTTGCCTCTGATATTGTCGAGTACTACACGTACTTTGAATGGAGAGATTCTGATGTACTTTGCGATAGCATATGGACGTTTGTCAGCTGCTGCTTGACGTGCCTTTGATTTTTCTCTGCTTCTTGTAGCCATATTACCCTCCTAATTATTTTCCAGCTGTGGTCTTGTCGCCACTGTGTCCTGTGAATGTACGTGTTGGAGCAAATTCTCCGAGTTTACATCCAACCATATCTTCGGTGACATAAACAGAAATGAATCTCTTTCCGTTGTGGACTGCGATTGTATGTCCAACCATTTGTGGGAAGATTGTTGATGAACGGGACCATGTCTTAACTGCGACTTTCTTGCCTGTTTCATTCATTTCTTCGATTCTCTTTAATAGCCTCTCTTCTACATATGGGCCTTTCTTAATACTTCTACTCATAATTCACCTCAGTTTACACGCTTAATTATTAACTTGGAAGAATTCTTCTTTTGTTTACGAGTCTTATATCCAAGTGCTGGTTTGCCCCAAGGAGTAAGTGGAGATGCATGTCCGATAGGAGACTTACCTTCACCACCACCGTGTGGGTGATCGCATGGGTTCATTACAACACCTCTAACTGTTGGACGAACACCTAAGTGTCTTGTCTTTCCAGCTTTACCAAGGCTGATGATTTCGTGGTCTAAGTTACCTACTTGACCGATTGTTGCTCTACATGTGAGAAGAACGTATCTCATTTCTCCACTTGGCATACGAAGTGTTGCATATTTGCCTTCTTTTGCCATCAATTGTGCATAACCACCTGCTGTACGAGCAATCTTTCCACCACGTCCTGGTTCGAACTCGATGTTATGAATAATTGTTCCATCTGGTATTTTGCTTAATGGAAGTGCATTACCAATCTTGATATCTGCATCTTCACCGCTAACAACTGTATCGCCTGCTGTTAATCCAAGAGGTGCAATAATGTATCTCTTTTCACCATCTGCATAATATAATAATGCGATGTTTGCTGAACGGTTTGGATCGTATTCGATAGCTGCAACTTTTGCAGGAATACCATCTTTATCACGTTTGAAGTCGATTACACGATACTTTGTCTTGTTTCCACCACCGATATGACGAACTGTAATCTTACCTTGTGCGTTTCTTCCACCTGAATGTGGCATTGAAACTATTAAGGAACGTTCACGTACGTCACCTGTGATCTCTGCATAGTCAGACACACTCATAAAACGGCGTGCTGGAGATGTTGGTTTATATTTCTTAACTGCCATTTCTATGTCCTCCTATTATGCTAAACTTTCAAAGAATTCAATTGCTTTTGAATTTTCTGTAAGTGTAACTACTGCTTTCTTAAATTGTGCTGTCTTACCTTCGTAACGGCCCATTCTCTTCTTTTTGCCGTCATAACGAAGTGTATTGACTTTTGCAACCTTGACACCGAAGATTTTCTCAACTGCGTCTTTGATCTGTCCTTTTGTTGCATTGACGGCTACCTTGAAAGTATATTTCTTGGTTGGAATTCCGTCATAGCTCTTTTCGGAAAGTACAGGTGCTAAAATAATATCATAATTAGTCATTTGAACCCTCCTCTATTTGCTTAAGAGCGTCTTGTTCAATAACAAGTGTTTTTGTAGAAACCACTTCGTAAACGCTTAATGTGCGCATTTCTGTAACTGCAACTTCTGGCATATTTCTTGTAGCAAGAACTGCTGCTGCATCATATCCTGCTAATACGAATCTTGCTGTTCCTTCTAACTTTAATGCATCTACACAATTTGCTACTAACTTTGTCTTTGCTTCTGCAAGTTCAAACTTGTCTAATACAACTACTTCGTTTTGACGAATCTTTTGTGATAATGCTGAAAGGAATGCTTGATCCTTCATTGCCTTATTAATCTTTGTTGTAAAGCTACGTGGCTTCTTTGCGAAGACTATACCACCATGTACATGGTTTGGTGATCTTGTTGATCCTTGACGAGCATGACCTGTTCCCTTTTGACGGAAAGGTTTGATACCACCACCACTAACTTCAGCTCTTGTCTTTGCTGAGAAAGTGCCTTGACGTTTGTTTCCTAATTGAGAAACAACAACTTGGTGTATAAGTGAATCATTATATTCACGGTTGAATAACTCGTCACTTACTTTGATTGTTCCGGTTTGCTTTCCGGCCATATTAACAACTTTAAGTTCCATATCTAACCTCCGGATTAACCTTTAACCGATTCTTTGATTGTAACAAGGCTGCCTGCCTTTCCAGGTACTGCACCTTTAATCAAAAGAAGATTACGAGCTTTGTCTACGCGAACAACTGTGAGGTTTTGGATTGTAACTCTTTCGCCACCCCATTGTCCTGGCATACGTTTAAGTTTGAAAACTCTGCTAGGATCTGAGATAGAACCCATAGAACCTACACCACGATGGTAACCTGAACCGTGTGCCATTGGTCCACGATGCATATTCCATCTTTGTATTGTTCCGCTGAATCCATGTCCTTTTGCTGTTCCAACTACATCGACTTTGTTACCTTCTGCAAAAATGTCGCAGGTTAGTTCCTGTCCTGGCTTATAGTCAGCACAGTTAGCGAATCTAAATTCACGAAGATACTTCTTTGGCTCAACACCAGCTTTCTTGAATATACCGGCTTGAGGTTTGTTGATCTTTGATTCTTTGATGGTTTCAAATCCAACTTGGATTGCTTCGTATCCATCATTTTCTTTGGTTTTAACTTGTGTAACAACGCATGGACCTGCTTCAATAACTGTTACAGGTATTACGATACCGTTATCTCCAAAGATTTGACTCATTCCGAGTTTCTTTCCGATGATTGCTTTATCCATGTAAAGTTCACCCTCCTACTAAATAATATTTGCTAATTAAAATTTGATAGAGACATCTACACCTGCTGGCAAATCGAGCTTTGTTAATGCTTCAATTGTCTTTTGTGAAGGATTAAAGATGTCAATAAGACGCTTGTGAGTTCTTAATTCAAATTGCTCACGAGAATCTTTGTACTTGTGTGTTGCTCTCAATATGGTAATAATCTCTTTCTCTGTTGGAAGAGGGATAGGTCCAGATACTCTTGTACCTGTTGCTTTTACAGTTTCAACTATCTTCTCTGCAGAAGAATCGATGAGATCGTGATCATATGCTTTGAGCTTGATTCTGATTTTTTGTCCAGCCATATATAGCCTCCTATGTTTTAACACTTATCCGTGTGTGTCTTTCTATTTTTTTCCCGCTGTCAAAGCAGCGGAAATTGTGCCTTTTTACAGCACAGTGGCTCAATTCTACTGTTTAATATAATTAAAGTCAAACGAATTTATATATAAAAATAAATAATTTTATTAATAGTTATTAGTAATTAGAAAAACACAATATATAGTGCACACGTACTCGCGTGTGTCATACGCATATCGCACGTATATTATATTAAGGAATAGGATCAAAATTCTTCGCTAAGCATAAGGAAATCTTTTAGAGATAATTTCTCTCCACGAATGTTTTTATCAAAACCTGCTCTTTCAATTCTAGCAATTGCTTCTTCTTTTGTGATTTGATATCCAGATTGAAGATTGTTTGCAAGAGTCTTTCTTCTCATTGCAAAAGCAGATCTTACTAGCTTATTAATCTTTTTTCTGTCATACCCTTCTATCTTGGAATCATTTCTCTTAATTGTTACAACTGCACTATCTACATTTGGTGCTGGGAAGAACATATTCCTAGACACCTTTCTTGTTATGGTTGCATCTCCCCACATAGCAACTGCGAGAGTGATGGATGAATAATCCTCTGTCCCCTCTTTTGCTATTAGTCTTCTTGCAACTTCTTCCTGAACCATGATTGTTATTGAATCTACTTTAAAATCTGATTCTATAAATCTTAGTAATAATGGTGTTGTAATATAATATGGCAAATTGCCAAGCATCTTAAAATTGCTATCCCCTATAATCTCTAGGAGAGCATCATCTTTCATTCTTAGAACATCCTTGAATATGACTTCAATATTTTCATATCCACTTAAAGTAATATTTAATACTTTCTCGAGGTTCCTATCTACTTCAAATGAATAAACTTTCTTTGCATTATCTGCAATTATTCTTGTTAATGTTCCTGCACCTGTTCCAATCTCAACAACTGTATCTTCTTTTTCTATACCAGCATCTGATACTATTGCATTTAGCAAATTGGTATCACTAATAAAGTTTTGTCCCAAAGCTTTATTTGTGTAGAAAGATGTTTGATGTAATACATCACTGAGATTGAATTTATCCATATTAGTCTGCGTTTATAGTCTCTCTTGCTCTAAAATGAGCGCCTAGGCTTTCTGTAAGTTGTCTACAAGCTTCTACTTCCTCTTCACCAATAAAGTCTACAACAGAACAAGTAACATACATTCCTTCGGCTACACAGTCTTTAATGAACTGTACAACTGCTGCATATGCACCATCTTTGTATTGTGGAAGTGGTCTGCAAATTTCATCATAGAATTCTTTGTTAGATGCATTTAAGGAAATTGAAATATGATCTATACACTTTGCAAGTATCTTTGCAGAATCATTTCTCTTGTTAATTAAATCACATTGCCCATTTGTATTGAGTCTTGTCTTGAATCCTTTTCTCTTTAAATAGTTTGCAACTTGAACTAATATAGACAATCTAAATGTTGGTTCACCAAAACCACAGAAAACTATTTCTTTATATTTCTTTAATGGGAATAGAGATAAATCATCTATTACTTGTTCATATGTTGGTTCTAAATCTAACCAAAGGTTATCCTCTCCAACTCCATCCATAAAGTTTCTAATACAGAACTCACAGTTGTTTGAGCATCTGTTTGTCAAATTGATATATAAGCTTCCTTCAAATTCATATACAAAATTTTTCATACTATTTTATCCTCGTAAATAAAGCCCTTGCATTTCTAGTTGTAGCATCTATTATTTCTTGTACAGGTATTCCTTTTATTTCTGCTGCTTTTTCTGCTACCAAAGAAATATACTTTGGTTCGTTTGTCTCTCCCCTATGTGGGACAGGTGCCATATATGGACAATCTGTTTCTAATAAAAGTCTATCCATTGGAACTTCTGATAATGATTCTATATTTCTTCTTGCATTTTTAAATGTTATTGCACCACCGAATGAGAAATACGCTCCCATGTCTGCAAACTCTTTTACAAGTTCCTTTGGCCCAGAATAACAATGAAGAACAAAACCATTATTAAGCATCATAGAATTTTCTTTTAGGATAGTCATTGTATCCTCTATAGAATCTCTCATATGAATGGATATTGGTAATCCGCACATCGATGCAAGTTCTATTTGTTCTATAAAGGCACCTTTTTGTATAGCTTTTACAGGGGTTTTAGGATCATCTAATCTAAAATAATCCAATCCTATTTCGCCCCATGCAACAACCTTTTCGTTTGTGGCCATCTCTGCCATCTTTTCATAGTTTTCCATAACACAGTCTGTAAAGGATGAATCTGGATGAATTCCAACCGTTGCATATACTCCTTCGTGTGCTTTTGCAAACTCTAATGATTTAACTGAAGAAGCAAAATCAAAGGCCACATTAATTAGGGCCTCGATTCCGTTTTCTCTCATTTCAGAAACTATTCTTTCCGCTTCTGGAATAAGCGTTTCATCATTAAGATGACAGTGTGTGTCTATTATCATTATCTAACCTCAGAGCCATCCGCTACTCTCTTAATAGGTGCAACGAGAACTACATCTTGATCGTTGCATGCGCAGAGCAACATTCCTTGACTCTCAATACCTCTTAATTTTGCTGGCTTAAGATTTGCAACTACTACAACTTGTTGTCCAATTAATTCCTCTGGTGTGTAATACTTTGCAATACCACTAACTATTGTTCTGGTTTCTTCTCCAACTTTTACAGAGAACTTTAAGAGTTTGTCTGCATTTTCAACTTTTTCAGCTGTTAAGATTTCACCAACTTTTAGTTTAACTGTCATGAATTGGTCTATTGTTATTTCATTGATGTCTACAACATTTTCTGGTGTCTCTTTCTTTTGTTCTGCCACTTTGCTCTCCTTCTCTGCCTTCTTAGCAAGATCTTCTGCATACTTGTTGAGATATTCTATTTCTTTTGCTTCATCTATTCTTCCAAACAATGGAACCATCTTAGATGTTTGTGTATTTGGAATAGTACCACCAAACTTTTCTACAGATTCAAATGTTTGTTTATCTGCTGGTGTTCCAAATGCCTCAAATACCTTCTTTGGAGACTCTGTAATGAATGGTTGTAACATTACGTTTGCAACTCTTATCATTTCACAAAGATTGTACATTACTGTTCCAAGTCTTTCTCTGTCTCCATTCTTGTCCAATGTCCAAGGAGATGTTTCCTCGATATACTTATTAGCTCTAGCTAAAACATCCATAATATTGCTTAATGCTCTTGGTGCATCTAATTTGTCTATATCTTCGATACACTTTTCAAGGAGCTTTTCGCACATTGCTTTGCATTCCTCGTCTAGTTCTGTCATTGGACCAGGTGCTGGAATAACTCCACCATAGTATTTTTCTAACATTGCAAGTGTACGATGTACTAAATTTCCATAGATGTTTGCAAGATCCGTATTGATTCTCTTAATAAGCATCTCGTTTGTATATGTACCATCACTACCAAATGGGATTTCTCTAAGTAGATAATATCTCATTGCATCTATTCCATATCTTTCAACTAAGAAGTGTGGATCTACAACGTTTGCTTTGGACTTAGACATCTTGTCTCCACCAAGCAATAACCAGCCATGTCCATAAACTTGCTTTGGAAGTGGTAAGTCTAATGCCATTAAGATTGCTGGCCATATAATTGTATGGAATCTTACGATTTCTTTTCCAACCATATGTAAATCTGCTGGCCAGAACTTCTTGAAGTTTTCATCGTTTTCTTGTAAGTATCCTAGTGCAGTTATATAGTTAGAAAGTGCATCTACCCAAACATATACTACATGGTTGGTATCAAATGTTAATGGGATACCCCACTTAAATGATGTACGAGATACACATAAATCCTTAAGGCCCGGTTTAATGAAGTTGTTAATCATTTCATTCATTCTGCTCTTTGGAGAGATGAATTCTGGATTTTCTTCATAATATTTAACAAGTCTGTCTTGATATTTAGAAAGACGGAAGAAATAACTCTCCTCTTTCATTAACTTAACTTCTCTTCCACAGTCTGGGCATTTTCCATCTTTTAATTGAGATTCTGTCCAAAAACTTTCACATGGAGTGCAATACCATCCTTCATAAGCATCCTTATAAAGGTCTCCGTTTGCAAGGAGTTTTTCCATGATCTTTTGAACTGTCTTTTCATGATAATCGTCTGTTGTTCTAATGAACTTGTCATACTTTATATCTAAAAGTTTCCAAAGATCTTTAATCTTATCAACAACATCGTCTACGTATTGCTTTGGTGTCTTCCCTGCTTTAATTGCTTTTTGCTCTACCTTTTGGCCATGTTCATCAGTTCCAGTTAAATAGAACACATCATATCCGTTCATTCTCTTGAAACGAGATATTGCATCACAAATAACTGTTGTATAACAGTGTCCTATATGTAAATCACCACTTGCATAATAAATTGGTGTTGTAATGTAATATGTTTTCTTTGCCATATTGTTAGTTATCCTCTTATAACTCTGTAATTACTGTTAAAAATTTTGCAGGCTTGTTATTCATTGGAAGTTGGGCATGTGGAAGTGCAGGATTGAAATATAAGCTATCTCCTGCTCTTAAATAATAGTCCTTTCCACCAACTATAATTCTTAATTCGCCTTCTAGTACATAATTGAATTCCTGTCCGCCATGAACAACAAGTTCTGGAGAATCTGTTGGAGACATAGTAACAAGCATTGGATTCATTGCCTTGTTCTTAAAGTTTGCAGCTAAAGATGAGAATGCATATCCTTCATATCTCTTTATGGATAATCCTTTTCCATCATAAACTTGTACTGCTTCGTCATTGTCAGGCATGAGTCCATTAAGAATGTAACTTGGTTCTGTCTCTAAAAGGGATGCAATTTTGTAAATGATATTAATTGGGACTTCATCTGTTCCCTCTTCATATCTAACATAAACAGACTCCTCAATCTTGAGCAAGTCTGCCATTTCTTTGGTTGAATAATCTGAAAAAGTTCTAAGTTCTACTAGTCTTTCAGATATTGCTTTTATTGATGTGTCGTTTTCTTTCATTTTTATAATACCGCGTTCATTTTCTTGAGTAATTCGTCTACATCGATTCCGTGTACTTTGCATGCTTCTTCGATTGTCTCGCCATGTGCTAAAGCACAATGTAAGCATCCCATACCACTTTCCATTAGAATTCCTGCGAGCTTTTGTGTGTCGCCCATCTGTAATGCATCGCTAATTAATGTATCTTTAGTAATCATATATGTCCTCCATTTTAAACATTAAATTGATAATATGCTATAACTGCGATTATAGCAGCTACAACTGCCACAATACCAAGTACTAAGAATAAAATTCTTAATGCAGATACTGGAGCTTTTCCTGTAGACTTACCTGTTCTCCCATTAACAATAAAGTCATAAATCTTTTTCTTGTATGAATATTCGGATTGCCAAACTGGCAAAAGAATATACTCGTACTCAATATTGTTATATGTGGTTGTAACATTAAGATAGTCTACTCTATCTGGGTTATATTTTCTTATAATTTCGTTTCTAATTGTTTTTTGCATTTTGTCTTTTGCAACATCACAAGAATCCTTTAAGGATGTGTCATATCTTTCTGCACTAAAACCTGCTAAGAATGCCTTGTCATAACTTACAGAATTTTCTAGGTCAAAAGGAAGAACACCATTCATTTGATTTTGTGTTGTCTTGGAACATGCCTCAATTGTTATATCTTGGAATCCTCTATTCCATGTGCCAGATACGTTATACCAACGAACTCTAGTTTCTGTAACAATTTGATCTCCCTTCTTAACCTGGACTTGATATTCTTCTCCGAAACGTCCTTCGTATTTGGATGTGGTATCTGCATTAAAGATAAATGATGGAACATATAATCCGTTCATTTCCTTTGGAGAAAACATTTGCTTTGCTTTTCTTGGAGCAAATACCTTTTTCTTAATCCATTTTCTTCCACATTCGATTGCTTCTTCTTGTGTTACCTTGAAAGGAAGAACACCATCTGGCTTTAAACCAGATAATTCACTTAAATTTATGACGTTTGTTGCACCACAGTATGGACATGTCATAGATGTTGAAAAACCTTCAACTTTAACAAGTCCATCACAGTTTGGACAACGATACCCTGCTTTTCCTCCACCGACATAGCCAGTAGATACATCTGCAAAGTAACTCTTAAAACTTGGCTTGCCTACATGAATATCTGATTCAGAATCACAGAATGGGCATACTAATTTCCCTTTGCTAGGAGAAAATACCATATCTGCGCCACAATTGACACACTTACTTATCGAAGTTTTACCTTGTTCTGCTACAAAATCTTCCATAATTATTTAATCTTTGCTCCGCATTCTGGGCAGAATTTTGCTCCTGCTTTTAATGTCTTTCCACATTTTGGACATGTGACTTGCATTGCTTGTCCACAGTTAGGACAGAATTTTGATCCTGCATTTACTGGTTGACCACATTGTGGACATTTCTCTTGTGCTACTCCACCTGGTGCTGGTGCTGGTTCACCACATTCTGGGCAGAACTTAGCTGTATCGCTCATCTCTGCACCACACTTTGGACATTTAACCTTTGCTGGTGTTGGAGCCATTGCTTCTTTGTATGTTTGTCCAACAACTTGTCCTACTCCGAGACCAATTCCCATATTTGCCATTCCACCACTGAATCCTGGATTCTTTGCTGCATCTCTCATTGCTGCAACTGCTTCCATCTTTGCATATGTGTCTACAACTGGAGTCATAACACCAAGAGATGATCTCTTATCCATTGCTTCTTCAACGGATTGTGGTAATTTGAGGTTACGAATTAAGATAGAATCGATATCTAAACCTAATTCCA
The DNA here is from genome assembly GCA_017618055.1 of Clostridia bacterium. GTDB lineage: Bacteria > Bacillota > Clostridia > Christensenellales > CAG-917 > RGIG8124. The sequence continues at coordinate 32,440 of JAFZVB010000010.1, forward strand.
TAAATCTGTGTGAACAATTACCTTTTGCTGTATCTCCGAGTTCTGTATAGTTTGCAGCTAAGTCTAATGCTGGGATTTGACATTCGCCCATGAGGTCTGTTAATTCAGCAAGAACTATGCTCTTTAAGTGTTCTTGAATGTCTTCTGTCTTGAATGACTTAATTGTTCCAAAACATTCTCTCATAAATAAAGCTGGATTTGAAACGTGGAATGAATATTCACCATGTCCACTTACACGAATAACTCCAAAGTCCTTATCTCTCATCATGATAGGATTTGGTGTTCCCCACTTCATTTGTGTGTATCTTCTGAGGTTTACAAAATAAACATCTGTAAGCTTTGGATTTTCAAATGCATATTTCCAGTTCGCAATCTTTGTAAGAATAGGAGTTGATCCTTCTTCTAATTTGTAGTTGCCTTCTGTAAATACGTCACAGATGCTGCCTTGATAAACGAAAATAGCTGCTTGAGATGGTCTAACAATAAGCTGTGAACCTTTCATTATTGCATAACGATCATCACATTGGAATTTGTAAACTAAAGTATTATGTGTTTGGTCTTCCCATTCAATAACCTTTAACAATTGCTTCTTAAGTCCTGAAAATAAACCCATTATAATATTCTCCTTGTTTATGATTTATCAGGATATATTATAGCACTTGCTAAACAATTTCACAATTGTTTATTTATTATAGGGTTACATTTGTTAAAGCAACTATTGCAGGAATGGTTAAAATACTGAAAATTGTAGATAATAAAATAGCGTTGGCAGCGCTTTTTTGGTCTGCATTAAATATCTCTGCAAGATTTAAATTAAATGATGCAGATGGCATGCCAGAAAGAATAATTAAAACTACTTTCATTAAGTGGTTAATTGGTATTGGAAGCAGGATTGCCCATACAGCTATTGGGAATATAATTAGCTTAATAACTGTAGATACATACGTTCTCCAATCTGTGAACAAATCCTTAATTGGAGCCAAGGCAAATCTCATACCCAAAATAATCATACAAAGAGGTGCTGTCATATCTGCCAGGTAATTAATAACTGTTGCAATTTGTGGTACAGGACATGATGTGATATCTCCCATAGTGACCCCACTAAAAAAGAATGGCAACGCTATGATTACTGTTATCATTTGTGGGTTTAGAATAGCCTTTTTTATAGAAATATATTTTTTATCCCCTGTGAGCGTATATGCTCCTACTGTCCAGAACATTAAGTTCATCGAGACAATATATACCGCGGAGTACGCAATGGCCGTAGCAGCGATTGTAGAGTCCGAGAAGATGACTTGAAGAATAGGTACGCCGAAGAATCCAACGTTGCCAAAAGTGCTCGTCAAAACCATTACACGATATGCTCTTCCCCTAGCACTCTTCTTAACATCATCTGGCATATCTTTATAATTAATAAAGGTTTCAGACGCACCATTAAAATAACCATCTGCCTTAAACTTTTCAGTCTCTATTACATCATCAAATTTAGTTCTAAATATTAACCAAAGAATTAAGAATACAACTCCTTGGAAAACTAAAGATGCTGCAAATACAATAAGTAAGTTTAAAGCTAATTGATTTGAATACTCTACTTGTAAAAAAGATCTAAAAGATAAAAATGGTTGGGATATATAAAGCAATACTGCAGCAAATGCTGAAATAGCAGCTGGTTTAATAATCTTGACTTTAACAACAATAAAGCCAGGGATAGCCATTGCTACCAATAATAATACACTAATTGCAGTTGTTGAAAATCCTATATCCATCTTTTAATGTTAACCTCCCCGCTTTTACACGGGGAGGATTGTTTGTTTTATAAGTGTTTATTCACTTATGCTACTGTTAAAGAACCATCAAGGTTTACAGTAATTGTGTAAGTTGTTCCAACACCATAGTATCTTGGGAGTATTGTTCCAGCTGGGAATGTAATACCACCAATTGATTTAGATGTTGTTAATGTTTCAGTATCTAAGAGTGTACCGTTCTTATCTACTAATGCACCAACTACACCAACCAACTTGTATACTACCTTTCTGCCTTTATCTGGAAGTGCAATACCACCTGTACCAGCAGAGAATGTAACAATTTGTGCTGTGGACAACTTATTATTGCCGCTTGCATCTTTTGGTGTTGCTGTACCAATCCATACGATTGTTCCCATTACTGTTCCACTTGTTTGCTTGTATGGCAATCTATATGTTGCAAGTTTTCCACTTCCAGTTGTTGTTGTAGCAGTATTTTGATTTGTTACCTTGGTTGTAGTTGTTGTGAAGTTAACTGTAATACGTTCTTGTGAACCAAGGTAGATTGTTGCTACTCTTTCAGCTGCACTACTTAATCCATCAGAGATTGCACCAGTTGATGTATTCAATGTTAATGCAAATGTTGCTGGCATACTTACTTTAGCATAACCGAATGTAATTGATGTTGTTCCATCGGATGTGTAACCATAATCATTTGTTGGATAACCATCATCACCAATTGTAATGCTACTAATCTTAGACTTAGCAAATGTTACTTTGTAGTTCTGTGGCAATGATTGTGAAAGTGGTGCATATGGATCAATTGTGTATGTTGTAGATGCAACACCTGATGCATTAACATCACTTGTGTATGGATAATTGCCAGTTGTTCTTGGTGAACCTGTGTATACACTTGTTACATTTGTTGCTTGCATCTTCTCTACTGCGAATGGCAATCTGAAGATTTGTGTGCTTCCATCTGGACCAGTTAATAATGCATTGATGTATACTACACCGCCCATATAACTTGGTCTGAACTTAGAGTAACTCCATACTAAGCTATAGTTCTTATTTGCTTCGTAGTTAGTATCATCAGATGAATAGAACTTTTGTGTTCCTTCAGCTGTTGTAACTGTTAATGTTGTTGGCATATCTGGAGCAATATAATCATATGGGTTAATGGATGTGATGCTTGATCCTGCTGTTGTTCCTCTCTTCAAGAAGCTTGGTGCAATAGCAATGATTGCTGCTTGATCGGCTGCTACAAGAGCTGTTGCTGTTCTATTCTTTACATTGATTGTAATTATAGAACGTTGTGTTCCAACTTTATTTCCACCGAAGTTGTATTCACCAAATCCGTTTACATATACATATGCTTTATATACACCACCAGCGTAATCTATTGTTACACTCAATGTATTCCAAGCAATCTTTGTATAATCCATTACTTCGTTATTGAGATATACTTTACCACTATTTGGTAAGTACTTATATGTACCATAGATTTCGTAGTCTGTCATTTCAACATATCTTTCTTCAGTTACTGTTGTGTGGTCTTGGTTGTATCCAACTACATAGTTTACGAACTTATACTTAGCATCTGCAATGTTAATTGCACCAGTCTTTTCTGTTGTCTCAGCATAAGCATTGCCGTTTACCTTGTAGTACTTATCTCTTACATTATCATAGTACAATGTTGCCTTTGCATATTGTCCATCTTCATCGAGATAGTAACGAATACCTGCAAAGTAATCATCGTTTCTTGCATTGAGATAATCAGCATACTTGCCATCACTTAATGTCCATGGATCGAATGTTAATTCTGTTACATATGAACTTCCAACTTTAATTCCACCCTTATTGTCTGTATCATTATTGATTGTTCTATCAATGAATGAGAGTGGTGCTGTCATTGTTTCTTTAGATACTCCATTTTGTCCAATAATTGTTACTTGAGCATTATGGACTCCACCTTCATATGTATACTTAACATCCTTTGTATTCCATTCGAGGTTTACAGTTGTTTGTGTTGTGTACATGAATACGTATGCATCATCTGCTTGAGGTGCAATATAGTAATTCTTTGTATCACTATTGTATCTGTAGTAAATAGTATCACCATTATTGTATGTTAATACCTTGTATACATAATCACCTTCTGCAACCTTTCCACCTGATACCCAAGCATTGTATTGTGCCATGCTTGTGATTGGTGTTGTGATAGCTCTTACATTTGCATACTTATCATTGTATGTCGCTGCGGAGATATATTGTCCATCTACCCAGTATGTTCCAGTCTCAGCGAAGTTCTTGTATCCATGTGAGTTGTAATGCTCTGTGTTGTAGACTGTGTCTGCATATTCAGTTACATATGGATCAAACTCGTAAACATATGAGAAGTCGTCATTGAATACGATATTTGAATTATACTTAGTTACTGTATTAGCACTACGTATTACTTCAATCTTGTATGAGTCAATTACGATAGCATCATCTGCTTCTGCTGGATTCTTGTTTAAGATTTCGATTGTCAAATCAGCTCTTTGAACTTTCTTTGCATCCGTTGCTGAAGCGATATCACCGTTTGTGGTCTTTCTAATGTAGTAGTTTCTACCTTCACCATTGGAGAATGAAATGTTCATTTGATCTGGGATTAAATCTAAATCGAAGTCGAATGCATTATCGAAGTAGATTGTCTCTGGCTTGTTGGTTCCCTTTGAGTATACGAATCTCATTAAGTTGCCTGTTGCATAATCTTCATAAGTCAATGTGAGCTTGGATGAAGACTCTGTTACCTTAATTAATGTGTAATCACTTGGCATTACAAAGAATTCACTTGCGATTGTACGGTTAACTACGGAGATTGGCATTGTAATGTATTGATATGCGTATACTTCATCAGATACTTTGTATCCAACTAAGAGTTGATATGAAGAATTGATATATCCGCCCTTCTTGAGTGCGTCTGCAATAATTGTGTCACTTGGTAATGTTACATAATGTACTAATGCATCATTTCCATCTGCGAGTCTGTTCTTCATTGTCATGCTTACTTTCTCTGGATATCCGTATCCACCATCAACTATATTGCCTTGGTCATCAAATAGTGTACCGAATGACTTATAGTAGTATGGATCAACAACCATTGAACGTTGTGAAGCATTTTCAACTCTCTTAATTGTTCTATCTTCAATGTATACAGAGATTGTAGAATCAACCTTTGTACCATCTGCGAAGTTGTATCTGATTGGCAATTCGATTGTCTTACCAAATACGCTCTTGCACTTGCTTGCGTCACGAGAAGCCTTCAATAATGTATCATCTAAGATGTTGATTACAACGTTAACTGTTTGTGTTACGTCTTCTTCACCATTGTTGTACTTGATTTGTACACCAACTGTGTCTCCATCATTGAATAATACCTTTTCTTCTGCTGCATCAAGGTCACTATTTGTAATGATTCCGTATGGGTCATATACAAACTTGATCTCGTTCATTATGCTTTCAACACCTACTACACTGATTGGTTCAATTGTTAAATCAACAATGTTGAGGATTGAAATATGATCACAAACTGCCTTTGCGTATACGATTCTATTTGCGAATCCACTTACTGTGTATGTAACTGGCTTGAGGTCGACAACATTCAACCATTCAATTGGAACATCCTTAGTTGTTTGTACTCCATTAATTGTTGTGTAGTACTTAGCAGTTGTTGGTAATCCGTTTACGAAGTTTGCTGCCTTCAATGTGAATGACTTGTTGTCTACATCGTTCCATGTTGTTGTGATGTCACCACTTACAAGCTCAACCTTATCTGCTGGGATAATAGTTGTTCTGAATAAGATTTCAGTTCCTTGGATCTCATATGTTGAAGGATCTGCTTCTACACCACCAATATACAACTTAGCATCATCAGCAAATGGTAATCCAGTACCTAAGATACCTTCTCTTACAACTACTCTATTTGCTAATTCTTCAGCTGTATATGTATCGAACAATGTCCATGTTACAGTTCTTTCTTTAATCATATCTTGATGGTCGATTGTTACTCTTGCCTTTGTTGGCATTGCACCGAAGTCTGCTACGCCATATTCAGTTGCAATATCATCATCTGTTGAATTTTCATCATAGTTAAATTCAATCTTAATAACCTTATCATCAAGATGTTCAAAGATTACTTTATATCTCTTTGTTTGTGTAATAAGTTTTGCCTCAGCGTATACATCAACATACATTAAGATGTACTTGGTCTCGCCATCTGCATCTGTGAAGAAATCTGCACGAGTTGGGAGTACACCATCACCGATTTGTCCGTTTACACCGAAAATTCTTACCTTGACATCATCAATTGGCTCATAAGCATATTTCTTTACAAATACACTTGTTGATGTTTCTGTATAAGAACCATTTACATATACATAGACGTTAGAACCAGTGTATGTTGCCATATCGATATCTTCGAATTCGCAATAATCATCAAATTCTACATATCCATTTGCAACAGCAACTCTGATGTATAATCCATCTGTATTCTCTTCTACGATATTGTAGTATGTATCACCTGCATCGAATACGAATACTGAGCCAGCATGATCATTTACATATGTCTTTGCTTCATCTATATCAGCAATATTTAATGGTACATAATGTGAGTTTTCGAGAATGTAGATTGTCTTTACGCCAACATCTTCTTCTGTTGCATCTACTCTTGTTCCCTTCTTGAACTTATTAGCATCATCAATTGCAATGTTGCCTTTTACTTCAAGATATTTGTCATATGTTACATAGTATGCAGAGCTTACTTTGTAATATACTCTTCTTGCCCATGTCTCATAATCAACATACAAGCCGTTGAGTGATCTCAAATACTTGATTTGATCTGCTGTTGAGAGATATGGGAGATAATCTGCAAGAATTTGTTCTGTAGTCTTATTAGATACATCTGCGAACTCATAGTTTCCACCTACAGTTGCTCTTACCTTGGATGGGATTGCCCATACTGTACATGCATTGTATACTAATGAGTCATCATCTTGTGGAACAAATCTATCGAAGTGTGAACCATCTTCATTTAACAATTCAACATTATTTACTTCATAAGATGGAGTAATAATTGTTGTGTTGAATGTTTGATTTCCAATTGTGAAGGAGATGTTACATCTAATGCTATCTTCATTTGCATTGTTGAGATAACTTGTGTAATCCCATCCACTTATGATCGCTAATGACTTGTTGCCATTGTATTCTTCTACACATACTACTGTGCAATTCTTGAGGACTGTCTTTCTATATGTTGCTCCAGTGAATCCTGAGATACCTCTGATACAGCTCCATGAATTCTCAAGTATTGTCTTGTAATCTTCTGCTGTTTGATCTGGTGCACGGAAGTAATATTCTGGATGTGTTGAGTAAATATATGTATCAATACTATATACTGTTCCATCCTCACCTATTACTGCTTGTGGAGCATATGCTTTAGAAGTATAACTGTCTACATTTACAATTTGATTCCATGTGCCACTTGCAGCGGACTCAAGATTTGCTCCATAAATATCATCTTTATAGAATGTAATAGCTTTTACGTTCTTTGTTGCAACTTTAAGTTTTACAACGATTGTTTGTGGAACGTATACTACATTGCCATCTTCATCCTTTGTATACTTACGTCCAAGATGTTTAGCATCATTACCTGTTCCAACTACAACTTCTGCAGGAACTGTAGCATAAATGATACCGCCCTTAGAAATGCCTGTGATTTCCTTTGTACGTCCAGCATCTGAATAGTACTTGACTTGTGTCCAGTCTGGAGTCATTGTAATAGTTCCAGCGATTTCCTTGAATGATACGTTCAATGTATTGTATGGTACATCATTTGCATCCTTACCCTTATACCAGTATGGGTTGAATGTATCTGATACTTCTCTTGTTACAACAGTTGGTGTTAACTTAGCAAATGTTACTTGCTTGAAGAAAACTTGATCTCCACCGGTACTGCTGTTTCCAATTGTTAACTTGACATATACATTGTAATCATTGGATTCAAGTCCCTCATAGCTTACATATCTTGCGATATATTCTGCCATTGTAGGTGTATCAAGTTGTCCAGGAACGATCATATCGCTATCTGTTACACTCAATGTTGCAATGCCTCTTCTTACATAATATGGACCTTCAAGTCTTGCTGTACCACTTGCATAAGAAATAGCTGTTGCTTTCTTTGAACCTTCCATTACAACCATTACTTGGTCACCGAATGATGTTTCTCTATCGATGTTGCCAAGAACTTCTTGTCCGGCTGTTGCATCCATATCATCGGAGCTATATGGGTTGAATGTGAATTCTGAAGAAACAGATGCCACCTTGCTTGAAGATACAACTATATCTACATAGACAACTTGTGATACATATCCTGCTTGTGCATATGGATACTTACATACTGTATCTTTATCTGCGTTGCCAGTGAATCCATAATCACTGCCTGTTGCTGTCTTTAATTGATTGAGTTTGAATTCTTTACCACCAATATACATTGGAATTGTTACTCTAAGTCCTTCATAGAACTTAATCTTGTCATCACTTGTATTGGATGGTGTATTGTTGTCATCAACAAGTTTATCAATTGCATCTTCGAGCAATGATGTATCCCATTCAACGGATAATCCGGAGAATGACTTGTTGCTTGCGTACTTACCACTTACATACTTGAATGACTTAATGTAACTAATGAATTCATTCTTATCTACTCTTCCATTGTTATTAGAATCTGGAATTACAGATGCTAATGTTAATGAGTTGAAGTTAGCAAATGTCTTTACATATGTGTCACCAGCTGTTGTGGTTGAATACTTTGTAACACCTGTATCATTAATCTTGTAGTTAACCATTGGGATGGTTATTGTTTGAGATTGTGATGTGAAGCCCCATGAATATGAGAATCCAACTTTTACGTTTGCATTGCTGAAGTCATAGCTATAATTTCCATAGTTCCATGAAATGGTTCCTGCTGGATAATTTCTGCTATTCTTCAACTTGTTGAATGCAGTGTTCTTTGTAGAATCAAATACTGCATATAATGGATCTGTAATATCTTCTGGATAGTACTTGGTTGCTGATGTTAATGAACCCTTTGTGTAATACAACTTATTTTCATCATCGAGATGTTGATAATACCATGTAGATGTTGTTGTATTTGTGCTTAATCCAGTTGTAAGAATTACGTTTCCGTTATCATCTAATTTTACACGACTCTTATATGCAACACCTGTTACATGTGTCTTTCCATCGTTTTCAGTATCATATCTTGCGCTCAAGCCTGCACCAGTCATATCTTGTGCTACTGTTGCGAATGTATATGTACCACCTGTTTGGAATGAGATCTTAACCATATCTGGTAAGTCTTCTACATTGTTTTGCATATCACGTGTGATTGCTTCTGTCTTCCAAGTTGATCCATCATACTTGTATGCCTTAATTGACTTGAATCCATAATCGTTAGTGACATATACAGGAATTGCTGCAACACAAATGTTGAGTGCATATCCGTATACATAACCAGCGAACTTCTCGCCCATTTCACCTTCATATGGTGTGAAGTCTACACCACCTGCGTCCCAAACAACTACTGTAGCACCAGTATCTAAGCTTGGCTCACCATTGTTGAATGTTACATTAGCCTTTGCTGGGAACAATGTGTTGTCTTGGAATGCTGTTGCATTTAGTACGAAGTCTTGGCTTGAACTACCAACTACAATATAACCGCTTCTATTAGCTGGGTCTGTAATATGGATTGAACTTGGTTCAGTACCAATTAATGATGCACTATCTGCTTCATCAAATCCAAGTAATGGACTTGTAATACTTGTGCTTTCTGTTGAATATGGATCTATTCTTAATACCAACATTTCTTGAGTATTAGCCATATTAGAAACACCATCGCCTAAACTTGGAATTATGTATCTTGTTTGAGTTGCTGTGCTTGTTGCTGCTCTATAACTTGTATAACCACCCCAAGTGTAGATTTGTGTTCCATTCAAGCTTGAATTTGGATCGCCAATTACAACCTTTTGTGCATTGACATATAATTCAATAGCTTGTACACCTGGATGCATTGTATAACTTGAGCTTAAGTTATATGCAGATGGGTCTGGATCCATATCAATATAGATATGTGCAGATGGATTTGCAACGCTTGTACTCATACTTGCGAATGGTAATGGTAAGATTGCACCAACTAATCTACAGAAGTTACCAAGTGTACCACCTGCAACTGCGCCTGCAAGAGCAATCAATGTACTGCTTACGTTAGCAAGGTTGTAAACAACTGTACGTAAGAGTGCAATTGGTATTGACTTGACAATTGGTTGTAAGAAGTTTACTTTAGCATCTGTTGATGTTAAGCCATCGATGTGTTCGAACATCTTTGCAAGTCCTCCAGATACACCATATGTACCTAAGACGTTGCTATCAATTTGTTCTTCACCACTGCTTCCATCAGATGTCCATCCCCATGCGCTATAGTTTACAAAGTAAGCATCATCGCTTCCGTTCCAGTTAGAGCTTGTATCAATACCTTTGCTTTCTTCACCCTCTTTACCTTGTAATAATGAGAGTACTGTTGTGTATAAGAAGATTAACAATTCGTTAAATGCCTTCTTACCGAATTCAATATGTAATGATACATACTTCATGTCTGTTGCTGCACTTCCATTAATTGTTCCCATACCAGAGTAATATGGATGGTAGTTATTTGAAGTACAGAAGTCTATTTCTAATCCAGCAATTAATCCTTCAAGGTCTGCAGCATAACTATAGTTACCATTCTTGTATTTATCATTAGCTGATGCTGTTGTATCCTTGACTGGGTCAGTTGTTGAACTATTTGGATATGTATATGTTGCTTCATCTGCTCCCATTACGTTAGCAAATTCGAACATTGGTTTACCGCTACCTAAGTCAATCTTCTTTAAGAAGTTTGCAAGGAGGTCAGCGATTGTTGTTTGTAAGTTGAATCCACCTAATACTAAGTCGTTGTTGAAGAAGTAGAGGTTTGCTGTCATTGCATCACCAGATGCTGCTGGATGTAATGCACTAATACTGAACTTCAACTTATATGTTGCTGGTTCATCATCAATTGAACTCTTTGTCTTGATACCATTCAATGTTACAGATGTGTATCTGTTATCTCTCTTTGCTTTCCATGTGAACCATGAAAGTGTTGTTAAGTTGATTGTATCAACCTTTCTATCAATGTGAATTGTTAATCCAACATTGAGTGAGTCGATAACATTTTGTAACAATGCACCAATACCTGCTGTCTTAGAATATGTAATACCAGCAGAACCATATTGACATGCAGCAATCTTAGCATCGAGGTCAAGTTTTCTCTCACTAAATGATAAGTCGAAGTCGCCAAGTCTGATACCAAGCATTGTTCCTACTGAGTCAAGAACAGCTGTAATAGCGAGTTCTGTTACACCAACATCTAATGAGTATCTGCTTTCCATTTCGATGTATTGTAATGGCATCTTGCTTAAGTCTAAGTCAAGATCCAATAAACCTAATGCAAAGTCGATAACACTCTTTTCAAGCTTGAGTGAGAATCCACCGTGTTCAACACCGAGTTCTAAGTATAATGAACTTGAAGCTGCTGCTGAGACGGCCTCAGATGCCTCTGTTTCACTTGCTGTGGATGCGCTTGTATAATTTGGTTGTTTTGCTCCAAGTATTCCTGTTAAGCCGTGGAATGCGATAGAGCCTAATCCTAAACCTTCAAGGTTGAGGTAGATACAATCTGAGAATATTGTTCCATTCTTAGATAATGTATAGATATTACCAGTCTTTGTTAATCTTGAAGAACCAAGATAGTATATTTCCATGAAGGTCTTGTTAATAGGAGCACCTTCAATGAGTTGTAGATAGATATCACTATAAAGAATACCGGAGATACCATACTTGACAATTGCTGGGATGTTAACGTCTGCCATAATGTTGATAACAACGTTAATTGTCTTTTGTGGTAAGATTAATGAAATCTTATCGCTTGTAATACCACTAAGGATTCCACCAGCAAGATCTGATTCACCAAGTAATTCTGCAAGGAAGTCTGCTATCCAATAAGAGAATGTCTTATCATAGTTTGCTTGTCCCTTTACGATACCTTCTGATGAGAGGTTCAATTCACCTGTTACACTTAAGCTTAATGTTTCGAGCTTAATCTCTCCACTACCAACATCATATACACTTTGGAAATTGCTTTCATAGATTGTTCCTGTGTAGTTGTTTTGATAATGTGCTTCTCCAGCTAGAACTTGTTCATATGTGCCACCAATTAATGACTTATATAAATCTTCTTCTTTGTCATAGTAGTATGCACCAGCGTCATCAAGTTCATATGTTGAACCATCTAGCTTATATCTATCACCTTTATACATTGGAATTTCAATGTAATTGTCTTGTTGGAATCTAAAGTATGTGTAATCTGCTGCACTTTCGTACTTAACAGCTGTCATGTAAATCTTGCTGCCTGTGCTGCTATACTCATAGTTGTTTCCAACCTTTGCAAAGTTGATATCTGAGTCAGCTATGAATGCTGGTCTATTTGCAGCACCTGTGTAATCTTTATAGACCATTCCACCATTTGCACTATACTCTGCTGCTTGAGCATCTGTTAATGCAATATATGATGCTTTCTCATATCTGAAGTATTGCTTGTCACTTCCGGAATTGAAGATAGCTGTTGAACTTGTGTAGGAAGATGTTGTTAAGACCTTACTAATGTTGAATTCACAAGGTTGTTTCTCTCTACTCCATGTAACTGATTTTGCTTCAAGTGCGAGATAGAAGCTATCTGATACTTTAGCATAGATATTGGTATAGAGTTGCTTATCAGGATTCTCTGAATCGAATGCGATTAACAATGCACCAATGTCTGGCAAGTAATCTGAATCTGCCTTACCTTGAGCTTCTCTAATTCTGTTAATGATTGCATTAACTGCTGCAGAATTGAGTTGGATGAAGAATTGTCTTGGGAATGTTGTCATGAGTAAGTATGCAGCTGTTCCAAATACTGGAGATACATCTTCTACATTGTCCATGACGTGTGCAGCTGTTGTAGCTTCACTACTGCTATCACCATCTTCTTCATATTGTGACATATCATGTCCAAGATATGTACCAAGCTTTGTTCCACCAAGTTCAATTGTATCTAAAAGTTTAGCGAGACCGAGATTATCAATTGAGATTAATCCAGCATCACCAAATAATCCGTGTGCATCAACATAAATGTTGTCGTTGAATAAGTATACACACAATACTGGATTTGGCATGAACTCGCCTGTGTATGGTTTCTTGTATTGTCTGAGTTCTATTGTTGCTTGTAAGTTCTTGAAGTTTGCAATGTCAAGGAATACATTCAATGATAAACGATATGTTGGACCATCATCGTTACCGATATCGCCCTTGAATCTTGTGTATAATTCAGCACCAGAGAATGCTTCTTCTAAATCTTCATTGCTCATTAAGTTTGCAACAAGGTTAAGAATTTCACTTAAGTCTACAACGTTATCATTTCCTGTGATACCAGGATCACTATTACCGAATAATGAGATATCAAATTCGATATTGAGGTTGAGTGAGAGTTTAGTGAGATCTTTATATACTTCATAGTGAATTCCATCTTTGTCTATTTCTGTATCAATGCTGAAGTCTTTGTTGATTCTTGCATAGATGTTAGATGCCTTTAATTCAATATTGTAGTAACCAAGATATAAGTATGTACCTTGATTGTCGATCTTTCTAATCATCTCATAACTATCTAAGAAATAGTATGTTGTGCTTGCTGCAGTCTTATCAAATGCTGTCTCAACAAATGTTGTTCCATCTGTTGTTGTGAATGTAGCCTTCAAGAGTACTAATCTTTGTTCATTAGTTAATTCGACCTTATTGAGACCAGAGTCAATGTAATATGTCTTTGTTGGATCAAATGCACCAGTTTCAGCTGTGTATGTATTTCCAGACTTTGTATACAATGTTGCTTCAAGAATTGCTCTTTCTGCATTTGTTATTGCTACATAACGTGGAACCATTGTATATGTGTAGTTGCCAGTTTCAACATAATATGTTGCACTTGTATCTACTGCGCCGGTGTATTCTGTGTATACGTCTCCAGACTTTGTATATAATGTCTTTTCGAGTAATAACTTGTCAGCATATCTGAGTTCGATATAATCTCCACCAACATACTTATAATATGTTAATCCGTTATTTGCATTATATTCTCTTTCAACATAACTTGAATTTTCTTTTACATATACTTTTGCTCTGATTGCTTTTTCTTCTGCTGTAAGTGCTACATATGATTGCAATGCCCATCTGTCAAGCTTATCTACATACTTAACAAGTGAATACTCGCCATCACTAAGCATTACATAGTTATTTAATCCAGAAGTAGACTTAGCAACATAATATTGACCACTCTTGTCATCGAATGCATACTTGACATCGCTTAATGATGTGTATGTTGAATCATTGCTGTATGAGAGGATACCAGATTCAATTCCGATAACTGCATAGAGTGCGATATGTCCATCATCGTTGAAGTCTAATGTAATACCAGATGTGTCTTTTCCGTTTGTTACTCTTAATGTTGGTAACTTGGACTTCTCTTCATCTGTTAATCTTGAAGAAATCATTTCAACGATTGAACCAAGTAATGTTTCCTTGAATCCAATTGAGAGCATATCATTTGTAATCATTATTCTACCGATGAGTGCATCAAGTAATGAGTAGATTGTTTCACCAATACTAATTGTTCCAAGTAATCCCATATCTACATCACCAGCATCTGTGTTGAGTGATAATGCTGCACTCTTTGCAACAGAATCACGTGCTGCTGAAGATTCGGATGAAGAACCATTAATGAGCTTGCTTAAGTTCAATCCTTCGTACTTGACCTTATCGAACAAGTCACCTAATGCATTGAATTGTCTTGACAAATCAGATACATCAAGATAGATGTTCAATAATACATCCTTATCAGCATTTTCTGTTAAGTTAGCAAGTAAAATAATTTCTGTTGCTTCCCAGTCTGTTAATTCTTCTGGGTTATATGTTGCAAGATATGTGGACTTCAATCCAATCTTTCCATAGATTGTTGTTCCAACTAACATTGAAAGAATATCGTTATTTCCATCTGTAGCTGTTAAACCTTTGATTAATCTTGCAAGGTCTAAGTATGCCTTTAATTCGATAGAAATATCAAAGACTGTATCGAAGCTGAATCCTGCTTTTGTTAATGATGTTGCGATGAAATTAAAGTCCTTACCAATGAATGTGCTCATTTGCTCTGTGAAGCTAATGATGTCAGCGAATGTTAATTGGAAATCAACATTGAGACCAAGCTCGAATGAGTTGAGATCACCAAGTAATGCACCCAAATCAAGATTGTCAAGGCTTAATCCATCTGCGAATAAGTCACCGATGTTGAGTCCCATAATCTTGACATAATCCATAGTTGCAAGACCTGCTTCATCTTTCTTATAAATTTCACCGTCAAATGGTATGCCACCGAAGTTCCATCCATCTGTTGTGCTGTATGATAATTCTTGTTCTACACCATCTACTACACCGTAGACTTTTGTTACTCTGTAAAGAGCACCTGTGTATACGAACTTGACATCGCCAGCATATGCATATTTCTTTACATTGCCATAAGCATCTAATTCTTCGTTGCCTTGGCTATCATATCTTACATATTGCCATTGTTGTAATGTCTTATCATATTTTACATTGAATGGTTCTACTCCGACCAATTCGCCCCATGCAACTGTTCTAGCATATACTTCTCCTCTGAATCTAGTTTCAGCAAGCTTGCATGCAGCTTCATTATCGAATGTGTAATACCATAATCCGCTGTTGTCTGATACAAGATTGAATACATCATATTGAACCTGTACAAATTCACCATTTACTAATCCATAGAAGTCGATTACTTCTGAATTTTCATCAGTTCCTGCCTTGAAGTCATATGAATCATATTTATTTGTTTCAATTAACTTCATAGCCTTTGTTAAGTCTTCATTTACTCTGATGTTGCTTGATCTTGTATAGACTTTATTGTTATATCTTGCACCGTTTACTGCTTCATAGCCATCTTCAGTGTAATACCATGATCCTGCTACGCCGTAGTCATCTGATGCAATCTTTACATAACCTTTTCTTTCTCCATCTTTACCATAGTATTGTACGCTATCATCATAGTTGGATACTGTTCCTGCTTTATCAACACGTACAAAGTTTCCATAGTAGAAGATGTAGTCTTTAGATGTCATATCAATACTGTCGTACTTAGATAAGCTACCAAAGTCAAGAACTGTGCCAGTATTGTAATCACCTGTGATACCATTAAGTCTTACACCAGCTTCTACAAGTGCATTTCCTTCTTCATCATCAAGTGTTAATCCAACCTTTAACTTGTATGGATCAAGTTCACCCTTAATGAAGATTTCAAGATTTGGAATATATCCAGCATATTGTTCAAATCCTGTGATGAGGTTGTTCAATAATACCTTCAAGAATCCAGATGTAATTGAAATACCGAATGCAGATGTGTAAATGTTGAAGTAAGCTGCTGTCATATTTCCACCGGATAATGTAGATCCTGCAGATGTTACTGCTTCGCTTTCTTCAGCTGCTGCTGTTGCTTCATAATATGTTTCTACTTTATCATAGTAGAGTTTGTCATTAATGAAGTCTTCTAATGGATATTCAGAGAGGTCTACATAAACCTTTGCTTCTTCATTTAAGAAGTAACTTAAGTCTAAGTATAATCCGCTCTTACCTACTGTATCGTCTCTATCATAGTAGAGTCCGAATACGTGTGTTAATGTGTTGTCATCGTCATGGTTTGTTCTTCTCCATGTGTCGATAGCAAGTTCGAGATTAAATACATCCAAACCGAATTGGAATTCTCCAGTCTCTTCGTTTGTACCGAGAAGAAGTGTTCCGCCATAAGAAAGTGTAATCTTGAATTCGATTTCACCAGATAATTCTTTTGTGAATTCTAATGCTGTGTCTAAGTCTCCAACGATTCCACCTATTACCTTATTCAATGTGCTTGATGCACCGGATGAATATAATAAGTAGTATTGTGTATTGTTATCTAAGACATCTTTCTTAGCTAATACTGTACCGAATTCTGCATATCCGCCTTGTTGGAATACATAAATCTTATCTGTATCAACGATTAATCCTTCAGTATAGAGCATATCAACGATGCTATGTCCATTATCCTTTGGATTATTGTCTGCACAGTACCAGTTACCATTAATTACACGGATGTAATCATCAGTATTGGAATAGATGTTGTAGAGTTTCCCATCAGTTGTTGGCTTGTCTACTAATGCCTTGTAATCATTTACTAACATGTAGTAACCATCATTAGTTCCATAATAGTTATCTATAACCTTTACATATTTACCATTTGATTCAGCACTTGCATAAGAATCTTTCTTCCAGATTGTCTTACTGTTATACATACTGGACTTCTTGCTTTGTGCAAATTCAGCCATGCTCTTATAAACGTTTGCTGAATTCATATACATTGAACCATCTAATGATAATGAGATGTAGTAAACATCATCTGTGCTTACATACTCAATTCCTCTTGCCTTATAGATAGTTGTGCTTGAGAAATCATAACCACTATGTTCAACTTCATAATTTGTAATAGAAATGTAATGGTGTGTTTCACTATCATATACATAGAGAATATCCTTATATGTTAATGTTGCACCTGGATCTGTTGAAACTACATATGAATATGTCTTTTCATCATATACATAATGTGCAGCAGCTAATACATAAGCATCATATTCAGCACTTGTAATCTTGGAGTAAGCTAATTTACTGTATGTTACAGAAGAATCAACTTTAACTCTTACATATTCACCATCTTCACTTCTTGTATATACATATTTGCTAATAGCACGTGTATAAACTTTCTTCTTTTCGATGAGCTTATAGATTGTTGGATCATCTTCAGGAATTCCAACATAGTACTTAACATCCCATGCATCTCCATGTGTGAAGTCTGCTGTTCCTGCTAATGAGTATGCGCCCGCGCTATAAGTATAAATAGATGTATCATTTAATGAATAGTATATACCTTGATTAATATAGAAGTATTCTTCAGTATTATCATATACGAAGCTTACTGGATCTATTGGTGTATAAATATATTGTGGTTCAGATGTGAACAATGCTGCCTTTGGAGCTGAACCAACACCATAAATTGCTTCATAATCTGTCTTTGTTAAGTATGTGAAGTCAACTGCATCAATCTTTGGAATATTTACATCAATTGTAATTGAATGATCCCAGAGATAAAGTTGCATTGTAAGGAATGAATCATTCTTTACTGTAGATGCAGGAATTGTTAAGATTGGGTTGTATTCATCATGTATGCTTAACATATACAATGAACCAGCATATCTTGCCTTCTCTGAATCATTTGAGAGATACCAGTAATTATTTGTTGAATCCCATGTTAATGGTATAAATTCAAGTGTCTTTACATCATAACCATAGAAGCGATAATCTGTTCCAACTTTTGCCTTGCTAATAATTTCAGCAGGTGTTGTTTCAACTGGAGTATAGCCTGTTGGTCTTATTAAGAGATTATTCATCATCACTGGTATGTATAATACATATGATTCACCATATCTGTTAGCCTCATATGTTACATACTTGACATCCTCGTTGAATCTAATCATTTCCATATATCTCAACTGGCCATCAACTTCGAGTCTACCATAGTTAATAGTATCGTCATATTCATTATTGACGAGTGTTCTATATCTAAATGCTGGCCAATGATCATGACCTATAGATACTACACTGTTATTGAGATACATTGGCATCATCTTGTATCTTTCGTTAACTTGTACTTCACCTTGTTCAACAAGAGACAAGCTTGCTAATAAGACATATGAACCATCACTTCTGATTGCCCATTCACCACCTGTATACTTGACTGGTGTATAGTATGTTTCAACATCTGTATATTTGTATCTACGTTCTGTCTTTGTGACTTTAGTTAACTTCTCATATTTTCCAGATGGAACATATACATCAATGCCATAATATGGTGCATCTGTTTCTGCAATGTAAATATATCCGTTTGCTTTCTTATTTAACTTGAAGTAGTTGATTCCATCATATCCATAGAAGTATTCGTAATCTGTATAATCATTGAATATTCCTATTGTGCTTGCATCTGATTCAGCAGCACCAAAATATGTGAATCCATTTCCAACATATACATATGCATCATTCATTTCAATGTCGAAGTATACTCCATCATTGTTGTTTGTATAGTCTGCAAGTTGTGCAGCGCTTAAATTCTTCTTCTCTTGATATTCATAACGCATGAATGAAACGTGGTCTCCATCTACTTGTGGATCACCAACAGAGTTACATCTAATTGGTGCATTTTCAAATCTTCTATCAATTTCTGTACTAGAGATTTCGCATGTTGTTGGATCTACTGTGTATGCTGTACCAAATTCTGCCTCAAATTCTGCTATTGTAATAATATAATCAACTGGAGCAATGAGATATTGTCCTTCTTCTTGATTATATGTTGCAATGAATCTAGCATTTGACTCATTAATCTCACTTGCGAATGCATATTTAGATGTAATGAAGTTATATGCTGAACGATCTGCATAGATTGTTAATGAAGAATCATGTAATCTATTGCCTTGTTCATCAACTTGATATTGGATACTATCAAGATAACTGAATCTGAATGCATCATCCTCACCCATTACTAATTGTAAGATTTCATTGATATAGTCTGGTTGTACAATTATAGATGTTAATTGTGATGTAATCTTTAATCCATATAAGAATGCACGGATATATCCAGAAATCTCATCATTCAAGAGTGGGAATGTAACAGATGCTTCAGCATCACTTTGTGATGTTGCACTAATCTTTTCTTCTGGTGTAGATGCTTCAGAACCACCAATCAAATTGTTAATTGTATCATTCAATGATAATGATTCGAATAAGTGTTCGATAGATGTGCTTTGTAAGTATAATGAAGGTACATTGAAGTAACTTAAATCAATATACATACCACCATTGTGACGGTAATATTCACCATTTTCATTGAGATAGCAATATGTTGAATCATAGTAATATGTATCAACATCTTCACTGAAGTTTTCTGTAATTAAGTCATACTTCTTTGTTGCAGTATTGTAATAATATGGTCCATTATTATCTGCTGCCTTGAAGTAATGGCTATAACGATGTTCTTTGTCTACGAATGTGGTCTTGTCAGACTTATATCCATAAACGCCGAAGTTGTTTTCTACCAATTCTTCAAATTCACCACCAACGAAGTAAATTGAAATCCAATTGTGTGTATCTGTATACTCACCTGTTCCTTCATCGTATCCGCATCTTGTACGAATTACTAATGAAGTATTAATGTATGAGAGAACATCATCAAGGATTTGATATACGTTGAGGTTATCATCTTTATTCAATACAGCCTTAATAATTGCAATTAAGTCTGATACTGAGAAGTCTGAATTGAAGTTTGCTGTACCTGTTGTGAATACTTGTCTGAAGTAGTTCATAAGAGCAGCAATCTTAATATCCATATTGATTTCAGCTTCGATAATTCTATGGATGTCTCCATGAGCATCGGATTCAGCTGTAATTTCTGCGATGATGGATTCTGCATCAATCTCTGGGAAGAAGTGTGTTAAGATTTCAGCAAGATCAATATTTGAATCAGCCTTGAATAATGTTGTAATATCAATAACTTCTGAAATTGAGATGTGCTCTAATTCACCAACTTCACTATATTCTCTAATATCTTCTGCTGTTAATAAGAATTCATGTACTGAGTTGAATGCGATATTGAGATTCTTGATTCCTACATATAAATCAAGATTCATATCGTAATCTTCCATATTAGCTTCAGACTTAGCTTCTGAGAGATATGCTACATAGTATCCTGTCTTCTTTGCATCTGCATATGTATCGAAGTAAACCTTGTTCTTTCCTTGAACTTGTTCTGTATTTTCTTCAAGTGAGTAACGAGTAATTGAGTCTACCTTTTCAGATGGCTTAAGAACTCTTAATACACCATCCTCTAATACATATTTGCCTAAGTCATCTCTACCAAATCTGTAGAACTTATCTGTAACGTCTGCTTCGTCTTCTCTAATAATTGTATATCTATCTCCCTTGAATCCTAATGCTACGTCAAGATCGAGGTTGAATCCATCTTCAAGTCTCATATCTACACCGACATTTGCAATAAGGTGTTCGGAGATAAGATCTGCTATTGTTAATCCAGTAGTATTATCGATTACTACCAAACCAAGTGCCCAACGAATGAATGTATTTGCAACTTGGATGCTTAATGTTCTTCTATCGAATAATACAGAAACGTCAATTTCACCATTTGCTGTATTTGCAGTTACTGCATCGGAAGCAACACCTGCTTCAGAAGAATCTTCTGCATCTGGTAATACGTTCTCATTATAGAACTCACCAATAATATCTTTAAGGATTGTATTTAAGTACTTCATAACACCAAAGCTTGTAATGGATAACTTTGGCAATCCTAATACTGCAGCATTGATATAAATAACGTCTGCAATATAGTAAACACCTAACCATAATGTTTCATAGCCTGTGATACCGATTGAATATAATTCTAATACCAATTCAGAATTGGATAAGTCATATAAATCGAGTTTCAAGCTTGCATCAAGACGGAAGTGTGCTGAAGAATAACCCTTTGTTGTTGATGGGATTTCAATTGAAACACCGTCCAAATCTCCAAGCAAATCCTCAAAGATTGGTCCAATATCAATCTTACCTTCATCAATGGATAATTCTAATTCTACTGAGAATGCTAATTCGATTGTACTGTCATAGAATATTACAAGTGGACAATATTCATAATCATGATGTGCATAATTGCCATAGTCATCTTGTACATATCCATATTTTGTTAATGTATATCTATCTTTCTTTGCAACGCTATCAAATGCATTAGCACCATAGATTTCATTATACTTGTACTTAATTGTGTAGCTTCCTTCTGTTTGTTGCTTAATAATTCTTGCTGGCAAGATAGAATGTCCTGCACCGAAGTCAATCTTAAGACCACCAATTGTTAAACCAGCATGTACACCATTGATATCGAATGCGAGTGTAATGCCTAATTCATAAAGGTTCTTAATAACGTGTAACTTGCTATAAGATGTTCCTTTAGAATCAATTGTGTAACCTGTAAGCTTGTTATATAAGCCAGAAACTACATAGTAGTTATTGTAGTAGTATACATATGTGTATGATTCTTTTGTAGTTGTGTTAACAACCATCTTTAATCCATCTGTATATTGGAATCCAGCAATTCCACTATTTTCTGCAACAAACTTCTCAACTTTTGGTTCGAATGGTGCTATTCCAGTTGTAGAATACATTAATGGATATCTTTCTGTATCAATATATAACCATCTATCTTCTACGTATGCTCTAGCAAATTGTCCTTGTTGTGAAGCAACTTTTACTTCATCTTTGTATTCTGAATCAATATCTGCTGGGATACGTGGTTGATCACCTTCATCAAAACCATTTGTAAGTTCATAGTCGATTCCAGCATGTTGTGTATAACGTTCTGTTAATGGAAGAATACATGCATAATATTGTCCAAAGTCGTCTTCTATGTATACATATAAGCCATTGTCATTTTGTACAAATGTTGGTCTATATACTTCTACTGATCCCTTATTGGTAATAATGTTATGGATCTTTGCTTGCGTCAACATTGTGTATACTTGATAACCCATTGCATCTTCTTCTAATACATATCCAGCTTTTGCAGTAAATGATGCAGTATCTGTATATGTTTGTGATGTAGCAGAAACAACAGTATATCTTTGTTTTGAACCAACGATATCATCAAATACATAATCTAATGCATTTTCTGTGCTGTATAATTGATATACACCAGTTTCAATTGTATTTCCTGCTTGATAATCAATACCAGCTGTTAATGCAGTCTTGGTTAATGTATAGTATGTCTTTCCATCTTCATATGTGCCATATGCTGGAACATAATTTGAACCATCTAATGTATATGCAACAACACTAATAATGTCTCCAACATTATAATCTGTTCCAACTTGTAATGTGTTGTATACGAGTGTGTAGTACTTTAAGTCTGGGTCATATGTTTCACCTTGTGCACTCTTATACTTCCAATCTGAGAACATCTTGTAGTTAGAAGAACCGAAGTCAATTCCTAATGTAAGTGAGAATTGATCAAATACTTCTGCAACAGAACCAACTTCTGGTAAGAGAGCTGCAACAATAACTGCAATTAATGATTTAGTTAATACTAATTGTACAGATGTATCTGTTGTTAATAATTCAAGAATCGCAGTTCTTGCATCTTCACTTGTGGATGATTCTGCAGATGATGTTGCCAAACCGATTTCCTTTGAAATACCATCTAAGATTTCTTGGAATGAGAAGTCATAGTCTAATACATTTTGAATTAGATCCATGAAGTTTGGAACATATGCATATTGGTTTGCATCTGGGAATAATCCCATACCATCTAAGTAAAGTGTTCCATGGTAGAGATATAAACCACCCTTTTGCTTTGTATTGCCATATTCGTCAACGATGATTTCACCGTTTTCATTTGTTTCAAGTAATTCAAGACCAACTTCAATATTGCTGAAGTCTGATTGTAAGATTCCATTTAATCCATCATTTAAGTTGAGTGAAGCAAGGTCGAGGTTGATAGCAATTCTTGCACCAATACCATCTTTGAAGATGTTTCCGGATGTTAATTCAATAATTGCATCACCAAGCCAATTGGTTAATAATCCACCAATATTTACACTCTTCTTATCAACTGTTTCAAAGAACAATCTTGCATTTATTGAGAGATAAATATTTTGTGAAGAATATTCTGTTGGAATGAATGTATATGGATAATCTGCAAGTGTTAACAATGTAGTTGTTGCAATACCTGTCTTGTCATCCTTTCCGTCTTCATCTGAATCTGTCCAATCCTTGTATCCGTCACCATTTTCATCTACCCATTGATCATATACTTCTTTAACAGCTGAACGAATTGAGATAGGTACCATTGTGTCAATGTTTGCATCAGAAATACCATTCTTGAAGCAGTATTGAGCAAGAGTTACTATCATATCAGCAGATATCTTTACTCTATTACCATTTTGATCTGGATTTCCATCTGCATCAATTCTGATGGAGAGTGGGATGTCTGCAATAGCTGTTCCTGTATAGTATGAGTAATCATCAAGTGAGAGGATTGTTCCCTTTACTAACTTAATATAATCACCTTGGTTATTTTGTGTTACAACTGTCTTTATATATCTATAACGTGCACTATCTGCAACAGCTGTTGTGTAGAGATTGAAATCTACTACAATACCTGTACTGTCGATACCAAGATATTCATTACCTTCTGCTCTTACATAATCACCATTGTCATCACGTGAATATCTGTATCCATCGAAGTTATATCTAATTCTTCTATCTACAGCATCTTCTGTAATAGCATTGAGTAAGCAGTACTTTGTTATATCGACATACAATACGTCAACATATACTAATGCTCCATCGTCCTTTTGAACTTGAGTAGCGTGGTCTAATTCATATCTCATTTCCTTTGGAATGTCTGAGACTGCTATGCCTGTGTATGTTGAATATGCTACAACTGCAAGATATGCATTTCTAAATTCAACGAACTTACCAACATTGCTTTGTACATATACTTCACTTCTGCTATAACGTACTAATGAAGCAACTCTTTCTTGGCCTAAGTACTTGACATAATCCTTAACTGAAATGTACTCGCCTTCTCTGATGAATACATAGCCACCTTCATCGTTTTGTACATATCTATAAACTGGCGTATAAGTTGCCATTGTTTGTGGTAATGTATCTAACTTTTTAGCCTTGAGATATAAGCTCTTTAATACATGCATTTGTGTTGCATATAATACATATTCACCTGTTGAATCTTGTTCATATGTATAACCAATTATGATGTCTCCATCTTTTACTTCTGTTCTTGCATAACGTAATGTATCGGAGATGTCTGCCTTTACTCCATTTGCGAAGTAAATAGCATATTCATCAATTTGTAAGAAACGTCTATTGCTTGCGTATTCTTCTTCGCCAACTACTAGAACATGGCTACCAACTAAGCCACTAACTTGTCTGAAGCTGTCTACAACTTGGTCATAACGTGTTGCTACATCTACTCTCTTCTCTGCATCAACATATTGGCTTTCATATGATGAAACTGTTACATATGTTCCAACTTTATCAATTAAGCCAAATGTTCCGAATAAGTTTTCGAGATAGTCTGTAATTTCAACAGCAGCATTGATTTGTTCTTGAGATAACATCTCTTCTGCTTCTTTTCCTATTCTAATTGTTGCACCAATTCCTGTAGCCATATCAAAATACATACCATTGGA
The DNA here is from genome assembly GCA_017618055.1 of Clostridia bacterium. Classification (GTDB taxonomy): domain Bacteria; phylum Bacillota; class Clostridia; order Christensenellales; family CAG-917; genus RGIG8124. The sequence goes on from JAFZVB010000010.1 coordinate 57,743, forward strand.
TAATGATGCTTCAAGTTCTAATGCTAATCCCTTGAATGGGTTAATTCCTTGTGAATTTACAAGGTTTGGATTATTAGCAAATCTAGAATCATGGAAGAAGAGATAAATGCCACTATTTTGTTCATCTAATTCATATCCTTCAACAACGAATGGTTTGTTGAATAACATTTCGAGTAAGTTTGCAATGATATTGCTCTTAAACTTAACTTTAACGTCATTTAATGTGTTGTATGTTTTGTTGATGAATGGAATGTTTTGTGTTCCAGTCTCGAAGATAATTGCTTCTACAACACCGTTAAGAATCTTTGCAACCTTTTCGAGTGTTGACTCACCTTCATCTGCAGATGCTGTTGCTTCTCCACTATTGAGTATAGTAGATGCATCTACATCAAACATTGATAAGATATCAAATAAGCTTGCTTTAATTGTTGGACCAGAAATTCCACTTAAATCAATTACGAGGTCACCATTTACAAGATAGATACCAAATGTAACTTTGCTTTCGCTCTTATTCAATGAAATTTCGATACCTAAGTTAATTGCACTTAATAATGTTTGAATATCGAAGTTGAGTTCATCTAAATCACCTGTTGTTAAGAGTGATGTAATACCTAATACACCTAAGTCAATATTACCCTTGATTGAGAGTACGATATCGAGATCTAATGGCGCATTATATAATGCTTGGAATGATAAACTATTTGCAAGAGATCTTACCATTGGTCCAAGTAATTCACCAACTGATTCATTGTTTTCTAATGATACTAGTAAGTTTTGTACAAATGGTAATTCAATTAATGCATCAAGGAGTTCATCCATATTTAATGATTGTTGTACATATAAACCTTCATTATCTTGAACGAATCTTCCATCTGATAATCTCTTTGTATATCTTTGTGAAGGACTATAGTTCTTAGCCTTCTCACCTTCATATTTGAATGTTGTAGAAATGAACATATCTACGAACAAGTCAAGATCGAAGCTTAAGATAGGATTTGTATTAAATACATCGAATCTATCAAAGTCATGTTCTTCGTCCAAATCTTGTCCGAATGTACGTGCATCTAAACGCTTGTAAACAGCTTCTGCCTTTACAGTTGTATCTTCAATTCTGAAGTAATGTTCACTAGCTTTATAGCTACCTGTTGCTGGATAGAAATATCCATCGAAGTATGTATAGAAATCACCTACAATTTGATCACCAACAATGTATTCTGATGTATCAAGCATTACAGGTTCTTTTACCCATCTTCCGTAACCAGTATCTTTTTCTTCATCTGTTAATTCAACAAGAAGAATTCCAGCATAAACTGATTTTTCAATAGATGTCTTAATAGCAGCTATATCACTTTCTTGTGGAGCAAATGAAATCTTTGGAGATACAACATTTAAGCCAAGTTTGAAGAAGTCTCTGTATACTTCTGTTGTATAAACTGTATTTCCATCAATATCTGTTTCAGAAATAGAGTTCTTTGGATCAAGAATTGAAGAATCAATATTTAATGCAAGAGCTGTATTTCTAATATCTAAGTCTAAGTCAATAGATAACTTGAGACCTAATTGTTGTAATAATTCTACAGCATTTCCTGCATCGCCTGTGCCGATAAGTGCACTTACGATTGAGAAAATAACTGCTTCTGTAATCTTTAATTGAATATCTCTTTCTGCAAGGTTAAGAATAATACCTGCATCTACTGTTCCTGGATCTGCTGCTGTTGTAGCTTCTCCATCAGTGCCGAAGTTAATTCCTAATCCACCTAATACTTTATTCAAGACATTTGTTAATAATACTGCGAAGTTTGTTCCTTCAACAACAAAGTCATAATCAGAAAGGATTCCCATGTCAACATACAAGTTGCCATTTACGAGATAGAGTCCGAATAACATCTTTCTCTTTTCAAGGTCTCTTAATTCTAATAAGATTTGAGCCTTTGTTGAGTCTTTTGTATTGAGGTTTGCATCAAGTCTTAATTCCCAATTTACTCCAATGTCACTTTCTACAGTAATACCAAACTTCAATGCTAATTCAGCAAGGAATACTGAGATGTAATCACCGATTGCATATGGGTTATCTTCACTAGCTTCTGCAAGTGAGAAATCGATTGCAATAGCTGCACTAATTGTTAAGTCTTCAAAGTTGAGAACGTTGTTGTATTCAGCTTTGTTGATAACAGTTTCTGTAACAGATGCTGTATCGCTGAATGAGATTCTAATCTTTGAAAGTTCTAATCCGAGTGCAACTGGTGTAATGCCAAGACTGAATTCAAGACGATATTGATTGCCCCATTGTAATGCAAGGAAGCTACTGTCTGGGTCTATTGGGAAGAATTCCTTTAACCACTTAGATCTTGAACCATCTTCTAAGTCAATGTAATCATACATTGCATATACATACTTATATGCTCCAGCGTTATCCTTTACAAAGTTAACTGCATAAAGAGTTCCTGTGAATGTCTTTCTGTCCTCATCTGAAATTGCAGCAAAGGAACCATCACTTTGTTGCTTAAAGTATGTGCCATTGAATAATGTATAATTATCACCAATCTTGAAATATGCTTGGCCAGAGAATGTATAAATATTATCTATGAGATTGTAATTTTCTCCAGATTTTGTATAGAAATTGTTATCAAGTGAGATATAATCTGCTCTATATCTTGTTCCCTTGAATACATCTGACTTCTCTGCATCTGTTAATGCAATAGCAAATCCTTGTTCGCTTGTAGATGTATAATCTTCACCATCTGGGCTTTCAACAAACTTATAGTAATTTCCAACTAATTTTTGTGGTTCATTGTTGTAATAGAAGTATCTATCTCCAGCATATGTGTATAATTCTTCTGCAGGGATTAATACATAGTTTTCTCCATCCTTCTTATAGAGGTTGTTTGCTAATGAAACATATAATGGAGCATATCTCTTTTCTGGAGGATTTGATAAATCTTTAATCTTATAGAAGTAACCATTTGTATGTTTGAAATATTCACCACTTGTATCTTCTACAAATGTTACAGCATAACGATCTGCGAATGCGACTGTATTCAATTCACCTTCATCCAATTCAATATATTGGTCATTTCCATCTCCAACAATGAGAGATACGATAAATGCAGCGAGGTTCTTTGCAAATGAAATCTTAATTTCATCCATGCTTGCTGTTACAGAGTAAATTGTATTACTGAGTAATGCTGGAAGATCACTTAAGATTCCACCTTCGCCGGTTAATCCAGCTAATAATCCACCACTTTCTTCTTCTGTTGCTGCTGGTTCAGCTGTTGCTGGATCTTGTGCTGGTGCTGGAGTTGCTTGAGATTCATCTTCTTTCTTTTCTTCATCGTTAGACTTGTCTAAACCAAGTAATGTTACAAGGTTTACACCATCTAAATAAATCTTTGTATTTTGAATAATGTTAAGATTTGATTCTAAGAACAATGTGCTGGATGCAACACCACCAACTTCACCTTGATAGATAAGTGAAAGTGTAATTAAGTTAGTATTATTGCCACCTGCAATATATTCACCCTTGTATAACTCAATTCTTAAATCAGAGTGAGATAATACATAGTTTACATCAAATCCATTTTCCCAATTGAATCTTGCAAGGAGTGCAATTCTAAATCCAATTGTTGTGCTAATATTGTGGTTTACACCGATTCTAACGAGTAATCCGTGTAAAATAGATTGAACTGTCTTGGAATCTTGAGATACAACTGCTGAAATCCAATCACCAACTGTCCAATCTTCATAGCCACCATTTGTTCCTTGCGCTGAGAGGTTAATTCCACCTGTCAATTCAAGGTAAACTTGGTCAAGAGCTATGTTATTATTTGCATCAAGTAATGTGATTGATTCAAATTTGTCTTCATTTAATAAAACATTATCTGCATCAACTTGTTTCAATTCACCAATTTGTAATGCAATCTTATCAATAGAGATATCAAGACCATTCTCATCATCACCATTTTCGTCTACTATACCAAAGTGGATAGAAGCACCTAATCTAGATAAGAGGTCTGCCATCTTTTTGAATTTTGTTCCTGTGTATGTTGGTTCTGCTATAACATAATCACCATACTTGTTATTTAATGCATATTCACCATTCTTATTTTCAACGAACTTATATGTTCCTGCTGCATCTTCTACATATTCAGGAGCAATTGCGAGTTTTAACCATAATGCAATACCTGGTAAATCAAGAGCAAGCTTATCTGCAAGAAGTTGTGTTAAACCATCAACTAATTTAACCATGAATCCAGTTGAAGAGATTTCTGCTTGAATGATGATAGCAAGTTTTTGTTTATCTGCTGCTGTTAATGCAAGTGTTGAATCAGAAGATGTTGTTCCTTCGGATGCTGGATTAATTCTAATAACATCTTTAGCATACTTGTATGTTCCATTTTCATCATCTCTTGTGTAAACATCATTGCCTTCTGCATCTTTAGACTTTGTATATCTTGGTCCAGCATATCCGCCTTCTGCTACTGGCTTTAATTCATCGCCCTTAAGTTCAATATAAGCATCCTTAAGGATGAGATTCATAATTAACTCAAATAAATCTAATTTAATTGCTACTCTATCAATACCGAAGTTTGTTGCATCAAGATATAATTCACCACCCATATAGTATAATCCTAATAACAATTTAACTTCTGAGCTTTGAGATACTTTTTCAAGTTCAACTAAAAGTTGAGAATTATTCTTGTCTGTATAAATGTCTCTTTCACCATTGAGATATGCAAAGAGTGGATAGAAATCTAAGCTTGCTTGGACCTTCATATTATATCTTACATCAATTGCTTCAAGAATTTGAATTGCAGAGGATGTCAAATCACCAATATCATATCCTGCTTCTGCCATTGCATTTATTAAGAGTTCATTTTGGTTAAGGTCTATTGTATCTTCAGCGATTCTAATATGCATACCGCCCTCAAGATCTAACCATACATATGGAGCCACAAAGATATCAATATATTCATCTTTGTCTTCAACGTGTAATGTATCAGAGTTAATTGCTAAATCAAATCCGCCTATTGTAATATTGAGTTCAAGTTGGTTATTGAGTGTAGCAAATAACATAATTTCTAATTGAGATAAGTCTAAGCCGTCTTTGAATGAAATTCTTAATCCGCCATTTCCTTCTGCATCGAAGATAGAAATGGAAATTGTATCTCCAAAGTTTACACCTAATGCTTCGAGGAGGTTGTTAATTAAGTTTGTAGCAAGACCGATTTCGATATAATCTCTACTAATTGTTACATCGCCCATAATTGCAGCGAGTAATGCAATAATATCGAATCCGCCGTCTCCATCTGCTGCTATAACTGCATCTGATGCTGCAGAACCTTCTACATCGTCTTTATTGAGTAATCCACCAACAAATTGTGAAATATCAAGGCAAATCTTATTTAACCCAATAGCTGTTGCATCTAAGTAAACAACTTGGTCTTCTAAGTATAATCCTAATACCTTCTTGAGTTCGCCTGTTGAAGGATCTGTCTTTGTTGCATCGAATAATTCAATCTTTGCTACAGAATTGAGGATGCTATTTAGACCATCGCTTATATCAAGGTTTGCTTCAATCTTTAATAACAAGTTAGCATCAAATTTTTCTGCTATGTCGAATAAAATCTTAATTAAATAATCTTCAAGAGAATTTACTTGAATATCTGTTAATGTTCCTGGAGCAATATAGAACTTAATTTGTGTTTCGAGTTTGAGATAAATTGTCTTTAATGAAATGTTATCAAGAACTTGTGAGATTTCAGATAGTTTTCCGATTGTACCAAGTGAAACAAAGTTGTTGTCTCCAATTGTACTAATCTTTCTCTTTGCACTACATGTTGTTGTTCCGAATTTAGCATTTACGCCAATACCAATTGACATACCATCGAAGACACCCATTGCATCTCCAAGTCTTAAATCGATATTGATTAACTTCTCTTTTGCAACACCATAGTTGTAATATGTGATATCGAAACTTCTTATAGGAAGTTTTGTTCCGTATAATGGATTGTCTACTTCATTTCCATCATCATCTTTCTTTGTTGCTGGGAAGATTAATTCGCTAATATAGTCAATTGCATCATTAGAAATTGCTACCAATAATGAACGAATATTTAGGAGGTTGTCATATGGAGCTTCTTCTGTTTCAATCTTAATGCTCTTAACTATATCAATAATTAAATCAAGAACTGAATTTACTGTTCCACTTGCAGCTGTTGCTGAAGAAATTCTACGTGGAATTGTTCCGTCTTCGAGTTTTTGTAATAACTCTTCGTATGTTCTAATTTCTGCTTGAGATAATGCTTCGCTTACGCTAATACCACTTAATAAGTTCTCGATTAATGTTTTAACATTAATACCACTTAGCAAGTCATCTATAATATTTGATAAGTTGAGGTCTGTAATCTTATAACGACCGAATTCACCTATCATATTAGACATGTCTACATAAATAGTTTCTGTAGCACCAACATAGTAGATTGCTAATCTTTCTTCAGTGCCTCTAGATAGAGCATCTCTAATTTTAATTTCTAATTCTGTCTTGGAATTGTCTGTTAAATTTAAGCTACCTTTAATATCAATTGTTAATGCATAGTTTGTAGCTGCTGTATTGAGATTTAATCCCCAAAGTGGAGAATCTGGTGGTAACATATTAACCAAGAGTTTGGATAATAATTTTCCTAAAGCATCGTCAATATTTCCAATAGTAATTCTCTTTTCTGAGGTATTAATAGCTGCATTAAGTGTAATATCGAAGTCTAAAACCGAATATTCTCTGGTGACTTCTTTGAGAGCATCTGGTAGGAGGACATAAGATGCTGCATCTTCACCTTGTTGTAATTCATCGCTGTACACGATGTTAGGATCTACACCCTTGCTTATTTGTAAAGCACCGACAGAAAGGGCGATGTCTTCTGTGAAATATCCATAAATATCGGCTGTATCGGTCTTCATGGAATCCATTGGAGCGTCTAAGAATAGTTCTAAAGAACTAAGCTTGTTATCTTTAATCTTTGTATCTAAAACAATCTTAACTTCGCTACCGACTATTGCATCAATACGAGATAAGTCTAAACCAAGAACTTGGAAGATTAAGTTCTTAATATCATCGTTTAAGACACCTGAGATCAAACCAAGTACCATATCCATTAAGTCTTCTACTTGGAATGGGAACTTGATGTTCTCTTCACCATTACCAAGGTCTATAATGTCAATGGTCTCTGGAAGCAACATACTTGTTAACAATCCAGATAATGTTTGACCACTCATTAAGTCAATAAATGTTCCGAGGTCTAATCCAAGGAGTGTATTATAGAAAAGATCCGCAACACTTGTTCCTGCGAACATGTTGTGAATTCTATCAGCAAAATATGCTAAGTCAATCTTATCTGTCTTAACAATTTCGGCTCCTTTCTTAACCCCCGTGAAGTCTGCATAACACCAACCATCAACGTAGTACAACGCAGCAACACGGCTTTGGACTCCATCTACGGTGATTTTATCCAAGCCCATGTAAATTCTTGAATTAGGCGTGTCCTCCTGATTAATGGATCCAGCAACTTGAAGGACGAACTTGTTTCCATTTCCGTTCTTCTTGAAATCAAATCCCAATATGGTATTGAAATTTAAGAATCCAGCTGTGGATGTGTTTGTGTTAAGTGCTGCATTTTTGACTTTCTCCCATGCATAAGCACTTGAAACTGTATTGACAGCGGTACCTTCTGCTGGTGGTTCCACTTCAATAGTTTGTGGCTCAACTGTCGTCTTCTTGTTACATGCAAACAATGTACAGCAACATGCAATCAATAAAATGACGATTAAAAGTAAATAAAGTTTTTTCATTTTTCCTCCGTGTATATATACGTCTGTCGTACGTATGTACACATAATTAGTTAAAGATATTTTATCACAGTAATTATATGCAAGTCAATATTTGCGTGTGTGCGCATTTAAGCCATAAAAATTGTCATTTCAATCGGTTAGAATATTAAAAAACCACCCAAAAATTAAGGTGGCAAAAAATAATCTTTAAAATTTTTTAGTTATTTTTCTATAGTTTTGGAAAACAATTTAACTATTTCGTTGAATAGATCTTTTATCTCTTTGTTTGTATTCAAAACGAAATTTGTAAGATCTAAACCATAAGAGAATGACTCATAGACATTTTCATTATGACTCTCATAAAAAGTTGCATTAGCATATCTTCTTGCCTTGGAGGCGACATCATATTTCTTAACAAAATTTTGAGAGACAAACTGACTCATTAATTTGTCAGCCAATTCTTCAGCCTTGGATGTGTCTATAATGTATTTGTACCTTCCAGGAATCCAATCTAATCCTCCCCAAACTTCAACAGCAATAATTTGTTTTGGTGGCAAATAATTTACTCCACCTTCTTGAACAACATTTTTGATATCATATGTCTTCTTCAAATCTCTAAGTGCATTTATAACAATCTGTGAAGCGGCTTTATGAGTTGGGTGATTATCGAAAGGATTATGGATATATATTGTGTCTATTCCCGAAAACTGTCTGAGTATATATGTAAGCTCACTTGTTATTGATGAACTCTTTCTTTTGACATCATTTGATTTATGCTCTAGCAAATATAGCGAATTGTATTTACCAATTTCCGAAGCATTCTTTTGCTCGGTTGTTCTAAGAGCAACCATTTCGTCATAACTCAATCCAGCATACTTTCCAGTTTTCGGACATCCTCCACCATCCGTGAGAATTATCATTGTGCAACTTCCATCTGCATCCAAACTGTCGTATATGCCTTTTAATCCAATCATCTCGCCGTCATCTTTATGCGCAGCAATAATGAGATTTTTTACCTTGCTTTTATTAGCATTTGTAGGAACATATAATTCCATAATGACCTCTTATTTTTATGCATAGAATTAAATAATTATGCAATTTTTATTTTCTTATATTTTTATAATTTTTTATTGTTCTACCAAGTTTCTTATCTATCATTCTACCATAGAAGAATATGCTTTCAAACAAAGATGTTATGCAATCCGGATTTGACTGTCTAATACCTGATCCTTCTATATCATATATGAATAATGCATTCAAAGAATTAGCTGCTCTATTTCTAAATTCTTTATAATCTATTGTGCTCTTTGACCATGCAACATCTGCAATGGCAAGTGTTCTTGGAAACATCATCTTAAATAGTTTGCTTTCATCCTTAATCCATTCGGTCCAAAGAGGAGTTTCTATTCCCACGATATCTCCATAATCAGATAAGGATATCATATCATTTTGAGCTTTTATTGTTTTCTTTAAAGATAACGAAGAATAAGGATGATCTAAATAACAGTATTTATTGTTTGAATAAATTAAAGGATATCCTTCTTCTAATGCATTTTTTATGTTCTTACACTTTAAACCATCTGCCCAAAATTGAATATTAGCAACCTTATCTAGTTTGCCATCATGATATGCCTCATTCCACACAATAGGCGCTTTATTTATACTTTTTAGATAAGTAATTATGCGATTTGTGAAATATGACTGTAAATCCATATATGTCTTTAAACCATTCTTTTTCATAGTTTCTTTACAATCTTCACATTCCATCCATTGTGTCTTAGGAGCCTCATCTCCACCTATATGGAAGTATTTACTTGGGAATAAATTGGCCAATTCTCCAATGATGTCTTCGAGCATTTTATACGTATTCTCTTTTCCAGCACATACCACATTTTCAACTATACCAAAGTACTCTTCAACCTCTATCTCTTTGCCCTTACAATGCAAGTCTGGATATGATGCAATTAGTGCAGATGTATGCCCAGGTAGGTCTATCTCGGGTATAATTTCTACAAATCTATCTTTGGCATATTTTACCAAATCTATTATCTCTGCTTGAGTATAAAAACCACTAACAGGTATCCCATCTCCTCTTGTTCCATTTCTCTTTGAACCAATATCTGTTAGCAATGGGAATCTATTTAATTGGATTCTAAATCCCTGGTCATCACTAAGATGTAAATGAAGCTTATTCATCTTTAATAATGATATGGAATTTATTATTTTCTTGAGAGTAGAAATTGGATAATAATGCCTACAAACATCTAACATGAATCCTCTATATTCATATTTATAATTATCTTCAATTATGCAACAAGGAATGTATGAATATTCATTTTTATAATATTCCAAAATGAGCAATTTTAGTGTCTGAATAGCATGATAAATGCCCTCTCTGTTGTTTGCAATGACATAAATATTCTCACCGATTTCGATTCTGTAATCCTCTTCTATCTTGGATAATGTGAATACACAACTATTCTTATCTCCATCTTTTAAATCTATAAAGGAATTAATATCATTCATAAGGAAGTCATCCAACCCAACTATTTGAGTTGAACCTGAAAAAACGAAGTCTCCTTCTAACATAGTAATGCTCTCTGGTTTTGGAATAATCTTCATTTTAACCTCCATTAAAATATTATATCATATCAATTATTGCAGTCAATACAACTTAATTAAACACGGAAGTATACTTCCGTGATTGACACACCCATTACTCTATGTTAACATTTTTATATGATTAAAGGCGCAGGAATCGGGGCAGGTATTGTCGCAGTACTCACAATACTATGGAAAATCATTAAAGTCATTGCTGAAGTTGTGGCTAAAGTATTGTATTATCTCGGTCTCTGGGTTCCTCTTCTCTATCTTGCTTATGGTGGAATATTAAAACTTATCTTTAAAGAGTTCTACCTTTTCTCTGCAGACACAAACTCAATTATATATTTGCTAGGATTTATTCTTACAATATTTATCTCAATTATCATCACTGTAAAAAATCTTATCTATAAACCATTCAAGAAGTTGTTTGGAAGAAAAAAGGATGTTGTTGAATATAAAGGAGATAAATTAAAGAATGACACTCCTGAAGCACCTAAGATTTATAAAAGCAGAGTTAATGAAGGTGTTATCGTTTATGAATACAAAAATAGGTACGATCTTTATGAAGAACGAGAAGACAAATTAGTATTAGTTGCTACTGAGTTTAAAGATAAAAAAATAAGAGATTAGAAATATCTCTTTTTCATTGCTGTCGCCTGAGCCATAATACGTCTTGCAAATTTATCTGGCCCAACAATATTTTTAATTGTATATGAGTCAAATCCGGATCCTATAATTTCTACAGAACCAATTCCGAGTAATCTTTGGAAGGCACCTTGTGTTACGCGTGTGTTAACAATTTCGTATACTTGTAATGTTATAACCTCGGAACCTAACATCCCAGCACGATACACGAGTTTATCTTCTGTTAAAATAACTTCTTTTGAATAAATCGCAAGGATATGTAAGAAGGTTACTAATAACATAAAACCACCTGCGCCCAATATAGCCCATTTTAAGTTTGTTTCGGTTAAATATCTTACCTCTGTAATTGAGCCATCTACAAGTTGTTCTATCTTTAAATTAAATATCCAAAGACAAGCAATTATTCCACCTAAAATGAGAGTTGTTATAACCTCACCAGCAAATACCCAATATGTGAATTTTGCCTTGGCTACAATTCTGTCAGACTTAGAATATATCCTTTCTAATTTTCTCATACGTCAGACCTCAAGCATGGTGGAAATTGTGAAATATGAAGGGCTGTACATCCATACGGAACGAATACTCTTTCTATGCTTTCTTCGGAGAAGTTTGGCTTCTTTGGAATCTGTGTAAAACCATTTGCATCGTAATCCCAATTTTCAACGTTTTTCGCCAAAACATGTAGTTCAAATGGTGGTTTTTCATGGTTAAAAGGTATGTTTGTGATATCAGACACAAAAGTCTTCTCGGTTGTATATAGATGTCTAATACCATTATTTGCCTTCTTTGCAAGCACTGGAGAAACGTTCCATTTCTTGTTAAATGTCATAGATAAAACGGATGCATCATCCTTAGAAACAGAGATAGATGGGACTATTCTTTCTGCCATCAAAATGCTGCCCTTAAATAAGCTTACAGAACTATCTGGATTAGATAATGCAACTAGCGGAATATCTAATTTTATAGTGAATGTACTACCTGTTTTTAGTACACAACGAACTGATATATTTCTTGATCCACTAGCAACGACTTCACCACCAGAAATGATTTGCATTGTTGTATTTTTTGGCACTCTGAAATTAAGTTTAACTTCTGGTTCTCCATCTACACTTTCAACCCTGAATATGACCTTATTTCTGAATGGATAATTGGTCTCTTCTTTTAGTACAAGCGTAACACCATCTATAACTGTCTTAATTGTGCATGGAGCATATGAGAAGAATGTCAACTCTCTATCTCCTTGCATACACAAAGATTGCATATATAAAGGATAGGAAGACAATAATGCTATTGCAGCCCTAGATAGCTTATTGATTGTATAAGCATTACCAAACTCTGTTTCTTTAAAGAAAACACTTGTATCTGAGTTGGTTTCTACTTGGTTTGCAAGACCGATTTCTTGTACAGCACAAGTGTTAGAAAGCATCGAAGATGCTATGGCATTATACAATACCTTTTCCATTGCATCTGCAGCATTATAATCGCCAGCATATTGCAACATATATAGCAAGCTTTCTACGAATTCAACACCTGCAACGACATCCATTCCTCTTGTTGGAGACTTTCCACCGGTTCTATAGTCGCATGTGAACATTCCAGTTGCTGTTCCATGATACTTATTCATGCTATTTAAGAACTTTGCAGATAATCTATTAAGGTCTGGATCTCCAACAAATGAACCGTATGTGGTTGGATATTTTATTGCTTTAGCAATATTCACACCATTTGTCTCAACCATTACCTTATGAGAGAATTTCCTCCAGTTTGCATCTGCAACATCTTTTGTTAAAGGATGAATTAGTACGTCTTCGCCTGTAGATTGTTCATATGTTTCAACAAATTTCTTTAATTTGAAAGCACCTTTATAAGACAAATACTTGTTGGACTTGTTTTTATATCTATAGTTATTTGCTAAAGCAAACCAGTCAGTAGATGTTTCTCTAAGTTGTTCTGCCAAATCCTTTAACCATTCTTGGTCTGTTTGTTTATATACTAATTCCATTGCTGGTATTTCTTCTAATAAACGGGATCTAGAATGGAACCAACATGGTGTTAACATAAATGTATTAAACTGGTTTTTAAAGAATTTCTTTAAGAACGCTATAATTTGAGGGTCTCCTGTGAGTTCATAATAGCTCATAATAGCTTTAATTCCTTCAATCTTTGGAGAAATAAATTTGCCACCTCTTGGTCCGAAGTCTCCACCTTCATTTGCACTTGCAAAAATAGGTTGCATAAATGCATCTGCCTTTTCTCTTAATTGTTTATCTTTTTCTAGTGTTCCAGAAAGCAATACTAAACCACGAGCATATCTAGGAAGTGCTTCATCTCCAGTCCATCTGCCGTTCTTAATTAAGCCTTGCAAATTCCCTAGTTTCTTTTGGAGATCATTTAAAAGAATTAGTTGATTTAACAACCAACCTTCCGGTTTTATTGCTCCAATTGGTAATCTTTTTAAAGGTTGAAATACTTTCTTTGCCATTTTAACTCACTAATCTATTTATAGATTATTTAATAATTTATCATACTAGTTTGACAAATGCAACCTTCAAACTATAAACTTACAAGCAAAGGAGTAATAAAAATGAAATATTTATTAGTTTTAGGAGATGGAATGGCAGATTATCCAATAGAATCTATTGGAAATAAAACCCCACTTGAGGTTGCAAAGAAACCTTATATGGATTATCTAGCCCAAAATGGAAAGATTGGAATGGTTAAAACTGTTCCGGATGGATACAAACCTGGCAGTGATGTAGCAAACCTTGGCGCTCTTGGTTATGACGCAACAAAATGCTATACAGGAAGAAGTCCACTTGAAGCATTATCTATTGGAATAAAAATGGAAGATGACGACATCGCTCTTAGAACCAACCTTGTTACTCTTTCTGATGACAAAAACTATGCCGACAAGACAATGATAGACTATAGCTCTGGAGAAATCACAACAGCTGAATCTCGTGAGTTAATGAAGTATATCAATGAGAAATTAGGCAATGAGAAATTTGTATTCTATGGTGGTGTTAGCTATAGGCATTGTTTAATAATTAAGCATGATGAGCCAAATGATATGACCTTAATGCCTCCACATGATATTACAGGCAAAAAAATAACAACATATCTTCCAAAAGGACAACTCCATGAAGAACTTTTAGACTTAATGTCTAAATCTTATGATTTATTAATGGAACATCCTATAAACAAAACAAGAATTGCAAATGGATTAAACCCAGCAAGTTCTATTTGGTTCTGGGGACAAGGCACAAAGCCTGCAATTGAGAACTTCTACGAAAGATATGGCAAAACAGGTTCAATGGTTTCTGCAGTAGACCTTCTAAAAGGTATTGCAATTGGTGCCGGAATGAAATCTGTTGATGTGGAAGGTGCTACAGGAAACCTAGATACAAACTTTGATGGCAAAGCTCAAGCAGTTATTAACCTCTTTAAAGAAGGAAGGGACTTTGTATTTGTTCATTTGGAAGCACCAGATGAATGTGGACACCATGGAGACCTTCCTGGAAAGATCAAATCCATCGAATTAATAGATGAAAAGATTCTTGGACCAGTATTTGAATACTTAAGGAGCACAAAAGAAGATTTTGCTGTTCTCGTAATGCCAGATCATAGAACTCCTATTGTTTTACTTACACACTCAAGCGAACCTGTACCATTTGTAATGTATTCAACAAAGACAAAACTCGGAGAAAATAATAAGTACAACGAAAAGGCTGCAGAAGAGTCTGGTGTTTACTATAAATATTGCTGGGATCTTACAAAAGAATTCTTTGCTTTATAATATGATTATAAAAGATATAAAAAAATCTGGCTTTTGCCAGGTTTTTTATTTTGCACTCCATTCACTAAGTTTCTGAAGTAGTTTGTTGGTTTTCTTATGTTTCTTTTCGTTCTTCTTTCCATTAACAAATGTTGTCTTGCTATATGTTCCTTTTGAGAACTTCCTCTTCATAATCTTTGGCCCGAAGAATGTTACAAATACTAATACTAATTTAATAACTGCAACTAATAATGTTGCAAGAAGAACTGCCCATTGCTTAATTGTAGACATGCCATTATAAGCCATACCAGCAATAGCAATAATAGTTAAAGCAATGTATGTGATATTAAGACCTGCCTTAAAGAGTTTTATTAAGAAACCAATTATTTTTAATCCTTTGCCATTGTCCTTAAACTTGTTCATGTCTGTAAAGAACAAACCAGTTAATACAAGAACAATGATAATAAACATAGCAAGCAATGCAGAAAGAACTATGGTAAATGTAGTAGATACCCAGTTCTGGCTCATCAAATAAGCCGTCATTGTAATGGAATAAATAATGGAAATAATTGTCCAAATAAATGAAAATACAAGACCAACCTTTTTTCTCTTTTCAGTTGTGTCTACAGAAACAGACAACACCTCCAAAGGTTTACCTTCAGAAGATGTTTCCGTTGTTTCAATTGCTTGTGTATTTTCTTCACTCATTTTGCAATACCAATACTTTATTTGCTTATTTTATATATTTTAAACTATGCTTTCTGTTATAATCTACTTTTATTCAATTCAATAAACTCTGCCATATTTTGCTCTATTAAATCAAAGAATTTGCCAACTATTTTTTCGTCTTCTTCGTTACCACGGATAGCTATTGTCATGGTAATTCTGTTGTTGAAAGTAGTCAAAGCAAGTTGCATATACGGCTTATATTTTATAGCACCAGTCATAAATGCGTCAATAGGCTTGGCCTCTCCAAACATTAACTCTTGCTCTTTTAATAAGCCTATATTACTCATACCAATTAATGGATTTGAGTAACCTAATTTAATAGCAAATTCACTTACAGTAAATGGCAAGATAGTATATGCAAGCTTTAATAAAGGCAATGAATACAAGCCCATGAATCTATCTTTCTTATTCTTACGGATAGAATGTAAGACATTGATAAGAGTATCATTTATAGTCTCACCTTTCTCTTTAGTTGTACATTGCATAAATCCTGTGTGGTTTGTAAGTCCACCTTTCTCGCCACCGCCTTCAATATATCTTCTAAGATCCACCATACATGGAACAGAGATGGTTTCATTAGGATTCTTTTCTGAGATGTCATATAAAGCTCTCATGTAAAAAGCCAACATCATATCATTAACAGTTACTCCCATACTCTTTCCAATCTTATAAATGCTCTTAAAAGATTCTTCAGTAGTTTTTCTTCTGCAAATCATGCATTTATCTTCTTTAGTATCTGGTGTTAGTGGGAATTTATTCTTATCCTCAACTGTACTGATATTCTTATATAATCCCTTGGCATATTTCTCATCCTTTTCATTCATCTTGGAATATACTGCATTATAACTTCTGTTGCCACCTTTAAAATTAAGGTCTTTTTGGCCGTTTAAAAGCTTTGTGTAGCATTCTGCAAGATGCCTAATGAAATACTTGAGATCCCCTCCATCACAGCACATATGGTTAATTATCATTGCAAAAGTGGTTTTTCCATCTTTGTTATATAATCCGATGCGATATTGTGCATTATTGTCTACTGGGATACTTTGTGTAATATGCTCATTTACATCTGCTTCTACATCTTCAGAGTCTTTTACTACTAAGAAGTCATCTATTACATAGTTCTCTACTTCCCAATATGGATCTACAACATCATAATGGAATGAAGAATGTAAAACTGGGTTCTTTTCGTTAATGAATATTAAGCATTGTTTTAAAATGTCTACATTAATTAAAGAATCAAAATAAATTACGCAATGGACCATCCTGTCATAGTAATTCCTAAACAGGTATTGCATTTTATCCCACATTTCAGCTTTAAGTCTTTGTTTCATCTTATCTATCCTTCCACATTGTGTAATATTCTTCGTCTTCGTCTATATCGTGTTCTTGAATCTCTGCTTCTTCTGCTTTCTTTTTCTTTGCATTTCTAATTCCAACAAGAACACCTACTCCAATTATATCAATAATAATACCTACTAAGCAGAGGATCCAATATGGATGCCATAATCCCATTGTTATTCCTAAAATTATGTATAACATAACACAGAATATTTCAACAAATGCTCCATATCCTAAATACTTTAATTTTGTTCCAGATAAGTCTAGCATTACTGCAAGTACGCCTATGAGGATTACTGGCATAACTAAGAATGCAAGCCATGATTTACTAAATCCAAATAAGATTTGAAGTACTAGAAATACAAATACTGTTAAAAGAACTATATCTATATCAACAAATATTTGGGCTATTAAATATTTCTTTTTCTTAATTAGGATTGCACCAAATAATGTAGAAACAGCAGCCGCACCAAAGAATATGCCACCAACTAAGATTAGCCATGTTTTACCCCAAGCATTACCAATTGCGAAACTTGTAATTAAATATGCTGCAACTATTGTTATTACAAATGCCACAGAAATAATTAATCCAAGGACAACATTTCTCTTTGCCGTCTTAACTTTCTTTGAACGGTTTTCAAAGTCTATTAGGTTTTGTCTAACATCTCCTAATGAATCAATACACATATCATATATTAAATCATCGTCTGTCATGCCCTTAATTTTTAGATCTTGTGCCTTTTCAAGCAATTGTGTAAGCATTTCCTCACGAAGCTCATAGGCGGCCTTGGTTGGTTTAATTGCCCTAAATTCTCTTTCTAAATATCTTTTAAAACGATCTATCATATTGCCCCTCCAATTATTCTTTCCAAGTTGTATAATATTTTTCATCTAATTCTTCTTTCTTCTTTTTAGACCATAAGCAGAATACGATTACTACAAGTAAAACATCTATTGCAGCACCTGCTACTGGAAGAATCCAGAATATGCCCCAGGAGATAAATCCTAATAATGCTAAACAAATATATAAGAATGTTGTTAGTGCCATTATCAAGAATAATAAATCTATAAAAGCACTCTTTCTTTGTCCAAATGAATATGCAAGTGCACAATCCGCAAACAATAATATTAAAACCATTGCTAAGAATATCATCCATGATCTGCTGTTATATTGTGGTATTAATACCACAAATGCTAGATAAAGTGCTACAAACAGCAACGTTATAATAATAGAAGCCTCAAACCTTAAAACAAAATATCTCTTTTTCTTAACCATTGTTGGTATATTTGCGCAGAGAATTCCGATAGTTACAAGGAATGCTCCACAAACTTCTATTAACCAAGTCTTGCTCCATGCTTTTGTAACAAAACTTATTGCAAGATATGCTACGGTAATAATAAAGAAAGCACTAATGGCTATTAAAAGAACTTGTGCTGTTTTTAATGCTGCCTTTTTAAGATTTAATCTATCTTGCTCAAACATTTTTAATGTGGCATCAAAATCTCCAAGTGTATCTATACATTTATCATAGATAATATCTTCATTATTTTCTCCGTTGTTTCTAAAGTTTCTAGCATGATCCAACAAAGTTGAGTAAACTTCCTCTCTATATTCCATAGCCTCTTTTGTTGGCTTAATTGAATGAAATTTGTCTTCTAGGTATTTCTTAAATCTCTGTTCTAAAATCATTTTTGCTCGTCTCCTATTATTAATTTCATTAATATTTTATTTATCTTTAACCATTCGCTGGATTTTTCTTTATAATACTCTTTGCCTTTTTCTGTTATGGTATAATATCTACGTCTTGCCCCACCTGTATCATCATTTCCCCAATATGCTTTAATTAACTCGCTTTCTTCCATTCTTCTGAAAGCGATATAAATAGTTGCATCTTTAATATCAATTTCACCACCACTGACTTCTGAAATCATATGGGATATTTCATACCCATATGTGTCCCCTTCCATCAACTTTCTAAGAATTACTGTTTCAGTATATCCTCTTAATACATCTGCGCTAACCATAATTACTCCATTAAAAAGGTTTAAGTATTTAATCTGTTTAGATACATAATACATTTTATATAATGGTCTGTCAATAGAAAAATAAAACATATCACAAAATTTTTATAAAATAATCGGTTGACAAATAAAGGCAAATATCATATTATAATCAAGCATAATTCGATGCGGGGTAGAGCAGTGGTAGCTCGTCAGGCCCATAACCTGAAGGTCGTTGGTTCGAGTCCTTCCCCCGCTACCACCAGTATGGCGGCATAGCTCAGTTGGTCTAGAGCGGTCGGTTCATACCCGACAGGTCGACGGTTCGAATCCATCTGCCGCTACCAACTGAAATATGCAAATACGGCTCTGTGGTCAAGCGGTTAAGACACCGCCCTTTCACGGCGGTCACCCGGGTTCGAATCCCGGCAGAGTCACCAAAATGGAGGTTTAGCTCAGTTGGTCAGAGCACTTGCCTTACAAGCAAGGGGTCATAGGTTCGAGCCCTATAACCTCCACCAAAATGGAAAGTCCTTCTACATATTGTGGGAGGATTTTTTATTTTATTTTTTCACCACTCTTCTCTATCTTTCTTTTTTATCTAATATATGCTAATATATGTAAAAAAGAACGGAGTTTAATGATGGGAGAAATTTTTGATAAAGCTGTTCAATTTGCTTTCCAAGCACACAAGGGACAATTTAGAAAAGATGGCACTATGTATATTCTACACCCTTTAGAAACTGCTGCTATTGTTAGCACAATGACAAAGGATGAAGACATTCTTGCTGCCGCCGTTTTACATGATACCGTTGAAGATACTCCAGTAACTGCAGAAGATATTAGAGCAACATTTGGAGATAAAATTGCAGAACTAGTTGCTCATGAGACAGAGAACAAACGTCCTGAACAAAGTGCAGCAAAAACATGGAAAATTAGAAAAGAAGAAGAAAGCCTAGCTGTTTTAAAAGATTCTAATATAGAAAGCAAGATGATTTGGATTGCAGATAAGTTATCTAATATGCGCTCTCTTCTAAGAATATATGAAGATATTGGTCTTGATGTATTTAAGGCCTTTAATGAAAAAGATCCAAAAGAACAAAGATGGTATCATGCAACAGTTCTGGAATACACAAAAGAATTGTCCGAATACGCAGCATTTAAAGAATATAAACATATCTTTAAAAAGATATTCGATTCCCACAAATAAGGAGTTTTAATATGGTAATTAAACTAAAAGGAAGAATTGATTCCTCTAACGCAGCCGAAACCGAGATGAATATTAACGAGCAACTCGGTGATAATGTAAATGAACTAATACTAGATGTAGACGAACTAGAATATATTTCAAGCGCAGGTCTTAGAGTTATTTTACGCTTAAAGAAACAAATCCCTAATACCAAAGTAATAAATTGCAATTCAGATATCTATGATATTTTTGATATGACTGGATTCTCCGAAATGATGGAAATAACCAAAGCATTTAGAAAAATCTCCATAGATAATTGTGAAATTATTGGAGAAGGTGCAAATGGTATTGTATATAGAACAGATCCGGACACCATTGTTAAAGTATATAAAATGCCAGATTCTCTTAATGAAATTAACAAAGAAAGAGAGCTTGCCAGAAAAGCCTTTGTTATGGGAATTCCAACAGCCATTCCATATGATGTTGTTAAAGTTGGAGATTTGTATGGTTCTGTATTTGAAATGCTAAATGCAAAATCTTTTGCAGTATTACTTGAAGAAGGTGAAGATATAGATAAACTTGTAGAAGAAAGTGTTGATATATTAAAGATTATCCATTCCAC
The DNA here is from genome assembly GCA_017618055.1 of Clostridia bacterium. Taxonomy (GTDB): domain Bacteria; phylum Bacillota; class Clostridia; order Christensenellales; family CAG-917; genus RGIG8124. The sequence continues at coordinate 78,467 of JAFZVB010000010.1, forward strand.
AACTCTTAAGAATGGCGAACTTCCTAACAAAAAATTTGAAGGAGTAAAATGGGCAGAATATTGCGTCCCATATCTTCCTAAAGAAGTTGGAGAAAAACTTGTTAAATTGTTCAAAGAAATTCCTGAAACAAATAATATGATTCATGGAGATTATCATATTAAAAATATTATGAGACAAGGCAAAGAAAATCTTTTAATAGATATGGACACTCTTTCTCTTGGTCATATTGTATTTGAATTTGCTCAAATGTATATAACATATCATGGATATAGCGAAATAGACCATAACGATTCCAAACGTTTCTTCAATGTAGATTATGATACTATCAGAGCATTCTGGAACAAGTCATTAAAGTGTTATTTCAACAATAAAGATGATGCTTATATTAATAGTGTTGTAGATAAGGCTAGAATTATTGCATACACAAGAATGCTACGTAGATCTATAAAACACAAACTAAACAATGATGTTGTTGAAGAACATTGCAAGAAACTACTAACTGAATTAGTGCCTGTCACAGACTCATTATCTTTTTAATAAATAAGGAATAAATATGAAGAAGTCATCTCGTAAAATATATTTTAATCTATCCGCCATTATCATTGGTGTTGTTGTAGTATTACTTGTAATATTCAGCATTATTATAACAACCCTGGGTTATTATGCTTTTAATGATTCATATACTAAAGAGGTAACCGAAACCACATACTATATGGCAGATACAGCCACATCTTTGGTAAATGGAGACCACATAGATGACTATCTTGCTGGCAATGAAACAGCAGAATGGGAAAAGACAAATGCCAACCTCAATATTTATGTAAAGAAGATTAGGGTTACTATTCTTTATTTAATTAAGGTGGATACAAGTGATTATAATAGTTTTGTATCTATATTCAATGCTGTAAATAATGAAATTGAAAATACAAACTATACACCTTGGGAACTTGGTTTTAAGCGCAAGACAACAAATGAAGAATACCGTCAAAAATATATAAACATATATGAGAATGGCAGTCCATATGAAACAGTCTTTAGAGCAAAAACAACAGATGGACAGAGACCACACATAACAACAATTGCTCCTGTTAAAGATTCTAATGGCAAAGTTGTTGCTCTTATGTGTATACATAGAACAATGGATGGCATATCCCATGCAAGACAAAAATTCATGGACTATACTGCTTTGACTGCTCTTGGCATGGCATTGCTTGCTGCCATCTTCTATATAATATTTATTAGAAAAGCATTCATCCGTCCTATTAGACAAATATCCTCTGAGGCAACTCGTTTTGCAAGTGAGAATTCAAAGAGTGATCCTATTGGTGATGTAAGCAAGTTCAAAGAGATAGCAAACCTTGCACATTCCATTGATACAATGGAAACAGATATGCTTAATTACATTGATGCTATTACAACGGCAACAGCAGAAAAGGAAAAAGTAGCAGCCGAATTATCTGTTGCAACATCCATACAGGAAGCATCTATTCCAAATAGTTTCCCTGCATTCCCAGAAAGAAACGACTTCGACATATATGGTGCAATGATACCCGCAAAAGAGATTGGTGGCGACCTATTCAACTTCTTCTTAATTGATGACAACCATCTAGCTTTTGTAATTGGCGATGTATCTGGCAAAGGAGTTCCAGCAGCATTATTTATGATGGTTACCAACATTCTTATTTCTGAAATAGCTAAATCTGGTGGCACACCTGGTGAAATATTAGAAAAGGTAAATAACCGTCTATGTGAACATAACCAAGCAGATATGTTTGTAACATTATGGTTAGGAATACTTGAAATATCTACTGGCAAAGTTATAGCTGCCAATGGCGGACATGATGATGCGGCAATATATCATCAAGACTCTAGCACATTTGATTTACTCAAGACTAAGCACGGTGTATTAGTTGGAACAATGCCAGGAGTTAAATATAAGGATTTCGAATTTAAGCTTAACAAAGGAGACAAAATATTCTTATATACAGATGGTGTACCAGAAGCAACTAATGCAGATAAAAAGATGTTCACTCTCAACAAAATGTTAAGAACACTTAATGTTAACAAGAATAAATCTGTACAAAGAATAATAGAAGGCGTAAAAGAAAGTGCATTTGAGTTTGTCGGAGATGCTCCACAATTTGATGACATGACAATGCTCTGCATACAATTGGGCAAAAATGATGCAAAAGAACTTGTTGTAGATGCAAATACAGATAACCTTTCTCAAGTAACTTCATTTATATCTTCTTTCTTAAAAGAAAACAATTGTCCTGAAAAAACCGAAAAACAAATCATATTAGCAATTGATGAAGCCTTCACTAACATTGCAAATTATGCATATGGAGACAAAGAAGGAAAAGTTGAGATAAGTATCCAAAAAGACGATAATGTGATAACAATTGTTATGAGGGATGAAGGAAAGATATTTGATCCTTTAAAAAAAGACGATCCAGATCTTTCATTATCTGCAGAAGAAAGACAAATTGGTGGGCTTGGAGTATTCTTGGTAAAGAAAAACTTAGATGATGTTTCTTATTCTTATGAGAATAACAGAAATGTCCTTACAATGAAAAAGATAATTAAATAATAGTTTATTGTTGTTCTATTTCAACAGTCTCTTCTGGCTCTAGGATTTCATTGCCATCCTTTACAAATTTCTTACACCAAATACCAGAACGTAAGATTATAAATCCTACCGTCATTTTAATTATTTCTAAAGACTGTATTGTTAAATACATCCAAATTATATCTAAGTTCGTTAATCTAGATATTATAATTGCAACAGGTACTGGAACAACCCAAGTATAGAAACTATCAAAAAGGAATGTAATTAAAGTTCTTCCACCAGCACGGATTGTAAAATATGCACAATTAATTATTGCCTCTAATGGAACAAAGCATGCTGCAACTATCATAATATATTTTGCAAGTTCCTTTGCTTCATCGGATGTGTTATATAGGCTTGGGAACACGAATGCTAAACCAATATATAAACCAGTCAATATCAAACCAAGCGTTGTTGAAAATGCCATAAGTTTTCTGGAAGAATCTTTTGCTCTTTCCATATCTCCAGAGCCAAGTATATTTCCAACTATAATGCCAGTAGCAACACCCATAGTTAAATAACCTGATGCAAATAGGTTGTTAATAGTGCTTTGAATATTAAGAGCAGCAACTACAACCAATCCCCTTACAGAATAGCATTGAACTATCATGGATATTCCTAAAGACCATAAAACCTCGTTAATAAATACTGGTGTTCCTCTTTTAATATATGCCTTACATTCTTCAAGTGGAACTTTAAGAGATCTCCAAACACCTTTAAAGTATGGCATCTTCTTTGAAACATGACACCAAACAACAATTATTATTGCTTCTACATATCTTGAAACTACTGTTGCGATAGCGGCACCATCTACACCTAGTTCAGGTGCACCCCATTTGCCATATATTAAGACATAGTTTAAAACCAGGTTTACAGCAACAGCACATAATCCAGCCACCATTGGAGGCATAGTTCTTTGTGCACTTCTAACTGTTCCAGCATAAACTTGAGATACTACAAAAGCAGGAAGTCCTATTACCATTAGTGAAAGATAACTTGAACCAAATTCAAGAGTTGCCTGTGCATCTCCTATTGTTCCCGTATCATGAAGATATAAATTAATTAATGCCTTTCCTGCTCCACCAAAAATGAAAACACTGGCAACAAATAATGCCAATCCCCAATACATAGAGAAACGTATTGAGTGCTTCATACCTGTCTCATTCTTTGATCCAAAGTATTGTGCTGTGAAAATACCTACGCCAGATGTTGCTCCAAATATAGCAAGGTTAAATACAAATAAAAGAATATTGGCAATAGAAACACCCGACATTTCCTCTGTTCCTACTCTACCAACCATAATATTATCTAAGAGGGCAACAAAGTTTGTAATAACATTCTGTATTAAAATAGGTACTGCTACTGCAAATACCATTTTATAAAAAGCTTTATCGCCTATAATCTTTGAAAATACATTGTTCTTCTTATCTAGTTCCATATTTACCTGCCAATGCAAAAGTATATCATATGCATTGATTCTTACATAATACTTTAAAATAAAAATCTCCAAGAAATTAATCTTGGAGAAATCTAACTATTTAATTTGAGCCTTTTATTTGATTACTAGATACAACTTCATTTGTTCTTCAATCTTTACAATCTGAACTTTACAAAGACTCTTTCTCTCTAGTTCCTTCTTAAGTCCGCACCAAATAGCACGTATCATAAGGATATCTCTTGAGTCTAATGCGTTTGCAAGTCCCTCTAACATAAGGAGAAGGTCATCTCTATCTGATTCAGATAATGCTGCTGAAGATATTTCGTTTACCATTGTAAGAATGATATCTTCTGTTTGTTCATAGATTCCGTTTGAAGCAAATGCTATTGTTCTTCCATCTTCTGCAAAGTTTTCTTCCTCTATTCCATTTACAACCAAGTTTGCAAGTGCCATCTTGAAAGGATCCATAACTTCACAAACGAATTTGTTTACACTTTCTTGTTGAGACATGCTTGGATAATACTTGCAAGAGAATGTGATGATGTCTTCTGTGCGTTCATCGAATTCCAAGAACAAATTAAAAATAAAGGCAACAAGTTCTTTATCTCCACCAGGAGCTCTAAAGAAATCTCTTCCGTTTACTGTTATTAATGCCTTTCTTTTTTCTTCGAAATAATTAAAATGTCTTGAAGCAATTGTTAATACTCTCTTGAATTCATCATAATAAGCAAGCAACTTTAAAAGAGATTTTACCTTCTTATCTAAGAAGATAATACTATCTCTCTTCATTTCTTCTATTATAGCAACTAATGCTTCTATTCCTTCGCCGTTATATTCCATGTGTTTATAATACCATTAAAGCGTAATTTTAGCAATAATATACAACCCTAAATACTTGTTAAAAATTAAGAGGAATTAATATCCTCTCAACTCTACAAATCCTACATTAGGTTTAACTATTTCTAAAAATTCTTCTGCGTTTTTACGTGGGATTTGTGTTAATCCTTCTGCTATGTTTCCACCTTTGTCATCGAACTTTTGAAGATAGTATCTCTTTGCACCCTTTATTAGTTTTGCAATCTCTTCTATGTTCTTTTTAGAATGTGCTTCAAAGATAAGGGTTGTTCTAAACTCGTAGTCTACATGTCCTTCCAAAAGATAGTCTATAGACTCTTTAACTTTAGATGTATCAAAGTTCTCTATACCTATTGTAATGTCATAATCATCGAGAGAATTCTTAACGTCCATAGCAACATAATCTACAAGTTTATCTTCTACCAATTCTTTTAGCATTTTAGGATTGGATCCGTTTGTGTCTAACTTAATCTTGTAATTATATTTTTCTTTTAAATGTCTTATATAATCTGGCAAATCTTTATTAATTGTTGGTTCTCCTCCACTTATTACAATTGCGTCTAAGACATTTTTTCTCATGTCTAAGTAATCCTCTATCTCTTGTTGTGAAATAGGTTCTGGGAGTCTTCCAACGACTAAGGCACCATTCTGGCAAAAAGGACAGCAAAAATTACAAGCTCCTGTAAATAATATACAGGAGGTGTAACCGTCATAATCTACGAATGATACTTTTTCTATGCCGTAAATTTTCATAATGTATCTACATATGTGGATGCTGCTGTTGCTGCAACTGCACCGTCTCCACAAGCTGTTGTTAATTGGCGAATCTTCTTTGTTCTGCAATCTCCAGCAACGAATAAACCTGGAGTCTTTGTGGTACATGTTTCGTCTGCAACAATGTAACCCGCTTTGTCTAGGTCTACAACGTTTTCAAATTTCTTGTTGTCTGGAACTTGTCCTATTGCAATAAAAACGCCTTTTGTTTTGAAGTTTATAATAGAACCATCATCTTTGTTCTTGAATACAAGACCTGTTAAAGAACCGTTTTCAGATTCAAATGCTTGTAATTCACGATTGTGATAGTATGTAATATTTTCTCTTTCTTTTAATGCTTTTACTAAATAGTTTTCTGCAAAGAATTTATCAAAGAGTGTGAATACTGTAACGCTCTTACATTTATTTGCAAGAAGCAATGCGTATTGAAGTGCTGTGTTTGCATCTCCTATTAAAGCGATATCTTCGCCTGTATAGAAAGCACCATCACAAAGTGCACAATAGCTAACACCATTTCCAATGAGTTCTTCTTCACCTGCTACTCCAGTATGTCTATGTTTAACACCTACTGCAAGAATAACTGCCTTGGATCTTCTTTCGCCATACTCTGTTTTGACTGTAAAGAATCCGTCTTCATCTTTTGTGACCTTCTCTACTTTTTCCAATTCAAAGTCTGCACCAAGGTTTGTGATTTGTTCAAATAATTTGTCTGAAAAATCACTTCCACTAATTTCTTTAATGGATGGGAAGTTTTCTACTCTTGGGGAGTTAGCTATTTGTCCACCAACATTTTCTTGTTCTAAAACTAAAACGCTCTTTCCGTTTCTTAAAGCATATAATGCTGCTGTCATTCCAGATGCGCCTGCACCAATAACAATAATATCAACCATTATTCACCTCAATTTATATAAAAAAGCCGCAATCTGTCATTGCAAGGCAAAAAGCGGCTTGTATTGTTAATTAATTATTTTGTTGTTTCAATGAAGCGTTTGATTTCACTTGCGTTCTCGTATTTGTCATATGTTCCAGCTGCATTTGGTACAAATAATGTTGGAGCTTTTCTTACGCCAAATTCGATTGTTGTTTGTTTTTCTTCTTCTGCATCGATTACTTTGTAAGCAATTTGTGCTTTATCAAGCATCATCTTGCTCATCTTGCAGTTTGGACATGTCTTTGTTGCGAATAAAAGGATGTCGTTAGATGTGAATTCAACTTTCTTATCGTCTGCAATTTTTTCTGTGATTGTTGCATTTGCTGGCTTTGTGGATGCTGCTAAATCATATTCTCTTCTTTCTGCGAATTCAGCAAGTTTTCCTTCGTTCCAGTTTTGGATTGGACGATAGTATCCTGTGATACGGCTGTAAACTTCTGTTGTCTTTCCACACTTTGGACATGTGTATTGTTCACCTTCGATATATCCGTGTTCTTGGCAGATGGAATATGTTGGACTTAATGTGTAGTATGGTAATCTGTAGTTGTTAGCAATCTTTCTAACGATGTCTGCAGCTTGTTTCCATGTAGATAATCTTTGTCCTAAGAATGCGTGGAATACTGTACCAGATGTATATAATGTTTGAAGTTCATCTTGGATGTCTAATGCCTTGAAGATATCTTCTGTGTATCCAACTGGAAGGTGTGAACTATTTGTATAATATGGTTCTTTGCAATCTCCACCAACTGCTGTGATGATGTTTGGATACATCTCTTTGTCATGCTTTGCAAGACGATATGCTGTAGATTCTGCTGGTGTTGCTTCTAAGTTATAGAGATCTCCATATAATTCTTGGTAGTCACTTAAACGATTTCTCATATGGTTAAGAACATCTTTTGTGAAGTTTTGTGCCTTTTCGTTTGTTAAGTCTTCTCTAATCCATGCAGCATTTAAGCATGTTTCGTTCATACCAACTAAACCGATTGTTGAGAAGTGGTTGTTGAATGTTCCAAGATAGTGTTTTGTATATGGATATAAGCCATTGTCTAAGAACTTTGTTACAGCGTCTCTCTTAATCTTTAAGGAACGTGCTGCGATATCCATAATCTTATCTAATCTTTGATAGAATTCTTCTTCTGTCTTGCTTAAGTATGCGATTCTTGGCATATTGATTGTTACAACACCGATAGAACCTGTGCTTTCACCACTTCCAAAGAATCCACCACTCTTCTTTCTTAATTCTCTTAAGTCTAATCTTAAACGGCAGCACATTGATCTTACATCACTTGGTTCCATATCAGAATTTACATAGTTGCTGAAGTATGGTGTACCATATTTTGCTGTCATTGTGAATAATAACTTGTTGTTTTCTGTTTCGGACCAGTCAAAGTCTCTTGTGATTGAATATGTTGGGATTGGATATTGGAATCCTCTACCGTTTGCATCACCTTCGATCATGATTTCGATGAATGCCTTGTTAACCATCTTCATTTCTTCTACGCAGTCTTTGTACTTGAAATCCATTTCTTTTCCACCAACGATTGCATTGAGTTCTGCTAAGTCGTTTGGAACTGTCCAGTCTAATGTGATGTTTGTGAATGGTGCTTGTGTACCCCATCTGGATGGTGTGTTTACGCCATAGATGAATGATTGGATACATTGTTTAACTTCTTTGTATGTGAGATGATCTGCCTTAACAAAAGGAGCAAGATATGTATCAAATGAAGAGAAAGCTTGTGCTCCTGCCCATTCGTTTTGCATAATACCGAGGAAGTTAACCATTTGGTTACAGAGTGTGCTTAAGTGTGATGCTGGTGCTGATGTAATCTTTCCTGGAATACCACCGAGACCATCTTTAATTAATTGCTTTAATGACCAACCTGCACAGTAACCTGTAAGCATTGATAAGTCATGAAGGTGAATATCACAATTTCTGTGTGCATCACCAATTTCATCATCATAAATTTCACTTAACCAATAGTTTGCTGTTACAGCACCAGAGTTGGAAAGAATTAAACCACCAACTGAATATGTAACTGTACTATTTTCTTTAACTCTCCAGTCATCTACCTTCAAATACTTTTCAACTGTCTTCTTGTAGTCAACGATTGTGTCTTTGATGTTACGGATCTTTTCGTGTTGTTTACGATATACGATATATGCCTTTGCAACATCTACAAAACCTGCTTGAATTAATACAACTTCAACTGCGTCTTGGATATCTTCAACTGTTACGATTTCGTCCTTAATTTTGCTGGAAAATTCTGCTGTAACTCTTAATGCTAACATCTCGAGTATATTTTTGTTATACATTTTGTCTTTTGCATCGAATGCTTTTCTGATGGCTGTTTCGATTTTTTCAATGTTGAATTCAACTACTGAACCGTCTCTTTTCTTAACTTGATACATATTAATTTCTCCTTATCTTTTCAAACTTTGCATTGTGATTATAACACCCACTATATAGGTAGTCAACACAAAAAACGCTATATATTGAAAAAATTTTTCGTGAAACCACAATATCTAGTGTTTCACGGAGTTTACTTGTTTATGACAAAATTTGTAAAAATACACGATAATAATGTCCTTTTCTATCATATCTCCACTTATTACTACATTTTTGATTTTTTCTTATGTATAATACCGTATAATTATAAAGTTTTTATGCAAAAAACGTTGTTTTTGGCATTTTTACCACCACTACATATTGTGGTGTAATTTTTTTTAAAACACAACATACATTTCACATTTTTCTCAAAATATGATATTAAAACATATCTTTTATAATTTATTTTGATTCTTAATTTATATAGTATTAGTAGTTAATAAAAAAGGGAGTCTTTATTGACCCCCCAATTCTTTATTTATAACGTTTTATTTGCTCTTCATAATGAGTCTTAAGTTTATCTTTTAATTTCTGTGGAGAAAGAAGTCTTACGCCTTCACCATATTGTAAAAGCCAATAAAAGAGTGCATCTTCATCACATCTAATATTTACAATAGTATTTCCATTCTCATCCTTTCTTACGAAAGCTTTATCTCCAAACCAATCCATAATATATTGCATAGCTGCTGGTTTTACAATTTCGATACTTGCATTAACCACTTCTCCACCAAATGGATAAATATGTTCATTGATATATTGTGCAATATTAAAGTTTTCCAATCCAATAAAGGAATGAAGTGGAATTAAATCATCTTCCGTAACGGATACTTCTTTGATTAAATCTACTCTGTATGTTGAAATTGGTTTCTTGCTACTTGCATAGGAATTACAAAGCAAATAATATCTGCCTTGGCTATTAATTAAATAGTATGGAGAAACGGTATACTTGTTATTTCCCTTTCTTGGAATAAGTTCGCCTTTCTCATTATATGTGTAGTAATAGAAGGATACTTTTTTGCCCTTCTTAATAGCCTCATTGATAATATCAATGTTTAAGAATAATTGGACGTTATCACTTCTTGCAATTGCATTACTATTTACAAGGTAATCATAATCTCTTTGTTGGTAGATACTTAAATGCTCATTTAATCTCTTTGTAATGTTTTTAGCATACTTACCTGAAATGGATTTAGATGAAAAGATTGCATCATCTAAGAATCTGATCTCAGATGCATCAAACAATCTTCCGGAATAATAACAACCCATTTTCTTTGCTTTTGTGATGTCATATCCCAATTCAATTAAAATATCTATTGAATTACCAATACTCTTTCTCTCAACAGAAACACCATAATCACTTTGCATCAAATCAATAATCTGTTGATGTGTTAACATATGGTTTTCATCTGAATACTTTTCTAATACTTTTAATACTAATAAAATTGTTCCTTTCTTATCTATCATAACAATATCTCCACTGCTTGTTCTTTCGTTATCTTCACTGATATTATACGATAGTCAATGTACCAAAAATGGAACATAAAAAAGACAAATCATCCTTTTATAAAATAAAAATGGTCGGAGTGATGAGACTTGAACCCATGGCCTCATGGTCCCGAACCATGCGCTCTACCAACTGAGCTACACCCCGATTTCATTAAATCTTAACAACACTACTCTCCATTGTCAATCTAGGAATAACGTTTGCTTTTTACCCATTCGTGTTTTATAATAGCACTTGCATTGGAGCGTGGTGTAGTGGTAGCACATGAGCCTCTGGATCTCAGTGTGAAGGTTCGATTCCTTTCGCTCCTGCCATAATAATAACAGCACCCTTTCGGATGCTGTTTTATTTTTACTTAGATTGCCCAAACTCCATCTTTAAATAGTTGTATTCGTTTTCCGTTTTCATCTATTCCAACAATAGATAAATCATCCGAACCAATCATGAAGTCTACGTGTATTATTGAATTGTTTATACCTGCTTTTTGTGCTTCTTCCATACTCATACTTGCACCATTTGGTAATAATTCTTTGAATCCAATACCCAATGCAACGTGACATACTGCATTTTCATCAAATAGTGTGTTGTAGAATAATATTCCACTTTCATTGATTGGAGATGTATATGGAACTAATGCACACTCGCCAATTTGGCATGCACCTTCATCCATCTTTATCATATGTTCTAATGTCTTTTGGTTCTTTCTTGCTTTAACCTCAACTGCTTTTCCTTTTTCAAATCTAATTGAGAAATCTTCAATTAATTGCCCTTCGTAAGATAAAGGTTTTGTAGCAACTAGCAAACCATCACCTGTTTTAGCAAGTGGAGATGTGAATACTTCTTCTGTTGGAAGATTTGGATTGAAGGATTTGCCTGTATCTGTTTCCTCTACACCTGCACCCCATTTGCATCCCTTAATTAATTCAACTTTAAAGTCTGTTCCTGTCTTGGATTTGTACTCTAAATATTTTAAGTTTAGATTTGTTAAAAGGTTTCTCTTTTCAATTAAATAAGCATTATGCTTATCCCAGTTCTCACTTGTACCACTTTCTTCAACTCTGCAAGTAAAGAAGATTGCTTCCCAAAGTTTTTCCATTGCTTCTTCTACACTACATTTTGGGAATACTTTCTGCGCCCATTTTTCACTAGGAATTGCAGCTATACACCATTTATATCTTCCATCCATAGCTTCTCTATATGGCTTAATCTTTGTTCTTACTTTCATTCCGGCTTTTGCTATCTTTTGAGGATTAATACCTTTGAATGCATCTGGATCGTCATCGTCTAACCAGAGTTTGCATGGGAATTTCTTGCTTGCGTATTTCCATTTTGCAATAGTATATGGAGCCACTTTACCGAGATCAGATAATTTCATATATTTATATGACAATCTGCTTACATCATTAGAGCTCCAGTCTACTACAACTTTCTTTGCTCCTGCCTTATAGCATTCTTCAACGATAATTGTTGCAAACTTGGCATTATCAACACTAGCATTAATCCAAACTTCTTCGCCTTTTAATACTCTTAATCCTTGTTTAACAAGTAATTCTGCATATTGTTGTAATTTCTTTTCGTTCATAATTTTTATCTCCTTTGCATATATTTTACATTGCTATTATTGGAATATCAAACAATTACTTTCCTTATTCTATATTCATAAACAAATTATGAATATGTTGACAAATCAAGGCCTAAATGCTAACTTTATTGATATGAAATATTTAATTACTACAGATGCAACTGCGGATTATCCAAAGTGTTTTGAAGAAAAGGACTTCTACATTATCCAGATGTCTTATTTTATGGATGGTCTATTATATGATGGAATTGAAACTCCTTTCCTTTCTACTGTAGATTTTTATAATAAGCTTGCAGCTGGTTCATTCTCCAAAACAGCAATGGCTACACATGATCAAGTTTACAAATTCTTTGATGAACTTCTCTCTAAAGGACAAGATATAATTCATATCTCTTTTGCAGAGCCATTATCTGGTGGATATGCTTGTTATTGCAATGTTGCAGAAGAATTAAGAGAAAAGTATCCGGACAGAAAGATTAATATTGTGGACTCTAAGTCTGCATCCATTGGAGAAGGATTACTTGTTTGGTATGCATTAAGAAATAGAGATAAAGGTGCATCCTACGAAGACGAAGTTATCTATATAACAAGTATGAGAGATAATATGGGACATCTATTCACTATAGATGACATTATGCACTTATATAGAGGTGGAAGACTTAAGAAAAATGCTGCTTTAATTGGCAAGACAATTCAAATTAAACCTATTCTCTCTTGTGATCCAGATGGGAACCTAATTACTATTGGGAAAGCAATGGGAAAGAGAAATGCTATTAAATCCGTATTATCTTTCTTTGAAAATATGTCTGAAGGGTTAGAACAAGAAATAATCTTTATCCAACATGCAGATAATTTAAAGGATGCAGAATTATTAAAGAGCAAGGTCATTGAAATATGTAATATTTCAGAAGATAAGATTATTATAGATGAACTTGGACCAATTATTGGTTCTCACTTAGGCAAAGGTGCTCTAACATTATCCTTTAAATGCAAGGATAGAAAAGAAAAATTAAAGTTTGAAAAGTAATAAAAAAGTAGGTTCGCACCTACTCTTTTTTTTAATCTGTTACTAACTCATAGTTCCCAAATTTCCATACTGAATCTTGTACTTGTGTTGGACTATATTCATGATGATATAGACTCGTTATTGAAATACAATTATTCTTTACTTCAAAGTCTCCTCTTAAATAGAAATCTGGTGGGTAATCATGAGAAAATGTCATATCATAATTGCTTCTATCTTCTTTTCTTATATATTCATATGGATCATGTTCAATAAATAAATATATTGTCTTTTTATCCTGATGAGTATAATACACACCCTCTACAATCTCATCTCCATTTCTATATGAGAATAATGCATAATGATAATTCTTTGGCATTACAAATGTAATGGATGTCGTGGAATCCAATATATATGTTGCAGGTGGTATTTGGTACCTATCTGCATAACAATATTCTTCTCTCTCTTTCTTTAACTGGTTACCTTCTAGGATATATGTTCCCATTTTATATGGTTGTTCACTTATGCGATATATGTGATCATAGTTTCTTCCATCATTCATTGGAAGTTTCTTGGTCATTTTCATAATAGTGAACTGTGTAAAATCTGTTTCAAAATCATCAGCATAACAAGTGAGAACATCATCGTTATCGCCATTCTTTAAACACCATGCAAAAGTATATGAATTTTGGGTTCCATTATTACCTTGATATACTACAGTATATTTACCAGTATACTTTTGGGTTCCGTTTTCAACATATTTAAAAGTCATAGAATTTTTGGAACCATCAAACTCAAAATAAGTACTAGTATCTGTTGAGAAATACCACTTGCCTGTTGATGATTCCAATTCTTTTTCATATTTTGTTACTTTGGTATCATTACTGCTACTACTTCCAAATATACCACATCCTGCAAAAGCAAATGTGCTAAATAACATTATTATCAACGCAAATACCAAAACAACTATCTTTTTCATTATTAACGCTTATTGAAGCATCTCCTTCATGAATGCAAGATACTTTTGTGCCTTTTCAAATGCTAAGTCATATGTCTTTTCACTTGCAGCTACATAAACCTTAAGTTTTGGTTCTGTGCCACTTGGACGAATACATACCCAGTCGCCACCTTCAAGTTTTAACTTGAGTGCACTTGTCTTTGGAAGATCTATATCCTTAACTACTCCGTTAGCAAATGTTTCTTTTCCAATTACTAAGTCTGATGCAGATAATACTTTTACTCCAGCAACATCTGTATACTTTCTTTCTCTTGCCTCGATCATAATTCTCTTCATAGTTGCCATACCGTCTATTCCACCGAATGCAACAGATGCTGTCTTTTCTACAAAGTATCCATATGTCTTGAAGAGTTTTTGGAGTTCATCATATACGTTTGTCTTCTTGGATGCATAATAACAAGCCATTTCTGCAAACATCATTGCAGCAACAACTGCATCCTTATCTCTTGCATGCGTTCCAACGAGTGAACCATAACTTTCTTCAAATCCAAAGAGATATGTATATTCACCACTCTTTTCCCATTCTGCGATCTTTTCGCCAATGAACTTGAATCCTGTTAAAACATCAAAGGTTGTAGCACCATATGCATCTGCCACTTTTCTTGCCATTTCTGTTGTAACTATAGTCTTAACTACAGCCCCATTCTTTGGAAGAGTTCCTTCTTCCTTCTTTCTAAGCATGATGTAGTTTGCAAGGAGAACGCCAATTTGGTTTCCGTTTAATAATACAAACTTGCCTTCATTATCTCTTACAGCAATTCCCATTCTGTCACAGTCTGGGTCTGTACCAATAACGATATCACTCTTAATTTCGTCTGCAAGTTTTACACCTAATGCTAAAGCATCTGGTTCTTCTGGGTTAGGAACTTTAACTGTTGAGAATTCTGTGTCTGGTTTTGCTTGTTCTTCAACAACATTAAATGGAATTCCCATTCTCTTAAGTATTGTTGTAACAGGCATATATCCACTACCATGAATTGGTGTGTAAACAATTTTTAATGTCTTTCCAACTTCTTTAACAGCTTCTGGAGATAAAGATAATTTTTCTATTGTATCAAAGTAATCTGAGTCTAAAGATTTTCCAATAACTGTAATGTTTTCATCTACCTTGAAGTTATCCTTTCCATTAATAATGGAAGCATCTAATTGGATATCAGATTCTGCAATACCAAAGTATGGTGTTTTAGAGATAAATTCAACAACCTTTTCTGTTGCTTCTGGAGACATTTGTGCACCATCATCTCCATATACTTTATATCCGTTATATACCTTTGGATTGTGGGATGCTGTGATCATAATTCCAGCAATACAATTTAAGTGCATAATTGCATATGAACAAAGTGGCACTGGTCTTACATTTTCAAATAGGAAAACTTTAATTCCGTTTGCAGATAAAACTCTTGCTGCATGACAAGCAAATTCAGAACTCATCTTACGTGTATCATAACTAATAATAACACCACGTTTTGCTGCTTCTGCACCTAAAGTATTGATGTAATCTGCCAATCCTTTTGTTGCTCTTCTAACTGTGAACTTGTTCATACGGTTTGTTCCTGGAGCAATAACTCCTCTCATACCTGCCGTGCCAAATTCAAGGGATTTATAGAATGCATCTTCCCTTTCTGTTTCAGACATACTGTCTAACCAAGCTCTACAATCATCATTGATTTCTTTGCTGTTACGCCATAGCGTATACATTTCTTGCCAACTCATAATTACCTTCCTCTTTTTAATTTTATACTAAAATTATAATGTTTTATTTTAATCTAGTTCAAGCCCTAATTTCTCTAGCACCTGTTCTTGAAGAATACAATTTATATCTTTTTCTTCTGGCCCATGATAATCTGAACCACCAGTTGCTATAAGTCCATATTTAGATGCAATTTCTGTAAAAATTTTAATTTCACCGAAACTATGCCCTGGATAATAACATTCTAAGCCACCTAAGCCCACGGGAACGAGTTCTTTAAGAATGTCTTCTAATTCTCCGTTCATAAACATTTTCTTAGGATGAGCCAATACAGCGACTCCACCATTGTCTACTATTGTTCTAACGGCATCCTGAGGTGTAAGCCTATTTCCTGTTACATATGCCAATCCTTCTCTGCCTAAGTATTTAACAAATGCTTCATCTACTGTAGAGACATATCCCCTTTCTATCATTAACTTTGCAATCTTAACTCTTCCAAAGTTCTTTTCTCCAAAGTCTACATCCTCTAGATCTATTCCAACTTCTTTGAGTCTCTTCTTGAGTTCTATATTTCTTTCATATCTACAATCTTTACTCTTTTGCAAAGCTTTTATAAAGGATTCGTCTTTATATCTAATACCATATCCAAGAACGTGAATTTCATGATCTGTATATGAACTCAATTCAATTGCTGGCAGAATTCTTATGTCTTTCTTTTGTCCAGCTGCAATCATTTCATCCAATCCATCTACAGTATCATGGTCTGTTAGCGCAGCAACACTCATTCCTTTCTTATATGCACGGATAACCAATTCGGTTGGAGTTAGTACTCCGTCCGAAAAGGTTGAATGCATATGCAAGTCCACTTTAAAAAGTCTAGTCAGATTCGTCATTTATTAACCCCAATTGAGGTACATCGATGTCTCCGATCTCTACATACTCTTTTCCAGTCCCGTCTGTGATTTGTACCTTGCTTAATGTTTTTTGTATCTTTTCATTCTTCTTTCTAGCATCTTCTAGAGAGTTTTGAAGTGTATTAATATTCTTACCCATCTTGTCTAGGTATAGTGCGAAGTTAGCAAAGTCTTTTTGGAATTTAATCATAATATCTGCAATTTCTTTACTTCTCTTCTCAATTGCAATTGAACTAAATCCAATCTTTACCATATTAAGCATAGAAGCCAATGTGGAAGGTCCAGCAACATTAATACGATAGTAACTTTGTAATTCTTCCATAAGACCAGTTTGTTGTACAACTTCAGCATATAATCCTTCAATTGGCAAATACATAATTGCATAATCTGTTGTCTTTGGAGGGTTTATATATTTCTCCGAAATAGACTTTGCCTCTGTTCTAACGTTTGATACTAGTGCTTTAAGTGCTGCCGCAGTTGCTTCCGAATCACTTGCTGCAGATGCTTCAACTAGTCTTTGGTAATTATCTAAAGGAAGTTTAGAGTCTATTGGAAGATAACGTTTATCTTTGCCAGGAAGTACTATTGCAAAGTCTACTCTATCTTTGTCACTCTTTGTCTTTTCAACATTAACTTGTTTTTCAAATTGGTCTGGAGTTAGGATTTGAGATAATAAGTTCTCAAGTGATACTTCACCCCAAGTACCTCTTGTTTTAACATTCTTAAATATACTATTTAAATCTTTGACAGAAGATTGAAGATTTTGTAATTCTTCAAATTCTTTGGTTAATTCAACCATTCTATCTGATACCAACTTAAATGATGCATTAAATTTTTGCTCAAGGTTTTCAGACAATTTTTGGTCTACAACCTGTCTCATCTTTTCCATTTCTTGAGCATTATCTTGCTTCATTTGTAATAGTGCTGCATTATTATCCTTACGGATTTGCTCAAATTGTTGAGCTACACTTTGCATGAACTTATCATACTTATCTGTTAAAGCATTAACACTATTAGAAAGTGCTACAACTTGTCCATTAATTGTTCCACCGACTCTTTCGACATCTCGTCCGAGTACGTTGTTAACTTTGTTAACTTCTGCAATTACTATAGAAGAATTATCTACTTGCTGAGTATCACCCTTCTTGCGTAAAAGCATGATTAACAAAACCATTGTGACTATAATCAGTACTATAGCCACGGCCAGTAATACATAACCTACTGCTCCCATTTAAAATTTATCCTCACTTATTTATTTTCTTCTTTAAGTACTCTAGAGCTTTGTCTCTGTCATCCAAATCTTCATTCATGACAGTATCCTTCCAGAGTTCATAAAGAGCAATTCCTCTTTCACATTCCGGATAATTCATATCCACTAAGTCCCTTCCGTTAACCTTCAGATCCTTTATGCTCATAGGAATGCCCTTTTCCTGCATCTCCTCAAAAACTTTTTTCATCCTTGATTCAGGTCTTACTTTTTGAGAAGCAAAAGCATCTGCTGCCCTTAATTTTAATAGTTGTGGCATTATCTTTGCCCTTTCTGCGATAAACCACTTTAATTTCCCTTCACCTGTATTCCCATCTAAGTCATACATATGGGATCTAACAAGTGCACATATTTCCCTTGTTCTAATTTTTGGAAATTTCAATCTAGTGCAAATATCTTGTGCTATATCTGCACCCATACTTGCATGTAGATACATTTTGCCTATTGCATCTTGAGATTTTTTCTTTCCTATATCATGTAATAATGCTGCCCAACGAATATCTGGTGTTGAAACTCTAAATGCTTGCAAAGAATGTTCATATGCATCATATAAATGCCATTTAGAACTTTGTTCTAATCCTTTCATCTCTGTAAGCTCTGGAAGTATTATATCTAGTGCACCTATGTCATCTAATATTCTTAGGCCACGAAGGTGTGCATTTCCAAAGATATCATTTTCATCTTTACCTTCTACACCCTTACTTCCATCTAGTCCATCTCCTGCATATGCGGAAATTAAACCATCTTGTTCAAACTTTCTTCCGTGAGCAGTATCTGCAACGAATATCTTATCTAATTCAACAAGTATTCTTTCTACAGATAAATCTTTAATTCTCCATACGTTTTCTTTTGCTATTTCGTATGTTTCTTTGTCTATATCAAATCCAAGTTCAGCAGCAAATCTTGCCATACGTAAAATACGTAGTCCATCTGCTTCAAACACAACTCTTGGATCTGTTACGCATCTAATAATTTTATTTTCAATATCTTCTTTGCCACCAACAAGGTCTACTACTTCGTCCTTGAGGATGTCATAATACAATGCATTACAAGCGAAGTCCCTACGCAATGCATCTTCTTTCATATCTTCTGTGAAGGTTACACTTTCTGGTCTATGTGTGCCTTTTCCTTCTGTATATGAATCTGTTCTAAATGTTGTATACTCTGCTTTAAAACCATAGCAAGTAATAATTATGGTTCCCATCCTTAAATCTCTTTCCTGAACTGTGAAAGGAGAATCTTTTAAGATTTCTCTAACCTCGCTTGCAGGAATAGAAGAAGATATATCTATATCTCCAGATGGGATTCCGAGAATATAATCTCTAACACAACCACCAACTGCATATAATGGTGCGTGTTTTTTAAATAATTCTGCTAGGCTTTTAAGTTTCGTATTATTCACTATATACCTCTGGTGCTAATACACATATTTCTGGCAAGTTTCTATATTTTTCGTTGTAGTCTAATCCGTATCCTACTATGAACTCATTTGGAATTGTGAATCCAATATAGTCTGCCTTTATATCTGCTGTTCTTCTTTCTGGTTTATCTACACAGGCACAAATCTTAATGGACTTTGGATTTCTTGCTTGAAGCATTCTCTTGAGATAACTGAGTGTTACACCTGTATCCATAATATCTTCTACGATAATTACGTTCTCTCCCTCTATTGTTGAGGAAAGATCTTTAACAAGCTTAACTTCGCCACTTGAAGTTGTTCCAGATCCGTAACTAGAAACTGCAATGAAGTCTATCTCACAATCTGTTGTAATGTTTCTAAGTAAGTCTGCAAAGAATACTGAAGCTCCTCTTAAAATACATACAAGAGTTAGTTTTTCTCCTTCATACTCTTTGCTAATTTGTGCACCCAATTCTTGTACACGTTTTGCCAATTGCTCTTTTGTAATTAATACTTGTGCTATGTCCTTTGAATAGTCCATTTGTTACCCTCTTTTATATATACGATATTTTTATTATTTTTTTCGAATTTTCATCCACTGCAACCTTAGAAGATATTTCTACACCACAAATAAAGAATACTTCACTTCCTTTTGCTCCAACTAAGATCCTATTTCTAACACGGAGAGGAATCTTTTTATCTGTTAAATAATCTCCCAAAGATTTTGTACCACCACCAAACTTAGAAATGAAATCTCCATCTTTTCTTGTTCTTACAACAATTCCGTTTGGTAGTTTGTCTTCGTCTAAATAGATTGTCTTTGTTAAGTTTTGGATGTTTCCATGAATAATTCTAAGTTCATTGCTATCTAACTTATGTTCTAATTCTTTGAACTTATAGTTTTCTATTTTTTTCAAAGCAAAAGGATATTCTTTATACTCGTCTTTCACTCTTGGTGCAAGTACAATTTGTTCTCCTTCTTTATATGCATCTATGCCATGTGATAATTCTCTATATGAACCACTTTCTTTAGTTACCAAATCTAAAATGGCATCTATATGTTTTTCCTCTACATCTTGAAGAACACCAAGTTCCTTCATGCCGTTTTGGATAACTCTACAAGCTATTGTTTTATTTCCTAAATCTGAGATGTTTATAAAAACGTAATCATTTTCTTTTTTAACTTCTGGAACATACTGAGAAATAAAATCCTCTGTTTCTTTTGCATTTCTTGCAAGTCTAGCAAATGATTCTTCTAAATTAGGATACTTTTCTTTTAATCTAGCAATTTCTTGTCTTAAGAAATTCCTTGTATAAAAATCTTCTGAGTTTGTGGAATCTTCTACATACTCAATCTTGTTTTCATTGATATATGAATCTATATCTTCACGAGTGTAATCTAATAATGGCCTAATATATTTACCATTATCTGCAGACATCCCTTGCAAACCTTTAATACCGGTTCCTCTTAATATTCTCATTAAGATTGTTTCTGCTTGATCATTGGCATGATGTGCGAGAGCAATTCTATCTATAGTATTAGAAGAAAGAAGGCTATCTAAGATTTCATATCTTAATTCTCTAGCTGCTTGCTCTATAGAAATACCTTTTTCTTTTGCTCTGAAAGGTGCATCTACTCTATATGTGTGTGATTCAATATTTAAAGAAGAACAAACTCGTTCTACAAATTTCATATCTCTTATAGACTCTTCCCCACGAATACCATGTTCAATATGAATAACAAATGGTGTAATACCCACATCTAGAAATGCATATAGTAAGCACATGGAATCTCTTCCACCAGATAATGCTATACCGATTTTTTTGCCTTCAAATAATGATTTGTCTAATACTATCCTTTTCATCTCAGTAATTCCTATTTAATATCTTAACAAAATATTAAATATTATTAAAGAGTGATATGGGCAAATTTTGGGACATAAGAAAATAAAGTAAGAATAATTTATAAAAAAACTCCAAAGTCCAAAACTTTGGAGATATAGTTCATATTATTGTTTTTAATCACTAAATCTTTGTCTTCTTAACTATATCATATGTTTCAAATTGATTTTTCATCTCTTGCAAAAATTTTATATTATCAATGATTAGTATAAAAACTAATTTTGTATTTAAAATGGTATCAATATTCATTTTTGTTATCGATTTTTCCAACCCAAATAACATAATTTTTTTGTTATAAGATATAACATTGCCATGTGCCAAACTATTCCTAATCAATCTAAATAACTCATTAAATCCTAAATAATTATAAATATATAAACCATTTTTTTTAATATCAATGTCAACTCTATCTCCATTATTGTATTTGTGAATCTCAATACCTTTTGAGACAAGCCATTTACTAAATATATTAAAATACTTTTTGGAATTAATTATTTCTTTGTTTTTTGATTTTAAACAAGACTGCGATAAAGAGTACAAAACATAAAACTCATATACAGTATTAGGGATCTCGGGAATTTTTCCACACAAATCCTTTCTCTTTATTTGTAAATCATTCAAATGTAATTCTAATACTCTTTTTTTGCTATTTTTTGTCATATATGATATTCATTATCTATTGTTAATACTCCAAGTTTACTTCCCAATTTTACAGAGGGCATTTCTTTCAATTAATGTATCCAATGTTTTCTTAATAATTATTTTTGCATCTTCTTCGGTCCCCTCTTTTATCTTTACACCCAATTCTTGTAAATAAGATAATAATTCGTTTTCCGAATCAATTGTCTTATCATTTGTTATTGGATCAGAAGCAAGTGCAGTATCTAAAAGATCTTGTAAAGGGATTTCTATATTTTTATTATTATTAATTGAAACAATTGCTTTAAGTCTCATTCTAAATTCGTCCATAAAATGTGTATTTGCATTGTTTTCTTTAAATTCTTCTATTCTTTTCTTAAAGAAAAACCCTTTAACTGTTTGTAGCACAAGAAATGCATATACAAATGCCTCAACAATTATTATTACCCATATTGGGACAATCACAAAAGCATTCAGTATATAAAATAATGTTGTAACTATAATTTGTATAGCTAAAGCAATCATTCCAAAATAAATTATTGGAAGGCCAAGTATTCTTTTATTTTTATCTTTTTGGTTAAATATTTGTAAAATAATAAGTAAACCGTCAACGCATATCATAATAAATGCCATAACATATGACACAATCAGTACACTATTGTCCAATTTCTTAAAAGGAACTACCCACGTAATTAAGGACAATAAAATCAAAAGCACAGCCATTATTATGCAAGTTGATACTATCCCGATGCTACTTTTCTTTTCCATAATTTTTACTCCTTTTTCGTTCCACATTCACCACAAAATTTTCCTGTATTTTCATGGCCACAATTTGGGCAAATCCATTTTATACTTATTTCGACCTTTTTCTCTCCACATTCACTACAAAATTTCCCGGTATTCCTATCATATCCACATTTAGGACACTTCCAAGTAATCACATTTACACTGTTAGTTTGCTGAGAAGAGCCCATCACATCATCCATTACCCCAGAAACAGCTCCGACAGTTGCTTTTCCAACTGCAACAGCAGCACCTATTCCCACACCGGCTTGAACAACACCACTTATTGCAGATCCTGCTCCGCCACTTGCACCTCCTTCATTTTGTGCAATAGCGACACCAATTTCTCTTTGTGTTTCCTGTTGATATGTAAAACCCTTTGCTCGCATTACATCTGCCTCAGCAAGACCCTCGGCTCTTTTCTTTTCCGCTTCAGCATAAGCCATTCTTCTTGTTGCTTCTTCCTCTGCTTTTACTCCAACCAATTTTACTTCTGCTGCTGTTTCAGCTTCAACAATAACTCGTCCTCTTCTTTCTTCTGCTTCTGCTTTTCTAATTCTTTCTTCTTGAATTTTAAGATATCTCTCTGCATGTTGTTGTTTTAATCTTTTATAATTTGGATCATCATCGGGTGTAGCTATATTTGTTACAAAAAATTCAGGAAGACATAATCCATATGAATTAAACACAATATTTAATTCATCCTTAATATATTCACTAATATCGCTCAAATATTCATCCACTTCTAAAATATTTATATTATTTTCTCTAATGGATTTGGGTAATAGAGACTTTACTTTATTCATTACTAATCCCTTAAATTTGCCAGATACGGCAGAATTAGAATAACCATTCCCTCCTAAAATTTCATCTCTTTTTAATCCAAGTTCTGTCCCAACAAGTTTTAACAATATCTTCCCGGAATCGCTAACTCTTAAATTAAAATCTCCTGAAGCCCCAAGTTCCACATGCAACCCAGATGCAGGATCAAACATTCTTATTTTGGAATCTGTGCCCCATTTTATTCCCATCATTGTGGTTAAATTTACGAAATAGACCTCTGCATGGAATTGAGATGGTCCCTCTGCAACTTTCTTGAAAAATTTCTTCATCAGAGGAAGAGATTCTGTATCTAATGTATACTTCCCAGATCCAAACCTATCCAATAATTTGCCATCCCTAAAGAATATTGCTTCTTGAGATTCATGCACAATCAATTGTGTACCAGTATTAAAATCTTCTACGGGATGTTTAAAGACAAAAGTTGAATTATCTCCCTCATATTTTATTACATTAATTATGGCCATATTAATACCTCCATTTATTTTTCATCAATAATTGTATTATCTACTGCAAAGTCTAAAAGGATTTGTATAATTTCATTTCTATTCCTATTCGTTTTTTTTGCAATATCTTCTATTTTTTCCATAAGTTCCATAGAAACCCTTGCAGAAATTATTGTTGTGGATTCTGCCTTATACTTTTTTGGTGTTATAATCAATTTCTTGTTCTCATTATTATTTTTATCCATACATATTACCTTCTAAATATTACATGAATTATCTTTGAAAAATTCGTTTTCACTTATTATTTCTTGCTTTTTATTAAAGGAAATAGTTATAAAAGGTTTAATTCCAAAATAAAAAGAAAAATAATCTCGTTCTATATCTTCCCTCGAATTAAGTTCATCATAATCCAGTTCTGCAAAGTCATTATATTCTCCTACATTAACGTCAAAATGAACAAAATATTTCCCGTCTGTTGTTGGAGAACGTGTTAATATGGTTGAAAAATTGATTTTTTTAATTATTTCTTTTTTATTACTAATCTTTCTAAATATTTTTTTATTGACTCGTTCATTTGGAGAATACTCATCTGTTGCGTCCTCATAATCATCAACAACACCATGTACATAATCAGTTTCACCAGCACCAAAAAGATATTCTGATTTATAGTAATTCTCTTGATTAATGTTCTTCTTAAGATCTGATAGTTCGATTAGATTTATTTCAAAATTGTTTCTTTCACCTATTCGCCTGAAGAATTCTATCAACAAATTAATATCGCTTGTCCCAACGTCAAATTCACGAACGCATAATTCTTTATTAATATCTATTCCTATTGTTAACTCCTTCTTTGCAAAAGAACTATTGGCTTCATAAACATTCTTTTCCTTTATATTCAAATAATCATCAATGGTTTTTTCTTTCCCATATGATGTATGCCTTAGCAATCTATAGCTTGGCAAAAAAACATTGTCTTCACAATTATTACAGCAATGTTCATTTGTTTCATCTACAACAGTTTCTGGTCCATTATCTATTATTGTTGTTACTATCATTTGTTTTTCATCTTCATTAAAACATTTACAATAAAAATCATTATTTAACCATTCTCTGATATGTGATACATTATAATTGCTAACTGCTAATCCAGTTATTTTATTTGATAAAATACCTTCGAAATCGCTATCAATATTTTCCGTTTTGATACCGTTTAATAAAAAAGTGGGTTTAAAGTCAATTATTTTTCTACTTGATAATAGAATATTGCTTCCGTTCTGACTATTTGAGCAATCTTCAACAGTCCATTCAATTGGCAATATAACATAATAATTATTTTTTCTTTTAACAAATTCTAATCCAAAAAAGCTATAGATACCATTTGAATCGGGATGCTCTTTTTCTAAAATATCTATCAATCCCTTGGATACAACTTTCCCTTGAGGATACTTCCCTAATTTAAAAACATGAATTACATATCCTAAAGAATCGGATACTAAAAAGGATTTGTCTAATTTCCAATAGTCAATTTCACTATTTTTAATAATTTCTTCTTTTGTTTCATTATCTATTATCTCTTGTAATTTCGAAATTCTACTTTCAAGTTCTTGTCTTTTAACAAAGTATTCTCTTTCAACAATCTGTATTTTATCATTTTTTTCTTCGGTTAATTTGTTTATAACTATATTTGTATCATTTTTATGTGCTTGATATTCCTGTTCTGCTTCTCTTATTTTATCCTTTAAAACACTTTTCTTGCTTCTTTCAAAAATGCCACATTTTGACAATTCTTCAGATAGCCTTAATATGTCTCCTCTTTTTTTCTTTGATATATCATCATAGTAAGCGACATCTTTCGAATAATCTGCATTTATTCTTTCTATTATTTTTTTTAGTTCATTGTTTATTTTCCCCAAATCAAGTTTTATGCTGGATATTTCTTCTAATACCATATCTTTAGAAGCAACTTCCTTTTTTGAGCTATTTCTATAAAAAGAATTTACATATTTCTTTGCGTCTTCATAATCATCCAAATATTCAAACCCCTCAACAATCTTTTCTCTTTCAGCATAACTCATGAATGGTCTAATAGATGCAAGAAGATAATCATAGATGGTTTTTTTTAAATCCTCTTCATATATTTTGTTTTCATAAAAAGCCAATTGCTTCTTGGAATCTTCAAAATCTCCCAAATCTTTAAATTTTTGAATAAGTTTTCTAAAATCAGAAAGTGTCTTTGCGTTTTTTTTAAGTTCTATTGCAGATTGGTATTCTTCCCATTTTTTTTGTCTCTTTTTATCATTTTTAAGCTCTTCTAT
Source organism: Clostridia bacterium (assembly GCA_017618055.1). Classification (GTDB taxonomy): domain Bacteria; phylum Bacillota; class Clostridia; order Christensenellales; family CAG-917; genus RGIG8124. Next base: position 104,762 of record JAFZVB010000010.1, read on the forward strand.
TCTTGTCAAAAATGAATCTAAATATTCTTTATCTTGTTCTTTTGCCTTCTCATATGCGGATAAAAAGATTTGATTATTTTTTGCAAATAGAACATTATCATCAATGTTTCTTTCTTTAATATCACGATAGCAATGTATTGTTTCAACAAATTCAATCTCATTAACTTTACATAAACACAAAAATTTATAAAAAAGAACTATAGAAATATTTTTGTTATATAGCAATAACTCTTCACAAAGATTCTCCGCTAATTTAAATTCACCCTTCTTGATATACTTTTTAAGTTGTATCATTTTTTCTTCAAATGACTCAGTGCCATTATTCTTTTGACCATCATCTGTTTTATGTGGCAAAAGTTTATTAATGCCTCTAATCAGGTCATAATCAAATCCAATCTCACCCAAATTTATAGATTGTAGATTAACTAACTCTTTAGGCATATCCTTTGGCAACATATTCTTATAACAAGGAATAAGATATTTCTTATTTCTATTCATCATATCAAAAAATCTTATCCATTCATTTTTGACCCATGGTGAATTAAAGTAATCTTTTCTAGTACCTATTAATATCATTATGGTTGCACTATTTAATGCAGCATATATGTATGGCTCATACTCTTGTCCAATTTTATCCTTAAGTGAAATTTTGGAAAAAAATACGTTATATCCATTCCTAATTAATGAATTATATATATCTTCTGCTATTAAACTATCTTCTGTTTTACCACCAATGTCATCCGTTTCCTTGTAACAAATAAAAATATCGTATGGTTTCTCTTTTCTAGAAATATCAATTATCTTTTTTTGTACTTTATCAATATATGTTGCTTCACTAATATAGTATTCTTTAGATATTGAATCGGCCAACTCAATTGCCTTAAGATATTCTTTATCATTCAAAATAGAAAAAGCATTTATTCTATGACATGTTGGAATACGTCTAAATGTTTTTGGATCTTCAACATATTCAACTCCATATTTACACAAACATATACCCCAATATGCTTCAGCACAAGCCCCTTGATATATATTTATTTGTTCATATATTGAACTGGCCTTATCATATTCAAATGCTTGCAACAAATCTGTTGCCCTATTAAAAAGTGCTAGAGTTTTCTCTTTGTCAACTTCTGGAATAGTTTGAGTAGTCCCACAAAAGGGACATTTACAAATGTGTTCGTTTCCGAGAATATCCAATTCTCCTCCGCACATCTTACATTTATAAATCATTCTCTCTCCTAAAAACTCTATTTATGTTCTATCTTTTGAAAACTCTTTATCTATTTCTTTAATTTTATTATTTTGTAAGTCTATTTTTCTTTGAACACTATCTTTATCAGTTTTTACTTTTGCTTTAAGTTTTTCAATATCTTGTTCCAATGCTTTAATTTGTTCTCTTTTTTCCTTTTTTTCTTTTAATGCAAAAAGTCCAAGATTTGATATGGTCTGATTTATTAATGAAATCTCTTCTTTTTTCTCAGATAATTCTCTATCTGCATTTATCATATCTTTCTCTTTTTCTAATCGCTCAATTTCTATTTTGCATTCTTCTTTTTCTTTAAGCAATTTTTCCTTTAGTTCTGGATTATTTTCCCAATATGCTTTTATCCTTTCTTCCTTTTCTTTATTTAATCGAATTTCTTCTTCTTTTTTTATACGTTCTTTAATCGAACCCCATTGCTTGTTAATATTATTCAATTTGTTTTGCATTTCTGATGTTATTTTGTTTCTTGATGTTTTTGCTTCAGTTGTTAATCCTATATACTTAGTTGCATAGTAATCTCCAATCCAATACTTGTAAGGATAATTTGCTTCACATAGTGCCTTTTCTATAGTTATTATCATTTCATATGCTACAGCAACATTCCCATCCTTATGTTTATCAAATGCGCTCAATATTTCTATACATCTATCACCCACTTCAATCAATTCTCTAAGAGAATCTTCATCATGTGTATATCTATTCCAACGTTCTCTAATTTCACAATTCCATGCCTTAACTATCATTCTATTTGCCATATATGAAGCATAATTAACTATGGACTCATATTTAATTCTATTTTTGGTTTGTAGAGACAAAGAATAAATGAAATAACTTAGATTAGATACAGCATTATACAAATCATCTGATGTATTTAAATTCCATGACCAATCTACAAAATCTTCAGAATAATTCTCAATTTGATTTGCGAATAGAATCATCAAGTGATTTTCTATTTCGTTTATACCATCTTGTAAAATTCCATTAGGCAATAAATCCAAAAAAGTATTTATAACAGCAGATGCACCATCCGCATCTAAATTATAAAAACACTGCTCTACATCTCCTGCGATTGAATCAATATAAGGTGTTTTGTCTACATAATCTCTAACTTCTTCAAGTGTGTATTTTTTTCCACAAATAGCGCAATCATAACTCAATGGATCCAATCTTAATAGGTATCCACCACATAATTTACATTTTTTAAATTCCATAATTCTTCTTCTCCCTTTTTGTATACTTGTTGTATACATTTGAATTATACCCCCCCCCAGTATAATGTCAATATAGGTTTTATTTCAAAAAAAACAAATACTCTATGTAAGTTATTAAAAATGGACTATCAAGATTTTTTCTCAATAGCCCATAAATATTAAACTGATTTTCTTTTATACTGCTGCTTTCAATGCATCGAATATTGCAGTTTTTGCCGTTGCAGTTTTTGTATCTTTGTTGAAATCAAACCAAGGATTTGCCCAATCTAATTCAGGTGCCCATGGACGAATACCAGCCATACCATTGTTCTTTCCCCATGTGATTAATTCAGATGTGAATCTAGCTGCATCGGCATCGGTGAGTTCGTAACCATGAACTTTATTGCTCCAGTTAGAGAATGTGCCAGATGCTAAACCTGTTTCATTTGCATATCCATATTCTGCAAGCATTACATTAACACCCAATTTTTTATTAACTGCTAATACTATCTTCTTGATTTGAGCAATCTTATCTAAGATAACACCTGTTGCATTTGGATAATAACTAATACCAGCTTGATCTACTTCATATCCATTATCTTTAAGTGTTTGGAAATACTTAACAACAAAGTATTCACCACATGTTACAGTACTAATATGAGATGAGAATTTTGCTGCAGGATAAACTTCAAGGATACCTTCTTTTACTGCTGCGAACATTTGTGCATTATATTTCCATACATGCTTTGCAAGCCAATCTGCACCGAAGTGTCTCATTGCATATGTTAAATATGGTGTCATCTTTGTTCCTTTAACAGCGCTATTCTTAAGAGGCAACATTAAACCTGCGAAACCATAGTTTGTTTCGTTTCCTAAATCCCAATACTCTACATTGCAGCCTAATGCATGTATTTCATTTGCAACCAATTTTCCGTATTGCCTTAATACGGAACACATTTCATCTAAGGATAATTCTGCCCAATCTTTATTATTGCCGTTTCCATCCTTTGGATAATTAATCTCTGGATATTCTGAGAAGTTTGGATATTGAGATTCAAAGGCATCGCTATATGCAGCAAAACAACCTAACTCAACATTAATTGGCATACCTAATTCAGCAGCAACTGCACAAATCTTTTTAGATTCCTCTAAACAGTGCATTCTTGCATGATAATAATCTGCTGTTCCTTCTGCTGGATATGATCTTTGAGTTGCTATTCTAACGAACATTTCTGTGGCACCATAATAGTTATAGAATTGTTGCAAAGACTTAACATCTGTTGCAGAACGTGTGCCATCTGTATATGTATATGGATAATTTGTTATATCTGCGCCATTCTCCCATTCTTCCCAGTGATTCATTGCAGACATTGATACTCTAAAGTTTTCAACTGGATATAATGCCTCATCTCCAAATGTTTGGTACTTAACTGTGCTCTTTGCTCTAATTAAATTACCAATCATAGAAAGTGTGCCATTTGGTACTGTGTCATCTCTAGCGCTTAAGCCTGCGCATACACCCATCATTATAAAAATAATAATCATGATACCTGCCAAAACAGATCCCACGATTATCCATGTTTTTTGCTTTTTGGTTAGTGGTTCTTTTCCCATGTTTATCATTCTCCTTCCACTTTAATAATAAAATAATCAATTCAAAAGAAAATCCTTTAGACTTATTACTTCTATACCATCTTCAGTCATATATTTTTTTATTGTATCTTTAACGATAATAATTTTTCTAAAATTATCTTTTATATTAATTAATGATTTTCGTTCTTGATAATACTTCTCCATATCTTCCATAGAATATGCTGACTGGATGTAGATTCTTTCATTTATCTTATTACATACAAAATCAGTTTCTAATTGCTTCTTATCATATTTCCCATTTTTATTTTTTTCATTTATTTCAACAACTCCTACATCAACATTGTATCCACGTGCAATTAATTCATTATAAATGATATTTTCCATAATATGAGTTGGCTCATCTTGCCTAAAATTAATCAACGCATTTCTTAACCCTATATCTGTAAAATAATATTTGGAATTGGCACCAATATATTTCTTCCCCTTAATATCATATCTATTAGCTTCTCCTAAAATAAATGCATCCTTTATAAAATCGATATGTTTTTTAATAGTATCGTGCCCATAGTATGTATTCATTGTACTTTTAAAGGTTTTTTCTATATTCGTTGGATTTGTATATGATCCAATATTGCTAGATAATATCTTGAACAAAATTTCAAATGATTCTTGATTTTGAATATTATTTCTTTCAACAATATCTTTTATATATATTTCTGTAAAAAGATTTTTTAAATAGGCTTGTTTTCTTTCCTCAGAAGATAATGATAATACATAAGGCATACCTCCAAAATATTGATATTCAAGATATGCTTCATCAAAAGATAATTCTGTGGCTTCCATATACTCTTTAAATGATAAAGGATAAATACTAATTTGATCACCTCTACCTCTAAATTCTGTAATTATGTCTTTTGATAACATTTTGGAATTACTTCCTGTCACATAAACATCAAAGTTTTTATGTGTTAAAAAACCATTCAAAGTTAAAACAAAATTATCTAATAGTTGTATTTCATCTAGTAACAAATAATATTGACAATCCCCTGGAGTATTATCTTTTACATATTGTATAAACTTATTTGCATTTACTGTATAATTCTTTTTTCTTGAATCATACATGAGAGTTTTCTGCTTAGGATAGTATTTGTCCAATTTTAATAAATCTTCTTTGTTATCAAATGCAAAACATATTATTTGTTTTTCATTTACCTCATTATCTAATAAATATTGCTTATAAATGTTAAAAACTAGATATGATTTTCCAGACCTTCTTAATCCAGTAATAACCTTTACTAAACCATTATTTTTCCTTTCAATAATTTCATTTAAATATTTGTTTCTAAGTATACGCATGACATTCATCCACCTTTTTTTCAATATTTGACACTTTTCGTCGCTCTAATATTAACATAATTAAAAAAGATGTTCAACCACTTTTTTTTCAATATTTGGTATTTTTCGTGGATGATATGCTATTCTTGTGTATTATTTTATAATTGAGATTTCATTTTGGTTATTTGCTTTTTAATTGATAAAATGCTTGGCCCACCCTGAGAGACCCTTTTTTCAACGCAATTTTTTAGGTCTATAACATTATAAATATCTTGTTCAAACAGAGTAGAAATCTTCTTATACTCTTCCAAAAGAAGAGAATTAAGTGTATTGTTTGTATTTATACATATAGCAACAAGTTGTCCAGAACACTTATATGCATCCCTGAATGGCATACCTTTTTTAGCAAGATAATCTGCTACATCTGTTGCATTTATGAATCCTTTTTCTGCAGCCTTTTTCATTGCATCTTTTTTAACCGTTGCACTCTTTAACATTGCCGCAAATATTGGCAAACATGCTTTAATTGTATCTACACTATCAAATAGAGATTCTTTGTCTTCTTGCATATCTTTATCATAAGCAAGAGGTAGTCCTTTCATAACTGTTAAAATACCCATTAAATTGCCATAAACCCTACCAGTCTTTCCTCTTACAAGTTCTGCTATGTCTGGGTTTTTCTTTTGTGGCATAATGCTAGATCCTGTTGCATAAGCATCATCTAGTTCTAAGTATCCAAATTCTGTGGAGGTCCAAAGAATAACTTCTTCTGCAAAACGAGAAAGGTGCATCATTACCATGGATAAGTCTGATGCAAATTCAATAACATAATCCCTATCGCTAACTGCATCCATTGCATTGGCATATGGTTCACTAAAGCCTAACTCTTTTGCAACCATCTTCCTGTCTATAGGATATGTAGTTCCAGCAAGTGCTGCTGAACCTAGCGGCATCTTTAACCTATCCTCTAAATCATCAAGACGAGATATATCCCTTGCAAACATATTTGCATATGCCATCATATAGTATGCAAATGTAACTGGTTGTGCCCTTTGTAAATGTGTATATCCTGGCATTATGGTTTCAAGATTGTTTTCAGCAATATCTACAAGAACTGAAATCATATTCTTAAGCTCTGCCTTAACTTCTTCAACAGAACTCTTTACATATAAATTCATATCCAAAGCAACTTGGTCATTTCTACTCCTTGCAGTATGCAACTTCTTGCCAGCATCTCCAATACGCTTTGTAAGTTCTGCTTCAATAAACATATGAATATCTTCTGCATCCATATCTATCTCAAGTGTCCCATTCTCTAAATCCTTTAAGATGTCCTCAAGTCCTTTTAATATCTTCTCTACATCTTGCATAGGAATAATAGAACAAGCACCTAGCATAGAAGCATGTGCCATAGAACCTTTTATATCTTCTTTGTAAAGTTTCTTATCAAATGTTATAGACTTGTTAAAATCATTAACAGCCTTATCTTCTTCCTTTGAAAACCTTCCTTCCCACATTTTTGCCATATCTTTTAATCCCCTAGGGCCTCCCCATATTGGAGAAGCCCCCTTATCATAAGTACTTTTACATACCTACTTCATTATTCTTTTTATCCATTAATGCTTTAACTTTGATGGATAATCCAAAGAGATTTATGAAGCCTGCTGAATCTGCTTGGTTATAAACCTCATCTTCGTTAAATGTTGCAAAGTCTTCGTTATACAATGAATATTTGCTAGTTAAACCTGCTTTTATGATATTTCCTTTATATAACATAAGCTTTACTTCACCTGTTACATTTTCTTCTACTTTATCTACAAATGCTTGTAATCCTTCACGCAATGGTGTGAACCATTTTCCAAAGTAAACAAGCTCTGCATATTGCTCTGAAACTAATTTCTTATAATGTGCTGTATCTCTATCTAGTGTTATAGTTTCAAGTGCTTGGTGCGCCTTATAAAGAATAGTCCCACCAGGTGTTTCATATAGTCCACGAGACTTCATGCCAACCAATCTGTTCTCTACTATATCTGCAAGTCCTATTCCATTTTCTCCACCAATTTTGTTAAGTGTTGTTACCATATCTACACCATTCAATTTCTTTCCATCTAGTGTTACCGGTACACCCTTTTCAAAACCTATTGTTATAAATGTTGGTTTGTCTGGTGCTTGAATTGGAGAGACACTCATTTCCAAGAACCCTTCTTTTTCATATTGAGGCATATTAGATGGATCTTCTAAATCTAATCCTTCATGTGAAAGATGCCATAAGTTCTTGTCTTTGGAATAGTTTGTCTCACGACTTATCTTAAGAGGTATGTTGTGCGCTTCTGCATAATCTATTTCTTCTTCCCTGGACTTAATGTTCCAAATACGCCAAGGAGCAATTATCTTCATGTCTGGAGCAAATGCTTTAATTGCAAGTTCAAAACGGACTTGGTCATTACCCTTTCCTGTACATCCATGACATATTGCATCTGCTTTTTCTGCAAGTGCTATTTCTGCAAGTTTCTTTCCAATTAAAGGACGCGCAAAAGAAGTACCAAGTAAGTACTCATCTTCATATACAGCACCAGCTTTAAGAGTTGGGTAAATGTAATTTTGTACAAATTCCTCTTTAAGATCTAATATTATTAATTTGCTTGCACCAGTTTTAATTGCTTTTTCTTCTAAACCGTCTAATTCTGTTCCTTGTCCTACATCTGCACTAACTGCAATGATTTCAGGATTGTTATAATTTTCTTTTAACCAAGGAATAATAATGGATGTATCTAATCCGCCAGAATATGCTAATACTATTTTTTTGATCTCGTTTGCCATAATTACATACCTCGTAATTTATATAATGTATTAGTAATGATATACACATTATTGTATAAAGTCAACAATAAATCGCATAAATATTAAGTATTTTTAAATATTTTTGTATATTTTATACATTTTTTATGCAATTTGCATATTTTTATGCATAAAATAAAGGATAGAAGCAAATTCTACCCTTTTTAACACTGCAATTTTTTCTTTTATTTATTGTATTATTTATAGATGTTATTTCCCTTTAAATCAAAGGCAACTATAACTGGAAGTTTCTCTAATTCAAATCTATAAACTGCTTCTGTACCGTATTCTCCAAAGCAAATTAAATCTACCTTTTTAATGCACTTTGCACTTAATGCACCTGCACCACCTATGGCAGCAAAATATATTGCCTTGTTATTCTTTAATGCGTCTTGAACATCCTTAGATACATTGCCCTTTCCAATGATTCCCTTTAGACCATTGTTAAGAAGTGGTTCAACAATTCCATCCATTCTTTTAGATGTTGTAGGACCAGCTGATGTTATCTTTCCATCTTTAAATGTTGGACCAACATAGAAAATAGTTTCTCCATTAATATCTACTGGGAGTTTCTCTCCACTATCTATTATCTCTTTTAATTTCTTAACAGCTTTATCTCTTCCTGTAATTATGGATCCAGTTAAATATACTGCATCTCCACAGTTTAATGATTCTATATCTTTTTGTGTAAGAGGAAGTTTGATTTCTTTAGTCATTAGAATACTACCTCCTCTTTTCTCATTGCATTACATCCAAAGTTAATAGCCACTGGAAGACCTGCAATATGTGTTGGATATTTCTCTATATGTACTGCTAAAGCAGTAATATTTCCACCAAAGCCAGAAGCACCTATGCCTAATTCGTTAATACGAGCCTTTATTTCGCCCTCTAACTCATTTAGTTCTTTATCTTGATTAATGCTTCCAATTTCTCTTAAAAGTCCGTGCTTGGCCATTTCAATAGCTTTCTCTGGCGTTCCACCAATACCTACTCCAACAACATAAGGAGGACAAGGACATGCTCCAGCACTCTTTGCTGCATCTACAACAGCCTCTACCACACCTTTCTTTCCAACAGATGGAAGAAGCATATATAGTTTTGTCATATTCTCTGCACCAAAACCTTTTGGAAGGAACTCTATTTTTAGTCCTTCTCCGTCTACAATATTATAATGAATAATTGCTGGGGTATTACCTTTTGTATTTTCTCTACTTAATGGATCTAAAACACTATTTCTTAATCCGTTTGAATATGCCTTAAATACTGCATTATTAATTGCATTAGTTAAACTGCCTTCAATATGAACATCTTGTCCAAGTTCAACAAAAAAAACTGCCATACCTGTATCTTGGCAAATAGGTACGCTTTCATTCTCTGCTATATCTGCATTTTCTAATAATACATCCATAGCAAATTTGCATCTTGAGGATGTTTCTTGTTTTTGTGCTTTAGCAATTGCATCTTTAACGTCTCTTGGAAGTATAGTGCAAGCCCTTGTTATAATGTCTGTTAATTTTTTCTCGATATCTAATGCATTAATTGTTCTCATAAGAACAATGTTACAGCAAATTAAACAAAGGTGCAAGTAGTAACTGAAAAGTATGCGCCAATAATTAAAATAGTTGACATAAAACGACTTAAAGCAATATAATGCTTTCACAATATTATATGCGCCGTTAGCTCAATTGGATAGAGTGTTGGTCTACGGAACCAAAGGTTAGGGGTTCGACTCCCTTACGGCGCGCCAGACCAAGAGAAATCTTGGTTTTTCTTTTTTATATTTGGTATTATAAAAAAAAGGAGATTGGACTATGGGAAAATTGTATATTTATTTTAGCGTATCAGGCAACGGAGAATTAGTGGCAGAAAAGATGAAAGAAAAGCAATATGATATTGTTAAGGTTATTCCTAAGAAAAAACTTCCTAAATCATTCTTTGCTTTAATAATGAAAGGCGGATTTCTTGCCGGAATTAAAAACAAAATGAAAATAGAAGACATTAATGTGGATTTCTCTCAATATGAAGAAATAGTTATTGGCTCCCCTATTTGGAACGGAAGAATAACTCCTCCAATCAATACTGTTATTGCAGATGAGAATATAAAAGATAAAATCACAGCATTTGTTTTATATGCAGGCGGTGGACAAGCACCTAAATCAATAGAGAGAATCAATAAAGAATTCCCTGATGCAACAATAACAATTTTAAAGGAACCAAAGAAGTATCCTGAAGAATTAGAAAAACTTTAATCGACATTTAAGACATATAAAAAGCAGCACCATTACGATGCTGCATTTTTTATTTTAAGTACTTTTATGTTTTACACGACTTCTATGGATTTAATTTTGATTTCATCGCCTGTAACTAGGTAGGTATTCATACTTCCACAATGAGGACACTTCTTAGCGAACTCAACGGTTCTATATGTTCCCTTGCAGTCTCTACAGTATGTCATACCCTCTAGTATGATAAGCTCTAATTCTGCATCCTTAAGGTAGTTGGTCTTTTTCTTTGCCCAATTAAAAGCATCTGTAAATAGATCTGGTATAACTGTAGATACCTCACCTATTTCCATAATCACTTTTGTGACTTTCTCTACCTTACTTTCTGCAGCAACGTTATCTACTTGTTCGATAACATTCATTACTATTCCTAGTTCGTGCATAATTACTTAGCTGCCTTCTTTTCAGCTTTCTTTGCTTTCTTATATGCCTTACGTTTCTTTGCCATTTCTTTTGCTTCTTCAGAACCGCTATTTGCAATAATCTTGAATGCACGTTTTGTTGCATACTTGAGTAATGCTAATACTTTGTCATCACCATTACGCATGTCTGTACATTCTGGATGATCTCTATAGAGGTGAATTGCATCGAATTGACACTTTGTTGTACAAAGTCCACAACCAATACACTTATTTGGATCTACATATGAAGCACCACAAGATAAGCAACGAGATGTTTCAATCTTAACTTGTTCTTCTGTAAGAGTTAAGTGTGCATCCTTGAATGATGTCTTATGATCGATTGTTGCATCCATTCCTGCTTCTTGTCTTCCAGCTTTGTCGTAGTCTGGGAATGTAATATCATCCTTATTTAATGGAGTATATTGTCTTCTGTTTCTACCGATTGTTGGATGTGCATTTGGACGTACATGACGATGTAAGCTTTCTGCTGCTTCATGACCTGCTGCAATAGCATCAATAACAAACTTAGGACCTGTGTAAACGTCACCACCAACAAAGATATCTGGATCGTCTGTTTGATATGTGAACTTGTCTGCAACTGGATAATTACCGTGCCAGAACTTAACTTTTGTTCCTTCAAGTAATTTGCCCCATTCGATTGCTTGACCAATTGCGAATACAATCTTGTCTGCTTTAACTTCCATTGTCTCATTCTCATCATATGCTGGTGAGAACTTACCTGTTTCTGGATCGATTGTTCTTAAGCACTTCTTGAAGATAATGCCTGTTACTTGGCCTTTATCATTTACAAGAACTTCCTTTGGACCCCAAGCATTGCAAATTTCAACGTTTTCTTCGAGAGCTTCTGCAACTTCTTCTTTGCTTGCTGGCATTTCTTCTCTTGTTTCAAGAGAGAACATCTTAACTGATTTTGCATTTAATCTATGTGCATTTCTTGCACAGTCAATAGCAACGTTACCACCACCAACAACTACAACATCTCCTGTGAAGTCTTTTCTGTCTTCATAGTTCTTTCTGAGATATTCTACTGCGATGTCTGTTCCTTCTGCTGTATCATTTGCAACACCAGGTCTTCTTCCGCCTTGGCAACCAATTGCAATATAGAATGCTTTGTATCCTTCTGTTTTGAGTTGTTCTATTGTGATATCCTTACCAACTTCTACTCCGGTCTTAATCTCTGCGCCAAGTTGTCTAATAACATCTATTTCTGCTTCGATAACGTCTTTTTCAAGTTTGTAACTTGGGATACCATATGTTAACATACCACCGAGTTTCTTATTCTTTTCGAATACTGTTGGTTTGTAACCCATTTCTGCAAGATAATATGCTGCTGATAATCCAGCTGGACCACCACCGATAATAGCAATCTTTTCATCGAATTCTCCAACTAAGGATTGAACAACTTTTTCTGGTACATAACGGTCTTTAGAATTTAATTCTAAATCTGCTACGAATTTCTTAACTGCATCGATTGAAACTGGTGCATCAATCTTGCCTCTTGTACATTCTGCTTCACAACGTTTATTACATACTCTACCACAAACACTTGGGAATGGGTTTTCTGTCTTAATCATTGCGAGAGATTCACGATATTTTCCTTGTTTTGCAAGGTCTAAATATGCTTGAATTGGTACATGTGCAGGACAAGCTGCTTTACATGGTGCACTACCTTTGTCATAAGTATTAGACTTAACTTGGTTATCTCTGTAGTCTTCATCCCATGCATATTCGCCCCACTTAATTGCATCTGGAAGTGGAACATGCTTATATTTAACTTCGTTTCCTGCTTTGTCGCAAAGTTTTTGTCCTAACTTAACAGCACCTGCTGGACAAATTTCTACGCACTTTCCACAAGCAACACACTTCTCTTTTGTGACCTTTGATGTGAATGAACTTCTTGAAAGGTATGGTGTGTTGAATAACATTGATGTTCTTAATGCGTTACAAATTTTTACATTACAGTTACAGATATCGAAGATGTGTTCTGAACCGTCAATGTTTGTGATTTGGTGAACATATCCGTTCTTCTCTGCTGCTTGGAAGATTTCAAGTGCTCTTTCTTTTGTAATATAGTGTGCACGTTTTGTTTCTACTGCATAGTCTGCCATATCACCTAATTGGACACACCAATCATTGATATCGTCTGTACAACCATCTCCAAGAACTGCACGTGAAGCACGACATGAACAAATACCAGCTGCAATATGTCCTTCATATTTTTCAAGCCAGTATGAAATGTGTTCAAGGTCTACTGATTCATTCTTTGCGTCAATTTTTTGATCTAATGAGATTTGTTTAACTGCTGCATCTGCATCATTAATTGCTTTTTCAACTGGGATAACGTGCATACCAATTCCCATACCACCTGGTTGAACCATTTGTGTGATATTTGCAAGAGGTATGAATGTCATTCTTTCGAAGAAAGAAGTAACTGCTGGATTCTTTGCGATTCTGTCTTCTGATGAATTGAATAATTCTGCTGAACCTGGTACGAAGAATGGTACACGATATCTCTTGGTTCTTGGGAAATTCTTTTCATCTTTTATTGGATGATTGTGGTCATAACGGTCACTGTAGTCATATTCAATAATTCCAATATAGGACATATCATCGAATATTTTTTGTAAGTCAATTGCTTCGTAATTTGGGAACATCTTGAGTAATTCTTCGAATGTGTAGAACTTACGAAGTTTCATTTTGTTACAAATGTCTACCATTTCTGGAGTAAGAACTTCTCTTAAACCCCAATACTCTGGATGATCTGCTTTAACACCAAGCAATTTGTGTGGAACTACGTCAGTGATTTTTTGACCAAGTTTGCAGTATGCCTTTTGGACATCTTTCTCATTTTGGTACTTACTGATAATCTTATCGTTCTGTTTTGGCATAAAAGTAACTCCTTTTTATTTTGTTTTTATGTTTTGTATTTTTGTTTTGAAATAATCTACTACCTCATCTATTCCATCCCCTAGTTTTGCAGATATTGGTATAACAAATGATTTCTCATTTCTATAACTAATGTTTTGTTTTACCTTATCCAAACTAAAGTTGAAATATGGTAGTGTATCGATTTTGTTTATTAGAACAAGCTCGCACTTTTGGAAAATAAGAGGATATTTCAATGGCTTGTCATCCCCTTCTGGCACAGAAAGAATCATCATGTCTAAGTGTGCTCCGGTATCGTATTCCGCTGGGCAAACCAAGTTCCCAACATTTTCCAAAAATACGATATCTACGTCATCCAATCCAAGTTCTGTTAACCCTTGTGTAGTCATCCCTGCATCCAAATGGCACATTCCACCAGTATGTAATTGAATGGACTTGCATCCTGTTTCTTTGGCAACCTTAACAGCATCTACATCAGAGTCTATATCAGCTTCCATGATTCCTACACGATAGAACTTTGAGAGTTCCTTGATAACGGAAATTAATGTTGTTGTTTTTCCAGCACCTGGAGAAGACATTACATTAACTAAAAAAACGCCTTTGTCCTTCAAATATAAACGAAGGGCATCTGCTTCTTTATCGTTCTCTTCAAAAACGCTCTTAGATAGGACTATTGTTCTAACTTCTTTCATTAACCTTCCTATTTAAATGTAGGACTCCCACACAAAGTGGAAATCCTACACAAATATTTATTTTTAGAAGAATCTTCCTATGATATCTTTACTTGCAGCACATGTATCTTCCATGTCACCGAAGGAAATAATTTCTCCAGCATAGAATGTGTTCTTTGTGCCTTGAAGTGCTTCGAGTTTGTCATACCAACCGTCTGCGTAATCCTTTGGAGATACGTGTGGGCAGTAATAAACTTCTTGTGCAAAGTGTTTATCTTTGATTGGGAAGCCAACTCTTGCCATATCTTCGTCCATTGTCTTCATTACATCATCGAATTCCTTATCTGGATCGCCTGTATGGTTAGCAAGAGCATAAACTGTTGCTGGGCAGTCTCTATCAAGACATTGCCAACGATTGTAATAAACCATTGCGTGTCCAAGTCTTTCTGGAACCATGTTTTCTACAAGGTAACCGGAGATATTTGGGCTCTTTCCTGGTTCGAATGTTGCGATATAATCGCAATATCTCTCATGAACGATCTTTCCGAAGAGTTCTTTTTCTTCTGCTGTTGCATCTGCATATTTTGCAAACCAATCAAGTGGTGTTGTAACGATGAGTTTGTCGAATTCTTCTGTTGTTTCTTTTCCGTCTTTGGATCTGATTGTTACAAGTACTTTACCCTCTGGACGTTCAACCTTAACAACTTCTGTTTCAAGAACTGCTGGATGTTTAAGTTTTGCATTTACATGGTTGTAGATTTCTTGTGTACCATCTTGCCATGTCCAAAGTTGAAGTTTAACGAATTCAAGAGCTGTTGTTACGTCTAAGTATTTCATAACGTGTGCAGCTGGAACTTCATCAAAATATCCATAACCGAATGATGTGAATGGAGCAATCCAAATTCTCATAACTTCTTCTACTCCATTGAGTTTACAGAATTCAGAGAATGGTAATGCTAAATCTTTAAGATTTGGGTTTGTTCCCTTGATGTAGTTAGGGAATGAGTTCTCTGCTGTTGCGCCGCAGTGTCCATCAACACCTTTGGAAATACCGTAGTATTCGCCCTTTGCTACGCCGATGTGGCCATAACAGTCATAACCAACATACTTTGTTTGCATGAGTTGGTTGAGTTTCTTCATTTGTTTCTTGAGTTTAATAAGTCCAATGAGTTTCTTGAAAGAGAAATCAACCTTTGGGTTTGTCCAATCATCGATTGCTCCGTCTAATTTACGGAATTCACGACGCATATTTGGTTCACCTGGTTTGAATTCTGGTCCCTTGTGATAGTAACCACCGAATTCTTCCATTTCTGATACAGCATGATATGTGATAGCACCCATAATAGCTCCAGTTTCGAAGCTCTTTTCTTCTGTCTTTCCATCATGTGTAACCTTTAATTTTGGAGACCAGCATTTTCCACCAACTTTGTTTAATTTTTCATAAATAACATAGTTGGAATAGCCTTTCTTTTCAAGGTACATTGCGCTAGATAGTCCTGCAGGACCGCCGCCAATAATACAAATTCTTTCATCTGTGTTGCTCATAAAAATTCTCCTTTTTTTTAAAATTTTTTGTTATTTTAGTATGATATTTATATCATATTTTGTTGTGCATGTAAATAGTTAATTATTTTTACTTATTCTATAGTATATAGTTAAATGCGAATCGTTTTTGTAATTTGTTCGGTTAGATAATCGCATAATTCATCTACGCCTTCTTGTTTTACTGCCGAAGTTACAAACACTTTTGCATCCTTATTCCTATATGCAATATTCTTTTTTGCTCTCTCTATATCGAAGTCAAAAGCAGGCGCTACATCTAGTTTTGTTAATGCTACAACTGAAGCTACTTCAAACATTAGAGGATATTTCAAAGGTTTATCATCCCCTTCTGGTACAGATAACAATACGAGGTTTTGTGTTGCTCCTGTATCAAACTCTGCTGGGCAAACCAAATTACCAATGTTTTCTAGGATTACAAAATCCACATCATCTAATCCCAACTCTAATAATGCTTCCCAAGACATTTGGCAAGTAATATGGCAAGCACCACCTGTGTGCATTTGCATAACCTTAACTCCAGTTTGTTCTGCTATTGTTTTTGCATCTACATCTGAATCTATATCCGCTTCGATAATTCCAATTCTAAACTTATCTTTTAGTCTGTTGACTAATTGGACTATAAGAGTTGTCTTTCCGCTGCCTGGAGATGCCATGACGTTGAGATAGAATATTTTCTTCTCTGCTAAGTCTTTTTTGATTTGTTTGGCTTGTTCGTTATTCCTTGATCTTATGTCTTCTTTTATCTCTACAATTTTGTATTCTTCCATATTTTCCTCTTATGCTGTTAATACAGGGATTATTAAATTAAAGTAATTGTCTGCCATTTCCTCTGGTGTTTTATCGCAGTTTCTATTTACCCACCAAAGTGTTAATTCTGTTAAGGTTGTAATTAGATGATTTGCAAGTAACCCTTCGTCCATTTTCTTGCATTCATATTCTTTGAATATGTAATCATAGACCAATTCGTTTAAATGTTCTTTTAAATCTTGAATAAATATCTCTTTACCTTCTGAATTCAAAATGCCCTTTATTTCATCCTTATCTTCAGTAAAATGATAGAACATATGTGTGATTACATGCCTGTAGTCATTTGTATGTGAGAAGTCATGATGAGTTTCTGGTTCTAGCTCGTGACAAAATACATGTGAAAATATCTCTTTACATATTGAATGTAAAAGCTCTTCCTTTGTCTTGTAGTGTTCATAGAAAGTAGATCTGCAAATATCTGCCTGATCTAAAACATCTTGAATTGTAATTTCTGAATATCTCTTTGTTTGTAATAACTGAGAAAAAGCGCCCCTAATAGCCTTAATTGTTTTAGCCTTTCTTCTGTCCATAATAAATCCCCTGTATGTTTTCAAACAATCTGTTCACTATCTAACATTATATTCGCTTACTTACTAAAAGTAAAGATTTGAAAAATATACATTGACTGACCACCATTTATCTTGCTATAATTACCATACAAAACAATAATTTTTGTTTGATAACATAGAAAACTAAGGGATTTGTTCGGAATTGAATATAGACTTATTAAAAGATCAGATTGAGGCATACTCAAAGAATAAAGCTAAGAACTGGATAATCATTGTCTGCTTCTTAGTTGTTTTATTTATCTTGGCTATGGTTAGTGTTCTTCTAGGACAATCCAATATGCCTGCATTAGATGCAATTAAAGCGTTCTTTAATAGTGGTGCAGAAAAGAACATTAGAATAGTTTGGCTCATAAGGATGCCAAGAATCCTTGCAGCTATAGTTGTTGGTTTTGGTTTAGCAATTTCTGGACACATAATGCAAGTTAATCTTCAAAACCCACTTGCATCCCCAACATCTTTAGGTGTATCCTCTGCTGCAACCTTTGGTGCAAACCTTGCAATTATCATGGGAGCAGGTTCTTTTGCTGGAACTGCAGGCAATGTTCTTAATATGAGTAATCCTTATGTTATCACAGTAGTTGCATTTATATTTGCCTTTGGATCTGTTCTTGCAATCCTAGGCATTTCAAAAATACAAAACTTCTCACCAACAACAGTTATTCTTTTAGGTGTAGCTGCAACATCACTATTCACAGCACTTACTACCTTAGTTCAATACCTTGCCAACGACCAGGCATTATCTGTTGCCGTATATTGGACATTTGGAGACTTGGGAAGAGCATCTTATCTTAAACTCTTAATAATGAGTGTTGTGGTCTTTGCATCCTTTATAGTCTTCTTCATTTTACGTTGGAGATATAATGCACTAGGTTCTGGAGATGAAATAGCAAAAACATTAGGCATTCATGTAAACGTTTTAAGAATTGTTTCCTTACTCCTTGCATCTTTAATAACAGCTGTTTGTGTTTCATTTGTTGGTGTTATTGGATTCGTTGGAATTATCTGTCCTCAACTTTTAAAGAGATTTATGGGTTCAGATTCTAGATTCCTTCTTCCAGCATCTGGATTGCTTGGATCTATTCTACTCTTAGTTTCAGATGATATTGCAAGAATAATAGTACCTGGAATGAATCTTCCTGTTGCTGCAGTTACTGCAATTATAGGAACCCCATTCTTTGTATACATCTTATTAAGGAGGAAGAAAGCATGAGCGAAATACTAAATGTTTCTAATTACTCTTTCTCCTATGACAAAAAATTAGTCTTGGATAATATCTCCTTTGGTGTGAGCGATTCTGAAACAACCATTCTTATAGGTGCTAACGGAGCAGGAAAGTCTACCCTTATTAAATGTATTGCAGGAATACAAAAGAGCAAGGTTGGAGATATTACTTTACTAGGCAAAAACTACAAGGAATATAAGAGACAAGAGTTTGCAAAGAACGTTGCATATGTGCCTCAAAATATTATGTTTGAGAGTATGAGCGTTATAGATGCAATACTACTTGGAAGACTTCCATACTTTAGTCATCCATCAAAACAAGACTACGAAAAGGTATATGAAATTATCCAAAAATTAGGCATTGAACACATAGCAAATTCGGATGTGCAAAAGCTATCTGGAGGCGAAAGACAGAAGGTTGCAATAGCCAGAGCTTTGGTTGGAAATGCTAAACTTTTATTGATGGATGAGCCAACAGCGAATTTGGACTTAAAGAGCCAATATGACACTTTAAATATGATAAACGTACTGAAAAACGATGGAATTGGAATAATCATCAGTATGCACGACATAAACCATGCTCTAGAAGTTGGAGACAAATACGTGGTATTAAAAGATAAGAAAATACTTGCCCAAGGAGATGTAAATATACTAACAGAAGACCTACTTCACGAAGTATATGATTTACACTTCCATTTAATTGAGCACGGCAATACAAAACATTTCCATATAGAAGGAGAAAACCATGAGCATTAAAAGAAAATTAATACTCGTTGTAGCAACAGTCCTAGTACTAGCACTATCTTTATCTGTATTAGTAGCTTGTGTAGGAAAGAAAGACGAAGACACTGGCACAACATTAGTAGTTGATATGCTAGGAAGACAACACAATATCAATCTAGATTCAATAGAAAGAGTTGTTTGTATCGGTGCAGGTTCCTTAAGACTTTACACATATGTTGGAGATATGAACAAAATCGTTGCAGTAGAAGAAATTGAAGAAAATGCTGTAATGTCACAAATGTTTATTTCAAAGAGACCATACCAAGTAGCAAATGATACATTATTCAAATCATTAATCGCTAATGGAAAGACAGTTGGTAAAGGTGGACCAAAGGCACAAGTTCTCGATGCAGAAGCAATCATTGCAAATGATCCAGATATCGTCTTCTCTACACTTTCTTTAACGGCAGAAGAACTTGCAACAGCTGAAGCACAAATCGGATGCCCAATCATTACATTAAAATATGGCAACGCAAAAGCTTTCTCAGAAGAAATCATTATGTCCATCAACTTAGTTGGAAAGATTATGAAAGCAGATGCAAAGGCAACAGCATTAACAAATTACATAAAAGAACTCAAGACAGACTTGGCTTCCAAGAAAGTAACAAGTGACGACGGAAAGAAGGTTTATCTTGCATGTAACTCTAACTGGGGAACAAAAGGATTCTTATCTACATCTAAAAACTACCCTATCTTCACTATCTCAGGAATTGAGAATGTAATGGATGCAGCAAACATTGCACTAGTAGATGGTTTTGCAGACCTTGAAGCTGTCGTATCATCAGATGCAGACGTTATTATTTTAGATGCAGGTGGTCTTGCAACATTTAAATCAGAGTACACAGCAACAGATTCACAACTTCCAGGACAACTTGCAACAATGAAAGCATGGAATAACAAAGAAGTTTATCTTATGATGCCAAACAACGCATATGATGCAAACGTTGAAATGTACTTTGCTAATGCATACTTTGCATTAACAGTCGCATATCCAGATGTATATGGTGCAAACGGAACAAATCCAATCAATATTCAAGAAAAAGTTACAGAAATTATGAACCATTTCTACGGAAAAGATATGTATAGCGAAATCCTCGTTTACGGTGGATATCAAAAACTTAACTTACCAGAAACATGGCCAGCATAAGCGAAATAAAAAGCAAAGAATTCTTTGATGAATTATCTAAAACCTGGGACTCCACTAATAAAAAGAGTCCCCAGGTTGTATTTGACAACATCACCATAAACCCAACAGACAAGGTATTAGATGTTGCTTGTGGTACAGGTGTACTCGAGCCATACCTTTGTTCTTTAACAAAGGAAAAAGTAATTGGTATAGATATATCAGACGGAATGATAGAAAAAGCAAAGGTGAA
This sequence comes from Clostridia bacterium, assembly GCA_017618055.1. GTDB lineage: Bacteria > Bacillota > Clostridia > Christensenellales > CAG-917 > RGIG8124. The sequence continues at coordinate 125,565 of JAFZVB010000010.1, forward strand.
TAATGCCGGTCTTAATGTAAAATACATTACTGGCAGTTTTTATGACTTCTCCTCTGCTCCTTTTGATAAAATCATAATATATAACGCCTTCCCTCATTTTGTCCTTTTAGACAAGTTTAAAGAGGCTATATATAGAAATCTAAAAGCAGACGGAAAATTTATAATTTGTCATTCCCTATCTAGAGCAGAACTTGCTACACATCATGCACAACTATCCTCTAATATATCTAGGGATTTAAATTATGTTGAAACCGAAGCAGACTATTTCAAAGATAAATTCGTAATAAATACCGCCAAAGAAGACGACAAATCATTCGTTATTGTAGGAACAAAAATAATTAAATAATTATTATTGACATAACGTTATCGACTTTGTATTATTCATTTAATAGCGTTTGACCAGGAACAAGTAAGAGCGAGGGGCCTTTCAGAGAGATGCCGGTTGCTGCAAGGCATTAAGGGAATCGTATCCGAATACATCCTGTTAGCTGTGTACGGAAAGGAAACGAGTATGCTACACCGGGATTGCCCGTTACAGCAAGTGAGCAAAGTGCTCCATAAGGTTTGACTAGTAATAGTTAAGCGAATAGAGGTGGTACCACGAAATATTTCGTCCTCTTAACAAGAATCTAAGACTAGATTATGTTGGGAGGATTTTTTATTTTCTCAACAACGAGATGAGGTGAGATTATGTTTAATTCTCTTATTAGTGCAGAAAGAAGCCCAGGTGGCATTGCATTAATGGCAGTTATGATCTTTGTATTTGCTGCAGCAATGGTATTTGTTGGCATTTACACTAGAAGAAAAGCAAGAGACGTAAACGGATTCGTTCTTGGTGGCAGAAGTGTTGGCCCTTGGCTAACTGCTTTCACATATGGAACATCCTATTTTAGTGCAGTTATTTTCATTGGTTATGCTGGACAATTCGGTTATTTGTTTGGTGTAGCAAGTACATGGATTGGAATTGGTAATGCAGTACTTGGATCTTTACTTGCTTGGGTAGTTCTTGGAAGAAGAACAAGAATCATGACTCAAAGCTTAGACTCCAAGACAATGTCTGATTTCTTTGGAAAGAGATATTTATCTAAAGGACTTAAACTTGCAGCTGCAATTATTATCTTTATATTCTTGATTCCATATACTGCTTCCCTATTCAATGGTCTTTCAAGACTATTTACCGTTGCATTTGGATTTAAGAATGAGAATCTTGCTTACATTATTATTGTATTAGTAATGGCATTGTTAACTGGTATCTACGTATTATTTGGTGGTTATATGGCAACAGCTATTAACGACTTCATCCAAGGTATCATAATGCTTATTGGTATAGTTGCTGTTATTGCAGTTGTTCTTAATGCTAACGGTGGTCTTACAGGATCTATGGCAGCTCTTGCACAATCTGAAGCAGGTGGCTGGGAATTCACATCATTCTTTGGTGCAGCACCAGTATTCTTGATATTCGTTGTAATTCTAACTTCGTTAGGTACTTGGGGATTGCCACAAATGGTTAGCAAGTTCTATGCAATTAAGAGTGAAAACGATATTAAGAAAGGAACTATTATTTCCACAGTATTTGCAATTATAGTTGCAGGTGGATGTTACTTCCTTGGTGGTTTCGGAAGATTGTTTGCAGAACCAGGAACACCTTTTGACCAAGTAGTACCAACAATATTAGATAAAACCGTTCACTCAGACTTCTTAATGGGTATAGTTGTAATCTTAGTTTTAAGTGCTTCTATGTCTACACTTTCCAGTTTGGTATTAACATCCTCAAGCACATTGACATTAGATATGATTAAAGGTCATGTAATTAAGGAAGAAAATTTCACAGAAAAGAAGCAAATGATTATTATGCGTATATTCCTCGCTATATTCATTGTAATTAGTGCAGTTATTGCTATTATTCAAAAACTTTATAATGTTTCTACAATTGCACAATTAATGGGTGTAAGCTGGGGTGCTTTAGCCGGTGCTTTCCTTGCTCCATTCTTATATGGGTTATACAGCAAGAAAGTTACAAAGAGTGCTGTTTGGGCATCCTTTGCAGTTGGTATAATAATCTCTGTATTCTCATTTGTAATGTCCATTACAAAGGGTACATTCATGACAGTTACCTTCTCATCTGGAGAAACATTAAACTTCGCTAATGCAGTTGTTATGGGTGCTATTGCTATGATAGCAGGATTAATAGTTGTACCACTTGTAAGCCTTTGCACCTATAAGTTTGAAGTTAAGAAAGGAATCCTTGATGTTGAAAAGACTGAAAGAATGTTTGATTGCTTCAAAGGTAAAGTTGTTGTTTCTAGAAAATCTTCACTTGGCGAAGACGTCATAGAAGAAGCTCCTGTTAACGAAGAAGCAAAAGATGAACTCTTACTAGAAGAAGTAGAAAAAGAACAAGAGTAAGATTATAAATCTTAAGATATTAAAAGGGTGAGATTATTTGAAGTGAACCCCAAAAGTGACACTTAAATAAAAAAGGTATAAATAGGAAGGAATCAATGTTTCTTCCTATTTTTTATACGCTTTGTATTATAGAATTCAATCCAATCTTCTACTAGAGCTATGTATTCTTCCAAACTA
>JAFZVB010000011.1 GCA_017618055.1 Clostridia bacterium
AGATCCACCACCAAGAGCGATGATTACATCTGGTTCAAATGCCTTTAATTGTTGTAAACCTTCTTTAGCACAAGCTAATGTTGGGTCTGGTGCAACATTGAAGAATGTAGCATGTGGAATACCCATTTCATCTAATTTATCTGTGATAGGCTTTGTTGCTCCACTCTTAAATAAGAATTGGTCAGTAACAATGAATGCCTTTTTCTTATGCATAACTGTCTTTAATTCATCAAGGGCAACTGGAAGACAACCCTTCTTTAAATAAACCTTTTCAGGTGCTCTAAACCAAAGCATATTCTCTCTCCTTTCTGCAACTGTCTTAATGTTTAATAAGTGCTTAATTCCAACGTTTTCTGATACTGAGTTACCACCCCATGATCCACATCCTAGTGTTAATGATGGTGCTAACTTGAAGTTGTAGATATCTCCGATACCACCTTGACTTGATGGCATGTTGATTAGAATTCTACAAGTCTTCATTCTTTCTTGGAATTCAGCAATCTTAGCTTTTTCAGTAATAGCATTTAGATAGATTGCAGAAGTATGTCCGTATCCTCCATCAGCAATTAATTTTTCAGCCTTAGAGAATGCGTCTTCAATATTCTTTGCTCTATACATTGCTAAAATTGTAGAAAGTTTTTCATGAGCAAATGGTTCAGATGGATCAACTGATTCAACTTCACCAATTAAAACTTTTGCGCTTTCTGGAACTTCAAATCCAGCCATTTTAGCAATTTCGAATGGTCTATGACCAACTACATTAGGATTAACTGTTCCTGCAGGTGTAAGAAGAATTGCTCTAACCTTGTCTAATTCTTCCTTATTTAATACATAACAGCCTCTCTTAATGAATTCAGCCTTACATTTATCATATACTTTATCAAGAATAATAGTAGATTGTTCAGATGCACAGATCATACCATTATCGAAAGTCTTAGAGTGAATGATTGAGTTTACAGCAAGTAAGATATCTGCTGTATCATCAATGATTGCTGGAGTATTACCAGCACCAACACCTACAGCTGGTTTACCACTTGAGTAAGCAGCCTTAACCATTCCAGGACCACCAGTAGCTAAGATGATATCTGATTCTTTCATTAATAAATTAGTTAATTCTAAGCTTGGTACATCGATCCAAGAAATGATTCCTTCTGGAGCACCAGCAGCAACTGCAGCGTCTAATACGATTTTAGCAGCTTCAATTGTTGATTTCTTTGCTCTTGGGTGTGGAGAAATCATAATACCGTTTCTAGTCTTTAAACATAATAATGTTTTGAAAATAGCAGTAGAAGTTGGGTTTGTTGTTGGAATAACGGCACCAACAATACCAATTGGTTCTACAACTCTCTTATAACCGAATGATTTATCATCTTCGATTACACCAACTGTTTGAGTTGATTTATATTTATTATAGATATATTCAGCAGCATAATGATTCTTAATTACTTTGTCTTCAACAACTCCGTAACCAGTTTCTTCAACAGCTAACTTTGCGAGTGGTATTCTTGCTTGGTTAGCA
>JAFZVB010000012.1 GCA_017618055.1 Clostridia bacterium
GCCGTTACTTCACCAGAGGTATATACTTCTTCGTCCTCTACAGCAAATCCCATGTCATTAAGTCTTGCAATGTAGTCATTGTGGGATCTGGATGAATTGTTTGTAAATACACAAACCTTTTTTCCCATCTTTCTTAATTTGGCTATAGCAGAATATGAACCAGGAATTTCATTGTCTCCTAGATATATTGTTCCGTCTAAGTCAAATAAGAATAACTTTACATTTTCTAAATTTGCTTTCATTTTTGCTCCTATCTATTTAATACTTATTGCTATTTGATATACATCATTCTTTGCAAGTCCTCTTTCGCTTGCAACAACTTTCACTGCCTCTTTCTTGTCCATTCCAAGATCTATATAATGCTTTAAATGTTCTTCAATACTCAAGTCTAAAAGTGGGTTTTCTCTATTCTTTTCACCCTCTATTATAAGCACTATTTCTCCTCTTTCTTCTGCCTTAAAATCTGCAAGTGAAGTTATTGTGACACACTCATGCATCTTGGTTATTTCTCTTACAACCCAGACCTTTCTATCTCCAAAAATCTCATACAAAACCTTGGCAGTTTGAGCCAAATCATGAGGTGCGACATAGAAAAGTAATGGGATTTCAGAATGTATGTATTTTTTCAAAAGCGATACTTTATCTGTATATTTATCTGGCATAAACCCTAAGAATGTGAATTGTGGTTCTTTTATTCCACTTAATGCAAAAGCAGTTGCAAAGGCTGTTGGACCAGGTACACTTTCAACATCTATACCCATCTCTCTACACTTAGCTATAACCTCTGCGCCAGGATCTGAAATGCCTGGCATACCAGCATCTGTTATTAAGCAAACATTGCTTCCACCTTGAACCAATTCTATTATCTTTTCTGAGCAAGAAACTTCATTGAATTTATGATATGCAATTAAAGGCTTTTTAATATCGTAGTGATTAAGCAATACCATAGATGTTCTAGTGTCTTCACAAGCAATATAATCTGCTGCCTTAAGAGTTTCAAGGGCTCTTAAAGTAATGTCTTGTAAATTGCCTATTGGAGTTCCAACTATATATAGCTTTCCCATTATTGTTTTCTTACTCCTTCATATAACTTCTTACACTCTTCTGTCATGGTGCCATCATCATTTTCTATATAAAGATTCTTTGTTAATAATCCTGGTTTGCCACCACGCTTTGCCTTTATGACGAATGAACCTGGCTCTGAATTCTTATTGTGGGATATTATTGTTAATTCCTTTGGCTCAAGTTTGTATTGACGCAATAGAACTAAGACATCTACCAATCTATTGATTTTCATTACCATATAGAAATCGCCATCGAATTTAAGTATCTTAGCTGCTGCTGAAATAAAGTCTTCTATTGTTCCTTTATCTTCTATCTTTGCGCTAGCATCTTTTCCGTGCAGCGAAGAGTCTAGATAATATGGTGGGTTGCTTAATACAACATCCACCTTTCCATTCCCTATTTCTTTATATACATCTTTTACATCCATTAAAAGTGAACTAGTCTTCTCTTCTAATGAATTACTTTTGATATTTTCATTAAATAGAGCTATGGCTCTTTCGTCTATATCAACACCTAAAATTTTCTTACATTCTCTTTTAAGAGAAACAAGTATTGATATTATCCCTGCACCACAGCCTAGATCTACTACATAATCTGTTTTCTTTATCTTTGCTAAATTTGCAAGGATTACAGAATCAGAACTAAAGCAGTAAAGGTCTGAGTCTTGTACAAAGGAACTATTTTCAAAACCTAGCTCTACGTTATATTTCATTTCTCTGCTCTTTCTACAGATATTGTTATTTCTGCTGAAACTTCGGTATAAAGTCTAACTGTTACTTGATATTCTTTAAGCTCTCTTATAGTTTCTTTAACTTCAACCTTTTTCTTGTCTATATCATATCCAGCTTCTTTAAGAGCATCTGCGATATTTTCTGCTGTTACAGATCCAAACATCTTCCCGTTGTTTTCTCCACCTCTTGCATATACCTTAATAACCTTCTTATTAAGTTCTTTTGCAAGTTGCTCTGCCTCAGCCTTTGCAATAGCTGCTTTTTCTGCTGTTATTTTCTTCTTTTGTTCTGCTGCATATAGGTTTTGTGGTGTACCCTCTACAGCAAGTCCTTTCTTTATAAGAAAGTTACGTGCGTATCCGTCATTAACTTCCTTAATTTCTCCAGCCTTTCCTAAGCCTTTAACATCTTGATTAAGTATAATCTTCATGTTTCACCTCTTATCTTCTAACTTTAACAAGTCTCTTTATTGCTTCTTCTGTCTTTTCTTTGTTTCCAAATCCAGTCAATCTAAAGAATCCCTCTCCATGTGCACCAAATCCTACACCTGGGGTACCAACTACGTGCCCTTCATTTAGAAGAGCATCAAAGTATTCCCAAGATGTCATCCCTGCTGGTACTTCAAGCCAAATGTATGGGCTATTTACACCACCAACGTGCCAAATGCCTGCTTTGGTTAATTCGTCATGGATTGTATGTGCATTGTTCATATAGTATGCAACTTGCTCTTTAATTTCTTTTTGTCCTTGCTCTGTGAAGACTGCTGCTGCACCACGTTGGACAATATATGATGTTCCGTTGAATTTTGTTGTTTGTCTTCTTACCCACATCTTGTTCATATCTCCACCATATAGGTTCTTTGGAACTATTGTGTATCCGCAACGTGTTCCTGTGAAACCTGCCGTTTTTGAAAGTGAACAAATTTCTATTGCACAGTCTCTTGCGCCTTCTACTTCATATATGGTTCTTGGAAGATCATCTGAAGAGATGTATTTTTCATAAGCTGCATCAAAGAGAATGATTGCCTTGTTTTCTAGCGCATAGTCTACCCATGCTTTTAATTCTTCTTTATTATATACGGCACCAGTTGGATTGTTTGGTGAACAAATATAAATGATATCTGCCTTTACACTCTTATCTGGTAATGGTTTAAACCCGTTCTCCTTATTTCCAATTGTGAATAGTACTTTTCTTCCAAGCATTACGTTAACGTCTAAATATGCAGGATATACAGGGTCTGGCATGATAACTATGTTATCATTGTCCATGATATCCATAATATTAGCTATATCTGATTTAGCACCATCTGAAATAAAGATTTCATTAATGTCTAAATCTACACCACGTTTCTTGTAATATTCTTGGATAGGTTGTCTAAGGAAGTCATAACCTTGTTCTGGGCCATATCCATAGAATGTGCTTGCACTTGCTTGGTCTTCTACAGCTTTATGTAAAGCATCTATTACAGAAGGTGCAAGTGGAAGTGTTACATCTCCAATACCGAGTTTTGTTATATTTACATCTGGATTGGCTTCAGAATATGCTTTAACCTTTTTTGCAATTGTTGAGAATAAATAACTTTCTGCTAAATTGTAATAATTCTTATTAATCTTCATAATGCACCTCAATCTATTTCAACATCTCCAGTGAACGCTATGGCTGCTGGACCTGTCATAAATACTCCTTCTTCTTTTACTTCTATTGTTAAATCTCCACCAATTAAGTGAATAAGTATTGGTTTGCTTGGATCTACTTTCTTATTAAGTATTGCTGCAACCCCAACTGCACATGAACCTGTACCACAAGCTAGTGTTTCGCCGCTTCCTCTTTCCCAAACTCTCATTCTTAATTCGTTTGGACCAATTACATTGATAAATTCTGTATTTACTCTTTCTGGGAAGATTGGATCATTTTCAAAGTGTGGTCCCATCTTTTCTAGGTCTAAATCTAAAACGTTTTCATCCATGAAAATAATGTTATGTGGATTGCCCATAGACACACCAGTAATCTTATATTCTTTTCCATTGATGGTATATGGCATAGCTACTACCAAGTCTTTATATCCATCTTTAACAAGGTCTAGATTCATTGGAATATCTTTAGGATTGGTTATTTGTTTTCCCATATTTACTGTGGCACCAACAACCTTATTTCCTTCAAGTTTAAGATTTATAATCTTAATGCCAGATAAAGTTTCTAATGTACATGTGGTATTTTTTACATATCCTTTTTCATAGATAAACTTTCCAATACATCTTGTTGCATTACCGCACATTTTTCCTTCGCTTCCATCTGCATTGAACATTCTCATTCTTGCATCTGCGACTTTAGATGGGCAAATAAGGACTACGCCATCTCCACCTATTCCAAAATGTCTGTCTGATAATCTTTCAATATGAGGAATAATCTTTTCTTGCATCTCGCCGGTAGTATCATTCATACAATCGAAGTAGATATAATCGTTACCAGCACCTTCCATTTTAGTAAATAACATAATTCACCTCATTATTTTTATTTGCTTAATTATAATGGATAATTAGCAAATAGTCATTAATTTATTTTTTTAAATATTTTGTATTTGAAGCATTCCCTATTTTTTGGATCTTCCCCGCCTTCATTAAATCAGATAAAACCTTTTCGATTGTTGTAATTGAAACATCTGGTAATAGGTCTTTTATTTCAGCTTTTGATATAGGTAAAAATGCAGAGAAAATAATACTTTCTATTCTTGAATTCTTGCTTACCTTTCCAGACTTAACTGTAACCAATCTTTTGTCCATTTCTTTATAGCATCTATAAAGATTTAGCAAGAAATTCTCTATAAATGGCATATAGTTATTTATGTTATCATGCCAACCAACTGAAGAATCTTTTAAGGCATCATAATAGCTACCTTTATCATTATTAATTTGTTCTTCAAATGAAATATATTTTGCAACATCAAAACCAGATTTATACATTAATAAAAGGGACAATAATCTTGAAACTCTTCCATTGCCATCTTGGAATGGGTGAATGCATAAAAAGTCTAAAATAACACAAGGTATTAGTAATAAATTACTAATTTCGCCTTCATCCCGTGCTTCCATATATGCAAGAAACATTTGATCCATTGCTTCCTTTGTCTCTAATGCTTTAGTTGGAACATATCTTACCCTGCTTGTTCCATCTTCATACTTTTCCGAGATAACGTTGTCTTCTTTTTTATAAACACCTTTTAAATCATACTCTGTTTGCTCCAACATTATTCTATGAAGATTTAAAACAGTCTCTTCATTAAAGGAAATATTTTCATACTGTGTATGAACTAGATTTAAAGCTTCTTTATATCCAGCGATTTCTTTTTCCGAATGGTTTAAAGGCTCAACGTTTCTATTAACAATTGCCTCGATTCTTTTGTCTGTAGTTATAATTCCTTCAATAGCATTACTTGCTTTAACAGACTGTACCTTTGCAATTTTTTGAAGTTCGGTAAATACATCTGGACAAATTTGTTTTTTAGATTCTTCTTCTTGTCTTAATGCATATATTACATTCGTCATACTATTGACCCTTGCTGGGATCATAGCATCTTTTAACCACATATAATTAAATCTCTTCATATCTGCACCTTTTATTATATATTTGCATATATTTTAGCATTTTATATGCAGATGTTCAAGTATTATATGCAGATATTTGCATATTTTTTGCCATTTTATATGCAGATATGAGGATTTAATATGCAGATCTATTTTGCTGAATCTCCGTAGTTAGATAATACTCTTGCAGATGGATCGTTTGCATCTTTGCATCCTTCCCATTCTCTATTTGGCATCCAGAAATCTTTAACTGTTTTAGCTACTCCTGGATAGTATTTTTCAAACATCTCTCTATATAGCAAACTCTCTTTTGTAAATGGGGTTGCATGGGCATATTTCTTTCTTAAAGTCTCATATTCTTCATCTGTATAATATCCCCCTGCATATTCTTTAAGATAGTTTACCATAGAGTGTCCAACTGCATCTGAGAATGCTGCTTTTTCTCTCATAAGAATATCATATGGAAGATAGTCTCCATCTTTGAATGCATATCTTAATAGGTACTTGCCTTTGTTATACTTATTTAACTTCATTTCAGGGTCTATACTCATAACGTACTCCACGAAATCCAAATCTCCAAATGGTACTCTTGCTTCTAGACTGTTGCTTGAAATACATCTGTCTGCCCTAAGTACATCATACATATAAATCTCACTAATTCTCTTTACTGCTTCCTTTTGAAATTCTTCAGCTGAAGGAGCAAAATCTGTGTATTTATATCCAAAGAGTTCATCTGAAATCTCGCCAGTTAATAAAACCCTAATATCTGTTCTTTCATGTATAGCTTTGCAAACCAAATACATACCCATACTTGCTCTTATGGTTGTGATATCATAAGTTCCTAGAATAGAAATGACTTCTTCTAAACTCTTTAAGACTATGTCTTTGTTAATAATTACTTCTGTGTGCTCTGAGTGCAAATAATCTGCTACTTCTTTAGCATATTTAAGGTCTATTGCATCTTCACTCATACCAATTGCATATGTTTTAATTGGTTTACCTAGCAACTTTGTTGCTATTGAACAAACTAGAGATGAATCCAAGCCTCCAGAGAGTAAGAATCCAACCGGAGTATCTGAATCTAGTCTCTTTTCTACGCCTTTTACAAGTTTATCATGGATGTTCTTGCATACTTCATCTAATGTTCCATATGTTGTCTTTTTTACTTCTACAATGTTTCTATAACAAACAAACTTACCATCTTTATAGTAATGTCCTGGTGGGAAAGCTATAACTTCGTCTACAATACCAACTAAATTCTTTGCCTCAGAAGCAAATATTATGCCTCCATCTCCA
>JAFZVB010000013.1 GCA_017618055.1 Clostridia bacterium
CCATCATCTGTTGTTGTTATACACAACGACATATATGCTCTACGATATGCTGAAGTAATTGATTCTACATAGTCATTACTATCTCCACCATTTCCACCATATCTTAAAATAGATTTGGGCAATGGTTTATCAATAAAATTAAAACCTGTTGGCAAGAATCTACCCTTTTTAAGCATATCTAATTCATAAATGATACAATCTTTTTGAACATCTCCTTCTATTTCATAATGGCTATATGTTCTCATCCCTGGGAAATAGTACATTCCGCCACCTTCAGACATTATTATTTCACGAACATATTTAATATCTTTTACGACACCATCTTTAACTTCTAATAAAATATGATAATTTTGTGTATAGTCCTGTTCAGTTGGATCATATATCCTTTTTATCCAACAGTCTTTTGAAATATTATTTAAAAGAGTCTTATATGTTTTGTCCTCTTTTATTTTTTCATCATCTTCATCATAACTTAATCCGACAATTTTATATTTATTTTCTTCTGCTAATTTGCCTTTTATATAGTGTTTATAATTTCTTCCTAAAAGAAGTTCCTCTGTAACCTTTATTCCTATTAAAGAATCATCTTCCGATTTCTTTTCTGTTATAATGTTTCCACCTAATTTTAATAAACATCCATAATAAACTAAGAAATTATTAAAACTCATCAAGATAAAATCTTGAGAGCTATATTTATCCATTTTTGCAACACAATCTGCTAGTTCACCGAACTTGTCTTTTAAATCTTTTCTCTTATACATTTCCATATAAAGAGCAAGCAAATAAGAAATATTCAAGGAATCAAATCTTTTTGCTATTTGATATGCTGCATTTAGTAGCATTGGTTTACATGAATCCAACCATTTCTTTATATCTTTTGTTCTTGTGTCTATATCTCCAAATATTTTCTTGAAATCAGGATCTGCTACGCCAAAAGTCCAATCTTTATCCATAGGATATTCTTTAATGACAACATCTTCAATATCTTCTCTTTTCATAGGAAGAAATCTATCTAGCATCTCAAAATGCCATGACAAAATAGATAAATCTGAATCTTTATTATCACCAAATTGAATATAATCTTCATAAATTTTTTCTCCGAGATCTTTAAACATTGTTAAAATTGGCGAACCTTCTGGAGTAACTAATATAGTTTGACTCTTTTTAAGTCCAATACCATACATGGTAACACCTTTCTTATCTTCATCAGCTATCAACATTGCAACATTGTTTTCTTTTATTATTCTTGTACTTGGCATACCAGCCTCCTATAAAACAAAAGGGATTATTTTAATTTTTCAATACATATATAAAAACCTTATTGCGATTCAAATTATGTCATCGCCATTTAATACATAAAATTTGCCTATTAATAATATCATTTTTCATTTTTATCATTGGTTGGCATTTTTCTAGCATTTACCTTATATTTTTTTCCATATTCATCTAATGATAAGAATCGGTTATCAGGAATCGAGGAAAACTGCTTTTGCTTTTTTTTAACTTCTTCTTTAGTTGTATTCACACAAATAATGTCAAAACCATATTTAAAAATTAATTGACCCATACTTATTGTTTGTGTTGAACGAACCCCTCCTTTCCTACTAAGGAACTCATTGACTTTTCGTTCCAAAAACTCTCCAATCTTATGGTTTTGTCCAAATACTAAAAATAGCAGGTTGCTCGCATTTTTCCAAACAGCCAAGCATAAATAAAGCTTATCCGATTTGAAGCATTGTGCTTTTTCTATTGTGGTATCATTAAAAGTGGCACCCCAGGTTGAAGCATCATATGAAGCAGACTTAACCTCTAAAAACACATCTTCTTTTTCACCTTTTTTACAATCAAAACCATGTTTTTCAGTATTAACGAGATCAAGGCCCAAGCAATAACCAGCTATAGAATCTCTTAATTCATTTATGAATGTATCTGTATCACCTTTCCCCCATTTTTCTTGAACAGCTGCAACTTCCTCTAGAACCTTATGCCCTTCAACTAAAAATTCTTCATTTATTGGATTATAGCTTCCTTTATTAAACAAACTATTCATTATTCAAAACCTCCACATCATAGTCTATCTTCTTGTTATTTATTTCTAAAAATGTGTTTATTCTAAGGATCATAGCCTGATCAACGGTTGGATTATTATATCCTCTTTCTTTCATTAGATTATACGCATCGTTTTTCTCATTAATTTTCTCATCAATTTGAATCAAAATGTATTTATGTTCCATCTTATCTTCTTCATTGATTTCATAAACTGCTTGAGCCGTTGTCCCACTTCCTGCATAAAAATCTAAAATTGTTGTACTTTTGTGTTGAGAACATCTAATCAAAAATTTTATTAGTTCAACTGGCTTAGGCGTATCAAATAATCCATCAAGCCCCATCTTCTTTAAATCGTTTGTTCCTTGTCTAGAATAAAAATCTAAAATTGAAGAAACATTATCTGTTGCCTCATATAAGTACTCAATACAATATGGTCTTCCATTTTTAAAACAAAGTCTATTTTCGTTGTATAGACTAAGTATTTTTTCTTTACTTGACCATCCTCTCGTTTTTAATGGCTCTAAATGTAAATTTATTTCTTCAATATCTAGTCTTGATGGTTTCCCTGGAGTAGATAAATCTTTAGCAAAAAATATTTCACCATTTTCATCAATGTTTGAATAATTTCTAATCCATGTTGCACCAGTATCTTTTACATATTTATCAATACTCTTTTTTAATTCGTCGTAAGCAGCTTGAGGAGATATTTTATATGTTCTTTTTATCTTATTGATAATGGCCTTTATTGGTTCACTCTCCGTAGGGTTTTCTAATCTATTTATATAGAACTTAGGAAGTTTCTTTTTATTTTTAGCAAAACAAACGACATATTCATGAATTGTATTAATGTGTTTTGCATTACTGCGCTGAGCTTGTTTTGTAATAAAAAGCCCAACATAATTATCTTTTTTGAAAATCTTATACCCCAAATATAATAAGTTTGATAATTCGTTGTCATCAATACTTATAAAAATACACCCTTCATCAGAAAGTAATTCATAAGCACATTTTAATCTTTCATATATATCATCAGACCATTTATCATTTTTATCATTATATGAAAACTTTGAATTAGTTGTATTATATGGAGGATCAATATAAATAAAATCTATTTTACTTTTTAATTGGTTAAAATATGGTGTTTTCATAGTTGTTAAATTATCACCAATAAAAATTTTATTATTCATGTTGATTTTCTCCTTTATTCTTTTGTCTTCAATAAAAAGCTCATGATAAGCTTCTTATTTTATTTGTCAAATTCCTGCTTTATTAATTCAAATTCTTTTGTAGTAAAGACAACAAACCCATTATCAAATCTATCCAACGTTCCATTTTCTTTGTTGTATTTTACAAATGCCTTTACACTATCACGCAACTGTCCTTCCCTAGGTTTTTTAACATAATATGGGTTGGCATAATCAGATGGTTGTACTAAAACGTACCAAATATAAAAATATCCATTTTCATTCTTTTCTGCGCCATGCATTCTTGATATTTCTGGCCTCTTTGAATCTTTCTTTACTTGGATTTTTATATCGTTATTCTTATACTTTACTAGAATATCTATTCCATTATGATCTAATACTGTTGATTGCTCAACTGTATCTTTTCCAAAAACAGTTTCAGCAACATAACCGGCATGTATTTGTGTTATTAAAGATGCCCATGTTCTATATATTCTTGCCTTTAATCCACGTTTAAAGCAGTCACATTCTTTGCCAAATCCAGTCGTATCCCAAAAATTATTTATCTCAGCTTCGTTCTTTGTATAATAATAGTCATAATATTCATCAAAAGATGGAGGATTAGTTGCCCCATTTTTACTTTTATCCCAATATATTTCATAAATAGTATCTAACGCTTGTATTTTAGGTGGCAAATCCATTTCAACGGTCTTTATGTGTGTAAATCTTTCCCTATAACTTTCTAAATCTACGGTTTTTAAAAATTGCTCAAATACATCTAATGTATATCTCATTATCTTGTCCTCCATTTTTAAATTATTATTTTATAAATATTATACTATTTTTTGATAAATTTTTCTATATGCAAGTACTTAAAAATAGTAATTAATACTTTTTTCATTAAGGAATCATTCCTCTTTTCTTCATTTTCTATAATAACATACCATATGTACTAAAAACAGGACATCTTATATATCATTTCTTTAATATAACAAAAATGAATCTCTAAATATTATTAGATATTTATATTTTCCTTAAATGCTGTTATAATGCACATAAAGTAATCACATCAAAACGAGGTTTATATGTTTGGTAGAAAGTATTGGATTAATAAATATGGACAAATTGAATGTCCTGGAGACGACTGCAGACACAAATGTACAGATAAGTGCCCTATTTGGCTTAGAACACAAGCTGCAATGTTGATACAATTTGGCGAAACAAACAAAGGGATCGCCTTATATAAACAAGCTCTTGCAATTGAACCAACATACAGAGAATGTTGGAATAACCTTGGCGCAAGCTATGGTGTAATACAAAGATATGATCTTGCAAAAGATGCTTACATGCATGCATATAATATTCAACCAAATATAAATTCAATATATGGACTTGCACTTGTTAGCAAAGATTTAAATCAATATGATGAATGCTTAAAATACATTGCTATGTACGAAAAGATTTGTGATGACGGAAAGTTGGATAGAATCAAAGAACTTGCAACCCTATTAGGTGTCAAAAGCA
Organism: Clostridia bacterium; assembly: GCA_017618055.1. Lineage (GTDB taxonomy): Bacteria > Bacillota > Clostridia > Christensenellales > CAG-917 > RGIG8124. The sequence continues at coordinate 4,758 of JAFZVB010000013.1, forward strand.
AAGCAAGTCTTGCCCAATTAGATTCATTACTGGATGTTGGGTATAAAAATGATTGGTTAGCAAGTAATAAACTAAAGATAATACCATTCATATATTTAAGAAAAGGCAATGTAATAAAAGACATACTGAAAGATACGCAAAACTATTATAAAAATGCGAATATGACTTTCAACACCACCAACTATTTACTATGGTGCGCATATGCTGGTTTTGGAATTACACATGTTTGGTTTAAAGACAAAAAACTTGATGATTCCAAAAATCTTCTCACCTATGTAACAGATGAAAGAGGTATAGATTGTTTAGATGAAGTGGTTTTTGATATGGTAGGAGTCAAAGTAAGTGCAGAATATGTTACAAAAGAATACAGGGAATTTGAAAGTCACTTTAAAACACCCCTAACAGAAGTTGCTAAATCACTTGATTTTAGCAAGGCTGAAGACGTAGCTATGACTGCCGATAATATGTTTATATATGGTATGTCTTACGCAATAGATTATAATTCATAATCTTACAATTCCTTTAAACAGAGCTATATTATATAATTTTATATCTGATTATAAATAAGCACATATAAATTTGTATCATATTTACAGTTAATTACTACTATTTAAGACCCGATTCCTGCTCTTTTAACTTCTTATCCAAATCCTCAAAATCGGCTCGCATATATGAATATTCTCCCAGATCATCAAGGTTTGATGATTCAAAAAGGAATGGGACTGGTCCATTTCCACTAAAATAAGAATCATACATTTGATCCAATTCCATTCTCATATATATACTTTTTTCTGTAAGAGAGAAAGTTGTTTCCCCCTTGTTACGTTGTGCTTGCAAATATATATATTTGTTTTCCTTTTTTAGATAAGCTACAGCCTCTACATAAAGAATCAAACCTTTACTATTTACCTTGGCGCCAAATCTAATGCCACCATTGTATTTTGTATCATCCACTGCTTCCTTCGTCTCTTTAACCTTGTTCTCTAATTTCTTATCTAATTTTTTAAATACATCAAAGTATTTGGAAGCATTTGATGCATCTAATGAATCGTAAGCTTCTATACACTTATTTAAATCTGGTTGATTCTCAAAATAAGAGCATGGACTTATAGCATACAAATCTTCACCCCAAAAAGACCATTCAATTTGTGCATAAACTATAGAATCATCATCTAACTGAAGTTTTTGTTCTGCAACATAATTAAAATCCATTGGTGCTTCACCACACTTTATTGCTTCGCATCTTGTTCCTAATTCTTTCATATTTCTTCTCCTCCTCTATTATAATTATTATATCAGATTCATCTAAAGAGCTCCATTAGGGAAATAAGTACCTTTGTTGTATTTATAACATAATCCATGCACTCATCTGCCTTAACTTTAGTTATTGCATTTATATGTGCAGAAGGATTTCTATAATCAACCCTTATTTTCTCTGCGCAATCACTAATAAAGCGTAGATTCTTATCTATGCTCTTTTTACTAGTATCTTTAAACAATTCTTGTTCACAATAATCAATTAAGATATTCTTATCTGTAATGGCAGCATTTTTATCATTGCAACAAAAATATAAGACGCTACCTAATGTAAAATCGTTATCAGAAATCAAAGAATTGCCATAATAGTTACTCTTAACAAAAAAAGAAGGCCACTTGCTACTATTTTTTTCAAATGGATATTTTTTCTGCAGATAATCCTTAAATTTACTATACAGATATTTGTGCAATTCATTATCAACTGCTTTTGTTATTAACAAACAAACACCCGAAAAATCCAATTTTGATGTGCTCGCCATTTTATCATAAAGCAGTTTCCCTGTTATTAAAAAATCCTTTGAGTTATCTTCTAATTTATCCCAGTTTTCATTGCCAAACATTAATTCCAACTTTAACTTTTCTTCCTCATATTTTTTATCTGACTCATTGTGTTCTACTTCATCCATAATTTTAGCAGTAACTCTATTTGAGAATGAATCAACTATTTTTTCAATTTCTACACCATTTCTATTCTTTATCGCTTCATCTAATGATTTTTGAATATTATCTTGTTCACGCAAAATATAGTCTGTGAGATCTTCTATTTTCGTAATAATCGTATCTTGTTTATCCAAAACCGTGTCTACCTTTTGCGAAATTTTTTCAAGCATCTCAAACATAGCTTTATTTGAATTACTAATAGTTTCGGGCAATTTCTTATCCAATTCAATTTGATTTAACTTGTCTTCAAGATATTCAATGTATTTTTTTGCTTTTGCCAATTCATCACTTGAGCCATCTTTATCATAAACAAACGAACGATTTTTGATTCTCTCAATTATATTTTTTATTGTTTTGATATCATTTAAGAACTTCTCCTTTGTCTTTTCATCCAATTCCGCAACAATATATTCATTTATGAACCAATATGAAAAAATGCAATATGAATCTAAAAAATTATAAAATAACTCCAAATGGTCATTTTTTTCATTGGTTCCTTGATATTCCAAACAAAAGTCTTCCGAATTCCATCTTGGTTCTACGCAAAACCTATGATACCTATTAATAAGGTTGAGTTGATTTTTAATCTCTAAAGGAATATTTAAATAATTCGTAAAGTAAGGTATGACATCATATGAGGACCAATTCCCCATTCCTGCATATGCGACTTCAAGTTGATTTCCACTAATATCGCCACAAAGAATTTCTCCTTTATATGATAATGCAGATGATTTAATGTTACAAAGTAGCCCTTCATTGTAACATATTATTGCGACAAGCCTTTCTATAATTTGAAACACCATTTCCCTTTCACTTTTTATGCCAGCATGTAAACTATTGTCATCATGTCTATAATAATGTTCATTTTTTATTGTCTCAAATAGCACATTTGAGGAATAGAATAATTTTTCGATTATTTCTATATATTGCTTCTTGTTTGCTTTTGTGTAGTTTGAATTTATTTGATCAATTATTTTTAGTACTTTTGATTTTACAATCTCATCTTTTAAATCGCTGAATTCAAACCTATCGTAAAAATAATTATATAATTCACGAGCAATATTTGTTTTTACATCATCATCAGCTTCTATAAATTCATCATACATTGAATTAATTCGTTCAATAAATTGTGGAATGGTCTTTATTTCTGGATTTAGCCCTGAATTAGTGGATTTATTCCCATATTCCCAAGATAAACTTAACAATTCTATTTTATTTTTTTCATTATTCATATATACACCTGTTTTTAGAGAATATTCTGGCATTTTTCAATGTTGAAAATCACAATTCTCCTATGAATATCTTTAATTATTTTTTATTTTTTTACCACATACAAACATTTGTATATTGTTTTTAGTGCTGAAAATATTTTAATATTATTCTGTAACAAATCTATTATAGAAAGAATCAATGACATCCAACATATCTTTGGTTAATCTTGAAGAAACTTGCTCCCAAATGTCATTAGGGACGCCATAATATGCTTCTGCTAATGAACCAGCTATATCCGCAATTGTATCTGAGTCTCCACCATAAGAAATAGCTGTACGAATTGCATCCTCAAAACTATTTGCATTCAAGAAAGCTACAATACCAGCTTTGATTGCATGATTGCAAGTTATATCGAAATCCCCATCATGTGTAGACTTATAGTTTTCGTTTTCATCAATTATTTCAGAAGCTGTTAAAATAGGATAATATTTCGTAATGAATGTTTTATAATCATCTTTTGTCTTAATAAAACCGTGATTCATCAAGAAAATAGATTCACACAATACAGATGCAGCCTTAATTGCTTCTTCAGAATTGTGAGTGGGCATAGCAGTTAATCCACCAAGTCTATAAGCATCTTCCACAGTGGTTGCAACATAAGCAGCTGACGAACATCGCATTAATGCACCATTTGAAAAAGCTCCATATGGTTCATGATTTGCAGATTCGATCCACTCTCTATATTTGCGCCCAAAATAATTTTTGATATCTCCAAATCCATATTGAATTAAATAGTTTTTTATCGTTTCTACAACTTTATTATCATCCTTAATTTCTTCATCAGATAAATGTAAAAAAGCATCCGCTATGGCAACTGTTAAATAAGTATCATCTGTATAATGACTCCCCCTGCTACGAAAATTGCGTTCTGCAAGCAATTTAAAATTCTTATTGCTAGTATTTTTTCTTTCAAAACGAGAACCTATTACGTCTCCACAAATTGCACCTTTCATATAATTGTACTCCCAATCTTCAATGTTCTACCTAATTATACTATATACTCTGTGCTAAAAATAGGACATATAAGAAAAATTTTTGAATTTTTATTATCATAATTTAACATATACAAACATTTGCATATTGTTTTTAGTGCTAAAAATATAGTATTATTTTTATGTATTAAATGTTTTTGAGGGAGAAATTATGGCAAAAACAAAAACGGTTTTAACAGAACAAGAACTTAGAGACCATATTCCAACCAGTGAAAAAATGGCATATGGATGTGGTGCTCTTATGGATGGTGGTGGCGTTGCGCTTATGTCATGTGTAATGCTTAAGTATATGACCACTTTTGGTATCGCAATGGCTCTCGGTTCCACTATTATGATGATAGCTAAATTCTGGGATGCAATCACAGACCCTTTAATGGGTTTCATCACAGATAACACAAGATCTAAATGGGGACGTAGAAAACCATATATCATTGCTGGTGGTATTGCATTAATTATCGCAATGGCACTTCTCTTTGCACCTATTCAAGGTTCAATGAGTATTGCTGCCTTCACCGCATACATTATTATTTTCTACATAGTATGGAATACAGCATCCACATTGTCTCAAGTTCCATATACATCTCTTTCTTCAGATATATCCCCTTCGTTTAAAGAACGTAATAATGCAAATACAGTTAAACTAGTATTCAGTGCTCTTGCTTCTGGTCTTGCATATGTTGTACCACTCGTATTGGTAGAAACACTTGCAAATAAAGAAGGATACTTGGGTATATTCCCTAATATCTCTCCAACAGTATTCTGGATATTAATGGTGGTAATCTTTGGAACATTGTTTGGTGGTGGTCTTATTATTTGTGGTATATTTACAAAAGAAAGAATTACACCAAAAACTCCTAAAGTTAAATTTAATTTCAAAGTTTTTGCAAAGAGTTATATAGAACCATATAAGAATAGATCATATCGTTGGCATATTGTTATGTACGTCACAGCCTTTATGTGTATGGATATGATCTCTGCCCTTGCAGTTTATTATGCCACAGACGTATGGCACGGATATTCTCTCTTTGGAATGAATATGTCTTCTCTATTCATCGTAGCACCTTTAATGGTTGCTGCTGTTGTAATGTTCCCTCTTGCAAGATTTGCAATGGACAAAAAGAGCAAACAGTTTGCATTCCGTATGGGATTACCATTCTATATCATTGGTGGTATTATGTTGGCCGTTATGGATCCATCATGGGCACCTCCTATTCTAGTTCCTATTGTTGCATTTATAATGGGTCTTGGATTTGGTGGAGCACAAATGATGCCATGGATTATATTCCCAGATACTGTAGACGTAGCTGAAATGGCAACTGGAGAACGTCCAACTGGTTCATACTCTGGTATGATGACTCTAGCACGTAAGATTGCTGGTGCTTTAGCTGTTGGTGCTGTTGGTTGGATTATTGGTGGTGTTGGATATATTGAAAACACAACTGGAGATCCTACATGGTACCCAGAAGGTGGACAACCTGCTAATGTATTATTAACAATCCGTCTTGTTATTGGTATTGGTATTGCACTATTTATCTTCATTGCCTTCATTGGTTCATTTATGTATAGAGTTAATAACAAGAAACTTACACGTGCACGTTACTTCATTGAAGCAAGAAGAAACGGAACCTCTCTCTCAGATGAAGAAGAACAAGAAAGAACCAATCTTGTACACGAATTATATGGAAAGAAAGACCCTGGTGGTATTCCTCCAGAAGGATTCATTACAAATGATACTATCTCACGTGCAGAACAAGATATAGAAGATGCAAATGAGACAATTGCAAAAGCAGAAGCACAAAAAGATGCTGCTGAGCAAGTACTTCTCACTGCCGAAACAAAACAAGCAGAACATATTCAAATAGAAAACAATAAGAAAGAAGATACAGACGAGGAATAATATATGTCTGAAAAAAGAACAACTCTCCAAATGGAGAAAGACAAACCTTTTAGAATACTACAATTAACAGATATTCATATTGGTGGTTATATCTTCACCAACAAAGAGGACAAACAAGCTCTTAATGATATAAAGTTAATTGTTGAAAATGCTAAACCAGATTTTATTGCTGTAACAGGAGATGCTGCATATCCTATGCCATTCTGGCCAAAACCATTCTTCTCTGGTTCTTTAAATAATTTAAAGGCATCTAAAAAGTTTGGGTCTTTAATGGAGAGTTTTAATATTCCTTGGGCTTTTGTTTTTGGAAACCATGATTGTGAGACCTGGTCTTTCTATAATAAAGACAAACTATCTGACTATTACGAATCTTTGGATAATTGTTTGTTCCAAAGGGGTGAATGCTTTGACAAAGATAGAGGCAATTATTGTATTAAACTCTTAAATGCAGATGGAAGTATAAATAACCTTCTAATGTTCTTAGATTCTAACTCCTATTTGGGAAAGATGTTCTTCAGTGGTTTTGATGTAATACATGACGAGCAAATAGAATGGTACAAGAAAGTTGTATTAGAAAATACAAAAGACGGAGCAATGCCCCCTTCTCTTGCATTCTTCCACATTCCACCAAAGGAATTTAGAGATGCATGGGAAAAGTGTTATAGAGGTGATCCTTCTGTTACATACCATCTTGGATACATACAAGAAAAGGACAATTATGTGGGATATCCTAAAACAAAAGAGAGTAACTTCTTTAGTGAGATGGTAAAACTTGGTTCCTGCAAAGGAATGTTCTTTGGACATGACCACCTCTCTACTATGTCTTTAAGTTATAAAGGCATTAGAATGACTTATGGTATGGGTATAGACCATTTGGCCTACAAAGGAATTAAGAAACGTCATGGGCAACGTGGTGGCACGATAATAACGATACAACCAGATGGAACTTTTGATGTCTCACTACTGCCACTAGAAGACCTACAAGGAATATCTTATTACAAAACAAAAATGGACAACTAATTGTTGCCCATTATTTTTTTACATAACTTGTTATACATTATTCAACAAAGTATACGCTTTTCATTTTCTGCTCTACAAGTGGTCTATCCATAGCATTGGTCTTAACTGCTGCTATTTTATCTACAACTTCTATTCCCTCTACAACCTTTCCAAAAGCTGCATATTGTCCATCTAAGAATGTTGCGTTTGCATGACAAATGAAGAACTGGGAAGATGCTGAGTTCGGATTCATTGCTCTTGCCATAGAGATAACTCCTCTTCTATGAGATATATCGTTTTGTACACCATTAATAGCGAACTCACCTTTAATCTCTTTATCTGATCCTCCCATACCTGTTCCTAGTGGATCTCCACCTTGAATCATAAAGCCTGATATTACTCTATGGAAGATAAGACCATCATAGAATTTTTTAGATACTAAATCCTTAAAGTTTTGAACTGTAATTGGAGCATTACCCTTTGTGTCTAATTCCACAACCATTCTGTCTCCATTCTCCATTTCAATTGCTACATAATCTGTTTCTTTATCTGTTTTTACGTATGCCATAATACTCTCCTAATGTTTTTGTTAGTATTATTATATCAAAAATAATAAAAAATTGTATGGGTATTATAAAATATGTTATAATAATTGCATTAAAAATTACGAGGAATCATTATGAAAATCGTTATTTGTGAAGACCAACAAATACTTTTAGAGAGTTTAACCATATCTCTTTCTAAGGAACCAACATTTGAAGTTGTTAAAGCTATAACCAATTCTTTAGATATTTTAGATACATTAAGAAACAACAAAGCAGACCTACTCTTAACAGACATAATTACAGAATCCAAAAATAATGCTTTGGACTTGGTTAAAGATATTCTAGATGAATTCCCTAAGATTAAAATTGTTGCAATTACAGGATTCCCAGACATTACTTTCATGGAGAAAGCAAAGAAGGCTGGCGTACATTCTTTTGTATACAAAAACATCTCCACAGAAGAACTTATAAACGTTATTAAAAACACTTACGAAGGATATAGTGTATTCCCTAATACAGACAAAACAAAGGATATGATTCTTTCTTCTCTCACGGAGACCGAATTAACCATACTACGCCTATATTGTTCTGGCAAAGACAGAGATGCAATTGCAAAGGAATTATATATGTCTCAATCCTCTGTTAAAGCTCATATTTCAAACATATTATTAAAGACTGGATTCACTTCTATGGCAAGAGTTGCTATATACGCAGTATCTGCCGGATTAATTGTTACAAAGTAAGATGCAAAATATTAGAAAACCATTGTTTATTTCTATTGCTGTGTGCGCTTTGTTTGCACTCAGTTTTATAATTGCTGTGGTTTTCCCCAAAGGACTTCTTGAAGGTGGTGGCGCATATAACGTTGTGGCACTTATTATAGAATTCATACTCCTTGTCTGGGGTACTTCTATGATATATAGAGTCCAGTTCAACAAACAAAAATATATTATTCTTGCAATAATGGTTCTTTGTTTAATATGGATTGTACTAAGATTCATGAAATGGCTTGTACATATAGACAATCTACAGTTATATCTAGACTATACATATTACCTTCCAATGAACGCTATTCCTGCACTTTTCTTAGTATTGGTAATTGAAACATTCTACCCTAAATTCAAAGGAAAATATGGTCTTTACATAGTATTAATTGTTATAGTTACAATCTTCGTTGTTTTTGCATTCACAAATGATTTCCATAATCTTATATATAAGAACATAAAATATGTACCAATTACACCAGGATCCGATATGTACAACATTATATATAATTACGGGTATGTACACTATTTTTCTATGGGATATATTGGGGCCACTTCTCTAGTTGCTTTTGTATTATTACTTGTTGGAACAAGTAAACAAATCAGTGCAAAACAAATTATATTCCCGTTATTAGTTTTAGCATTAGGTGCTATTTACGCTGTATTCTATGCAATGAATTCAGATGTAATTAGAAATACCACTATTCTTAGAGACTTTGCTTTGATGATTGTTATATTTGTACATGCGATGATAGAAGCTATGCTAGACTCTGGTATTGTACAAAATGACGGACGATATATTAGTAATTTTAGAAAGTCTTCCCTTCCTATGTGTATATACAACGAAAATGATGTGGCTATATATAGGAGTTCCAGTTTTAATGTATCTTCATACAAAGAAAACAATCCTAATAAAAAATATGTAACAAAAGATATTGGAAAGTATTATGTTGTTGTTGAAGATGATTTAACAGAATTACTAGAACTTAAAAAGAAACTAACAACAGAAGCAAAAGAGTTAGAGGAAACAAATGCACTACTTAGTAATATGATAGACATATACTCTAGACAATCCTCTTTGACATATAGGCTTCAGATTACAAACGAAATAGAACAAAGTATAGGAAAGGCAAAGGAAGAATTATTATCCATACTTAATACTCTTCCAGATGAGATAACAGCAAAGAATAGCAAAGAGTGTAAGCAAAAACTTGGAACAATTGCTTTCTTGCTTGGATATATGAAGCAAAGATGTATGCTTCTTTTAAATGCAAAAGAGCAAAAGAATATTACTAATGATGCCTTCTCTCTTTTATTAGATGTTATTTCACATGATATAAAAAGTATTGGGTTTGAAAATGTTGGGTTCTCTATTCTTTCTAAAGAAGATGTATCTTATCCATTTGCATTGGCTATAAACAATTTCATCTATGATATCTCTAGAACATACCCATTTAAGAATGCCACTATGTTCTTAATTATAGACTCAGAGAAAGGCACTTGCATTGCAAATATAGAAGGCAAAGGTCTTGGTATAAACAAAGAATATTTAGACAAAGATAATGTAACCATAAAGAAGCAAGATGGTGGTATCCGTATAGAGTTGGAGGTGCACAATGACTAGTATTTTAACACTTCCTGCATCCCTACGTATTACCATGTTTGTGTTTGAAACATTAACTGCTTCTGCACTACTTTTTGGTATTATTTATCTTGCCATTTCTAGAGGCCAAAAACTCAGAATCGCATATTTATCTGCTCTTTTAGGATGTTTAATCATAGCAATTGTGACAAGAACACCTTTAATGGAGAATATGAATGTGACCGTTGCAAACTACATTTCTTTGGCATTTATTATCCCTGCAACACTTAGTATTGTCCTCCTAATAAAAGAGAAAAAATGGATACGCATACTAGATTGTATTTGGTGCATATTTAATATAACTCTTCTCGAAGTTATACCATATTATGGTTACATAGTTTCTGGATTGTTTGTATACATTATGATTAGAACAATATTCTTCCTTGTAGAAAGCTTAACATCCATTAAAGACTACCCTGGAAGATTTAGTGTGAAATATGCTTTAGATAAGCAAGATGATAGCATTGCATATATAGATATCTTTGGACATGTAAGATATATTAACACTTCTCTTAAGACAACCCTTTCTAAACTTGGGATATCTTCATACAACAATTCTAGAGACATTCTTTCTTTAATCAAAAGAAAAGCTATTGAAGATGGAAGAATAGTTTCTGGCACATCCTTCATTATTAACATAGAAGATTCTTCATACAAATTCAGCATAGACAATCCTCTAACCCAAATTACTTGTACAGATGTTACAGAAGAAGAAAGATTAATGAGTGAGATAGAAGAAAACAAGACAAATCTATATAAAGCCAACCAAGAACTTAATAATACACTTGAAACTATTGAGAGTATTCAACAGTACAACGAACTTCTAACCATTAAAGGAAACATCCATGACTCCCTTGCACAACAACTCTCTATTCTTCATATGTTTATCCTTAATGATAATTCCACGGATCTAAGAGAAGTTAAAAAGATGCTCTCTAATCTAGACTCTTCTTTGAGTATAGAAGAAAACAAGGGGCAGGACGGAAAAGAACTCCAAGAATTATTAAGGGTTATAGGCGTAGACCTCACCATTAACGGCATAAGCCCAGATAACAGGGACATCAGAGTGTTTATCAATAAGCTAATTAAAGAAACCACAACAAACGCTATACGTCATGGAAAAGCGAATAAGATAGATGTAGATATAAAAGACAATGGTAATTATCTTACTATTAACATAACAAATAATGGTATCATCCCTTCTGAAGTAACATATGGAAATGGTCTTACAAGTATTGAAAACGAACTAAGAAAAATAAATGGCTCCATGTCTATAAAACTGGAACCATACTTTACTATTATTGCAAAAATTGATTATTAATGGAACAGGTCATTTAACATTCCTGGCAATCTTAATAAGAATTGATATAATCCTTCTGCATCTACTGGAATAGTTTCTTCAACTAAATCCTGCGCATTTGTTTCTTCTGTTTCTTGAACATTTTCTTCGTTATTAATCTCTTGGGATATGTTTTCTTCTGTCATTATATCTCTTCACTATTTTAATAATGTGTTTATTTTAAAAGTAAATAAAAAGATGTCAATAAAGGACATAAAAAATGCCCGTGCAAGAAAAACCTCACACGGACAAATAATATTAAGTAATGATTATATTATGCTGCTATTGTATGAGTAAGAGTAAAGCTTATTCTACAGTAAGAAGCATCGTTTTCATCTGGCATTTGTACAACTGCAATACTTACTAAATCTCCATTGCTTGTACATGCTGTGTAATCCATTCCTGGAGAATATTCTTCATCTGAATTATCATCAAATAAGTCTGTATCTTGATAGCTTGTCTTTTCATTATCATCTCTATCATATTTTGCACCTGCATTGAAGAATGATTCAAATACTGCCAATAATGCTGTCTTATTGTCTGCTAATGCACCATTCATATTAAGAACTAAAACATATTCTTTTGTTTGTGTATTTGTTTCAATAGAAGCACCAACTAATTTTGTATTAGCAACTGCAGGAACTGCTGTTAATCCCATTGTTGCCATAAATGCTGTATCCCATTCACTTATAGCAATGTTTGCGATTTCTGGTGCAAATTCTGCATCTACATCGTTTCCTTGCTTGAATACTTTTGCTTCAAATGTTGCTGCACCACTATCTTTTCCATCTGTTGTATCAGCACTTGCTGCAACTGCATATTTAAGACAAGCACCTGTTGTATTATCTACGATATATTCTGCATTAAGTTTTACTGATCCTAATGCAGATGATGTTCCTAAGTTAGTAACATACTTTGTACATGTACGCCCTAAGAAAGTGACTGTAGATTTAGATGTATAAGTAAGAGAATCACCACAAGCAAGAACATATGCATTTGCATAATAGATAGGACTTGTTTCTGACTCATAAGTACTTACTGATGTATATTGAGTTGAACCTTGTTCATGGTTATATACATAATATGTATTGCCTATCTTCTTAATGAGTGTTTTGCCATCTTCTGTTTGCCAGAAAGAATATTCGCCATTAGAAGCAACGATAACTTCTTCTTCAGTATGTTCATTTCCTTCTCCAGAAGAATCACTAGTGATTTCATATTTAATAAAATATTTCTCTCCAAGAGCCTCTTGAATTTCTTGTTGAGTTTTCATTGTATCTGATTGTAAATTGCTAATGTCATCTGCGAGATCCATAATTCCTTTAATAGCACCACAAGCTGTTAAAGAAATAGCACAGATAACTACTAATGCTACCAATAATGTTAAAACAAGTATTGATTTTTTTGTCATAAATTGAGACCTCCTATATATCTCTAAAATATATTGATATTTTACCACCATATAGGAAAAAGTGGCAAGTATACTATAGGGTGAATATGGGGTGATTTATTAAAACTTCTGAAAAATATGACAATATCCAGTTGGATTCTTTTCTAAGTATTTTTGATGATATTCCTCAGCTTTCCAGAAATTAACTAATGGCAAAACCTCAATAGCGCTATGCTTATTGCTTGCCTTTTCAAGTTTTCCAATTTCTTGTTTTGCTATAAGCATATCCTCGTTATTTTCAAAATAAATACCAGTGCGATATTGCTCTCCAACATCTTCTCCTTGTTTGTTTACAGAGTATGGATCTATTACTTGGAGAAACCTATGAATAATATACTTTAGAGGCAATATGGATTCATCATATACAACTTTCACAGTCTCTGCATGCCCCGTATGTTCATACTTAACCTGTTCATATGTTGGATTATCTTTCTTACCATTAGCATATCCAACCTCAGTTTCAAGAACACCTTCTGCACTATCTAAAAATCTTTGTAAGCCCCAAAAGCAGCCACCAGCTAAATATATAGTTTTCATATTAGTCTTTTACGTTGTGTTCTATGTAATCTCTTATTTCTCTAAGAGTATCAAATGGATTGTCTATGTTAGCAAATGAAACGGATTGACGTTGTGCTCTAAATTGGATTGTTCCTGTATTGTATTTTTTATCTAAGAAATTAGTTGTTGCATCTGTAGTTACAATATCTTTATATTCTATACCACGATATGTTACCCCAAATGAGCCACTACGAACAATTACTCTCTTGTTTGTATAAGCATAGTATAGATTATCATATCCTTTCTTTGCATAAACGAATGGGAATATACCAAGAGTAAGAACTGTTAGCATAATAAAATGTGGCCAAAAGATTGGTATAGCAAAGAATAATAGCCACTTATAATGTCTTTTCTTGTTTGGCTTTATTACACTTATTACAGATTCATCTGCATCCAAGAAATCTTTAAATACTTCCTTATCTACTAATTGTACACTTGAAATATCTTCATCAAAGTCTCTCATAGCATACCTCCATTGTTTGCATATATTATACATCTATTTCTTCAATTCTAAAATCAATTATTGGTATTTCTTCAACTTTAAAATATGTGGCATTTTTTGAATCATCTCTATTCACCATATAATCAAAAGATTTTCGATATGCTGAATTATCTGCTTCTGAATATGTTTTAAAATACACACCATCCATAGCACTATTATAATAGCATACATTTTTAATTCCAACGATTTTATATGTGTATACTCCTGCTGGAATATGTCTTGTCTTGTTCCCATTTTTTAATTGAATAATACTATAATCTGCTCTAGAAAACGAATCATATGCCAAATCACGATCTATTTGATATTCTGCGCTAGACTGTGCATCAGATATGCTAAAGAAATACCATGGGTCAACATCAGCATATCCATCCCATCCTTCATAAGAATCATAGATTTGACCGGGTGTTCTTCCTTCATAAAAGTGAACCACAAATTTATATACTTTTATCTTGGATGTTTTTTCATTCGCCTCCTCATAGGAGTCAAAAATTCCTTTAAGGCAATATGGTTCTGCATGAGAATAATTCGGCCATACTGTTACTCCTTCTATCTCTTCTGCACTATCAATACTTATGCTACTTTTAAAATAACGTACTTTTAAAATAATCTTATATTTTTTTGCCATATTTTTATCCTTAATTAATCTTCAATTATTAAACAATTTATAAATCCAGTTTTCTTAACGCTTTGATCTAATGCTATAAAAGTATTTCCGTAAAACGGTAAAAATCCTTCTTGTGGAACATTATTAACAACTTTATAAAGTCCTTTCTCCCAATTTTCACTAGTTGCATTCTTCATAACATAACATCTTGCTGCACTATAATGCCCAAACACAATTATCTTACCAGGTTCTTGTATTCCATATTTCATAGACATCATCATACCATCTGTTAAATCAAACTTTGATTTACTACCTTCATTTCTCCAATCTGGATTATATTTTTTATCTTTAACTGGAATAAATCCATGAGTAAATACATAGTGTTCTGTTTCAAAATAACGTAGAGCACTTTTTAGGAAAGATGTGAAGCCTATCTTATTGCATTCAGATGCGAGTTCTTCATTTGAAAGTCTTGTTTTACCTGTTATGTGTTCTACTACACCTTCAGCACACCTACGATTTCCTGGTCTTCCTTGTGTAAATTTATTGTTTATTGCTTCCAACAATTCTCTATCATGGTTACCATTTATAAAAACCAACTTATCTTTCTCTTTTAGAGTTTTTAGGTACTCAAACATTTTCCCTGGTTCGGGTCCACTGTAGAATGCATCTCCACAAACTATTAATTTATGATCTTCACATTCCGGATCAAATCCTTGTTTATTTAATGCTTCAATCATTAATAAATAATGATCATGTGTATCACTTACAACAAAATACTTCATACTTATTACTCCAATATACCTTCGTGATCTATAACTTCACCATTAACAACTTCAATATCACCCTGTAATAAAGCTTTGAGAACAAATCCATGCCCTGCTTGTAAAAATGAACAATTTATTGCATCCTTCATTGAACCAATTGAAAGGAATGAACTTTCAGGGATGGTTGGATTTATTTTTTCTTTCTCACATTTATTTATGTATTGTTCATATTTTTTTCTCATACCACATTTTTCATTATAGTTATACGTATCGAAATCTACCAAAGCAATCTTTTCACCATTATCCACTAATGATTTTAACCATTTAAATGATGGTGTATCGTATACCAATTTTGCATACTCTTTAAAATATACTTTTTTACGAGAATCTACGTAATTAAGAGGTACATACTCACCCTTTTCTTTATCAAAGTAAGCAAAGTACAAACAATCTTTATTATTGTATCCTATACTCTCACAAGCATGTCGCATTAGTTCCTTGGAACATTGTTTTTTATCATAAAATTCTTTTCTCCACTTGAAAAAATCACCGTTTGGTTTTCCATTATTATCATGGCAAGGATATACTTTACCACACTGCCAGAATATCTCGAATATGTTAGCTTTAGCACCATCTGTACCAACAACTGGTCCGATGTAGAAAGGAGATATTTCCTTAGCAAAGTTAGGATGAACCTTCATAAATTCCTTATTCATTACAACTCGGGAAGTTACATCTATTATCGTGTATTCAGATAAATCTTCTTCCGTTTGCTTAGTGTAAAAAGAGTTTGTAAAAAGTACATTCATTGGATGATGTCGAAGCATTAAAATATTTTTATTTTCCATAGTTATTATTTCCTCTTATTATTATTTAAACAACTTATAAAATGGTGCATATTTACCATTTAATTCCCTAGGTGTTCTCGAACGTGGTGTTATCTCCCCTTCATTTATTGCAAATACAACTTTTCTAAAACGATTCTTAAACTCATCTTCTTGTAAAATGTTATAAAACAAGGAAGAAACTTCATCACTTTTCATTTCATTATAACCACAACCGAATGCAGAAAGAACAATACTATCATGTTGATTATCTAAAGCAATACGGAAGATTGTACGAATCTTGTTAGATTCGATTTCCTTTCCTTCGTTTGTTAAATATCCATTATTATCAAAGTATTTTCTATCTTCATTAATAAACTCTGTATCTTTCTTATTTGAAAGAGAACCAACAGAAATGACTGAACAATCAAAAGGATCTTCTCTTAGTGAAAAATAACAAAACTCACCCTTTCTAAAAAATCTTACACATGGAGAATATATTCCACCATAATTCAAATCCATTGGATATACACTAGTTACTGGTGTTACTCCAGATTCTTTAATATGTTTCTTCTTTTCATCACCAAATTGATACAAAGATTGAGATAATGTGGAACAATAACATAAATAATCCTCTTGTGAATAATCTCCCTCGTTATATCCCTCACAAGGAGTTACTCGTGAAGCTATATTAAGAATTACTGGATTAAAACCATTATCTATCATATCTTTCGCTACATCTATACAATCCGAATTAAAACATCCAAATTTTGTAGTAGTATCTAACGGTTTTACAGAAACAGTAAACTTATCTTTATAAGCATGCGCTACCCTGTGTTCATCCTTATTCCCCAAGAATGATTCTCTCCATTCGTTAAATAGTTCTTTATTTGTATTATACACTCTCTTACGAGCAGTTTGCTTCCCATGCCCTCCACCATATTTAATGTGAGCATAGAACAAATCTTCTGGAGTTAATTCCGGGAAATCCTTTGGAGATAATGTTTGCATGATTTTATAAGCATCAGCATTCATTAAACCACTATAATCCTTCCCTTCGAAGAAAAGATTGCGAACCTTGGTTGAACTTACATCTTCCACATCTTCATCTTCAACATTTAATAAATGTATTCTATCTCTATGTTCTCTTAAAAAATCACTACTATTAATTAATTTTTCTACATCCAAATTTCGTGAGTATACAAGAAATTCACAAAGATTTATCATACCCTCTGGATCCATCCATTTGGGAATACCATGAATCTTATCTGCTCCAAATAAATAAAATAATTGTATTTCTTCACCCTGATACTGTTTTCTTTTCTTATTAT
Source organism: Clostridia bacterium (assembly GCA_017618055.1). Lineage (GTDB taxonomy): Bacteria > Bacillota > Clostridia > Christensenellales > CAG-917 > RGIG8124. Next base: position 22,221 of record JAFZVB010000013.1, read on the forward strand.
AAACATTCAACAAACTTTTATATGTGTTCGGATTTTCTCCTCCAGTTTCCACTCCACCAAAACTAAGTTTGTTATTTTCTTTATTAAGAGATTGTAACATCTCTGCACGTGTTTCTTCACTAAGGATAAAGTTAGTTGGAGTTTTTAATTTTGTAAGACACTTTTTATGAAGATACTTATCATTTGTTTCAACAAATAAACCTTCATCTGCATCGAACTTTTCAACAGCATCTGATAAAATCTTGTAGTGAGCTTTAGTTACCGGATTAAATGAACCTGTAATAACAATAATTTTTTTCATAATTAACCTCTAATAATTTTTATTTCACTAACAATATACGAAACATTTTGTACCTTTTTTGGAACATCTTTAATTTTTTTATAAAAACCATAATTATTGTATCATATTTTTACAAATAAAAAAATACGAGCTCTTTTCGAGTTCGTATTAATGGTGCGGGATATAAGACTTGAACTTATGACCTCTACGATGTCAACGTAGCGCTCTAACCAACTGAGCTAATCTCGCAAAGCAAAGTTATAATACACCATTTTTTTTGGATTATCAAGTATTTTATATATAAAAGAAACCCCTTGGCTTAACCAAGAGGATCTTTTTTTGAGAGAGGATTATTATGAAAAATTTTGTTTGTTTCTTTGCTTTTCTTGTCTTTATTATAAAAAGGGAATATTAAAGGAACATTAAAAAATAAAAAATTTAAAAAAATAAAACCGAAGATTTTTTTCTCCGGTTTAAATATAAGTATAAGTTCTTTTTGCTATCTCTCTTCTCTAAAGTATGGAACACCAAGAGACGCTGGTGGTTGCAATTCTTTCTTTCTTAATAAGCTTGTTGCTATTAAAACAACAATTGTTACAACATATGGAACCATCTTGATAAGTTCTCTGTATTGGAATTCTACATTGACATAAGATGGGAGAATATAGAATGCTGCGAATATTAGAGAACCGGCAATACCAATGTTTGGTCTCCAAATTGAGAAGATAACAAGAGCGATAGATAACCAGCCTAATGCTTCAATTGTGTACTCCCAGTTGCCACCAAGGTAGTCAAAGATGAAGAATAATCCGCCGAGTCCAGCAATTCCAGCGCCTACAACACATGCAACATATTTATACTTAATAACATTAATACCTACTGCATCTGCTGCTGCTGGGTTCTCGCCCACTGCTCTTAAACTTAATCCTTGCTTAGATCTCTTAATGAATCCTGCAACTAATATAGCAAGCACAATTGCGATATAAACTAAACATCCATAGGTTAAGAATAAATCACTAAACCAACCTGCTCCATCTGCACCAGGAGCATATGCGGTGAATGCTTTACTAATTATTGTTGTAAATCCAGTTTTATCAACTTGTGGCATAATGAAGTTTGTTATACCAGCACCAAATGTTGTGATTGCAAGACCGGATACGTTTTGGTTGCTTCTTAAAGTAATTGTTAAGAATGCATATAGTAGACCGCCTGCACCTGCAAAACACATTGCACATAATATACCAATTAATACTATAGCAAAGCCATTTGCTTGACTCATATCGGATAATCCCTTAAGATATGCCTCCTCACCAACACAGGCACCTGCTGCTCCAAGACACATAATTCCTGGGATACCAAGGTTTAAATGCCCTGCTCTTTCAGTTATAGTTTCACCTGTTGAACCGAAAAGGAAGGTTGTGCTTAATCTTATTGCACTACGTAAGAATACTAAAAACATAATTATTTATCCACCTTTTCTTCATTTATTTCTTCTACTGTTTCTTCAATAGGAACTTCTTCTTTTTGAGGAGTGAATGTATCATTTCCTTCAAAATTCTTTGACTTAGTAATAGTTCTTTCAAAGTATCTTGTGCCAATAGATTCCAACTCTTCCTCAAATTGTTCTTCGGTAATAATCTTCTCGTCTTCTTTCGTTGGTTCTTCTCCCGCCTTTTCTCCAGTTGGAGTTGCAGCCTTTTCAACCTTCTTATGTTTATGAACCTTAAAGACTACATTGTAATTTACCAAGAATTCTGCAGCTATAAGTATAACGAAGAATAATCCAACAACGATACCACTGTATGCTGAACTACTACCAATATGATATGTTGTGGCAACTTGTGCGGCACCTGTTTGCATAAATATTACCAAAAATGCTGAACCCATCATAATGAATGGATTGAGTTGTCCAATCCATGCAACTAAGATAGCCGTAAATCCTCTTCCTGCAACCAATGTAGAGTTTATTGTTGGTGTTGGACTACCTCCAACTAAGAACCATCCTGCTAAACCACAAAGTGCACCGGATAAAACCATAGTTCTAATAATAACACTCTTAACATTAATACCAATGTATTTTGCCGTGTTTACACTTTCACCAACAACATTGATTTCATAACCATGCTTACTATATTTAATGTATACAAACAGAATTGCGGTTACTATGGTCACCAATACTATATTGATGATATAATTCATTCCAAATGCACCAGAAAAACTACCATATTTCAAGATACCAATAGTACCTGAACCATTAGGAGCCCATATGTTAATTGCGAATAAAACCATTTGAATTGCAATATAGTTCATCATTAATGTAAACAATGTTTCATTGGTATTCCAAATAGCTTTAAATATAGCAGGAATCAATCCCCAGATAGCGCCAAATACAAGACTAAACAAAAGCATTAAGATAATGAGAACTTCTTCTGGTAGAACTTTACCCCATTCTTTAATGACAACTACTGATGCAAGTGCGCCCATTAATGTTTGGCCTTCTGCGCCAATATTCCAAAATTTCATCTTAAATGCAGGAACTAATGCAAGACCTAACATAAGAAGCATTGCCCAACCATTGAGCAACTTTAATGCTTTGTTTGCAGTACCCATAGTACCAACAAACATTTCTTTAAAGAATCCGCCCATTCCACCTTTGGTTAGGATTGTGGAAACGATAGCTGTTAGAATGAATGCTATTACAATTGCACCTCCTCTAAAGAGCCATGCTTTCCATCCGGGAATATCTGTTCTTTTTGTAATGTGGAATGGAAGTTCAAATTTGATTTTGCTTGATGCCATTATCTTCTACCTCCTCCACTTCATTATTTTCTTGTGTTGAATCATGTTCTTCACCAACATGTTTGGTCATTAAAAGACCAACCTCATCTTTTTGTGCTGTTTTTCCATCTAATATACCAGTAATCTTGCCACCACAAAGAACGAGAATTCTATCACATAATGCGAGCAATACGTCTAAGTCTTCTCCAACGAATACAACTGCAACATTCTTTTCCTTTTGTTTATTTAAAAGATTATAGATAAGATATGATGAGTTAATGTCCAATCCTCTTACTGGGTAAGCTGCCATTAAAACTTTTGGTGATGAAGAAATTTCTCTACCAACCAAAACCTTTTGTACGTTACCACCTGACAATCTTCTAACTGGTGTTTGATCACTTGGAGTTACAACTTCAAGCTCATCTATGATATTATCTGCCAAGTTCTTAGGTCTCTTTCTATTTAAGAATACTGTTTTGCCCTTTCTGTAACTTCTTAGCATCATATTATCTACAATACTCATATTTCCTACCAAACCCATATTTAAACGGTCTTCTGGAACGAATGAGAGCTTGATACCTAATTCTTGAATTTCTCTTGGTTTCTTATCTCTTAAATCAATGATTTCATCTTCGTAATAAAGGATTTGTTCACTATCTACCAATTTCTTAATTTCACTGTTGGATTTACCCTTTAATACTACAGGCGTACCATCCGGATAATGAAACATACCCTTCTCTGCTTTTTCTCTAATTTGTTTGATGTCATTATGGAAGAATGTGACTGGTTTGTTTTCCTTTGGATTATGGAATATGATTTCGCCTCCCTCTACACGTTGCAATCCTGCAATACCTTCAAGGAGTTCCTTTTGTCCATTTCCAGCAATACCAGCAACACCAAGGATTTCACCACCGTTAACTGTGAATGAAATATCATCTATTGCTTTTCTTCCTTCATTATTAAGAATTGTTAAGTTATTTATGATTAGTCTAGGCTTTGGACTTACTGGATCTTTTCTTTCTATGTTAAGATCTACCTTCTTTCCAACCATCATTTCGGTGAGTTCTTTATAATTGGTTTCTTTTGTATTTACAGTTCCAATATATTCACCTTTTCTCAATACAGAAACTCTATCTGAAATTTCCATAACTTCGTTAAGTTTATGAGTAATAATGATAATTGCTTTACCATCCTCTCTCATCTTACGAAGAACATCAAATAATTTTCTAATTTCTTGTGGTGTTAAAACGGCTGTTGGTTCATCCAAAATAAGGATGTTAGCGCCTCTATATAATACCTTTATAATCTCGACAGTTTGTTTCTCAGAAACAGACATATCGTATATTTTCTTACTTAAGTCTATATCAAAACCAAACTTTTTAATATAGTGTTGAATTGCTTCTATACGACCTCTTGCCAAGTAGTTAAATTTGTTTCTTTCCCAGAATCTTAACAATGGCATTACGGCAGTCTTAATAGCAACTTTAAGATATGCTCTTTGACGCTTCATCAAATACTTAGCATATATTCTAGACCTTGCTTCTGGATTTTCCGCATTAAGTGCTGCATCTCTAACTTCCTTTGCCGAAGAAATAGAACCTCTATAATCACTGAAATAACTGTTCAATACTTTTCTATTGTCAACTTTAAGGATTTTATCGCCAAGGATTATATTATCAGCTGCGGTAAATACATCAACAAGTTTAAAGTGTTGGTGAATCATACCGATGTGATTTTCAAAAGCATCTTGAGGAGATCTGATTTGAACTTCCTTTCCATTAATAAATATTTGACCTTCATCTGGATAGTAAATACCAGATATCATATTCATTAAAGTTGTTTTACCTGAACCATTCTCCCCTAAAATAGCAAGAATTTCACCCTTCTTCAAGGTGAGATTAATGTTGTTATTCGCACGTACTTCTCCAAAGTGTTTTGATATCCCTCTTAATTCAATAACAGGAGTATCATCTTGCAATTCCTCTACTATTTGAGTTTCAATAGTTTTTTCTTTTTCTGGAGAAATCTCGTTTATTTCTTTGGTAATTTCGTTTTCCACGATTACCTCCATTGTGTTTGCCTTTAAAAAAAGCAAGACGGAGTCTTAGGCTCCGCCTTACCTTATTTTAGTTTAAATATTATGCATTAAGTGGTGAAATACCGTCAATTGTTAATCCAAAGTATGGAGCTGAACGATATGTGCTTTCTGCAATATAAGTCTTGTTACCAGATGTTATTACAACGTTTGTATCTGGTGTGAATGCTTCGTCAGAAACTACGTTTGCAACATATTCTGTAACTGCTGCACCATTTACTGTGAATGTTGAGCAATCATAAACCTTTAATGTGCCAGCTTCAAATTTTGCCTTTGCGTTTGCGATAGCTGCTGCTGTACCTGTTGCAACTGCGTCACCTAATTCTAATACTTCAACTGCGCCTGTTGCGAAACCACCTGTCCAATCATCTGGGATGTCTTTGCCATATTTTACACATTCAATAATGTATTTGAAATATGTTCCCCAGTTAATCTTACATCCTGCAAGATATGTGTTTGGACATGCTGTTTTTGTGCTTACGTTATATGTAACGTTTGGAACACCTTTTGTTTCACATACTTGTGGAGCACCCATTGAGTCTGCGTGTTGGCTAATAAGAACACAACCTGCATTGATTAATGCTGTTGCAGAGTTAGCTTCTGCAATTTCATCGTACCAACTATTTGTGAATGTTGTCTTCATTGTAACACTTGGACATACAGATTTTGCACCAAGATAGAATGATGTCAAACCAGAGATAACTTCTTCATATGGATATGCACCAACATAACCCATCTTTGGAACGACTGTATTATCTGCTGCCATCATAGCATTGAGCTTCATACCTGCTGCGATACCTGCAAGATATCTTCCTTCGTAAATGTTTGCGAATGCTGTTTGGAAGTTAGATACGCCTGCGATACGTCCTGATGTACCTGTTGCATGACAGAATTGAACGTTTGGATATTCTTTTGCAGCTTTAATCATGAATTCTTCATGTCCAAATGAATCTGCGAAAACGATGTCGCATCCATCTTCTGCTAATTCAACTGCTGTATCATAACATGCATTTGTTTCATCAATACCAGATTTCACAACAAGAGCAGCACCCATTTGTGCACATACTGTTGTTGCTGCATCGATGAAGTTCTTATCATATGTAGAATGTTCATCGTGTAATGTGATTAAACCAAATTTAATACTTGATTTTACAACTTGACCAGTTTTATCAACATCAACGTTATCAATATTTGTCATTGGTTCTAACTTGATAGTGTCATCTGCATCGGTGCCTTTCTTATTACATGCTACGAATGTTGCACATAATGCTGCGATTAATGCTACTACTACGAGTAAAACAAAAACTTTCTTTTTCATAAATATTCTCCTTTTTAAAGTGCCATTTTGGCATTATTTTTTTTTGTTGTTCTAATTTATCTCTTAGTCTTCAAAAACGATTCCGTCTTCTACTGACATAGATTTGATTTTAGCAAGGGATTCAATTCTAATTCCCTTATGAGCAAGTTCTGCACCGCCACCTTGATATACTTTTTCTATTGCTATTGCACATCCAACTAAACTAGCGCCACTTTCTTTAACAATTCCTGTTAATGCATTAAGTGCACTTCCTTTTGCAAGAAAATCATCCACTATAAGAATTGCGTCGTCTTTGGAAATAAATCTCTTTTCTACTTGAATAAGATTGGTTGCGCCTTTTGTGTATGAGAAAGCTTCAACTGAATAAACATCTTGAGACATGTTCTTGTTTTTATTCTTCTTAGCAAAAATAATTGGAACATTAATATATCTAGATACTGCCATAGCAATAGCAATACCAGATGCTTCTATTGTTAAAATTTTGGTAATTTTGCTCTTGGAAAAAATGTCGGCGATTTCTCTACCGATGTGATCCAACAACTCTGTGTCTAGTTGATGGTTCAAAAAACTTGAAACCTTTAGAACGTCACCTGGATAAATCTCTCCATCTTTGACAATTCTGTCTTTCAATTCTTGCATGTGCTATCCTCTCTATACCACAATATATTGTGTGTGGACCCGGTCCTTTTGCCCGTAACTTGTGTCAGCTTTGCTCTAAGATAAGGAAATTATATATAATATAATTGATAATATCAAGTAAAAAACCCGCTTTTTTAACAAAAAATTTTTATACATTTTTTATGCATTTATACATATACATTTTTATGCAATTTTTTATACATTTAAGGTCTACTAATCTCGCACGTACATAAACAATAATATTATAAAAGGAGAGAAACAATCCCTCCTTTTGCATAATAATAATTTTTTTTAGATTTTTTAATCTTCTAAATATTTCTTACAAGCGTTCTCTAAGTCATAGCAAACTTGGAAAGCTTCCTCGAGTGTATTTCCTCTAGCAACGATACCATGATTCTTTAAGAATACTGCTGGTGCATCTCCAATTGCTGCTGTTACGCTCTTAACGAGTTTCTTTGTGCCTGGAAGTCCACCAGTTGTGCAAGGAATAGATTCACCTAATGTTGCCTTATACTCCTCTGGAACTGGCAATGCTTTTCCAATAGAAGCAAGAATACAACCATATTTTGGATGTGAATGGAGAACCCAAGTTGTTTCGCTCTTAGCAAGCATTAAAGCACCGTGAATTTTCTTTTCTGATGTTGGCTTGTTAGATCCTTGCCATTCCATAGTCTCGATATCTACGATTGCCATTTGTTCTGGTTTGAGCATTACATAGTCTAATGCACTTGGAGTACAAAGGATGTGTTTGTCATCTACTCTAACAGAGATATTGCCCCATGTTCCTTGAACAAGATTTTCGTTGAGCATTCTTACGCCAACGTCTTTAACTTGTTGTGCAAGTTTCTTGAGCTCATCTGTTGTAATTGCAGATGGTTGTTCTTCTACCTTTTCCTCTGTTCCAGATTCTGCTGCTTTTTGCGCATCTTGGTTCTTCTTGGAATATTTGAGTTTATATACAACGTGTTCAAGACAAGCATCTAATAAACCTAAAGGTTTACATCCGCCCTTGCTCTCTGCGAGAAGGTAACAGTTACATGCTTTATCTAATACTAATGTTGCTGTATGAACTTCATCTAATGTTCTACCTGTTACAATTGCTCCAGCATCTGGTAAGAAGCAACAATTTCTTAATCCTCTAATTGCTCTTAATACCTCTATTGCTGTGTTTTCTTTTGCACATCTTACACTGATACCGCAAATTTGAGACATATCATCTAGAACTGCAGGCAATGTTTTCTTCTTAGAGGAGAACTTTAAGATGTTCTCACTATCTACGATAGCTGCTGCACCAATCTTATCATCATGTCTTAAGAGACAGAAAAGAAGAACTGCTGCTGCTCTTTCATTGCCTTGGAGTTGTTCGATGTTTTTATCATCTACGTACATAATTGAACCAACTTCTAGCTTGCTCAAATCAGCACCTAGTTGTGTCATTGCAATACCTGTATCGCATCTAACAGCAATAGCACCGGAAACAATGTATCCATCTGCAACAAATTTTTGTGCATAGGATATAATATTCTTTTGAACTGTTTCGGTTATCATATTAGTTTTTCCTTATCTTATTTGTGTTCAAATCTTGCGTTGTCACATTCTACAACATCTTTGAATGTTGCATCGAATTGTGCAAGTGCTGCATCGATAACTTCGTCTGTATCAGCCATAGATGTGTATAAACGGCTTCCTGCTAATGTTACGATACCATGTCTCATATAAGCTGCACCCATTTGTTCCATTGCAACTTTTCTTCTGAGCATTTCTGGTTTCTTCTTAAGCATTGGGATAACTGAACCGAATAAAGACATTGATGAGAAATCAAAGCTCATAGCACCTGTACATTCAAGGTGTACGATTGAACCTTGGTTGTATACTACGTATGGGAGATTGTACTTCTTTACAAGTTCTTTTAATCCTGCTGCAAGTCTATCCCCAGCTCTTCCTGCCTTTGCACATGCATCGTTCTTTTCGATTTCACATATTGCTAAATATCCTGCATAAGATGAAAGTGGGTTTGCTGCAAGAGTTCCACCAACATATGCTTTCTTGCCCATACCAGCAAGTCCTGCTGCCATTAAGCTTACATATTCTCTCTTACCACCGACACCACCAGCTGATGGATAACCACCTGCTACGATCTTTCCGAATATTGTGAGGTCTGGATACATATCTCTATTTGTTGCTGGTCTCTTGAACTTAACAACTTTAACTGAACCATCTTCTTGCTTCTCTACTTTCTTGTCATCGATAATCCATTCTTGTCCATCTACAAGAGCCTTTTCATCATTGTATGGATAACCATAATTTTCTGTGAAGAAGTATCCTGCTGCACCGTGGAGTCCTACTCTGAATCCAGTTACAACTTCATCAAAGATGAAGAGTGCACCGTATTTCTTTGCTAATATACGTGCTCTGAGGTTGTATTCTAAATCGATTGGACGTGTTCCTGATTCTGGACCAACTGGTTCAACGATAACTGCTGCTGTTCCGCCTCTTAATGCGTTCTTCTTTAACATTGCTTCGAGCATCTTAAGGTCATTTGGACGGACTTCGTCTGTTGTCTTGTATGATCCTGGGATACCATGACTTTCTAAGAATTGACGGCTTCCTGGAATCTTAAGGCCATAAACCATTTGATCTGACCAACCATGATAAGCACCACCGACTTTGATGATTCTCTTCTTCTTTGTTGCACAACGTGCTACTCTGATTGCTGCCATAACAGATTCTGTACCAGAACCAAGCATTCTAAACATTTCGCAGTTTGGCATTAATTCGTTAATCTTCTTTGCAAGGAGTAATTCACCTTCGTGGAAAAGACCTGTTACAGGACCACATGTGTTTAATAATTCAAGAACCTTTTCTCTAACTGCTGGATAGTTTGATCCTAAGATTGTTGGACCACCTGCTTGAAGGAAATCAAAGTACTTGTTTCCATCTCTATCCCAAAGATAAGCACCTTCTGCTTTTTCAATACAGATTGGGAATGGGAAGTTGAATGCTAAGTTGTGTTGTACTCCACCTGGGATGTACTTCTTAGCTTCTGTTGTGATTTCTTTAGACTTTGCACACTTTGTGTTGAAGTAGTCTAAGATTTCTTTGAGAGCTTCATCTGAAACGCAGTAAATTGGTTTAGATGTGAGTTCTGCGAGTTCGTCATAAATTGGTTGAGCTTTTGCCCATTTTTCAATTGCATAACCGTTTGCCATAATTTTTTCTCCTATTTTTTTATTTTATTTTTTAATTTCGCAATAATTATAATATAATTATGATACTTATGTAAAGAGAAAACACGCGCACGTTAGAAATCATTAATTAAAAGATTTTAACTAAATGCAAAAACCTCAAAACCCCACTATTTTCGGCATTTTTTCATATTACCTATTGAAATATTTGGAATAAGCATCTATACTTTAATCACACAATTAACAAAAATTCCATTAGGAGGAAAATTTAAATGAACAAAAAAGAATTAGTAACAGCAATCGCAGCAAAGGCAGATCTCTCAATTAAAGATGCAGAGAAATTCTTAGGAGCATATGCAGATGTTATCGCAGACGCAATCAAATCTGGTGACAAAGTAGCTATCGCAGGATTCGGCACATACGAACTCAAGGCAAAAGCAGCAAGAACAGGATTCAATCCTTTAACAAAAGAACCAGTTAAGATTCCAGCAAGCAAAGCTCCAGCAGTAAAATTCTCAAAGGCATACAAAGATTTGTTTAACTAAGAGTTTTTTATTTATTTATTAAATTAAGTGCAGTCTTCGGGCTGCATTTATTTTTTATACACTACTTTATTTTGTGTTTAATTTTTGCAATTTTTCCGTATTCTAACCACGTGGAATGTATTTGTTTAACTAATACTATTTAGACTTTTTTCTAGTCATTTTTAATTGAAAACATTATACACGTGTGTTAAAATTAGACATTATTATTTTTCCAATAGTTATACGGAGTTATAAGTGAGAAAAGACAAAAGCGTATCTGAATATGAAACCAAGAATATAGGTATCATACCTTCTGAGGATGAAAAGCAGACAAAGAAGAAAGAAAAGATATCTATTGAAAACGCTTTCCCTCTCACCACACCACAAGTAAAAGCAAGAATAGCTGCTGGGCAAGTTAATGGCGAGCAAACCATTAGAACTAAATCTGTTGGACAGATTTTAAGAAGCAATATTCTTACATTCTTCAACTTCGTTTTCATAGTTCTTGCTGTACTTTTAATCATATTTGAAAGAGATAATTTCAAGATTGGAGACTTCGGTTTCATGGTTTTGGTTATTATCAATACCTTAATTGGAACGATTCAAGAATTAAAAGCAAAGCACACTATGGACAAATTGTCCTTAATCTCTGCACCTAAAGTCACTGTTATTAGAGACAACCAAGAAAAAGAAATTGCCGTATCAGACATTGTTATGGATGATATAGTCCTTCTCTCCACTGGTTGCCAAGTTTGTGCAGATGCTGTTGTTATAGATGGAACAGTTGAAGCAAATGAAAGTGCTGTAACTGGTGAGCCAGATGCAATAACCAAAACTGCTGGAGATGAAGTTATAAGTGGTAGTTATATTGTTTCTGGTCATGCTCAAGCAAAAGTTATACACGTTGGTCCAGACAACTTCGCAATGAAGATTTCTTTAGGAGCAAAATATTTCAAGAAGCCTAACTCTGAAATTTGGAAATCATTAATGTTAATCATTAAGATTATGTCCATTATAATTGTTCCACTAGGAGTTGCACTATTCTGTGTTAAATTCTTCTTACAAAATACAGGTATAGAAGTTAATGAGACAGTTATTTCTGTTGTTGGAGCTTTAATAGGTTTAATCCCTTCGGGATTAGTTGCTCTAACAAGTGCCGTATTTGCAGTATCCGTTGTACGTATTTCCAAGTATAAAACTTTGGCACAGGATATGTATTGCGTAGAAACATTGGCTCGTGTAGATGTTCTTTGTTTAGACAAGACTGGAACTATTACAGAAGGATCCATGGAAGTTCAAGGAATGCAACTTGAAAAAAATATAGATGAGACCACATTCAGAACTGCCATAAAGAATCTTTTAATGGCAACAGCTGATGACAACCCAACTGCTAATGCAGTTAGACAATATGTTTCAGAAACAGATCAAACTGAAACAGCATCTCAGATTATTGCATTCTCCTCTGCTAGAAAATGGAGTGGTGCAACTATTGGCAATTACTCTTATGCTCTTGGTGCTCCAGAATTCTTATTTAAGAAACAAACCAAGGCAATGCAACAAACTATTTCAGAAAACGCTGCAAAGGGATTTAGAGTACTTGCTCTTGCTAGATCCAAAGATAAATTCAAGGGTTATGATCTCCCTAAGTCCTTAGAGATTATGGGATATCTATTTATAACAGATAAGATCAGACCAGAAGCACCAGATACACTTAGGTTCTTCAAAGAAGAAGGTGTTAATATTAAGGTTATCTCTGGTGATAATCCTATTACAGTACAAGCAGTTGCAAGACGTGCAGGACTCGAAGATTGTGAGAACATTATAGATATGTCCACTATCCAAACAGACCAAGAACTCAAAGAGGCTGCTGAAAAGTACTCAATCTTCGGAAGAGTATTACCAGACCAAAAATTAAAACTTGTTAAAGCTCTTAAAGCACATGGACATACAGTTGCAATGACTGGTGATGGTGTTAATGACGTTCTAGCTCTTAAAGAGGCAGATTGTTCTATAGCAATGGCTTCTGGTTCAGATGCAGCAAAGAATGTATCCTCTCTTGTTTTATTAGATAGTAACTTTGCTTCTATGCCAAAGGTTGTGGCAGAAGGTAGACGTTCTATTAATAACCTAACAAGAACCGCTTCATTATATTTAATGAAAACTATTTACAGCCTTTTAATTGCTGTAATCTTCATGATAATACCAATAGCACTTCCATTTGATCCAAGTAACCTTACATTTGTTGGTATGCTAACAATTGGTGTTCCATCTGTTATCCTTGCTCTTGAACCAAATAAAGAACGAGTTACTGGAAGGTTCTTACCAAAGGTACTATGCTCTGCACTGCCAGGTTCACTTGCGGTTATTCTTGGTGTATTAGGTATTTGTATTGCAATATCATATTTCAATACCACATTCACAGACCAACAAGTAAAAGATATGTTCATTTTACTTGTAACGGCTGTGGGATTCTTAAATCTATTCAAGGTATGTTTCCCATTCAAGAGAAAGGAAGGTATTATAAACGGAATAATGTATGCTCTACTAGTTGGAATCTTTGCAATTATCTACGTAGTAGATATAGGAATTCACTCACCTGGTCTTGTTAAGATATTCCTCAAACTTGGTATAGATGAAAACAGTATTATTAAATCCTTCTTCAAGATTGGTGTTGTAGACTGGGAAATGGGCAAGATAGTTCTTGTATTATTTGCAATAATAGTTCCAATCTTTGTTGGTATGATATTTGCTTTCAAACTAATACTCAAGAAAGTTGAAAAGACCTTAGATGAAAGGGCAAGAATTAAAAACGAAAATTTAATAAAAGCAGAACAATTAAAAGAAGAAGAGTCTGCATCATTAGTATAAAAAATTTTACTTATATATAAGGGGACGAAAATGGCACAATTATTATCTAAAGACAAACTTATTGAGATGGAAGAAAAAATGGTATCCATCGGTACCCGTTTCACTGGCTGTAAGGCTCATGAAGATTGGTTAGACTACATCTCAGAGCAAATGACATCTCTTGGCTTTGAAGTCAAACAAGACGTTAAGACATTTAAGAGATGGGAACCAAAAGACTGGGCATTATCCTTTGAAACAGCTGATGGCGAAAAAATCGATGTAGACAAGGAAGATGTTAGTTATTATCCATACTCTGGTATCACAGAGGAAGAAGGAGTAACCGGAGAACTTAAATATTGTGGTTCAAAAGGAATTAACACTTTCTATACAGGAACAAAAGGCAAAATAGCTGTTATTGCTATGCCACTCTTCCAAGCAGGTTGTGGACTTTGCTTCAAGAAAAGAAAAGGTGGTATTTATCCAGACACATTTGAACCACCAAAGAAACAAAGCAGTCCTGTAGTTGCTACATTCGTTATAGCACCACTACTCAACATGGCAAGAAGAGCTGGAGCAAAAGCTGTTATTTGTATTATGACAGGTTGCTCAGATGAAATGGCAAGACATCAATATCTTCCATTCATTAAAAAGTATGCTGGCATCCCTGCTCTATGGGTTGGCGAAACAACAGGAAAGAGAATCATTGCCGCTGCAAAAGCACACAAGAGCGCAACAGTTAAGTTAACAGGAACTGTTGAAGAAAATGCAACATCCCGTACATTGTATGCAATGCTTCCAGGACAAGATACAACAAGAAGCATTTTAGTCAATACACATACAGATGGTGTAAATGCTTTTGAAGAAAATGCTCCTATAGGTTTAATATCTCTTGCCAAATATTTTGCAGAAAAACCAATCGAGGAAAGAAAACATACTCTAGTCTTCTCTTTCGTTACTGGACACTTCCAACTTTGCCAATTTGGTAATGCTATGAACCAAGTAACAACATTATACTTAAATGATCACCCAGAATTCTGGGATGGTAAGGATGGTCATATGCTTGCAACTGCTGGCGTAACTCTTGAACATTTAGGATGCACACAATGGGCAGACAATGAAGACCATACACACTTTGTAAAGATTAGTGATGTAGATCCAGAATTGGTATATGCTTCAAATGATTATATGAAAGATATCTATATTGATGCTGTACAAGGAAGAAAATACACCAAGACTTTAGTACTTCGTCCAAAGAACTTTGTACACTTTGGCGAAGGCCAACCAATCTACAAGAAAGGTATTCCAGATTTATCTTTATGTCCTGGTCCAGATTATCTCTGCAATGATGCTGAAGATGGTTATATTGATAAAATCAATTATGACATGATGGAAGAACAAATTGAGACATTTAGAAAGGTTATAGAACGATTAGATGGAGAATCTAGAAAGTCTATAGGAAAGAACCAATTCTACTCTTTAGGATTTAGATTTTAAGTAACTAAATTGACTTTAGTATATAATGCTAGCAACAAATAAGTCTTTATCTTGTAAATTTTAATTTTTTTGATAAAATTAAAAATTAAGGAGACAAAAAATGGATTATTCTAATTATATTCAAATTAATAATATTGAAAAATTGTGCAAGATTGATTCTTCTTACATAATTGATTTGTGCAATTCAAATAAAATTCACTACAAAAATATTAATAATCAATATTTCATTGCTCAAGAGGATATTGATATTATAAAGAATGAATATGACACATTATTCAACAAAAAATTAAAACGTCTCCCTATTGGAATATCCGATTTTAAGGAACTTATCGATAGAAATTATTACTACGTAGACAAGACATTATTAATCGAACAACTATTAGATGCTGGAGATAAAGTTTCTTTATTTACTCGTCCTAGAAGATTTGGGAAGACATTAAATATGTCTATGCTAAAAACATTCTTCGAAAAGACCGATAATGACACTTCTTCATATTTTAAGGAAACAAAAATTTGGCAAGCAGGAGAACGTTATATTTCTGAACAAGGAAAATATAATGTGATATATCTAACGTTAAAAGATGTTAGAGCAGAAACTTGGGACGAATTGTATAAGTTACTAACATCACAAATTCAACAAAAATATGGCGAATTTGAAGAATATATTCTCTCATCTAAGAATATAAATAGAATAGGAAAAGACTATTTTGAAAAGATTGAGACAAAAACAGCGGACATTACTGAATTTAAAGAGAGTTTATTTTATTTGTCTGATTTGCTATACAAAGCAACTCACATCAAATCTATTATCATAATAGATGAATATGACACGCCAATTCAAACTGCTTATACTAACGGCTACTATTCTGAGGCAATTGATTTCTTAAAAACTTTTTTGTCTATGGGATTAAAAGATAATCAAGCTTTAGAAAAGGGTTTTATATCTGGCATCCTACAAGTGAACAAAGAAAGTATTTTTAGTGGGTTAAACAATTTAAAGGTTTACTCTTTATTCGATAATAAAAGATCAGAATTTTTTGGTTTTACAACCGAAGAAGTCAGAGAAATGCTTCATTATTATCATCGTGGCAATTGCATAAATGAAGTCCTAGATTGGTATGATGGATATCTATTCGGAAATAATGAAATCATTAATCCATGGTCTATCCTAAATTATTTAACATCAGATTGTAATGCAAAAGAGTATTGGGCAAATACTTCATCAAATGATTTGATAACAGATATAACTCCGAAATTGCAAAAAGATGACTTTAACAACTTATGTTCATTAATGAATGGACAGTCAATAGAAACTGAACTTGATAGAAATATTACTTACCTTTCAATAAATGATAAAACAAGTAATATTTATAGTTATCTACTTGCTGCTGGATATTTGACAATCTCAAAACAAAATGATCGAACCTATGATGTAAAACTTCCAAATAAAGAAATACGTAATATTTATGAAACAGAAGTTTTATATAAGGCAGAAAAAACTATCGGTAGAGATTTGATGCATGAAATAACAAATGCATTAGAAAAAAACAATATCCCCGTATTGCAAAAATCAATAAATAAATATATAGCTCAAAGTGTAAGTTTTTATGATTCAGCTTACGAAAACTTTTATCATGGATTAATATTGGGAATGTGCGTTATAGAATATGGTAAATATTGGATAAAATCCAATAGAGAAGCTGGGAAAGGAAGATTCGACATTTGTTTAGAACCAATAAACAAAGAGAATAATGCAATAATTATAGAGGTAAAACAAATACAAAATACAACCTCTAAAGAAGATTTGCATAATAAGGCTCAAGAAGCCTTAAAACAAATAGAAGAAAAATCCTATTGTTCAGAATTATTATCAAAAGGAATTAAACACATTAATACAATAGGTATGGCATTTTGTAGCAAAGAAGTTGAAATTGTGGGGAAAAATCTAGAAAATGAAAGAGAAGATTTTACCTTAGAAACAGATAGCTCTAAAGATGAATTAGATTTGGAAGACAAGAACGAGAAAATTTCTTTATCAAAAGATGCAAATTTATTTGAAAGCGATTTTTATGAAAAATTTAACAATTTAATTGACACAATTTATAATAATGCCAAATCTAATAGCAAATTAATTGAAAACAACAAATATATTAGAGATTTTGTAAAAGACTTTGAGGATTATGATTTGTCAAATGATTTTACAAGAGAGGCACTTATAAAAACAATCAATAGCATTGGAATAGAACTCATTTCTTCAAACCTTACAAAAACATGGAATGATTATCTCAAAATTCATGATCATTTGATAGATTATCATAATTGCAAGGCTAACGGACATTATAATAACGAAATAGACATTTCATCCAAAGACACTATTGAAAAAGATTTGCCTGAAAGAGATGAGAATGAAAGGGATGGACCAGAGCTTTGATTTATATTAGACAAAAAGTAAGTGGAGGTATTTTTCATACTTCCACTTTTTTATGCTCCTATTAAATGTTATTACTTGTCTTGTTCTTGAGCTGCTCTTTCTCTCATTAAGAGCTTCATTCTTTCTTCGCCACTAAGAATAACTTTACGGATTCTTAAGTTCTTTGGTGTTACTTCAAGAGCTTCGTCATCATTTAAGAATTCAATACATTCTTCTAGACTTAACTTCTTTAATGGTTTTAATCTTAATGCTTCATCTGCTCCAGAAGAACGCATATTTGTAACGTGCTTTTGTTTGCAAACATTAACTCTTATATCTTCGTTCTTTGGATTTACGCCAACAACCATTCCCTCGTAAACTTGAGTTTGTGGTCCAATAAATAACTCACCTCTATCTTGTGCATTGAATAATCCATATGTTGCAGCCTCACCTGCTTCAAAGGCAACAAGGGAACCTGTGAATCTTCTTTGGATTGGTCCTTTGTATTCTGCATAACCATCATTAAGTTGGTTCATAATTCCTTCGCCTTTTGTTTGTGTTAAGAATTCATTCTTAAATCCGAATAAACCACGTGCTGGAATTCTAAACTCCATACGGATTCTGCTTCCCATTGGTGTCATGTTGATTAACTCACCTTTTCTAACACCCATAAGTTCCATAACAGCACCTGTAGAGACTGAAGGGACATCTATGTATAATCTTTCCATTGGTTCGCACTTTACGCCATCTATTGTTTTATAAATAACCTTTGGTGTTCCAACAGTGAACTCATAGCCTTCTCTTCTCATTGTTTCTATCAAGATGGAAAGGTGCATTTCTCCTCTGCCACAAACCTTGAAAGTGTTTGGAGAATCTGTGTTATAAACTCTTAAGGAAACGTCCTTTAATAATTCCTTGAATAATCTATCCTTAAGGTGTCTGGATGTTACGTACTTTCCTTCTCTTCCTGCAAGTGGAGAATCATTAATTGAGAAGTTCATCTCGATTGTTGGTTCTTCAATAGCAACAAATTGTACTGGCTCTAATGCCTTTGGATCACAAAGTGTATTACCTATGGTAATATTTTCTAATCCAGAGAAACAAACAATGTCACCAACGTTAGCCTTTTCTACAGATATTCTCTTTAATCCTTCGATTTGGAAGATTGTTTGGATCTTTCCATTGTATGGAGAAATACCTTGTGCATAGTCTGTAACTGTAACTGTTTGGTTAACTGCAACAGAACCTCTTTCAATTCTACCGATACCAATACGTCCAACGAAGTCGTTATAGTCTATAGCACTACATAATAATTGTAGTGGTCCATTCTCATCACCTTCTGGTGGATCTATGTAATCTACAATAGTATCAAAGAGTGGTTGTAAATCTTTGCCAGGTTTAGATAAATCTAAAGTTGCTGTTCCTGCTCTACCTGAACAATAAATAATTGGAGACTCGAGTTGGTCATCTGTACAGTTTAAGTCCATTAATAATTCAAGAACCTCATCACCAATTTGGTCTGTTCTAGCTTCTGGTTTGTCTATCTTGTTTACAACAATAATAATCTTTAATCCTAATGCCAATGCTTTTTCTACAACGAATCTTGTTTGTGGCATTGGTCCTTCTACTGCGTCTACCAATAATAATACGCCACTAACCATCTTAAGAACTCTTTCTACCTCACCAGAGAAATCTGCGTGTCCTGGAGTGTCTATGATGTTGATTTTCATATCCTTATAATGAATGGATGTATTCTTTGCAAGAATAGTGATTCCTCTTTCTCTTTCCAAATCTCCAGAGTCCATAACACAAGTTTCTACTTGTTGGTTTTCTCTAAATGTTCCAGATTGTTTTAACATTGCATCTACCAAGGTTGTCTTACCGTGGTCTACGTGTGCAATAATAGCTACATTTCTTAAATCGTTTCTAATCATAATCTATTTCCTAAAATTTGAATTACCAGTCTTCTCTGTGGTTAATCTTTACATCGTCATACTTCTCAAAGTACTCCTGTTTATACTTTTGAGTTGCTTGTCTTGCTTTTTTGAGTTGTTGTTTAGCAAGTTTTTGAGCAGGAGTAAGTTCTTTGTTCTTATCCACGTCTATTATAGGTGTTAATTTTGTCTTATCTTTTCCCATAATTAGTCTAGAATGTGCTTAATATCCTTTGTACTTCTGCGATATAAAATAATTTTGCCACCAATGACACCACATACATCTGCATTTAAACTCTCTGCAATTTCTCCAGCGATCTCTTTTGCTGTGAATTCACTATTCTTAAGAACACTAACTTTAATGAGTTCATGTGCCTCGAGTGCATCTGAGATGTCATTTAATATTGTTTCACTAACGCCACCCTTTCCAATTGTGCAAGATGGTGTAATAGTGTTTGCTTTGCTTCTTAATATTGCTCTAGTTTTTGAATCTATCATAATTTTATTCCTTGTTCTTCTAAGTATGTTGCAAGAATCTCTACTGCATCTTTTATTAGTTCTCCACAGCTATGTTTAAAACCTTTGGTTTTAGCCAGTGACAATAATTCTCTACATACTATGCTTTCATGTTCTTCTTTGAATCTCTTTATGAGAATTTGCTCTTCATTATATAATGCGGCTTTTTGTCTTTGGTCTGAACAATCATAATTTCTTATTAAGCTAAGAACCATAACCATTCCACTAATAGTCCCACAGACCTCTTGTGATCTTCCTACGCCACCACCAAATGGTGCAGATACATTTTCAAGAACCTTTGTGTCTAATTCCGTTAGGTCCTCAAATGCAAGTGCAACACTTTGTGCGCAGTTATATCCAGCACTATGTAATTGTGCAGCTTTTTCTATTCTCTCTTGTTTAGTCATCTATATCAGAAGGAGAAGCGTCTATTATTTTTTCAAGCTTTTCTTTTGTGCTCTTCTTTTTATACTTTTCCTCTACCTTTTCCTCTTGAACCTTTTGTCTGTTCAATTTCTTTTGTTTTGCAATTTCTAAATCCTTCTTAGAAGGCTTGTATTCCTTTACTCTATAATGTGCTGGAATACCATTATTGTCTTTTGCAGTGTTAACTGTGACATGATTGTATGCGAATGTGATTCCTTGTGAGTAAAGTGCATTATATATCTTTTCTTGCAAATCAAATTTTACATTCCAATATTGGTCTGTATCTGTCCATGCCCTAACTGCCAAACAAACTGAACTATCCTTGAATGTTGTAAGAACAATTTGATATGGTTTTTCAACAGAAACACGTTCATCCATTTCTAAAACGTTAGCAATAATCTTTCTTGCTTCGTCTACATCTATTCCATATTCAAATCCAAGTTCAAGGTCTACTCTTCTTGTAGAAGCTGTATCACAGTTTGTTAAAGGATTGTTAACTGCTACAGAGTTTGGAACTACAACAACTTTATTATCCCATGTTGTTAATATTGTATTGAAAAGATTGATCTTGTTGATTTTTCCTTCAACTCCACCAACCATAATGTAATCTCCCTTTTTGAATGGCTTGTTTACAATAATAATAAAACCACTTGCGACATTACCTAAGCTATCCTTTAATGCTAAGCCAATAGCAACACCACCGGTTGCAACTACTGTTAAGATAGAAGCAAGGTTCAAGCCCATAATAGATAATGCACCAATGATAATAATTATATCTAAGAGTGCCATTATTAATGAAATGATAAAAGAAGCAACTGCGCCATCTCTCTTACTATGAGATACAATTTTCTTGCAAATAACGGAAATGATTTTAACAATAATTAATCCGACTATTAGGACAAATAATCCAAGTAAAAAATCGATTCCATGTTCTATAAAGAATCCGGCCACTTTCTCCCACATATCTTGCATTTGTTCCATTTAAGTTGTCTCCTTATAATAAAATTGCCATAACAATTTTAAATTTTTACGAAATTTTATCACGATAATATATTTTAGGTCAACCGATAAAAATCATTTTCATAGTAAAATATCTATGAAAAAAGCCAGCAACGAATCACTGGCTTAACTTTTAAGATTTCAATGATAATTATTTATTCTTCTTCGGAGTATTCAACCTCGTATCCAATACCACTTTTTGCGGCATTAATTATTGCTAGTTCAACTGCTCTTGCTGCTGCTGTTTGTAACATCATAATATTGACTACAGGCTTTGATCCAACACTACAAGCAAACAGTGTATCTCCATCATAATCTGTGTGTACTGGTTTAATTGCTCTAGCATATCCATCATGAGCACAAGAAGCAATATTGTTACATTGAGTCTTGGTTAATTTAGCATCTGTGATAATGCATCCAATAGTTGTATTGCTGCCTTTTACTATGTCTAAAAGGTGTCCTTCCTCCACCCACTTTTCAGTATTAAAGAAAGTCCCATCTGCGTTTTTAGCACCAGAAATTATCTTGCCATCTTCATAAACATCTCCTAGTGCATTTACACAAACAATGGCTGTAACATTTATTCCTGCAACCTTAATTGTTGCCATTCCGAGTCCTGTTTTTGATGCATACTTTAAACCACGTATTTTACCACAAGTGGCACCTTTACCGACTCCTTCTTGACCATTAAGTGCCGATTCTGTCATTGCAGCCTCACATGCCTTATGTCCCATTTGTGCATCTGGATAGTGATAATCTTTGTCATTTAGATCAAATATAACAGCCTCGGTAACGATAGGAACTATCTTGCCACCAGCCGCTTTAAATCCCCACTTCTTATCCTTGCAAAACTCCATAACGCCAACTGATGCAGCAAGGCCATAAGCACTACCACCAGATAGTACAACAGCATTCACTTCTTGTACACTCTTCTCACTCTTTAATAAATCCGTTTCCCTTGTTCCTGGAGCACCACCTCTAACATCTACACCACAAGTTGCTCCCTTTGGAAAGAGCATAACTGTACATCCTGTGTACTCGTCATTAGCTGAACCTATCTTAACATTCTTTGGTATAACTACTTTCATTCTGAATCCTTTAATAAATCCTCTATTGTTGTTTGTTTATATACAACATATTTGTCGAAGAATTTTACCATGTCCTCCATTGCTTGTTCTCTGCATTCATCATTGTGAACCTCATGACGAATTCCTTCATATAAATGCATCTCTGTTGGAATACCAACTGAATTATAGAACTTATTGAGTTTAACAACTTTCTTGCCCTTTCCTCCAATTGGATCATCTGTGCCACAGAACATTGCTATTGGGCATGTTGGAGATAATTTATTCTTTGCTTTCTTTCCGTAAAGCTTAGCTGTTTCTTTGAGCATATAATAATCAAAGTTGATACTCATATCTATTCCTGTCATTGGATCTTCTAAGAAATCTTTTCTACTTTCTGCATCTTTTACAACCCATTGTGCCTTTCCACTATCTCCTTTATATCTAAACATTAAAGAAGACATATTGTTTGCAGCCTTTAATCTTGCCTTACCACAAATAATGTGCATAGGCCAAAGTAAACATGCACCAAGTCCCATTAAACCAGCACCCATATAACCTGTGCCAATTAAACCAATTGCTCTACAGTCTGTTCCTGCTTGTGCAAATGCTTGGGTTAAGAAACTTCCATAGCTATGTCCTAAAACGAATACTGGGAGATTGTACTTCTCTTTAAGTTGTTTATAGAACAAAAGTTCATCATTTAATGTATCTCTAAAAATATTTCCTGGACATCTTCCTCTATTTTCATCTGTTTCAGTTCTTCCGTGTGCTCTATGGTCGTCCATAAATACAATATAGCCATGTTCGTTAAAATACTTTGCAAGAGGTTCATATCTCTTTGTGTATTCTGCCATTCCATGAATAATTTGGATAACGCCCTTTGGATCTTTTACATCGTCCATTAATGTTACGAAAATCTCTTTACCATCGCTTCCTGGTGTCTTGTATTGTTGCATAATGTTTCCTCTTAGAAAAAATGATACAATAATTATAGCATTGAGATGCCTTATTTTTCAATAAAAGTATTGAAAAAAGTATAGTTAATGTTATAATTTAGCCATGATAAAGGTTGCAATTGTACTTAATAGCCCATCTTTAACTCGTTTACCAAAAGACGAGGATATCATTATGTGTACAGATGGTGGTGCAAAATATATAGATAATCCAGACTATCTTTTAGGAGATATGGATTCTTTAACAGTTGCTAATAATGCTAAAAACACAATCATTCTTCCAACTCACAAAGACGTATCTGATGGAGAGTTTGCTATACGTTTTATAGCAGACAAAATTAAGCCAGATGAAATACATATTTATGGCATTGCTGGAGGACGTACGGATCATATTCTAGGCAACCTTTCACTACTAGCATTGGCTAACGAATTGGGCTACAACACATATGGTCATGACGATATACAGGACATTTATTTCACCAACTCCAAACTATCCTTTAAAGCAAAAGAAAACGACACCATTTCTATAGTGCCGTTTAGTGGTGATGCTGTTGTTTCAGCCACAGGTTTAGAATATCCTTTAAATAAACTTACATTGCCAATTAAAACAACATTAGGAATATCCAATGTGGCTATGGAGGAAGATATTAATATATCAGTCCTCAGTGGTAGTGTCTTCGTTTTCCACTGTATCTGATTCTATTGGCATTTCCTTTCCAACATACTTTAATTCGTAATCATCAAATTTATTTTCTTCTTCTTTTTCTTCAGGCTCTTCTTCAATTGCAGCACCTTTCTTTCTTCCAACTTTTCCTTCTGCAGCCTTATTTAATACTTGTGTTACAAATGTATTAGATGCAAAGAGTAAGCTTCCAAGAGCTATTGCTATAGCGCCATCTGCAAATGCGAATGTATTGTATAGGAATCCCCATGCAACTGCTGTATACCCTTCTTCTGCATACATACCAAATGCAAAGATACCACTTCCAACGTGTGATAAGTATCTTAATACTACTGCGAGAATTCCACCAAGAATAAATGCAAAGATTGGCAATTTCTTAAATAATCCAATTTCTCTAAATACACCTGCAAGTCCTATCATAGAGAATGCTAGAGGATAATCTAGTAAGAATTGTAATGGGTGAATAATCCAAGGATCTTGTATTGCTTGTAAAATACCATATAAAAAGCAAAGAATAATACCTCTTCTAATTCCAAACATATATGAATAAATCATTAATGGGAGTAAAGATACAAATGTAATTGCTCCACCTTGTGGCATTCTAAATAATGTTGCATAACTTAATGCAAAACTTAAAGCAAGAGCGATAGCGCCATATGCAACTGTTCTAGTATCGTTATAGTTATCATGTTTCTTCCCCAGGAAGAAATAGAATACGATAATAACAGCAAAAAGTATTACAGCGATAATAGCCATTGCAACAGTATTAAGACCTTCATAATCTCCTGATGGTTTAATCTCTTCTTGGTAGTAGATAGACATACTAATTACACTTGCTACTATTCCTAATAATAGAAGAACGCCTACTATGATCTTTATAATTCTTGAAGCCTTCTTATTGCCCAAAGCAGAAACAGCTGCTGTAATGGATGCACCAATAACTGCAACTAATAATGTGGACAAGATAGGCCAAAACAAGTAATGGATTATTGAAAATTCTGACATAAAAAAACCTCCAGTGTATGCTAGAGGAATCCAAACTTGATATGAATAATAATGCTTCCTTACCAGAGTATTAACTCACAAGTTCAAGGGTATCATCTCAGCCAATTGGCACCCCTAGCTTTTATTGCTCTAATTATAATTCCATGTAAGAAAGATTGTCAATATAGCAAAAACGCATTTTTACATAACATATTGACTTATTAAATTATTGAAATATATAATTTAACTATCCAAAAACAAACAAAATTTTTAAGGAGATACGTATCATGGCAAAAAAAGAAAAGAAAAACAGAACTTCCTTAATTAAGGAATTCAAGGATTTTATCACTCGTGGTAATGTTATGGATTTAGCCGTTGGTATGATTATAGGTGCAGCTTTCACCGCAATCATCACCGCAGTTGTAACCGGTATCCTCACTCCTCTTATCAATATGATTCCAGGAACAGGAGACACAAGTGCACTTATTACAATCCTCAAAGAAGCAGTATATGATGCAGATGGAAACGTTGTCCAAGAAGCAGTTATACTTAACTGGGGTGCAGTAATCTCTGCAATTATCACATTCCTCTGCACAGCTCTTGTATTGTTCTTAATCGTTAAAGCATTCAACACAGCTAAGAAGAGAAGCGAACAACTTAAAGCAAAAGCAGAAGAAAAACTTAAGAAAGAGCAAGAAGTTGCTGCTGAAGAAACTCCAGCAGAAGAAGCACCTGCTGCTCCAGCTGAACCAGTTGAAACAACAGACGATATTCTTAAGGACATCAGAGAATTATTAAAAGCACAAAAAGGTGAAGAAAAATAATTCTTAAAACAACTTAACAATTAAAAGAGCCTGACCAACAATCAGACTCTTTTATTTTCCCCTCTTATTATATTTATTGTTTATTTAAATTCATTATAGTCTACAACAATTCCACTTTCTAATGTCTTTATTGTATCTGGTGTCTTGTCTACTTGTCTCATTAATACAAATTTGTCCATTAAGAAAACGATAATAAAGTCTGCTGCAGAATAAAGAATCATTGAAATTGTTGGGCATGCTGCTACAAAAATTCCTTCTGGATCTGCACCCATTGAAATAAACCATTTTGAAAGAGCTTCGGCAAGTGGTCCACCAATAATAGTTTCAACAATAATAAGTGCTACAACCATAATTACATAACCAATGAATGAGAATAACTTATTACTATTGGATTTAAATGTTGTCTTATAGTTAAGGATAAAGGACAATACCTTTGCAACAACGTTACCTGCTAAGAATCCTATAAATACGTTTAATGGTTGGTTGAATGCTTCTAATGCAAAATGCAATTCTTGTGTGTACCCTGCTTTTTCAAAGATTGCTTGGAACACATTGAGTACTATAATTTGGCTTATAAAACATACCAAACTTAATACCATGAATAAAATAAATTGAAGAGTTGTACGATGCTTATCAAAGAAGCCCTTGATACCTGCTCTTGGAGCATTCATTGCTACATAATCACTATAATAAAAATCTGGTTCAAAATTTTCTTTCTTGCTCATAATTTCCCCATTTGTGTTAAAAACTAATAAATATTTTACATAGTTTATTGACCTTATGTCAATATAACTATTTTTTTAAACATGATTGACTATTGGAATAATATTCTATATTATTTTCTATATGGAGTGGTTTATTTGCATATCCCTACTCATTGTAGGACTCATTTTAATTATCAAAGGCGGAGATTGGTTCGTAGACGCTGCAAGTTGGATTGCCGAAGTTAGTGGCATTCCACGTTTTATAATTGGTGCTACAATTGTTTCCATTGCCACCACTCTTCCAGAAATCTTAGTATCTAGCATTGGTGCTGCAGAAGGCAATATTGGTTTAGCAATTGGTAATGCAGTTGGTTCAGTTAACGCTAACCTTGGACTTATTTTAGGTTTATCCATAATTGCTGCACCTGCAATAATAGATAGAAAAAAGAACTGGCCTAAATCCGTTATACTTATAGTTGCAGTTGCAATGCTCTTCATCTTCTGTATGACAGGTGGAGATAAAGAAACACATACTGGAACATTAGTATTATGGCAAGCAATACTTGTTATCTTAGTCTTCGTTGCATTCTTTATTGAAAACTTTATTTCAATTAGAAAAGAAGCAGTTGCTAGTGGTGAAATTACAAAAGATAGAAAACTTAAATTCAGCAATGATCCAGTTGAATTAGAAAACGGATTTACATTTAAATATGATAGCCAAATTGGTGGAAATCATAAGTTCTTAGACCCACAAAAAGATCCTAAGACAATAGCAATTAATATGGTTAAATTTGTGTTAGGTGCAGCATTCATCATTGGTGGTGCCCTACACTTAAATAAATATGGACAACAACTTGCAGAAATGTTAGGTGTTCCTTCAGATATCATCGGTGTTACTATTGTTGCAGTTGGAACTTCCCTTCCAGAACTTGCTACAGCTATTACTTCTATTATTAAGAAGAAGAGTGATATGTCTGCCGGCAATGTTATCGGTGCTAATATCATAGATATTACATTAATCTTACCACTCTGTGCATTCATTGGTGGTGGCTCACTTCCAGTAGATGCTCAAACAATTGTTTTAGACCTTCCATTCTGTCTTGCAGTTTCTTGCTTCGCATTAATCCCTGCATTGATATTTGGAAAATTCAAACGTTGGCAAGGATATGTTATGATGGCTGGCTATGTTGTTTATATATTATTGTTAGTACTAAACGTTCCATCCGTTGGTGTAATTCATATATTCTAAGAGGTGACTATGAAAAAAACTTTTTGGCTAATAATTATGTTATGTCTTTGTTTGTGCATACTAGTTGCATGTAACAAGGAACAACCTTTTGAAAAACAAGTATACTCTGCTACAAACGGTGAAGATACCTATGAATTTGTTATTGAGGATGCATCTCACTACACTCTTACACATACATGGATTAATGGATATAACAAAACTGTAACCATTGACAAAGGTTCATATACCAATGATGGAAAAGTTTATACAAGAACACCTGAATCTGAACACGTTTATGAATACTTCTTTGATTTTGATAATCCTATTCACTCATATGAGAATGACGTATCTTATGAACCAAAGCACTACGCACAAATACTAACAGATAGAGTTATTGCTGTTTCTGATGGAAATATTCCAGTTGCTTTAGATGGAAATTCAGGGGTAGATGATGCAAGTATTATATGTTTATATAATAAGGAAAGAAAAAATCAAATAGATACTAAGGTAGCCTTAAATGCAACAAAAGAAGATATTGCAAAAGCTCTTAACCTTAGAATTATTTACGGAGACCTTTATACAAACCACGTTGCTCTTTCTGCTTATAATATTGGAGATGTAGATACATCTACATTAGGAACAAAGAATGTTCATATATCCTATTTTGGAAAAACATATGATGCAATAATCGAAGTTGTTGAATCTGGTCTAGAAAAGAAATTAGATATTGGTGGTTTACAAAGTATTGTTCCTAGAGGAACATCTGCTAGAGACTATGTAAGACTTAAGAATATAGTTGGTGAAGACCAAAAAATACTATATGACGGACAAGAAATTAATATTACATCCAGTATGATTAAAAACTTCAATGCAAATGATATAGGTGTTTCCACATTCACTGTTGAAGTAAATGGTGTAAGTGCTGAGAAAAAGATTAAGGTTTATGATCCAAACGGAAATAGAGTCTATGACAGAATTATTGGTGTTGAATTTGTAGATGGCAAAGGTGTATATAATCCTGTAAGTACAAGAACAACTATCACTAACCCTGCAACATATATCAAGGCATTAACACTCCTTAAATTAGATGGAACTATCACTTCCCTTGAATATAATGCAAGAACAATGGTTGTACATAATCTTATGGATAATGAATTAGGGCCACGTAATGCAACAATTACATTTACTAACTTAACAAACCAATTCACATATGTTCAACCTTTCTACTTCTATGATCCACTAGATATTAACGAGATAATGATTTCAACAGAAATGAAATATCTCTCAGGAAATGATTGTGCTTATGTTGAAAGTGGCAACTTAGTATTAAAGTCTGGTTCAGACTATGTAGCATATAAGACCACAGTCGCTGGACAAACTCCAAAGGTTGTACCAATTAGAGAACAAATGATTACACATTATAGTTCATTAAGAATTACAACAGAAGGTCTTTCATTCGTTATCCCTATTGAAACAATTAACAAATATGGTACATATACTTTCTATGAATCCATTCTCGTTAAGTTAAAAGAAACAGAATAACTAAATATATTCATATATTTAAAAATAGGGATTTGCGTCCCTATTTTTTTATTGCTATTAAGTTGTTATTTTTTATTTTCCAAACTCTTCTTGGTCAAAAATTTCACAAGCTGCAAGTGAGATATCTAAGCATAATCTCATACATTCTGGACGCATATTATCTGCTGTATCTCTTGTGTTATGGTAGTATGTCGCATGGAGCGGATCTTGTCCTGCTACGCATATTGCTTTTAATCCTTGCTTGGATAATGCAGCTGCATCTGATGCACCAAATGGAACACCACCATGTAATAACTTATGCCCTACCTTATCACAAGCCTTATCTATTAATATAGAACAGTCTTTATCGTTCTTTACTAAAGAAGTCATATCCTTGTCATAAACTGTAAGGAATTCTAAGTCTCTTAATGTATCAAAGCATATAATGGCTGTTGGAATTTCAGTACATTCTTGCTTATATTTCTTTGCAAATGCTTTAGCACCTCTTAATCCAGCTTCTTCAGATCCAGTTAAAAGAGCACATACTTCTGTATTCTCAAAACGGATTCCACTTTCCTTTAAGCACTTAAGAACTGCAACTGCATTCATTGTTCCTGTAAGGTTATCGTTTGCACCTGGAACTACTACTTTAAAATTACATACAAAGAATAAACCAAAGAAAGGAACAGCAAAGCAAGCAACAACAATGTGTGGCCAAGCTGCACCTGGCATTACTAATGAAACGATTGTAAAGGCTATCATAGCAAGTAAGCATACGATATCTACAACCAAAACACCAACCATTACATTTTGTTTAATCTTCATTAATGTCCATTCGTATGCACTATCTACGTGTCCGTTGAAGATAATACGTCTCTTAACTTCACCAGTTGGTTCATACTTTGCATAAACATTATGGGACTTAGTTCTGTCCATGAAATAGTCTAGGAATTCATGATATACCAAGAACTCTTGTACTGTTGTAATAAAACTAAATACAGCAAATACTAATCCAATTGCAGCTGCTGCTATACTTGCTGCTCTACCTGCATCTCCAGGGATAAGGAATAGTAATTGGATTAGTGCACCTAAGATAAGAATTACACCAATAACTTTTGTGAAGCCAACTAGTGCATGTCTTGCAATAGTAAACTCATCTATAACGGATGAATCTGCCCAACCGTTATCGTCTAGTT
Source organism: Clostridia bacterium (assembly GCA_017618055.1). Taxonomy (GTDB): domain Bacteria; phylum Bacillota; class Clostridia; order Christensenellales; family CAG-917; genus RGIG8124. The sequence continues at coordinate 52,825 of JAFZVB010000013.1, forward strand.
CTTTCTTTAACCATTCTTCTGCCTCTAATTCTTTTGGCATACCGGATTCTCTTGGTCCAATCTGTTCAGTAATATAATGAATAGACTCTACCTCGTAATCAACGGCCTTCTGTCTTGTTTCTTCAGAGATATTCATAACATTTCTCCCCTATATCTTTATATTAATTTTAAGTTTATCATAGAGAAAAACTCACTTCAAGACTTCTTCTCTCTTTTTCATTATCGTATACTTTACTATTACAATTATTGCAGTTAAACCCCATATTATGAAAGCACACCACTTAAATGTTGTAAAGATAGATAGAGCTTTTAAAAGCCCTCCTCTATATACTGGGAACGAACCTATAACCTTTAGTGTTAAGATATTTTCAATAAAATTAAGAATGGATGGAAGTAGTGAAACATTGATGCCGGCAATAGAGATTGACCTGTCAGTAAATGTATTAAGGAATGCAAACATCGCCACTCCGCATACGCCTAATAACACAAAGTCTAATATTAGGAATGTCTTATACCTTGCCATAGCACTTTCACTGATGCTTGCAAACAATGTATAAGCATCTTCCCTTTCATAATAGAATTGCTCGTCCAATACTCCTAAACTTACCTCATCTGTAATTGTGAATTTATCTAAAGGTATAGCCAAAATAATAATGCCCAATATTAAAATTATTGCTAAAGCAATACAAACAATAATTAGATTGGTCTTGTTTTCTCTTATATAATCTTTCATAATATCTCTTTTACTTTTTGTAATGTTGGCATAGAAGCAAGTGCACCTTTAGATGAACATACCAAAGAACTAACAACTGATGCGAATTGCATTGCATCTTTCATGTTCTCTACACTTAACTCAGCCTCGCCTTTACTAAGTTTATATAGTATTGCGCCTATATATGCATCTCCAGCTCCTGTGGTATCTACTACATCACATTTGTGTGCAACTACACTATAATTATTGAGGTCTCGCGAATATACTGTAGAACCTTCCTCGCCCTTTGTAATAAATATCAAAGATGCTTTATCTGCTATAGCAAAAATACTTTTGATATCTTCTTCTGGAGAAAGTATAGCAAGTTCTTCTTGAGACATCTTTATAATATCTGCATATGGCATAAAACCAACTATTGCATCCAACATTTCTTTTCTAGATGGCCATAAGTTCTCTCTCATATTTACATCAAAAGAAACTATCCCTCCATTCTTCTCTGCAAGCATAATTGCTTTTGCATGTGCTTTTCTACTTGTAGAAGATGCTAGACCAAGAGAACAGAAATGAAGAATGTCTCCTTTGCTAAACATATTTGAATTTACATCTTGGGCATCGAAATTTAAATCTGCAGTGTCATCTCTATAAAATGAAAAAGATCTTTCACCATTTTTAAGAGTAACAAATGCAAGGGTTGTCTTATGAATATCATCTCTTGTAACATAATCTAACCTTATGCCACTCTTCTTCATTTCATCCATTAAAAAACTGCCAAAGGAATCTGTTGAAACTCTTCCCAGATAATATCCTTCTCCTCCTAGTTTAGAAACACAAGCACATACATTCGCAGGTGCTCCACCAGGATTTGCCTTATATTCAGTTTCACTAGATGGAATGAAGTCTATTAAACATTCACCCATTGATACTACTTTACTCATACCCTTACATTAAAAGAAGGACTTGTTTTCAAATCCTTCTCCTATCTTTATTTTATTTGTAATAATTATTCTGCTTTATTAATCTCACCAGCGAAGAATCTATTTAAGAAACTAAGGATTTGTGCATTACATTCCTTTGCTGCTTTAGATGTCCATGTGAGTGAGAATGTATGGTTGTCTCCAAACTTCTTTGAAGCATAGTGTTCTTGATATACACCAAGTTCATCCAATTTCTCTACCAATGCTTCACCTTGTCCACCACAGAAGAAGTCTTGTTCTGCATATACGATAAAGGATGTTGGCCAACTTGCTGTTACATAGTTCTTGGAATCTACTACATCTAACCATTCCCAATCTGGAAGTTCTTTTGTACTGATGCCTGTGAAATCCTTACATACGCTCTCTGTTAAGTTGAATAAAACTTTTGCAGATACTGCTTTTTGAAGGTCATAAATACCACAGTTTAAAACTGCTCCTGTTACTTTGTATTTTAACTTAACACCAAGTTTTTCTTGCATATATTCACTATCTTGCATAGCACAGATTTGAGCTGATGCCCAACCACCTGCACTGTCTCCAGTTACTACAGATTTGCTTAAATCAATACCCCATTCATCTGCATGATCTCCGATGAAGTTTATTGCATTTGCAAGTTCTTGTTGTGCTACTGGATAAATGTACTTTGGTCCTAAAGAATAGTTTAAAGAAACAACTGTTGCACCTGTGTTGTAGCAATACCAGTTACAAAGTGCTGTACGATATTTCTTATCTCCTGCTACGAATCCACCACCATGAATTTCAATAATAACTGGTGTTTTGCCTGTTGCATCTTTCTTTCTATATAAATCTAACTTTTGGTATTCACCATCTCCATATGCAATATCTCTTGTTAAATCAACGTCTGTCTTATTTAATTTCTTGAGTTTGCCTGGGTTTTGTGGACCAGCGAACATATGGTCTATTGCTTTAAAAATTACTACTGCTTTACTCATTTTTTGTCCCCTTAATTTGTTTAAAAATTTAATTTTATAAATTAAAAATAACACTTTTTTAGTGTTTTGTCTATATTTAGCAATACAATAATGCAAAATTTATACACTTGTTTATATTTTGTGTATTCACATTTTAATATTTGTTGTGCTAAAATTATTAATGGAATAATTTTTTGAGGGGCAAATTATGAGAAACAAAATTTTAATTACAATTATTTGCGTACTCCTTGTTGTATGTTTGGCAGTATCCCTAACATCATGTAACAAGAAGAAGACAAACGAGCAACAAACCACTGAACCTATTACATCCATAGTATTTTTAGGTGACTCAATTTGCGAAGGCGTTGCAGGGCCTGCTCCTTTACAAGAAAGAGTTAACTATAGTTATTATGGCATCTTAGGACAAATCAATGGCATCGAGGCACACAACAGATCTGTTTCAGGTTATCTTACAAAGAATCTTTTAGATTACATTAATAGAGACAACCCAGATTACATTGCTGCTCTTCCAGACCAACCAATCGTTGATGAAGAAACAGCATCCTTAACACAAACATATATTAGAACTGCTGATGTTATCCATATTTCTATTTTAGGAAACGACTTACTTCAATTCGACTTCCCTATTATGATTATGGAATTACTTGCAAAGAAATTAGAACAACCTGGAGAAGATTATAGAACCAATCCTGTGGTTGTTGCCGAATACAAAAAGGCAAGATTTCAAGGAGATAATTACAAAATAATCCCAGCACTTAGAGACAAATATGACGAACCAAAACCAGGATATGGCTTAGACTTATATAACTACGCAGTATCTAATGCAAGAACAAACATTGGAAAGATTGTTGCTAGATTAAAGCAATTAAATCCAAATGCAACTATTATCTTCCAAAATGTTTATAACCCAATAGATTGCGAAGCTGAACTTATCTCTCAAGATACAGCTGCTATCTTAAAGAGTTTAGATGCTTCTTATGACTTTGCAACAGAAGCTGGTGTAGAAAAAGTTAGAGCAATAACAGGAGAAATGATATACGGATTAGACTCTGTATTAAACGACTACACAGACAAGATTGTTATTGCAGATGCATTCCATACATTTGATGAAGTATATAAAGCAAACAAAGAATGGGGCAAAGAACTTATTTATATAGATGGTGTTCATCCATCTGATTTCGGTCATGCAGTTCTTGCACAAATGAACCAAGAATTATTAGTAAGTTTAGGTTTATTAAAGATGGACAATGTTGTTAAGAATTATCAAAACCTAAGAATTGAACAACTTGAAAGAATGTATAAAGATTCCAAGAATGCAGACAACGCAACATTCGATCTCAATGCTGCTAAAGCAGAAATTTCATCCAGCAACTCTATGGAAGCAATTACATATTCATACTTCACATCCACAAAAGGATATACCCCAAAACTATTTAGTTCTGTATTAACAGGAAGAACCAATGGTGTACACTATGACACAAACACCACATATGATATAGATACATTGTATATGTATACACCACTTGCTCGTGATGGTGAATCATCAGCAATTGATATGTTGGTAGATTTAGAAATGAACATTGCAGACCTTTTTGAATCTTTGGGGATAAGTGCTACAATGACATTTAAAACAGACAATACATTTGAGATTAATATCAATATTGATATGCAACAAGCTCTTGCAAATATTAATGATATTCTTTCAACATTCAGAACTGATATAGACACAATCCTTGAAGGAACAAATGGAATGTCCTTAACTGGTCCAATTATGAGTGAAGATTTAGATATAGTAGACTTTGTTTTGATCTATGCAAATAATATGTTTGCTGGATTCAACCAAAATGACTTTGCTGGTTCTCTCTCATTATTAAAGAACTCTCTTGGCGTTTCTATTTCAGGTGTAGATGCAACTGAATTAAATAACCTTATAGGTTATATCATTGAACACCATGCACTTCCAGATAATATGTCAGACATTATCAAATCATTAGGAAATATATCAATTAATGTTGAAGGTATTTACTCAATGGTACAATGCAAATCTTATACAGGAACGACCTATAATGGAATTTACATTGGACAATACTATGAGAATATTTCTCCATTCCTCATTGCAACACAATATGTTGATGAAGATGGAAAGAGTCACGTAAGATGGCAAATCGAAATTTTAGGTTTATTTGCAGATTTTGTAAAAGACTAAAATAACTTAAATAAACGATGGGGACTTGGTTAATACTGAGTCCCTTTCTTTATGCAAAATTAAAGCACATGGATATTACATATCCAGCAATAATGGATACAACTATTAATGTGCCAACTATAGCAATGTTTCTCTTCCAATTCTTTGTATCCTTAAGTAAGAATAAAAGCGCTATACCAGAGTTTACGCACAATCCTCCGAAACATGCACCAAATCCTAGACCACCTAACAAATAGAGTTCAGAAAGGACTACAGAGCTTGCACAGTTAGGAATGAGTCCTATTGCCACAGCTGCAAGTGGTGCAATATATTTATTTGTTTGCAAGAATGATGTTAGTGTATCTTCCCCAACGAAGAAAAGAATTATTGTAAAGATTATCTCAACTATTAAAACATATCCAAAGAGTTTTAATGAGTGCAATAATGGGTGAACTAAATGAGCATGTATCTTGCTCTCCTTTTCCCCTTCAATTTCATGTCCACAACAGCCATGATGTATCTCTGGTTCATGATGACAATGTTGCATATGTTCTTGGACTCTTCTTGCACTTGCAGATAATGCCATATCTATTCCATATCCAATCATTAAACCTAAAACAAACTTAATCAAAAGTAATGGTAAAATCATTATGATTTTATCTGGATGTTCAACATTAGCTATAAATATTGGAAGAGCCTCATCTGATGTTGCGATATAAATACCAATTAAAGCACCAACTGTTATATGTTTCTTTTGGTACAAATCTGTTGCAACAACACTAAAACCACATTGTGGAATCAATCCAAATGACACACCAATTAACGGAGTCCATTTGTCAAACTTGTGCATAGAATGTGTTATCTTTGGTTCTATAAAAGGTATTATAAGGTTTACTGCGAATGCAATAGCAAATATGATCGCACTATCCTTTAAAGCATCCAAGATTTCTTCCCAGAATTCACTATCTGCTGGGAATAAGAAATATGCATTATTTGTAAGGACAAAGTATGTTGCAAACCAACAAAGCACAGTACCAGCAACCATTAAAACATGGAATACTGTGTGCATATACATTCTCTTTCTTCCGTAGAAAATAAAACCAAGCAAACAAGTAAAACCACCACTAGCATACAAGGCTTTTACAGCAACTGTCATCATAGTTCTATTTACAAAATATGCTGCAACAAATAATCCTGCAATAACTAGTTCTACGATATTCTCTATCTTGAAATATTCCTCACCAATTACTATGCAACAAATGTAGTTAGCAACTATTAAAAATCCAACTATTCCAAGAGCTACATAATTATATACATGTTCCCTAAGATTAAGAAGCATTGCTATAGCACAAGAAAGAACAACCATAGAAACATTTGCATGGTCTACTCTTCTCCATTTTGTTTTTACATTTATCTTTTTAAATGAATGATATAATCCAGATGTGAAGTATACTAAAAATGCTCCAAAGAAGGATACAACTGCCGTTGCAATTCCTCTTGCAGTATTTGTGGAGAACAATAGAATAATTAAACCAACAACCGCTAAAAAAGCCCCAAAGAAATGAGTCTTTGAGTTAAGATTCTCTTCCTTTGGAGTATAATATTTTAGACCATATTGAGCATATTCTTGTATCAATTCTTCTCTGGTCTTTGTTGTGGTTAATTCTTGCTCTTTTTCCACTAATTATTCCTCTATTTTTTTATTCTCTTCACTTGTTGTTTCTACAGCCTCTGCTTTAGCAGCTTTCCAAACATTTATTTGTTTTCTAGCATAGTAATAATAGATTACGAATATTACTATGAACATTACACAAAATGCATAAATTTGTGTTGCTGCTGAAACTCCACAATAAGTTGTTGCATCTTTTACTTCTATGAAGCAGTAAACGCCAGAACCAATTAAGAAAGCTACTAATAATGACATAAGTGTTGCATGTTCCCATTTCTTATAAATAAAGGCGACTATACAATATGCCATTTCTACACCAAGTACTCCAAACATACCGATTCTACTCATATGGTCATGAGCAAGAGCCATTGGACCTCTTGGCAATGGGTTAGAAAGGTCCGGACCTGGATCATGTGCTGGGATTAATGCTCCAACAAAAATAATAACTAAGAATACAATTGTGAACCATTTGAATAATTGTCTAAGTACAGGATGAAAGTCTGCATATTTCATAGCATACCACATTGTATATCCCATTGGGACAAATATAACAGCACCCCAAATATACATAAATGTCTTATGTCCTGTTAACCAACCCAATCTTGAAATAGATGTATATATTGGGCTTTCAGTATCACTACTTGCAAAAAGTGCAGAAATAAGTGGAACCACTACAAAAGCAAGTGCGGCGAGTATCCAAAGTCTAATCCACTCAATCTTCGTATTTTCTAATTTTGTAAGTTTCTTCATTTGTTCACCTTTATAATTTAGTATAGTGATTATACTTATTATAGTTAGGTCGGTCAAACAAAAAAGAGGCCAAGTTTTCACTCAGCCCCAATTCTTAAATAATTTTTAAATTATTTTACTTCGTCCATTTGGTCGAATTTTTCAAGTACTTTAACAGATACTGCATAACAGTCTGCTAAACAGTCTTTACCAAGGTTATCATATGTATCACGAAGTGTATGATAGTAATCTTCCAATTCATGGTTAAGAGCTGTAATACCAGTTGAACGGAATCCTGCTTGTGAGAATGCAGCATTATCTGTTGCACCACCGAATGGAGGAACCATACCACTTGCACAATAGATGCTAAGGTCATCTGCTGCTTCTTTGAATAAATCACTAACAGCTTTATCTGATTTAACTGTTCCGTTTAAGTCTCTGTAGTTAACCATTAAGAATTTGCCATCATGGATTGTATCATAAGAATAGATATATGTTGGTACATCTTTGAACTCACCTGCGTGTGCTTCACACCATGCTTTTGCTCCTCTTAAACCTGCTTCTTCTGATCCTGTTAAAACAACACCGATTTCTGTATGCTCAAGTTCAATACCTTGTTCTTTCATTGCTTTAAGGATTGCAATACCCATATAGCAACCTGTAAGGTTATCGTTAGCACCATCAACAACTGTTCTTTCATCCCACATGAAGTACATACCAATTAAACCTGGAACAAAGATTAATCCTGCGATACCTGCCCAGAAGAATCCACCAACATATGGAACACCAACTTGGTATTGTCCTCTTAATGCTGCAAATACAATTGCAATGACTAAATAATAAAGTGCGCCAACAACGGATGTTAAAATGTGTGCAATATAAACTTTACCACCGAATTTATGGTTTACTGGCCAGTTCCATGCTGCATCTGGGTGTCCATTGAAAATAATTCTTCTTGTGACTTCACCTGTTGGTTTCTTAAATGCTGTAACATTATGTCCTTCTTTTTCTGGGAACATAAAGTCTATTGCTTTCTTATAAATTCCAAATTGAAGAACCATAATTGTTAAACCAATTGCTATCATAACGATAGATAGAACTGGAATAAAGAACCAACAAAGGATAGATGCAAGAGCAAGAGATACTGTAATATAAATCCATCCATAGAATGAACCTGGGTTCTCTTTGAATGATTCAACCTCTGCTGTTTCACATCCACAATCCTTTAAGACACCTGCCATATATTCACATGACATCTTCTCACCTTCTGTACCAGGTGCACGTTTTGGCATGTCTTTACAAATATGAGTGATTTCATCAATCATATATTGTGCGCTTTCTTGTTTGTTTTCAATAAGTTTTGAAAAATCTGCCATAATTTTCCCTCCCAAAATTTTATAACAATAAAATTATAACATTGTAATGGTTTTAAGTTCAATATCCAAAAATGAAAAATTTGAGAATTTATTATTTGGGTATACCATATTCACGCTTCATAGCATCCATAGATATTACCCATTGTTTTCCGTACTTACATACATCCACACCATTTACAAGTTTCCCATATGATATAGCCTTTCGTAATGTTGATTCATTTAATCCCCAAATATTTGTTGCATCTGCCATAGAAATTAAGCCATCAAAAGGTGTCTTTACTTCTATTCCATTTTCCCAAAGTTCTTCACAGGAAAGATCTAAATCATCATTCCAAACGATTCCACATCCTCCCACATCCACAAAGACTTGTGAAAACAAATCATCATTCTTTAGATTATTAAAAACGTCTTTCCATTCAAACAATGGCTTTACATCATAAATTTTTGTTACTCCAATAGAAAATTGAACAGATAATTTATAATCATCTATTGGAAATACATTTTTGATTTTATGGAACATCCTTCTACCCTCTTTTTATTATTTTGGTTCTATAGGCTGTATTGTTTGCGTATCCCACATTTCTTGTAGTAATGTTCTATTATCTTCAATCCATTGTTTTACCTGATTAAGAATTTTTGCAGGAGGATTTTGTTCACCATCTATAATAGAACAATCCTTAATTGTGATTGAAAAATCCCCCTCATTATACACTACATGAACGTGCGGTGGATTATGTTCCTTTGGCAAGAAATACATCCTTATAGCAATTCCAGAAAAACGTGCTATTGTTGGCATATTTACTCCTTCTTTGCAATTAAATTATATCACTATATCGTGATAATTGCAAATTGTTTTAATCTTTTTCTTACATTATAAATAATGTAATGTACCACAAATTGAACATTGTTACTCTTTATAAAAACTTTCTTGCATAGAAATGGCTCAAAAGTATATAATTTATGCAATAAATGTTGAGGTTAATATGGGATACGAAGTCATACTTAAACGTGGAGAAGAAAAACGAATACTCGCTGGACATCCTTGGGTATACGCTAATGAAGTTCAAAGAATAGATGGTAGAGATAGAAATGGTTCTCTAGCGATTGTTAAAGCACAAGATGGAAGATATATAGGCAAAGGTTATATTAACCACCTTTCCAAGATACTTGTTCGTATTTTTATAAGAGATGACAGCATAGATACAGAAGAATATTATCTCAATGCATTGACTGAAGCAAAAAACTTAAGAGAAAGTTTGGGATACAAAAACAATTATAGACTCGTATTCGCAGAAGCAGACAACCTCCCTGGATTAGTTATAGACAAATATGCAGATTACTTTGTAATACAATGCATGTCACTTGGTATAGACCAAAGAAAACAAATGATAGTAGATTGCCTTGTAAAACTTTTTAATCCAAAAGGGATTTATGAAAGAAGTGATGCCCAAGTAAGAACTAAAGAAGGATTACAACCATTCTCTGGATTACTATCTGGAGAAGTCCCAGATGAAATTATCATAAAAGAAAATGGCATTAAAATGTCTGTGGATGTTAAGAATGGACAAAAAACAGGATATTTCTTAGATCAAAAAGAAAACAGATACGCAATTCGCAGATATGCTAAAGATAAAAGTGTACTAGATTGCTTCTGTAATAGCGGTGGTTTCTCAATGAATGCAGCACTAACAGCAAAAAGTGTAAAGGCTGTAGATATTTCAGAGACTGCACTAAATACAGTAAAAAGAAATATTGAACTCAATGGATATAAAAATGTTGAAACTCTTGAAGGAGATGTTTTTAAAATTCTTCGAGATGAAAAACAAACAGGAACTAAGTATGGAATGGTAATACTAGATCCACCTGCATTTTGCAAGAGCGTTAATGAAGTAAAGGATGCTTTAAAAGGATATAAAGATATCAATATTCTTGGAATGAAGCTTGTAGAAAAAGGTGGCTTCTTAGTTTCCTCTTCATGTTCCCATTTTGTAACAATGCAAATGTTTATGCAAATGCTTACAGATGCAAGTAGAGAAAGTGGTAAAAGAATAAGAGTCTTAGAAATAAAAACTCAGGCACCTGATCATCCATCTTTATTAGCAGATGAAGAAACAAGTTACCTGAAGTTTGTTATAATGCAAGTTTTATAATTAGAATAAATAAATTCCTACAAGCACAGCACCAGCAATATCTATTAATGCAAATATTGGGAAGAATACTGCGAAATACCAGTGTTTTGTTTTATGTCTAAAAATGTACATCCCAAGACATGTTCCTGTGTAATCCAGCCGCCAGTAGCAATATAGCGACAGCAAATAAGCCAGCTTCAGGAACTCTCCATTTACCTTTTTCTGCCTTTGTCTTATCTACACGCATAATAATTATTCCAACTAATGTCATGAAAGCCATAACTGCCCAAATTGCGATTGCAATAATTCTGTTTAATGTAAAATCCATTTCTTATCTCCTTGCTTAATATCTTCTTTTTCTAGTTTATCACTAATTGTTTGTAAAATGCTATTCTTATCTTCTTCCCACCTAGGAGCAACAAGTAATGATTCCATACATTCGCCAACCAATCTATGTATTACTATATCCTCTCTTAAATGCGAGATTGCATAACAAACTAAATCTATGTATTTTGCAAAATCAATAGTTTTGTATTCATTATTGTTATAATAAACTTCGAGTTTTGTGTTTTTCATAACATATAACGAATGTATCTTTATTCCATTAATTGGGAGTGTATTTAGATAGTCTATTGTGTTGACAAAGTCCCTATCCGTCTCCCCTGGAAGCCCTATTATTATGTGTACAACAACATCAATTCCATTATCTCTTAGTAGTCTTACAGCCCTTTCAAAGACCTCTGTTTTATAACCTCTATTGATTCTTATTGCTGTTTCATCCGAGGAGGATTGTAATCCTAATTCAACCCAAACTTTTCTATCTTTATTATATTCTTTTAACAGAGATACTATTTCTTCATTAATACAATCTGGTCTTGTTGCAATAGCTAGTGCTTCTATCTCTTTGCTTATTAATGCTTTATCATATATCTCTCTTAGTTCTTGCACAGGTGCATATGTGTTAGAGAAATTTTGGAAGTATGCAACAAATCCTCCCTTCTCTTTTCTTCTTAAATAATGATTTAATTGAGCGATAGCTTGTTCTGTTACGGTTTGCTTTGCATTAACATGTTCTCCAGATCCTCTTTCACCGCAGAATATACAGCCACCCACACCTACTGTTCCATCTCTATTAGGACAAGTAAAACCTCCATCCAAACATATCTTGTGAATTGGATGTCCAAAGGTATCGTTACACCAATTTGAAAATGTATTATATCTTCTTATTTGGTTCATTTCTCCTCTACAATTTTACCTGTCAGATGCTAAAGATTTAGTTCAAATAAACTAAACAATGGGATATCGTCAAAGCCTCTATCTAAATCTTCATCTCCAACATACTTAAATCCATTCTTTTCATAAAGTTTTTGTGCTGGGATATTCCCTGGAACTATATCTACTCTTAATGCCTTATACCCATCTTCCTTTGCTTTATTTATACAGAACTGAACAACCTGAGTTCCAAGTCCTTTCTTTTGGATATCATAATCTATAGCAAGGGTATGAAGTATCATATATTCTCCAAGTGGAACATCTTGAGACCATTTCCCTTTTGCATAATTGCCCTGTGGATCTGTATTAAGAACAAAGGCCCCTATTATTTTGCCATCTTCCTCACAAATATATTGGCTACCTTCTGCAACTTTTAATTTTACAGATGTCTCAGTTGGATATTCTTTGTACTTCCACTTTGGATAATTAATGGTAGAGTCTAACCACACAACGATTTTATCATAGAAAGCCCCAACTTGTTGTACCATTGAATCATTACACTTTTTAATTACCATTATTAGATCTCCTTGCCTCTTAAGAATTTATATTTAATGTTTTTAACTTCTCCTGCATAACAGAATCTCTCAACCACTTCTACTGGTTTGAGTTCTTGGTATTTATCTTCCAATCCTCCAATGACTAAAGCATCAAAGTAATAACCTTTCTCAAAACTACCTACATTACCAAATATAGAACCACCTTGTTTAGTTCCTAGATAGAACGCTTCTGCAAATGATATGACTCTATTTTCTTTTTCATACAAAGATTTAATCTTAGACAATCTTATTGCACTTGCAATTTGTATATATATACCTAGGCTTTGCCCAGCTGAGATATCACTACCTATTCCAATATTGATTCCATTATCCAAAAGCAAACCTGTTGGCATAATACCAGCAATAACATTTGTTGTTGCATCTGCACATTGGACTGCAATTCCATTATGCTTCTTTAATATATCTATATCTTCTTGAGATGGATAAATAAAATGTGCTGCTATAGTCGGACCATATTCTAATAGACCAGCATCTTCATAAATTTGCATATCACATCTGCAACCATCAAAGCACTTCTTTGCCTCTTCTTTCTCCCATTTAGATTCCACTATATGAGTCTGCAAACCAACCTTATATTTAGCCATCAAGTTGCCCAATTCTTTCAACAGTTCAAAACTACACGTTGGTGCAAAACGAGGAGTTAAAATTGGTTTTGAATATACTTTATCTATATGTTTCTGCAAAAATAACTCAGTTTTATCTATGGACTCTTGTGTGTCTTCTAGAAGGTATTTCGGACTGTTTTTATCCATATTAACCTTGCCAACATAAGACATAATTCCATGCCTTTCTAATTGGTCTATAAGGGTATCCGTTGCCTTATTATGGATAGTCCCAAAAACAACTGCGTGCATAGTTCCATGGGCTATCATATCATCAACAAAAGCAGTATATACATCCCTTGCATATGTCTCATCTTTAAACTTTTCTTCCAATGGGAATGTGTATTTATCTAGCCAGTTCGCTAGCACCTCATCCATCGCTAACCCACGATTAGGATATTGTGGTGCATGAGTATGAAGATCAGTGAAAGCAGGAATAATAACATCTCCACCAAAGTCTATAATTTCTACATTAGAGTATCTCTCTGGAAGGGTTTCATATATTCCTTCCACTATTCCATCTTGGACAACTATATAGCTGTCCTTATATTCGACTAGATTCTTTATGTCTTTAGAATAAACTATGTCGCCGTGATATATTTCCATACTAAGCTGTCTTTATTACTCCATCTCCATAAATGGTCTTGAAATCATTTTTCATAGATATGATTGTATATCCATGTTCTTCCCAAGATGCTTTTCTCTTGTTTGTTTCTATCATATCTGCATGATCTCTTTCTGTATCATCTGCAATAAGCATAAATGCCATTGCTTTATATTTGTTGTTAGAAATTGTGTATTCATGCATACTTACATCTCCAGAACTATTACCAAAAGAAAGAACAGGTTGTTTGCCTATCTCTTGTGCAATATTGAATACCTTGTTCATCTTAAGGTTCTTAAGCCAGAGTTCGTCTCCTCTTACAAGTTTATCTTCTCCATCTGCATTGAATTGATAATCAAGGCTATCCTTATCCCCTTGATTAGATGCAACCATAGTTACATCCATTCCTATAATTTGATTTTCTGGAATATTTAATTGTTCACAAGCAACAACTCTACAAAGGATTCTATCTGAACCGCTTACAACGTATGTAGTAAATCCATTCTTTTGTAGGTATGCAACTACTTCTATCATTGGCTTATATATGGAATTAGAATATTTAAGTCCAGTAAATCCTTTTGCATCTCTATTTAAGAATGTTTTAACATAATCCTTAAATTCTTTTACAGTTAATCCAGCAAATGCTTTTGCTTGTGCTTCGCCATGAATAACATCAAAATGGTCTACTGCTGGGGTCTTATATTCTACGCCAGAGTCCCTGATTTGTTGTGCAACAGCTTTTAGTTCATCGCTTGCATTGTAATTAGGATCATCTAAGCAACGATATTCAAGTAATAAATACTCTAAATATTCTGGAAACAATTCTCCGCACAATGTACCATCCATATCAAATACAGCTATTCTATCTTCAACAGGAATAAAATCTTGTGAATTAGGATTTGTTGTCTTACTTACATAATCCTTTAACCCATTTAATGCAACGCAATCATTCCATAATTCAAAATCAGGTTTGCAATCGCAATCTTTTTTCTTATTACATGCAGTTAAACATAATACTGAAGTAATAATGACGACTAACACAATGGTTAATGCTAAAACTTTTCTTGTAGTTTTCATAGCATTCCTCCTATTTTATTAATCCCTTATATGTATCGATTATAATTTTGTTTAATGTTTCAGAATCTTCTGCATCTACCAAATACATTGGTTTTGCACCTTCATATGGTATTGATTCTTCCATATTATATTGTTTATTATTCTCAACTCTTTTTACTAGGAGTCTATCATCATAAATGCCACCAAAGAGAACTCCTTTATAATATAAAAGATATTCTCCCATCATGGGTTTACATGATATATCGCCCAACGAATTTAATTGTTCTAATATAAAGTCTTTATAATCTTTTGAACTTGCCATTTTTTTATTATTAAAAAATATCTTTTACCCTTATAACTCTAAAAGCATATAAACTAATTCTTGATAATCTCCGTTCTTCTTACGGAATCCTTTTGGATTTCTTCCATATTCATTAAATCCATACTTCTTGTACAAAGCAATTGCACTTGTATTATCTGACACAACTGTCAACTCCAATTGAATATATCCTGCCTTTTTTGCGCATTCAATGCATGCTGATGTTAGTGCAGATCCTATTCCTAATCCCCAACAATCTTTGATGATACTAATACCAAAATCTGCACGATGCTTTACTTTATTCTTCTTTCCGATGGATTCAATACCAGCAGTCCCAACAATTTGTCCATCAATCAACGCAATTATTTCTATTTCATTTGGACTATTCGTTTTTTCTTCTAAATATGCAGATTCCATTTCTTCGTTAAAAGTATGTTCATCGGCATATGATAATAAAAAATCTGTTTCCATGTGACATTTGTTAAAAATATCAAGTACTATTTTACCATCTAATGCGTCTGCATTTCTAAGTAAGGCACTTTTTCCATTTTTTAAAACAATTTCCTTATTGTATTTCATGTTGTCATCCTTTTTGTTTTTGGTTTATCATTAGAACTAGTTCAATTTCATCATCGTCTTCTACTCCGGTTCTTACAAAACCATTTTTTTCATATAATCTTAGAGCTTCTATATTATCTTTGTTGCAAGTTAATGCAACCCTATTCGAGTCTCCGAATGGTTTGGTCTTGATATAATTAATAACACTTTTCAAGGCTTCACCGCCATATCCGCGTCCTTGCATGGTCTCATCAATCATCATATGCCAAATATCATATTCAGGGATATCGTAATCATAAATTACCATAACATATCCTACCATTTTGCTACCCACATAAATTCCAAATGGACAACATTGATTTCTATAAACATATGCCTGAGCTAGACTTCTTATTGGATGAGATACAAATTTATCTTGTCCGGGTGCCAGTTTAAGGTTAAATGCATCGATGAAATTATCCTCAGTTATAGGTTTAAGTTCTATCACTTGTTATCTCCTTTTTATCTCTTTGTAAGTACTACCAATGTTTCCACATGCATTGTCTGTGGGAACATATCATATGGTTGTATGTATTCAATTTTATATATATCTTGCAATGCTTTTAAATCTCTTCCTAGTGTTGCTGGATTGCAAGACACGTAGATTATCTTATCGAAACGTGCTAATAAAGCCTTTTCTATGACATTTGAGTCAATCCCCTTTCTAGGTGGATCTACGATTAAAACCTTCTTCTTTTGACTGTCTGAAAGCTCTTCCATATACTTGCCAGCATCCTCGCAAATGAATTCTATTCTGTCTCTCAATCCTGCATTCTTGGCAATTACTTTTGCGTCTTCTACTGCCTCTGAAGCTATCTCAACGGCCTTGAATGTAGACCTAGGCATACGCTTTGCCAATGAAGATGTCAATATCCCCACACCAGAAAATAGTTCTATAATATCTCCATCATATCCATCTAATTGTCTTGCAACATCATCATATAATGCCTTCATTACATCTAAGTTTACTTGCAAGAAAGATAATGGCGAGAGTTTAACCTTTAATCCTAATATATCTTGTGCAGATTGATTCCCCGAAATAAATTCAACAGTATCTCCCAATATCACATTTCCCCTTGCCTTGTTTGGTGAGAAATATAATGCATAATCTCCTAGCTCTTGTTTTAGTTTTAAAATAAGCTCCGCTCTATTTAAAAGTTCATCTCCGTTTCCAACAATAACTATCTCAAGTCTATCTAGTTTACGTACAACTAAATGCCTTAAAAAGCCATCTAAAGCAAGTTCATCATATGCGCTGACATTATTCTCGTTTGCCCACTCCGTTATTATTCTAATAACGTTAGAAGCCCAATCCTCGTGAAGTGGACAGAATTTCATAGGAACAACTTTATGTGTTTGCTTTTCATAGAAACCTAAAACTACTCTATCTCCCCTCCTTCCAAATGGAAGGGCAAGTTTGTTTCTATATTTCCATTGGTTTTTAGATATTGGTGTTAGGACCTCTATCTCAATCCCTGCATTCTTCTTTAGTGTCCTTTCTATGTGTAATCTTTTTATTTCAAGTTGTCTTTCATACGAGATGTGTTGCATATCACAGCCACCGCATTTGGCATAGTATGGACAAATTGGTTTAACTCTATCTGGAGATGGTTCTATTATTTCCAACAATTCTCCAAAGGCGTAATCTTTTTTGGTATATGTTAATCTAATCTTAACCTTTTCTCCTTTTATGGCATTGTTAACAAATACAGGATAATTATCTAGTTTTATTATCCCTTCTCCATTCATTCCAAAGTCTACAACTTCAGCAATATATTCTTCGCCACCACGATGTCTTTCTAACACTCTATGTCTCCTTTTAATGCTGCTTTGTAATTGTCTAAGAACTTCTCTATTCTTGCATAATTTGCACTCATATCTAAGCCGTTATCCTTCATGCGTTCCATATACCACTTAAGATATTTCTTTGTATCTTCTCTTGCTGGTTTAAATGGTGTACGTAGAACATAACAGTGTCCACTATTCCACCACACTTTTCCAACATTAAATTCATTCTTAACGCCAACAGCATCTAGCTTTCCTGCCATACGCTTTGCTTCGCCAAGGCATAATAGATCTCCAACGCCACCATTGTTATATGATTCTGGGAAGTCCTTATTAAGATAATTATATGGTGTCAATTCTTTGTAATAGTCCCATTCTCTACTCTTCTTTCTTGTACTCTTTCTGTTAATGTATCTAACCATTAAAAGATTTGTACATGGAATTCTATACATAATTTCAGTACTAAATGCACCGGAAATAAATATATTATATTTAGGTTTTGCTTTTAACTCTGGAAGGTTGAGTTTTAATCTATATATCTCATCTGTTGCAGCACAACTTAAACATGCTGTTAAATGACCACCACTACTATCTCCAGTGACGGTGATTAAATCTTTATTAACATTATACTTCTCTGCATTATCTACTATGAAATTAAATGCATCTATACAGTCTTCTAAATTTTCTGGGAACACAATTTTAGGGGAAAGTCTATGGTCTATAACGAAAACCACAGCACCCATTACAGCATATAATCTAGCATACCCATCTCTTCTATTTCTATTGTGTATCATCCAACCACCACCAGGAATATCTAATATTGCAGGACTCTTTTCTGCAACTGGTCTAGATGGAAGATAAATATCTAAAACCAATGTCTCACCATTTACTGTCTTATATGGGACATCTTTTATAACCTTAATTTCATCCACAAAAGGAGATTTCCCATTTGGTCTTGCACGGCTTTCTTCCACGACATCAAAAATATGTGCCATTAAAGGATCTCTCTTTGCAATATGCTGTTCGCTTCTTTCCTCCTTAACAAGCCATTTGCATCTTTCTTCGTCTATCTTTTGCTGTTCTTTGTTGTATTTTTCTTGATGCTTTTGGTCTGGATGTTTTTCACGATTTTTGTTTAACTTTTCTTCTTGTTTGTCAAACTTTGAATAAGCCATAATTCCCTTCCTAACATAAAATTAATGCAGGTCTATTAAACCTGCATTAAGTATAACATATTTATATTTATTTGTTAATATTCTATTATTTGGAGATGATATTTGCGATTGAATAAAGTTGATGATTGAATTCTTTATCTTCACCATAAAGTGAATCTGCGATAGGCACATCGATAATCTTTCTACCATCAATACCAACTGCTCTTCCGCCTTTGCCTTCTTCGATAAGGTCTACAGCATGAATTGCAAAACGAGCAGCAAGAACTCTATCTAACATTGTTGGGCTACCACCACGTTGTACATAACTTAAGTTAACAAAGTTAACTGTTCTTCCTGTAACTTCTCTTAATCTCTTCATTAAAGGTTCTTCGATTTCCTTGCATCCTTCTGCAACAACTACTAATGCTGATTCTCTATGTCTAGAAACGATTATGTTGTTAACTTCGTCTGCGAGTTTGTTTACGTCTGATGTTTCTTCTGGGCAAACGATTGTTTGTGCACCACCAGCAAGGCCTGACCAAAGAGCGATATCTCCACAGTTACGTCCCATAACTTCTAAGACCATAATACGATCATGAGATGCAATTGTATCTCTTAATGAAAGTATTGCACTTAAAACTGTGTTACAAGCTGTGTCAAAACCGATTGTATAGTCTGTATAACCCATATCGTTGTCGATTGTTCCTGGAATACCAACTGCGTTGAATCCAAATACATCATACATTCTTTGTACGCCATGGAAAGAACCGTCTCCACCGATAACGATTAAGTTATTGATACCACGTTTCTTGAGGTTTTCAAGAGCTTTACCTGTTCCTTCTACGCAAGCGAATTCCTTGCTTCTTCCTGTACGAATAATTGTACCACCGAGTTGAACGATATTTGTAACAGAAGCATGATCCATTGGGAAGATGTCATCTTCTAAAAGACCAACGTAACCACGACCTACGCCATAAACTTCATATCCTTTTGTGAGAGCGTATCTAACGCAAGCACGGATACATGCATTCATTCCTGGTGCATCTCCACCAGATGTTAAGATAGCTAATTTCTTGTCTGCCATTTTGTTGTCCTCCAAATAAGTCTTGTTTTATTATTGCGTATATATAATACGCTTAGTCGCCCGTATTATAACATTAAGTTATAAAAGTGGTCAACAAATAAATACTACTTATTTTAAAGGACCACCACCAATATTAGATGATAGTCCTTTATTGTTAATTATTTGTAATTTTAATATAAATTACTAATTATAAAGTTGGGTTAGGGCCTGTTGTTTCATCATATGCTGAATAGATATACTCATAATCTTCACCATTGTATGTGAATTGG
The DNA here is from genome assembly GCA_017618055.1 of Clostridia bacterium. GTDB lineage: Bacteria > Bacillota > Clostridia > Christensenellales > CAG-917 > RGIG8124. Next base: position 72,851 of record JAFZVB010000013.1, read on the forward strand.
ATTTTTTGGAGTAATCCGTAACTAAACCATACTTTGAAGTTTGTAATAGAACGTTGTGATTCACCAGGTGGTGTATATCTAAATGAGTTAATATAGTAATAATGACCGACAGAATTATAACTTGCTTTCATGAAATCTGCAGGGATTGTTCCTGTATATTGATCCCACCAATCAGTTAGATCAAAATCTCCTTTCCCTTGATAAGTCCATCCGCCACTTCCATTTGGATAATAAATATAGAAACTATATTGACCGTTTTCATCTTTTACATATGTGTCTCTTGCATAAATCATAACATCATCACATTTAAAGAAATCCCCTCCGAAATAAACTAAGAATGTATGTTCTGCATCTAAATAGTCTAATGTACTATCAATTGTATAGTTTACTGTAAAGTTGCCGATATCTTCAAATAAGTATTCGCCATTGAAAATGCCATCCCAAATAACTGGCGTTATTTGATGATAATAGCCATCAAATTCATATCCATTTGGATCAAGTGGGCAAACGGTATCATCATGTGCACTAACATTGCCTACATTTTCCAATACCAAACTTGCAGTAAGAGTCGATGATCTCACTGTAGTTTCAAATGAAGTAGTATACTCATTATCATCTACATCATATACCAATTCAAGTTCATCCATAGATGAAGCTGTATCATAATCATAAGCGCCATCAACATACATTTTTACTGGATTTAAATATGCTGTATTGTTAATTGCCATCCAAGTACCAAGTAAACAGAGGTCATTGCTAATGAATTCCCAATTATTATTGGTATAGAGTTGAATATATCCGCCACTCATTAAGATTGGGCTACTATATGAAACTTGTGTATTAGTTACATCAAGTTTTTTGCCAGCAAATACACTTGTTTCTCCTTCTCCGCCTTGTTCACCAGAGCCGCCTTGTTGACCACCTTCTCCGGATCCACCTTGTTGACCACCTTCTCCGGATCCACCTTGTTGACCACCTTCACCAGAGCCACCTTGTTGTCCGCCACCACTTGGTGTGACTGCTTGACCATCTTGTGGTAATGTTGCTGTGTAACTGGTATCGAATTGTGTACATTCAAATGTTACAGCACCAGAATCGCCTTGATATGAGCCAGCTGCAGCCCACTTCAAGCAAATACCTGTTGCTTTATCAATACATACCTCTGAAGATGCTGTTGCACCATATGCAGTTTGTGTGAATGTATACTTATCACAAGAACGTCCTGCAACAGTTGCAGTAGTCTTTACACCTTCATAACTTGTTAAGTATTGATACATTCCAAAGTAACCATATATCATAGCACTATATGTTGTAACTAAACTCTCTTTTGTAACTTGTTCAGAATAGTTTGTTCTAACCTTTCTCCAAGTTCCATTATATGGAGTATATACATCATAATATTGGTCACTTGTTAAATCTAAATAAATTTCATTACCATAACTAAGAACGTAATAAACTTGTCCATGTACACCTAATGCAACGTCATATGTATCTGTTTGACCATTGTTTGTTGATGAAATGTGTAACTTGACAAATAAACCATTTGCATTTGCAAGCTCAGTTACCTTGCTTGCAATTTGTTGATAATTGTAATCTGCGGTTATGTTTGAACCACCACTTGTGTCGGCATCGTCATCTTTCTTATTACATGCTACAAATATCATTGTTAACACAAGAATAAGAGCAACTACGATAGCCAAAAGACTTAACTTTCTCTTCATAATCGGTTTTCTCCTTTTAATCCTTTCCGTCAGTTTCTTCTATATCTTCAGCCTCTGCTTCTACTTCTTCAGCTGGTTCGATATCTTCTTTTGTTTCTTCCTCTTCTGCTGGAACTTCTTCTTTAGACTCTGCAGGTTCTTCCTCTGCTTTTACTTCTACTGGTTGATCCTTTGTGAATAAAAGAATGTAACCAAACAAATATCCAGGAAGTATTAGTAATTCTGCAATGATATCTACATAGAGATACCAAGGCATTTGATAATATTCATATTGGTGTTCAAAATCTGCATAAGCAGCGATTTCTAATATTCTTGCAAGGAATGAGAAGAAAATAAATGATGCAAGACAAGCATAAACAACTATGTCTATAACCTTATTGCCTTCAAGTTTTTCCATAAAGAGTTTGAGAATAACAATTGCAAGTATTGCCATAGCACTGATTCTAGCGATGAAATCAAATGAATATGATGCTAAGGAAATGTCTGTACCAAAGTTATCTCCACTTAGCAAATTGTATACTAGTCTAATTGCCAAGAATGCAAATAACATACACCCAATATATCTTGCTGCCTTTTCTTTGTTCGTGAGAATTGAATATAAGAGTGCTGCTGCAAGACCACCGAAACAAATGAGGAAGAATAATCCTCCAACAACTGCTTCGCCACCACCATTAGCCATTCTGCCAATTGCATACAATATTTCTAGCAATGCATATGCTCCTACTGAGCCGACTACTATCCATTTTGCTGGTTTGCGTAAAATTGAAATAATCTTTTCCATGTTGTCTCCTTAAAAAGTTATAAGATATAAAATCTTATTCTCATTATAAGAACAACTATTGTAAATATGTAGGGTGATTATAGGGTGATTTTTAATTTTTTTGAAAAAAAATGAAAAATTTAGTCCTCTCTAACTGTGTTCTTTAATTTGTCTACCAACTCGTCTCTAGAAGATACCTGCATTTTCTTATATATGGCAGTACGATGGGTTTTGGCCGTGTTTTCACTAATACATAACTTGTTCGCAATTTCTATCAGTTTGCATCCTTCAAGCAATAATTCTGCAACCTCAATCTCTTTGTCTGTGAGTCCTACACTCTCATATGCTTGTTCTTTTGTTATTGAGGTATCAAAGTGCATATATTCTTCTTGTTTTGCTGTTGTTGAAATTCCTTTATCCCATAGTCCTGCTGTTGCAAGAATGATTACATTGCCAACAAGACAAATAAACATACCAATTTCGATAAGTTTTTCATCTGCATAGAAGAAAACCATTGTTGAAATAACAGCAATACACATTCCTGCGAAGTTAGAAACTATTGGTGCAGTCTTTAACATATGGGAATCTCTAAACTTTCTAATGATATTACATAGAATGTAATAAAGATTCATCATACACATATTAAATGTTGCTCCGGCAAAGAATGCAGCCATTAAAGGAGCATGTTGCATTATCTTTAATACATAACAGAAAATTGCTCCCACTGCGAATGCAAAACTTGTAACCAAAGATACTGTTGCCGGCTTTGGTGAGAACCTATAAATAATGTAATAAATAATAGCACCAACTGCTGCACCACCATAGAATAAGAATCTAGAATTTGGCACCGTTGGAGCGAGTTCTTCCATAATGATCATAGAACTACAAACTGCCACCAACCCACCTATACAAGCAAGAATTAAAGGTACATATAATTTGTTTTGGAACACCTCTGTAACACTAATCTTCCACTCCGTATCTTTCTTCTCAAAGAAGCACATTACACAGGCAACTAATGAGAGTGAGAATATTAACCACCAGAACTCTGCTGTGGTACGGTTAAAGAAGACACTATATACAGAAACTCCTGCAACTAAAAGGTGGCAAGAAACTATACCAAATAATCTTTCGGAGTTATTCATTTCATAGATATATGTTAAGAGTGAACAGTCTGCAAGTTGTCCAAGTAATATGGATAGGAATATTAAGTAAATAAGGTTAGACCTTGCCTCTGCAAAAATTGCACCAAACATTAGCATTAAAACTGCTAATATACATAAGATTCTCTTTGGTATTCTTAGGCTTTGTCTTCTGATGAATATGAATCCAACTATAATACTTCCTAGCAAAGCTATATGTTGATATAGAGTTGCCATGGAGAAGTCAAAACTTAAAATTCCATCTTCATAAATAAAATATTTAGTAGCAACCATAAAAGTATAGGTGTAGAAAACCATCCAATAGACAACATTTGCCCATTTTGTTTTTCTTACATTAGATATAACACCTGCCTTTTGATTTGCAACCATTATTGATTTAAGTCCTTTACTTTTATTTTGCCTTTGCCTACAACATTAGCAACTTGTTCTATCATTTCGTTACAAACCCTTACACCATTATTAAATACTCTGAACTTTCTAGTTTGAGGATCTGTACCTATTTGTAATCTTAAGATGTCATTGCCAGGGAACATTGCTGCAATACTCTTTAGAAGAGCCTGTTCTTCGGAACTTTCTATTAATACAAGCATTAACTTGGAAGGTTGTTCTTCTGAATCTCCTTCATTGTCTCCATCTTTTTGCCAAATCTTCATATCATCCACTACCATCTTTGCTTCAGCACCACTTAAATCTAGTCTGCCTTCTACAATAATAGGTCTTTCTGAGGAAAGAACTGGCAATAATTGCTCATACAACTTGGAGAATACCGTGAACTGGATTGTGCCACCCTTATCCTCTATCTCGCCAACAGTAAATACCTGGTTGTTTTTATTCTTTTTCTTTTCCCAATTAGAAACAATACATCCAAATCTTACTTCTTTCTTATCCCAAGACTTATCCAAGGTTACTCCAGATGTTTCTTCATCATCTGATTCCATATCCATTTCTACTTCTTGGCCTGCTTCTGATTCATCTCCAACAACATTGCTGTTATCTATAATTAAACGAGAGAGGTCAAAGTTAAAGATAGATGTATCATAGTCATCTAGTGGATGTCCGGAAACATACATGCCCAAGTTGTTCTTTTCTTCTGCAAGTAATTGTTCCTTTCCATATTCCTTCATTTCAATATAATGTATTGGTTGCTCTCCAATAGCATCCATTTCAAAGAGTGAGATTTGTCCTTCTGCTTCGCTTTGTTGTTCTTTTAGAGCAAGAGCCATAATTTGTTTATATGAAGCCATTAATGTTGCTCTATTCTTACCAAAGCAATCAAATGCACCGCCAAGAATCATAGACTCTATCATACGTGAATTTAAGTTTGCTCCACATCTCTTGAAGAAATCTCTTATATCCTTATATGGACCACCATTAACTCTTTCTGCAAGTACTGATTCAATAGCAGCTTCACCAACATTCTTTATTCCCATAAGACCGAAACGAACATTATCTCCATCTATTGAGAAGTTCTTTTTGGACTTGTTAATATCTGGCTTTAATATGTTGATTCCAATCTTTCTCATGTAGTTGATATAGTGGGATTGTTCCTTGGCATCTCCTATTCTGTTGTTAATGATGGCTGTAAGGAAATGTATCGGATAATAGCACTTTAAGTATGCAGTTTGATATGTTAAAACTGCGTATGCGGTAGCATGAGACTTATTGAAGCAATACTCTGCGAAGTCTATTAATTGGTCAAATAGCTTGTCCACAACCTCTGAAGGAACGCCATTTGCAATAGCTCCAGGAACTGGTGTATTGGTCTTATCTCCTTCAACAACACCACCATTTGCAAAGACGGATTTATTTCTAATAAGAACATCTCCTTTCTTCTTTGAAATAGCACGTCTAAGAATATCTGCACCACCATAACTATATCCTGCAACTTCTCTAGCTATTTGCATAACTTGTTCTTGGTATACGATACATCCATATGTAACTTCCAAAATTGGTTTTAGTTTTTCATGCAAATATGTAACGCTTTCTGGATTTCTCTTACCCGCAATGAATTGGTTCATGAATTGCATTGGACCTGGTCTATAAATTGAGATACCAGCGATAACGTCTTCTAAAGTGGTTGGCTTTAATCTGGACATGAAGTCACACATGCCGCCAGATTCTAACTGGAATACAGCAACACAGTCTCCAGATGAAATTAATTCATATACTTTTGGATCATCATAGGTATCTTTTTCAAAAGTTACATCTACACCCTTATCTTCAAGAATATATTTTTGTGCTTCCTTAACATCGGTCAATGTCTTTAAACCTAGGAAGTCCATCTTTAACATACCAAGTGGCTCAACCTGTGTCTTATCAAATTGTGTAACGATAAATTCGTGATTTCTAGAAAGAGGAACATAGTCTGTAACTGGCTGAGAACAAATAACAACACCTGCCGCATGCATACCGGTTTGTCTTGGCAATCCTTCAATCTTCATTGCCTTGTCGACTATCTTCTTTGCTTCTGGATCTGAATCATATAATTTCTTAAATTCTGGTGAGAAACATTTACTCTTTTCATCCAAGCATCCTTTTAATGTTGCACCTGGATCTTTAGATATAGTTTTTGCCCAGTTATTAGATTTCTCATATGATATGTTATAAATTCTCGCAATATCCTTAACAGCTTGCTTTGCCTTCATTGTTCCATATGCAATGATTTGGCTAACTCTATCTCTGCCATACTTCTTTGTTACATAGTCTATAACCTCGCCTCTTCTTACATAACAGAAGTCTATATCAAAGTCTGGCATGGAAACTCTTTCTCTTGCTAAGAATCTTTCAAAAATCAAATTAAATCTTAATGGCTCTACATCTGTAATACCAATTGCATAAGCAACTATTGAGCCAACACCAGAACCTCTACCTGGTCCAACAGGAATACCCATCTTCTTGGAAGCATTTACGTAGTCCCAAACAATTAGGAAGTATGTTGCATAACCCATATCAATAATTGTTGCAAGTTCATGCTCTACTCTTTCCCTAATCTCATCTGTAATTACATCATATCTCTTATGAATTCCTTCCCAGCAAAGATCTCTTAAATATTGCTCTGCGGTTCTGTTTCCCATATCATCACTTGTATAAGGTGGGATAAGGTTTTCCTTTGCTCTTAATTGGAATTCAAATGTACATTTATCTGCTATTTCGACAGTAGATGCAAGAGCCTCTGGACACCATCCAAACAACTCCTCCATTTCCTCTGCTGTTTTAAGATAGAATTCTTGCTTTTCAAAACGGATTGGGTTTGGTGTATCTTTTGTAATACCAAGCTGTACACACATCATATCATCTTGGACATCTGCATCTTCTTTTTCGATATAGTGTACATCATTGGTTGCAACTACCTTAACACCAATCTCTTTAGCAATACGTACTAAATCGTTTCTAACTTTCCTTTCTTCATCTATTCCGTGGTCCTGAAGTTCAATATAAAAGTCTCCAGGTTCAAACATGTCACGAAGTTGAATTGCATAGTTTTTTGCATCCTCATATTTGTTGTTTAGAAGCAATTGTGGGATAGCACCTGCAATACACGCAGATAAACAAATCAGACCTTTAGCATGCTCTTTTAGTATCTTTAAGTCTATTCTTGGTTTATCATAGAATCCATCCACGAATGAAGCCGAGCTTAATTTTACGAGATTATGATATCCTTCTTCGTTCTTTGCAAGAAGTATTAAATGCCAACGTTGAAATCTTATATCTGCAGACTTTTGGTACATATCATCACAGGTATAGAACTCTTCACCAATAATTGGTTTAATACCTGTTCCTTTGAGGGAATCTACAAATGCATACACACCATACATATTGCCATGATCCGTTATGGCAACTGCTTTCATATTTCTAGCCTTAAGTGCATCTGCTAAAGGATGAACGTCATGCTTTGCTCCTGTTGTTAATCTTACGCATCCATCTAGTAGCGAATACTCTGTGTGTAAATGTAAGTGTACAAAATCTCCCATCTTCTTTCCCCTATTACTCTATATTTCCCAATTCGCCAGCAATCTCTAAAATCTTTCTCAATCTATGATTTAAGCAACTCTTACTAACACCCAACATTTCTGCAAGTTCACTTAAAGATGCGGTTTGGGCAGACATTCTTGCTTGGGCTGTTTCATACAACTCTTTAGACAATGTTTCAAGACCAACTGTTTCTTCTATAATTCCAATTGCAACTAAATGCTTGGAAGAAGCAACAAATGTTTTGTCTAAGTTTGCAGCCTCACAAATTGATGTACGATTTATTATATTTGCCGTTTGCCTTTCGTTTATTATTGATTTTAATTGTGCCACACCTTCTACAATTCCCATTATTCCTAATATAGAAAGAATCTCATCTTTATCTTTTAGATAAATTAAGAAGTTTTGGCTTCTTTCACTCTTCTTTGCGTTAATTCCAAACATTTTAAGAAGGGCCATAATGGAGTCTGCATAATCTTCCGAATTAACTGAGAACTCAAAATGATATCCATCTTTCTTTACATCCGAAGATTCTAAAGATGGCACAAAAATACTACCACCTGCAACAAATAATCCCATTAAATATGCCTTAGCATTCTTTTGGTCTTTATATGCAAGAGATGGGACAGTATTAACTATTGCTTGTGGGACTCCATCCTTAAACAACATTATGCCCAAATCTTCCAATACTTCTAATGTGAACATCTTAGGAACAGATACCGTACAGAATTTACTGCCAGAGCCTTTATTGTTCTTTGTCTTTGGAAGAAGTAATTCAAACTCTGTTGGGAAGTCTATTTTAAGTGTATTCATTATGTTAAGTGCGATATCGCTATTATCTACACTAAATACAAAGTTCATTCTACCTTCGGTATACTCCAAAGATCCAGAAACTTTGCCTATTGCAGACAAATATGAAAATCTCTCCTCTTGTGTTGCAAAAGAAGTTGCTAATATTTCTTTTAAAACTACCTCAAAAAATTCTGACTTCGACATGTTGTTATTCTTCTACTTTATAATTGGATTTGTCTTTAAATTTTGGTTCGCATCCTATTCCAGCAATTCTGTCTGTTGGAATGTTATACTTTTCTATTAAAGCGATGGTGTTGTCAAACTTGCCAACTGCTTTCTTTGTATGAGCATCACTACCAACTATGAGTTTTACTCCAGATTCAATAATGTCTCCGATACAAGGTTCAATATCTTTTATGTGTTTTTCGTTTAGTTCAATATAGATATCTTTTTCTTTTGCCTTTTCACAAATTGCTTTGATATCTACAAGAGCTCTATGTTGAAGATGTACTAATATGTCTATTGGATATCTTTCCATTGCGGATAAATATGCCCAAGTATTAGTTGCTATCATTTTCTCTCTTGCCTTCTTTCCACAGAATCCGTTTACTAAAAGGTACTTCATATTCTTATCCCAACAAACTGCTTCTAAATATCTATGGAAACCACAAGCAAGCACATCTAAGTGTGGCATAATATCATCTGGAATATCCATATCTCCATTTCTATTTAGAAGATTGCCCTCAATTCCATGATATATCTTAATATCTAAATCATTTGCTTGGTGCATCATACCAATTGCTTCCATTTGTGTGGCAAATTTATGGTGTGACATAGAAGATACTAAAGTGTGCCATGAATGGTCTGTAACTGCTATTTCTTTTAATCCAACTTGGATTGCAATTTTAGTTTGGTCTACCAATGAAGCCATTCCATCTGAAGCTGTTGTATGAATATGATAGTCTCCAAAAATTTCCATTTTTCTACCCCTTTACGTACACGAATATGTAATAAATATATTACCACAAGAGGTGGTAATAATTCAAGAACTAAACAAGGATTTATACGGGTTATTTTTGGGATAAATAATCTAGAATTATTTTGGCTGTTTTCTTGCCAACGCCTGCCTTAATTAGGTCTTCTTCGCTAGCATTCTTGACGTTTTCTAGGCTTCCAAACTCTTTATATAACAATTGCGCAGTCTTATCTCCTACACCTTTAATTTCTTTAAATACACTCTCAGACATCCTTTTACTGTGCAAAGAACGATGGTAACTAATTGCAAATCTATGAGACTCATCTCTAAGTCTTTGTAGTAATTGGAGAGCAATATTATCTAGTGGCAACATTATAGGATCTACATCATTAAGCATATATATTTCTTCGTCCTTTTTAGTTAGACCAATCATTTCTATATTAGCACCAACTTCTTCCATAGCTTCCTGTGCATACTTTAACTGCATGAGACCACCATCTAATAAAATTAAATCTGGTGTTGTCTTGAAAGATTCATCTGTTTCTTTTGGATCCAGCATTCTTTTAAATCTTCTAGTTAATATCTCTTTCATAGAAGCAAAATCGTTGTTTCCTTCTACTGTCTTTAATCTAAATCTTCTATAATGACTCTTCTTTGGTTCGCCATATTCAAAAACAACCATACTTGCAACCATATCTGTTCCAGAAATATGAGAGATATCATAACACTCGATTCTATTTGGAGTGTAATTAAGGTTGAGAATGTTTTGTAATTGTTGTACAGCGCCAACTGTTCTTATCTTCTTTCTTTCCTCAACATCTCCATATTTATCTAATGCCTCTTTTGCATTAGATGTGGCAAGGTCTAGAAGTTGTTTTCTAATTCCTTTTTCTGGAATAGATACATTTATCTTTCTTCCTGCGAGTTTAGAGATAGAACTGGATAATGTTTCCTTGTCTTCACAATCTTTCATTACTACTTCATCACAGATTGGTTTGTTCTTTTCATAGAAAGCATAAACATATTGTGAAAGTGAGTCTATAATTCCATCTGTTATAAAACTATCACTACCAACAAACTTGCCACCTCTAATAACCATAAGGTTAACCGAAGTCATAATGCCGTTGGATTCTTGTGCAAATATATCTATGTTGTAGTCCTTTGGTATAGCACTAACTTGCTTTCTTATAAGCTTTTCTAAAACCTTGAGCTTATCTCTATATACCATTGCAACTTCATAATTCTCATCTTTAGCAAATGCTTCCATCTTTTGTTTCAATAAAGACTCAACTTCTTTGTCATTGCCTTTCAAGAATGAGATTACTTTATCAACTTCTGCCTTATATTCTTCTTCGCTTACATCACCTTTACATGGAGCAAGACATTTTCCAAGATGGTAATTTAAACATGGCCTCGTTGGCTTGTCTAAAGACCTAGAACAATCTCTTACTCTGAATGCAGTATGGATAAGTTCAAAGATATCTCTAATGTTTACACTAACCATATAAGGTCCGAAATATTTAGCACCGTCATTTTTAAGTGTTCTTGTGAAAGTGATAGATGGATACTTTTCCTTAACATTGATTTTTATGTATGGATAAGATTTGTCATCCTTTAAGAGAATGTTGTAATGTGGTTTGTATTGCTTAATTAGATTGTTTTCAGCAACTAGTGCATCCACTTCACTTTGGCAAATTATGTATCTAAAATCTACAACATGTTCAAGCATTGCCATAACCTTTTCTGGCTTACTTGAGTTGTTAAAATATTGTCTTAATCTGTTAACTAAAACTTTAGCTTTACCGACATAAATGACATTTGATTGTTCATCTAACATCATATAAACCCCTGGTTTTGCAGGAACATCATTTAATTTGGCTTTTAAATCTACCATCTATTATTCCTCCTCAAAAGGGTTTTCTTCGCTATCTTTTTCTTCGTCTATTGGTTGCTCTATTGTCTTAGTATCTTTATCTCTAATAACCCTGCAAACCTTAGGTGCAAGGAACTTATATATGAATATCATAGCAATGTCTAATGCTAGCAATATTGGTACTCCAGCTAGCTCTACAGCCCAGAATGGAATGGCTCCAATAATGTCTGGAGATATCATAATAGTACCTGCTACATAGTACATGAAAGCAATACTGCCAGCCATATATATGAGCTTTATAGGATAAATTATATACCACTTTATATTCTTTTCATATAGTATTATCCCAACAATGGTTATAGGTCCGAAGTAGAATATAAATCCCATTACAGACATAATATCATAAGGCATTGCAAGGCACAAAAGTGATGATGCAATATATGCTGAAATAGGTGCGAAATAGTACTTCTTTTTAATTGGCATACAAATAGCAAGTGCAGCAACAAAGAAGAATCCTATACTTCCATATCTAACCAACATAGAGATAGCTAATAACAAAAATGCCAAAGCAGTTGATATACCTGCTAAGGCAACTTCATATAATCTTTGAGATCTCTTTCTGTTATTAGGCTCTCTTCTTTTCATTGTTTATTAGCAACATCTAATCAAGTCTCCACCCATACATTCACAGCATGAATCTAGACACCATAATGTTGCACAAACACTACAAATTGTTCCACCAACATTGTCATCTGCATCGTTTCTTCTACCATAACTACGTCCTTCTTGGTGTGTTGTGGTATTGCTTTCATATGTTCTTTGTTGGGTATTTTGTTGTTGAGGTGGGTTCATCTTTTGGCAAACCTTTTCATAAACGCTTTTGAATTTAGCGTTATCTGGTTCGATTTCCATAGCAACTTCTAGTTGCTTTTTACATTCTTGATACCACATCCTAGCATAATATACTCTTGCTTGATAGAAGTGCCAGTTTCCATCTCTGTATGACATACTATCCAAGAATCTTTGTGCTTTATCTAAATCATTATTTTTAATGGATTCATTAATAATCTTGTAATTATCTTGATTATCTGCAATAGGATTATCCTGTTCTTTTAATTCCATTGCTTTTTGATAAGCATCATCAAGGAGAGTTAATTCACGTGCAGCATCAGCCCCTTCCTCACCTGGAAGAAACCTTTTTTCTTGCAACTCTTTTCTTTTCGCCTTGTAAGCCTCGAGTATTTCTTGTTGAGATGCATTTCTATCTACACCTATTATTACAAACGGGTCGTATGACATTTATCTTCTCCTTTTAATAATTTGCTTATTTGCATTGGGATCCCTTTATATACAATATTGGAGAGTACGCCCTCTGCGACTACCACATTCATTCTATCATAAGCATCTGCCATATCATTGTATGTTGTATTCAATGTGAAGCTTATTTCTTCCTTGTTTTTCTCTAAGAATTCAATCTTATTTTCACAAGGACCATACTTAGCAACGAATGGGTTATATCTTTTCTTTTTTGTATCTTCTTCCAAATCGTCTATGGCATCTAGTATATATACTATCTTCCCTAAACAATATGTGAATACTTCTTCGTCCTCAGTTAGTGGTCTGTACTTAGACATCATATCTTTTGTGACATCTCTCATAAGTACTCCCATGGTATCTGCTACCCTGTCTATACTATCTGAGTTTTCTTTTTCCAACTTTGCAAGTGCATCGAAGCATTCGTTCATACACTTATCTACGTTAGGCATTCTCTTTTTAGCAGCTCTTTTTCTAGATGCTAGTCTTGCTTTTACAAAAACTCTTCTCTTTTTACCATCTTGTACATCATCTTGTGCTTTATAATAAATCAATAAAACACTTAAATCTGCAACTGCTTTTGATATCTCATCTACACTAGCAATTGGTCTCTTGGTAAATGGATGAATCATGCAATGAGCATTCTTTACATCTATTTCCTTGTTTGCAAGACAATGTAGAAGCGCTGAGTAGAATGCTGAATCATAGTTTACACAAAGTCTTGTTGCTGGTGTTCCTGTTCTTCCAAGTGCTACACAGAGTCCGCAGTAGTATGCTCTAAAGGCCATAAAGTCTTTTACATACATATTTGCTTTATCTGGTATTACATATCCAAACATATTCTCTTAGAATTGTACAAGCCCTATCTTCTTTTGGACCTTTCTTAATGTCTTCATTGCAATGTAACGTGCTTTATCTGCACTTTCCTTTGCAACTTGTTGTATATATGCCTTATCTGCAAGATATTTAGCAACCTCACTTCTAATTGGAGCAAATTTTGCTGCAACAGCTTCCCCAACTGCTATCTTGAAGTTACCATAACCACTTCCTGCAAATTCTTTTTCTACATCTGCTACAGATTTTCCTGTTACACAAGAATAGATAGTAATAAGATTACTAATTCCTGGTTTGTCTTCTCTCATAACGATTTCATTACCACTATCTGTTACAGCTCTCTTGAACTTTCTAAGAATAGTTGGTTCATCATCTATAATAGAAATAGTTGCATTTTCATCTGGATCAGATTTAGACATTTTAGCTGTTGGTTCTTGAAGTGAGAATATCTTTGCACCTGCTGGAGCAATATATGGTTCTGGAACCTTAAATACATCACCATAAAGATTATTAAATCTTTCTGCAATGTTTCTTGTTAATTCAAGATGTTGTTTTTGGTCTACTCCAACTGGAACTAAATCACTTTGATAAATAAGGATATCGCAAGCCATTAATACAGGATAATCTAAAAGTCCCATATTAATATTATCTTGGTGTTTTGCACTCTTGTCTTTAAATTGTGTCATTCTTGTCATCTCACCAACGTAAGCATAACAATTTAATATCCATTGTAATTCGCTAACTTCTGGTACATGGGATTGGAAGAATAAAAGTGCATCTGCAGGATTGATACCACAAGCTAATAATTGAGCATAAAAACTCATGCTTGCTTGTCTAAGTTCTGCTGCTTCACGTCTAACTGTTAAAGAGTGTAAATCTGCAATAAAGAATATTGAATTATAATCCTTTTGATACTTTACACAGTTTTGTACTGCTCCCAAATAATTACCTAAGGTAATTACACCTGTTGGTTGGAAGCCTGTTAACATTGTTTTTGGTTTTTGTTCAATAATGTCTGCCATAATATATCCTTATTCTTGATTATCGTCTGAAATAAAGTTCATAACAGCTTTTAGAGTTTCATCTCTTTCTACAACTGTTGTATGACGAATCTTTTTCTCTCTTAAATAATATAAACTCTCTGGGCAAGGTAATCCGCTTTGGAATTGGATTTTGCTCATACATTTATAATTGTCTCTTTCTGTTCCACCCATTGCAGAATATACATCTCTTGGGAACTTGTATGGACTTGCTGTTGATAGAACTATCGTCTTTGTCTCATCCTCGGTTTCACCGCAATAATCCGTATAAACACTTGCAGCAACTCCTGTGTGTGGATCCATAACATATCCGTAATTATCAAAGTAATCTCCAATGATTTCTTTGGTTTCTTCTTCATCTGCCCAACCACTTTCAAATATTCCAGAAGATAGGTCTACTTTATTAAGGTCTACACTAAATACTCCTGTTTCTTTGAGGTCTGCATATATCTTTGCTATCTGGTCTGAATCTCTTCCAAAGATATCATATAAATATCTTTCAAGGTTGGAACTAATCAAAATATCCATACTTGGGGACATTGTCTTATAGAACTTTCTTTCTACATTGTATTCACCAGTATGGAAGAAGTCTGTTAGGATGTTATTTTGGTTGGATGCAATTATTAGTTTGTTTACTGGCAATCCCATCTTATATGCATAATATCCTGCAAGAATATCTCCAAAGTTTCCTGTTGGAACAACAAAGTTTACCTTGTCTCCTAAATCTATTTGCCCAGTTGTTACCATATCTGTGTATGCAGAGAAATAATATACAACTTGTGGTAATAATCTTCCTAAGTTAATAGAATTTGCAGAAGACATTGTAATATTTAGCTTTGCTAAAGTATCTATTGCAGTCTTGTCGTTGAAGATTGCTTTAACTGCTGTTTGTGCATCATCAAAGTTGCCCTTAATACCTGCAACGTGTACGTTCTCTCCTTCTTGTGTAATCATTTGGAGTTTCTGCATTTCGGATACACCTTCGGATGGGTAGAAAACAATTATTTCAGTTCCTTCTACATCTTGGAATCCGGATAATGCAGCTTTGCCTGTATCTCCAGAAGTTGCAACAAGAATTAATGTTTTATCATCTCTTCCAATCTTCTTTTTAGATGCGACAAGTAAGTATGGCATAAGTGTTAAAGCCATATCCTTAAAAGCACATGTTGGTCCGTGCCATAATTCCATAAAGAATAACATTTCATCAATCTTTACAACTGGACATGGATCTCCATCAAAACGTGAATATGCTTTTCTTGCATAGTCTAAAAGTTCCTCTTTATCAAATTCATCCATGTATAGTTTCAAAACTTCTGCTGCTCTTTCTGGATAATCTAATTCTCCAAGAACATTGATGAAGTCTAATCCTACTTGTGGATACTCTATAGGAACAATAAGACCACCGTCTTCTGAAATACCTTTGACGATGGCTTCACTTGCTGTGAATATTTTGCTTGAATCTCTAGTGCTTGTGTACTTCATATTAAATGTACTGTTTTAACTCCTCTGGGAAGTCCTCTGGGTCTGCAGAAACAGTGATTACAAATCTTACATTAGACTTCTTTGCAATCTTTCCAAGTTCTGCATAGAATGGCCCCATTTCTGGAACTTGTTTTTTGAACATACGGTGTGCACCATCTATATAAAGGGTTTCGATATCATAGTTTGCAGATAAGATTCCCTTGATGAATGCAACTAGTTCGGATATTTCTATTGCTCTATCTTCATCATCCTTAAGAACGGATGCATTTATTATTCTGATTTGATAACGGAGTTGATGTATGAGTTCGTCTGTGTCTGTGATAAAAACTATATCACCTTTTGCTGTCTCGACATTGTCATTTGCTTTATCAATAATTATCTTTGTCTTGCCAGTTCCTTTTGATCCATAAATCAATTCTATCATGTTTCTTTCCTCCGTACGGATGTTTTCCATCCACTTCTTTTTTCTTTATTTTATAAGAAAAAAATCTTATTTTCAATACCGAAAAAAGTACATTAACAATTATTCATCAATATTTTCAAGTAACTTATTTTGAAGTGCTATTTGTAATCCTTGAATCATTTCATCAAGATCGCCAAGCATAAATCTATCCAATGAATATAAAGTTAAACCTATTCTATGGTCTGTTACTCTGCCTTGTGGGAAGTTATAAGTTCTAATTCTTTCACTTCTATCTCCACTACCAATTTGGTTTCTTCTATTCTCGGCATACTCTTTGTCGTTCTGAGTTTGAATCATATCATAAACTCTGGATCTTAAAATAGACCAAGCTTTTTCTCTATTCTTCATTTGGCTTCTTTCGTCTTGGCATTCTACAACTATTCCTGTAGGAATATGTGTCATACGAATAGCAGATTCAGTCTTATTAACATGTTGTCCACCAGCACCAGAACTACGATATGTATCTATCTTTACATCCTCTGGTTTAATGTCTACTTGTATATCCTCAACTTCTGGAAGAACTGCTACTGTAGCTGCTGAAGTATGGACTCTACCTTGAGACTCTGTTTCTGGAACTCTTTGTACTCTATGTACACCACTTTCAAACTTAAGTTTGCCGTATGCGCCATGTCCTGAAATTGTATAAACTGCTTCTTTAATACCACCAAGTTCTGTCATATTGGAAGAAACTTCTTCCATCTTCCAACGGTTCTTGTCTGCATAGTGCTTATACATATCTCTAAGCTCTGTTGCAAAGAGTGCTGCTTCTTCTCCGCCAACACCTGCTCTGAATTCAATAATAACGTTGCTGTCTTCGTTAGGATCCTTTGGTATTAAAGCAATACGGATTTCTTCTATATCCTTATCCATTTCTTCTAAGAGAGTGTCTATTTCCTCGCTAATCATTTCCTTCATATCTGGATCTGTTTCGCTAGATTGTTGCTTAATGCAATCTTCATAGTTTCTCTTATGGTCTTGGTATTTATCGAAAACCTCAACAATTGGAGTTAAATCGCTTAATTCCTTTGAGTACTTCTTGAATAACTCTTGGTTAGATACTACTTCGCCTTTACTAAGTTCTTCACCAAGTTCCAAAGATCTTGCCTTCGTCTTTTGAAGTCTTTCTAATAATTTGTCACTAATTTTCATTATTTCTTTACTACCATAATACGGTCTATGCCGTTGTAATCTTTCTTAATTTCAATCTCTTTTCCAGGGAATAATTCTTTTACCTTTTCAGATTCGTCTATTCCTAATTCAAGAATTAGGGTTCCGTTATCGTTAAGATAATTTTCATAATCTGCTGCAATCTTTCTATATACATCTAATCCGTCTTTGCCACCATCTAAAGCAAGCATAGGTTCAAAGTCCTTAACTTTCTTTTCAAGTGTATCGATATCTGCACTTGGGATATATGGTGGGTTGGATACTATGATATCGAACTTCTCGCCTTTAACTGCTTCGTATAAGTTTCCTTCTTTGAAGTTAATCTTAAGTCCGAGTAACATTGCATTGTTCTTTGCTATATCGAGTGCTGCTGGAGAAATATCACTTGCAGTAACCTCTGCACCTTCTTTCTTTGTTGCAACTGCTATAGCAATAGCACCACTACCTGTACATAAATCTAGAACCTTAATACCTTCAGTATTAATTGCAACTTCTGCAACAAGTTCTGTCTCTGGTCTTGGAATAAGAACATTCTTGTTAAGATTTAATCTAATGCCATAGAACTCTGTGTAACCTAACGCATATTGAAGTGGCATGCCATCTTTCATCTTTTCTGCTATTTCTCTTGCTTTATCGAATTGCTCAGAAGTAAGCATATAGTCATCTACAAGTTCTGTTCTCTTCTTTCCAGTAACCTCAACGAGTAACCACTCGATATCGCTGTCATCTGCTTCAGTTGCTATGAACTTTAATCTTTCTTTTGCCATCTTAACTGGTAAACGAATACTAAAGTTTTCTTCAGGTATAGTTGGATCTGCATCCATTTCTTGTACCTTCTTGAATGCTGCAATAGCTACCTCTGCCATTTCGTCTAATGGTTTTCTTGTTGTTAGTTTTTGAAGTGCAACACCTGGGGATCTTAAGATTCTAAATAATAAACAGTCTGATTTTGCAAGGAGCTTTAATAGTTCATAACTAATACCTGCAACAACTGGTATAAATACCAACTTGCATGGGACCTTAATTAAAGCATTAATTGCACTGGAATAATGTAACCAACCTAATGCCGTTAAAGCCCAGTTGATGAATACAAAAACAAGAATGCTTATAAAGATTACAAAGAATGTAAACGTTGTTCCACAACGAGAGTGGAATGTGCTTTGCTTTTGTACGTTCTCAACTGTTAACTCTAATCCGTGCTCATAACAGTTTATAGTTCTATGCTCTGCACCATGATACATAAATACCCTACGGATATCTTTCATAATGCTTATAGAAACAACATAGCCTATAAAAATTAAAAGCATTAGTCCACCTTCAAGCAAACTATAATAAAGTGGATATAGCTTGTCTCCCTCTAAGGTTCTAAGGGATGCTGTGGACACGACATTTGGTACTACAACAAATAAAGCTATAGCAAAGACTAATCCTAAGATTAGTGAGAAGAACATAAGTATTTTCATCGGGTCTATCTTTAATTTCTTAGATGCCCATTTCTCAAATTTAGAAGGCTCTGCATAGTCTCCGTATACTTCGGCTGAACGCATTAATGTACCCATTCCTTGTCCCAATTGAGTTACAAGGTTTACAACGCCACGTATAAAAGGAAGTCTAAAGAAAATTTTTTTTTCTTTTGGACTCTTAATACGTCTTGTTTCAAAGGTAATTTCGCCAGCTTCGGTTCTTACAGCTGTTGCCATGCTGTGTTCGCCTTTCATCATTACACCTTCGAGAACTGCTTGTCCTCCGATAGATGTACGACATACTGCCTTTGAATTCTTACATTTCTTTTCTTTCTTTGCCATAATGTAAAAAAGGCAGGAAATCTTAAGTTCCCGCCCAGTTCATTGTTTCTCTTATTTGCCGAGATTGTAACGCTTGTTGAACTTATCTACTCTACCACTGGTATCAACAAGTTTTT
Organism: Clostridia bacterium; assembly: GCA_017618055.1. Taxonomy (GTDB): domain Bacteria; phylum Bacillota; class Clostridia; order Christensenellales; family CAG-917; genus RGIG8124. Next base: position 92,323 of record JAFZVB010000013.1, read on the forward strand.
GCTTTCCTGTGAAGTATGGGTGACACTTGGAACAAATTTCAACACGGATTTCATTTCCTGCAACTGTTGAGCCTGTTTCGAATGTGTTTCCACAAGCACAGATAACCTTAACTGTGTGGTAATTTGGATGAATACCTTCTTTCATTGCCGTCCTCCTATATCTTTTGTGGGTGTATTCTCTTGCCCACACGTACCTCCTGTACGCATATGACATAAGTGATAACTATAATATATCAAAGAAAAATAAGTGTCAAACGAAATTATATAGAAATTATTTCTATAAGGATTGTGCTATTCCGCATCCTTAGCCACTATGGATAGTAATTCTTTTCTAACTACATCTAGTTCTGGATCTATTAAAGTTCTTACCATAGCATCTTTCTCAATCTTGGTATTATAAATTATTTCAACTGGATTATTAGCAAACACATAAACATTGTCTGCAGCAAGTAAACACTCATCTATTGCATGTGTTACAAAGATAACTGTCTTTCTTTCTTCCCTATGTAATTCAATCAATACTTTTATGAGTTTGGATTTTAAAGAAGTATCCAAAGCTTTGAATGGTTCGTCTAGTAAAATCACATTACTTGGGTATAAGAAAGCCCTAGCAATTGCAGCCCTTTGAATTTGTCCTCCACTCATCTCTGTTGTGTACTTCTTTGCACAGTCCTCGATCTCCAAAAGTGAGAGCATTTTTAGTATCTTTTCTTTCCTTTCTTTCTTATCCTTAATTTTGGTCTTTAATATCAAATCAAGGTTTTTATATATCGAAATCGTAGGGATTAACCTGTCTTTTTGAAAAATATAACTAACTCCATCCTCGTGTCCTTCTATACTTCCATCATATGGTAAAATGCCTGCGATACAGTTCAAAATTGTTGTCTTTCCAACACCACTTGAACCCAAGATTACATTGACTTTATTCTCCTCAAATTCAACATTAAAGGAATCAAAAATGACCTTATCTTCATAGCTAACTTTTAGGTTTTTTATAACAACATTGCTCATCTTGTTTTCCTCCATATGAACTTAGATAAGGACACTATTCCTTCAAGAATAAAGGCTATAACTATGGATGCAATAGTCCATGCAAGAAGGTAATCCATATCAAAAATATTCTGTGCTTGTTTGATACTTGTTCCTATACTCATTGGTATTGATGTTAATATTTCAGATGCCACTACAACCTTAAATGTTAAGGACAATGTGGACTTACTCATATCAAATAAAGTAGGTGTAACACTTGGAAGATAAATACTTATAATTCTGTCCATTGGTCTAACTTTATATATTTTTGCCATTTCAATAAGATCCTTATCTACATTCTCTATTGCACTATAGAAAGCAGAGTAAAGAATTGGGAAGGCAATTAAAAGACCAACAACTATTGCAAGCTTATCATTTGCCATAAATGCATACATAATCAAGATTACAGCCACTGTAGGAGCAGCTCTGAGAATGGTGATGATTGGTGCCAATACTTTATTGATAGGCTTACAAAGATTTCCTAGGGACGCTAGAATCAACGCCAAAGCAAAAGAAATAACAAAGCATATTAAACTACGCAATATAGACCACCCTATATTAACCCAGAAATACTTCTCGCCAAACATTAAGAAGAATGTTTTTAGAGTTATCCCTGGTTCTGGAAGGACTATAGGCTTGTTATATGCCTTTGCACAAATAGCCCAAACTGCCAGCACTAAAGCTAGTGCTAGCAATGGGTAAAATATATTTGAGCATATCTCTAATGCTTTTTTGTTAATCTTAGGTTTATTCATCAGAATAAAATGTCTTTCTTTTCTGTCCAGTTTACATTTGGCATAATTCTAGATAAGAATGTGATAATCTTTTCTTGGCTTTCATAATTAAGTCTTTCACAATTGATTGCACATCTCTCTATTGATCCTTCTGGGAATGCTGCTGATTCATATAAATGTTCTTTAGCGTATGCTGTAACTGCATTCTTATTGTTTAATACCCAGTTTTTACTTTCTGCCAATGCATTGAATAATGCTGTCATGAAAGTTCCATTATTTGCCAAACTTGTTTTTACAAACAAACCTGCTTGTGGATATGAATTATTATTACCTACTGCTGTATTATATAATGCTTGAATATCCATTCTTGCATTGTATCCTGCTTTAGCAGAGAGTGCTGTTGCTGCTGGTTCTCCAACTACTGCATAATCTGCACTGCCACCTTGAACTGCCGCATTTGCTGCTGGTCCATCTGCTGCCCAAACAATCTTTACTTGATCTGTCCCCGGTGTTCCTTCTGTTACAATGCCAATATTGTTTGCACTAAGGATATAAGAGAATGTTAATCCTGGAACTGCACCTTGTCCGATACATGCAACGGTCTTTCCTTTGATGTCATCTAATATAATAGTATTGCTTCCATCTTTATTACCAATTAAATAAAGACTTCCATCTACAGCAATACTTACAAGTTTGTATTGAGCACCCTTGTTTGCAATTAAGTTTGCGCCAGCGTTTATAGGCATAATTACTATGTCTGACTTCTCTGCTGCCATCTCTGTTGCAATGTTTGCAGGAGCAACAACACTATATTCAATGTTGAGTCCGTCTAACTTCTTGTTTTCTGTAACCATATGGCAGATTGCAAGAGCTGGTGTACCTTCTGGAGCAGCAACTTTAATAGTTACTTCTTCTCCATCTTTTTTGTTGTTACAAGCAACTAAACTAATGGCTAAAACAGCCACTAATGCTATAATTAAAACAACTGCTAATAACTTTTTCATAATGACATATCTCCTTGTTAATTATTATTCCATTGTAACTGCAAGAGCGGACTTAACTGAGATGTTTTCAAACTTGCCAAGTTTGCCTGTTAAAGCTGAAATTCTCTCTACTGTTCCCTCTACTATTAACGCTATTGCATTAACATCTTCTCTTGGTATTCCCATTCTTCCAACGATAATGTCTGAGAACTCACCGAGAACGGCTTGCATTGCTAAAATTTCTTCCTTGTTCTTTTGGGTAATGACTATCCCAACTACACCTATTTTTTTCATATCTTCTCCTTTACCCAAACAAAAAAGCCACCTTTTACAAGATGGCTAGAAATATACCTTACAAATAAAGTAACTTATATGCGCCATCTTACTCTCCGAGAACTCATCGATTGGGATTCGTGTATATAGTTTACTCCTCCTAATAAGGGGTGTCAATCTTTTATAAAATAAAAAGCACCAGTATTAAAACCAGTGCCTTTTGTATTTAGATTAATTTTTTTATTTAAATAACTGTGCGAAGATTGGTATTACTAAGAACATTTTGAAAATACCTAGGTTTTCAACCTTTTCTAAAATTGCTGCCTTATCTGGATCTACTGCGGACTCTGTGTCCTCATGTGTTACCCAATTTGAATTTGCTAAATCTTCTAATGCACCTTGAACATATAGTTCATCTATGTACTTAGGCATACATGCATCTGATACACGAATAGCTAAAGGAATCAATTCATATTGAACAATACCTTCTAGAAGTTTATATACATTAGTGAACCATGGGTCTGTGTTTCCTTCTGGAATAGTTGCAATGTGTTTCATTTCTTCATCTACTATTCCCATAGATGTTAACATATCAACCACATAATTTACTTTGTAAGTTACATCTTCTCTAGTAACACTATCTAGTGTTAAGAACTCTTCATATGTCTTTCTGAGACCACCCAAGCCAAGGAATACAGCAAACAATGGGCGGGACAATTTGCTCAACATCTCATCTTTCTCTGCTTGAATTTCTTGCTCGGTCTTGCCTTCTGTTTCTACTTCAAAGTATTTTCCGCTATTTCCAGAATCCATAACGAATTCCATAAAGATATAAATACAACTTGCATACATATCTCCAGCGATGTTTTCATCTACTGTACCAATGAAGTTGTAACTATACTCTCTACTTTCTTCAATAGTATCTCCAGTATTCTTCTTATATTCCATAAATGCTCTTGCCATTAAGATATATGCGTTTTCTTCATATACTTTATCTGCCTTTATGAAATAAGTGATTATATCATCTATGAATGTTGAATCGTTTTCAAATACTGTCCAGCAATTTAAGATAACATCTGTAAAGATAGGAATTGAATCTACAACTGTATTAACATATCTTACAACATTTAATGCACCGTAAACGATTTTATTCTTTGCAATGAAAGTATTTGTAATATCTGCCACTTTATCAAATGTCTCTTTTAGCTTTTCTACATCTTCTTCATTCTCTACAAAGTAGTCATACATATAAACGAGTTTTAATCTTATAGAATCTAAGAAGTTAAGAATATCATTCTTAGAAAGATTAGACATAGCGCCCTTACCACCATCTACAACGGTTCTTAATTGACCTGTAGCAAACAAACCACCAAACTCAAATACGATTTGGAATAATGACTCAAATCCAGCTCTACTTTCATTCATAGACTTAAGAAGGTCTGCTTTAACAGGACCAGCAAAAGCGGTAGTAATATAATCCCTAGATCTTTCCAAGTCTTCGATTTCTTTTTGAATAGAAGTTCTTGCTTTATCTGTAACAGTTAAATCTGTTCTGCTTGCACTTATTAAATCATTACATTTATTAATAGCTGCAGTATAGACATCTTGAGCATTATCTAACAAACTTGTAATAATTGCATAAGTTAAAGATGCTGTTTCTTGAGACAATAAACCACTATTAGTTATAAACTCTAATACAAAGTCTGTTGTAGAAATTACTTTCTTTTCATCTGCAGATGTAACTGCATCCGTATTCTCATCATCTCTTTTCTTGATTTCACTTGCAAGGAAAGTATTTACAGATTCAAACTTCATAGTTCTTAAATCTGATTTATCTAATGTATCTACAAAGAATTTTGCCCAGTAATAGTTTGATACATATTCACCTGCATTATCTAAAGAAACGATTTCTTGATCTGTCATATCAGCACGCCAATCCTTAGATGCAATCTTTATAATGTTACTTAACATTGTAGAACAAGATTCTGCTCTGGCTTGTGCATCCTTTTGAGTATCTCTACCCATATCTTGCTTGTTCTTGTTACAAGCTGAAAGCATAGCCAAAGCCAAAACCATTAGGCTAAGAACTAATACTACACAAATAATTTTTCTTACGTTTTTCTTCATTATCTTGCCCTCAACTTATATCCTTTCTTATATGCGAATATTAGTGGTATTAATGCATAATATGCACAAAGTGCAAATCCTACAACCACTACGACCCATAGATTTTGTATGAATGATGTCCATGCTATCTCAAAGTATAATCCGAATAATGCTATAGCATTAAGTAGTGCTGCGAACAAAGCAAATACTGTTGCAACGGATACAACAAATGCAATTGCTGCAACCAAGAAATGTTCTATCAATTCGGACTTAAACAACATCTTCTTAGACATACCTGCACACATAAGCATTTCTCTTTCTGTAATTCTTATACTATGTGCAACCATATCTGATGAACTTAATGATACTGCTATCATTATGAGAATAATTCCAGCCAAGATACCAATCATGGCAAATACGTTATTTAAGAAGCTAATATCAAACTTAAACATATCTATTAAAGCTGCTGCGTAGTAGTTATGTTCTCCTGCATATTTACTTCTAATAATGTTTACAACATTTTGAGGAGTTGTATCTGATTTTGTTGTAATCATAGTATTATTTGTTTTGGCACCGAATGTATCTAATAATGCTTTTGGTCCAATAATAATATAATTACCCGTGAACATTGTGGAAGATAATATGCCTCCAACTTTTATGGATTTTTGTTTTCCTTCCACAGTAATCTTAACTTCGTCTCCTTCATGGATGTCATATAATTTCTGCATAGATTTATCTATGAAGACATATCCATCTTCTTCTATTCTCTGCATTACAACTTCTCTTGGGGTAATATATTTGAAATCAAATGCATCTAGTATTTCTGTAGAACCAATTAATCTTGTTCCTTTTTCTTTGGAGTCATCTTTATAACTTATTTTTGCTTCTCCCCAGAAAACCTGGAATACTCTATCTACTCCCTCTGTTTGAGAAAGAACAGGAACATCATCTTGAGTTGTATTTGTTACAAATACAATATTTTTGAAATCATTCATGTAGCCAACAAAAACCGAGGTTGTCATCTTCCAAATAGCAAACATTAACATAATTGCTACTAAACCAACAGATAATAATCTTCCTGCTGAAACTGTTTGCTTATTTCTTGTAACGCCAATAGCAGCCAATCTTAATGGTGCTTTTACGTTCTTATTCTTTGCAAATGGCTTAACACATAATTTCAATATCATTGGAATTAAACCTGCAAGTAGCAATATGATTAATACCAAAGATAATATGCCCATGATTCCATATAATGGTCTTACTGTAAAGCCAAGAATGAATGTTACTGCTGTTAATACTGCCAAACCAATTGGGAATATATATGTAAATGGTGTTTTCTTTGAAGAGTCCACAACGTTATCTCTAATAGTTCCCTTGAATGCCTTGAACATAGGATAACTACCAAATACCATTGTAAGAATAAATCCAACAACTAGAGATACTATCATCTTCCAAGCAACAATCTTAAATGTCTTTAATGTTCCTGCGAGTGCATATAATACAACTGCGTGCAATCCGGATGCAAATCCTACACCAACAATAACACCAAGTAAACCCGTTATGGCAAGTTCAATTAAGAATATGCCTGCAATTTGTTTCTTGCTTGCACCTATAATAGACAACTTTGCAATGTAATCTCTCTTTTCATTTGTGGATAATAGCAATATAATTGCTATGCCAAATACAGCAAGAATCATAACAGCTACACCAACGATTTGTACTGTAGCAGAGAAATTTGTTGCGTTTTGTTCTATCTTATCATAGTTAATACTTTCTTCAACTATAAGATTTTCAAACTTAGGATCATCTGCGAGTATTCTTACAAGGTCTCTATTTGAGACACCTGATTTTGCTTTGATATATAAATTATTATATATTTCTGTTTCTGCTCCGATGATGATTCTTGAAATACCTTTAACATTAGTTAAAACAACAGGTATTCCTCTTCCACCGAAGTATCCCTCATCCTCTGCGATAACCTTAATTTCAAACATGTATGAAACATTATTTGTACCAACAAAAGTGAAATGATCTCCTAGATGTAAATTAAAGTATTGAGCAGTTGAATATGAAATAATGACATCATCAACATTTTTGATATCATCCATGCTACCATACATTGGTTTAACTTCGTTAAGACTATCTAATTTGCCTTCTTGGAATCCTCTTAAGGAAACATATTCATCATTAAACAACCAATAGAACTCTAGAGATGGAGAAACATCTTCTACCTCTTCATGAGCTCTGGCTGCATCTATTGTTATGGTTTTATCCCCGTTTGGAGAATATCTAATATGTACACCATACTCCGTTCCTGTATTTGCAATTGAATTACGGCTTATATAGTCATAAATTGCACTCTTAAAAGAAAGGATTAGGAATACTGCTGCTATAGATATAGCAACAGCCACAACAGTAGCTAATGTTCTCCAAATTTTGGATATAACATTTTTATACGCTAGTTTCGCTATCATCTACTTTTCCATCCTTTACTCTTACTATTCTTGTTGCATATTCTGCGTGTGCTGGAGAATGTGTTACCATAACTAATGCAACTTTTCTTTCTTCGTTGAGTTTCTTTAACATTTCCATAACTTCTTGTCCTCTTTGACTATCCAAAGCTCCTGTTGGTTCATCTAAGAATACAAGTTTAGGATTACAAACTATTGCTCTTGCAATAGCAACTCTCTGTTGTTCACCACCACTACATTCTCTAGGAAGACTATTTGCTCTCTTAGTAATGTTAAGATAATCCATAATTTCTTGAACATATTCTTTATACTGTGATTCTTTTTGTCCATCTAATGCAAGAGGAAGAATAACATTCTCATAACAGGTTAAGTTTGGAACTAGGTTATGGAATTGATATACAAATGTGAAATAAGTTCTTCTCATCTTTGCCATCTCATCATCTGTCATCTTAGTAATATCCTTACCACAAATCTCTACAGATCCTTCTGTTGGAGTTTCCATTCCTGCTAAGCAATAAAGTAAAGTAGACTTACCACTACCACTTTCACCAAGGATAGCAACGAATTCACCTTCGTCTACTCTAAAATCTATTCCCTTAAGAATTTCTGTTGGAACTGGCTTCTCGAATGTCTTCTTAATGCCTTTTGCTAATAAAATTGTTTTGTTTTCTTGTACGTTGTCTTCCATTGAATTGTCTCCTTTAATATGTTTTTTAATTTTATCTTAAAAAAATTAAATATTCAAGAATTATGTTTTATATGTTATAATTGTTACATGAACATAGCACTTTTAACTATTTCAATGATATTTTTTGCTCTTACAATACCAGCCATAGTTATGACTTGTATTATGGACTATAAGCAAGAAATGATTAAAAAGACCATCTTCAAAGGATTGGCCTCTTTATTTGTTGTCATTGGATGTATATTTGGTTTTTGTGCAGATAATATTGGATTCCCAACATTTAGAATTCTCGTTCTAGTTGCAACAATTGCGGCACTATTTGGAGATGTCCTTCTTAGTGAGTTTGCAAAGGGTAAGATAAGAGATGTATTTAGCGCACTTGGTTTGGTTTGTTTCGTTGCAACACATATATTATATATATGTGCATTCTTAATTACACCATCATATGTAACTAATTATCTCGTATTTATGCCTGCTCTTGGACTAGTTTTAATTATTACATTAATTGTATTAAAAGCTGTAAAATGTCCAAACCTTGTTACATATATTGGAATAGGACTTTATACTAGCATTGCATTCTTAATGGTTGGATGTACAATTAACTCACTAGTACATGGCGGTATTCCATATCCACCTGTTGCATTTATTGGTGCACTTATGTTTATGATTAGTGACTTCATACTTTGTTTGGTTAACTTTAACGAAAAAGCAAAAGCACAAAGAAAAGTTTTATTCCCAATTGTTCTTGTGTTATACTACGTAGCACAAATACTAATAGTTTGCTCAATGGTGAATTTCTAATGGATTACGAAATAAAGACAGTTGAAGATGAGATAGAATATTTAAAGGGGTTTGGCACTTTTGTTAAGCCTAAACTTTTACTTCATGCTTGTTGTGCTCCATGTTCAACATATTGTGTAGACTATCTCTATCCTTATTTTGATATCACTATCTTTTATTACAATCCAAATATTATGCCATATGAAGAATGGGCAAAACGTGGAAAAGAATTTGAGAAACTCCTTGCAAAGTATCCAGATGTTAAGATAGTTATTCCAGATCAATCCAACACAGACTTCCTAGAAAGAGTTAAAGGATATGAGAAATGTCCTGAAGGTGGAGACAGATGCTCTATATGTTTTAATATGAGATTATCTGAATCTGCAAAGTATGCAAAAAATGGTTTTGATTTCTTCACCACTACTCTAACAGTTAGCCCACACAAGAATGCTGCTCTTATTAACGAGATAGGACAACAGGTAGCACTTTTAAATGGTGTTCATTATTTAGACTCTAACTTTAAAAAGAAAAATGGATACCTGAGATCCATTCAACTTTGTGCCGAACTTGGCATTTATAGACAAAACTATTGTGGATGTAGATTAGACTAATTTGGAATAAATCTCCTCTGCATATCTTACAGTTTCCATTGCATCCTTAGCATATTTATCTGCACCCATCTTTTGGGCATATGATTCATTTAATACTGCCCCACCGACAACCACCTTACACCAAGGAGCTTCTTTTTTAAGCATAGCAACAGTTTCTTCCATTGCTGGAACAGTTGTTGTCATAAGAGCAGATAGACCACATAATGGAGCATGGCGTTTTATAACCTCATCTACTATTGTTCTTTGTGGTACATCTTTGCCTAAATCTATAACATTGAAGCCATAATTTTCAAGGAGAAGTTTTACGATATTTTTACCTATATCATGAATGTCTCCGAATACTGTTGCAATCACAAAGTCACACTTTACACTACTATTTTTAACAGATGAACTATCCTTTATTGCATCAAACGCTTGTTTTGCAGCTTCTGCACTTATTAATAATTGTGGCAAATAAAACGTCTTATTTTCATACTTTTTACCAACTTCATCTAAGGCTGGAATAACCTCTTCATTAATAATATCTAATGCAGATTTAGTAGCTAGCAATTCCTTTGTTTTTTGCTTTGCTTCATCCTTCAAACCAATAATGATTGCATCTGATAATGACTTAACATTAGCAACATTTCCGCCCTGATTTGTGGCTTTATTTATAATGTTTGTGATGAACTTCTTATATTCTTCTTCACTCTCTTTCCCTGCCTCAACATTGAATGAACATATGCTATCCATAACACCTTTTGAGAAAGGATTAATAATTGCTGCATCTAGCCCATTTTGAAGTGCCATTGTTAAGAAGGCAGCATTTACACTCTCTCTATCTGGCAAGCCAAACGAAACATTAGATATACCTAGAGATGTATTGCAACCAGTTTTCTCTTTAATTAATTTTAATGCATTTAATGTTTTATTACCTGCCTCTGGATCTACACTCATTGTCATACAAAGAGTATCAAATATAATATCTTCTTTCTTTATTCCGTACTTTTTAGCTTCCTCTAAAATCTTTAGAGCAATTTCATATCTTCCTTGAGGTGTATTTGGTATTCCGTTTTCATCCAAAGTTAAAGCAATTATTGCACCACCATATTTCTTTGCAAGTGGGAAAATTGCCTCCATGCTTTCCTTCTTGCCATTAACAGAGTTAATGAGGGCTTTACCATTGTATATTCTTAAGCCTTTTTCCATAGCCTCAACATTGGATGTATCTAATTGCAATGGAAGATCTATAATTTCTTGTAATTTTTGCACTGTCTTTGGAAGGACTTCTTTTTCATCTATATCTGGAATACCAACGTTAACATCTAAAACATCTGCACCACATTCACTTTGAGATAATCCTTCGTTAAGAATATATCCTATATCGTTTTCAATTAGTGCTTGTTTAAATCTCTTCTTTCCTGTTGGGTTAATTCTTTCACCAATAATTAATGGCTTATATCCAAATCTTGCTTCCTTGGAATTGGAACAGATATGAGTAAGTCCTTTATATTCAACCTTTGAAACTGGCTTATCTTTTACAAGGTCTACTAGTAACTTTATATACTCTGGAGTTGTACCACAGCATCCACCTGCAACTCTCACACCCTTTCCAACCATATTGGAAACACTTTCTGCAAAGTCTTTAGCAGAAACATCATATACTGCCATTCCGTTTTCATTCTTTGGAATTCCTGCATTAGGCATAAAGATAACCGGCAATGATGAAACTTCTAGTAACTTTTGGATAACGTCTTCTAATTCTTTTGGTCCAAATGAACAGTTTGCACCTATAGCGTCCACGCCTAATCCTTCTAGCATACATGCCATTGTATATGGTGTGGCACCTGTCATTAGTTTTCCATCTTCGTTATATGCGTTGGATACAAAAATAGGTAAATTGCTATTCTCTTTTGCAGCGAGAACACAAGCTTTTGTCTCATATGAATCATTCATTGTTTGTATAAACAAAAGATCTGCTCCATACTTAACAGCAAGTCTAACTGTCTTGGCAAAAACCTCTACTGCTTCTTCAAATTTTAAATCACCATAAGGTTCTAATAGTTTTCCTGTTGGTCCGATATCTACGGCAATAAACTTCTCTTGATTGCCTGTACTTAATTCTTTTGCCTTTTTAACATTATTTATAGCACAAGCTATAACTTCCTCTAATTCTTTATCATTATATCTTAATGAGTTGGCACCAAATGTATTTGCAGAAACAATATTACTTCCTGCATCATAATATGCCTTGTGAAGGTTTATAAGCACTTCAGGATGTGTGATATTCCATCTTTCAGGCAATTCACCAACTTGTAGACCAGCCTTCTGTAATTCGGTTCCAGTTGCTCCATCTACTATAACGTTATTATTTTTTAAGAATTCCCTAAAGTCCATATTACTTCCTATATTCACAATTTTCTAAATTACAATTAGTGCAATCTTCTTTTTTATCACAGCCACCAATTCCTATTATTCCTGTTACGGATTTAGATGGAGACATTAAAAGACTGTCATTAAGCGTTACTCCTATATACTTTGGTGGATTCAACAAAGCAAATACTTTCTTTTGGTTCTCTAAACTCAAATCCCCAAATCCAGGAGAATAACGCATTGTTAAAGATACTCCGTTTTCTTTTTTATATCTCTCACAGAAATAGTCTATAAATGATTCTATTCTCTCTGCTCCAATACCTTGTAAAACAAGAGCTTTGGATGGTTGTATTTCGGCATATTTTCTTATTAATTTGTCTATACCAACACCGAGCGTACAAGCAAATACAACTGCTTCTTTTGTTCCATTTAAAACCTTTGCCAAATTCTTACTTTTTAGGCTAAATCCAGCAAAATTAGTTGTATCTTCCCCAACTTCTATGTTTTCTTTTACAAAACATAATGTGAAGTTTAATACACCAATATTATTGGCTTCATTTAAGCAGGCATCTATAAGATTCTTTAACTCTGAATCTATTGTTTTTGCACCAGCGTACCTAGCGATTTCGTTATAATTAACAGGTGCATCCTTAAACTCTGCTCTAAATATCTCGCTCATTATTTCCCTATGATATCTGATAAGTTCTTTTGTATCTTTGCTGCAACATCTGGCTTGTTCATGGTATATACGTGAACATTGGTTATGCCGTTGGCATATAGGTCTATAATTTGGTCTGTTGCATAAGCAATACCTGCTTGTTTCATAGCATCTGGATCATCTCCAAATCTGTCTACCAAACTTCTAAATCTCTTTGGCATAAATGAACCGGATAACTTAATTGCTCTATCTACTTGTTTTGCATTTGTTATAGGCATAATACCAGCAATAATTGGTACATTTATTCCTGCCTCTCTAATCTTGTATAAGAAGGCATATAAGAGGTCATTATCAAAGAACATTTGTGTTGTTAAGAAATCTACACCAGCATCCACCTTTTCTTTTAAGTGCGTAATATCATCTTTGCTATTGCTACTTTCTGGATGTCCTTCTGGATAACATGCTGCACCAATGCAGAAGTCTGCTCCACTTGCTTTAATGTCTCTAATTAACTCAACAGCATATCTATAATCCCACTTGCTTCTATCTTCGTTCATCTTGTCCTCAGGAATATCTCCACGAAGAGCCATAACATTTTCGATACCTGAATCAATTATGTCCTTTATTTTCTCTTGTATAGACTCTTTACTAGAAGAAACACATGTTAAGTGAGCAAGTGTCTCAACGCCATATTTTTCTTTTATGTTCTTTGCAATATCCATTGTGTATTTGCTAGTTCCACCACCGGCGCCATATGTAACACTTAAAAATGATGGTTTTAATACTGCTATTTTTTCAATAGACTCTTCTACTATATCAAAACTATCTTGCGTTTTGGGTGGGAAAACTTCAAAAGATAATGAAAGTTCTTTTCTATTTAAGATATCTATTAATCTCACTATAATGCCTCTTTTTTTATAATTTTATTGCAAAAATTATAACATTATATATGTTTATTAGTCAATGTTACACATTGTAGTGTTGACAAGGATCAATGTAAATACTATTCTAGATCTAGAATATAAAGCGTAACTGAGTCTGAAATATGGAAAGCAGGGAAAGTATGGTGTAATTCCGTCACAACAGCCATTACGGTAAGAGTCCGATAGCCTGCCTTACGCTATAAAAGAGACAGTATCTTGGGCAATTGAAGAATGAGCTGTCTTGTTTGTTTAGTATTAAACAAAAAATTGCCCGTATATCGGGCTTTTTTAATGAGGTGAATATGAAAAAATTAATTCCTGTAGTAGTAATTGTTTTAGTATTACTTGTTGCATTTTGCGCATGTAATAAAAACGAACCAACAAAAATTGATAATCCAACAACACCAGCTACAGATACATCTGTAATAACTGTATCAGATACAACATTAGTTCTTGCTCCAACTAGTGATTATGTTGGCCAAACTTTGCTTTCATTTATGCAAGCATCAACCTTAAAAGGACTAATGGAATTCTCTCTTGCTAATGGTTTGGTTGTTTCAATCAATGGTGTTGAAAATACTTCAGATTATTCTAAGTGTTGGATGCTATATACAAGTGATGAAAATATGGCTAATACCGCATGGGGTACTGTGGAATATCAAGGAAATATTTATGGTTCTGCAATTAAAGGTGTTACCGAATTAACCATCATTGAAAACGGATTATATATTTGGGTATACACAACGTTCTAAAATGTCTAAAGCAAGATTTGTAACCACAACGGCTCTATTTACTGCCACTTTAATATGTGTTCAGTTAGTCCTTTCTGGAGTAGGAGGTGTAGAATTAGTAACTGTATTCTTTCTAGCCTTCTGCTTCTTTATGGGCATTAGGGCTGGGGTTGCAGTTGCAATATGCTTTTCTCTTTTAAGATGCTTCCTCTTTGGATTCTATCCTTCCGTAATTATATTATATTTAATATACTACCCACTATTCGCAGTATTCTTTGGATGGTTTGGCAACAGGTTTGGTCATAAGATAACCAATATTAAATTCTTATTTATAATCCTGTTTGCAGTCTTATTTACTGCATTCTTCTCAATGTTAGATTGTGCCATAACTCCCTTAATCTATGGATTTAATAATAAAGCATGGCTTGCTTACGTTTATTCAGCTCTTCCATTTATGGCCACACAAATAGCTTGTGTAATGATTTCGGTTGGGGTCTTGTTTATTCCTTTAGTAAAAGGTTTTGAAAAAATCCAACATTATTCACATACATAACTTATAAAGTTAATAATGCACCATTTATTAAATCGTTAATATTGTAGATTGTATCTAAAACATCAAAGGTTTCTTTAAGATTATTCCTTGCATCATTCCATCCAGTACCATCAGTAAACCATACAAAATGAAAATGTTCTATGCCTCTTGATTCTAATGCTAATGTTTTATAACTACGTGCCGTCTCGTTGAGTTTTGAACCACTTGAAGCATAGAAATTACACTCACAAGCATATACTTCCTTATCTTTAATGATTACAAAATCAAATCTTTTCTCAGTTGTTCCCTCATTTGAAAGTGCTTTTAAATTTAAACCTGTCATTTCTTCGAGCTTAGATAATTTTAGTTCTTTGTAATAATTAAGTTCCTTCTGGAATCCTGCATTCTGAATATATTGTTCAACCAAATTCTCCATCAAATGGCCGCCCCTATTTTTTCGCGCATTTGAATCTAGGCCGACCTCTATTCCCAAGATATAATCATATAGATTATTTATTATGTGGTTTTCCATCAAATCAAATAATCCAGTTCTTCTCATAAACGTTTTATATTCTTCAATGGTTTGGACCTTTTTATTAAAATTAAAATTAATTTCTCCCTCTTCATCCATGCAAAAAATGTCATATTCTCTTTTTGCTAGTAAAATAGGAATTACTTTTAAAACTTCAGGATATTTTATTAGAAGTGTTTCAAAATCTTCTTCTATCTTTTTGCTGCCAATCAAACTATTTAATATATTAATTTCAACTTTTAAAGCGTCAACGTTCTCATATACCTTATCAAAATCAGTATAATAGTCATAACTTGATATACTGCTTCTCATTGTTTTGAACCATTCATTAAAATCTCTACTCATAATTTCTCCTTCATATCTAAATATCTTTTTTTAGATATTTCTAGATATTCTTTAACATTATCTATTCCTATATATTTTCTATTTAATCTAGCTGCTTCTATCCCAGTTGTACCACTTCCATTAAATGGGTCTAGAATTACATCGCCTTCATTTGTAGATGCTTTTATAATCCTTTCCAGCAATTTTAGTGGCTTCTGAGTTGGATGCTTCCCATTCTTTTTCTCTTCTTTTGTTACTAGTGGAATTTGCCAAACATCTTTCATTTGTTTCCCACTATTTTCTATCTTCATTAATTCATAATTAAAAGTATGTTTTCCTTTTTTATTTTTTGTTAATTGTTTTCTTGCCCACAAAACAGTTTCTGTAGAGTGAGTAAAACAACGACATGCCAAATTTGGACTAGGATTAGGTTTTTGCCATGTAATATTGTTAATGACAGAGAATCCTTCTAATTCTAATGCAGTACCAACCAAATAAATGTTATGCATCGTTCCACTGATCCATAATGATCCATTATCTTTTAGAATATCTCTGCATAGTTTTATCCATTTTCTATAATATTTGAGTTTTTTCTCTCCATCCATTCCTTTATCCCAATCTGCCTTATTGACAGAAACTTGTTTGCCCGAATGACAAGATACTCCACCATTAGATAAAAAATATGGAGGGTCTGCAAATATCATATCTATGGATTTGGGTTCAATCTCTTTTAATAACTTAAAAGAATCCCCATACCATAATTCAAAGTCTTCATCTTTATAGTATCTCTTTGACATAGTTTGTTATTATAACTTCCTCTACAGTGCCTCTTCCTTGTCCATTGGAATTAATATTTCGTCTTGCCTCTACCACTTCAATAATATAATCAGAATACAATTCTCTTATAAATTCAGTGTTATGGTTACTTAACATTACAAATGCGCCTTTATTTGCCAATTCTTTAAACACTTTTGCTAATCTTCTTTGCTCATCTTTTCCAAAAGCATCTTTGTTATAAGATGTGAAACTGTCTTTATCTTCCCATGTATCATAAGGAGGATCTAGGTAAACAAAATCTCCATATACCACATCTTTGAGTGCATCTTCAAAATCTATAGACGTAATGGTAGCATGCTTTTTATTAAAATATTGTCTAAGATTCTCAAAATTATCTCTATCAAAACATTTTATCTTCTCTTTTTTCCCAAAAGGAACATTGAAATAACCTTTGCTACTAACTCTATACAATCCATTAAAACATGCTTTATTTAAATATATCATTCTTGCAGCCTTTTCAACTTGAGACATATTGGCGAAATCAGGACTTCTATCAAGTTCCCTAATTTCATAATAATAATCCTCACTATGATTGTTTTCATGTTCAACTAATAATTTTTTCAGTTGCTCAAAAGATTCATCATCTCTAAAACAATTAAAAGCAGCCATCAATTCTGTATTTGAATCATTGATACTAAAAAATTTAGGTTGCAACTTTAACAATAAAGCTCCGCCACCCACAAAAGGCTCATAATATCTATTATAAATATCTGGAACTCTCTTACTTATTACATCTAACAATTGAGTCTTTCCACCTGCCCATTTGACAAATGGATGTAGGTCCTGTATTTTTTTCTCTTCTAATTTTATAGGTTCAAGAGTTCTGCCCAACGAATTAAATAATCTTTCTATTGTATAATAAGATACACCATTAACTTCTCCTGCCTCTATACGAGAAATTTGTGCCCTTTCTACACCACATATCTTTGACAAATCACCTTGAGATAACCCTGCTTCTTGTCTTAATGACTTAATACTGTTTCCTATTTCTAATAATGCACTATTCATATTAATTTCTCCACTGGTAACATTATATCATAATATTGTGTAAATTCATACACATTTTTTACAAGAATTTATTATGCATCCCAAAAACAGTACATATAAAAAACAGGATGTATTTAACACCCTGCTTAATTATCTTTTTCTAGACTTTATTATTTATCTCTGTTGTTAATCATAGACTTAACTTTCATAAGTCTTATAGTTGCACTTCTTTCGTTTTCATCAAGTTTCATTGTTATGTACTTAATGGTCTCCTCAAGTTGTGGGATCATAACATACTCAAGTGCATTAACTCTTCTTCTGTTCTTTTCAATTTCGTCTGCAAGCATATTACATGTCTTTTCAATCTCTGCAAGCTTTAATAACTTAACAAGCATTGTAGACATAGTAGCAATACTTTCATCTAATTCGGAACTAACAGAAGCAAATGAGTAAGGATATTTCTCTGTAACATTACCACCAACTATCTCAAACTTAGGACAGTCTACACTCATTACATTATGAACACCAGTTGTAAGTTCAACCTTTGCAGCTGGCATAGCAATACTCTCTTCAATAACTGCATCTGAAGTTACTGCTCTTGCTAACATGAATGAAGATAATGCTCCTTGAAGTTCCTTTTCTATCTCTTCTCTTAGCTTCCTATTTTCCTTTACATAAATAAGGAAACGACGGATCATTTCGTCCGATTTATCCTTTAATAATTTATGTCCACGAACTGCAGTCTTAAGACGTGTTCTTAAACGTCTTAATTCCATTCTCGTAGGATTAACATTCAATCTTGCCATAATAAAGTCCTGTTTTGTGCATTAACTGCAATTATTTGTCTTCTTCACTATCTACTTGTTTTGGATAGTATTTATCTAAGAATTGGTCTTTAATTCTCTTTAATTCGTTTCTTGGAATTAAGCCTAATAATCTCCATCCAATATTCAATGTTTCTTCGATAGATCTATTCTTTGTGAAGCCTTGAGATACATATTGTTTTTCGAACTCTTCTGCAAACTTTGCAAATTTCTTGTCTAAGTCTGTTAAAGCAGATTCACCAAGAATTGCACTTAATTCTTTTGCTTCTTTACCTTGTGCATAAGCACTAAACAATTGGTTCATTGTATCTGCATGGTCTTCTCTTGTTTTGCCAACACCAATACCTTTATCCTTTAAACGGCTAAGAGATGGAAGAACATCAATAGGTGGTGTTACACCTCTCTTATAAAGGTCTCTAGAAAGAATAATTTGTCCTTCTGTAATATATCCAGTTAAGTCTGGAATTGGGTGTGTCTTATCTTCTTCAGGCATTGTAAGAATTGGAATTTGAGTAATTGAACCTGGCTTGCCTTTAATTCTTCCTGCTCTTTCATACATTGTTGCAAGGTCTGTGTAAAGGTATCCTGGATATCCTCTTCTTCCTGGAACTTCTTTTCTTGCTGCAGATACTTCACGAAGAGCTTCTGCATAGTTTGTAATATCTGTTGTAATAACAAGAACGTGCATTCCTTTTTCAAATGCCAAATACTCTGCTGCTGTTAAAGCCATACGTGGAGTTGCAACTCTTTCGATAGCTGGGTCATTAGCAAGGTTAATGAAGATAACTGTTCTTTCAATAGCACCAGTCTTTCTGAAGTCTTGAATAAAGAAGTCTGCTTCTTCGAATGTAATACCAACTGCTGCGAATACAACAGCGAACTTTTCTCCTTCTTTAAGAACTCTTGCTTGTCTTGCTATTTGTGCAGCTAGGTCTGCATGTGGTAAACCTGATGCAGAGAAAACTGGAAGCTTTTGTCCTCTAACCAATGTGTTAAGTCCATCGATAGCACTTACACCTGTTTGAATGAATTCGTTTGGATAGTCTCTTGAATATGGGTTGATTGGCTTACCATTAATATCCATCTTCATATCTGGAATAATAGGTGCTCCACCATCTCTTGGATGTCCCATACCATCGAATACTCTACCAAGCATTTCTTCTGATACGGGAAGTTCAAGTGAGTGTCCTAAGAATCTTGCCTTAGATGTTGCAATCTCTAAACCTTGGGATGGTTCATATAATTGAACTAGTGCTTTGTCTCTATTGATTTCAAGAACCTTTCCGTGTCTAATTTCACCATTTGCTTGTCTGATTTAACAAGTTCGTCATACTTAACGCCTTCAACGCCTTCAACAAGCATCAAAGGTCCTACTACTTCTCTAATTGTATTATATTCTTTTAACATTAGATCTCTCCTTCGTTGGACAATGCAACCATTTCACTCTTGATTTCTTTGAATATATCATCGAACTCTGCAATCTTATTTTCAGGGATATATTTTGCTCTACCAATCTTTTCTCTTACTGGTAATTCAATGATATCTTCAATGTCTACATTCTTATCTAATTGCTCTCTTCCTCTTGCATCAAATTCAAGAATGAGCTTGAGCATTAATAATTGTTTCTTTAATGATGAGTATGTATCTATCTCGTGGAATGCGTTTTGGTGTAGATAGTCTTCTCTAATGGACTTTGCAGTTTCCATCGTGAGACGATCTTGTGCGCCTAGAGCATCCATACCAACTAACTGAACAATTTCCTTTAAGGATGATTCTTCTTGCAATATACGCATTGCAGAGGCTCTACAAGCCATCCAATCATCACCGAGTTCATCTGAATACCATTCACTCATCTTATCTGCATATAATGAGTAACTTTGTAACCAGTCTATTGCTGGGAAGTGACGTTGATATGCAAGAGATGCGGAAAGTCCCCAGAATACTTTAACGATTCTAAGTGTTGCTTGAGAAACTGGTTCGGATAAGTCTCCTCCTGGAGGTGATACAGCACCAATTGCTGTAATGGATCCTTCAACACCATTTCCGCCTAAAACTTTAACTTGTCCTGCTCTTTCATAGAACTCAGCAAGTCTTGAACCAAGGTATGCTGGATATCCTTCTTCACCAGGCATTTCCTCTAAACGTCCACTCATTTCACGAAGTGCTTCTGCCCAACGTGATGTACTATCTGCCATAATAGCTACTGAATATCCCATATCTCTGAAATATTCTGCTATTGTAATTCCTGTGTAAATGGAAGCTTCTCTAGCTGCAACAGGCATATCTGATGTGTTTGCGATAAGAACTGTTCTCTTCATTAATGGCTTGCCACTATGTGGGTCTATTAATTCTGGGAATTCGTTCAAAACGTCTGTCATTTCGTTTCCACGTTCACCGCATCCAATATAGACAACTATTTGTGCATCTGCCCATTTTGCTAATTGGTGTTGAACAACTGTTTTACCACTACCGAATGGTCCTGGAATTGCAGCTACACCACCACGTGCGATTGGGAAGAGTGTGTCTATAACTCTTTGTCCTGTTATAAGTGGAGTCTTTGGAGATAATTTTTCTTGGTATGGTCTACCTCTACGAACTGGCCATTTTTGTAACATACAAACGTTGTGCTTTTCACCATTAGCATCTTTTACAACTGCTATAGTATCTTCAACTTTGAATGAGCCAGCCTTAATATCTACTATTTCACCACTTAATCCAATAGGAACCATAATCTTATGGAGAACAACTTCTGTTTCTTGAACTGTACCAATTACCATACCTTGAGATACTTGATCTCCTTTCTTTGCTGTTGGTACAAATTCCCAGACTTTGTCTCTATCGATTGCGTTGACTTGAATACCTCTTGAAATTCTGTCCCCACTAACTTCACAAATCTTGTCTAGTGGACGTTGAATACCATCATAGATACCTTCTATGATTCCAGGTCCTAATTCAACACTTAATGGCATTCCTGTGGATACTACTTCCTCTCCTGGACCAATTCCACTTGTTTCCTCGTAAACTTGGATAGATGCTAAATCTCCTCTTAATTCAATGATTTCACCAATGAGGTTCTTGTCTGATACACGAACAACATCGTACATCTTTGATTTAGCCATTCCTTCAGCTACGATTAATGGTCCTGAAACTTTTACAATTCTTCCTACTTCCATTTTCTATTCCTCTTTACCGAATATAATATCGGAACCTATTGCTTTTTCTACATCGTTTTTGATGCCTTGCATGCCAAATCCTGTATTTCCTTCCGCAGATGGGATTGGAACTACTACTGGATATGGACGTGTTTTATATCTCTTCAATAATGATTCTATTTGTGCTGCTATTGCATCTGTAATAAATATTACAGAATAAGTTCTTGCGAGCTCTCTAACAACACTTCTTGCTTGCATTTCGCCATCAACAGGATAGGCATCTATTCCTATTGCCTTGAATGCAAGAACTGAATCTTTATCTCCAACTACTGCTATACCATTACGCATATAATTCCCTCATTCTCTTACGAATCAATTCTGTTGGTACTTTGTTCTTAATTCCTGAAACTATTAATTTCATTAATTTAAGGTCTGATTGTCTTCCAAAGTAATATCCAAGAACAGGTGCAGATGTGAACATATCATCTCTTTGTGCTTTGAATATTTGAAGAAGAATATTATCTACCTTTACTTCATATCCAACCAAATCATCTTCGTTCATATAATCTACTATACTTGCGTAGTCTGTATACTTAATTTGCTTTCTTAAATCCTCTGTACCAAAGGCATAACTCTCAACAAAAAAGTCCAAGCTTAATGTTGCGCCAGGGATAAATGAATCCTTATAGAATTCAATTGGTAAACCGAGTTTCTTGCAACGCATAAATGTTAGTATGTTTGCATAGTCTACCTTAGTAATGAAATATTCTCTTAAGAGTTTGTCTCCCTTTTCTAAGAGTTCAAAGATATCCTTGTACATTGCTTTATCTACAATTACATCTATGGATCTTGGGTTAACATTCTCTTCGCCTATGTTTTTCTCTACGGCTTTAAGAGCTTCTACCATTCCATCTCTAAGTGCTTTACTATCTCCGCTTACACCAGCTTTTATTGTTTCTACAGATGTTATACCTTCGCCCATTAATCCTACAACATCCTTCTTCATAATGAAGGCTTTTATGCAGGCTTTGAGATTGTGGTAATCATTAATTAAGAGGATTGCATCAAAATCGTGCGAAATGTTTAACTCACGCATTAAGGACGCTATATTGTTCTCTTCTGCATTAAATAGTGCATCAAAGTCCAAACCCTCTACATTAACTCCACCGCCAATGCCAAATTCAACGAGCATTTTAAAGGCATCCTCTTTTGAGGTTGCTTCAAGTAGACGCTGCATTTGTTGCGCCACTATAAGCTTTGTCTCAAGAGATTTAACCCTTGCATTTTCAAATAGATATGCATCTGACATTATTTAAAAAGCTCCTTAGCAACTTTTGCTTCATACTCATCACGAATAGAAGCAATTTCGACTTCTAAAGTCATGTTCTTGTCTATACCATTGTTGGAGAGAATTATGCCACCATCAAAATCGCCAAGCTCTTTATTAAGTGTTAACTTAATTTTCTTCTTGGTAGCGAGTTCTTTGACAGATGCTTCTGTAACTATTCCTTCCTCTCTCTTGGAAATTGTAATTACATCTCCATCTTGGGCACTTTCTAACATACCGAAAATAAGTTTCTTGTATTTCTCTTTTGGAAGGTTTCTTGCTTTTTCAAGGGCTGTTGCGAATACTTCATCAATAACCTTTGCTTTAGCAACTAAAACCAACTTTCTAGAGTCCAACTGAGCAACTGTATCGGAACGTTGAGCTATATCTTGCTTCAAAACATCTTGTTCGTGTTTTGCATCATAGACATATCTATAGCAGTCTGCTGCGGCAGCTGACATAATCTCATCTACCTTTGCATTTGCTTCCTCAATGATTCCGTTTGCTATTATCTCGGCATCCGAAATGATTTTGTCTATTATTGCTTGCTTACTCATTTTTGTTATTCCTTATTATGCTATTGTAGATACTTGTGGAATAAATACAGCTAAGAATGATACGAGCAATGCTAAAACAGCGTATGTTTCGACCATAACGATAAGAACAATTGCCTTACCACTTTCTTCTGGACGTTTTGCTGTCATTGCCATACCTGCAACTGCAACCTTTGCTTGGTAGATACCAGAAATAAGACCTACGATTGCGATTGGTAAACAACCTGCTAAGATAGTTAAACCACTTGCTGTTGTTAGTGCTAGAGGATCTCCGAATACGTTAACTTTAATCATTGCGATGAAAGCGATAAGTAATCCGTAAATACCTTGTGTACCAGGTAATAATTGAAGAACAAGACACTTTGAGAACTTGTCTGGGTCTTCTGCTACAACGCCTGTTGCTGCTTTACCGGCCATACCAACACCAATTGCTGATCCGCATCCTGCGAGTCCTGCTGCTAATGCTGCACCGAGTATTGCTAAAAATGTTCCAGTAGTCATTTTTTGACCTCCTATTTTGTCATATCGATATATGTATATTTTGTTTTGCTACCATAAGGACGGAATACGTGTCCGCCACCTGTGTAGAATTTGCCGAAGAATTCGATGTATTGTAAACGGCAGTCATGGATATATGCACCAAGTGTGTTAATAGCAATATTGAATACGTGTCCAATAACAAGAATTACTGCACCGATTACATATCCAACATATGGGATTAAATCAAAGAATACCATTGCTACTTGGTTAACAACCATTCCAACAACTGCACCTGCAAGTCCTAAACCGAATAATCTTGAATAAGATAAGATATCGGAAAGAATGTTTACACCATCATATAATTTTGCTACACCGCCAAAGATTCTCTTAAGTGGGTTTCTCTTGTTGTTAGAGAGGAAGATGATACAAAGTACACCAAGTCCTGCAAATCCGAATCCAACGTATTTGAGCCAGCCTGGGATGCTAACTGCAAGTGATGTACCAAACATCATATTGATACCACTTACTATCATTCCGAATGTTAAGAGAATTAAGGCTATAAAGATGAAGAACCATCCAAAGACACTACCAAATGCTTGTCTAATTTGTTTTGTCTTAATAAGTTGTACTGCATTAATTGCCATACCTGTACAGATATGAACGAAACCTACGACATAACTTAAGATAAGCATCTTAAGTGCATCATCCATTGGAGAGAACCATCTGAGTTTAAGTAAGAAACTATTCTCTGGAAGTGTAATTGAGAACCAAGATCCAAACAATACACCCCAAATGAATGTAGAAATACCACAAAGAGCAATTAATAAAACTAGGTTGCCCTTTCCTGGTGCTGGCTTCATTAATCTATATAAGATTAAACCACCAATTGTTAAGATTAAACCATATGCTGCATCTGCGAGCATTAAACCGAATAAGATGAAATAGAAGAATGCAACAAATATAGTTGGATCTATATCTGTTCCTTTTAGTGGAGGTGCATACATATTTGTAACGCCTCTGAATCCATCTAATATTCTGTTTGGTTTTTGATATGTTGGTTGGATTTCTCCTTCTTGTTGCTCACTGAATTCATAAATGAGAGTTTCATCTACTGCATCCAATCTTTCTTTGAGTTCCTTTTCTTTATTTGCTGGATACCAACCTTCCAAGACAAAAGATCTATCTGTTGCTGCAAAACTGTCTAATGCCTCTAATTTTTGTATTTCGATTGAATAATAATCTGAAAGTGTCTTGAAGTCTCTAATGAATCTTTCCTTTTCTAATGCTCTCTTTAAGAGTGCCAACTTCTTTTCATCTAAGTCTTCAACCTTCTTGGTATTATTCTCTATTAATTCCTTTGCTGTGAAATCACTATCTAAAACACATCTTTCAGACTCTAGTTCATGCAACTTTAAGAGCATATCTTCGCTTTCATCTTTTATAGCGATCATTACAAATGGAATTAACTTTTCGTTTCCTTCATATGCTTCGAAAATATACTCTGGTTTTTCTTTTACAAATTCTTCAAGAGCTGCAACTTCTTTTGTTGCAATTGTTCCTAAATAAACAACTGCTTTCTTTGTGTCTTTATAGTAATTAAATGAATTTGGAAGAGATGTATAAATCTCTAATGCCTTACTCTCTGTTAAGACCTTTTGTCTTTCTGCATTAAGTGCAATTAATTCTTGGCTTACTTCTTCTAGGTCTGAAACTTGTGCAAGGATTTCAATTTCCCTTGTTGAGATATCCATGAATTCGTCATAGGACAATGTCTTAATATTGCTAAACATTGGTTCCTTAACTTGCTTATATTCAAATTGGACACCTGTCTTTTTAGACTCCTTAATTATTCTAACAGCTTGAGTATGACATTCCTTTAAAAATTTAAAGGAGAACAACAATCTATTCATCTTTTCTTGGTAGACTGTTGCCTTATCTGTATTATCTAAGCGAATTGTATCATCTATTGGACGAGTTTTAATAATCTCGACCAATCCAGATTTATGCAATGCTCTTAATAATTCATGTCTTGTTGAGCGATGGCCTATAACCATCACCTTTTTCATATCTGCTAACATTAGTACTTCTCTATTAAAATAGCTAATACATCATCAGCTGTCTTGTCGATAACTGATGCTTTCTCTTTTATTAATTTGTCTGCTTCATCTTGGCCTTGTTGTAAAACCTTGTTGCGCTCTTCTAATGCCTTCTGTGTTGCTTCAGCTTCTGTTGCTTTAATGTCCTTTCTAGAGCTTAAAACAGCATCTTTTCTTTGCTCTTGAGCCTTGTTTTCAGCATCTATAACCATCTCTTTTGCTTTTACATTAGCATCTTTGATGATTTCTTGTGCCCTTGCTTCGGCTTCTTTAATTTCTTTTATGACATCTTCTATCATGATATATTCCTATTATTTAAAATACTTATCTTCAATTTGAGAGATCTTATCTAATCTATTTTGGTGTCTTCCACCTTCATATTCTGCTGTGAGCCATGCCTTAACAATTGCTTTTGCTTCGTCTGGAGTAATAACTCTTCCACCAAGTGCAATGATGTTTGCATTATTGTGTCTCTTTGTCATCTCGCCCATAAATGTGTTTGTACAAACAGCTGCTCTAATACCTTTTACCTTATTAGCTGCAATTGAGATACCAATTCCAGTCCCACACATAATAACACCACAATCAAACTTTCCACTTGCAACTGCTTCTGCTACCTTTAATGCATAATCTGGATAATCTACAGATGCCTCTGAATATGTGCCAAAATCTTCTACTTCTGCACCATACTCTTGCAATGTTTCAAGAACTGCACTTTTTAAAACGATTCCACCGTGATCACAACCAATAGCTACTCTCATAATTAATATTGTACTCCCTTTTATAATTACTAAATTATTATATAATATCACACGCGCGATATCTATAGCATTTTTTATTTAGTTCTAAATCTAGCCATACATCCTGTGCACTTTTTAGGGTGCACAAGATGATTTATGCTTTAGTCTTTCTTACCGATTGCTCCTGGAGGTGGTGCCTTCTTAGGTGCTGCAGCTTTCTTTTGTCCTACAGCTCCTGGTGGAGGTGCTTTCTTAGGTGCTTCGGCTTTCTTTGTGCCAACTGCTCCTGGAGGTGGTGCCTTCTTTGGAGTCTCTGCCTTGGTTCCTACAGCTCCTGGAGGTGGTGCCTTCTTAGGTACTTCTGGTTCTTCAGGTGCTGGTGCTGGAGCTGGCTCTTCTGGAACTTCTGGTGCAGGAGCTGGTTCTTCTACAACAGGTGGTTCCTCTACAGTTGGAGGTGTCTCAACTGGAGGCTCTTCTACTATTGGAGGTTCTTCCATTGGTGGCTCCTCTACTGGAGGTGGTACATCCGCTGGTGGTTCTTCTACAGGAGGTGCCTCAACAGCTGGTTCCTCAGGTGCTGGAGCTGGAGCTTCTGGTGCTGTGTCTTGAACTGGTGCACTTGTGCTCTCTGTTGGAGCTGCTGCTTCGCCTGCGCCTGCGCCTTGTGCTGCAAGTGCTGCTTTCTTTGCTGCTCTCTTCTTCTTTCCTGCTATTGCAGATGGTACGATGATGATTACTAAGATGATTAGTAATGCTGCACCTGCTACTGCAATTAACCACCAGTTAGCAAGTAGCCATTCCATAAATGTGTTAACTCTTACGAATACGATTGTATTTACATAATCTGTCTCATAAGTGATGTTCTTTCCATTTACGGTATATTCTACTTTCTCGAGTGTTCCCTTGTCTGTTACTCTATAAACAGAAGTTTGTTCATCTATTTCATATGATGTTGGAACCTGAACAGTAACCTTTACTTTTCCGTTTGGTTGAATCATGTAAGTTGTACCGTCATTGTTGTTCATTCTCATTTGAACCTTTAAGATTCCCTTGAGTGTTGCTGTTTCATAGAACTTAGTTTCGAGACTTGGGATGTTGCTTTCGATTTGTGTATATAATGTATTGTTTGCTTTAATAGCATTATATTGTGCTGTTGTTGCTGAAGAACTAATCTTAGATGTATAAACAACATTCT
Source organism: Clostridia bacterium (assembly GCA_017618055.1). Classification (GTDB taxonomy): domain Bacteria; phylum Bacillota; class Clostridia; order Christensenellales; family CAG-917; genus RGIG8124. The sequence continues at coordinate 120,242 of JAFZVB010000013.1, forward strand.
CGTATAACAATTGTGTATCTGCATTAAGGATTGTATTTCCAACAGATGTGATAATTGTTCTTTGCTTGTTGTTTTGGTTATCTAACTTATTAGTACCAACTGTGAAGGAACCGGATACATCACCGCTTAATACGATGTTTGCGCCATATCCTTCTGTGAATACGTAGTTGTATACACCCATTTCTGTGATTTCATCTAAGTAGTCTTCTGTATCTAATGAATCTACATTGAAGTACTTAATAATGATTCCACCATCTTCAACGATTGCATTGAGATCTTCATAATCCCAACCAGCATTAGAAAGCATATCATAGTACTTTTCATCTACACTTAACTTGTAGTTAAGACCAACGACTTCGCCTTCAGTCTTAATCATTGTGTTCTTGTCATCTTCATTTACTGTAACTTGGATAACTGCACCATGAATTACGAGAGCTCCGTTTGTGAATGTAGAATTGAAGTTGTATTGATATTGTCCGCCTGGGAAGTTTTCAAGATTCTCTTCTGCTTCATACTTAGCGATAACTGTATATATACCAACTGCTTGAGGTGTTGATACAGTCTCTGTGCCCTTTTGATATGTAATACTAATATCTGATGTGCTTGGAGCAACGTTGCTTAGACGAATTGATGCTGTCTTGCTTAATCCATCATAATCTACGTCAATTGCTGGGATTGTGATCTTGAATGATGCTTTCTTAATCTTAAGTGTTGCATATCCATACCAATCTTTGAATCCTTCCTTAACGACTTTAACTTCTGCATAGTATTCACCAGCATTTGTTACGCTTGTTCCAACGAATGATGTCATTTCTGCGTTGGTGTAGTACTTGTATGTTACTGTTCCACCTTCACCGATATAATCTACATTGATTGGGCTACCATTATATGTCTTAATTGTATTTACAACTGAGTAATTTGTAATGTGTGGATATTCAACTAAGAGTTTAGCGATCTTATCTGCATCAAATGCTGCGCCAGCCTTGAGTTCTAACTCATAGTTTCTTGCACTTGCACCAGTTAAGTCTATATAGATGTAATAGAATTGACCTGCTTCAAGCTTATCTGTAACAACTTGTAAATCAGCCATTGTTAATGCAGCTGTTCCTGGGTTTGTTCCATCAAACAATCTAACTTGTGTTGTTGGAGCAACTAATTCACCATTTCTAATAAGTTCAGTTGCTGTTTGTCCATTTACAAATCCAGAAAGTTGTGATGTTGTGCTTTGAGCATATCCTAATGCGAATTGTGGGATAGTCTTAGTTGCATCATAGTTCATGCTATTTGCATAGTTAACTGTTGCGCCCTCTTCATCAACATATACATCTTCTGCATATACATAAACCTTTAATGGGGTTACTTCAATGTTACTATGATCATAATTTGTATGGTCACATTCAAATATATAGTTAGTTGCATTTCCACCTTGAATTGTTGCGGAATATGTTCCAACGTTTGTAGCATTTGTTACATTAGTAATAACTTTTGGTGTATTTAATGAACCTTGAACTGGTACGAATACATAGTTTGTTCCGCCAAGTTCAAATTCTCTTTCGATAATTTCAACAGATGTGCAGATGTAATATGTCTCGCCTGGATCTAATGAAGATACTAGTTGATATTCACCAGCATTTTCAATGTAGAAGTGATAATGTTCTTCATCCATTATTTGTGCATCTGTTGCTTGTACGAATTCAGCATCATATGTGTAGTACTTAACACCTGTTTCACTTGTGTCTGTATCCTTGAAGTATCCGAGTACTCCATTGATTACATATAAGTCTAATGTATCTGTATTGTGTCCATTTGTAAGAGGTAATGGTTTAGAGATAGAGAATGAAGCATTTGTACTATATCTAATTGTATCTACTCTATCTCTAATCATTGTACCATATGGTACTGAATTATCTTCTAACAATGCATGGATTGTTGCTTTCTTGATTTCACCAACTACTGTAACAGTTGTGCTTACTGAAGAATAGTTTGGATCATCTAATTGGAATTCTGGATAATCATCATCATTCAAAATCTTGAATATAATGTTTTGAACTCCGCAGTTAGATGTTTGATATTCTGCAAGGAATACTATCTTTGCTTTTTGTGCATCTGAGAGTGGGATATCAAAGTTAATTGTATATCCGCCCCACTTGCCTGTTACTTCGTTATAAGCAAGACCTTCAACACCAGTCTTTTCTGTTGTTCTACCAACGATTACAGCACCATTAATCTTCTTTGTTCCATCATATTGCTTTGCAAAGTTGTTGGTTTCTGCACCAATCTTGAATGTCAATGCTGCTGGTCCAACGAAGTGGTCGAATTGTTTTACGATAGGTACTTCTGTATATTGTCTCTCATCATAAGTTGCTGGAGATGATACTGGGATTGTAATAACTGCATCTTCTCTTGCTGCAACATATCTAATTGTATTAGATACATATTGTCCGATGATCTTAGACTCGTCATCTATTAAGAGTTTTCCACTTGAATAATCTGTATACTTGAATGTCTTAATAGTTACTACTGGAAGTGTAACATATGCTGTTCTATTATCATTCTCTCTTGCATAGTAGAACTTAGTTGCTGCATAGTCATTTGCTTTTACATATGCTTGATACTTAGCATCATCAACGATAGTTCCATCTAATGCTAAGATAGATGTATCTAATACACCAATTAAGCATGTCTTTACATAAGCAATATATTCTGCTGTGAAGTCACCGCTATCATCAAAGATATCGAAGTCTACTTCCTTCTTTAAGTATAAGTTATAGTTAACTGCTGTTCTTGAAGATACAAGTTTGACACCATAAATTGTTGCTGTATCACTTGATGCATCTCCACCATCTACTACAACATCTTTTCCACCTAAGAATCCGAATGAGTAGTTTACAGAATAGTTATTTCTATCTCTATCATATGGAACAGAAATGGATGGTTTGATAGCAGATTGTGCGATAGAATTTGTTCCATCGTATGTCTTCTTTGCCAAGTCAAAGTTAATTGTTGCATATGAAGGAGTGATTGAACGGTTTGTATAAACTGCTGTGTTTGTTACTTCATAGTTTGCAACGTAGTCCATTTCGGAACCAATCTTATTTGTTAATCTTACGTTGTTGATATCTACTCTGATTTCTGTGCCAACATCTCTTTGTGAATATGTTGCTGTTAATGAGATATCAATATGGTCTGCATCAATTGCTTCTACACCGATGGATGCTGGGTCTTTAATTTCAGCAGATCCTGTTGTTGTTCCATCGTATACCTTATTTTCTACAGAAACGCTAACTGGACGTACAACAATGTTCTTTCTATTAATGAGCATTGTTATTGTACTTTCGTATCCAAGTCCTTCTGCTGCTGCATCATAAACGCCATCTGCAATGAAGTTGCCTAATAATAATTGTGGCTTATCTGTAGCAACTGCTGTCTTGCCTTCTGCGCTTACATTATAGAATGTTCCATATAATGTGTAGTTGCTGAGAATTGTATTAACTTCATCTTCTGCTAATGAACCTGCATTTGTAAGGATAAGGTTTTCAAATGATACTGCATGACGTACCAATAATCCTGTTTCATCAAATGTTACATATGGATACTTAACACCATCTTTTGTAAGCAATACTTTTAAGTTAGCAAGGTCATAAGAAATGTTTTCGAGTTCTGCATAGATGTCACCCATAAATTCTTTATTATATGATGATCTTACGATGAACTTAGAACTAATTGTAGAAGTGATTGTTGTTGATTCTCTTATTAATGAAGCATTTACATCTACACTGCCATTATATTGTCTTGCGGCAATTGTAAGTGTTGGTTCAACTTCTGCTCTGAAAATAGATACCTTTAATGTGTCTTCATTCTTTGCACAGAATTGAGCCCATTCATCTTCTGTAACATTAATTACGTAATTGGATGATGCTTTAGTTGTTGCGCTTTCGATAAATACGTTAACGTTTTGTGCATCTGCTACATTCTTTACATACTTGAAGTAACTTGTAACACCTTGATATACTACGCTCTTATCATAATTTCCTGCGCCAGGGAATGTTCTTAAGAATTGTGCTGCATGTGCTTCAAATTCTAAACCTATATCTTCAATGTAGTCTCCACTAATTAATACTCCATCTTTTAGTGTTACATCTACATCTACGAAGCTTGTTGTATCGTAGTATTTGTTTACACCAACTGCTCTTGCGAAGCTATCTATTGTTAACTCTCTTCTTGTAATGTAAACTGGCATATCCTTAATTGTTAATGTGAATACACCTGCACCTGGAGTTAATGTAATATCATCATCTTTAATAATAATTTGAGCAGAGTCACCTGAAGTTACATCATAGTTGAATACGATCTTAACTTCTGTAATGTAATCATTGGATACTGCAGCTGCTGGATAAGCACTTTGTTGTACTGCACTAATGTATGTATTTAACATACTTGATGCACCCATTGATACATCTGCTGCTCTCATTGTTGTTGTGCCATCATATTGTTTAGAAATAGTAATATCTGACTTAGAAATGTAAATCTTTACTACAGCCTTAACAATTTGAATATGTTCTGTTGAACCTGGTGTTAATACTGTAATAGAAATTGTTTGGTCTACATAAGGTGTTGTAGCATTGTCTAAATACAATACATAATTTCCTGCGTCTGCACCTGTGAGTGATAATGCGCTGAATGTAATTGTTCTATTACCAATTTCTGCACTGTCGTAAACTGCTGTAAATAAAACTGCTACATCGTCACTTGAACGAGCAAGTTTATCTGAATAGTTAACGGATAAATCTCCAGCATTATATACAACTGATGTTGTTCCATCATATCCTTTGCTTACGCCATAGAAGTCTGTTGTTTGTCCAAGAATTAACTTTCTTGGTTCAATAACAAATCTTGCGTCATAGTATTCGTCTGCAAATTCAATAATATAGTTTGTATTATTTAATACAAATTCTGTTCCAACTGCGAATCCATAATATGCGGCGACACCATTATATGTTGTATTTCCTTGTGCATCTGATGCCGGGTCAAATCTTGAACCCTTTGCAATTAATGCACCGGTTGTTGCATTATAAACACCACGAACCAATTCACCAGATTCAATGATATTTGCTATAGATGCTGAATATGTAAATGCTATTCCATTTGTTGCATCTGAATCTAAGTAACCATAAGGTCTTGTATTCTTTGTTACACTAGGTGTTACAACCAAAGCCTTTGGATTTACTTTTAAAGCAATTGCTGCAACAGCAACATCATAACTTGCATCTGCTTCTCCGGAACCATTCTTAACTACTATGCTTTCAACTTGAGCAAGATAGTTGCCTACTGTTGTTGCATTATTAATTCCTGCTGGAGCAGTCCATTCAATTGTATATCCATCTGGCAAATCTTCAGTTGTGAAGTGTACATTATCCCAAGCTAATGTTGGTGTTCCAACTTCACCATATGTGAATTCAAATTCTGCTATTTGTGTAACTTTGATTAATGTATTTGAACCATTGTAAATCTTTACATGATATTCAATACTGCTTGAGCTTAAAGCGATTGTAATATTATCTGTATTAACTGGTGCTAATGTACCAAGAGTAATTGTATATCTTTGTACAAGATAATTGCCATCTGTTGTATCTGCAATATATGAAGTTCCCAATTCACCAGTTACATATTCTGATGTGAAATATTTTGCATCTACTGAACTGAATCCATATCTAATTGTTCCAACTGTATCTAATGATTCTTGACCTGCCTCTGGAATTGCTGTGATTGTACGTTGTGTAATTGTGAATACAGGTTCATCTGTTAAGTCTATGGATACTGTATAGTTACCACTATCTGCAACAGCGAAATCATTGATGTTTGTTGTATATGTATAAGTTCCAACATTCTCACCTACAAGACGCTTAATCCATTGTGTTGTTGGGGTGAAGATATAATATTCTCCACTTTCTACATAATTAACTGCATCTGATACAAATACATCTGAGTATGTAATGCCAATATCTGTGAAGGCTTCTTTAAGGATTCCAAACTTGAAGATTGGATCATCATTTCCGTAAACCTTAGTTGCATTGTATAAGATTGCTGTTAACTCATATTTTGTTACTTCAATTTGTGCTGTAACGAATGTTACATTGTAGTTATTTAGAACAAATGGTGACTTGAGATATGGAGTATAGAATCCAACAGTAATGTCATTGCTAATTGGGACATCTTGTGCATTGGAATTTCTTAAGCCAATTTCCCATGTGTTCTCGAATATATCTAATCCATCTATTGCATAGTTATCAATATCTACACCACATAATCCTGTGATTGTGAAGATATCTTCCCAGTGCATTCCTATTATTCTCTTGTATTGTACAGGAGCATTTTCCTTAACTGAAATTACTAAGGATGCTGGGTTAATTGTGAATGGAGATTCAATAACTTGTTCTATAATGTAGTAAATGCTATCTGTTGAGATAACAACAAAATATGGATCATCACTTGCATTAACTGGTGTGGCATACTCTGCTAATGATGCAGCACGAGTTGCTGGTCCTGTTGGATTGAGTTTGTCTTCATCCAAGTACCATGTGAATGATAATGCTTGTCTTGCATCATCTGATGTATCACTGATGACATATGGTAAAACAAGTAATGGATTACCTAAATCATCTACACCTGCGTAACGTCCATATGGAACATTTAATTCAACATTAAGAACCTTTCTGTACATGACCTCAAATACGATTCCATCGTTATTTGGGTTCTCTGTTGTATTTGTATTGTAGAAACTAAATACTGAATCAATATCTGTTGGAATAGAATATGTATAAGTTCCAGAAGAATAGGTCATAATGATTCCATCATTAAGTACCATTGTAGTTCCACTAGTTGTATTTTCACCTAATACAATTGGAGTTGTTTCTGAACCAACATATTTATTTAATTTATATGGAACAAATCCATCTGTTAAATCTGAAACTAGTAAAATAGTTTCATTTCTCTTGAATGTTGAGATAATTCTTTCGTCAGCATTTACAATAGAAATAGTGCCAGTATTTACACCAAACTTCTCTACATCTCCAGTATAATACTTGGAATTGACGTGATATGTTGTTGGGTCTACAAGAATATATTTAACTGAGATTTCACTCATATTACCAGCTTGGTCTACTGCCCAAATATAAATGACTCTCAAACCAATGCTATCTCTTTGGAATAAATCATAGTTGTTTAATGCATATGCTTCATCTCCAAAGTTACCACCATCTATAACTCTCCATCTACTCTCACCAAAGAGCGTATCCATTCTAGATGCATAAGCAGTAAGATTTGTTCTAGTTGCTTGATCGATATTTGTTGTTAATTCTTCTTCTCTTATGAAGTTAGCAAATGATCCACCAATATATTCAATATTCTTTTGTCCTATATAAACTCTAACAGCCTTTCTGAAAGTATCTGCCATTGCATCGGAGAAAAATATTTGTGAGTTAATTGTATATCCACTGGTGTACCAATATCTTGTTGTATTTTCACCATAGGATGTCTTTAATCCTAATTGTACATCGAATGTAGCTTCATCAGATGGCATATAAGTTAATGAGTCTTGGAAATATGTATAATCCACATCTGAGAAGTCTGGATTCATAGGTTTATTTCTGTCGATCTTAATTAAAACGCCTAACTCGTTAGAAGAATTCTTCCAATCTGGATTTGTATATACAACTTCAGCATCGTCATAACTAATACCATTAGCTATTTCAAATGTTGTTTGATAATCAAAGTTAAGATAAGTCTCTATTCCTTGTATTGTTGGACAGAACAAGAACTTATATTCATAAGTTACTTCACTTAATCCGATAATACTTGCTTTGAAATAAATCTGATTTTCTACGATTTGATACCAAGTATCATTATCATATGAAAGTACTGCTGTAGGAACATTTGCAATCAATAAATCATCAATTGAATAGACATCACAACCCAAGTCTTTCTTTGCAATAGTTGTTGATTTAGAACCAATTACTATTGTGTGTGCTTTATCATCATAATCACTAAATACTATAGTATTTCCAGAATAACTTACTGTAGATTGTTGAATAACTAATTCTAATTGATTTGTTGCCCATGTACCATTAGTAGCTGGAGTAATTGTATTTGTTAAATCTTCAAAATCATAGTTCATTGTGATAGTATATTCTGCTTCTTCGTAGTCAACTTTGAAGTAGTACTCAACGACAGATGTTGTAGTGCTATAATTTCCACTTAAGTCAACTGCATAAATGATTAAATGATAATAACCATTTCCTTGGAAGGCTTGTGGATTTGAAGATGTTACAGTACCGCCAGGATAAACACCATTAGATGTGCAACCTCTTGAGAAATCAAATACAAATGAATCAATATAGCCAACATTGAATGGGATCCATGTCTTTAATGTATCTAGGGACTTCTTCGTATATGAACTAAAGTTGGACCCTGGATTTCTTCCACTCAGTTTCTGCATATCATAATAATACACATAAGGTGAATTTGGATTTACACCTTCATCGTATGAAGCAACAGCATCTACGTCTGTATTATCATTTAATTCAAAATTAGGTTTTTCTGTATAAATCCATTCGATATTTAAGAAATCTTTTGTTGTTGCAATTGTTTTTTCTGCTGAAATAACATCTGATGGAACATTTGGAGCTACGGCAGCTGTTGTATCAATGCCTCTAACTTCAATGTTTTGTTTAATTGTCATATTACCAAAGTCACTAATTGTAACAGTAACATTGGCATTCTTTGAGAAGTAGCATACTACTGTAGCAGTTTGTCTACCTGAATAGTTAGATGCTGTTCTCTTAATATATGCATAACCAACTTGTTGGTAGCTTGTTTCGTTATATAAAACATAAATTGGTCTAACAGTTGCACTTGCATAAGCTGATAAAGTGGAAGTATTGGTCATTGTTCCTGTTGCACTTGCATACGAGAATATTGCACCATCACTATCACTCTTTACAGCACCAACTTGTATGCTTCCTATACCAGAAGCTTGTAGTGGATATGTTGCAGCTTGTGGTGTGCCTGTACCATCAAAATCGAAATAATCTTGTACTGTGAAAGAAACTCTCTTATAAAGTTTTTCACTATTCCATGTAAAGATTTCGGTCTTTGTATAAGAATATAATTTTATTTTTGATCCAACTTGGCAAACGTCTGAAGCCTTAGAGAGAAGTCGGTTTACTTGTGAGCCTGTTTGTGTTGTTGTATCATACCATACTGGCCAGCCATAGGAATTTGATGTATCCCCTGCTGCAACTCTATATGGTTGAACTTTTAAGTTATCTGTTGAAGTATCAATGTTGGTGACTTGAGGTGCTGCGCCATCATCAATGTATGTACTTGCTGCATCTGTAGTAGATGTAACTCTTGTGAACTTGAGAGAAACTGTTATTCCGGATATTCTAGCATATCCATCTTTCATATCACCGGTCCATGTATTGTCGGTTCTACAATAAATACCAAAGTAAATATAGTTTTGAGGTGTTGCTGTTGCAGATGATTTAATAGTAAGGTTTGCACCTGATACATTACCAGATGAACCCATTCCACTTCCGCTATCGCCACAGCTATAGTCATTTGCCTTCTTTCCGGTTGCACTACATCCATATGTGTATCCAGTTGTATCTCCAGTTGAAGCGAAACTAAATGAAACAGTTGCAACAACCGATGAGATAAGTGAGCTGGTGGTCAACTTTTTGAAAATTGGATTATCATTCAAGTTTAAATTTACAACACTCCATCCATATTCATATCTGTTATTACTTACAGCATCATAGTATACCTGGAATTGTCCATCACTTGCAGTAAATGAAGGAGATGGCGCATCTGGATTACCAACAGCTTTATAACTATAACTAATGTTGGATTGTGCAGCGAAACTTGTATTATTCGTTGTAATATTGCCAGAATTGAATGTAGTTGTTCCAGAAGATCCTGGATATCCCATTGATGCAGCTGTAATATTTGCCATATTATCTGTAGCAAATGAAACAACTGTACCTGCGCTTGTTTCTACAGCATCTGATGTACCTGCATAGGAAATATTATCTGATGTATCTTCAAAGATTCCATCAAGTGTGCCACAAATTAGGATGGCACCAAATAATCCTATGAGAGCACAAATAACAATTGCCCATCTAAGAATAGAAAGGTTTCTTGTTAGAGCTTCTTTCTTTGATAATTTTTCTCTCATAATTTTGCACCTCATTTTACTTGCATATACACACGTAAGCGCATACGCAATAAAGATAGTTATAATAATTTTAGATAATTATTAGAATAGTGTCAACAATGAATTATTTTATAAAACTCTTCTTATTCCCTAAAAATTAAAAAACAGGCATTCTAAACACCTGCTTTTTAAAAAATATTTTTTAATTTTTTAACTTTTCTTTCTTAATTCCGTTCTCTTTATCTTTCCAGATATGGTTTTTGGCAATTCATCCACTATATCAATTATCCTTGGATACTTGTATGGAGCCGTTTCTCTCTTAACGAAATCTTGAATATCTTTCTTGAGTTCTTCACTCTCTGTGTAACCTTTTGTTAAAACTATAGTAGCTTTAACAACTTGTCCTCTAACCGGATCTGGCACGCCTGTTACAGCGCACTCTAAAACTGCTGGATGTTCCATTAAAACATTCTCAATTTCAAATGGTCCGATTCTATATCCACTGGACTTAATTATGTCATCTGTTCTTCCAACATACCAGTAATATCCATCTTCATCTACCCAAACCATATCTCCTGTATGATAGTATCCATCATGCATTGCTTCTTTGGTTTGAACTTCATCTCTATAATACTCTTTAAAGAGTCCTAAAGGTCTCTTCTTGGAAATGTCTATACAAACCTCACCTTCTTCACCAATTGAAGATATTATGTTACCATCACTATCTAAAAGCTTGATATCATATTGTGGGTTTGGTTTACCCATTGAGCCTGGTTTTGGAACCATACCTGTAAAGTTGGCAACTGTTAACGTTGTTTCTGTTTGTCCAAATCCTTCCATAATAGAAAGCCCTGTTGCTTCTTTCATTCTATAGAAAACTTCTGGGTTTAATGCTTCTCCAGCTGTTGTAATGTATTTTAAGGAAGATAAATCGTATTTGGATAAATCTTCTTTAATCATGAAACGATATATTGTTGGTGGAGCACAGAATGTTGTTATCTTGTACTTTCCAAACTTGGATAATAATTTTGTTTGGTCAAATTTAGCAAAGTCATAAACAAATACACAAGCGCCACAAATCCATTGTCCATATAATTTACCCCAAACTGCCTTACCCCAACCAGTTTCTGCAACTGTGAAGTGTATTCCGTTTGGATCTACATTATGCCAACTGTGAGCTGTTGTAAAGTGTGCTAAGGAGTATGTATGCATATGTGCTGCAATCTTAGGATATGCAGTTGTGCCAGATGTGAAATACATTAACATTATTTCATCTGCTTTTGTATCTTCTGGATTGTCTGCACGAGTATATACATCCGGGAATTTCACATATTCTTTGCTAAAGCAACTCCATCCTTCCCTTTCTCCATTTGTAATTACACGAATATTAACTCCGCACTTATCTGCTGCAGACTCGGCTTCACCAATTACATTACCGGTTGCAGTACAAATAATTGCAGAAACACCTGCAGAATTGAATCTATAAATAAAGTCATGCTCTTTTAATTGGTCTGTGGCTGGTATGACTATTGCACCTATCTTACAAAGTGCCATCATAACAAACCACCATTCATAGTGACGGCGAAGTACTACTAATACTTTGTCTCCTTTCTTAATTCCTATTGACCTAAGATAGTGTGCTGTCTTTGAAGATTCCTTCATAATATCTGCAAATGTAAAAACTTTCTCTTCTTCTTCATTTGAGACCCAAATCATTGCTTTTCTATCTGGTTCGTTTTGTCCGTACCAATCTACTACGTCAAATGCAAAGTTATAATTGTCAGGGTAATGGAAATCTATCTTTTCCAAAGTTCCCTTTTCATTAACTTGCTCTGTTATAAATTTTTCGTATAATTCCATCTTCTAGCCTCTTCTAAATGTTTTTGCTATTCTTGTCATTACATAGTGATCATCATCACAACGTATTGTTTCGTCTAATGCTATACTGTCTACAGGTTTTCCATCGTCCATTACTACTTGTCCATTTTCATCATATTCATAATGTGTTTGGAAGAAGATATATCCTCTTAAACTCTTTATTTCTGCATCGGACATCTTAACTGTAGGAACTGTGTATGTCTTTCCATCCATAGTTGCTGTTGGTGAATCATAGAAGATACTTGCTAGAGCATATTCTCTCATACCATTATGACAAACTGTTCCTGCCATTGGAGATTCGCCCAATGTTGCTGGATAATATGCCTTTGCAACTACAAATGGGGCAACTGCGAGTATTCTGTTAATACAGGTTGAGAAGTCTGAAATTTCTGTTGAAATCTCTCCGCTTGGTTCTGTGAAGCAATTGTCTTCATCACTCCAAAGTGCGAATGCAAACATACATGGAACTGCGAAACCATCATTACATACTAAGTATGTAGCTATGTCATACTTATAAGATAAGATTTCTAATGCTGTTGCATATGCATCACAAGCAGAGTTATTTATAGCATGTTTTTGTGTCCAAGAAATAACAGGATCTCCTGCACCTACATATGGGTCCATCTGGATAAGTCTGCATGGTAATAAGTTCTTGCTTATTTGTCCTGCATCTGCAACTTGTGTGAGCAAGAAGTTGCTTGCTACGTTTACAACACCACCCATTGAGTGAGCTGCACTCCAAATTTGTTTCTTTGCATTTGCATAGTCTGGATATATCTCGCAAATCTTGTTCATTGCTCTTATGTATTCTGCTACATAATATTCTGCAATACTAAATTGTCCTGTTAATCCATCTGATATCTCTACGTATTGATCGCCTTGTTTTATAACTGCCTTGCAATTTACGTTAGACCAAATGAGGTTTGTAACAACACTAACTGCTGCCATACCGAATCCGTCATCACTTAAACTATCTGCAAAGTTCTCATAATGAAAATAGAATACATTGTATCCGTTGTCTGTATAATATTTGGAAAGGTCTATTCTTCCAGCATAATCTCCAACTGCTTGAGCAAAATATGGAGATGGGTTTTCATCAATTCCTGCTGCTATTTCTGCTGGTCTACATTCTGAAGACATCATAGCATGAATGTATCTTCCCTCTGCAATTTGAATACCGTGCGTTAAAATGAGAATTGGTTTTGAAGGATCAAAATTATTTCTTAATGCTGTTTCGTCATCTGCATCCACTTCTTTTGTATCTGTCCAGTCATTGTTGGATTTGTCTGTTGGATTGTCTCCGTGTCCAACAACAAGTTTAAGACCTAAGTGAGCTAATTGAGGATAACTAGAATTTACATCACAAGTTTCAGCATAATCTCTATATGTAGATGCCATCATTGTATCTTGGATTGCAGTCCATCTTTCTGCTGGCATATCTGATACATAATCATTGAATGTATATGCTTTGTTTTCTTCTGGTGTATTGTTGTTATTCTTCTTATTGCATGCAACAAGTGTAATAACTGCACTCAATATGAGTACAAAACAAAGTAAAAATGCTACTAGTCTTTTTGTCCTTATCATAATATCTCTCCGCACGTACATATTATAAATACTTTTTAAAACAATAAATCATAAATTAAGATATGTCAATAAATATTGACGTTTTATTGAAATAACCTAATATTGAAAAAACTGCTTCTTTAATATAAACTAAAAACGAAATAACTACTTAGGAGACCAATTATGAAAACTTTTTTTGGTGTTTTATTAGACCTCATCATTCTCTTATTCACCTGGCCAATTCTTCTCATAAGAACATTATGCAACAAGCCAGACAAGAAAGATTTTGATGTTGTAGAAGAACCTGACCTAGATGTAGACACTATTGCACAGCATCTTTCCGAAGCTGTTCAAATCCCAACAATTTCTATGGTTGAAGAGTTTGTAGACAACAAGCAAGCATTCTATGATTTCCATGCTTGGCTAGAAAAAACATACCCTGAAATCCATAAAGTTGCAGAGAAAAATCTAATTAATGGATTCTCTCTTTGTTACTATATCAAAGGTACAGATTCATCCTTAAAACCAGGTATATTCCTTAGTCACCAAGACGTAGTTCCAGCACCTGCAGATGGTTGGGATTATCCTCCATTCAGTGGCAAAATTACAGAAGATGGATTCGTTTATGGAAGGGGTTCACAAGATATGAAATCCCATATGATTTGCCTCCTTGAAGCTATTGAAAAGAAGCTCAAAGAAGGTGGCTCATACAAGAGAGATATATACCTTTGTTTTGGCCATGATGAAGAGCCTGGAACATCATTTGAAGGTGCTAAGTATATTTGCGAATTTTTGCAAAACAGGGGGATTAAAGCCGAGTTTGTTATAGATGAAGGTGGCGCTGTGGTAGATGGCAAGATGATGGGAGTACCTCATTCACTCGCATTAATTGGTGCTACAGAGAAAGGAAATGGAGACCTTGAATTAAAGGTTGAAAGGTTCGGTGGACATGCTTCAAATCCTAAGCCTCCAACAGCAGATGCAGTACTTGGAAAAGCAATATATAAACTTGAAAAATCTCCAATGCCTTCTAAATGGACTAACCTTACAAAAGTTACTGCAAAAGAACTTGCTAAAAACTGTGGTGGTTCAGCATTAGGTGGAGTATTTAAATTTGCATTAACTAATAGAGATGTTCTCCCTCACCTAGTTAAATTTGTATTCACACTTGCCTCCCCTATGACCAATGCACTTGTTCGTACAACATTCGCTACAACAATGCTCTGGGGTGCAAAAGCTAGAAACGTTATTCCTGGTGAAGCTAGAGCAAATATTAACTACCGCATGTTAACAACAGATAGCTATGAAGATGTAGAAAAGCATATTAAGAAAAAACTTGGACCAGAAGTACAAGTTACTTCTATTGCAAACTCACCATCTTCTCCAGAAGCAGATGTTACTGCACCAGCATATAAGAACCTTGAAAAGAGTATTTACGAATCCTTTGATGATATAGTAGTTGCTCCTTATATGTTCATTGCAGCATCAGATGCTAGATTCTATTATCCTCTAACACATGACATCTTTAGATTCGATCCATTTGTATATGATTTAGAAGACCAAAGAAGAATTCATGGCATTAACGAAAGATGTTCTAAAGAGAACCTACGAAAGGGTACAAAATTCTTCATTGTCTGTTTGGAAAACATGTGTAACTAAAACGATACACTAAGGGCTCTTGAAAAAGAGTCCTTTTTTAATACACGTGTATGTGAATTTCTTGTGTGTGGATAACTTTTTGACACAATACTTAGTGGGTAAAAAATTTTTTTAAAAATCACTATTGAAATGTGTCCATAACCTTGCTATTATTTAACTCCATAAGTATATGGAGGATTTAATTTTGGATTTCTACGATCAACAAGCACCAATCCCAATGGATAGTAAGACACAAAAGCTTATTATTTTGTATGTTTTCGAGCAAATGAGTATACCACTTGCTGAAGCAACTGTTTTAGATATTTGCACATCTGACAACAGCTGGTTAACATATATGGATTGCAAGCAATTCTTAAGTGAGTTGATTGAAACCAATTTAATTTACAAAGTTCCAAAGAGTGAATGTTTAAACATTACACAAGATGGTATTTCCTGTCTCTCCCTATTCTTTACAAGAGTACCTATTCACATCCGTGAAGACATTAAGGAATACGCTAAGAACAACAGATTACGCTATAAGCGTAGACAATCTTACTTCTGTGACTATTCTAAGAATGCAGATGGAAGTTACACAGTAATTATGAAGATTAACAATGATAGCAGTACTCTTATGGAAATGAAGCTCGTTGTTGCCAACAGACAGGTTGCAAAATACATCTACAAGAGTTGGGTAGATAAAGCAAGTAAGATATACGAGCAAATCCATGACACATTAATAGATTAAAAATAACGGTCTCAAGCGAGGCCGTTAATTATTTTATAATTAAGTTTTAAGTTTATTGTTTCTTAAATCGTTCCATACTGTTTCCAAATGATGTGCCACCATCATAAACCGTTGCTGTAAATGTATACCCTGCTTGCACCATTGGATTTGCATCCCAAACAAACGTTACAGTTGAGCCGTTCTGTTTCCATGTTCCGTGTCCTGACCATATGGCATTTTCATAAGAGTCTGTATAATCAAAAGTGCCATTCGCATTTAATCTATATGCTGTATGACCGACTTGTGTAACACCACCGCCTGAGTATTGACCTTGTTGAACATATATACCTGGTTTAAGTTTTGCTCCACCAACACCTAGAGAGCCATCCACTGCCTTAGGAATAATTGCCATACACAAGCCACCTATTAATAATGGCAAACCAACAGATATTAAGATTGTTTCTAGTTTACTCATCTTATATTCAGTTTTTGATGCCTTCATTTGTTTATTGTATTTAACTCTTGTAACAATCATCATTGGAACAGCGAGTCCTGCACCAACAATTGCAAGAACAATACCAGCAATAAGTAATCCCTTACTTGTGCTAGCTTCTTTTTCTTCCTTGGGCTTAACAATATTAGCTCCTTGAGAACTTACAAATATCATTGGACGAATTGCCGAATTCTCATTCTCAACCCTTACAAAATAATCTGTTGTGGCGGTTGTATCGGCTCCTCTTAAACATTTAATAAAACCATACCAATATCCTGTTGTAATTGTGTTAAACATAGCATATGTCCATTCTTCATAAATAGACTCAACACCTTGTGCTCTACAATAATCTGTTGCTCTTGGATCCTTTAATACTGTTGCGTATTTTTCATAATCCTCATAACAAATCAAACCAACATTTTGTTCTACATCAACTTCAGATGTTGTCTTGGATGCAGGCATATTAACCTTTAAGATACTCTTCTTTGCATTGTCACTAAACGCATTATTATAGAAGTCACCATTTAACCAACTTCTTACTTCACTATATTGCCAATCATAAACTGGAGTGTTTGCTGGAACTCCTGTTGCTGTAATATATTTACCACTATAACTGGAGAAATTACTTTCATGTTCAAATTGTGTTTGCCAGGCATGAGTATCTAGAACTTTTACAGAAACTAGCATCATCATATTGGAATCCGAATCCTTATTAACTATATACCATTGAAGTGGTTCAACCTTGAAAAATTCAACTGAACTATCATAAATTGTGTCACCATTGCTCCACTTCATATTTGCACTATTCGGCTTTTTAGTTGTACATCTTACATACTTAATACCCTCATATGTGTAATAACCGTCTGATCCAACCTCAAGCGATAAAAGGGTTGAAAATAGAGCATCATCTGTGACTCTTGTTTGTGGATATTCGCCAATAGTAGCGATATCTCCCTCTATTGTTAATTCAGATTTAGAGGCAGCATATGATATCTCTGTTGTTGTGTTTAGTATCCCAAAAAAGAATACAAATGCCACAGCAAAGATTACAACTAAAAATGATATTTTATGTATTGCTTTCATAAATGCCTCCCATCCTATTCATTAACATAGAAGAATATTTGTGTAGATTCAATAATCCATGAAGAATAATTACTAGCATAGAACGTATTGTTATTTTCAAACAACGTGCAAATTAAATATGCTTTTTGAGAATCCTCACCTATATCATAAACAACTACTAAATCATTATCTGCAAAATATGCTCTTAATGGTTGATAGCTACCATCGTAAAGTCTAATGAAGAATCCTGACAAACTGTTAGATATTAATTCTTCTAGTACGTTTTGTGCCCCATTAGGTTCACTCTTCATTTCTATACAATATATTGCTCTAAATGAATCATCTTCAAATTTGAGCAAATTATCCATATACCACAAATCAATTGTGATTCCATTTGCATATTCATAATGAGTGCCATCTGTAGCATTGTAAAAAGTTTCGTCTGTTGTGATATATCCAATGTACGGTGGTCCTATAGCAACAGCGTCTTCGCTAAATACAAATGATGCTGTTAAAGTAATATCCTTTGGAGGCATAATAAATTCATAATTATCTTCATTCTTCCTTACAACAATACTGCTGTCACTCAATCTTATAGATTCAAGCAAGTATCCACTATCAGGTGAAACATAGATTTTTATAGATTGATCTTCTTTAGACTTATTATCCACTAAAATATTATTATCATGCTTTAATACAACATTTCCATTTTCTGCATTTACTGTTATTAAATATTTCTTTTCTTTAAAAGTCGCAGACAATGTTACATCATAGTTTGGCATAGTAAAAGAATATTCATTATTAGCAAAAGGAATTGATGTGTTATTATAAGTCAAACTCTCTAGTTCGTATCCATTATCTGGTGTAACATTAACAACAACTTTGCTTCCCTCTTCATAAGAAGTTGGATTTACTGAAATGGTTCCATTTGTTGGACTAGATACTTCAACATTATATTTTGGAGTGACAGTTTGCTCAAATTCACAAGTGATATATGCCGGATTACGTACCCATTCTTTTGCTCTTGTTGCTATGTTATTGTTAGGATATAAATGTTCTTCATAGCCATCTGTATAATGGATTAATAACGTATCATTTTTATAGTGATATCCATTTTCTGGATTTAAAGTTACAGTGAACTCATCATCATCTTCAAGCCACTCTTTAGATATCTGAATATCACCATGCTGGATATTTGTAGCTTTTGTAATTCTACAAAGTCTCTTTGCTTGAACATGTATTTCTACATCACGTCCTGGCATTACAAATGAGGTTCCTGTAATAAAACTTGTTCCACCTTCACCTCCGGTGTAATCACCTGCTATATACATAATTAAAATCTCAAATTTTTCATTTTCACTTATAAAATAAGGATCTCTTCTAAATGTAATCGTATCTCCTTCTTTTGCAGATGTTTTATCTAGATTAATATCAAACCCTTCTGGCGCAATGTAATTAACTGTAATATCATATAAGATTTGTCCATCACCACTAGTCTCTCTTTTCTTCATGTTGTTTTCTTTTCCGCTCTTATCTCTAATTAAATTAGAAATATTTGCTGTTCCGTTTCCGGCAACAGTTATACCATCTAAAGATAATTTTTGTGCATCCTCATTGCTAATTCCTACATTCTTAGGGTTTTTGTTACAACCAACAAAAATTAGAATGGATAGTAATAAAACTAGAAAAACTAAAAATATAATTTGTCCTCGTCTAATCATAAGCCCCTCTCAGTTGGACAATAATGTTCTATAACTTTTGAATATCTATAATTACCTTATTATATTGTAATGGATACTCATGGATGTATTTGAACATCTCGTCAAACTCTTCAAACTTATAATGTCTTCCAACTAAACCTTCTGTCTTTACAACATGGTTTGCAAGCATATTAATTGCTGTAGAGAAAGACCCATCTCCGTTTGATACACCTATAACTTTTAGTTGTTTTTTAAGTATAATACTTAAATTAACTTGGTTTGCAGATTTATTTGTATATCCAGACATAATGACTTCACCCTCATTCTTTACAAGACGCATTGCTGTATTGAATGGGATATTAGATGCTGCATAGAATGCAAAGTCACACATTCTTCCGCCTGTAAGTTCTACAACTTTCTTTTCTACATTGTCATATGTTGGATTAATTGTGTAATAGATTCCCCAACGTGTTGCCATTTGGAGTCTATCCATATCAAAATCTATTAAAATAGGTATTGTTTGATAATATAATGCTAATTGAGCAAGGATTAAACCTAAAGTTCCAGCACCAACTATTGCGACATAATCGCCCTTCTCATAGTCTATGCTTCCAAATGCTTTATCTGCCATTGCAATATAATCTGCAAATACTAATTGTTCATCTGGAATATCTTTTGGAACTTGGTAAACATTGTCTTGAGGAACACATACAAAGTCTTGTGCAAAACCATCTTGGTCTACACCCATACATGAAATAGTGTCATCGTCTTTGGTAATGAAAGGACTAATTGCAACCTTTGTTCCTAGAGGCATACCGAATTCTTCATCTGCTTCTGAAACAAAACCAACTGCAGAGTGTGCAGGAACTGTAACATCGCCCTTATGATCTCCACTAAAGAATGCGACATCTCCAGCAGACATAGCAAATCTAGCTATCTTTAATTTTACCTCCCCAGGTTTTCTTTCTAGGGTTGATTCTTTTAACTCTATATTTTCTGCATCTTGTACGTGCCAAGCTTTCATAATTTCCTCCAACAATATCATAGATATTATATCACCAATTATGAACTAATACAATAAACAAAATGAAGGTTATTTTAATTCTTGTAAATCACCTGAAATGTCTTTCTCGGATAGGTAGAATTTTATATCACTTTCTCCTCTAGAAATGGTATTATCTACTCCAAAATAAATCTTTTTATCTTTTAAAAATCCAGAATAGTCTTTGCTAATATATCCTGTCTCTAAAATGGCATCCATTAACTCTTGGTTTACCTTTACAACTATATAATTATATGCAGAATTACGCATAGCATAGGCTATCATTTTATCTCTGAGCTTAAATACTAAATATTCTATAGAAAATTGCCTTTCACTTGGGTTATCTAATAAGAATGAATCAACTGGCAATCTGCTCTTTTTTCTTGTTAACTCAACTAAACCTAGAGTTGTCATCTCAACGGAAGAAGTTTTTACATTATCTTTCTTCAATTGTTCCTTAAGATACTCAACTATTTGCTTTTGATGTTTTTCATCTTGCATATCTATGAAGTCTATAACAATTATACCGCTTAAATTTCTTCTTCTTAATGTTTTTGCTATTTCTTTAGCAGCTTCTTTATTTGCTTCATATGCTGTTTGCTCTAAATTCTTAGAACCAACAAACTTCCCTGTATTAACATCTATTACAGTTAAGGCTTCAGTTTTATCTATTATGAGATAACCGCCATTGTCTAGTGGTACTTTATTTGATGCCAAATCTTCTATTTGATTTGCTATACCATAATGAACAAAGATGCTATCTTGTCCGTCATAGTACTTAATCTTGTCTTTATCTATTCCTTCTTCCTCTAAAAGTTGTACCATATTTTCATTGTTGACAATGAATTCATCTACATTTTCATACAATGTGTCTCTAACAACTCTCTTTAAAAGATCCCTTTCTTCAAATATTAATTTCTTTTCTGGAGAAAATGAGTAATCTTTTTCTATTTGTTGCCAAAGTTCCTTTAATTTTTCCATTTCTTTAGAAATATCTTCAATCTCAGCTTTATTACAAGAGGAGCGAATAATGATACCCATACCCTTTGGTTTGTTCTCCTTAACAAAGTCTAGAAGGAATTGTTTTCTTTCATAATTTTCTATCTTTCTTGATATTCCTACAAACTCTGAATTTGGTAATAATACAACATAAGAACCTGGAATAGAGATATCTGTGGTCAATCTTGGACCCTTTGTGCCAAACTGATCTTTAATAACTTGGCACATTATTACATCACCATTCTTAAATTTCTTACTATTAATTTGTCTTTCTTCTGTGAGTTTGTTGTCTTCTACTAAACTTTCACCTGTATATAGGAATCCATTTCTTTCTAATCCTATATTAACAAAGGCACAGTGCATGGTATCTATAACCTTTTCCACTCTGCCTTTATAAATGTTTCCAACTATGCCTCGCATAGAAGCATATTCTATATTAAATTCTACAAGTTCTTCATTCTCAACGAGTGCGACTCGCAAACAAGTTGGAACAAAATCAAAAATTAATCTAATCATAAAGCACTACTGCCGTGTATTGCCAAACAAGCTGCACCGATTATTCCGGCATCATTAAGATGTTTTGCTGCTAATACCTTAATCTTTGGATTGTATTTACTTCCATATATATTTCTAGAAATATAACGTTGCAATGGGGCTATGATTTCACTATTGTTTGCAATACCACCACCAACTAAGAAATATTCTGGGAAGAATATGTTACAAAGAGAAACTGCTCCCATACCAATATATTTTATATATTTAGCAACAACTTTCTTTGCTGTCTCGTCTCCTGCCTTAGCACATTCAAATATTACATATCCTTCATAACCCTTTTTCTTGAATTCTTCATTCAACATAGATTCTGGATGTTTTTCACAAGCATCTTTTGCTTGGCGAAGAAGCGCTGTTGCGGATGCATATGCCTCATAATGTCCTTTCTTACCACAACCACAGATTGCACCGCCAATATTAATTTGCATATGACCACACTCGGATCCTGCACTCTTATTTCCGGTTAGTAATCTTCCATCTACAATAATTCCTGTACCTAGTCCTGTACCTAAAGTAATGAGAACAACATTCTTTGCACCTTTTGCAGCACCAAAATATGCTTCACCTAAGACTGCACAGTTTGCATCATTGCTGATGTAAATTGGATAATTGATACCATTTTCTTTTAAGAGTTTTACCATAGGGATATTAACAAAGTCTATATTGCAACAATATCTTACAATACCCTTTTCATCCCAAACAGAACCAGGGAATCCCATACCGACTCCACCTACTTCTTTTTCATCTATGCCTGCTTCTTTGATTATATCTTTAATAAGGGTTGCTAAATCTCCAACGATTAATTCTCCCTTTCTTCCTGGAACGGTTTTGACGGACATCTTTTTGACAATGTTTCCATTCTCATCTATAAGTCCTGCTTTTAAGCTCATGCCACCTACATCTATACCAACGTAATACATGACATCCTCCTAATAATTATTATCAAACTAATAATAAGATAATATATGATTTAAGTCAATAAAAACAAGGCTATGACAACCATTTTTTATTGCGATTTATTAGAATGCTATTTTGATATGATTTCGCATATTCGTATATTTTATAATATCATTTAATATATTTAAACTATGTATTTTGCAAAATAACACAAATAATAAAGGAAGACTAATTGTTGTTTAATCTCCCTATTTTTTATCTTATTTTTACGCTTAGAATTCAGCTGTATCTGGGTGTGATCCTAGTCTTCCTAATCCATCAAATGCATCCAATTTTTCCATATCTTCTTTGCTTATTTCAAAATCAAATACATCTGCATTTTCTATAATTCTTTCTGGTTTTACAGACTTTGGAAGTGGCAATAAATTATGTTGTAAAGACCATCTAACAAGTATTTGCGCTTCTGTTTTTCCGTACTTATATGCAATAGAACTTAGTGGTTCTGTACCGAATGCCTTGCCCCTACAAAGCGGTGCCCAAGCTTCAACAATAATACCATTTTGTTGTGCAAACTCAACCACATCTTTTTGCATATAGCCAATATGAATTTCATTTTGAAGTACCATTGGTTTTACAGGCGCATATCTTAATATGTCTTTAAGATGCTTTGTTAAACAGTTACATACACCAATAGCTCTAACCTTGCCATCTCTATACAATCTCTCCATTGCATTCCAGGTGTCATATAACTTCTCTGGATAATCTTCTCTAAATGGTTTTGGATTTGGCCAATGGATAAGATATAAATCTAAATAATCTACACCTAGTCTATCTAGACTATTTTCAAACGCTTCTATAGTTGTTCTAAATCCTTGGCTAGTATTCCAAACTTTGGAAGTAATAAAAATATCTTTTCTAGGAACTTCAGATTCTCTTATGGCTTTTCCAATACTGAATTCATTACCATAGAACTCTGCCGTGTCTATGTGTCTATAGCCGTTCTCAAGAGCACATTTAACACCTTGGACACATTCTTCACCATCTGGTGCTTTGTATGTCCCATACGCAATACAAGGAACTCTAACTCCATTACTCAATACATAACAATCTTTAAGCGAATGCATAACAAGCCTCCTTAAGTTATATATTTTTTAGTCTAGTCTTACTCCTAACATATCACTTAGTAATGATTTATCTTCAAAGAATCTTACACCACCAACTGCACATGCATTCTCTACGTCTTCTAATGCTGTTACAGGAAGCGATAAAGATGTGGAAATATATTCAATGAGTCCTGGTATTAAACTTGATCCACCAGAAATAAATACTCCCTTTCTTAAAATCTCTGCTGCAAGGTCTGGAGGTGTCGTATTAAGAATACTCATGATAACTTCAATAATATCATCTACCAAAGGTAGTACTGCATTTCTAAGGTCTACAGCATTGATTAAAATGCTTCTAGGTGCCCCATCTCCTGCAGAACCACTTACTTGATATTTTCCTTCATCGTTTGCGTAGAATGAAAGGGCTGCCTTTTTAAGCCTTTCTACGGTGTATTCACCAATCTTTATTCCATAAACTTTCTTAATGTTTTCTATAATTGCTTTGTTAAAAGCATCTCCAGCAATATTAACTGAACAAGCAGAAGCTATACCATGTGTTGTTTCTGTGGCAACTTCAGTCTTTCCTCCACCAATATCTACAAAAAGACCACCTATGCTTCCAGTATATGCAAGCAAAGATAATGGAGACTCAACGAGTGTTATATCTCTAATACCACACTCTGTCATGACTTTTTCAACTGCTTTTCTTTCAGAGTTAATCATTGAACAGGAAATGGAGACAATGGCACTTACTTTAGGTGGGAATATGGATTGAGGGATGATCTTCTTTAAAAAATAGGATAATAGTAATTTGCACATTTCATCATCTACTATAACCCCTTCTTTAATTGGAGCAACCAATTTTGCGCCACCAATTGAGTTAGTAATTAAGGATTCTGCTCTGTATCCAGCTTCCCTAATTTCATAATGTTCTCTAACTTTGGTGACAATTGCAATAGAAGGTTCTCTTAAAACGAGACCAACTCCCTTCTGACATATTGTTATAAATTTTGAACCTAAATCGATAGATAATTCTATTTGTGCCATTTTAGACTCCGTATTTATTTAACTCTTCTTTTACTTTCTCCATAGGAAGACCAACTATATTTGTATAACTTCCTTCATATGTTTCTACAACCATTCCATCCTGAATACCATATGCACCTGCTTTGTCTAAAACATTATGCTTATCTAAATATTCTTTTATCTGTTGTTCAGATAACGGATGGAACTTTACACTAGACTTCACAACGAATGTATTGCTTTGTCCTTTGTTGCATATAGTTACACCTGTATAGACATTATGCCATCTTCCTTGCATTTTGCTTAGCATTTGAATGGCATCTTCTATATCTTTTGGTTTTCCCAATATTTCGCCACTTAGTTCAACTATTGTATCTGCTCCAAGTACTACATCTTCTAAATGTTTATTTGCAACATATTCTGCTTTCTCTTTACTTAGAACTTTTACAAGTTCTTCTGCTCCTAAGTGACTAAGTTCTTTATCTTTTTCATCTACATCTGCAAGGATTATCTCATATTCATATCCTGCTTCTTTTAGCAGTTCTTTTCTCCTTGGAGATCCAGATGCAAGTATTAATTTCATTATAATAACTCTAAACGCTTTCCGTATGCTGCTTGGAATTCATTTGCCATAGAGAGTGCATCTTTAACTTCTAGAGCGCAATCTCCTTCAGATTCTGTCTTAACGATTACACTATCTCCTAAGACATCACAGCTTAATCCTGTTACAACACCACTCATACTTCTATCTAAGCTCTCTGAGATACTTAAGATAACTGCAAGCTTTTTAATTGCGTCTATATCTTCTTGTGTAAGTATTCCTTTATACTTAGCAAGTTCATTTACATCTATATCTGAACTCTTTCTATGTCCAGATGCAACAAATGCAGCACAAATAAGTTCTCTATGAGAAATACCATATAAGTTGCTGTTTAAAATCATATAGTATGAATGTAAATGGTGGTTGTAATACTTGATTCTCATTCCTGCATCATGTAAATATGCTGCTACTCTTAAAACTTTTAGATACATTCTTGGCATCTTATGTAATACCTTGAGTTGTTTGTATAAAAGCATAGAGAGATCATAAACATGCTGTGCATGTTCTGCATTGATATCAAAGTATTTAATTTGTGTTTCAATACTGTGTCCTAATACATCTGGAAGTGGTTTTTCCATAATGGATGGGCAAGCATATCTAAACATAACACCTTCTCTTAAGCCACAACCACTAATTGTGATTCTTTGATACTTTTGGCTAGATAATACACAAGACATAATTGCAAGTGCACTTGGGAAGATATCAGCTCTACCACTAGATAATCCCTTAATCTTCATTGTGCTATCTAAGTCTAACTTTCTGATTTGCTTGTAAATTACATCAAATTCTTTTACATCTATTTCATAGTTGTGTGTTTGTGCAAAGTTGTATTTCTTAATCATTCTTGAAATTCTTCCAAGATTTCTAAATGCACCACCAACACCTATGAATTGTGTCTCAGGTTCAATTTGAGCAAGCCATGGTACTTTTTCAAGTTCGCCCATGACATATTCTTCCATCTTTCTTGCTCTTTCTTCTGGTGCATCTGCTTGATTCTTAAACATATCTGTTAAGGTTACTGCACCAATTGGAAGTGAAACACTATGTACTATGTTCTTTCTGTTGTAGTAAATTAAGTTTGTGCTAGATCCACCCATTTCCATAATGAGTCCCTTTGGGATGTCTATTGAATTTACTACACCTTGATAAATTAACTGACATTGTTCTTCTTCAGTTAAAACTTTAATCTTGATACCACAAGTCATTGCGATATCATCCAAAAATCCTTTTGCATTCTTTGCTCTTCTTATAGCTGCAGTTGCATATGCAAAAATCTTCTCAACATGGTTTGCATCACACAATCTTCTGAACATCGATAGTGTTTTCTTAGCTTCTACTAAACGTTGTGGTTTAATGAAACCATCCCAATCCATGTCTTGACCTAATCTGACCGTCTCTTTCAGTTCGTCAAATACTACAAAGTGGCCACCATCTAAGATGTTGACTAAAACTAATCTTGCAGAATTAGAACCTATGTCGATTACCGCTATCTTTTCCATTTTGCTCCTTTTTATTAGACAAAATGCCTAATATTTATATATATTTTTTTATTTTTCTAAAATAAAGACGCTTTTTCTACTTGTTGTTATTATACCTAAATGAAAACAAGTTTTCAAGACTCAATTTTTCCGAAAATGTATTACGTCAAAAATTTAACAAAAATAAATGCACCCCTAAAAAGAGATGCATTTTATTGATTTTTTAAGGATTATTCCTCACATTTTACGATAGTCTTTCTTGGGCATTTTTCTGCGCACTTACCACATCCAGTACACTTTGTGTAATCTATTACTGGCAAGTTGTCTACCATTGTGATAGCACCGTTTTCACAGTTTTTAGCACAGAGACCGCACCCGATACATCCAACTTTACAGAGATCCATTGCATCTTTGCCTTTAAGGCAATTTGAGCAAGCGATGTAATATACTGCACTCTTTGGAACTCTCTTAATAAGTTTCTTTGGACATACAGAAATACATCTTCCACAAGCGATACATTTTTCTCTGTCTATCATTGTGAAACCATCTGGACCAACTTCAATTGCTCCGTCATGGCATGCGTCTACGCATGAACCCATACCTAAGCAACCCCATTTACAAAGTTTTCTTCCTCCAGATAATAATTCCATAGATCTACAATCTCCGTAGCCCATGTAATCATATTTATCTTTTGCTCTGTTACCACCACGGCAACATACTACAACCTTTGTATCTTCTGCGCTCACGCTAATTCCAAGGATTTCACCAATTTCTTTTTTGTTCTTTGCAGATGTTGAGGAACATTGTCCTATTTCTGCTTTGCCTTCTACAAGAGCCTTTGCGAATCCATCACAGCCAGGATAGCCACAGGAGCCACAGTTTGCCCCAGAAAGCTTTTCCTTAACCATGTCAATTCTCTCGTCTCTATGTACTGCTAACTTCTTTCCTAGAACGCCTAAAAGAACGCCAAATAATGTACCAATGGCTAATAGAACTAAGGCAGACCATAATATGGTCATAGGATCTACACTAGCTGCTGCAATAATATTTATTAACATCTTCGTATCCTCCTTATCCTAATACACCACTAAATGCTGAGAATGCCATACTCATAATACATGCTGTAATAAGAGTAATTGGGAATCCTCTAAATGCTTTAGGTACCAATTCAAGATTTGTTCTTTCTCTAATACCTGCAAGTAATAAGATTGCAAGTGTGAAGCCAGCACCACTAAAGATACCATTTAAGAACCAGTATCCAAGCGAAGCACCTTGAACAATTCCGTCTGCCAATACTGGATATGAACCAGCACTTAAGATTGCTACACCGAGAACGGCACAGTTTGTTGTAATTAATGGAAGGTAAACACCAAGAGCACTATATAGTCCTGGTAAGAACTTCTTTAATACCATTTCAACTATTTGAACTAATGCTGCAATAACAAAGATGAATGCGATTGTTTGCAAGTATTCAACGTGTAATGATTCTAATAATAATTCAACAAGCCAAGCAAAGATTGAAGCAATACCCATAACGAATATAACTGCAAGTCCCATGCCTAATGCCGTATCTGTCTTCTTAGAAACTCCTAAGAAAGGACAAATTCCTAAGAATTTGATTAAAACAAAGTTATTAGCGAGAAGTGCGCCAACGACTATGGTTAGAATAATTGAACCAACTGATTGTGTCATGCTGCTACCTCCTCTTTATCTAAATCTTTCTTTGCTTTTTCTATCTTCTTTGCATCTGTCTTTGCCTTGTTCTTTTTCTTCTCTTCGTTATTCATGGAGATTTGGTTAACAACAGCAATTAATATACCGAATGTTAAGAAACCACCTGCAGGAAGTGTGAAGATATTTAATGCATAATCTGGAAGGTTTCCGATTTCCCCAGAATAAGAGAATCCCATGAAGTCAAATGCGAAGAATGAACCTGCGCCTAAGAACTCTCTTATAATTGCCATAATTAATACAGCAAGAGTATAACCAAGTCCCATTCCAAGACCATCTAAAGCACTGTCTCCAACTGGGTTTTGAGATGCAAATGCTTCTGCTCTAGCAAGAATGATACAGTTAACAACTATAAGTGGTAGGTATATACCTAAGACATCATATAGTGCTGGTACAAACTTTTGTAAGAGCATTTGAAGCAATGTAACGAATGTTGCAATAATTAGAATGAATGCAGGAATACGAACTTTGTCTGGAATTACATTTCTTAATAATGAAATCATTATATTAGAGCAAACCAAAACAAATGTAACTGCAATACCCATACCCAAAGCACCGAATGCAGAAACTGAAACTGCAAGTGTTGGACATGTTCCTAATACTAACTTCAATACTGGATTGGAGGCGATTATACCGTTAGTAAAAACACTGCCGAGTTTATTATTACTTTTTCCCATATCATCCCTCCTACTTATTATTGAAAGCATAAGCACATGCTCTTAATGCGTTTGTAACACCTTTTGTTGTTACTGTAGCACCAGATACATAGTATGCCATTCCTTGAGCATCTGAAGAAGTTGCTTGTCCGTAATTCTCAATAGTCTTAAGATCGAATCCCTTAATCTTATCTATTACTTTCAAGACCTTTCCACCAACAGCGCTTGTTTCGCCACTGGAATATACAGATACTTCGTCTACAATACCATCACTTGTTACAAAGAATAGTATCTCTATTGTTCCATCATAAGCTCCTCTACCAACTGCGTAGTAACAGAACATATCATTTCCTTCTGCTTTATATTTAAATACGGAAGTAATAGAACCATATGCACCACCACTTATTGCTAAACTATTATCTTTTTCGATATCTGTTGCACTAGCATATATTGCAGTGATTTGAGTCATAATTGCCTCATCTGGATCTACGTATGTTACTACGTTGATAGCACCAAGAAGTGCACCGGCAACTGCTCCAATGATAACTAGTATGCAAACACACCAGACAATGGAGTTTTTGTCGAACTTCTTCTTTGAAGGAGTCTTAACTTCTGCTTCAACTTTTACATCATTATCAGCCATTCTCTCCTCCTTCAGCTGCTACCTTTTTCTTGGAGCGAGCTTTAAATTTTTCACCAATTTCTTTTGCTATATTACGCTTTGGTACACCATATGGACGTGTCTTAATCTTCTCAAGAAGTGGGGTTACTATATTCATTAATAAGATTGAATATGAAACACCTTCTGGCATACTTGAGAATCTTCTAAATACTACTGTTAGCACACCAAGACCGATACCATAAATTACAACACCTATCCAAGACTTTGGAGATGTTGCATAGTCTGTAGCCATGAAGAATGCACCAAATAACAAACCACCACCAAGTAAGTATGTTAAGATATACTCTCCAACATATTGGCTCTTGCAGTATATCAATGCTGTAAATACAACAACAGTTGCGATATAGAATGTTGGGATTCTCCAGTCTATAACCTTTCTACAAAGTAGATATACACCACCAAGTAAGATTGCTATAGCACAAGTTTCACCAACTGCAGATGAAGCTGTGGTACCAAACAACATTGAAAGTACATTTACACTTGCGAGTGGGCTACCACCTGTTTCAATTGTTGCCTTAACTAGACCAAGAGGTGTTGCAGAAGATACTGCATCTATTCCTGGAGTAATGCTAAATGCATAATTGAAGAATGAGAAATACCCAACGTCTGTTCCTATAATAGGATTGGTCTTTTGTGTCATTAGACCAGCCCATGCAAGTACTAGGAATATTCTTGCTGCCATTGCAGGGTTTGCAAAGTTCTTACCAATACCACCAAACAACATCTTTACAATAATAATTGCAAATGCAGAACCAACAATTGGAACCCAAATTGGCACTGTGCCTGGTAAGTTCAATCCTAAGATAAGACCTGTAACCACTGCAGATAAGTCCTTTATAGTTTGCTCTTTCTTTCTAATACGGTTGTAAATGTATTCAAAGAATACACAACTCTCAATACAAAGAAGAGTTAAGAATAAAGGATAAACACCAAATATAACAACAGTTGCAATAAGTGCTGGAAGTAAAGCAATGATTACATCCAACATAATTCTTTGTGTTGTAGACTTAGATGTTATATGTGGGGATGTTGAAACAACCATTTTAGCCATTATTTAATCCCCCTTTCTTTAATAGATTTCTTTGCGAGTTTCATAGATTGTACTAGAGTTCTCTTTGCTGGACATGAATAAGAACAAACACCACATTCAATACAATTCATTACTCCTAAATCTAATGCTTTTTTGTAGTCCTGTTGTTGAACTGCATCATCGATATCTCTTGGTTGGAGATTCATAGGACAATGATGGATACATCTACCACAGTTAATACATTGAGATGGTGTATGATGTTCAAATTCTTTATTTGATAAGAACAATAATGAAGAAGATCCCTTTGCTGTACAAGCATTAAGATTTACTTGTGCAAATCCCATCATAGGACCACCGCTAATAATCTTGTGTGTCATCTTCTCGTCTACATCACCTTTGCATTGTTCATAGATGTAAGAATAAGGTGTTCCGTTAAGTACCCAGTAGTTTCCTTTCTTCTCTACGCCTTCACCAGAAACTGTCATAGCTCTCTTGAAACATGGCTCCCCAGCTATTGCTCTTGCTATAGAATAGCAAGTATGTGTGTTAGATACTACACAACCAACATCTGCTGGAAGTCCACCTGCTGGAACTATTCTCTTGGTTATGGAATAGATAAGTTGTTTTTCAGCACCTTGTGGATACTTTGTCTTTAACTTCATTACTACAATGTCATCTGGAACTATGGATGCAAGATATTCAATTGCTTTTGGCTTGTTTGCTTCTACACCAATGTATGCTTTCTTAACATCCAAAACTTTCATTACACAATGAATACCATCTATGATGTCTTGTCCTTTTTCTAGCATAAGACGATAGTCACAAGTAATGTAAGGCTCACATTCGGCTGCATTAATAATGAATACGTCTACAGGATTCTTAGGAGATAATTTTACATGGGTTGGGAATGTTGCACCACCCATACCTACAATTCCTGCTTCCTTGATTCTAGCAAAAATTTGCTCTTTTGTTGGATTCTCCAATGGCTCTAAAGAAACACTCTCATACTTGTAATCATTCTTAATAACAACATGGTCTACTTCCATACCAATTGCAGTAGGTTTCTTAACTATTCCAGTTACTTCACCGGAGACAGAAGAATAAACGTTGGCAGATACGAATGAAGCGGCTTCTCCAATGAGTTGCCCTTGTAAAACGTGATCTCCAACGTTAACTACAGCTTTTGCGGGAGCTCCAATATGTTGAGAAAGTGGGATATACAAGATTTCTGGAACACTAAACTCTAAAAGTGCGCAGTCTTGAGTATTTTTCATCGCTGGTGGATGAGTCCCTCTCTTAAAAGTTCTTAACATAAATCCCTCGATTTTGATTTAATTAAATCAATACCTTTTTGCTTAATATCAATTATTATAGACCATTACATAATTTATGTAAAGACTGAAATTGATGATTTTTTTTATTTGAAAAATGATGGTTAGAATTTATCTTATTGCCAATTGAGGCGGTTAGAATATCGAAAAATTGTATCTTCATTTTATAAAAAACATTATAGATATGTTTTTAAAACAACTTTTTGCTGACACATATAACTTTTTGTTTGCCAATAAAAATTTTTTGTATTAAAATATCTAACACTATTGTTATAAAATCCGCACGTATGTGCAATACTATAGACATAACAATTAAGGAAATGGTATGAACAAAAAAACAAAACTATTTTTAACTGTTTTACTCGTATTTATGCTCGTAGTTACATTAGCATTATTTGTTGCATGTAATAAAGACAAGAGCCAAGACGAGGGAGAAGAAACTACAACAGAAACAGTTGAAGCAACAGAAGGTCTTTTAATAGACAACTCAGATTTCAAGGTGTCCACTACAGCATCTGGTGCATATTCTAAATATCCAGATTCACCAAAGAGCTGGGCAGGATCATCTATGTATTCTTCAGGAACATTCGCAACAGACGTAGTTGCAGGTGCTATTAACTTAGCAGATGCTAACTATACAAAGTATCAAAGCACTTGGGATGCAATTGAAGATACCGTAGACAAAGCTGCACTTAAAGCAAAGCTTGCTGAAAAGTATTCATCAGCAGAAGGCACAGTAAACAATGTGTTAATGGTTTATATGCCAAAAGATACAGATGATGACGATGACGACAACACCGATGCAGACAAACCAAATTATGGTCCAACAGCATATGGATTTACATCCACTTCCTTCAATATTGAAGGCGGTAAGTACTATGTACTTTCTGTAGATGTATTAACATATAACATTGCTGGAAACACAGACACAGATGCAACTGCTCCAACACCAGGTGCAAGAATTTATGTATCTTCACAAGACTATGTTGAATTCAAAGGAATTGATACAGCAGGTTCATGGAAGACATATAACATTTACTTCAAAGGACATGAAGTTAACTCTAAGACTTTCAACGTTCTTCTTGGTCTTGGTTATGCATCCTCTACAGATACTATTAACGGACTCACAACTGGTTATGCATTCTTCGCAAACGTTGCTTTAACTGAAGTTAAAGACATCGAAGGTGGAAAGAGCGCAGAAGAACAATATAGCGATGCTGTTACAGACGAAGCAGATGCTACAAAGTGTGTCAAGACAAGTGATCTCAACACACCAAACAGCAAGTTTGATTTCGGTACAACTACTATCGCATCCGCAGCTGTTCCATCACTCTGGACAATGGTAACTGGCGAATCTGGAAACTCAGATAAAGCAGCACCAACAGCCGCAGAAAGATATAACGGAGTTATAGATTTAACAAAGTGGGATAGCCAATACTCTTCATATGCAGGAACATTATATGAATATGGCGCAGAAGCAAACGTAGCATACAACCCTGCAACAAGAGCATTCAAAGATATCCATTACGAAAATGTAATTTATTCTGATGCATATAAGACCACACACATTGGAAGCAATGTATATATGCTTTCTCAACAATTAATGACAGCACAAGGTATTAAGACAAATTCTTCTATTACAATTAAGAAGAATACTTGCTACACCATTTCCATAGATGTCTTAACATACCAAATTGCAGGTGCTGGCGTAACATTACAATTAGATGGTGGTTCACAAAACCTTAAGATACAAAACATTTCTAAGAAAGACCGTTGGAACGGAACAGAAGAAACAGGAGACTATGGTGCATTAACAACATGGACAACCTATACATTCTACATCCAAGGAAACCAATACGAAGATAAGACATATACCCTTACACTTTGGCTTGGCACAGATGGTACAGATAAGAACACATCATATGAATATGATAAGTACACTGCATCTGGTTCATCTAAGGCAACAACATACCATTCAAATGGAACATTTGCAACAGGTTGGGCATTCTTTGATTCATTCAAGATTACACCAATTGGTGCAGATGCATTTAATACAGCAAAAACCACATATGGTGAAGCAACAGAAGTAGATGGTAACACAAACACTATTCTCGTTAAGTCTTTATATGCAGATAATCTCTTCAATGGAATTATCTCTGCAGACTTCACAACAAATGCTCCTGTAACAGGAGATTATGCTGGAATAGATAATGGTACCCTTGGAACTCCAAATGGTTTTGTAACAGATTTATCTGAAGAAGATCAAACAACTCTTCCTATTATCAATGTTACAAACATGAAAGCAGGTTCTGTTTCTACAACTGATGATGCAGTATTTACTGCATTGGATTTAGATAATCCTGGTGTTCCATATGAACTCAATGATAACATCCTCATGATTTACTCTAAGGATCCTTCATTCTATCAATATGAAACAGCTACTTTCACAATTCAACCAAACAACTTCTACAGAGTTTCATTATGGGTTAAGACACAAGACATTCAAAGCACTTCTGGTGCATATGTATACTTAATGAAGAAAGGCGATGATGACAAGTTCACAGCTTCATCTTCCTTCACTGCTATTACAACAGAAACAACAGAAGACGATGTAACAACATCTGAATGGAAAGAATTAACATTCGTAATCCGTGGTGCATATAAAGAAGCAACAACATGTAAACTTAAGATTACATTCGGTACAGGAACACGTTGGACAAGTTCAACACTTGCTTCCGGTGCATTATTCGTTGCAAATCCAAATATGGCTTCAATGACATATAAAGAATATACCAATTCAACATCTGGTACATACTTAAAGAGCGTATCTTTCGTATCTGGTGAAAAGGCAACATTCACAAACGGAACATTCAACGAATTTGATATGGAAGAAACCAAATTCCCTGAATCTGGAAAACTTGCAGATTCAGATAAGATTGGAACGCCAGCAAGCTGGACAAAGACAGATAGCACAACAGATGCAACTCTCGGTACAATCCAACTCGCAACAAATGCAAATCCAACTTCTCTTGCAGACACATATCTCCACAGCACACAAACAGACACATTATTCGCTGGATTGGACTTTGACACAGTATATGCAAATGCAACAAATGCAAGCGCATACTTCGGTGGTCCAAACCTCTTAGCTATTTCTAACGAGACAGCGGATCCAGACAAATACGTTGCTGTTGGATATAAATCCAATTCCTTCACACTTAGCGCAGATACAAACTACGAAATTAGTGTTTGGGTAAAGGCAATGTCTGCTGGCACATACTCTGTATACCTCATCTCTGAAACAGAAGGTGAAGTAACAGGTGCAGATGAGACAGTAACATATGCAACATATTTCATCCACACTGCAGCAGGTGCTGAAGATTGGGTTGAATATAAGTTCTATTTCTCAGTTGGTTCTTCAAGCGTTTCTGCAAAAATTCAATTATTCTTAGGAATAGACAAAGATAATTTATTAGCAGCAAACACAACATATGATGACAATAACGAATTCGTTAAAGTAGTTGATGATGGCGTTGAATATACATCATTAAAGTCTAACGGAACATTCTTATTTGACAACTTAACAATTCACTCTAAGACAGATGAAGAATATGAACCAAAGACAGCTGAAACATATCGTTATATTTCATATAAGGCGGATTCATTTGTTCCAACTTCTACAAGTGTAGAAGCACTCTCCTCTCTCACATCACCAACCAACTGGGCTGGCGGTACAGATGGAGATGCAAAAGATTCAGATACAAAGAAAGGTATCATTTACATTAGTGGTGACCACTTACAAACAAAAGCTCTTGCAGATGACAAGGACAATGGTTATGTATCTATCCTCGGTGCAGACATCACAGCAGAAGAACAAACTGTATCTACAGAAGAAGCTGCTCTCACTCTTGAGAACTTAGTAGCTCACTTAGACTACTTCAAGGGTTCACATACAGCAGCAACATTAGATGATGCTAAAGCAGAATTTGCAACATACTTCTCTATCAACAATGATGACGAAGAAATCACTGCAAAGAATATTGAATGTTACAAGAAAGAAAAGGCTGCAGCATTACAAAAAGCAAACTGGATTAAACTTGATCAACTCTCTGCATACACAGGAAATAGCTGCTTAGTAATTAACAACACTGCAGAAAGTTCATACAAGTATACACAAGGATCCAGTATCACAATGTCTTCTAACAAGTACTACAAACTCACAATAGCAGTTCGTACATATGGTATTGTTGGTACAAAGGGTGCTTACCTCTACCTCAACATCAACGAAGACAATTCAGACGATACAACATTCGCAACAATTAACGTAGCAGATTGGACAGTATATTCCTTCTATGTACAAGTACAAGAAGATGCACCAAGCTCTGCAAAATTAGTTCTTGGATTAGGTAAATACTCTGATACAACAGAAGATAATACAATGGTTGAAGGTTATGTATTCTTTGATAACTATACATTCGAAGAAATCACATCTGCAGAATATGAAGCAGCAGTAGTTTCTGACACATTATTAACATATGTTGTTCCAGAGAACCCAGTAAATGCAAGCACAGATGAAGAAACAGATACAGAAGAACCAGAAACAAGCTTCAAGCTCGAAAACCTCTGGTGGATGATCCCAACAATCCTTCTCGGTCTCGCAATCATCGCTGTTGTTGTAGTATACTTCGTAAAGAAAGTAAGAAAGCCAAAGAAGGACAACGACTACGAAGGCAATTCAATTACAGGTTCAAGAGACAATTCAACTCAAGTACTTGAAAAGAAACGTAATGACTACGACAAGTTCAAGGAATAATTAAATAGATTTTTGTCTAAACATAAGTGGTATGGCTTAGCGCTGTACCACTTTTTATATACTATAAAAACAATACAAAAAAATAATTGTTAAATTTTTTGAAATATTTTTATATACGTAGTATAATTATAAATACATTAAATAAATAACACTCAAAAAGGTAAGGAGATAGAAAAATGATCAATATTACAGACGTTCGTGTACGTATCGTAAAGCAACATGAAGAAGGAAAACTAAAAGCAGTAGCATCTATTATTATAGATGATTGTTTCGCAGTCCATGACATTAAAATTATTAGTGGCAACGATGGAGTCTTCATTGCAATGCCATCACGTAAAACAAGCGAAGGTGATTTCAAGGATATCGCACATCCAATTAACACAGACACAAGAGAAGCTTTAAAAGAAAAGATCTTAAAAGCATACGAAGAAGAATTAAAGAATCCAAGAGAATAAATCACAAAAGTAAGGGCGAAACAAATCGCCTTTATTTTTTTATCTCCCCTATATTTACATCCCCCAATTATTTATATTAGAATCTTATTCAAAGGAGATAGTTATGCCAGCATATGTAATAGCCTTAATTTGTATAGCCTCTTTTATAGGATTTGTACTGCTTGTATTACTTGCAGGTGGTATTTTTATTTTTAATAAAGTATTCAAAAGAAAACAGCAAACAATACTTGGTTCTTTAGAAGGCGCATCCGAGCAAAAGAAGAATATAGTAGTTCCTATGCGTAAAGAAGCAATAGAAAAACTGGATTCATATACATATGAGCCTATGAACATCAAGGCGGATGATGGTTTAAAGCTCGTAGGACGCCTGTACAGGACTTCTAGCGCTAATCCTAAAGGATTACTCGTCTGCGCTCATGGATACAATTCTAACCCCCTTAGAGTCTACGCATACATAACTCCATATCTCTTAGAAGATGGCTGGGATTGTTTATTAATCAATTTAAGAGCTCATGCAGATAGCGAAGGCAAGTATTCTGGCTTCTCTATACTAGAACAAGAGGATGTTCGTTGTTGGCTTACACATGTTGTAGATAAATATAAAAAGATATTCTTATACGGACACTCTATGGGTGCTGCCACCATGGGACTTGCTGCGTCTAGACCACTACCTATTAATGTTAAAGGTGTTATTTTTGACTGTGGCTTCTCTAATGCAAAAGATGTTATCTATAGAGTTCTTCCAAAGAAGTTAATGACTTTTATAAAACCTATGTTCTGGATTGCAGATCTAATTGCAAGAATAGTTTGTGGATTTAGTTATTTATCTAAAAATAATGAACTCAGAAATAATATACAAAAAACACAGCTCCCTTTCTTATTCATACATGGCACCAAAGACGAAGTTGTGCCTATTGAACACGGATATGAATTAGACAAGTTATGCCCTACCGAACATACATTCAATGTCTTTGAAGGAGCAGAGCATATGGCATCTATTTATTTAGAGCCAGAAAGGTATATAAAGCTTGTAAAAGAATTTATTAACAAATATTAATTTGTTTAATCTTGATAAAAAAATAATATAATGCTAAAATAAACTTAATCTAAAAAAGGAGATATAAAGCTATGCCAAGAATTATTGATAAAGACGTATGCCTTGGCTGTGGTGCTTGCGCAAGCACATGCCCAGTAGAAGCAATCGCAGAATCTGACGGACTCTATGCAGTAGATGCAGATACATGTATCGATTGTGGCGCATGTGAAGGTGGCTGCCCAGCAGGTGCAATTAAAGAAGCATAATTTGTAGCAAAACGAAAAACAAAAAGGAACAATCTGAATAAGGTTGTTTTCTTTTTTTATGGAACTTCCCTTATAAAAGTTATATGATATAACTATGAAGAAAAAGAAAGTTATCTTAATATCTGTATTATCTGCTATTGGAGCCATTATTCTAATAATTGGAATAACTTTCCTTTCTATATATATTTCCTTAGATAGAAAACTAAAAGCAGACACATTACCAGAGGTTACAGCTGAAGCCATTGCTGCTCCAGATAAAATTCACTTTTTAGATACAAATAAATCTGATGCCTTTTTACTTGAAAGTAATGGCCATTTTGCTATGGTAGATGCTGGCGAAGATTCCGACAATCCTCGTGGCTTCCCTGCCCTTGAAATTGAAGGATATGAAGAAAAAATCCTAGAGTATTTAAAACAACATGCAGCCGATGAAAATGGTAAAGTCCATTTGGACTTTGTACTTGGAACACATGCTCACTCAGACCATATTGGTGGATTTGATACTATTATATTAGATCCAGATGTAACAATAGATAGAGCCTACTTAAAGGTATATGATAGTAGCATTATAGAAGATAGAGAAATCATTGAATGGGATAACCAGGAAGTTTATGATCAAATGGTATCTGCTCTAAACACAAGAAATGTTCCAATAATATCTGACATAAGTGAAGAACCATTTATGCTCGGCAACTTCACTATCACAATACTTAATACAAAAGATCCTCCAACAGATAAAAAGATTGGTGAAAACGATAGATCACTTGGTGTATTAATAGAAAAGAATGGTACAAGAGTATTCTTGGCTGGAGATATAGATAATAATAGCGGAGATGAAGATGTGCTTGGCCCAATTATTGGCAAAGTTGATTTACTAAAAGTTGGACACCATAGCCATCCAAGTTCAAGTAGTTTTAAATTTATTAAGAATTTATCTCCTAAAATTTGTGTTATTACAAACCAACATGATTATTTATTCCGTGAAATTTTAATAAGATATGAGATGATTTGCCACCCAATATATTTAACACCAAACAAGGAGAAAGGCATCCTTGCAGTTATTGGAGATAATGGCGATATAAAATGCTATGGCAATATATAAAAAATAGAGGTCTTTTGAACCCCTATTCTTTATTAACTTAAATAACGTATTATTTAAAATATCTTTCTAAGAGACCTTTTAATGCTTTACCATGTCTTGCTTCGTCTCTTGCCATTTCGTGGACTGTATCATGTATTGCATCTAAGCCTTCTTCTTTTGCTCTCTTTGCTAAATCTGTCTTGCCTTTTGTTGCACCATTCTCAGCTGCTACTCTCATTTCTAGATTCTTCTTTGTAGAATCTGTTACTACTTCACCAAGTAATTCTGCAAATTTTGCTGCATGTTCTGCTTCTTCAAAAGCTGCCTTTTCCCAGTATAATCCAATTTCTGGATATCCTTCTCTATATGCAACTCTTGCCATTGCTAAATACATACCAACTTCTGAACATTCTCCAGTAAAGTTATCTTTTAATCCTTGATAAATGTCTGCTGGTATACCCTTTGCTATACCAACTACATGTTCAGCTGCCCAAGTCATTTCTGTTGATTCTTCTTTATAGAAGTTTGTTCCTGGTGTTTTGCATTGTGGACATTGCGCTGGAGGTTCATCTCCTTCATGTACATAACCACAAACTTTACATACCCATTTTGCCATAGTTTTTTCTCCTTTATTCTCTGTTATTTTGTTTTCTTTATTTATTTCTGCCGCTACTGGATTGTTTTCTTGTTTTACAAAATCCTTTGCTCCATGCTTACAAAGTGGACAAACGAAATCTGCTGGAAGTGGTCCTTTATGGACATAACCACATACTGAGCAGATCCATACTTCCTCATCTGCCTTAATAACCTGTGGTTTTGGTTTGATGTTGCTTTGATAATATGAATATGTTACAGGCTCTCCATCTTTAATAACTTTGTTATTAGAAGCCTCTACAACAAACATAATGTGAGAAGACATATCTATCTCATTAACAACATTGTATTCAAAGAATCCTATTACACCTTCTGTAGGGACCTTTATACCACTTTCGCTTGTGTCATAGGTTTTCCCTTGTAATTTATCGCAATCTTTCCCAGAACGCATTCCATAGTCTTTAAAGACGTCAAATGGTGTTTCTTGAGATAAAATTGCAACTACACACTTCTTTGTCTTTTTAATCATCTGTGTTGTGAGATTATTTTTGTTTAAAGTAATACTAAATCTTTCTGGATTGGAGGACTGCTGCATCAATGTATTACAAACACAAAGGTTATCCTTCTCCCCATCTTTAGCACATACTAAGAACAAACCATATGTGATTTTAAAGAGTAAATTCATAAATACCTCCTTTAAAGAGATTCTATTATTATATTACTCTATTTTAATTAAAAATTAAAGAGACTTTTTGTAGAAGTGAAAAGAAATGAATTTTTTAATAAAAAATGAAAAGAAATGAAAAATATGCCATGTTTGACATAAGAAATGAAAAGATATATAATTGGATTAAAGAAATGAAAGAGGTGTTATTATATGTATAATAAAAATCCATTTACGCTAATGTATGGTATTCCTGCAACAAGTATTATTTCTAGAGATGATGCTTTAAACACCATACAAAATGCTTTTTTAACAAATGACAATATGTATATGTTTTTAATAACAGGAATAAGAGGTACAG
The DNA here is from genome assembly GCA_017618055.1 of Clostridia bacterium. GTDB lineage: Bacteria > Bacillota > Clostridia > Christensenellales > CAG-917 > RGIG8124. The sequence goes on from JAFZVB010000013.1 coordinate 161,911, forward strand.
GTAAAACTGTTTTATTACGTAAGGCATTTGATATTTTTTCTCTTGAAAAAAACTGGATGGCTATAGATATCAATCCTCAAGGAAATATTATTGAATCTATTGCTAATAAACTCGTATCATCTGCTAAATCACAAAAATTGTTAGAAGGTTGGTCTCTTAGTATTAATTTACCATATGTTACAATCTCAAAAGACCAAACAAAAAAAATAGATGACCCCGAAATAATTATTCAAGAAATTCTTACAAAGTTTTCAACACATAATAAAAAATTATTGATTACAATCGATGAAGTCAATAATACTTCCGAACTCAAAAAGTTTGCAAACTTTTATCAATCTTTATTAGGGTCAAAATTGCCAGTATACTTACTGATGACTGGACTTAAAGAAAATATAAACTCAATAATAAATGATAGAGCGATGACATTCCTATCAAGAGCACCAAAAATAGAATTAGATCCTCTTGACATGCCAACCATTGCCCTTGAATACAAACAAATATTTGGTATTGAAAAAACTACAGCTATTGATATGGCAAAGCTAACCAATGGATATGCATTTGCATACCAAGTTTTAGGTTATTTATTCTATGAAGATGATAAAAAAATACTAGATGAAAATTTCCTAAATAAATATGATTCATATTTGTGGAAAAATGGATACAATAAGTTCTGGAATGATTTAACTAGCGTAGAAAAGAAATTTGTTATTGCCTTAGCGAAAGCGCAAGATGGCACAAAAGAAGAAATTATAAAATCATTTTCTGCTTCAAGTTATTCGCAATATAGAAAAATTCTCTTAGAAAAAGGACTCATAATCCAATTAGGATATAACCACCTAAGTTTTGTACTTCCAAGATTTAGAGAATTTGTTCTTTATGCACAAGACTTTGAGTAATATTTGACCATTTAATTATTCAATATGAAAAAAGTGGCTGGAAAACCAACCACTCTTTATGCATATTATTAATAATATCAATAAATATACCAATGGCAAACTGCTGCATGGTCTTGGTAAATGTTTCCTGAACCACTACTATTCTTATATACCTTTATAGTATATGTTTGAAATAGTGATCCTCCTCCAGAGGAAAAATTAATAACCTCAATATTACTATATGAATCAATGCATAATGCGACTAGATTATCGCTATCATCATAAACTTTTATATCATAATTTGCCAATACATTGAGAGAATATGTGGCATATTGATCCACTGTCATTGAATTAACAAGCCATACAAATGAAACTCTAATATCGCTATTTCTAAATACACTTATATTAAATTCTAATATAGGACTATTATTACCTGTAGGAGTTGTTGTTCCTGCGTTTAGAGCACAAAATGCCGCATTAGTATAATTTACAATACCTCCGCCCTCATGGCCATCCCATATCCCTGACATTCCATATTGATTAGCAGAAGACACCAAAATTGAAATAACTGCCTCTGGATGAGAAGTAAGTGTTGTGACTTCCTCCATCAATGAAGCTACAACACCAGCAACAATTGGTGTCGCAAAACTAGTTCCACTATGGCAATAGGTTTGAGTTATACTATCATACTCTCCTTGTGGGCAATGTGTTGAAACATTAGTCAATTTTACTCCCGGCGCAGATAATGTTATTTTCCTAGAATTATTAGAATCATATAATGAAAAGGAAGCTATATCTAAATTGGCATCACATGCTCCAACAGTAATAGCATTTAGCGCCAATCCTGGATGTTCTATCATATTTGATGATATGTTTGGATTTTTATTCCCTGCTGCAATAGCAAATGTAATATTTGAAAACCTCGAGTAATAGTCTATTATTCCATCATCAACCTCATAAGCATTAGATGACTGATATCCGAAACTCATACTAACAACACGAACATTATTATTGACAAACCAATCCAATCTTCCTGGCAATTCCGAATAATATACATACAAACTATCACTTGAAAAAGCATGCGAATAGATATTTGCACCCGTGGCCACATTTGCCAAAATCAATCCACAAGTAGTTGCATGTTGTCCCTTGGCATTATTAATATAAGTACAATTTGAATTACAAATTAATCTTCCTCCGAAATCCACATTTGAAGGATCTGCTATAGACAATTCTAGCAGACCAACATTAATTCCTGTTCCATCATAACTAAAATCTATTCCACAATCATCCAATGCATCTTCGAATGGGTATGCTGGCGAATTTGATGGATTAACAACTGTAGAACTTTGAGAAAGTGTTAATTCACTTTGTGTATAGATAATGCAAACATTTTCAATATGTTCAACATTTTTAAGTGCATTTCTAAAACTATCTTCATCAAATAATTCTTTTCTAATAGTCAATGTAACAAATGGTGAATATGGGCTTGCATATGAATATTCTGTCTCAAAAATTTTCAATGCATTTAGTATTGCAAGATTTGTCCCATAGAAGTATTCTTGCATCGCTTCTCTATGTTTTTTACATTTCTCATTAACAACATCAATTGAATCGCCCGAAACTATTTCTTCCATTTCGATTTCTTCTTTAAGATCCGATGTGATAATTATTGATATAATTTCTCCATTAGATACTTCATTTAAGAAGGAATCCCTATCTATAGTTTTAGAGCCTTCTGCATAAACTATTCTATACTCAATATCAATTGGATTGCTGACATTGGAAAAATTATTGATGCTTACCAATGCAACTAATATTGCAATTACAACTAAACATATACTAATACTTATAACTTTTTTCATAATTGGTACTCCTTGTTTTACTCTATCTAATAAAACAATTTGCACATCTTATTTGTCCAGAATTAGTAAGCAATATTCATCATTTCTTCAATTGATATGTTCTCATAATTCTTAAATTCAAAAAATATTCGTTTGTCATTTGCCAAATACAACACAACATTAGTCTCTATCAGACCAGAATTAATTGAATATATCTCCTTGTATTTTAACTTCAATCCATCCCACGATGCTTCATTTTTATATTTTTCAAAAGAAACATGATAATTATCTATATTATTGTTATTATAGAATTCAAATATTTCTACTTGTTGTATCTTTTCTTTATTGTAGTACTTTAAATGATATTCACCAACAATGCCATCATCATTCTTGGATTTTATATAATAACCAACCTCACTATCTGGATTGATTTGTTTTGTATCCGATGGAATTATTTGGTTATAACTAGCACTGTCTAAATAATATATATCATAAAAGTCTATTTTGGTGTTCGTATAAATCATAGATAAAACTATAGTTATAGTTAAAATGATTACAAATGTGGTCATGCATATTGATAGAACCAACCTATTTTGTTTACTGTTTATTATTCTATCAACTGGAATGCTTTTCAATTTTTGAAAATCGTGTTCCATTCCTTTTGTTGTCGTTTTTTTATATTTTTCCAATAAATCTATGATGTCATTCATATGTTCACCTTTACTATATTCATTTATTATCTATGATTTTTTTTAATTTCTCTAATGCATTATTCTTAATCAGATTAACTTTTGATTTTGACATATTTAATTCTTTTCCAATTTGTCTGACACTTTTATACTCAAAGAAGGATAACTGTAATATTATTTTTTCTTCATTGTTTAATTGCTTTAATGCATTTTCTACAATTATTTTCTCCTCATTTCCCTGATTTTCGGAATTAGTAGACAATAACTCATAATCAACATATTCAATCTCAATAGTTCTAACCCTTTTGTCTTTTTTATACTTGTTTAATGCCATTCTAGTCATTACCTTACACAAATAGCTAAATCCATTTTTAACATAATGAAATTTACTAGCTATTTTGTAAATATCTGCCCAAAAATCCTGCACTAAATCATCTGCATCAAATTCATTTTTAATGTATTTTAGTGCTATAAATCTTATAGATGGAGCCATTTCATTATACAATTCCATAATGGCATTCTGGTCTCCCTTTGAAATGCCTTCTATTAGTTTATTAATTCTTTTAATCCTTTCTACATCCATCATATATTTATATTATAACAATTAAATATTAGCTTTTGTCCATTTTAAATAAAAAAGTGGCTGGAAAACCAACCACCTTTTATGCATTTTATTAAGTTAGCTAAATTACTTAAGTTCAACTGTTGCGCCAGCTTCTTTAAGTTCTGCTGCGAGTTTTTCTGCGTCTGCTTTAGCAATTCCTTCTTTAACTGCCTTTGGTGCACCTTCAACAAGTGCTTTTGCATCCATAAGTGATAATTCTGTTGCTGCTTTAACAACTTTGATAACTGCAACTTTCTTAGATGCATCTGCGAGTCCTGTTAATACTACATCAAATTCTGTCTTTTCTTCAGCTGCTGCTGCTGGAGCTGCTGCACCGCCTGCTGCTGGAGCTGCTGCTACTGCTACTGGAGCTGCTGCGCTAACACCGAATTCCTCTTCGATTGCTTTGACTAATTGATTGAGTTCTACAACTGTCATTCCCTTAATTTCTTCTAACATTTTGTTGATATCTGCCATGGTTCTATCCTCCAAATAATTTTTCTTTCTTTTTTTTGTTAATTATGCTTTTTGTTCTGCGACTTTGTTAAGCGCAATTGCTAGACCTGCAACGATTTGATTGAGTGATCCTGCGAGTCCTGTGATAGGTGCTTGTAATGCACCGAGTAATGTTGCGAGTATAACTTCTCTTGATGGTAAGTCTGCTAATTGTTTTACACCTTCAACGTCAATATAGCTTCCTTCTAATAATCCGCACTTGATTTCCATCTTATTGAGCTCTTTAATTTTAGCTTGTAAGATTTTTGCAGGTGCAACTGGATCCTTATCTGAGAAAGCAATAGCTGTTGGTCCATTGAGAGCTTCATCAAAATCAGTATATCCAAGCTCATTGAAAGCACGCTTTGCTAAACGATTCTTATATACTGTGTAATTAACACCAGCTTCACGCATTGCTTTTCTTAATGCTGTGTCTTGAGCAACTGTTAATCCAGCATAATTAATAAGAACTACGCTTTTTGCATTGCTAATCTTAGATTTAATTTCTTCGACTTGCTCGGCTTTCTGCTTTAATATTTCTGTAGATGCCATTTTTTGCCTCCTTAATAAAATTTGACGCCTTTATCCGAATAAGAGAAAAGACGTCAATCTAATAATAATCTGATTTAGTGTCTATCCTCGGCAAGCTCTTTCGAATTATGTTTTACAACACTTGCTGTCTTCGGAAATATTTGTGTGGTTATTTTAATTAACCAATGCAATGTTTGTCAACCAAAAAAACTTGATTGACAAAACATTTTTTAATTATTGTGATACCTTTGTAGTTACTCTAACACTTGGGCCCATTGTTGAAGTTACATAAATGCTCTTCAAATATGTTCCTTTTGCTGATGTTGGCTTTGCTTTAATTAAAGCATCTAAAAGTGTGTTGTAGTTTTCTGTTAACTTCTCTACACCAAAGGATTTCTTTCCAATGATACAGTGAACGATAGCTTGTTTGTCTACACGATATTCAACTTTACCAGCTTTAATTTCTTTGATTGCTTTATCAACATCCATTGCAACTGTTCCGCTCTTTGGACTTGGCATTAAGCCCTTTGGTCCTAAAACTTTACCTAATCTACCAACTTGTCCCATCATATCTGGGGTTGTTACGATTACGTCATAATCGAACCAGTTTTCAGTTTGAATCTTTTGAACCATTTCTTCAGAACCTACAAAATCTGCACCTGCTGCTTTTGCGATGTCGATCTTGTCTGCCTTAACGATTGCTAAAACTCTAACTGATCTACCTGTTCCGTTTGGGAGAACTACTACACCACGGACTTGTTGGTCTGCGTGACGTGGGTCTACACCAAGACGTGCATGGATTTCGATTGTTTCATCAAATTTTGCCTTTGCTGTTTCTAATACAAGTGCAAGAGCATCTGCTACTTCATATGTTTTTCCAGCTTCGATTAACTTAGCTGATTCGATATAATTCTTACCTCTTTTCATCTTATTAATCCTCCACTGTTATTCCCATACTACGGGCTGTTCCTGCTATCATACTCATTGCAGCTTCTAATGATCCTGCATTGAGGTCTGGCATTTTAATTGTTGCGATTTCTTTGCATTGTTCTTTTGTTATCTTACCAACTTTTTGCTTGTTTGGTACACCGGATGCCTTCTCGAGTCCTGCAGCCTTTAAAATAAGTACTGGTGCAGGTGGTGTCTTCATAATGAATGTGAAGGAACGGTCTGCATAAATTGTGATGATAACTGGAATAATCATTCCTGCTTGTTTCTCTGTCTTTGCGTTAAAGTCTTTAACGAAAGCAGCGATATTAATACCTTGTGGTCCTAATGAAGATCCAACTGGTGGTCCTGGGGTTGCTTTCCCTGCAGGTAACTGTAGTTTAACTACAGCATTAATCTTTTTAGCCATATTATCCTCCTAATGACTAACGGCGGTCTTGTGAGCACGAATGTGCACTCTCCCGCTTGTTATTTTTTATCGTCTTTTTTTCTCTTTTCTACTTGTGTAAAGTCAATTTCTACTGGTGTCTCACGACCAAACATTGATACGATGACTTTGATCTTTTCATGTTCTGTATCGATACTTTCAACACTACCAATGAATCCTGTTAATGCACCGGAAATGATTTCCACATTGTCTCCAACTTTAATATTAAAGTCTTCGAGTTTGATTGTTTCGAGTCCATTTCTCTTAACCTCTTCTGGGGTTAATGGTTGTGGTCTACCTTGTGGGCCTACGAAACCTGTTACTCCTTCTGTTTGTGTGACCAAGTACCAAATTTTGTTACTATAGATCATCTTAATGAAAACATAGGATGGGAAAAGTTTGCGTGTTACTTGCTTACGTTTTCCATTCTTATCTTCAACCATTTCTTCTTCTGTAAGAACTTTGATATCGAAGATTTGATTTTGCAAACCATTGTTTTCTATCTTGTTGCGAATATTCTTCTCAACACTATTCTCATATCCGGAATATGTATGAATTATATACCATAATGGTTGTTGATCTTTTTCCATTCCTATTCCTCCGGGTTAATTAGATAAATAATGTTGCCCATTGTCCATTAACTAGCAAGCTAAGAAGTCCTGCTAATACGTAGTCAATAGCAAATAATAATACGAAGAATACTAATACAACAACGACAACCACAGATGTGTTTTTGGCAACATCTTTTGGTGTTGGCCAAGTTACCTTCTTTAATTCAGAGAATAATCCTCTAAACCATCTGCCGAGTCTCTTGAAGAAACTTTCTTTCTTCTTTCCTTGCTCTGCTCTAGAAGGTGTTTTCTTTCCTTTTGCCTTTGGAGCATTGTTTTTTGTGTCGTCTACATTAACTGCAGCAACTTCAGTTTGAACATTTTCTTGTTCAACTGGTTTAACTTCTGCTTCATTGACATTTGTGGTCTTCTTTTTTGACATAATTATCCCCTCCTTGGGTACTAATTACTTAGTTTCTTTGTGTACAGTATGCTTCTTGCAGAATGGACAATATTTTTTTATCTCAATACGGTCTGTATTCTTCTGCTTGTTCTTAGAAGACATATAATTACGTTGCTTGCATTCTTGACAAGCAAGAGTAATTTTTATTCTTGTTTCCTTGGATTTGGTTGCCATTGCAGCACCTCCCTTTTGATACAGTGTTTTCCATATAAAGCCCTAGTGCGATGGGGAAAATTCCACCGCACTGGAACCTATATTTTTTGAAAGAACACTAATTATTCAATAATTTTTGTTACAACACCAGAACCAACTGTTCTGCCGCCTTCACGAATAGCGAAACGAAGTCCTTCTTCGATAGCGATTGGTGTGATGAGCTTAATTGTCATCTTGATGTTGTCGCCTGGTACTACCATTTCTACACCCTCTGGGAGAGTTAATGTACCTGTAACGTCAGTTGTTCTGAAGTAGAATTGTGGTCTGTATCCATTGAAGAATGGAGTATGACGTCCACCTTCTTCCTTCTTAAGAACGTAAACTTGTCCTTCGAAGTGTGTGTGTGGATGAATTGAACCTGGTTTTGCAAGAACTTGACCACGTTCGATTTCGTCACGGTTGATACCTCTTAAGAGAACACCGATGTTGTCGCCGCCTTGTGCGAAGTCAAGGAGCTTACGGAACATTTCGATACCTGTTGCTACTGTTTCTTTCTTTTCATCTGACAATCCAACGATTTCAACTTTGTCGTTGAGCTTTAAGATACCTCTTTCTACTCTACCTGTTGCAACTGTTCCACGACCTGTGATTGTGAATACGTCTTCAACTGGCATTAAGAATGGCTTATCTGTGTCACGAACTGGATCTGGGAAGTATGAGTCACATGCATCAAGTAAATCTTGAATTGGCTTGAATGCTGGGCTGTCCCAATCTCCTGCTAAACCTGCTTCCATAGCCTTTAATGCAGAACCACGGATGATAGGTGTTGTGTCGCCTGGGAATTGATATTCCTTGAGGAGGTCTCTTACTTCTTCTTCTACTAAATCGAGAAGTTCTTCGTCATCAACTTGGTCTGTCTTGTTTAAGAAGACGATGATGTATGGAACACCTACTTGACGAGCGAGAAGGATATGCTCACGTGTTTGTGGCATTGGACCATCTGTTGCTGCTACTACGAGGATAGCGCCGTCCATTTGTGCTGCACCTGTAATCATGTTCTTAACATAGTCAGCGTGTCCTGGGCAGTCTACGTGTGCGTAGTGACGATTTTCTGTTTGGTACTCAACGTGTGCTGTGTTGATTGTGATTCCTCTTGCCTTTTCTTCTGGGGCTTTGTCGATTTCATCATACTTCATGGTTTGTGCTAAACCCTTGTGAGCAGAATACATTGTGATAGCTGCTGTAAGTGTTGTTTTACCATGGTCAACGTGGCCGATTGTACCGATGTTGATGTGTGTTTTGTTTCTTTCAAACTTAGCTTTTGCCATAATTTTCAACTCCTTTTTTTAAATTGAAATTTTTTATTTTTTTGTTTTTTTATATATATGCGTGTGCATGTATATCTAATTAGTATTTGCGCATATGCGACTTAGTATGATGCAGTTATTTTATCTGCAATTGCTTTTGGAACTTGTTCATAATGATCGAATTGCATTGTTGAAGTTCCTCTTCCTTGTGTTAATGTTCTAAGATCTTTTGTATATCCGAACATCTCTCCAAGTGGTGCCTCTGCGTCTATGACGTTTGTGCCGTTACGGATTTCTTGTCCTCTTACTGAGCCTCTCTTACTTACCATATGACTCATGATTGCACCAACATATTCTGGTGGAGTTACTATTTCCACGTGCATGATTGGTTCGAGCAATACTGGTTTAGCAAGTTCTGCTGCTTTTTTGAATGCGAGTGAACCGCAAACTTCGAACGCATTTTCTGAAGAGTCTACCTCGTGTGTGCTACCATCTAGCACTTCTACCTTGAAGTCTACAGCTTCATATCCTGCTATTATACCAGATTTTGCTGCCTCTTGAATACCTAAATCTAAAGCTTTCATATATTCTTTTGGAATTACTCCACCTTTAGTATGGTCTTCAAATAGGTATCCACCCTTATGTGGTTCGATGGAAATAACACAATGTGCATATTGTCCTTTGCCACCATTTTGGCGGATGAACCTCTCTTCGGCTGTTGCTTTTGCAGTGATTGTCTCACGGTAACTTACCTGTGGACGACCTACATTAGCTTCAACCTTGAACTCACGGAACATACGTTCAACTATAACTTCTAAGTGTAATTCACCCATTCCGGCTAGGATTATTTGTCCTGTCTCTTTGTCTGTATAAGACTTGAATGTTGGGTCCTCTTCACCTAAACGTTGTATTGCTGTTACCATACGTTCTTGTGAGGCTTTGGATTTAGGTTCGATTGCTACTTTAATAACAGGTTCTGGGAACTCGATATTTTCAAGTATTATTTGATGTGACCTGTCACAAAGTGTGTCGCCTGTCGTGGATTTCTTCAATCCTACTATTGCGATAATCTCACCTGCTCCTGCTTCTTCAATGTCGATTCTATCGTCTGAGAACATTCTAACGATTCTTCCGATTCTTTCGTTCTCGTTCTTTCCGACATTGTATACCAAATCTCCAACTTTTACTTTGCCCGAATAAATTCTGACAAATTCAAGTTTTCCGATGAATTGGTCTGTATTAACCTTGAATACTAATCCACAGAATGGTTCTTTATCATCTGCTTTTCTGACTTCTTCCTTCTCTGTTCTTGGATTGCTACCAACTACTGCTGGGACATCCAATGGGGATGGAAGGAAATCTACTATAGCGTCTAATAACTCTTGAATCCCTTTGTTTTTGAAGGAGCTTCCACAAAGTACTGGGTGGATTTTTAATCCTATTGTTCCTTTACGGATTGCAGCTCTAATTTCTGCTGTAGAAATATTGTCTGTATCTCCATCGATTAGTTTCTCGGTTATTTCATCGCTGAATTCAGATATTGCATCTAGCATTACTTCTCTTGTTGCAATGGCATCTGGTAATAGATCGTTTGGTATGTCTCTAATGTCCATGTTGACACCGAGGTCTTCATCTGAGAAGTAAATTGCTTTCATCTCGATGAGGTCTATTACACCTTTAAATTCTGCCTCTTTGCCGATTGGTAGTTCTATTGCTACTGGGTTTGCGTTGAGTCTTTCTCTCATCATGGTTAAGACGTTTTTGAAGTCTGCCCCATTGATATCCATCTTATTTACGTATGCGATGCGTGGTACATTATAAGTATTAGCTTGTCTCCATACGTTTTCAGATTGAGGTTCAACACCACCTCTTGCACAGAACACTGCTACAGCACCATCTAAAACTCTTAAACTTCTTTCTACTTCTACTGTGAAGTCTACGTGTCCTGGAGTGTCGATGATTGTTATTTCATGACCTTTCCATGATGTTGTAACTGCAGCTGATGCAATGGTAATTCCTCTTTCTCTTTCTTGGTCCATGGAATCCGTTACTGTGTTGCCCGAATCTACGTTGCCAATTCTTCTTATCTTTCCACTGTAGAACAAGATACGTTCTGTTGTGGTAGTCTTGCCAGCGTCAATGTGAGCCATTATTCCGATATTTCTTAATTTATCGAGAGCAACGTTTCCCATAAGACTCCTATATTACCATCTGAAATGTGCGAATGCTTTGTTTGCTTCTGCAGCACGATGCATTTCGTCTTTTCTCTTGACTGCGCCACCTGTGAGGTTGCATGCATCTACTAATTCTCCAGCAAGTCTTTCTTGCATTGTTCTTTCTGAACGTTGTCTAGCATATAATACTAACCAACGAATTGCTAATGTTTGGCGACGTTCTGGTCTGATTTCCATTGGTACTTGGTATGTAGCACCACCTACACGTCTAGCCTTAACCTCTAAATTAGGTTTAACATTTTCCATAACTTTCTCTAAGAGATCCATTGGCTCCATAGAGAGTTTGGCTGTTGCTATATCTATTGCACCGTATACGATTTCTTCTGCTGTTCCCTTTTTACCATCTAACATAACTTGGTTAATGATTTTTGTAACCAATACGCTATTGTATTTGGAATCTGGAAGAACTTGTCTTTTAGGTACACCACTTCTTCTTGGCATTTTTATCCTCCTAAAAATGTTACACTACGAACATTCGAAAATTTTATTTTTTGATTATTGTTTTGGGCGTTTTGCACCATACTTGCTTCTGGATTGGCAGCGTTTTGCAACACCTGCAGCATCCAATGCACCACGTATGATATGATAACGCACACCTGGTAAGTCCTTAACACGGCCGCCTCTTATGAGAACAACACTATGTTCTTGTAAGTTGTGTCCGATGCCTGGGATGTAAACAGTACCTTCTTGTCCATTTACTAAACGTACTCTTGCGATCTTACGAAGAGCTGAGTTAGGTTTCTTTGGGGTAGTTGTTGTTACAGAAATACAAATACCTCTCTTTTGTGGACATTGATCCATGATAGGTGTCATGGATTTCTTTGTTTGCTGTTTTCTACCATTCTTTATCAATTGATTGATGGTTGGCATTATTGATCCTCCTTAAAGATTTCGAATGCGATATGCAACCCTACACTCGCACTATTTGTTGATACTGTGTTTCCACCTTCTTGCTTTCCTCTCTTTTAACTCCGGCATTTCGATACAGCTCATTTGAGTTTCTGCTTTCTGTTAGAAGTGATTTCGTTTGCCCTCCGGCTTCCACGTCCATGGAAATAAAGACTTCACACCTTATCCCATTTCTATGAACACACTCTTTCGCTAGGTTTGGAATTTAACTTAGTTCCAGAGCCCTTCAGTTTTGCTACCGTTTCTAAACAAGAACTTTTGAAATTATTCTAATTTAAAAACACCTACTTTTCCGTAGGCGTGATAATAATAACAAGAGAATACAGTATAAGTCAAACGAAAATTACAAAAATATTTAATAATATTTATATTAAGTATGTAGCCCCTAGATATTGTGGTTTTATGTATTTATGAGCCACTAGCAAAGAAATAACCCACAGCGATTTGCCGTGGGCTGTTTTGCTTATTTATCGTATTTACCGTTGTCGTAGTTCTCAATAATTTGAGCTGCTACTCTAAATCCCTTTTCTAGGCATTCTGGATTTACAAGTTCTGGCTTATCGTGTCTTGTGTGGTAGTAAATTGGAAGATCATGATTCATTGCTGTAATTGCAACTGCATCTAATCCTGCTTGTGAGAATGCTGCACTATCTGTTGCTCCAAGTGGTACTGAACCATTTGCAACATGCTTAATTTCGAGGTCGTCAAATGCATCGTTAACCATCTTTACTACTACATCATCGGATTTTACAAATCCGTTTAAGTCTTTTGCGTTTGTCATGAAGTAGTCATCTTCACAAATTGTATCAAAGACAACTATCTTTGTTGGGATGCCATTTTTCTCGTCTTCAAGAAGCTCTTTTGCATGCATTTTTGCCCATGCTTTTGAACCACGTAATCCGCACTCTTCTGAACCTGCCAAAATGATACCAACTTCTGTGTTCTCTAAATCTACTTTTGCCTCTTTTAAGGCCTTTAGAATAGCGATTGAGAGGTATGTTCCTGTCAAATTATCGTTTGCTCCAGGTACTACAATTTTCTCGTTAGAAAGATCATATAATAGCACCCAAAGTGGTACGAAAAGTAATGAAACCACAGATGGAATAAATGTTGTACTACCAACTGCCATAATGCCTGCAAATGTGCCTGTTTTTGCCCAGATAATTGTTGTTACAATAGATACACCAAAGAGGTATAAAACGCCAACTATCGAAAGTAAGAAATGAGCTATAAACCACTTTCCACCAAGGAATGAATTTACTGTCCATTCATATGCTGCATCTGTATGTCCTGTGAAGTATATCCTTCTTTTAATTTCACCTGTTGGTTTCTTCACTGCTGTAATTACGTGGGATTGTTTCTTTGGCCACATAAAGTCTACGACTTGGAAATAACAAACGAATTCCAAAATCATAACGAGCATTCCAACAACTATGAAGACTATTGAAAGAATTGGAAGGAAGAATGAGCAAATTAATGCTGCAAGAACTAGAGAAACAGTGATATAAATCCAGCCCATAAATGCACCTGGACGAACATCATAACTTTCTGTCTTTACTTCGTCTGCATACTTTCCAACTGTTTCAGCCATGTATTCCATAGCTTTTGTTTCGCCTTTACTTCCAGAATCTCTTGCACCGAACTTTTTAACTACTGTTCCAATTTCTGTGCTTATGAAATCTGCTTGTTTGCTAGATAGGTTTTTTACATTATTTAAATCCATCTTCGTACCCTCTAAAATAAACTAGAAATAATATTACTATTTTGCTTTGTAAAAGTCAATTTTAATGACTTTACAAAAACCTGCCAAAAATAAAAAATACCCGCTTAGAATAGCGAATATTTTAAAAACTTTTGCTTTATTTTTTTATTTATTTTAGTGGAACTGTTGCCTTTGCATCTAAAGATAATGGACTCATTTTAGTGCCACTCTTTATAGCATAATATGCTTCTGCGCCAATCATTGCAGCATTGTCTGTACAGTATTTTAGCTGTGGATAATAAATATTATATCCTTGCTCTTTTAAAGAATCAAAGCGAGATCTTAGACATAAGTTTGCAGATACACCACCTGCTATTGCTATATCTTTAGCTCCTGTTCTCCTTGCTGCATTTAGAGTTGTATTGAATAGTTGTGTAACTGCTGCTTCTTGGAAAGATGCTGCTACATCTTCTCTAACCATACTCTCGCCCTTTTGTTCAAGTTTATGTGCATAGTTAATAACGAATGTCTTAATACCGGAGAATGAGAACCAGAGCTCATCTTTGTCTGTGAAAGTTGGGCATGGCATTTCAATATTTGCCTTTCCTTGCTTTGCAAGTTTTTCGATTTCTGGGCCACCAGGATATGGAAGAGATAATACTCTTGCGACCTTGTCAAAAGCCTCTCCTGCTGCATCATCCTTTGAAGATGCTAATGCTTCTATTTCAGTATAACTCTTTACATTAAGAACTGCTGTATGTCCACCGCTTGCAAGTAAACAAAGATATGGTGGCTTTAAATCTGTTCCTATATAGTTTGCTGCTATATGTCCTCTGATATGTGAGATGCCGTATAATGGTTTGTTATATGCATATGCAAGACCTTTTGCGTAATTCACTCCTACAAGGAGTGCACCAAGTAATCCTGCACCATATGTGACTGCTATAGCATCTATTTCTTCGATGCTTAATCCAGATTTTTCTATTGTCTCATTAACAACTGTTTCAATAGCCATAGTATGGTTTCTACTTGCTATTTCTGGAACAACCCCGCCAAATCTTTTGTGAATTTCTATTTGTGTTGCAATAGTAGAAGCTAAAACCTCTCTGCCATTTTTAACTACAGCACAAGCTGTTTCGTCACAACTAGACTCTATTGCAAGAACAACTATATCATTCTTATCTTTTGGATCTACAGGGTTATACATATTACTCCTCTATTGCAGATTTCTTTAGATATTCGTTTACGAAACCATCTAAATCTCCATCCATAACTGCTTGGATATTTCCATTTTCATAATCTGTTCTATGGTCTTTTACAAGTGTGTATGGACAGAATACATAACTTCTTATTTGACTACCAAATTCAATCTTCTTTAATTGTCCAGAAATATTAGATGCCTCTGCTTGTCTTTCTGCCTCTCTCTTTTCTGCAAGTTTAGACTTTAGCATATTCATTGCCATTTCCTTGTTTTGCATTTGGCTTCTTTCTACTTGGCAAGCAACTATAATTCCGGTTGGAATGTGTGTTATACGAACTGCAGACTCTGTCTTGTTAACATGTTGTCCGCCTGCACCAGAACTACGATATGTGTCTATCTTCAATTCTTCTGGACGAATTACTATGTCTGAATCATCTATGATTTGTGGCATAACTTCTAATGATGCAAAAGATGTATGTCTTCTCTTGTTGGCATCGAATGGAGAGATACGAACTAGTCTATGTACACCCTTCTCAGATTTGAGATATCCGTATGCATTTTCTCCCTCTACTAAAAAGGTTATACTTTTTAGGCCTGCTTCTTCACCATCTAATTGGTCTAGTACTGTTAAAGACCAGCCACAACGCTCTACATACCTCGAATACATCCTGAACAACATCTCGGTCCAGTCCATTGCTTCCGTGCCGCCTGCGCCCGAATGGAGCGTTAAAATGGCATTTAGAGAATCATATTTGCCAGAAAGAAGTGTTTCGAGTGAGAGTGCTTCACATTTCTTCTTTAATTCCTTAATATGAGCCTCAACCTCTGCTTCACTTTCTGCATCTTCTTCAAGAGATAACATATCTACCATTTCGATTGTAGATTGAAGATCTTTTAGAGTACTTTCAAACTTGGCTAACTTTGCTTGTAATTGGTTTTGCTCTTTTGTTACCTTTGCAGCATTTTGAGCATCATTCCAAAAGCCTTCAGCATTTTGCATTGCTTCTAGTTCCTTAATCCTTTCTCTTTTCTTTTCTGGATTAATTCCTGCATATGCATGTGTTAGCTCTTCTTGTATCTCTTTTAGGTCGTTTTTTATATTATAAAAGTCCATAATTATTTATATAGTTCTGGATGATATTCCTTACACTTACAGTTCTTGAATTTTAATCCGCTTCCACATGGGCATGGATCATTTCTTCCTATTTCCTTTAATGAACTCTTCTTTACTTGTTGTACACCAGCATGTTCTTCCTTTGGACGTTCTACTCTTACTCTAATTCCATGTAAGTTAAGCATTGTCATAGCTGCACCAAATGGAGTCATCTTTAAGAGTGTGCTTGCTGTTTGAGAATGGATTCCTTCTACCATTTCATCGAACATAGACCAACCTTCTTCTCTATATGATAAAACTGGGTCTCTTTGTCCATACCCACGAAGTCCAATACCATGTCTTAAAGTATCCATATCATCGATATGAGTCATCCACTTGCTATCTACAGATGTTAACAATACAACTCTTTCAACTTCACCAAAGTCATAACCTTCACCTGTTGTTGCAACTTGTTTTAGCCATGCAATGTTTTCATCGTCTCCGTGTCCTTGGTCTGAAATCATTTTGTAAATAGCTTCCAATTGTTCTTTTGTGGTTTTAATAAGATTCTCATAAGACTCGTTTGCACATTTCATAACTACATCTTTTAGTTTGTAGATATCGAAACACTCTGCGAGTTCTTTTGTCATAAGGTTGGAACCCTTTGGAACCATCTTGCCTTCAAGAGAGTTATTGAATGCTTCGTAATCCCATTCGTTATAATCTTGCTTGTAATCTGCATAGTATCCAATGATTTCTTCAGATAAGTCATCCATCATATCGAGAACTTGTTCATGAACATCCATTCCATCCAAAACTTCTCCTCTTTGCTTGTAGATGATTTCTCTTTGTGCATTCATAACATCGTCATAAGAAAGAACTTGTTTTCTGATAGAATAGTTTCTACCTTCAACTCTTCTTTGTGCACTTTCGATGAGTCTTGTTATTGTTCCAGATACTATTGGTTGGTCTTCTGAAATTTGCATTGTATTCATGATCATCTTTAATCTGTCTCCACCGAAGATTCTTGCTACATCATCATCACATGAAATGAAGAATTGTGTGCTACCTGGATCTCCTTGACGACCACTTCTACCTCTTAACTGATTATCAATACGTCTTGAATCATGTCTTTCA
This sequence comes from Clostridia bacterium, assembly GCA_017618055.1. GTDB lineage: Bacteria > Bacillota > Clostridia > Christensenellales > CAG-917 > RGIG8124. The sequence goes on from JAFZVB010000013.1 coordinate 179,074, forward strand.
GTACCGATAATTCTAAGACCACCAGCTTCGAGTACTTGCTCTTTTTCTGCATCTGTTTGCTTTTTGAATTCTTCGTATTGTTTGTTGAAGTATTCTTTAGCTGCTAAAACGTCTGTATTGGTTGTAGGAACAAATGAAGTTGCTGCTTCGATAATTTCCTTTGAATATCCGTTAGATTCCATTCTAGCTTTTGCAGCGAACTCTGGGTTACCGCCGAGCATAATATCAGTACCACGACCAGCCATATTGGTTGCAATTGTAACTGCACCATATTTACCAGCTTGTGCAACGATTTCAGCTTCCATCTTATGGTTCTTAGCATTTAATACATTATGTGGAATGTGCTTGTTTCTCAACATTGTTGAGAGTTCTTCAGACTTTTCAACAGAAACTGTACCAACAAGGATTGGTTGTCCTGTTGCGTGTCTCTTTTCTATTTCTGCTACAATAGCATTGAGTTTTGCTTCTCTTGTCTTATAAATAACATCATGTTCATCTAATCTTCTAGATGGTTTATTTGGTGGGATAGTTACAACGTCTAAAGAATAAATATCTCTAAATTCTTCTTCTTCGGTTTTTGCTGTACCTGTCATACCAGATAATTTCTTATACATTCTAAAGAAGTTTTGGTAAGTAATTGTTGCAAGAGTCTTATTCTCATTTTTAATCATTACTCTTTCTTTTGCTTCGATAGCTTGGTGTAAACCATCTGAATAACGTCTACCAATCATAACACGACCAGTAAATTCATCAACAATAAGAATTTCTCCATCGGATACTATATAGTCTCTATCTCTTCTCATCATTTCGTGTGCTTTTAATGCATTTTGAATATGATGGTATAAGTCTGTATTTTCAAGGTCTGTAAGGTTTTCAACCTTAAAGTACTTTTCTGCCTTTTCTACACCTTCTTCTGTGAGCATGATTGTCTTCTCTTTTTCTTCTATGGTGTAGTCTGTATCTCCAGATAATGTTCTTGCAAATGAGTCTGCTCTTAAATAAAGCTCTCCACTCTTATCTCCTTTTCCGGAAATAATTAAAGGTGTTCTTGCTTCATCGATTAAGATTGAGTCTACTTCGTCTACAATTGCAAAGTTAAGTGCTCTTTGTACCTTGTCTTTCTTGTAAACAACCATGTTGTCTCTTAAGAAGTCAAAGCCAAGTTCACTATTTGTACAGTATGTAATATCTGCATTATATGCTCTCTTCTTGGATTCTGGATCCATCTCATGTACTATAACGCCAACGCTTACACCAAGGAAGTTATAAATCTTTCCCATCCAAGCTGCGTCTCTGGCTGCTAAGTAATCGTTAACTGTAACAACGTGTACACCTTCGCCAGATAAGGCTTCAAGATATGCTGGAAGAGTTGCAACTAATGTTTTTCCTTCACCAGTTCCCATTTCAGCAATTCTGCCTTGGAATATTGCAATACCACCCATTAATTGAACTGGGAAGTGTTCCATATTCAATACTCTTCTACCTGCTTCTCTTATAACTGCAAATGCATCATTAAGAATATCATTTAACTTTTCACCATTTTTTAAACGATCTTTTAATATTCCTGTTTGAGCTTGTAGTTCTTCGTTTGTCATTGGTTCATATTTGCTTTTTAATTCGCAAATTTTAACTGCTCTTTTGCAAAGTGCTTTTACACTTCTTGCATTATCATTAAATAATCCCTTTAAACCAGGATAATAAGACTTGTATAGTTCTCTCCAATTTAATGCTTCTGAACTCATACCGCCCTCCTTTATAAATTGCCGAACTCTTCTATTAACAATTGAGTCAAAAGTGAGTTGCGTTTCAATGTCTCGTTATTTGCTATCATTTTTTGTATTGTTGGAATTGCACCAACTAATACAACTATATTCTTCGCACGAGTAACACCCGTGTACAATAAATTTCTTGTTTGCATTAAGTAACTAGCATCTAATGCTAAAACTACGTTATCAAATTCACTTCCTTGTGACTTATGAATAGTTACAGCATATGCTAGTGTGATTTCGTCTGCTTGGGAGAAAGAATAGTTTGAGATTTTGTCATCATCGAAATGAATTGTGAATTCGTTGGTTGCATAGTTTACCTTCTCAATAATACCTACATCACCATTAAATACACCACATCCATTCTCTACATAGTGTTCATGAGTAACAAACCAAGTCATCTCATAGTCATTAACTATTTGCATAACTTTGTCGCCCTCACGATATATAACTTCTCCGTGCTTAAATTCTTTCTTTTCCTTTGAGTATGGATTCAATGCTTTTTGCAATCTTGCATTAAGTGCTGTTATTCCAGCTGTTCCTCTCTTCATTGGGCAAAGAACATTAATGTCTCTTGGAGTACAATCTAGGAATGTTGGCAATCTATTCAAAACTAAATCCATAACTGTATTTGCAATGTCTACAGAATTGTTCTTTTCATCATAGAAGAAGTCTGGGCTCTTATTATCTAAACTTGGCATTAATCCATTATTGATTCTATGCGCATTTACAACTATTCCGCTTGTCTCTGCTTGACGATAAATATGTGTTAAGAAGGATACTCCAAAGAACCCACTCTCGATTAAATCATGAAGAACACAACCAATACCAACAGATGGTAACTGATCCTTATCTCCAACAAGCACTAATCTTGTTCCATCTTCAAGAGCACTAATTAAATGATACATGATAGGCTCATCTAACATACTAACTTCGTCTACAATAACAACATCATATGGAAGTGGTCTATTTTCATTATAAACAAATCTCATAGTTCCACCTGCATCTACACTATATCCAAGAAGTCTATGTATAGTGCTTGCGTCACTTCCCGTTGCTTGAGACATTCTCTTTGCTGCTCTTCCTGTTGGAGCACAAAGAGCAACATCTAAACCTAAGTCTGCAAATATAGAGATAATACATTTAATGATTGTTGTCTTACCTGTACCTGGTCCACCAGTTATAATGTGTACACCATGTTCGAATGTATCTTCTATTGCCTCGACTTGTTTTTCATGTAATTTAATTTTGTTTCTTGCTTCATATAAACTAATTGCTTCCGTTGGATCGATGTTAATTAATCTTGCTCTATCTCTTAAGTCTGCGAGCTTGGAAGCAATCTTCTTTTCAACATTATAAATAGACTTATGCATTATAGCTGCACCCATCTTTGTCTCGTATCTTATTACAGTTCCGAGCAAAATCATGTCGCCTAATACGTCTCTTATTTTTTCGCCAATATCTTCACTATTGACACTTAATACGTCTAAAGTCTCACGATAAAGGTCGTTTTCAAACAAAAATGCGTTTCCACTCATATTTGCAGATTTCTTTAAACAATATGAAATAGCCGCTTCAATTCTAAACTCAGAATCTTTCTCGATTCCAAGATTTTGTCCTATTCTATCTGCCGTTGCAAAGCCTATTCCTTCGATGTCATCTACTAACTTATATGGATTCTTTCTTACTATCTCTATACTATTTTCAAAGTAATGATTATATATTCTTAGAGACATATTAACAGATATACCGAGCTCTTGAAGGAACATCATTGTGTCTTGTAATTTCTTAAGATTCATATACTCTCTTGCAAAATTCATTGCCTTTGTAAGAGATATTCCTCTGACCTTTGCAAGCTTAATTGGGTACTCCATAATGCTTAGAGTATCTAGTCCATATACGTCTATAATAGCCTCTGCTGTGGTTGGTCCTAAACCTTTGATAAGACCACTAGATAAAAACTTTTTAATACCATCTAACTTGGATGGTGGCAAAATACAAATGTCCTCAGCAACTACTTGGTCCCCATAAGTTTTATTATTTCTTACTACACCAATAGCCTTGATTTGATGTCCCTCGGACACAGGAATACATGTACCAACAACAGTAATTCTTAATCCTTCTGTTGTTCGTATTTTCATTACCGTATAACCGGTTTCATCATTGCGGTATATAACCCCAATAACTTCTCCGATAAATGTGTCTAAAGAACCATCTTTCTTCATTTTGCCTCTTTTAGATAAAAATATAGAGGGCGTTACTATATAGTTGCCCCCTATGTTATTGTTTCAGTTTCAAAGATTAGATTGTAATAAACCTTTAATCTCTTCTACCTTATCTGTCTTTTCCCAAGGTAATCCATCTCTTCCGAAGTGGCCATAGTTACAGGACTTTCTATAAACTGGCTTATCCAATCCTAATCCTTTAATAATTGCCCTTGGACGTAAATCAAATACCTTTCTTACTATTTCTGCAAGTTTTTCATCTGAAACAACACCTGTTCCAAATGAATCTATTAAGATAGAAACTGGATGAGCTTTTCCTATTGCATATGCAACTTGGAGTTGAACTCTATCTGCAGCCCCAGCAGCAACTAAATTCTTACAAATATATCTTGCCATATATGCTGCACTTCTATCTACCTTAGTAGGATCCTTGCCTGAGAAAGCACCACCACCATGTGGACAATATCCGCCATAGGTGTCTACTATAATCTTTCTTCCAGTTAGACCACTATCTGCAGCTGGTCCACCTAATACAAAGTTCCCTGCTGGATTAATGAAGAATTTGGTATTATCATCTATCAATTCTTTAGGAATTGCTTCTTTAATAACCTTTTCTAAAATATCCTTTCTGAGTTCTTCTAAATCATGTGGATCATGTTGTGTTGAAACAACTACTGCATCTACTCTTACTGGCTTTCCGTCATCGTACTCAACTGTTACTTGGGATTTGCCATCTGGTCTAATGTAAGGGATTATACCGTTCTTTCTTACATAGGTTAATCTTTGTGTCACAGCGTGAGCCAAAGTGATTGGTAGAGGCATTAGGGACTCTGTTTCTGTACAAGCGTATCCGAACATCATTCCTTGGTCTCCTGCACCCAATCCTTCTTCCTCAGCGTTGTTTTCTTTGTCTGATGCATTATCTACACCATGACAAATGTCTGGAGATTGTTCATCTATAGATGTACTTACAGCACATGTTTGACTATCAAAACCCATTTCGCTTGAGTTATAACCAATATCTCTAATGACTCCCCTAACTATCTTAGGAATGTCGCTATAGTGTGTTGTAGTCATCTCGCCAAAGACAAACACCATACCTGTTGTACAACAAACTTCTATTGCACAACGGGCTTTGTTGTCTTTAGACAAAACGTCATCTAATATGGCATCTGCGATTTGGTCGCAAACCTTATCTGGATGGCCTTCTGTCACACTTTCAGATGTAAAAAGTCTTCTCTCCATTTTTACCTCTTATTCTTAGAATTCTTCATCTTCCTTTTCTAAATCGATATTAACTGGAGTGATGATAGATTCCTCTTGAACTGTATCATTATCTCTAACTTGAGCAACTGAAATGTCTTTGTAACACTTCATACCTGTTCCAGCTGGGATAAGCTTACCGATAATTACATTTTCCTTTAATCCAATTAAAGGATCTTTCTTGTTCTTAATTGCAGCGTCTGCAAGAACTGTTGTTGTTTCTTGGAATGATGCTGCTGATAAGAATGATTCTGTTGCAAGAGCAGCTTTAGTAATACCTAACAATACACGTTGAGATGCGATTGGCTTTCCACCATTTGCAAGTATCTTTGCGTTTTCTTCGTCTACTCTATAACTATCTACCAATGTTCCTGGTATGAATTGTGAATCACCTTGATCCAAAATCTTAACCTTTCTTAACATTTGACGTACGATAATTTCAATGTGTTTATCATTGATGTTAACAGATGCACTACGATATGAAGCTTGAACTTCTTTTGTAATGTAGTCTTGAACACCTTTTGCCAAACATGCTTTGAATAAGTCTTGTGGGTAAATGTTACCTCTAGTAAGTGGTTGACCAGCTTCAACCATATCTCCGTCGTGTACTTTTATTTCTGCATCATATGAAAGTGGATATTTCTTCTCTTCTGATGCGCTCACAACTATAATTGTGTTATCTGCTTCGTCAATGACTACTTTTCCAGGTTTTTCAGAAATAACTGCCATACCTTTTGGTCTTCTTGCTTCAAACAATTCTACGACACGTGGCAAACCTTGTGTAATATCATCACCAGAAGCAACACCACCTGTATGGAAGTTTCTCATTGTGAGCTGTGTTCCAGGTTCACCAATGGATTGTGCAGCGATAATACCAACTGCTTCACCAATCTTAACAGATCTACCACTTGCCATATTCTTTCCATAACACTTAGAACATACACCTGTCTTTGTCTTACATGAAAGAACTGAACGAACATTAACTACTGGAATATCTGCTGATTTTAAGCCTTTCTTTTTCCAAATATCCATATAAACTTTGTCTATTTCTTCTGCTTGGTCTTGGGAAATCATTGAATCTGCTGGAGCAAGGATCTCACCTGTCTCTGGGTTTACAATAGCTTTAATTGTATATCTTCCTTCGATTCTTTCTCTTAATGATTCAACAATACGATCTCCATCCATAATTGGACTGATATCAATACCCTTGTTGTCTCCACAGTCTTGTTCAAGAACGATAACACCATGAGATACGTCAACAAGTCTTCTTGTTAAATAACCAGAGTCTGATGTCTTTAATGCTGTATCAGCCATTGATTTTCTACCACCGTGTGATGAGTTGAAGTAATCCAAAACTGACAAACCTTCACGATAGTTAGCTTTAACTGGCAATTCAATTTCTTTACCTTGTGTATCAACAACCAAGCCACGCATACCAGAAAGTTGCATGATCTGTTTCATACTTGCACGAGCACCAGATGTTGCCATCATCATGATTGGGTTGAAGTCATCTGAATTTGCCTTCATTTCTTTCTCAAGAGCCTTGAATGCTTGTGTCCAAATATCAACTATTCTTGTATATCTTTCTTTTTCTGTTAAGAGACCTCTTTGATAACTCTTTTCTGTCTTTAAAACTAACGCATCTGTTTCTTCAACGATTCTTCTCTTTGCATCTGGAATATGCATATCGAAAACTGATGTTGTGATAGCACCGATTGTTGAATACTTATAACCAAGTGCCTTAATGTCATCAAGAACCATAGCTGTCTTTGTTGCTTCGTGATATTTGAAGCAGTTATCTACAATTTGTCCAAGTTGTGTCTTACCAACAGCAAGTTCCTTGAATCCGAGTTCATTTTGGATTTTCATTCTTAATTTGTGAGTCTTCTTTTCGTTTTCGTCTGCGAACAATTCGAAATCTCCATCCTTATATACTTCATTAACAACTTTAACAATTGCATTGATAACTTCATCTTTTACATCAAGATGTAAAATGCCTCTGATTTCTTTAATAAGAGCACTACTTGATTCTTTACCCTTTGCTGCGTCCCAAATTGCTTGTAATTGTTTATTTTCAATACATGAGTTTGGTCCTAATAATCCAGCAACTTCAATCATTAATCTGTTCTCTGGCTTTGTTCTATCTACAAAGTGTAAATCTTGTGGTAATGTCTTATTGAAGATGCAACGACCGATTGTTGTATGGAGCAATCTTGAAATTGGCTTGCCATTTTCATCTGTTCCTTTAACTCTAATCCAGCATAATGTTTGAAGAGTGATTTCCTTCTCTTGATATGCATGGAATGCCTCATCTTCAGATGCGAATATCTTACCTTCACCCTTTGCGCCTGGTTTTACTATTGTTAAATAGTATGAACCAAGAATAATATCTTGTCCTGGTGAAACGATTGACTTACCATCACTTAACTTAAGAATGTTGTTTGTACATAACATTAAGATACGTGCTTCAGCTTGTGCTTCAACAGAGATAGGTACGTGTACTGCCATTTGGTCACCATCGAAGTCAGCATTGAAAGCTGTACATGCTAATGGGTGGAGTTTAATTGCTCTACCTTCAACAAGTACTGGCTCGAATGCTTGGATACCAAGACGGTGTAATGTAGGAGCACGGTTCAATAATACTGGATGGTCTTTAATGATTTCTTCTAAGAATCCATAAATTTGACCACTGCCTTCTGCAATAATTTCTTTTGCTTTCTTGATTGTTGAACAGATACCTTCTTGCATTAATCTTCTCATTACGAAAGGCTTGAATAATTCAAGAGCCATTTCCTTTGGAAGACCGCATTGATAAAGTTTGAGTTCTGGTCCGATAACGATAACTGAACGTCCTGAGTAGTCTACACGTTTACCAAGTAAGTTTTGACGGAAACGTCCTTGCTTACCTTGTAAATATCTAGATAAAGACTTTAATTCTCTTCCACCTGCACCAGTTATTGCTTTTCCTCTTCTACCGTTAGCGATAAGTGCATCTACGATTTCTTGTACCATACGCTTTTCGTTTCTAAGAATAAGCTCTGGAGTTGGTTGAGACTTTAATTTCTTTAAACGATTGTTTCTTCCGATAACTCTACGATATAAGTCGTTTAAGTCTGTAGTTGCAAATCTGCCACCATCTAATTGAACCATTGGTCTTAAATCTGGTGGGAATACTGGAAGTACATCAAGAATCATCCATTCTGGTTTGTTTCCACTAATTCTGAAAGCTTCAACAACTTCGAATTGCTTAATAGCTTTTGCTCTTTCTTGACCTGTTCTGGTTGCGATTACATCCTTAAGTCTTTCACTTTCCTTATTAATGTCGATATTGGATAAGAGCTCTTTAATTGCTTCTGCACCCATTCCAACTCTAAAGGAATCTCTGGCATATTTTTCCCACAAGGTTTCGCAATCTTCAACTGAGATTACATCCATATCCTTAATCTCTGCACATGCACCCTTGTCCATAACAATATATGCATTATAGTAGAGAACTGATTCTAATTCCTTAGGTGATAATCCTAATAATCTTCCGATAGGAGAATCGAATCCCTTTGAATACCAGATGTGTGCTACTGGAGTTGCGAGTTCAATATGTCCCATACGTTCTCTACGAACTTTAGACTTTGTGACTTCAACACCACACTTTTCACAAACTACACCCTTATATTTAATCTTCTTATATCTTCCACAACTACATTCCCAGTCTTTTACAGGCCCGAATATTCTTTCACAGAATAATCCTCCCTTATCTGGCTTTTGTGTACGATAGTTAATTGTTTCAGACTTTACTACTTCGCCATGTGACCATTTTCTGATTTGTTCTGGAGAAGCGAGACTTATTTTTATTGCATCAAAATTACTTAATTCATACATAATTTTAAATCTCCTTATTGATTGTCGTCATCGTCATGATCTTCAAGGTGTGTCATCAATTTTGAAAATTCATCGTCGACTTCTTCTTCAAGTGTTGGCGCTGCATCGTCTAAGCTACCAAAGATATTTTCCATATCTAATTCATTATTGTCGCCTGCGTATGCGTCCTCGTCATTATCACTTGCTGTACCATTGTATAAAGAATCCATTGAGAAGTTTTCTGTAACGTCAACTTCTTTCTTTTCTTCTTCATTCTTGCGTTGTGCCATATCATATTCGAGCTCTTCACTTGAAATACTTTCTTGTGAAATTCTTGTTCCATCTTCTGTTTGCATTTCGATATTCAAACCGAGAGCATTTAATTCTTTTACAAGAACATGGAATGCTTCTGGAATTCCAGGCTCGGATAAGTTTTGTCCATTGATGATGCTGTTGTATGTTCTGTTACGTCCTTCAACGTCATCTGACTTGACTGTAAGTATTTCTTGTAATGTGTGTGCTGCACCATAAGCTTCAAGTGCCCAAACTTCCATTTCACCGAAACGTTGTCCACCAAATTGTGCTTTACCACCAAGAGGTTGTTGTGTAACGAGTGAATATGGTCCAATACTTCTTGCGTGAATCTTGTCATCAACGAGGTGATGTAACTTGAGATAGTACATATAACCAACAGTTACTGGATTTTCAAATGGTTCACCAGTACGTCCGTCATAAACCTTAATCTTTCCATCAACCTTTGTTACAGGATTTCCGTTTTCATCAAGTTTTGGGGTTCCGTCTGCATTATATACTGGAGATACAAATCCGTTATCTCTTAATAATGCCTTAATGTCTTTTTCGTTTGCACCATCAAATACTGGTGTACAAATCTTCCATCCTAATGAATGTGCAACAAGTCCTAAGTGTACTTCAAGAACCTGTCCGATGTTCATACGAGAAGGAACACCTAATGGATTCAATACAATTTGAAGTGGTGTACCATCTTCTAAGAATGGCATATCTTCTCTTGGGAGAACTCTTGAAACAACACCCTTATTTCCATGACGTCCAGCCATCTTATCTCCAACACCAATCTTACGTTTTTGTGCTATGAAGACTTTAACCTTCTCTAATACACCGTTTGCTAATTCAGCATGATCTTCTGCTTTGAATACTTGAACATCAACAACAATACCGCCTTCACCATTCTTAACTCTTAATGATGTATCTCTGTAATCTCCAGATTTCTCTTGGAAGATAGCGGCGAGTAATCTTTGTTCTGCTGTAGGTTCTGTTTCACCCTTCTTTGTAATCTTACCAACTAAGATATCTCCAGGTTTAACTTCTGTACCAACACGAACAATACCGTTTTCATCAAGATGCTTCTTTGCATTTGCAGAGAGTCCTGCAATATCTCTTGTGATTTCTTCTGGTCCGAGTTTTGTTTCTCTAGATTCACATTCATAGCTTTGAATATGGATAGATGTAAATGCATCATTCTTTAAGAGGTCTTCACTAATAAGAACTGCGTCTTCGTAGTTGTAACCTTCCCATTCCATAAATCCGATAAGAATGTTTCTACCTAATGAAAGTTCACCGTTATCTGTTGCTGGGCCATCTGCAATAACTTGGTCTGCTTCAACTCTTTCTCCTTTGCTTACGATAGGATGTTGGTTGATACATGTGTTTTGGTTACTACGTTGGAATTTGGAAAGTTGATATGTATCTTCTTTGCCATCATCTGTTGAAATAACGATATTATCTGCATCTACATATTTAACTACACCAGCATTCTTTGCGATAACAACAACACCAGAGTCATGTGCAATACGATATTCAACACCAGTTGCAACGATAGGTGCTTCTGGCTTAAGAAGTGGAACTGCTTGACGTTGCATGTTAGAACCCATTAAAGCACGGTTCAAGTCATCGTTTTCAAGGAATGGAATCAATGCTGTAGCAACAGAAACTAATTGCTTTGGATTTACGTCCATGTAGTCAACCTTTTCTTTTGGATACTCACGGATCTTTTCCATTTCTCTACATGTTACACGGTCGTTAACGAAACGGCTGTTTTCATCTAATGGTTCGTTTGCTTGTGCAATGATGTATTTATCTTCTTCTTCAGCTGTCATGTAAACAACTTCGTCTGTGATAACACCAGTTGCTTTATCAATCTTACGATATGGAGATTCAATATAACCATATTCGTTGATTCTTGCATAAGTTGCTAAGGATGAGATAAGACCAATGTTTTGTCCTTCTGGAGTTTCAATAGGACAAATTCTTCCATAGTGTGAGTGGTGAACGTCACGAACTGCCATTGTTGCACGTTCTCTGTTCAAACCGCCAGGACCTAATGCAGAAAGTTTTCTCTTATGAGTTAATTCTGCAATTGGGTTTGGTTGATCCATAAATTGGCTCAATTGTGATGAACCAAAGAATGTTCTTAATGCTGTTTCAACTGGCTTTGTGTTAATTAAAGTCTTTGGCTTTAATTCTGTACCTTCAGCTGTTGATTGCATTTTTTCTCTTACACCCTTCTCTAAACGAGAGATACCAATTCTGAATTGGTTTTGGAGCAACTCACCAATTGCTCTTACTCTACGGTTGGATAAGTGGTCTATATCGTCTGTTTTTCCAAATCCATGTGTGAGACCAAAGTCATAGTTGATTGTTGCCAAGATATCATCTGGAGTTGCTGTCTTGCGAACCAACTTATTTACATTTTCCTTTATATGGCTGATAAGGTCTTCTAGATTTGGATATTCATCCATCATCTCTGCGAGTTCTGGATAATATACTTTTTCAAGGATTCCTAAATCTTTTGGATTTAATGGTGTGCCATCTGGATATGCTGGAACGAATGCTTCAAGATCTACATGGTTATTACCCATCATCTTAAATTCTTTTTCATTTCCATTTTCATCTGTATATGCTACCCAAACAACATTAATACCTGCATTTTGGATTTGATTTGCTTCTTCAAGAGTTAAAACTGTGCCAGCCGAAAGAATTATACCAGATAAATCACCAGCATTTTGTCCAAATTTAACGTCTCTAGAAAGTTTTTGTCCTGCAATACGTGTTGCAAGATTTAACTTCTTGTTAACTTTATAACGACCAACTCTTGTTAAGTCATATTTTCTTTCTTCAAAGAAAGTTGAATTGATAATATCAAGACCACCAGGAATTGTGAATCCATCATTATCTTTCATTTTGCTGTATAAGTCTTTAAGACCTATAGATGAATTCTTTCCCTTTCCATCTTTGTTAAGAGTTGCAATTATCATTGGATCATTGCCAAAGAATTCAATTATTTCTTCGTTTGTTCCAGTTCCTAATCCGTGTCTTAAGCTATTCTTTTGGAAACGATTTTCAGAAATTGGAGGATATCCTTCAACTATAGCAAGTGAACGAATAAGGATAGAAGTTAAAATCTTACGCTTCTTATTGATGTGTACCCAACTAATACCTTGTTGATCTTGCTCAAATTCAAGCCAGTCGCCTCTTTCTGGGGAAAGACGTGTTTTGTAACGTTTCTTACCAGTTCTCTTATCTGTCTCAAATTCGCAATATACACCAGGGCTTCTGATTAATTGTGATACAACAACACGTTCAGCACCATTGATGATAAAGGATCCGCTCTCAGTCATTAGAGGAATATCTCCAATGTAAACACTTTCTATTTTGCTGTCACCAGCATCCAAATTTTGCAATTCATATTCTACATGAAGAGATGCTTCATAATTTAAAGCATTGTCTTTACAGTATTGAATTGAATTCTTTGGTTTGTCTGCTAAAAAGTGTCTTTTGTAAATGAGTACAAGTTTTCCATTTTGTGAAACTATTGGTGAATAGTATTGGAGAACTTCTTTGATACCGTTTTGAATGAAGTCATTATAAGAGTTCTTTTGGATTGAAATAAGGTTTGGAATTTCAAGAACATTCTTGATTTTTGAGAATGAGTAACGTTCTGTGTTTCCGAATTTTTCTGTGTGAACTCTTTTGGCCATATCAAACTTTGTTTCTTCAGACATTATTTACACTCCTTGAAATAAATTTTCATTTGGTTCGGCCCGAAAATTTTGTGTTTTCAAAAATTTCTAAAGCACTTGTTTTTTTGTTGTTCTTAGATTATACTAACTTTGCGACACAAACCTGATTTTTATATATATATTTATAATATAAAGTCAAAATGTGAAAATATCGCAGTTTTAGAGTTTACTACAATAAGTCAATACTGTCAACTACTTTTTAGTAATAAATAAAACTTTTTATACGGAGATATATGAGAATAGATAAATTTCTTAAATTATCAAGAATTATCAAACGCAGAAGTGTTGCATCAGATGCATGTGACTCTGGGCGTATTGTTATAAACGGAAAACAAGCAAAACCATCAAAAGATGTTAAGGTTGGAGATGAAGTAACTGTTTCTTTTGGAGACAGAGCAATAACATTTAAGGTGCTGTCTGTAGATGAAAGACAAACCAAGCAATCTGCATCAGAAATGTACGAGATTATATCCAACACAATAGAGGAAGAAAAATGATAAATGTAATAATTTGTGCAGCTGGATTATCCAATAGATTTGGGTCTAATAAGTTGCTTGAAAAATATGGAAAAAGCGTAATTCTAACCGAGTCAATTCGTCCATTCTTAGAAATAGATGAGGTTGAAAAAATCATTGTTACAGCCAATGAAGATGACATAAAATTATATGAAAAAATCATTAGAAAAAATGGCTTCCCTATTGAATATAGAATAGTCGTTTGTAAAGGTGGAGAAACAAGATCAGAGAGTGTTTATAATGCCTTAGACTATTTAACAGACAATGCAAATTATGTCCTTATTCATGATGCAGCAAGACCTAATATTTCCGTAGAGTTAATAAAAAGAGTTGCGAATGAACTAAGGGAAAATGTTTGTGTTTTGCCGGTTATAGATGTTCCAAATACACTCTATACAAAAAATTTAGAATTAAGAGATAGAAACGAATTTTTCCAAGCACAAACTCCACAAGGATTCCCAAGACAACTTCTTTGCGATGCATATGACGATTGGTTTGAAGATAAAACAACTTATACAGATGACTTCTCTCTTGTACAACACTATAGAAGATACGCCACATTTAAATATGTTCAAGGTGATCCAACCAATGTTAAGATTACCTTTAGAGGCGATGTTAAGAAAAACTTAAGTGGGATTGGATATGATATCCACACTCTTGAAAAAAGTGATACAGAGTTTATGCCAATTTGTGGTTTGCAAGTTCCATATGATAAAAAGCCAAAAGCACACTCTGACGGAGATGCTCCTCTACATGCTCTAATGGATGCAATTTTATCTGCTATTGGAGAACCAGATATTGGACATTTATTCCCAACATATGATGACAAATACAAAGATATCTCTTCTCTCATTTTATTAGATTCCGTTATGGATTTAGTCAAGAAAAGGGGATTCGTTATAAACAATGTAAGTATTGCTATTATCTTAGAAAAACCAAGGATTTCACCTTATATAGATGAGATGAAAGATATTCTATCTGCTCATATGGGATTAGATAAAAATTCAATTGGAATAACTTCTACAACTAATGAAGGTTCTGGTTTGGTCGGCTCTGGAGATGCTATAGCTGCTCTTGCAACTGTATCAATTTATTAAATTATTTGTTGTATTTCTTAACCATTATATCTATGGTCTTTTTAATATCTTCTCTAAGGAATTGAGGTTCCAATACTTCTACTAATGTTCCAAATTGAATTGCCCAATACTTAAAAGCTTTAGGAGAGGATGTAATATATGCTATTAAATACTTCCCGCCTTTATTCTCATTGTCTTCATAAAAGGCTACATCTTTTCCAAAACATTCTATAATCTCATCTACAACTTGTTTCTTGCATCTTATGATTATTGTCTCTGCCCTGTCTGAATACATATAAGGTCTAGCAGTATTTAAATCTCTATAATCTATACCATGTTCATATCCTTCAACCTTGGTTATGTCTACATATCCCATCTTCTTTTTCTTGATTCTCATAATCCTGTCTACCTTAAGGAAGGACATAGTATTGTATTTGGATATCTTGCACATTAAATAATATCTTTGATTGTGAATGATGAACTGATATGGAGATATCTCAAAAGTGTGTTCTTTGTGTAATTGCTTGTCTACACCATATTTACCGTAGTCTATTTGAAGGGCTTGTTTCTTCTCTATTGCCTCGTCCAATGTATCTAGGTTGTAGAATACGGCTTTGTTCTCTGTCTTGTTCCAGCTCATTACAGACAATATATGACTAGCATGAGAGTTGAAGTTTCTTCCTCCCATCTTTGTAATCTTTTCTAATAATTCTCTTGAGTGAGCATCATTAAGAGATTTGTTACTTAATACAGCATCTATTAAAACTCTAATTTCTGAACTTTGAAATTCTCTTTCTCCAAGATAAGATCCCTTTCCAGATGAACAGATGTCATAACCCAATTCTTTAAGATTGGCTATGTTTCTTCCAACAGTCTTTCTTTCTACTTCTAGACCATAGTCTGTATATAAATACTTAACTATGTCTTCCTGTAAAATTGGGTGATTTTCGTCTGTATATTTCTTTAAAATTTCCAATACACAAACAATAGAGGCTATCTTATCCATTTTCGCTCCTAAAAAGTTTCAATATTAAAAGTATAATTGGACTTATGTACTAAATCAAGTACGTAAATTAGAAATCGGATGGCGATTCCGTTATTTCTATCTTGTAAATATCATCAAAATAAATCTTAGTGGTTCCAAGCTGTAAAAATTTGGATGTAGTTTGTATCTTTACAACCTTATCTATAACTTCTACATAATGTCCATTAAGATAGAAGATAACATCTATAGTGCAACCTTTAACCACTCTTGAAATAGTATTTGAGATTTCCATCTGTTCTTCTTCAGACAATTCTTTTCTTTCTATTCTTGAGTGTTTCTCTTCTCTTTCTCTTAAAGCAGCCTGCAAACCTACTAAGGCATCAAAAGGCATAAACTGCTTTGCTCTTTCTACATTATTCACCGTTATGCCCTCCTACAAGCTTATTCCTTATTTGCGCCGTTGCTCCTTCTTTTAGATCCATGCCTCTAATAATTGCATTCTTGCCGAACTTAGACTTTATATCTAGTATTGCCATCTCGCCTTTCTTTTCTTTTTCTACTTTGTCATAATCTGTGAATAGGTTATATCCTTCACTACCTTCACCTACTACATTAAAGAAAATACCTAGTCCTCTTATTGGCACATCCTTATATGTTGTTTCTTCAAATAATGTCTTAACATATCCCTTAATAATAGAGAACACATTGGTGGTTTCAGCCATCTTTCTAGTGGCTCCAGTAGATGGTCTTATATCTTTAGAATACCTTACCTGAATTCCAACGTTATTCGCACAAACGTGCCTTTTCATCATCTCTTGGCACATATTAAGTGCCATTTCTGTCATTACAAGCAAAGATTTATCATAGTCATAATCTTCAAATAATATCTGAGTTGTGGACACTGATTTGCTTCTAGATTTATATGCTTTTATGTCTGCAATAGTGCATGGTTCCCTACCCCAAGCATGGTCTATTAAAAGCTCTGCGTTGATACCAAAGGTATCATATAAGAGATTACTATCTGCATTAGTTATGTCTCTCATAGTATTAATTCCAAACTTCTTTAGCCTATTTGCTGTACCCCTTGCAACTTGCCAAAAGTCTGTTATTGGCATATGATCCCACATCTGCTTTTTGTATAGTTCTTCATCTAAATATCCTATATGGTCTGGAGAATGTTTTGCTGTAATATCTAGTGCAATCTTTGCAAGATACATATTTGTTCCTATACCAGCAGTAGAAGGAACTCCTGTCTTCTTTGCTATTAAATCCATAAGCATAGTTGCAAACTCTTTTGCACTCATCTTATACATATTGAGATAGTCTGTGGCATCTATGAAAGACTCATCTATAGAATAAACATGAATATCATCCTTGGATATGTAATCTAGGTATATCTCATATATATCTGCAGCAACATCTATATACTTTTTCATCCTAGGTTTTGCAATTATATAGTCCATATCTTTTGGGATATCAAAAAGTCTACATCTATTTTTAACTCCAAGTGTTTTCATCTTAGGAGAAATTGCTAAACATATTGCTCCCTTTCCCCTGCTTGGATCTGCAACAACTAGATTCGTTTCAAATGGACTAAGCCCGCGCTCTGCACATTCAACAGAGGCGTAAAATGATTTCATATCTATACAAAAATATGTTCTTTGCTTTTCCATCTCAATAAATCCTATCAAAAACTTTTGTTTATGTTAGACTTATTTTAATATATTAAATCGTAAAAAGCAATACCTTTTTTATATTTCTTTGTTTTATAAAAACAATTATTCCCGTTTTGCATATTGAATAAAAACTAAAAAGTTATATAATTAAATTAATAAAAATCTAAGGAGTCTTAAAATGGATCCAGTTTATTCAGTAAATATTGAAGGTTATATTACAGACCTACCTATCTTAACATTACCAAGTGGTGTAAAAATTTGTTTCTTTAATTTACACGGAAACCAAGAACTCACAGAGCATTGTGGAAAGATGCTTGCAAAGAAATTAGAAGGTTGCGATGTTGTTTTAACAGCAGAATCCAAAGGATTACAACTTGCTCACGTTGTTGCAAGAGAACTTGGACAACACTATTATGCAGTATGTCGTAAGTCTAAGAAATTATATATGCAAGATGGTATTCAAACATCTATTAAATCCATAACAACTGGCGATGTACAAAATCTTTATTTAAGCAAGCATGACGCAGACTTAATTAGAGGCAAGAAAGTTGCTATAGTTGATGACGTTGTTTCGACTGGTGGCAGCCTACACGGCATGGAGACAGTAATTAAGGAAGCAGGAGGAGAAATATACAAGAGAGGTTTCGTTCTTGCTGAGGGAGACGCTGTGAAGCTTGATAACATAGTATATCTTGCAAGTATACCTATTCTGTAATTTTTTTTTAAAATATTTGTTATACAAAAAAGGGGAACTTTTCAGCTCCCCTTTAATGTTACTTAATTTAGCAAACTCGAATTATTTTCCGAATTGTGCGTCATTGTTTCCTGAACCTGTTGTCCACATATCTAAGAATGAGATTGGGTCATTGTAGTCACCTAACCAACCGTTTCTTGCGATTGTGTAGTCACCTTCTTTTCTTGTATCAAGGAATGTGTTCCATTCTTGATTTTGAAGTGACATATCAATACCAACAAGTTTGAATCTTCCTTGGATGTATTCACCAATAACCTTGTGGCCTTCAGATGTATTATATAAGTATGTCATCTTTGGGAAGTTTGTGAATTTTACTTGGCCATTATCTTCTGTGTATGTGTAATACTTCTTTAATGTTGTGATTGCGCTTTGTACATTAGAAGCAAAGTCTGCCTTTGCAACACTGTAATAACCATAGTTTGCACCACTCTTGTTTGCATTCTTATAGAATTCTGTTACACCATCTGCATCTGTTAATCCCATTGCAACGAAAGAAGCTGCTGGAACTTGTCCTGCTTGACCAATTTCTTCAACGATGTAGTTTCTGTCTATTAATAATGAGAGTGCTTTACGAACTTCTTTAAGAGCATTTGCTATTTCAGCATCTGTCTTTCCATTTGTGTAAGAAGATGGAAGGATATCCATATTGTTATTGAAGATTACATAATATGTTCCTAATTGTCCATCTACATGGAATTCTGTTGGGTAAGTTGTCTTTAATGTTGCGATTTCTTCTGTTGGAACATCATCGATGAAGTCATAATCACCATTCTTATAACCTGCTAAGTCATTAACAGAATCGTCAGAAAGTTTGTTTGTGATTTTCTTCATTGAAACATTTGTTGCATCCCAATATAAATCGTTCTTCTCGAAGACCATCTTATTATTGTGATCCCAAGATGTGAGCTTATAAGCACCATTTCCAATATATGTATTTACCTTTGTTGCCCATGCTTCATCTGTATAAGCAACTGCTGGAACTGGGAAGTATGTTGGGAATGCACATAATTCTAAGAAGTATGTTACATCAACTGGTAATACAACCTTGATTGTCCCTGCGGCATCATCTACAGTAACATTTAATTGACCATCTGCATAACCATCGATTACTTCAAACATATAACCATAGTCTGCTGCTGTTTCTTCATCAATTGCTCTATCCCAAGCTTTCTTGAAATCGGATGCTTTTAATGCTGTTCCATCTGACCATGTTAATCCTGATCTAAGAGTGAATGTATATTCTGTCTTACCATTTTCTAATGTGACCTTTGTTGGTGCGCTTACTGCACAGTCTGGTTCAAGAACTAATTCGCCATGACTATCTAAATTCCAGCGATATAATCCAGAGAAGCAATGGCTGATAATTGTTGCACCATCAACTGCACTATTTAATGCTGGGTCGATTGAGTCTGGTTCTGATGCAAGAACAACATTAATGTTTGTATCGGAACCACCAACTAATGTATTCTTGAAGAACTTGTATCCAAGTGGTGAACTGAAGAAACCTGTGATGTTGGATTTAACCATATATAAATCTGTATAATAATATAGTGGTACGATACATCCTGTGTCCATTAAAAGATCTTCAGCTTTGTGCATTAAAGCAAAACGCTTTGTTGCATCTGATTCACCCTTAATATATTCAATAAGCTTATCATATGTTTGTGCCCATGTTCCGTTTGTAACAGACTTGTCAGCATAACCATCGATAGAACTAAGATCCATTGAATATACTGCAACTTTAGATAAATCTCTTTCTTTTGCAGATTCAGAAGAATCTGAACCTTTCTTCTTTGAACATGCAGCAAATGTTACAGCTAAAACTGCTATTAATAATACTGCTATCAAAGCAACGATAATTTTCTTTTTCATTTTTTTTGTCTCCTTTTCTAATTTTTATCCCGTTTGGATATTTTTTGTTTTTTATTTATTGTTCAGGTTTATCCTGTTCAATATCTGAATTATTTTGTGAAGAGTTTTCTTCTTGAGTTCTCTTCAATTGTCCATATTTATAACATGCAACAAATCTACCTGGTTCAACTTCTTCAAGTTTTGGCATTTCAATTGCACACTCATCTCCTGCAATTGGACATCTAGTTCTAAATGGACATCCAGAAGGTGCATTTAATGGACTTGGAATATCTCCTTCTAGTAATATTCTTTGAGATGATTTTGCTGTATCTGGATCTGGAACTGGAACTGCTGACATAAGAGTAACAGTATATGGATGTAAAGGTTTATCACAAATTACATCTGCGTCTGCAAGTTCAACTACTCTTCCTAGATACATAACAGCAATACGATCTGATATATGTCTTACAACTAATATGTCATGCGCAATAAACATTAATGTTAAACCAAGTTTTTCTTGTAATTCTTCAAACATATTAATTACCTGCGCTTGAATTGAAACGTCTAGCGCACTTACAGGTTCATCACAAATAATAAAATCAGGATTTACAGCCAATGCTCTAGCTATTCCAATACGTTGTCTTTGCCCACCAGAGAACTCATGTGGATAACGTGTTGCATGCTCTTCAGGCAAACCAACTAGTCCCATTAATTCTAAAACTTTTTTCTTTCTTTCTTTTTTGCCTTTGCATAATCTATGAACATCCAAAGGTTCTCCAACAATATCTTCAACCGTCATTCTTGGATTAAGTGATGAATATGGATCTTGAAAAACCATTGTAGTTTTTAGACGGAAATTGTTGATATCTTGTTTTGTTTTAATTTCTTTATTCTTGTAGAAGATTTTCCCGCTGGTTGGTTTATATAGATACATAAGGGTTCTTCCTAGAGTTGTCTTACCACATCCAGATTCACCAACTACACCCAAAGTTTCACCTTTCATAATAGAGAAAGATACATCATCTACGGCCTTTAATTTTTTACTTTTAAATAATCCGCTTGGAATATCAAAGTATTCCTTAAGACCCTCTATACGAACCAATTCTTCTTTTTCTTCAACAGGAGTTTCGTTTTCTAGCATATCATTCTTTTCGATATTTTCATCCATTTTCTTTTTCCTCCATTAGAACAACTGATCCATCTTTTAGACCTTCTAGAACATTCATCCAGCATGTTGCCATATGATCATCATTAATAACTAATCTTTCTGGCATTTCTTCTAAGCATATCTTTAAACAATTATTGCAACGTGGTGCAAAAGCACATCCTTTTGGAAGAGCAAGTAAATCCACAGGTGTTCCTTCAATAGAACTTAATTTTCCTTCTGCTTTGCTTCCATAAGGAATAGATGCAAGTAGTCCTTTTGTATATTCATGTTTTGGGTTATAGAAAATTTCTTCCGCTGTACCTTGTTCACAAATCTTTCCAGCATACATTACTATAACTTCATCACACATTTGTGCAATAACACCCAAATCATGTGTAATCATAATGATTGCCATTCCTAATTCTTTTTGAAGTTTTTGCATTAATTCAAGAATTTGAGCTTGGATTGTAACATCCAAAGCGGTTGTAGGCTCATCAGCGATTAAAATGTCTGGTTCGCATGCAAGTGCCATAGCAATACCTATTCTTTGTCTCATACCACCTGAGAGTTCAAATGGGTATTGTTTTAATCTCTTCTCAGGTTCATTTATTCCTACTAATTGTAACAACTCTATGGCTCTAGCTTTTGCTTGCTTACGTGTTCTATTTGTATGTAATAAAATAGCCTCTTGAATTTGATTTCCAATAGTAAAAACTGGATTTAAAGATGTCATTGGATCTTGGAAAATAATAGATATATTATTGCCTCTGATTTTTTGCATTCTTTTTTCAGAAACTCCTACCAATTCTTCGTTCTTAAACTTTACACTTCCACCAACAACTTCTCCTGGAGGTGAAAGGATTTGCATAATTGAATAAGCAGTAACTGATTTGCCAGAACCAGATTCTCCAACAATACCCAAAACCTTTCCTTTATTTAAATTAAAAGATATTCCATTAACTGCACGGACCTCGCCATTTTCAGTAAAGAATGATGTTCTTAAATTTCTTACCTTTAGAAGTTCATCTTCATGCCATTCTTCATCAGTTTTTTCAATATGGCTTTCTAATATTTTATGCTTTTCCTTATCTTGGATAATCTTCATGACGATTCCTAACCCAATTACTGCACATAAGAAGGCAGCTGAAACACCAAAGATTATTCCTATTAAAACATTTGGAGCATAATTATCTTTATTAACTAACATCATTACTATAAATACAATCCAACCAGCAATAACAAGCCATAAAGCACAAAATAATAAAATATCAATTAAAGACCTTTTATTTCTCTTCCATTTATAAACAGTAGCTTTTTGAGAGGTGTTTGTATTTTTTTCTTTATCTAATTCACTCATTTAACACCTCCAATTAATCCTTAAGTTTTGGATCAAATGCATCTCTTAAACCATCACCAATTAAATTTAGTGAAAGAACGATAATACAAATGAACAATGCTGGGATAATCATTCTAAATGGATAAGTAAATACTCCAGCTCTTGCTTCAGAAGCCAACGATCCTAAAGATGGCATAGGTGCAGAAACACCTAGCCCTAAGAACGATAAGAAACTTTCTGTAAAGATGGCTGATGGTATTTGAAGTGCTGTTGTTATAATAATGATACTTAAACAGTTAGGGATTAAATGCTTTGCAATAATTCTACCTGGTTTAGCTCCAATAGATTTAGCAGCAAGAACATATTCTTGTTTCTTTAATGTTAATATTTGTCCTCTTATAAGTCTTGCCATACCTACCCAGTACAATAAAGCAAATACCAAGAAGATACTGATCATATTTGTACCAAGTTTATCAAAAATGCCAGATGTATTATCACCAAGAACTCTATTTAATACAACAGACAATAAAATAATCATAAGCATATCTGGCAACGAATAAATAATATCAACTATTCTCATCATTACCAAATCAACCTTGCCACCAACATATCCTGAAACAGAACCATATATAAGTCCAATAATCAAAACCAAGATGGAAGCAAAGAAACCTACTGCCAACGAAATTCTTGTCCCGTATACAACACGGATAAAATAATCTCTTCCTAAACTATCTGTACCAAATAAGTGTGGGAATACCTTTTCTCCATTTGCAATACGTGCTTGCTCTGTTTCTCCATATTGCATTGGTGATAAATTGTTATAAGATGCATCTGACCCATACAATGACATACCAAGTTGTTGGTCGTATTTATAAGGCCAAGCAATAGGAATAAATATAACTCCTAAAACTATAATCAACATTAAAACTGCACATGTCATGGCAATTTTATTCTTTGCGAAACGCTTCATTGCATCTCTGAAGAAAGTATGACTGTCCCTCATAAGAGAGGCTTGCATCTTTTCTTCACTAGTTGCAGGTATAAGTTTATCTGTATTTATTTGAAAAGATAAAAAATTCTTTGTTCTCTTAAATTTTCTTTCAGCCATAGTTCCCTCCTTAGTTCAAATCAACTCTTGGGTCAACAACTTTATACATAATATCGCTGACAAGGTTCATTAAGACAACCAATGTAGCAAGTACAATTGTAGTACCCATAATCAAAGTGTAGTCTCTATTGATAATAGAACTAGTAAATGCTCTTCCAAGTCCTGGGACACTGAAAATTTGTTCAACAACTAAACTACCTGTAACAATATACGCAATCATTGGTCCAACATAAGTAATTACAGGAATTAATGCGTTTCTTAAAGTATGTTTATAAATAACACTTAGATTTCCAACACCTTTAGCCTTGGCCGTTCTAATAAAATCTTGACCCATAATATCCAACATACTCGTTCTAGTAAGACGAGTAATATAGGCTGTTGGATATAAAGCTAAAGCAACGATAGGCATAACCATTCCACCCTTCAACGATCCATCAACCGGGAACCAGTTCAGATACAACCCAAAAATAATTAATAGAAATGTACCTATTACAAAGGATGGCATTGCAACTGATGCGGTTGTAAATAACATAATCGCTTTATCCGCCATTCGTTTTCGGAAAACCGCCGCCGTTGTTCCTAAAATAAGTCCCAAACCAACTGCTAAGAAAGCAGCTGCGAGACCTAATTTAACGCTTGTTTTCAATCCATCTACTAAAATATCGTTTACAGATCGACCCTTTTGTTTCAAAGATGGTCCAAAATCCAAACGAATTATATTTTTAAGATAGTTGCCATATTGTTCGATTAGTGGTTTATCTAATCCATATTTTTTATTTAATGCTGCCATTGTTTCAGGACTTACGGACTTTTCAGAATTGAAAGGACCGCCTGGAATAGCATTCATAACAAAGAAAGTGATTGTAGCAATCAAGAAGATTGTTACAACAGCAATCACGAGTCTTTTAACAATAAATAAGACTGTTTTCTTTCCCATCTAAAACTAAATTCTCCCTAGTTTTGTTTTCAAATAAATATAAGCAAACCCTGTGTGGGCACATATTTCTACCTTTATAGTTTAATATTTTATTAGTATTGCTATGCCTTGTCAATTTATAAAAAAATATATTCTTTGTAGGTTAAAAGTTAATTTTTACATTTTTGAAAAAATCAACAATATATGACTGCACTTTAGCCCAATAAAGCACTAAATATTGTATTTAGCAACCATTTCTTTTTGTGATTAATTTATATTTTTAAAGCAATAAAAAAAGACAAATTGCGCAAAATATGTCTTTTTTTGTGTAAAACTGATAAGTTAATTAGTTTCTATATGAATGAATTGGTGCTGGGATATGTCCTCCTCTATCTATGAATGCATCTGCGTTTCCGTTTCCAATATTCATTATTGATGCACGACCAAGCAAACCACCAAACTCAACTTCTCCTTCTTCTTTGCCAATTACTGGTATTACTCTAACTGCTGTTGTCTTGCCATTTATAACACCAATTGCTGCCTCATCTGCAATGATTGCAGAAATAGTCTTTGCACTAGTGCTTCCTGGGATGGCTATCATGTCTAAACCAACAGAACAAACAGATGTCATGGCTTCGAGTTTATCTATTCCTAATGCGCCAGATTTTACAGCACGAATCATGCCTATATCTTCAGATACTGGGATAAATGCACCAGATAATCCTCCAACTCTAGAACTTGCCATAGAACCACCCTTCTTAACTGCATCATTTAGCATAGCTAAACATGCTGTGGTTCCGTGAGCGCCCACAGATGAAAGTCCCATCTCTTCGAGTACTTCTCCAACACTATCTCCAACTTCTGGTGTAGGGGCTAAAGAGAGGTCTATAATGCCAAATTCAGCATTAAGTTGCTTTGCCGCTTCCCTTCCAACAAGTTCACCCATTCTTGAAATCTTGAATGCTGTGTTTTTGATAGTCTCGGAAAGAACGGAACAATCTTCACCTTTAATTCTCTCGATTGCTGCTTTTACAACTCCTGGTCCGGAGATTCCAACATTGATTACACAATCTCCCTCACTTATTCCGTTAAAGGATCCTGCCATGAAAGGATTGTCTTCGACTGCATTTGCAAATACAACAAGTTTTGCACAACCAATGCAATTCTTGTCTTTTGTCTTCTCTGCTGTTTCTTTAATGATTTCACCCATTAAACGTACAGCATCCATATTTATACCTGCTTTTGTGGAGCCAACATTTACAGAAGAACATACTACATCTGTTTCGCTTAATACCTTTGGTATTGTATGTATAAATTCTTCTTCTTGTTTTGTCATGCCCTTTTGAACTATTGCTGTATAACCACCAATGAAATTGATGTTTAATTCCTTTGCTGCTTTGTCCATAGCAAGAGCGATTTTTTCATAACCACCACTTGCTGCGCCAATTAAACTTATTGGGCTAATAGATAATCTCTTGTTAACAATTGGAATACCATACTTTGTTTGAATTCCATCTATGATGGATACAAAGTTTTTGGCTTTGGATGTGAGTTTGTCATAGACCTTTTGAGCAGTTCTATCTGCGTCATCTGTAATACAATCGAAAAGAGAAATATGCATCGTGACCGTTCTAATGTCTAGATGCAAGTCTTTAATCATTGTAATAGTTTGAATTATTTCGTTATGATTTAGCATTTATTACTCCTCAAATTCTGTGCATAGAGTTAAAGATATCTTCGTGTTGAACTCTGATCTCAACTTTGAATTCTTTTGCAACTGCGTCTAGTGCCTTGGATATATCATCTATTGTCTTGCCTTCACCAATTTCAACTAACATTATCATGGTAAAATATTCGTTTTGCATAACTGTTTGTGAAATATCTATGATATTTGCATCTTGCTTATATAATGTCATGGAAACGTTTGCAATGATTCCCTTTGTGTCCTTACCTAATACAGATACTATTGCTCTCATGTCATCCTCCAATTATTGAAAAAGTTGTGTAGACAAATATCTATCTCCACTATCTGGCAATATAACAACTATATTCTTTCCTTCGTTTTCTTTTCTTTGTGCAAGTTTAATACCTGCTGCAAGTGCTGCTCCGGATGAAATACCAACTAATACTCCTTCCTTCTTTCCAATGAGTTTGCCATATTCAAAAGCTTCATCGTTCTCTATGCAAATTACTTCGTCATAGATACCTGTATCTAAAACTTCTGGAACAAAGCCTGCACCAATACCTTGAATCTTATGTGGTCCTGCTACACCGCCAGATAATACTGGAGATGCTTTTGGCTCTACAGCAACAACTTTTACACTTGGTTTCTTTTCTTTTAAGAACTTGCCTGTTCCTGTTATTGTTCCACCGGTTCCTACACTTGAAACTAAGATGTCTACACTACCGTTTGTATCTTCATAGATTTCTGGCCCTGTGGTTTCATAATGTATTCTTGGATTTGCTGGGTTAACGAATTGTCCTGCAATTATTGAACCTGGGATTTCTTTTTTAAGTTCTTCTGCTTTTGCAATTGCTCCCTTCATTCCATCTTTTCCTGGTGTTAAGACAATCTTTGCGCCATATGCGGCTATTAACTGTCTTCTTTCTACACTCATTGTGTCTGGCATAACTATAATGGCTTTATATCCTTTTGCTGTTGCAACAGAAGCAATGCCAATACCTGTATTACCAGATGTTGGTTCTATAATGGTTGCACCTTGCTTTAGCAAACCTTTCTCTTCTGCATTTACTATCATGGAAATTGCAGCACGATCTTTAATGGATCCTGTTGGGTTAAAATATTCTAGTTTTGCAAATAACTTTGCTTTTAGTCCCAAGTCTTGCTCTATATGGACCAATTCTAGCAAAGGAGTTTTACCTATTAATTCAGCTGCACTTTTATAAACTTTTGCCATATCATGCCTTCTTTAATATAAAAAATATTAGCAATATGTTAACTTATGATATTTAAAAAAGTCAATTAAATAGAATTATTCCACAATTTTTTAAGATATTGATTTGACTATTTTATCGCAAAAGTTATATAATATTTGCGAATGAGGTAACCATAATGAATGAATTAAATAAACAAATATTATCTAGAGTCAAAAAAGAAAAATACGGGGCTTTTTCAACAAGTGATTTTTTAGATTTAGCACCATACAAAAGTATTAGCAAAGCGTTAGAGCTCATGGAAGATTCTAAAATTATATGCAGAGCAAGAAGGGGCATCTATTATTTATCAGAATATGATGCAACACTCATGATATATAAAGCACCAAGCATTTTGGATATTGCTACAGCCATAGCAAGACAATTTAATTGGATTATAATCCCTAGTGGCAATTATGCGTTAAATATTGTTGGAATATCGACACAAGTTCCAACAAAATATGTATTTGTTTCAAGTGGTCCCTATAATGAATATGAAGTAAAAAATAATACCATCATTTTTAAACATGCGACTTCCAAAGAAATAACAAATTATTCCTATAACATACTAATTGCAATTCAAGCGCTAAAAACAATAAAGAAGGAAAATGTTAACCAAGACATAATAAACAAACTTAAATGTTTTCTAACATCAGATGATATCATAGAAATAAAGGCAAAAAGAAACAATATTACTTCTTGGATTTATGAAACTCTTAGTAAAATAGTGGGGGAATAGAAATGTATAATATAGCAAAATTAACAAATAAGCAAAGAGAAACGATATTCAATAGATATGTTTTAGATTTTGGAGGCAATATCGATATAATTGAAAAAGATTATTGGGTCACATTGATGTTGGATTATCTTTTTCACAAAAGCGTTTTTAAGGATTATCTAATTTTTAAAGGCGGAACAAGTCTATCTAAATGTTTTAATATTATTGACAGATTTTCAGAAGATATAGATCTTATCTTAAGATGGGATATTCTAACTAATGACAACCCAGATGATGAAAGAACAAAAACTCAACAGGAAAAATATAACCACAAAATTAATGATTTGGCAGAAAGTTTTATAAAAGAAAAAGTTTTACCTGCGTTAACTACAGATTTTGAACATATCTTATTAACTAAGCCTATTTTTAAAATAGAAGAAGGAAATCCTTGTGTGATTAACTTTTCTTATCCTCGCATTTCTGATATTAATAAATCAAACATTTTAAAAAACATTAGATTAGAGATTGGGCCATTAGCAGCTTTATCCCCTACTGAAGAAGTCGCCATTTCTCCTTTGATTGCACGAATGGGACTTCCTTTAATGGATAATACATCTACTATTATTAAAACCGTATCGCCAGAAAGAACTTTTTGGGAAAAAGTATTGATATTACACCAAGAAGCACATAGGCCTATAGATAAAGATGTTCCTCTTAGATATTCTAGACATTATTATGATGTTTACAAAATAAGCCAAACCATATACAAAGAGAAGGCTTATTCAAATTTACAACTATTAAAAATGGTTCGAGATTTTAAGACAAAATTCTACCCATCTTCATGGGCAAGCTATCAAACTGCAAAACCTGGTTCATTTAATTTGATTCCAAGTGAAAAACATCTTTCACAATTAAGCAATGACTTTAATAATATGAAAGAAATGATTAATGATAGCTCGTTATCAAATTTTGAAGAATTACTAACAAAGTTAAAAGATATAGAAAAAGACTTAAATAATTTAGTTTAGGAATAAGAATAAACCCCTCGGTTTCCTAGAAAAACTAGCAAAACTTTGGGGCTATTCTTTTAGGGGAATTAAGATTTATGCTGATACACTTACATTGCTATATATGGTTGTTCTTCCATATGAATATGCATTTGTGAATGTGTATGTCGTTCCATCTATGGTTACACTATGACTGCCGGATGAATGTAAGGATGAAGAATATGTATTAACTCCAGTTCCTCTTGTTACATTGCCATATCCTAAGACTATTAATGTTCCTCCATTAATTCTTACAGAACTATCTGCATCTATAGCTGCTGCCATTTCACTATTTGGACCACGTGTTATAACTACACCACCACTTTGTGTATATGTTCCATTACTGTCTATTCCGTCTGTGTCTCCATTAGGAGATACTGTGACATCTAAGTATCCTCCTGTGATATTTACTTGTGGTGTTGTTTTGCCACTCTTTGCGTTTACTCCATCATCATTTGCAGTAACATATGTTGTTCCACCAGAGATATTAATAATGTTTGCTTCTAATCCTTCATATGAACTATCTATCTCAACGATTCCACCTGCGATATTTAATACATAGTCTGCATGAATTGCATCTGCGCCAGATACAGCTTGTTGTCCGCCCCAAGATCCTGGTCTTCCTGAACCTCCTGGACCCATTCTTCCACCAGCTGTACTTGTTATTGGAGAATATACTACCATCTTTATAGAACCACCAAGGATGTTAATTGTTCCTTGTCCTGTTTCTCCAGTTTCAAAGGTTGTACCATAATTTGCATGGAGACCATCATCATAACTCTTAATATCTATTGTTCCACCAGAGATTGTTAAGATGTTTTCAACCTTAACACCTTTGTATGATGTTGTACTTGCGCTAGATGCTGTATAACCACTATATGATCCTGTGTAGATTGTTACGTATGGTGAATTTCCGTCTGTGTCTTCACTCATAGTGAAGTTGTGTGCAGATTGGATACCATCTCCTGCTGCATATACTGTTACGGAAGCTGTTCCAGTGATGGTTATATCTCCTCTTGTTACACCTTTCTTGTTTGCATCTGTATTCTCTGTTTTGAGACCATCTCCGTTTGTAGAAATTGCAACTACACTACCACTTGAAATTGTTATGGAATCATTACCCTTTATTGCATTATTGTATGCTGTAACTTTAAGAGAAAGATTTTTAATCTTTAAGTCTTTTGTTGTGTGGATTCCATTGTTATATGATGCTTCTATAACAAGCGTACCTTTTCCTTTTAGTGTGAGATCTGTTTTTGCATAGATTGCGCCTTCACCTAATGTGTCTGTATCTACTGTCTTTGCGCTTCTAGTATCCTTAATTACATTCTCTGTATCTTTTTGTGCTGAGATATCTACACTATCTGCTGTGAGGATTTTAATTGGTGAGTCTTGGTTGTATTCAATTGTTACACCATTTAACTCTATAACTACTGCATCATCTTCTCCTGCTTCAACCACGATTTGTCCGTTTAGATATCCAGTTAAAGAATATGTACCTGCTGTGGTTATTGTGTAAATATTATTCTTTTGAGAATAAGTGCCATCCTCTGTTGTTATTTCAAATGCCGTATCCTGAGATACTTCCGTTGCAGAAATTGAATCATCTGTTACTGCCGCTTCACTTGATCCTGTGTTAGTTGTACCCTCTACTTGTGTTGTGTTATTTACAATGGTATTTGCAAGGTCTGTTAAATTAGAACATGCAAACAATGTGAACATAGCCATTGAAAGAACTAGTACTAACATTAAAATTAAAATCTTCTTTTTCATATTGAACTCCTTTGTCACAGAAGAGTTATCTGCAACTGTCAGTTTCAGTATAAAAAAGGATTGTTAAAGAAAAATTAAAATTTTGAAAATTTTTTATTTTATGTTTTCTGGGTAAAAATCAAAGGTGAAATTGTTTAGTTTTTCCCACTCTCTAATATCTGTCATAGAGGACTTAATATAGTCTATTGCCTTTTGTCCATTTGGCAAAATCTCCTCTTCTGTATAAACCTTGTCTGCTTTGATGAATTTAATATCTGCCAAATTGCATGCCAGCAATAAGTTTTCTTTTTCATATGTAAATAGATTTTCGCCAATCTTAATTAAAGACATTGTAGGTATGTGTGTGTATACATCCATAATCTTTAATACTTCTTTTGCTTTATCTACAGAATATGTCTCTTTTGGATTGGATGGATAGATATTATTTGGAGCAACATAGACAACACTTTCTCTTTTGGAACTCTCTCTTAAAATAATTTGATATGTTTCTTCTGGAGTAAGTTTTGTGGTATCTAGAATGAGATCATAATTTCTGAAATCATACATATTTACATTGTAAACTTTGTTGTATCTATCATTTTCCATGTCTCTTCTCTTTACGAGTTCGCTCATGGCTTCTTCTCTGCTCTTGTATGTCTCTTCTTTGCTTTCTCTCTTTCCGAATACTCTATCTGCTGCTGTTGCTGGTCTAATTAGGAGGTGGACCTTATATACATCTTTTAAGAAATGCCATGCCATTCTGGAATCGAAAACTATGTTCTTTCCTTTATTGGCTTCGCCATAGTCCATTAACTTTTTGTCTATTGCATAGTCATAAGAATAATCTGTCTTGCTTCTTTCATTAAGTTCAAGAGTACTGATTCCTAATTCATTTGCATATTCTCTTTGTATCTTCCCAGTACTGAAAATATCATAGCCATCTAAATCACGGAATAATGCACAAAGTGCCGTTTTACCACTACCTAATTGACCATTTAATGCAATAAACATAACTTTTTACTCCCAATAAGATTTTTAACATTCTACATTTTATAAGTAAAAATGTAAACAAATTAACATTATACCCTATATTTTTTCTTGAATTTATTTTCCTTGAAAAATTTTTCAAGAAAAACTACTTCATCGTTTCTTGTTTGACTTTCTTGTCTATAACATGTCTCTTTTCAAGTTCTGCAATGATGTCTTTTGTACTAATTCCCATTTGAACCATAAGAACCATAACATGATATACAAGATCACTAATTTCATAGATGGTTTCTTCTTTGCTTCCACCCTTTCCAGCAACTATAACCTCTGTGCTTTCTTCTCCAACTTTCTTAAGAATTTTGTCTAAGCCTTTGTCGAAAAGATATGTTGTATAAGAACCTTCTTGTGGGTTTGTTTTTCTACCTTTAATGAGTTCATATAATCCATCTAATGAGAATTGTTTTAATTCTTCAGATACCCAAACGATATTCTCCCCATCAAAGCAAGAATCAAGTCCCGTATGACAAGCTGGGCCATCTTTTACAACCTCTACAACTAATGCATCTTTATCACAGTCTGCAATGATAGAAACAACGTGTTGATAATTCCCA
This sequence comes from Clostridia bacterium, assembly GCA_017618055.1. Lineage (GTDB taxonomy): Bacteria > Bacillota > Clostridia > Christensenellales > CAG-917 > RGIG8124. The sequence continues at coordinate 211,653 of JAFZVB010000013.1, forward strand.
CTTGTTTCACCCTTTGTCCAGAAACATTGTCTAGATCTACTCCAGAAACATGTTAATCCTTTTTCAATGCTAGTCTTTAGACTCTCTTTATTCATATAGGCAACTGTTAGTACCTTTTTTGAATAGTGATCTTGTACAACTGCTGGGATTAATCCGTTGCTATCAAACTTTAATTCATCTGCGCTTATCATATCTATTTCTCCATTTTATAATCTTACTTCAATTCCATTTGCTCTTAAGTCTTTCTTTAAATCCTTAATGTCTACTTGCTTGAAATGGAATATACTTGCTGCAAGTCCTGCATCTACTCCCTTACAACTCTTAAAAAGTGTTGTAAAATCTTCTTTGCATCCAGCACCGCCAGAAGCAATTACTGGAATACTTACTTTTGCACATATAGCATCTAACATTTCGAGGTCAAAACCTTTCTTAACGCCATCTGTATCTATACTATTTACAACCAATTCTCCTGCTCCTTCTTCTTGTCCTTTGTATGCCCATTCTATTGCGTCTATACCAGTATTCTCTCTTCCGCCTTTGGCAAATATCTTAAATTCACCATCTACTCTCTTTATGTCCATAGAAAGAACCACACATTGGCTACCATATTTTTTAGCTGCTTCGTTAATGATACTTGGATTGTATATTGCACCAGTATTTACACTAACTTTATCTGCTCCTCTTTTAAGAACTCTATCGAAATCCTCAACGGAACTAATACCACCACCAACAGTTAAAGGAATGAATATTTGCTTTGCAACATTTACTAGTGTATCTGCAAAAAGCTTTCTTCCTTCTGCTGAAGCAGTAATATCATAGAAGACTAATTCATCTGCACCAGAGTCATTATAGAACTTAGCCATCTCAACTGGATCCTCTACATCTCTAAGGTCTCCAAATTTTACGCCTTTAACAACACGTCCGTTACGTATGTCTAGGCATGGTATAATACGCTTTGCTAACATTACTTAATTGCCTCCAATGCTTCTTTTAAATCTATCTTCTTTTCATATAATGCTTTGCCAATTATAGCACCATATATTTCATAATCTTTTAACACCTTTAGTTCATCTATAGAACTAATTCCACCAGATGCTGTTATGTTTATGTTCTTAATTTTAGATAGTCTGCTATATACTTCTAAATTAGTTCCTTGAAGAAGTCCGTCTTTAGAAATATCTGTATATATAATGTATTTGCAACCATCATCTGCAAGTTTAGAACAGAAGTCTTCAGATTCCATATCTGTAACCATATTCCAACCGTGAATTGCAACCTTACCATTATTAGCATCTACACCAATGGCAACACTATCTGCATAGTCCTTTAGGACTAATTTGGTGAAATCTGGATTTTCTATTGCAACTGTTCCAAGTATTACTCTCTTTGCACCTGCATTTAAATAATTACGTATTCTTTCTAAATCCCTAATTCCACCACCAACTTCAACATTGATACCTACTTCTTTAACAATATTAGTTATAATTCCATAGTTCATAGCCTTACCGGTTTTGGCACCATCTAAATCTACAACGTGCATCCACTCTGCACCGACCTCTTTATAAGACTTTGCTACATCTATTGGATCTACGTCATAAATCTTCATATCTGCATAGTTGCCTTGTCTTAAACGGACAACCTTGCCATCTTTTATGTCTATTGCAGGAAATAATATCATTTTAGTTCTCCAAATGCTCTTAATATATTAAGCCCAACTTCACCACTCTTTTCTGGGTGGAATTGTGTGCCATATACGTTTTTGTTCCAAACTACACCTGTTACATCTATAGCGTAGTTAGATGTTGCCGCAACATACTTAGGTTCTGTCTTTGCATAGAATGAATGTACGTAATATACGTAATCCTTATCTTTTATGTATTTAAATAAAGGACAATTTTTTTGTGTAAAGTCTAATGCATTCCATCCCATGTGTGGAACTTTGTATTCTTTAGGGATATCAAATTGAACAACATCTCCTGGGATGAATCCTAATCCTTCATATTCTCCAAATTCATAGGACTTTTCTAAAAGGAGTTGCATTCCTAAACATATTCCTAATAATGGTTTCTTTTCTGCTTCTTCTTTAATTACAAGAATTAAGCCTGTACTCTCTAGTTTTGCTTTAGCATCTCCAAAAGCACCAACACCAGGCAAAATGATTTTGTCTGCATCTCTTAAGTCCTTCTCATCTGAAGTTATCTTGGATTCAAGTCCAAGGTAATCTAAAGAACTTTTTAAAGAGAAAAGATTCCCTACTCCGTAATCTACTATTGCTATCATGCTAATTTTCCTTTTGTGGATGGTATTGCGTTTGGATTTCTTGGATCCATTGCTACTGCTTGCTTTAAGCATCTTGCAAGTGCTTTAAATATTCCTTCTACAATGTGGTGTATATTTGTACCTGCAAATTTTTCTATGTGGAGTGTTATTCCAGCATTGCGAGAGAAAGCTATCATGAATTCTTCAACTAGTTCTGTATCCATATCTCCAACCTTGTATTCGTTTGGGAACTCAACATTGAAGCAAAGCATTCCTCTATCTGAAAAATCTATAGCAGACATAATTAGTGCTTCATCCATTGGTAAAAGGATCCAGCCATATCTGTTTATTCCTTTCTTGTCTCCTAATGCTTCCTTAAATGCCATTCCAAGACAAATACCAATATCTTCTATTGAGTGGTGGAAATCAACCTCTACATCTCCCTTGCATTTAATGGACATATCTACGCAAGAATGTTTTGCAAAGAGTTCCATCATGTGATTGAAGAAGCCACAGCCTGTGTCTATAAGACTCTTTCCATCTTCAGACATATAGTTGCCTGTTCCATCTAAATTGATTTTAATTTCAATATCTGTTTCATTGGTTTTACGTTTAATTACTGCTTCTCTCATAATTATGCCCCCAATATTTCTTTTATTTCTTTTAACAATACATTTAGTTGCTCTTTAGATCCAATTGTAATACGAACCCAATTCTTTAATAATTCGTCACTTAAGAATCTAACTAAAACACCTCTTTCCTTGAGTTTAAGATACAATTCCTTGCCACCCATTTTTGGTGTAGAAACTAAGATGAAATTAGACTTGGAATCCGTTACCTTAAACCCGAGTTTTTTAAGCTCTTCTTTGAGATATTCTCTGTTCTCCATAACTACTTTTCTAGTCTTGTTGAAATAATCTACATCTTTCATTGCCTCAACACCTGCAAGAATGCTAAGTCTGTTAAGATTATATGGGTTGAAACTGTACTTAATTGTATTTAAATCTTGTATTATTTCTTTGCTTGCGATGGCAAATCCAACACGTCCTCCAGCAAGTTGACGTGACTTGGAAAGTGTGCCTACAACTATTAAATTTTCATACTCATCTAAAAGCACAGATGCACTCTCACCACCGAAATCACAGTATGCTTCATCTATAACGATAATTCTGTCTTTGTTCTCGGAAAGCAATGTTTTTATATCGTTTAGTGATAGATAAAGTCCTGTTTGTGCGTTTGGATTAGCAATTGTAATATTCTCACTTATTCCTTTAAATGCACTAATATCTATGCTAAAATCGTCTCTAATCTTTATGCTCTTAAACGGTACTCCATATAATGAACAGAATACTGGATAGAATCCATATCCTATCTCTGGGCAAGCCATTCCTTTGTCCTTATCTGTATATGCATTAAAGATAAATGCTAGCACTTCATCTGAACCATTGGAAACTATTACATTTTCCTTGGAGATGACAAAGTTTTTGCCGTTTTCTTTGACGTAATTTGTATAGTATTCTGCTATTGCTTCTACTAGTTTATTGGCTGTTGGATCTGAGTACAAATATAGTTGAGATACTGCCTCTTCAGACAATGCTTTCATAACCCCAGGACATGGCTTAAATGGAGACTCATTAGTATTCAATTTTACATACTTTTTGTCTTGTGGTTGCTCACCTGGAGTATATGGCTCTAAATCCTTAAATTTTTCACTTAGAAACTTACTCATTATTTCTCCTCAAAGCGAATTAATGCCGCTTTTGCATGTCCTTGTAATCCTTCACTATTTGCGAAGTCTGCTATATCTTTTGCTACCTTATTTAATTCTTCTTTTGTGTAGTAGATATATTGTGTTTTCTTTATGAAATCATCTACACCTAATGCAGAAGAGAATCTTGCACTACCAGAAGTTGGAAGAGTGTGATTTGGTCCAGCGAAGTAATCTCCTAGAGATTCTGGTGTATAATTGCCAAGGAATACAGATCCTGCATTCTTAATCTTGTCTAACATCTTCATTGGCTCTGCAACACATAACTCTAAGTGTTCTGGTGCAATTGCATTAGCTATGTCTATAACCTTATCTAAATCCTTAGCAAGAATAATCTTTCCATTGTTTTCTATAGATGCATTTGCTATTTCATATCTTGGCAACTTCTTTATTTGAACATCTATTTGTTTTTGGACTTCTTCTGCAAGTTTGTTACTATTAGTAACAAGAACTGGCGTTGCGAGTTTATCATGTTCTGCTTGAGATAAGATATCTGCTGCTACATATACTGGGTTTGCACTTTCATCTGCAACTACAAGTATTTCTGTTGGTCCAGCAACCATATCTATACCAACTGTTCCAAACACTTCTTTCTTTGCTAAAGCAACAAAGATATTTCCTGGTCCAACTATCTTATCTACTTTTGGTATTGTATTAGTTCCATATGCGAATGCTGCAATAGCTCCTGCTCCACCAACCTTGAATACCTTATCCACTCCTGCTATCTTTGCAGCCATAAGGATCTCTGCTTTTACAGAACCATCCTTTTGTGGTGGTGTGCACATATAAATATTTGGAACTCCAGCTATTTTAGCTGGAATAGCATTCATAAGAACTGTACTTGGGTAACTTGCTGTACCACCTGGAACATAAATACCAACATTTTCAATTGGAGATATCTTTTGTCCAAGAACTATGCCACCTTCTTTATTTAATTCAAATCCTTTTCTAGCTTGTGCTTGGTGGAATTCTCTGATGTTTGCTGCACTCTTTTTAATAACATCTATTAAAGATGCATCTACTTTCTTTTCTGCTTCTTTGAATTCTTCCTCTGTTACTACAAAACTAGAAAGATTAACTTTGTCAAAGTTAAGTGCGAATTCTTTAAGGGCCTCATCTCCTTTAGTTCTTACTTTGTATATAATGTCTCTTACAACATTCTCATACTCTGTATAGGATTGAATTTCCCTATTAAGAATATCTTTCATGTTTATTTTTTCTGAGTCTATAATCTTAATCATTTAATAGCCTCCCCTAGTTTAGCAACAACATCTCTAATCTCTTTTTCTTTGAACTTATAATTTGTTTTATTTGCAATTAATTGTGCAGATAATGGCATTATTTCTTCAAATACTTTGAGATGATTCTCTTTAAGCGTTGTGCCTGTTTCTACTATATCTACTATAACATCTGACATTCCAAGAATAGGTGCGAGTTCAATTGAGCCATAAAGCTTAATAATTTCTATCTCTCTATCTTCTTTTGCATAGTATTCTCTTGCTATGTTTGGGAATTTTGTCGCAACTATTATAGGTCTAGATTTATCTTCTACATAATCTTCCTTCGCTGCAACACACATTCTGCACTTTCCTATTCCAAGATCCATTAAGGAATATACATCTGCATCACTTTCGATTAATACATCCTTTCCAACTACGCCAAGATCTGCAACACCATAACTTACATATACTGGAACATCTGTTGGTTTAACGAGGAAGTATTGGACTCCAGACTCTTCATTTCTAAAGACTAGTTTTCTGCTTTCGTCCATGAGTTCGCTAATTGTATATCCACAAGTTTCTAATAACTTGTATGCCTTATTTCCTAATCTTCCTTTTGGTAATGCTATGTTTATCATATTTACCTCTTATACATTTGGGTTATATACAGCTAAATCACTTAGTGATAATGCAAAACCCATTGCTCCTTTTTGTTTATTAAACTTTTCTAGGAGTCTATCATATCTTCCACCACTTAATATTGCTCTTGGGAGTTTGGATACAAATCCTTGGAATATAATTCCATTGTAATATGCAATATCATTGATGATTGTGAAGTCTAATCTAATATTGTTTCCTTTTGATATCTTAGAAATACTCTCATAGACCTTCTCTAATTCCTCTACAGCAACTTTGATATCATTATTGAAACTTGCTTCCTTTAATGCCTTTAATGAATCCTTAAACTCTGTAGGAGCGTCAAAAATGCCTTTGATCTTATTTAAAACATCTTCACTTGTTCCATTTTTGAGTCCTATTTCTTTAAGTTGCTCGTAGTTTCTAGATTTAATGGCCTTAATAACATCATCTCTATTTTCAAGAGAGATTCCCATTGCCTCAATTATACCTGTTACAATACCCATGTGTGAGATTGCAAAAACAAATTTGCTATCTATAACAGATAATGCTTGCTCTGCTAAATAACATATTGTACCCATATCGTCCAATGTGATTTCACCAATGTACTCTAAGCCCAATTGGTTAATTTCTTTAAAGGAAGATGAGGATGGATCAAATCTGTATACACTTTCTCTGTAATATACCTTTTGGTTATTATCTTCTGCTCTTGCATTCTTAACGATACTAAGTGTTACATCTGGCTTAAGGGCCATGAGTTTGCCATGTGTATCATTGAATGTGATGACGTTTTCGCCATTAAGGAATTTCTTGTTTTCAAGGTATAATGAATATTCCTCAAATCGTCTCATTTTATAAAGCGAATAACCCTTCGATTGGAAGAGTTGTTGCATTTCGAGAAAAACTTGTTCGTCTTTTTGTAATTTATTTGTATCTATTAACATAATTATTTATCCTTTTTATCTTCATTTTCTTGTACTACTTTCTTCAACACTTCTGAATAACCACCCTCTCCGTGTCGGATGCAACGGGATATTCTACTAATTGTTGCAGATGAGATTCCTGTTTTTTGGATTGTTTCATCATAAGTATTGCCCTTTAACAATAATTGGGCTGCTTCTGCTCTTTTCTCAAGATTCTCAATCTCTACATAAGTACATAAATCAGCAAAGAACTTCTTTAAGTCCTCAGGATTGTCAATTTTCGCTAAAATTTCATATAAGTTCATAATCTTTCCTTTTTGTGCAATAAAAAATGGCACCATTGTTATAGTGCCACTATTATACATTAGCGCATTAAAGTTGTAAAGTGTTTTATAAAAATTGTTAAAGTTATACTTTAATTACAACTCTATCTAAAGTTTCTACTACTAAAGTATTAAAATCTTTAGCAATATCTTCTACATTATAACTATCTATTTTAGTAAGAATAGTCTTGATTATGTTCATACAACCACCAGAGAAGAATGTAACCAATACGTCTTCATCCATATTGATATCATATCCTAATGCTCTAAGATCTCTTACTCTGTGTCTGAAGTTATTTTCAAAGTATTGTTCTACCAAAGACATAACTGCACCGTTTTCTGAATTGGTGAATATTGTCTTAATCTTTTGTTTGTTGTCTGTTAAATATTTAATAACAACTTCGAATAATTCGTTGTAATATGCATGATATTCTTTGTTTGGAAGTAATTTTGTTGCTTCTTTATCAAAACCCATAATAATTTCATGTGTACAGAAGTTAAGTAAGTCTGATTTATCTTCAAAGTAAGCATAGAATGTTCCTCTGCTTATTAATGCATCATCACATATATCAAGAACACTAATATCTGAATATCCTCTTGTGGATAGTAATTTAACAAAGCTGTCTTGGATTAATTTCCTTGTTCTTTGTGCTTGCTTGGTTTCTTTTCTTTCTACCATAGTATTTCTCCTTTTTTTAACAAAAACATTATATCACTCAATTCTTAAACAGACAACAGAAAAATAAACATTATGGCGTTTTTGTATATTTTTAGACATTTGGCCATTCGCTTTTTTAATACAAAAATATAACCACATAAAAACTATGTTATTTTGCAAAACGGGTATTTTATGATATAAAAACGATATTATAAAGCTATTGCTTGTGGAATAAAGCCGTAAAGTATCAATCCTAATAATGCGGATATTAAAATGACTATAATAGGATGTATTTTCTTGCCTTCGATCTTAATAAATGCTAGTGGAATCATCGCTATAAACATACCTAAAGCAGTATAATCCATACTAAATGTTGAGGCAGAATATACTGTAGACATATTAAATATTACTACAAATATCAATGAAAGTAAGACGGATATAAGCAAGCCTGTAACTGATGATCTTACACCCAAGAATACCTCTTGAACAGCCTTCTTTTTCATAAACCTATATAGTAATTTTACTATCAAAGTAATGATTATGAAGGATGGTAAAACTACACCAATTGTTGCACAAAGTGCACCAAGAACTCCAGACATTTCCATACCGGTAAAGGTTGCAATATTAACTGCAAATGGACCAGGTGTACTTTCAGATATAGCTATAAAGTCTAATAGCATATCATTTCCAATCCACCCTTTTGCTGTAACTTCTCTTATAATAAGAGGAATCATTGCATGGCCACCACCTATTGTGAATAGTCCTATTTTAAAGAAGGTCCAAAACAATTCTAAATAAATCATTCCTTATCCTCCTTTATCTCTAGAGTTTCTCTTACATAAGGTTTAGTGCCTTTTGTATGGTATTTCTTGCTTATATAAATCCTTGCAAACATTGCACCAAGTGCAGAAATAAGAATACTTCCGAGAATAATATAAATAACACTTATGTTTGTAAAGAATGCTATACAGAATGCAGCGATACACATAAGCACTCCATATATGTCTTTTCTCATATCTTTCACAAAGGTTACAACAGATCTTAATATTAATATTAAGACACCTACTCTTATGCCCTTAAATATAGCCATAACCCAGAAGTTATCTTTTACTGCATAGATGATATAAGAAATAGCAATGATTACTCCGAAGGATGGCAATACAACGCCTAGCGTGGCGAAGAATGCACCCAATATCCCTGCCCTAACATTTCCAACATATGTTGCTACATTTATTGCTATAGGACCTGGAGTGGCTTCAGATATAGCAAATATATCTGCTAGTTCATCATGAGTTAACCATTTCTTCTTTTCTACAAACTCGGCTTCAAATAGAGACAACATGGCATATCCTCCACCGAAAGAAAATAAACCTATCTTAAAGAATACTAAGAATAAGGATATATAATCCTTAATCCTTTGTTTTATCTTTTCTTTTTTCTCTGGTTTCATACTGTTTATAAAAATACCCATAGAATAATCTATGGGCATTACTTATTTATTTTTCTATTGCCTTTGTGAATTCATCTAACCATTCACCTTCATATAACTCAATTAAGCCCTTATCTGCTACCTTAGCAAGATCTGGTGTAATTGGTATACGTGCTACATTCTTTATTCCAAATTTCTTTGCAACTGCTTCTGCTTGGCTCTTTCCAAAGATATCATATTTCTTGCCATTGTCTGGGCATTCAAAGTATGACATATTCTCAACTATTCCTAAAATAGGAATATTCATCATCTTTGCCATATTTACAGCCTTCTCTACAACCATAGAAACAAGGTCTTGAGGTGATGTAACAACCACTACACCTTTTACTGGTAATTGTTGGAAAACTGTTAGAGGTACATCTCCAGTTCCTGGAGGCATATCTATAATCATTGTGCCAACATTATTCCAGATAGCGTCTGTCCAGAATTGGCTAACCGCACCAGCGATAACTGGTCCTCTCCAAAGAACAGGATCTGTTTCATTCTCTAAAAGATTGTTAATACTTAAGATTTGTAAACCCATTTTGGATTTAACTGGGTAAATATATGTTCCATCTGTATCTGCTCTCTTACTTGCAATACCAAACATCTTTGGAATAGATGGTCCTGTAATATCTGCATCCATTATTGCAACGTTTTGTCCAAGTCTTTGGAAGTTAACAGCTAATAAAGAAGAAACAAGGGATTTACCTACGCCACCCTTTCCTGAAATAACTGCTATTACGTTGTCTACTTTGGATAATTGATTTAATTTGCTTTTTTGAATTTCGTTCTCACATTTTTGTGAGCATGTTGAACAATCATGTGTGCAACCGTCTGTGCTCATCGTTTGCCTCCAATTTATATTATCTTTTATTTCTTTTTAATTACATTTATAATTAATGCAAAGCCACCAAGAACCATTAGTGCGCCTATTGCAGCGCAAGCACCAATAACACCAGCAATGGTATCACTTATTGCAGGTTGTTCTACAACTGGTTCTACTGCAGGTTGGCCTACTTCATATATTGCGAACTCGCCGTTTGGATCTATGTTTAAAGCTATTCTTCCATATTGGTCTACAATATAATCATTAGCAATAATCTCGCTTCCGTTTCTAGTTACTACTAGAATGGTCTTGCCTTTATACTCTGGCATCTTGATTTCTGCAATATAGTAATCTATATCTGGAACCTTTGCAGTTCCGTTCTCATAATATACTACCCTATATTCTCCCATCTTTCTTGCATCTGCTCTTGTATAATTAAAGAATCCATCCAATTTTTGCAAACTAAATGTTACGTTAAGTGGGAAACCATTGCTTTGGTATAGGTTTACAGATTCAAATGGTGTACCTTCTAATGTTAGGACTTTAACGTTTTCATAAACGTTATATAATGCATATGTACTACTATCTGGGAATTCAGTTGTTGGTGTAATTGTTGTTACAGAATACTTTTCTGAAACCATTGTACCAATGATATAATATGTTCCTGGTCCATCTATTTCTCTATCTAATGCAACAGAGAATGTGTATGCATCTTCATCTCCCGGTAATACATTTTGAGTATAAAGATTATATGTTAATTCTTTAATTGGCTCTCCAACGAAACTCCATTGGTGATCCACAACTGCAACCAAGTTTCTCTTTTCAACAGTAACTTTTCTTGCAACATTAAATGCAGGATAATAATTGCCACTTCTTGGATATACATTGAAAAGTACATCATAGGTGCCTGGAACTGGTTTTAATGTCTTATCTGCTTCATTTGCAAATTCAAATGTTGCATTTGTGCTATACATGGATGTGATTTCTTGAAGCTCTTGTCCGTAACCAATGGATACAGGTGCCATTTCATCTACGATGGATTGTGGGATTGGCGCTTTAGTTACACTAAACTCTCCTTCCCATTGTCCGTAATACGTACCTTCTCCAACTACAAAGCAGGAAACAACCATTTTGATATCATACTCATTTAAATCAAAACTTGGACCACCAAAAATGAATGTAAATGAATTATCTTCATCTCTTTTGTTATCTTGGAAATCATGATATTCTGTATCTTCCTTTGTCTTCCATAAATATGTTACTTGGAAATGGTTAATATCTCTAAAAGAGATAGTACCGGTAATACTCATATTGGAATCATTAGAATAAACGCTTGTTAAAACAGAATCTGTTACAGTAACCTCTATGGTATCTGTTGCATAAGCAACACCTGCATTAGTTCCAAAGATAATTGTGCAAATAGAAACTAGCATAAATACAAGAATTAAACTTGCAAATAGTATTTTATTTAATCCAACTTTTATATCCATGCCTATTCCCTTCTGTTTGTTTTCTGCATATATTATACAAATTATAATATATTTTTATTTGTGTTGCTAGTATTGGAGCATTTTTTGACAAATAATTATTTTTTTAATTCTTTAATGTTTTTTTAATATTCCTTAGGTATAATAAAGACATAAAATACAAACAAAGGAACTGTTATGAGATTATTACTAGTTGAAGATGAGAAACAATTAAGCCGTGCTCTTTCAAAGATGCTTGAAAAAGAAGGATATGAAGTTGATGCCGTTTTTGATGGCGAAGATGGCTATTTATATGGTCTTACAAAAGCTTATGATTTAATCATAATGGATGTTATGATGCCTAAGATGAATGGCTTTGAGGCTTTAAGTAAATTGCGTGAAAAGAATATCGAAACACCTATTTTAATGCTTACAGCATTAGCAGATGAGCATGACAAGATCGCTGGACTTGATTATGGTGCAGATGACTATGTTGCAAAACCTTTCTCTTTTGATGAACTTGCTGCAAGAATACGTGCTCTTTTAAGAAGAAGAGGCAAATTAGTATCTGACAACAAACTCCAATGTGGGAACGTAACACTAGATTTAACATCCTATACTCTTTCAACTGCAAAAGGTTCCTTAAAATTAACTGGAAAAGAATTTGAACTTGCAAGATATTTCTTTGAATATCCTAACTTTGTTGCCACAAAAGATGAACTCATTACTAAGGTATGGGGACTAGACGGAGAATTTGAATCCAATAATCTTGAAGCATATATTTCTTTCCTTCGTAAAAAATTACAACACCTTGAGGCCAATATTAATATCGAAGCTGTTCGTGGCGTTGGTTATAGAGTAGGAAAAACAAATGGCTAAGAAGAATAAGATACAACAAAACAGAACAAGTGCTGAAGTAATACAAGACTCAAGAATGAGTCTTACTCTCACTATTACTATTATTGCATGGGTATTCTTTGCCATTATTTTTGGTGTTGTTATTGGTGCACAAGCAATCTCAAATGCAAGAACACAAAATGAGGTTTTAAATACTGCTCTTAAGTTTAATAACCCTGGTGGTTTCCCTGGACAAAAGATATTTAATCCAGAATCAGAAAGATGTATAGTCCTTACAAAAGATAGCGAAGGAAATGTTCAAGCAAATAATTTGCAATTAACCGTATATTCCGAAGACATTAGAAACGATATAGCATATGAGGCTATAACAACCGAAAACGGTAATTTTAAAGTAGGTTCTAACTACTTTGTAGTTAAGAGTCAAAATAACAAAAACGGATCAACAACTTATGCCATTATGGACACAACCCAAGATCGTTCACAACTTATAGATACAACATTGATTTGTGTTATAGTACATGGTGTAACAGTTATCATTATTGGGTTATTAGCTTTCTTCTTAACAAAACTTGCACTAAAGCCTATTGCACAATCCTTTGAAAAACAAAGAGAATTAACAGCAAATGCATCTCATGAATTAAAGACTCCTCTAACAGTTATCTCAACTAACCTTTCTGTTCTCAAATCCGAGCCAGACAGTTCTGTAAAAGATAACGAAAAATGGATTGAATCTATAGATACCCAAGTAACAAGAATGAATGAACTCATTAAGAGTATGCTTGAGTTAAGCAAGATGGATAGCACAAAACTACTCCACCTCCCTGTGGACTTCTCTAATATCACCGAAGGACAATGCTTAGACTATGAAGTTGTTTGTTTTGAAAAACAAATACCTCTTGAATACAATATCACACCAGATATTAATATCTTAGGAGATAAAGCTTCTCTACAAAGATTGGTTCTTATCTTATTAGATAACGCAACCAAATATTGTACAGGAGATGATAGAAAAATCACTCTTAATTTATCTTTAGATAAAAAGATGGTTCATTTAAGTGTTTTAAATACTGGTGTTCCTATATCTGAAGAAAACTCAAAGAGAGTCTTTGATAGATTCTATAGAGCAGATACATCTAGAACCAAAGAAACAGAAGACAATAGTTTCGGTCTTGGTCTCTCGATAGCACAATCTACAGTTCAAGATCATGGCGGAAAGATTTCCTGTCATGGAGTAGAAGGAGTTGGCACACAATTTGATGTATATCTCCCTCTCCCTACAAAGAAAGAAATGCAAGAGGCAACGGAATCTCAAAAGGAAATTGAATCCAAGAAAAAAGATAGAGAAGAAAAGCGAGAAGAATATAACTCAGACGAGGCATAAAAAAAGGGGTTTAAAAACCCCTTTATTTATTTAGTTAGTTTTTGATTAGTCATTCTTAATTGTTTCGATAAGAATAAGTGCTCTCTTTAAAGCAAGTTTAGAATTTACTTTGAATTGGAATGGGACCATTTCATAAACGTGTTTATGACCTGTGCTGTAATGTGGCATTGTTCCATCTGAGAAACGTGGATCGTTTACATCTAACTTAAGATTAATTCTAAGTGATGTTCCTAAGATAGTAATCTTAGCAATAATTTCACCATCTCTACGATATGTATCACATTGCTTTGAAATACGGCTCTTGATAACTGGTTTACCTTTTACTGGTGTTAAGAGAGCTTCTTTCATAATTGCATAACGTTCTTTTACTGTATCGCTAGATAATGTATACTTCTCAACGAATGTTAAACTCTTTCTGTTTGCTTTCTTAGCCATTACTTTGTCCATGTTGAACTTCTTGCTTGCATATGCATCAAAGCTGCTCTTTTCTTCTTGTAAACGTTCATAAGCATTTGCGCATGGTGTTTGTTCATACTTATTGCAATATTTGCAATAATCGTAATGACCACACATATCCATATGACGAGTTTCAGAATCTAACCATTTTTGGATGTCCATCTTTTGTTGCAACTCTAAATTTGTAAGTTTCTTTGTCATTTTAAACCTTCTTAATAATTTTATTAATCAACACTAATTTTTCGTGTATATCGGCAATTATATAATTTACTTTTTTTAATGTAAAATCAAAATTGACAATTTTTAAAAAAAATAATTAGTTTACATTGTTAAAATGGCGAAAAAATAAACATGCGTACAATTTGCACACATTAGATTACTATTTTTTATTGTTTTTGAGATTTTGAGATTTTTTATATTCTAAACTAATCAATCTATTTCAATCTCTTCTGGAATATGATTGGTATAAACTGAGAAATGCGTGAAGCCAATTCTTTTTGCCATAGCACAAACTACTTCAAAATCCTTCCCAATATCCATTCTATGACTATCTGAACCAAAGCTTATTCTTCTGCCACCAAGTTCATAATATCTCTGAAGTATTTCTTCCGCTGGAAGAATGCCATGATGTGTATTGATTTCAAGTGCTTTATCTTTCTCTATAATTTTCTTTAATATTGCGTCTATTAAATCCTTAAAATCTGCAAGTCTTAAAGATCTATCTTTATATGGTGCATTTCTTGTAACATAACCAATGTGTCCCACGATATCATATTCGTATGGAGCATCTAAGCTTGCAAGTATCTTTTCAAGATAATGTCTGTATATCTTCTTCTTAGACCTGAATATAAATGGATTTAAGAAATAAACATCATAATGGTCTACAAAGTGTACAGAGTTTATAACTACATCAAATGGATACTTTTTAAATGTTTCTAAATATGCTTCGTTTGCTCCCGGATCAAAACCTGCCTCGATGCCAAATCTAAACTTAATATCTCCAGCATCTTTAGATGCTTCCTTCCATTCTTCATAATATTTATCCAAATCTATATGATTCCATGCAACAGGAGTCTTATTATATTTGCATTCTTTAAGATCCAAATCTAAGTGATCTGTTGTTGCAAGATAATAAAACCCTTTATCCTTTGCATTTTGAAGGATATCTTTTATGGTATCATGTCCGTCTGGACTATTTATTGTATGGACGTGTGCATCGATTATTTTCATTGGTTGTTCTCCAATATTGCCTTTATACGTCTTACACCAGCTGAGGATGATTGCTCTTTAACTATCTTGAAGTGTCCTAGTTCAGATGTGTTCTTTGCGTGTGGACCACCACATATCTCTTTAGAGATACCTACTGTATAAACCTTAACCACTTCACCATATTTGCTATCGAATACACCAACTGCTCCTTGTGCCTTTGCTTCTGCAACAGACATTTCTTCCAAGATTACATCTTGGTTCTTCTTGATTTCCTCATTTACCAAGTCTTCAACTGCTTGAATTTCCTCTGGAGTCATTGGACGTGGGAATGAGAAGTCAAAACGAAGTCTCTCTGGTGTGATATTGCTTCCTCTTTGCATAATAGTCTTGTCATTAAGAACTATCTTTAATGCTGCATTAAGTAAGTGTGTTGCTGTATGTAATCTTGCTGTAACTTCACCTGTATCTGCAAGTCCACCTTTGAATTTTTGTTCTGCACCAGCTTTAGATAATTCTTGGTGCTTTTTGAATGCTTCTTCATAGCCTTGAACATCTACGTCAAAACCTACTTCTTTTGCAAGTTCAATTGTCATTTCAAGTGGGAATCCAAAGGTATCATAAAGTCTGAATGCTGTCTTACCAGGAATGGTTGTTGAAGGGATGTGTTTTACTACCTTTCCAAACTCATTTATTCCTTGTTCGATAGTCTTATCAAACTTCTCTTGTTCCATTCTTAATTCGTCTTCTATTCTTTGTGCATTATCTCCAATGTTCTTGTAAATATCTTTGTATTTTTCAATGTTAAGCTTAGCAAGTTCTATTAATGCACTACCATCTATTCCAAGTACTCTACAGTATCTAACAGCCCTACGAATCAATCTTCTTAATACATATCCTTGGTCTACATTGCTTGGTGATAATGGCTTAACATCTCCTAGTAAGAAAGTGGCTGTTCTGGTGTGATCTGCAATGATTCTCATGGCTCTTGTATCATCTTCATTTTCGCCATATTTCTTGCCAGATAATTCTTCTAGTTTTTTTATTGAAAATGCCAAAAGGTCGGTTTCATATACCGATTTGTATCCATTAACTATGCATAGTGTTCTTTCGAGCCCCATTCCAGTATCTACATTTTTACGTTCCATTGGGCTTAATTTTCCGTCTGAATCTTTGAAATATTGCATGAATACATTATTCCAAATTTCGAGGTATTTCCCACATGAGCAAGCAGGTGAACAATCATCACTACACTTATCTTTTCCCGTGTCTATAAACATTTCTGTGTCTGGTCCACATGGTCCAGTTTGTCCAGCTGGTCCCCACCAGTTATTTTCTTTAGGCAAGAAGAATATTTGCTCATCTTTTAATCCCACAGATTTCCATATTTCTGCACTTTCATTATCTCTTGGACAACTCTCATCTCCTGCAAAGACACTAACGTTTAATTTGGTTGTATCTATACCTAAAACCTTGGTTAAAAATTCATAGGAATATGCAATACTTTCTTTCTTAAAATATGCACCTAAAGACCAGTTCCCAAGCATCTCAAAAAATGTGCAGTGGGACTCATCTCCAACCTCATCTATATCGCCTGTTCTAACACAGATTTGTACGTCTGTTAATTTGTCTCCTGCTGGATGTTTTTCTCCAAGGAGATATGGTACTAATGGATGCATGCCAGCTGTGGTAAATAATACAGTTGGATCATTCTCTGGTATTAAGGAAGCTGTAGGTATTACAGCATGACCTTTGCTCTTAAAGAAATCTAAATATAGTTTTCTTAATGTTTCTGAGTTCATTCTTTCACTCATTTTTTATTCCTCTTTTTCTAAAAATTCTAATTTTTCCATATGGCATCCTAAAGACTCAAGCATATTGAATGTCTTATTTTGCACTATTGTATCTGTAACAGATTTTGTAAATGCTAGGGAAACTTTCCCGTTTGCTGTTACTGCAGCTAGATTAACTGTGGCATTTTTAGATACGTTCAAATTGAATATAACCTTATCTATACCAAAGGAATCATCTAAACTTAGCAATCCCATATTGCTAAATATTATAGTTTGTCTTGACTTTAAAAACAACCTAGAAAACCTACTTATAGCAATTTTTAAAAATAATGGTGTTATTTTTAGTGTTATAAGTCTCTCGCTTCTAACTAATGTAGAAATAACTCGAGCCATTTTATCCTTTTGTGCCTTATCCTTTAGTTGCTCATCTGCCATTCTTATATAGTCTTCTAAGGAATAGCTTGGATCTGGTTTGACGATAATCCTTATAAAATGTACAAAATTTCTAACAGTAATGCTTGGAAATAAATTTCTAAGGTTAATTGGAACCATTAAAACAATACTCTTCTTCTTTTCTACGTGTTCTCTTGTCCTTGCAATGGAGTACATCAACACACCAGAAATAAAAGATGTTACTGTTGCATTATATTTTTTACATAATGCTTTAATTTCATCTTGAGGAACAGATATTCCGTCTGCACTCTTATGAGCAAGAGTACCACCAAGTAATATAGGTTTATCTCCAAGAAGTTCCTTGAGATTGACTTCCTTGAGTTTTATAGGCTCATAAACCTTATGGAAATAATTCTCCACTTCTTCCTCAGATGTTATAGCATCTAAATCTCTAACATTTTTTAAATTTGGGTTAAGACCAATAGCTTTGGCATAATGTGCCATCATAACCTTTAGGAATTCCATAGCACCAGAGCCATCACATACAGCATGGAAGAAATCTACAACTATCAACTTACCTTTATAAGATACTTTAATGTTGTGTCCATTATTTTTCTTTCTGTCTATTGCTGAGAGAACTGTATTATCAAATTCAAAAATAGGCAACTCTGTATCAATGTGTTCAAAATAATACCAAGCATAACCTGCCTTAAGTTTAACACTCATAGAATGGAATCTTCTTAAAGCAGCATTAGCACTATCCTTTAGCACATCAGGATTAACATCATCTTTCATTATGACAGTATACCTAAATAGGCTCTGATCTTTCTTCGTATTAAAGATTGGATAGAACCTAGATGATGTATCTAATGCGTATGTTGTCTTCTTGTCTTTCATAATATAGTTATAATAGTTATTATATAGTAATAAGTCAAACAATATGGCATAAAATCGGATTTTTCAGTTTTTAAAAATTTTGCCAATTTTTTAAACAAAAAAGCACTTTAAGTGCCGATTGTGTTGCGTAAACTCAATTTTTTTAATAATTTTCAAGCAAAATTATGTATTCGCAGGGCGCATTTGTAGGCAAATAATTGGTTCCAACGTTTGCTAGTCTAAATGTAACCCCATCCACTCTTTTCATAAGATTTGCACTGTATAAGTTGTCATCTTCTATGTTGTGATATATCATTATGCCCTTTGTAGATGTATCTTGCAAGGTATCTATCTTATTAGCATAATACATACCATCATATTCGTCATATTTATACTCAGAGATATCGCCTATTGAAACCATATAGGTTAGAAGATCATGCAATGTTGCATACTCTGCACTCTTTAAAAACACCTTATCTCCAATAGTTAACTTAACTACTCCTACCTCTACTTCTTCCCCTGGTTCATCTACTTCTTTTCCGCCTAATCCGTATACACACGAGCATAAAGATAACATGCTACCGATAAGTAGTATTAGTACAAATATTGATAGGTAAAGTCGTTTCGTTTTCATACTTAAATTTTAACACGTAGCGCTAAATAATATCAATATTGCCAAATTTTGTCGTTTTAAGTTTACAAAACTTAATGTGACTTTCGTTATGTTGACTTATTTTTTATACACGTGTATAATAACTCTTGATACTATCTTATATAAAGGAGATTAATTATGTATACAAGATGTCCTAGTTGTAGAGCCGAAATTAGTTTCGAGCCACCAAGAAATCTTGCAAACCTTCCACAAGGATACAAACATCGTATTAGATGCCCTAACTGTGGTGTAACTATTAGTGTTAAGATGCCAGATTCTACTGCTGTAGCAAAAACAGCACCAACTTATTCTTATCAAGATCCAGATCAACAAGGATATGATGAAATCAGAATGGGAGAAGGCACAGTACAAGATAAAGGCGAAGCAAGAGATATTGTTAAAGCAGATAAGAAATCAAAAACAAAGAAATGCCGTCCAAGAAGCGCTGTTATGCTTATATTCAGCTTAATCTTTGTTGCATTAAACGTACTTGCTTATCTCGATGTACAAATACCAAAAGTCAGCGATTATATTTCATGGCAATATTTCAATGGTATTAAGGTCATTGAAAACATCATAAATGATGCAGCTGGATTTGCTGCAGGATTCTCAGGTGGAGATATGGTTTCTTTAATTGGAACAATCTTCTCATTAATCCCAGCATTAATCTTCATACTTGCAGGTATCGTTGCTCTTATGAACTTAATCGGATTAATCATTGGCAAGTATGGCAAAACATTTAATATTATAATGATAATTATAGTATTACTTTTAAGCGTAGCATTCTTTGTAGTTCCTTATATCGTAGTATCTAAGGGATTAGCTGGACAAGGTGCAACATTTGGATTCAAAGATTACTTCGATGCAATCCTCGGAAAGTACAACTTCCCACCAGAAGGTGTAACATGGACACCACAAAGAACAACAGAAATTGGAGAAGCTTGTGCTCAATTCATCGAACTTGAAGACCACACATACAACCTTATGCACTTAGTAGTACCTGGACTCGGATTTATCTACTTCGTTCTTGGTATCGTTGCTTGTGCAATTCCAAAGAAGAGAAAAGAAAAAGTCGAAGGCTAATACGGTTAATATTAAAAATATTAAGGCTCTGGTTAAATACTGGAGCCTTTATTTATGGTATGGAATATGATTTAAAATAGTTTCTGCCCTATAAATCTGTTCTAAGAGCATTACTCTAAATAACTGGTGTGGGAATGTCATGTCTGAAAAAGACAATAATGAATCTGCTTTATTTCTAACTTCATCTGATAGTCCGTTGGATCCACCTATAACAAAAGATATCTCAGATATTCCCTCATTTCTCTTGGCTTGTATAAGTTTTGCAAAATCATTAGATGTATACTTCTTACCCTTTATATCTAGGGCAATTATATAACCGTGTGCTTTATTTAAAATACCATCTCCCTCTATCTTGCATTGTTCCTCGATACTCTTTCCTTGTGGTGCTTCTGGTATTTCTATAACTGTCATAGCATCAAATCTAGATAAACGCTTGAGATATTCTTCACAAGCTGATACAAAATAATCTTCTTTTAATTTTCCAACTGCAATAATATTTATTTTCATCTCATTATTCCCCATGCAAGCGAGAACGCTGTGGCGATTACACCAACAATTATTATACCACTAATTAATACCTTATCTGCAATAGTATAACTTCCTTCTCCATTAGATTGTTCTAATAGCATTCCTTTTGCTTTTGCATCTTTTCTCATCCTATCTAACATAAAGATTATAGCAACTACGCATAGCGTAAATATCAATACTGCTATAATATAACCCCAGAATGTTCCTGTGAAGAAATCATATACTTTGTCATATGCTGTTTCAAACCAAGTTGTCTTTTGATACAAATAATCCTCTAATACATTTAGCCCGTTATTTAACATATGGACCATCATGCCGCAGATAATAGATCCTGAGTAATATGTCACCAATCCCATTACCATTCCATCTACAAACGTATAAACGGTCTGATATATATTCTGATGCATTAGTGCGAAGAATAAGGATGTTATTACTATAAGTAATATTCCTTTCTTTTTGCCTTCCTTTAAACCTGCAAATAATAGACCTCTGTGTGTGAACTCTTCAAAGAATCCAGGAAGGAATGCTGTAAAGACTAATTCTTTAAACAATATACCAACATTATAGTAGTCCGTGGATGTAGAGGCTCTAGAATAGCCGAACATTCCAAGGAACAGACTCCATATAGTAACTATGCAAATAGAACAGAAAAGCATAAGGATGGTTATAGGGAGCGTTAAAAGCATATGTGTGCCTTTTGGCTTTTTAAAGCCAAATTCCTCGAAGATTACAGGTATATCTAAAAACTTTCCATGCTTGTTTGTTATGAAATAAAGTGTGAATGGCATAATACCAAATATTAGTACTTGGACTATTAAAGTCCAAATATCACCAGAATCCATTAAAGAACCACTACCAAATCCTAAAGAAAAAGCAATCCTAAGCAATAATGTGCAAAGAATTACTCCAAAATATATAAATAGTACGGAAGTGGTTTTTCTCATCTAATAATACCAACAATTAATGCTATTACCCATTCAACAGCTACAACTATTAAAGCAATCCAAAAACTAATCTCTTGCATGAATGGTTTTGGTCCGACATAGTCTACTTTAGATAAATCAAAGAGCTTACTATTTAAATTCTTCCAACCTTTCTTTGTGAATAAAGATCCAAAGAAAATAAAGGCATCTTTTATAGGGTTGGACTTCTTTTTGTCTTCTGCATATGCTGTTATTGTGAAATCATCTGTAACAATCTTATATTCCCCGTTGTTTCCTCCATTCTTTCCGGATTTAGAGAGTCTATAAAAGAAATAGAGCAAGAATACTAAGACTATTATGCCACCAATAGAGATGAGAATATCATAAAGTGGCCACATATTGCCGAAGTTTATATTATCTATTTGTGGAATATATGCTGTAACGAGAATGCTTATAAAGTTATTTAGGAAATGCAATATAATGCTAGGCCATATGGAGTCTGAGATAATAAATACAAGCACTAAAACAACTCCAAAGAAGAATTGGAATAATGTTTGATATGGATTTCCATGCATAAGCATAAATAAAAGGGCTGTCATTGCAACGCCAAACCAACCACCACGAGTAGCTACACCATTATATACAGTTCCTCTCATAAAGAACTCTTCGCCGAAGGCAGGTATTATAGCCATTATTATCATAGATAATACAAATACTCCTGGAGTGAAATCTGTTGGAGCTGTAACACTACCATAATATCCCATAACATTAAGTAGTCTTATGAACATTGCTGTTAAAGGATAGAAGGCAACTACACAACATACTGCAATGAAAGGAATTAATATAAAAGATACTGCTCTAGGCTTAGTATTAACCCTTGCTATATATAAGAAGTCACATTTCTTTAATTTTACAAACAAAAATGCTGAGAAAAAGAATCCTATGGAACCAACTGGATATGCAATCCATGTTCCAATGCTCATTCCACCGAATTCTCCAATGTTTTGCAAAGCAAAAGCTAGTATATTTTGAAGTACTGTTGTAACAACTACTCCAATAATAAATACAAATCCACTTTCATTTAAAGATAATTGCCTTCTCATAGTATCTTAAACAATTGTGTTGCGCAGTCTTGTGTTGCTACAGACACATTGGTATCTCCTAGTAAATCTTTTTGGCATAAGCCATTATATACTGTCTTATATGCAAGGTCTTCTGTATTGTTCTCTTGTGATATATGTCCAAGTATTAATTGTTGCAAGTTTCCATTAGTACTCTTTATATTGCAAGATACATTTAAGGTTACATCATTACAGATATGTCCTCTAATGCCTAGTATTCTTTGTTTAAGCCATGCTGGATAACTACCTTTTCGTAACATATTAATATCATGGTTTGCTTCAAGTAATAAAATATTGCTATCTCGTATTGCATCTAGCATCCCTTTTGTGACTACTCCGGAGTCTGTTGAGATACTAAACTTAGCATCTCCCGAGGTAATAGAATAACCTACTGGATCTACTGCGTCATGGGATATACTGAATGGATTTATATGCAAATCTCCGATGTCAAATCCATACATGAAATTTAACACTTCGCCTACTTTATCTATCGTTTTGTTACGATTAACTATGGCTTTGAGAGTTTTATCGCTTGTGTAGACATCTGTGAATTCACTAAACTTATCTATGGATAATATGTGGTCACTATGCTCATGTGTAACCAAAACACCAGACAAATCTTCAGGGACTAAACCTAACTTTGCAAGTTCTTCTGTAAGTCTCTTAACAGTAATACCAGCATCTATTAATACTGCCGTATTATCTGTCATAACCAGGGAACAATTTCCCTTTGAACCACTTGCAAATGATATAAATTTTAATCCCATTTTAGATAACTGCTGAAGATCTTTCTATTTCTTCTTCTGCCAAATCTTCCTTCTTTCTATTTACTGCAGCAAGAATAATGATGAACATAAGCTTTACAAACATTAATGCTACTACGAATATCTGTACTGCATCCTTATTAACATTGAATTGACTCTTTGCTATATTCATGACAAGTGCAACTAATGTTGTAACGAAAGCAAGTAATGCCATAGCAACGTGTGCCCCACCAGGATACTTACCACCTAATAAGCCTATAAATGAACCTATTGCAGTAAGACCACAAGCACCAAACGCAACCATATACAATATAATATATATGATTTGGTCTATAGCTGGACTTGTATGTCCTTGTACCCAGTTTGCTAAATCTCCAATTGGGTCCAATGCATTTTCACCTAAAGCTGAGAAGATATTTGGCACAAAGTGAGCAAGTATGAAGTATGCAACTCCCACAAGAGCAAATGCGAGAGTAAATAGAGAGAGCAAACGTTTTCTAACCTTAGCCTTTTGCTTTGCTTTAGCAATATTTTGAGCTTCAACCTTCTTAAATTCTGCAGATGAACCTTCACCACTATATTGAGAAGACTCATAACCAGCATTTTCGCCTGGTCTTCCTTCTGTTTTAAGGACATCTGAATCTGAGGACATATATGGAACTACTGCCAAAGGAACTATGATTGGCTGTAATTGTACTGTAGTGTGCTTTGGTGCCACTATTGGTACGGGACCACCAGTTCCAACAACCTTTGTAAAGGTTGTTTCCATACCAGCATCTGGAGTTGCCTCGCTATATGCTTCAGTTTCTAGCTCTTTTTCTCGTTTTTGTTGCTCTTCGAGTTCTTGTAGTCTCAATAACTCTTCTTTCTTCTTGCTCTTTTTTGACATAACGTACCTCTCTATTTAGGTTATGTATTATACACCATGTTTTAAATATCCAGATTTATCTGGGTTTGCTATTCTAAGTATTATTGCTAGTAATAAGTTCACTAATGCAAAGGCTAGAAGTGTGAAATATTCGGATTCATAGAACTTATATATAAAGTCTTGAATGAAGTTTATTCTTTCTACTCCTATAGCATTTACTCCAACCAATGCCATAATGAATACTATAAGGACTGTTATTAGATAGAACATTGCAGATGCAACGAATCTTACAGGTCTTACACCACCTAGTATTGCTATGAATGATTTAATGAAATTAGCCAACAACCCTATTATTCCAAGGAATAATATCATCGAAGGAATCATGCCCATCCATATTGTCTTAAGTGTTGCTGCATCTTGTCCTATTGAGCCTTGTATTGCTTTAACTAGTGAGCCAAACACATTGTATTGTTGTAAGGAGAAAATAAATGGTTTAGAGATATTTAATCCAAACGAACCCAATATAAATGGCAATGCAACTGCAGCTGTAACAAATAACATAATTACACCAGCAAATACGTTTCTATTTCTCTTAGTTCTTCTAACTCTCTTACTCTGATCTCTCTTTTTTGGTTGGAAATCATCTATTGTAGAGCCAGATGAACCTTCTGGACCAGAAACCTGCCTTAATTTAGGCTGGAACTCAAATGGTTGCACTGCCTTAGGAAGAACGTTTGTATCATTCTTCTTTACTGGATCTGGTGCAAGCCTTAATCCGTTTTCATCTACCGGTACCATGACCGATGGATCTCTATATGGATCGTATTGTTCTGGCATACTAAATCTCGCTATCTCCTGGTTTTACTTCCTTTGCTCCATTTGGTTGTTCGTTGTTTCCATTTGGAGTTACTGGTTTCATTGTTACTTTTGGTTGATTAAATCTATCTGCAGGTGTGTACTGCATTAATGGTTGTTCTTGTGTTACATATGGTACAAATGCAACTGGTTGAAGGATAGGTGGCATTTGATATGGGTCTCTACCATAGTACATATATGGGTTTTGACCTTGGAAGTTATTAAATCCATTGATATTTTGCCCACCATTCTGCATTCCAGGTGTTCCATATGGCATATTTCCTTGCCCGAGTTTGGCATTTCTGTTGTAATCTTCTGGAATATCTGTATCTACATCTACAGGTTCAAACTTTCCTTGAGCGAATTCTTCAAATGTTGGGTTTGGATCTGGTGAAACATCTGCTTGAGGAGCTGTAATAATATCTATTTTTCTCTTAACAGCCTTTGCTTGAGATATCTTACCCTTATTTAAAAGGATAATACTACGTGCCTTACTTCTACCACAGTGTGTACATGCAGCAATATCTGCAGGATTAATGGTTCCACAAACTGGACAAACATAAGTAGTACCTTCATATGAATCATCTGAAACAGCACTACTTGGGTCTGAATAATATATTGCGTATGATTTTAATGCTTGAGATAGTTTCTTTAATTGTGCAACATCTTCTGGACCTAATTCATTAAGTTTGTTTCTATATTCATCTAAAAGTGCAGCCTTCTTATTTAACTCGTCATCTGCATTATGAATTCTTTCTTGCATCTCATTAATGAAAGATTCTTTTGTTGCTTCAAAATCTGCTCTTCTTTGAGCTATCTCTTTATCTATTTCTTCTAGTCTTTCTTTCTCCATTATATCCAAGCTACGTTTTGCTTTTTGCATAGCGAGGAAGTCATCAGTAGAGTGAGTATCATCTTCCATTACTATTGGAGCACCACAGGAAACACAGTATTTGGCACCAGGCATATTTTCGGCACCACATATAGCACATTTTGGTTTACGTAAACTTTCTAATATAGTTCCACAAGCAGCACAGAATCTACTACCTGCCGGATTGATAGTGCCACACTTTGGACAGCGGGCCTCATAACTTCTAACAACATCCGCACCACAACTTGGGCAATATGCCATGCCCGGTGATACACTGTTTCCACAAACCTTACATTTTAACATGTGTTTCCTCCACGTTATTACTCTACTAATCTATTATTAATTATATATACGCGCACGTAAAAACTCAATAAAAAACGCAAAAATAAAAAATTTTGTTGAAAAAATAACAAAATCGGCACTTTAAATGCCGATTGTGTTGCGTAAAGTCAATATTTTTTATTGCTACATCTTGAAAGAATCTTTCAAAGGTACTATAGAATTGTATGTATTCGTTTTCTTGGTCTTGATGAAATAACCCTCTCTCATGAACTGGAATCTAGTACCAACAGGAGCAGAATCTAAGTATTTCTCTGCTTTTGATGATAATACTTCTAGGGAGTTAGGATTAAGTCTATCCATAAAGTCTCCCTCGCCATCTAAGATTAGGTAATCAAACATATTAAGTGTTACATCACTGCAGTCATTTGCATTTACCCAGTGTATTGTACCCTTAACTTTCATATTGGAATTAGGCTCACCAGATTTAGTGCCTTCTAAGAACTTGGCGTGTACACATGTAACGTTTCCGTCTGCGTCTACGTCTGCGCCTGTGCACTCAACTATATATGCGCCTTTCAATCTTACTATACCACCAACTTGCATTCTAAAATATTTTGGTGGTGGGTTAAGCATGAAGTCATCTGCCTCGATATAAAGTTCTTTTCCGAACTTGCATACGTGTTTTCCTTCTTCTGGTTTTTGAGGATTGTTATCGATGAATACATCTTCCTCTTTTCCGTCTGGGTAATTATCTATGACAAGCTTAATTGGTTTTGTAACAACCATAACTCTTGTTGCGTTCTCATTAAGGTTTTCTCTTACACAATGTTCAAGCATTGCGATATCGACCTCGCTAACAGCCTTAGCTACACCAATTCTTGAGCAGAAGTCTCTAATTGCTTCTGGAGGATATCCTCTTTCTCTCATACCAGACAATGTGCTAAGTCTTGGATCATTCCATCCCCAAACAATACCTTCGTCTACCAAACGCTTTAAGAAACGTTTAGACATAACTGTATGAGTAAGGTTCAATCTTGCGAATTCGATTTGTCTTGGTAATGGCTTTGGGAAACCTGTATTTTCTACAACCCAGTTATAAAGTGGTCTGTGGTCTTCAAATTCAAGAGAACAGCAAGAGTGTGTAATTCCCTCGATTGCATCTTCAATTGGATGTGCGAAGTCATACATTGGATAGATACACCACTTATCTCCTGTGTGTGGGTGTGATGTATGGCTAATACGATAGATAACAGGATCTCTCATATTAATATTATTTGCAGCCATATCTATCTTTGCTCTTAAAACTCTAGCACCATTTTCAAACTCACCGTTCTTCATTCTCTCGAACAAGTCTAGATTTTCCTCCATGCTACGGTTTCTATATGGGCTTTCCTTTCCTGGTGTATGCAAGTCTCCTCTAGAGTCCTTAATTTCATCTGCTGTCAAATCATCTACATATGCCTTACCATCTTTAATAAGCATTACAGCACATTCATACATCTTTTGGAAGTAATCTGAAGCATATCTTAATTCATCCCATTGGAATCCAAGCCATTTAATATCTTCTTGGATTGTATCCATATACTCTGTATCTTCTTTAACTGGGTTTGTGTCGTCAAAACGTAAATTGCACTTACCGTGGTATGTTTCTTTTAGACCAAAGTTAATGCATATAGCTTTTGCATGCCCAATATGAAGATAACCGTTTGGCTCTGGTGGGAATCTTGTATGAATAGCAGATACTTTGCCTTCAGCTAATTCCTCATCAATAATTTCTTCAATAAAGTTCTTTGATTTTATTTCTTCCATAAGTTTTTGCTCAGCAACCAGAGCAACCTCCATGTAAATTTATATTTTGTGACCATATTGATGTATATCCATCTTCATATACAAATCCAAATTTGTATAACTCTTTATGATCTCCTTCTAGTTTCAATAACATAGATGCACCTTGATACTTATATAAGACACTTCTTAAGAAGAAATCCTTGTCTCCAAATGACATTCCGTCTACATAATAGATTTTATCTATTAAAGCCGAACCATCTTGTTGTACAAAGTTTCTAGCAAATCCTACTGGTTTCTCGTCATCTAGGAATAAAAATAAAACTCCACCAGGAACATCATTTAATCCCAAGGTGTTGTAAATATTCTTTTCTTCTTCGGCACTTGTTATTAATTTTAAAGTTAACATATAGGAAAATTGTACAAAACAGATAGTTAAAAGTCAATTAAGGGTTATTCATTATTTCAAGATAATGAATCTTCTGAGGTATTTTGGTCTCCATCACCGTATTCAACACTAACCAAGCAAAGACCTTTTGCTGGCAATGTCTTTCCTGCTGCTGCTCTATCCTTTTGAGCAACTATTCTGCCTACATCTTTAGGAGTAAGCTTACCAATGCCTACGTAATATAGCGTACCTGCCATTATTCTAACCATATTGTATAAGAAACCATTGCCACAAACCGTTATGGTAACTACGTTATCTTTGCCCTCTACGTCTACAGAATACATTGTTCTATATGTCTTGTCTTTTATGTTGGATCCTGCAGCCATAAAACACTTAAAGTCATGGGTTCCAACCAATTTTTGTGCGGCTTCTTTCATTGCCTCTACATTCATAGGAACTGTGCTTCTATAATGTGTATGTTCAAGCATTGGAAGTGGAAATCTAGAATAATAGATACTATATTTATATGTCTTTCTCTTTGCAGAAAATCTTGCATTAAATCCTTTTGGAGCAACTTCGCAAGCAAGCATAGAAATATCTTCTGGCAAGCAATTATTAACTGAGAATGGGATCTTGTCTGCTGGGATACCAGTTTCTACCTCGAAATGAATAACTTGTCCTTCTGCATGAACTCCTGCATCTGTTCTGCCACTTGCCGTACATTCTACTTCACATCCAAAGACTTTTTGCATAGCAGTTTCTAGGACTTCTTGAATAGAAAGACCATTCTTTTGTCTTTGCCATCCAACATATTTGGTTCCGTCATAGGATATAGTAGCTTTATATCTCATCATTTCCCTAGCCATCCTCCAAATATAATTCTGTCCATTTCAAATACCCAGTAGTATCTATCTAATAATATCACAACTAAGTAAGCATTCATAAATAGGAATGCAAGGAGGTCTCTCCAACCTAATTTATTTACTCTATATTTCGTTCTCTTGTTCGTTGCATTATAACATCTAGAATCCATTGCAAATGCTAATTCATCTGCTCTTCTAAATGAACTTACAAACAAAGGAATAAGGATTGGAATTAACGCTTTTGCCCTCTTAAATAAGTTGCCTGTATCAAAACTTGCACCCCTTGCTTTTTGTGTCGCAACTATCTTTTGTGTCTCTTCAAATAGGGTTGGAATAAAACGTAAAGCAATGGATAAAATCATAGCCATATCGTGAATTGGAACCTTAATCCAACCTAGTGGTTTAAGCAAACTTTCAAGCCCATCTGCAATGGCAACTGGTGTAGTTGTTAGAGGAAGTATACTTGCACCGATAATCAACAAAACGAGCCTTAATATAAGCTTTATGGTTGTATGAACTGCTGAATCTGTAATATGAAGCCTTTTCCATGCCCATAGCACTTCACCTTGATTTGACACAAATAAATTGATTACGGCCATGAGTACAATGATGAATAAAACGCCCTTGATAGACTTCAAAATTGAACCAATTGGAACTCTTGCAAAAATGATAACAACAAGCAATACTGCAAAGGTTACCATATAACCAAAATAACCATACCAAGCTTGGTCTACTCTATTTGTTGCATTAGATGGGATGAAGAATAATGCCACTATAAAAACAATGGTTAAAATAAGCTTTGTTCTTGCATCTAGTTTATGGACAAAGGAATTGGCTGGGTAATATTGTCCGAATGAAATATCTTTAAACATTCTTACCCTCCTTTATCCTTGCAAGTTCTGACACTAATTCCTCTGGTGTTACAACTTGTTTGATGTCTACACCTTGTTTTCTTATCTCGTTTGCAATATATGTTGCAGTTGGATATTCAAGTCTGGTCTTTTCTTTAAAGTCTTCGTGTGAGAAAACCTCAAGTGGAGTTCCATTATATACTATTTCACCTTTGAATAAGGCTATGATATGGTCTGCCTCTTTTGCTATTTCGTCCATATTGTGTGTAACAATAATAATAGTTGGGCAAACTTCTTCTTTTAATTTCTTTATTAAAGCAAGGATATCCTCTCTTCCTTGAGGATCCAATCCAGCTGTTGGTTCATCTAAAACGAGAATCTTAGGCTCCATTGCTATAACACCAGCAATTGCAACCCTTCTTTTTTCTCCACCAGATAGTTCAAATGGGGATCTCTTTGCGAATTTATCAAAATCTAGGCCAACTAGTTCTATTGCTCTACGAACACGTCTGTCTATTTCAACCTTTTGAAGTCCCATATTTTTAGGACCAAATGCAACGTCTTGCTCGATTGTGTCTGCAAATAGCTGGTATTCTGGATATTGGAAGACCATTCCTACATCAAATCTTATCTGTCTTAATGACTTTTTATCTTTTAAATCCTTGCCAAGAACAGTCCCTTCTCCATTCTTCATCTTAATTAATGCATTAAGGTGTTGGATTAGTGTAGATTTACCAGATCCTGTCTCTCCAATTATACCAAAAGTCTCACCTTCCTCTACAACAAACGAAACATCCTTAAGAGCAGTATGTTCAAAAGGCGTTTTCTTGGAGTACGTATATGTTAAATGCTTTATTTCAATTGCTGACATATCTCCTCCATTAACTCATTTAAAGTGAGTGGTGCGGACTCAAAATTGAATCCGTTTTCATTTAATTGGTTTGCTATTTGTGCAGGAAGTGGTAATTTTAGTCCTGCTTCATCCATAACCTTGGACGCAAAGATTTCTTTTGGTGTATTATCTGCAATGATACTTCCATTTTTAAGTACAATAATTCTATTTGCGTGTGCAGCCTCGTCCATGTGGTGTGTAATATTGATAATGGTTATACCTGCTTCGTTAAGTTTCTTAACGATGCTCATTATCTTTCTTCTACCCTTTGGATCTAACATCGAGGTCGCTTCATCTAGGATAATTACATCTGGACGCATTGCAAGAACTCCAGCAATTGCAACTCTTTGCTTTTGACCACCAGAAAGTTTGGAGAATGTTCTTTCTCTATGTTTTTCCATGTCTACGGCTTCTAGAGCTTCGTTTACTCTTTCTACAATTTCTGCTCTTGGGATACCTAAATTCTCTGGTCCGAATGCGACATCATCTTCAACAATTGTTGCCACTGCTTGGTTGTCTGGATTCTGAAAAACTATGCCAACTTTTTTCCTAACTTCAAAAATGGTGTCGTCATTGGCTGTATCTATGCCATCGACCAACACTGTTCCTTTGGAAGGGATATATAATCCATTCAATAATTTGGCGAGAGTGCTCTTTCCACTACCATTCATTCCAACTAAGGCCAAATACTCACCTTGTTCGACATCGAAACTGATGTTTTTTAATGCCCTAATTGTCTTTCCATCGCCGATTGAGTAAGAATAACTTACTCCACTTATTTTCAACGTTGACATGCGCCTATTATAACAAACTAAAAATTGAGTGGCAACAAATCTTTTAACCTTGTTGACTTTACTCGCGCTACAATTATATAATTATTGGCGATATATAATTATTTATATACAAAAATTTGAAAATAAAAAGCGAATAATTTTGGAGGAAAACATCATGGCAAAAAAAATGACAATTGATGGCAATATGGCTGCTGCACATATAGCATATGCATTCAGCGATGTAGCCGCAATTTATCCTATCACTCCATCTTCTCCTATGGCAGAAGATTGCGATGAATGGGCAGGCAAAGGCAGAAAGAACTTATTCGGCAACACATTGAAAATTGCTGAAATGGAATCAGAAGCAGGTGCAGCTGGTGCAGTTCACGGCTCTTTAGCAGCTGGTGCATTAACATCAACTTTCACAGCATCTCAAGGTTTATTATTAATGATTCCAAACATGTACAAAATTGCAGGTGAATTACTTCCTTGCGTTTTCCATGTTAGCGCACGTGCATTGGCAGCACACGCATTATCAATTTTCGGTGACCATGCAGACGTTATGGCATGTCGTCAAACAGGTTTTGCAATGCTCGCAAGTAACTCAGTACAAGAAGTTATGGACTTAGCATTAGTTGCACACCTCGCAACACTTAAGTCTTCAGTTCCATTCCTTCACTTCTTTGATGGATTCAGAACATCCCACGAAGAAAGCAAAGTTGAAGTAATTGACTACGAGGAAATCAGACCTCTCGTAAACTTCAAAGAAATCGATGATTTCAGAGCAAGAGCATTAAACCCAGAACATCCACACGAAGCTGGTACAGCTCAAAACCCAGACATCTACTTCCAAAACAGAGAAGCTGCAAACAAATATTACAATGCAGTTCCAGGAATCGTAGAAGAAATGATGGAAAAAGTTTACAAGATTACAGGCCGTAAGTATGGTTTAGTTAACTACTATGGTGCACCAGATGCAGATAGAGTTATCGTTATCATGGGTAGCGGTGCTGAAGCAACAGAAGAAACAATCGACTACTTAGCAGCTAAAGGACAAAAAGTTGGTGTCTTAAAGGTACACCTCTATCGTCCATTCCCAGTAGACGCATTTGCTAATGCATTACCAAAGACTGCAAAAGTTGTTACTGTCTTAGACAGAACAAAAGAAGCAGGTTCTCTTGGCGAACCACTCTACTTAGACGTAGTTGCAGCACTCCAAGAAAAAGGTGTAGCAGTTAAAGTATTAGCAGGAAGATATGGTCTTGGTTCTAAGGAATTCAACCCATCAATGATTAATGCAGTATATGAAAATATGGCATCTGCAAACCCAATGAATCACTTCACAGTAGGTATCATTGATGACGTAACAAATTCATCTCTTCCAATCAAAGAAAAGATCGATGCAGCACCAAAGGGAATGATTTCTTGCAAGTTCTACGGACTCGGCTCTGATGGTACAGTCGGTGCAAACAAGAACTCAATTAAGATTATTGGTGACTACACAGAAAAATATGCACAAGGTTATTATGCATATGACTCCAAAAAATCCGGTGGTCTTACCGTTTCTCACTTACGTTTCGGTGACACACCAATTCGTTCAACATATTTAATCGACCAAGCAGACTTCATCGCATGTCACAAATCTTCATACGTATTAATGTATGATATGGTTTCAGACCTTAAGGAAGGCGGCACATTCCTCCTCAACTCAATTTGGGATCCAGAGGATATGGACTCACATCTTCCAGCAAAGATGAAGAACATCATCGCACAAAAGCACATTAACTTCTATACATTAGATGGTCTTGCAGTTGTTAAGGCATTAGGCGCAACAAAGGGTGTTAACACAGTTATGCAAGCAGCATTCTTCAAGCTCGCAAACGTAATGCCATACGAAGATGCAGAACGTTATATGAAGGAAGCTATTAAGGCAACATATGCTAAGAAAGGTGATGCAGTTGTTCAAATGAACTGGGCATGTATCGATAACGCTATCACATCCTTGAAGAAAGTTAACTATCCAGAAAGCTGGGCAACAACAACTACTGGTGCAGAACCAATCAAGATGGCAGATGACGAATACTTCAGAACATTCGTAGCACCAATCGCTGCACAAGAAGGCGACAAGCTTCCAGTTAGCGCATTCGATCCAGCAGGATTTGTTCCAACAGGAACAACCAAGTTCGAAAAACGTGGTGTTGCAGATGCAGTTCCAGTATGGGATGCAGACAAATGTATTCAATGTAACCGTTGTTCACTCGTATGTCCACACGCAGCAATCCGTCCAACACTTGCAACAGAAGAAGAAATGGCAGGAAAGCCAGCAAGCTTTGTAACAAAGCCAGCTACATCTGCAAAGGGATATCAATTCAGAATCCAAGTTTCTCCATACGATTGTACAGGATGTATGAACTGCGTAAATATGTGTATTGCTAAAGAAAAGGCTCTCACAGCAGTTCCAACAGCAAAAGCAATTGCAGACGAGGCAGCAAACTGGGAATATGCAGCTTCCTTAAAGGAAACAACAGCTCCAGTAAATCAAACAACAGTTATCGGTTCACAATTCAAGAAACCATTATTTGAATTCAGTGGCGCATGTGCAGGCTGTGGTGAAACACCATATGTTAAACTTGTTACACAATTATTCGGTGACAGAATGGTTGTTGCTAATGCAACAGGATGTTCTTCAATTTACTCTGGTTCTGCTCCAACATGTCCATACACAAAGAATGATAGAGGCGAAGGTCCAGCATGGGCTAACTCATTATTTGAAGACAATGCAGAATTCGGTTATGGAATGCACATTGCTTATAAGCAAAGAAGAGGCGTTGTAAAAGAGAAAGCTGAAGCACTCGTTGCAAACGGTGGAATCTCAGACGCATTCAAGGCAGCATTACAAGAATGGTTAGATGCATTCAACAATGGACCAGCTTCCAAAGTTGCAGCTGAAAAAGTTAAAGCATTATTAGCAGACGAAGCAAAGAGCGGCAATGCAGATGTATTATACATCCAAAAAGCTGCAGACTGCTTAGTAAAGAAGTCAATCTGGATCATCGGTGGTGACGGCTGGGCATATGATATTGGTTACAATGGATTAGACCATGTTATCGCACAAAACGAAGATGTAAATATTCTTGTTCTTGATACAGAAGTTTACTCCAACACAGGTGGTCAAGCTTCCAAGTCTACACCAACAGGATCTATTGCTAAATTCGCAGCAACAGGTAAGAAGACAAAGAAGAAAGACTTAGCATTACTTGCAATGGACTATGGTTATGTCTATGTTGCATCTGTAGCAATGGGTGCTGATATGAACCAAGTAGTTAAAGCAATGAACGAAGCAGAAGCATACAATGGACCATCCCTTATCGTAGCATACGCACCATGTATCAACCACGGTATCAGAATGGATAAATCTCAACTCGAAGAAAAGAAGGCAGTTGATTGTGGATACTGGCTCAACTTCCGTTACAACCCAGCATTAAAGGGAACAGATAAGAACCCATTCACATTAGATTCTAAGGTTCCAACAGGAGACTACCAAGAATTCTTAAAAGGTGAGAACAGATATGCATCTCTTGCAAAGATTAACCCAAGTGTTGCAACTTCACTCTTCGAAAAGAACGAAGAAGAAGCAAAAGCAAAACGTGAGTTCTACGCAAGAAAGGCTGAGAACAAATAATTAACCTAAATTAGTAATTTGTCCCAGTCTAAATGGCTGGGGCATTTTATACACTTGAAATTATGGCTTTTGATATAGACTTAGTAGGAAAAATAGGGTCTATGGCTCTCATAGACAGGGAAAGTAATAATATTAACTATAATATTATCTCTAGACTTTCTCGTGAACTCAAACCAGGAATGGTATGGGTAACTTCTGGTGCTGTAGAAATTGGCAAATTAGACTATTATGACAGATTTGGAAAGTACCTTGATGACAATTCAGAGGACGCAAAAACTGACTATGCTGCACAAGGACAACCAATCTTAATGAAGGCTTACCGTCAATTCATAAGTGAGAAGTACGCTGTAAGACAACTACTTGTTGAGCACCAACATTTTAATGATGAAGAAAAGAGAAAACACCTCTATGATTTCATTATGCGTTGCCCTGCACAAAATGCTATTCCTATCATCAACTACAATGATGCAGTAAGTTATGAAGAAAACAGAAAATGGGAAATAAACAACCTCAGAAACACCCAAGAGAAAGTTATCGAATGCATAGATAATGACGAGACAGCTTCTCAAATTGCTTGTCTTGTAAAATGCAAAACATTACTTATTCTCACAGTTTCAAATGGTATTTATACAAACCCAGAAGATAGTTCTACACTCGTTGAAACCATCACAGGAAACAATGTAGACGAACTATTAGATAACATAACAAAGATGCAAGAATTCTGCTCTGGTGCTTCTAGAAAAGGAGCAAATGGAGCAAAGGCAAAACTTGAATATATCAAGGAACCTGTAAAGAATGGAACAACTGTTTATATAGCATCCTCCAAGTACTTAATAAGCGACATTCTCGCAGGGAACGTCCCTTGCACAAGAATAGGTCTATAATTTATTTCAAAACCCCATATTTGAACACTCAAGGCTTGTGCTTTGGGTGTTTTTATTTGAAACACCCAATAACTTGTACAAAAATTTTATATATTATATAATAGAGGATACTATGGATAGAACCGAACTTGATTATTTATTTACTAAATTAATGCACGGTGATGAAGACGCTTTCGAAAAAATCTACAAAGAAACAAAGCGTGGTGTCTTCTCTTTTGTCTATTCCATTTGTCATGATTACTACACTGCAGAAGAAATGATGCAGGATACTTACATTAGAATCCGTTCTGCTATTAATACTTACAAACCAGGTGGCAATGCTCTTGCCTGGATGTTCACTATTGCCAAGAATTTAACTTTAAACGAGATTGCAAAGAGAAAGAAAGAAGTCCCAACAGACCTCGAAGATCCTTCTCTTGGACCAGCTATGACATACACAATGCCAGAGGAAGAAGACCAAATTCTTGTAAACCTTGTAAAGAAAGTTCTTAACGAAGAGGAACAACAAATTGTTATGTTGCATGTTATCTCTGGATTTAAGCATAAAGAAATAGCAGAAATGATGAAGAAACCACTAGGCACAGTACTATGGGCATATAATAACGCATTAAAGAAACTCAAGAAAGCATACGAGAAGGAGATAGGAGATGAAAAATAGCGATTTCAAAAAGAGGTTGAATCATGAGTATGAAAAAATTACTCCTGATGTCTACTCAAACATTAAGAAGGTCCCAATAAATCGTTTATTGGAAATAGAATCACCAGAGCAAGAGAAACGTAGCAAAATTGCTCTAACTTTGGTATGTATTGCCTTTATAATCCTCGCTGTTTTAGTAGTTTCTTTATTCTCCTACATGATAGTCCCAGGTGCTTCTGCTCCAACTTGTGAATATGTATATATTCAAATATACTACCAAAAAAATGGTGAAATTGGTTCGGTGCCATATGGTGTAATTATTCAAGATAATGCGGACAAATATGTAGTTTGTTTAATGAACGAGCAAGAAAAGACATCTCTAAATGTTGAAAACGTAAGCATTAACAACCTAGCAGAAAAGCTTAATATTGGAAATGGAGATGCTCTCCGTTATTCCGTTATTGCAATAGACTCTAGACAAGCAGATGATATCCTCTCTAAGTTCACTTATGCATTAAGTACATATGTAGCAAACAAAGGAATTACCATAGATGCTGCACAGGCTTCCCTACCTGTTACAACATCATATATGGCAACATATATAAACAGCTTGAACAAAGGAATTACTGTTACAGACACAGATTCCATTGAAACACTCATGAACTCTTATGTTTATGTAGCAAGCAAAAGCTAAAAATAATACATACTGGAGAAACGTATGAAAAAGAATAAAATCCTGTTACTAATTATGATACTTCTCATCTCATTATTGATGGTGGTATTTGTAGCTTGTAACAAAACTAACAATGTAACCCCAGGTGGTGATCCTGGTGATGAAGACCAAGGAGATACACCAACCGTTACAACATTCACTGTATCTTTTGATACAGATGGCTCTAGCATAGAGTATGAACCTCAAATCATACCATATGGCGGATTAGCATCTAATCCTAATAAAGGAGATGTAACTAAGAACCCATATAAAGCAGGATATGAGTTTAGATATTGGGGATATTTAGAAAGTGGCAGTTATGT
Source organism: Clostridia bacterium (assembly GCA_017618055.1). Taxonomy (GTDB): domain Bacteria; phylum Bacillota; class Clostridia; order Christensenellales; family CAG-917; genus RGIG8124. The sequence goes on from JAFZVB010000013.1 coordinate 249,903, forward strand.
ACAATGGAGTTTTGCAACTAGCACGGTTACATCCTCTATTACTCTTAAAGCCATTTACTCTGCAAAGTCTTACTCACACACACTAGACTTAAACAACACAGATCCAAACTGTTATTGCACACAAGAGACATATGAGTCTACATTTGGACAAGCAGGAACAATGCCTGTACCAACTTGTAGAAATGCTGCTGGTGAAGCCACAGACCAATTCTTATATTGGTACTATCTAGATAGTAACAACAAAGAAGTACGTTTCTCATACTGGGTTTCATATGTACAACAAACATCATCCAGTTCATACTCATACAACACCACATACTACACAAGAAATGGTGTGATGTATTCTATTCCAGCAGAAGGACCAACAAGTGTTTCAGACTTCAGCAAACCAGACATTAAATACTATGTACAAAGTACGCTCCAAGAGGCAAGTGTATATAACTTAGACAAAACATTAACACTTAAAGCAAAATGGTATTCACAATTACCAGACACAGTAATCGAGGACGATCCATTATCTGCTCATACAGTAACCTACATTAGCAATGGTGGAACTGCAGTAGATCCAGTTGTTGTTAAATACAGCAGCACACTTGTAGAACCAACTGCACCAACAAAAGATGGATATGAATTTGAAGGCTGGTATCATGGCGAAGAAAGTGCAAATGGAACCATTGAATATAATGGCAAAAAGTATAACATGACAGATAGTGCATTTGACTTCGACATCGGCATTGGAGATGCTTCTTTTGACACAGTCAAAAGTGACACCGTTCTCATTGCAAAATGGCATAAGAAGACAGTTATTACATCTGCATCAGATTGGCATGATTTAATCACAGCAATTAACTCTGTAGACGAAACCTCAACAGATGGTGAAAAGACAGTTGTAGAAGAAATACTCGGTGGAACAATTATTCTAGATGCAGACATTACACTTAACAGTTCTTCCTTTGATATCATCTCTTCTAAGATTGCTCCATTTAGTGGCAAGTTCGATGGACAATGGGATGATGGTGGAGAATTAAAGAGTCACAAGATTACTATTTCATTAACAAACTATGTTCCAACAACAAGCAAAGTTGCTCTCTTTGAGGAATTTACAGGTTTGGCAAAACACATAGACATAGTTGCAGAGATATCCTTTGCTGCATTAGATACTAATGATGCAACAATATTTAAAGGATTATCCAACAAAGGATTCTACCTCGCTACATTTGCAGCAAAGACAACTGGAGCAATATTCCAAGATGTTAACTTAGATGCAGATATTTACGTAACAGACACTGCTGTAACATCATATGCAGATTACACCATAACAATTGGTGGTCTTGTAGCATATGCAGATACAACAGAGTTCACAGCAACATGGCATGCAAACGGATCTATTATAATTGAAGACGGCACCAACAAGGGATTAAATGTTGGATTACTCGCAGGCACAGCAAATAGATGTTCAATTAGCCAAGGTTATATCTCACAAGGAGAGACTGGAGATGGTATTGCAATCCAAGTATCTTCGAGTGGTATTGTATATGCTGGTGGTTTAATTGGTAGAGCTGACTCCTCTTCCCTTAACACAATTCGCTTAGTATTCTCAGATACAAAATCTGATACAGGAAAAGTTGTTAATATAAACGCAACATCTTCTAAGGATGTATATGTTGGTGGATTCGTTGGATACTCTCGTTATACAGCAATAAATTCTTCATCTCTAGTTGGAACAACTAGTGTAAGAAATACAATAACTGGAACATCATCTCAAGCAGCCTTCGTAGGAGGCCTTGTAGGACGCAATGAAGGTTCTATCGTAAATTCATTCGCAAGAGAGTTTACCGTTCTTTCTAACGCAGCAGACAAAGCCTACGCTGGTGGTTTGGCAGGAGATTGTGTAAACAGTTCAACAACAGTTAACTGTGGTAAGATTGAAAACTCTTATGCAGCAACATTTAATTCAGAAGATGCTTCTCAAATAGACTCTGTAAAAGCAAAAGTTACAACAGCAGATGGCAAAGCATATGCAGGTGGTCTTACAGGATGTTCCAAGGGATGTTATATTTCCAAGTGTTTCGCTTATGCATCAACTTCAGTTGATGTTTCTGCAGGTGGAGATTATATGCTTGGTTATATCACAGCAGTTAGAGATGCATCCTCTACAGTAACAACTTGTTACACAGATTCAACATCTGGATATGGTGATACGCTTAACCTTTATCCAAGAGTTGCAATGAGAGTTACAGACACACAAGGCACATACACATACAACTTCCAAGATGACAACGACCACTTAGACATTAACAAGCTTACAACAAACGGAGCAACATCTGTTACATATACACAATTCAGAAGTGGTAAGTTCCTTTACGAGAATATGGGATGGCCAAATGGAACATGGAAACTCTATGATACAGTTTCTGGAAGCAACGTATACTCTACAACAATCCCAGAACTAAGAGATTAATTATTTATAATTAAAAGCAATAAAAATAGGAGGACAAAAAATCCTCCTATTATTTATAGTATGTTATATAAGATTAAGGCAATAAGTAATATAAAAGATAGATATCATTTCTTCCCGTATCATTCATATCCTTATTCATATGAGATGGATGGTAGATAGTATATTGTGAGAAGTTCTTTCCGTTTGGATCTTGATATATCAATATATTATTCATTGTTTCTTGTATCTTATGTTCTAAGGATAAATCTGAACTTACTCCGGTTATTGCAACTTCAATTTCAATAGCATATTTGTGGTTTGCACCAACCTTTGCAAGGAAATATTCTAGTACTGCTGCAAGTTCCGTGTTAGATGTTACCTTTAATGGAGCAGACTTGCTATTTCTTTCTACTATTGTGCATTTGTAGTAATCAAATGTTCCATTTGCAACTGGTAAATCTGTTCTAGATTGAGTATGTGTATTGCTAATATCTGAATCTTTAATTAAGAAATATGTATATGACAAATTCTCTGTAGATTGTCCATTAAATGATATTGTTCTATCTCCCCATGTTGTATCTACAACAAACCAATCTTTAATGCCGTCATACTCACCTGCTTCATTTGGAGTATCTACCAATACCTTATTCCATGCGTGTCCAGAAGTGCTACCACCTCTTGGTTGTTTTGCCTTACCTGACACTCTTAATGATGTAATACCTTCCATACCACAAAGGAGTGAGAAAGCTTTAGCTTTACCATCACAAACGGCTTTATGATTATTGAATACACCTTCTAGATAATATCCATCATAAGATATACCACCATCACTATCAAATAATACTGTATCATATTTTACTTCAGTTACTATCCAATCATAGATTGCAAGTACCTTTTCATAGTCTGTCATATCGTCGTCACATATATCTTTAAGGACATCTCTTGCTTTATTATATAAAGCAGTTAATGAGGAATCAGATATTATTGGTTTATAAAAATTAGATAAAGCTCTAAATAATTGGTTACTATTTGTAACTTCCATTGTCTTAGTAAATGAATCACAAGGCAATGTTGTTCTTGTTGCAGTAGATGTGGAATAATGCTTATCCATTAAGTTTTGTACAGAGTCATCTGCTGCTGTTGTTTGAGTTGGATTTCCAAATACACATTGATGTTCTCCTGTGCTAATCAAATTAAAACTATTTGAAGAATAAGAATACCCAACTTGTCCAGCTTCATCTAACATAGCGACAACATCCTGCATATATGCTTGGAATGCTGTGTTATTTAATTCACTTCCATTTTTTACACTTGGATCAGCATAATAAACATCTTGATTTGTTACTATTCTATTTGCAAATAGATAGTTTACAAAAAATAGAGTATCCAATTTGTCTGTTAAGTAATGGTTGCATACATTACCATCCCATTCAAATGTACTTGTTAATTTATCTTCATGTTGAGTATAGTCTGTATTTGTAATAGCAATTACATTGAATGTATGACTTGAAACATTTTGAATTGTACAAGTTACTATGTTTTCACCATATGTTGGATTAAATGTAAGTACTCTGCCATGTTCTGTAGCTGTTATTGGTCCATCTTTTGTACGGATTGTCCAGGTTACTTCTGCATCTGTATTTGTTCCAACTGCTGGTGTAACAACTGCAGAAAGAGTTACTTCATTATATACTGGGCCAGCACCCTTTTGGATTACTTGGTTTTGTGTAGTGGCTAATGGTTCTGTACCTGTACCACCTGTGAATTCAATTTCAACACCCTTTATTTCTAGATATTGCATTACTAATACAACCTTGAAAGTCTTGGTTACAGTATCTTCTCCTTGTGTAAGGGTTATGCTAATTGTTGTTTCATCTGCCCAGCCATCTGTTGGAGTGAATGAATATGTATCTGTTGTGCTAACCTCAGTTTCTCCCTTCTTCCATGAGAAACTTACAGGAACTTCTGGATTAATTGCTGATGAATTGTAATGCACCTCTGCATTAACTGTCTTGTAATCAAATCTAGACATTTGAAGAACATCATTATAAATTTTTACATTAGATTGAATGCTCTCAATTTTTACAGAAGCATATTTAACTTTGAAAGAAACAGTATTTGAGGATTCAATGCCATTAATGCTTAATGTTGCTTTGTATGTAGACTCAAAGTCTGGAGACTCTGTTGGAATTGAATATGTATAGACCTTGCTTGTTGCAGTATCTATAACTTCATCACCTTTATATAGTTTCCACTCTTTCTTTATATTAACGTTTGCATTCTTGTTCCAGTTTGCTGTTAATACTACATCATCTCCAACATATGCATAATATGTATTGCCTTCTTTTGTTAATCCGCTTGTTATATCTATAGACACTTCACTAACTTCTATGGTTTTTGGCTTAAGCAAACCACAAGCAGAAAAAGATGCCATTACTAGTGCAATGAGCATTATAACAAGCAATAATTTAATGTGTTTCTTTCCCATAATTACTCCTCAATATATAAAGATTATCACTTTTTATGCGAATAAAGTCAAATTTTGACTTTACATCATCCCTCCCCTCGTTGCAAAAATGTACTCTTTTTGTTAGAATATCTAAGGTGAATATATGGAAGATAAAAACGTTGCAAATTTCTATTTAGAAAATCCAATTAGCAAAGAAGAGGCACTTAATATGCTTCCTATGTCTCTTGCTTTTATAGGAGATAGTGTACAAACACTATATGTAAGAACAAGAGTAACTATTGGATCTAACGTAAAAACAGGATTATTGCACAAAGAAGTAACAGATGTTGTAAAAGCAGTTAGCCAAGCAGATGCTGTTGAAAAATTACTCCCTAAATTCAACGAAGAAGAAGCAGATATTTTTAGAAGAGCAAGAAATTGCAAAATACAAACATCTGCAAAACATGCGGAAATAGCACAATATAGATATGCAAGTGGCTTTGAAGCAGTGCTTGGATATTTGTTTGTAACCGGACAAAAAGAAAGACTAGCAGAAGTTTTAGATTTTTCTTTTGAAATTGAATCCAATAAATAAGAGGTATATATGGTAATATATGGGAGAAATCCAGTAAAGGAAGCTTTAAGATCTGGACAAACGGTTGAAAAGGTATTTATACAAAAGGGATTAAAAGACCCAGGACTTGCCAATATATACAAATATATGAAGGACAAGCAATTAGTTGTCACTTATGTAGAGAAAGCAAAGTTAGATAAAATGTGTGAGAAAGGCAACCACCAAGGTGTTGCTGCAACAGTTACAGACTTTGAATACTCCACCGTTGAGGACATAGAAAACCTTGCTAAAGAAAGAAATGAAGACCTAATGGTTCTTATATTGGATGGAATAAACGACCCACACAATCTTGGTGCTATAATAAGAAGCGCAGAGTGTTTTGGTGTTCATGGAATAATAATTCCTAAACATAGAAGTGTTACTGTTAACGATACTGTAGTAAAAGTTGCATGTGGTGCAACAGAGCATATGATGGTTGCAAAAGTAACAAATCTCAATGATACGATAAGAACGCTAAAAGAACACAATGTATGGGTTTATGCAACCGATTTTGACGGAAAAACTCCTTCTTCTGTCAACTTAAAAGGAAATATTGCATTTGTAATTGGATCTGAAGGAGATGGCATTTCAAAGCTTACAAAAGAGCTTTGTGACGAAACACTGACTATACCACAGTATGGTGAAATCAATTCACTCAATGCATCTGTGGCAACGGGAATAATATTATATGAGGCGATAAGACAAAGAAAATGATGAGACCAGGACCACCTAAAACAAAAAAAGATTTAGATTTACCAGAAACTTTAGATATGATTATAAAAATACAATCACTAGAAAATGGATGTGATGAACAAACCATTCTTAGAAGTAAACTTCTGGCAGAGTTTGAAAATTGGTACAATGGAATATCCAATATAAAAAAGGCAACCTATGTCGATCCTGCTGACGCAAAACAGGCGGCATGCCAAGCATTTGATAAAGCTATCCTAAATTTTGATCCAAAGGGGGGTGCAAAGTTTTCAACATTCGCTTCCACCTGCATTAATAATGCTATTTTAGATTTAGATAGAAAAGGAAGGAGAATCCTTGAAAATGAGCAATCAACCGTTGTAAGCAATGATGATGAAAATGAGGTTGATCTTATTGATAATCAAGCTACAACAAGTTTAACTCCAGAGGAACAAATGGATGAAAAGATGCTATATAGCATACTTATGAAGGAGTTAGAAAAATATTTTTCAAAAGATGAAATAAATATTATTATTGGAAAACTATCTCAAGAAACCACTGCCAAATTAGCAGAGGAATATGAAATGGAGAAAAATGAGGTGGAAAAGATTTGGAGAAAATTTAACTCTTTGCGAGATAGGATAAGAAATAATTTAGGGAAATAATTATTTATCATCTTTAGGGGGCTCGTATTTGTAGCCCCTTAATTGACTCTCAAAATTAGCTCTTACAGATTGAATATATTTTTGTCTTAATATCTTTTGCTCCACAAGTTCATCATTTGTTAGACCTTCTGGAGTTTTAGACTTTTTATATAATTCGTTTATTCTTTTAATTTCTTCTTGTGTAATAGACATATTAGGTTCTCCAATCTATTGGCGTCATACCATTTGCTTGTAAGAAGTTATTTGTTTTTGAAAAATGCTTACATCCAAAGAATCCATTATAAGCAGACAATGGAGATGGATGAGCGCACTCTAATACCAAATTCTTAGATGTATCTATTAATTCCTTCTTACGTCTTGCTGGAGAGCCCCAGAGCAAGAATACAACAGGTGTAGACTTATCACTCAACTTCTTAATAATTGAGTCTGTAAGCACTTCCCAGCCCTTCCCTACGTGAGACTGTGGTTCATGTGCTCTAACACTCATTACTGTGTTCAATAATAACACACCCTGTTTTGCCCAGTTTACTAAGTATGGAGATGTGTTTTGAATACCCACGTCATCGTTGATTTCTTTAAAAATGTTAATTAAAGACTTTGGTGCAGGAACGCCCTCTTTTACTGAGAAACAAAGCCCATGTGCTTGACCAGGATTATAGTATGGATCCTGTCCTAAAATAACTACTTTTGTATCCTCATATGATGTATATTTTAAAGCATTGAAAAGATCGTGCATATCTGGATATACAGTATGTTTCTTATACTCTTCTATAAGAAACTGTCTTAAAGATAAATAGCTTTCACTATTAAAATCTTCCTTCAATATTTCATCCCAATCATTTCCAATATGTACCATAGTAAAAAGTATACAAAAGGACAAAAAAAAGAGCAAGTATGAAACCTGCTCTTATAATCTAACTATTTTGTTAATTATTTAGTTCTGTATGGTAATAAAGCCATAACACGAGCTTTCTTAACTGCTGTAGAAAGTCCTCTTTGATGTTTTGCACAAACACCTGTCATTCTGCGTGGGTTAATCTTGCCCTTTTCTGTGATGCACTTTCTTAATCTAGCTACATCTTTGTAATCGATTTCATCGATCTTATCTTGACAGAAAATACAGACTTTCTTTCTTGATACTCTACCTTTATTATATGGTCTAGGTGCGTTAGTTTTTTCGACTAAACCTTCTTTTACTTCTTCTTCCATTTTATATTCTCCAATAATAATTCGCTTAATGCGTTGTCATTAGAATGGGATGTCTTCGTCTGTTACTGGATCGAGTGAATCAGAAAAATCTGCATCATCAGCAATAACATCTTCACCATCTTCATTCTTTGTTGTAAGGAACTGAACTTCATCAGCAACGATTTCTGTTACATAACGGCGTTCACCATTTGGTGAATCATATGTACGTGTTTGGATACTTCCACTAATAGCTGCTTTTGAACCTTTCTTTAAGAACTTTGCACAATTTTCAGCTTGTGCTCTCCAGACTGTTATAGGGAGGAAATCTGTTTCATGTTTTCCATCCTTGGAATAATTTCTAGTGATAGCAAGTGTGAACTTGCAAAGTGCTGTTCCGTTTTGTTGTGTCTTTGTTAACTCAGGATCTTTTGTTAAATTTCCAATTAAAAAAACTTTGTTCATAATTTCTCCTTTTGACTATTTTCTAGTAATCATTGTTCTTACGACATTTTCATCGAGACCCATTTGACGAGCGATTTCGTTTTGAGCTTCTACTGAACATTCGATGTTTACTAATACATAGTAACCTTCGTTTTGCTTGTTGATTGGGTATGCATATTTCTTTGTTCCCCAAACGTCCTTGGATTCAACTTTGCCACCAAGTTTTTCAACAAGTGCTTCGTATTTGCTTACGACTGCTGCCTTTTTTTCGTCTTCGATGTCGTTACGAATAATATAAAGAATTTCATACTTATTCATATATCGATACCTCCTTTTGGACTTTTGCCCCTCACGGGGAAGGATTTAGGCTTTCACCTATTTGTGTTGCATATAATAAGATATAAATATTAAAAAGTAAAGTA